>NZ_FPIY01000009.1 GCF_900119145.1 Cellulophaga fucicola | reverse complement strand
TTAAAACTAGCTGTTGAGTGTTATACAATAGGTATAGCAATTAACAAACAATTTAAGGTGGCCATGGCGATGAGGCTCACCCCTTTCCATTCCGAACAGGGAAGTTAAGCTCATCTGCGCCGATGGTACTGCCACTAGGTGGGAGAGTAGGCCGTCGCCTTTTTTCAAAAGCCCTTATCTAACGATAAGGGCTTTTTTTATACCCTAAATTTAAGGATAGTATAGATTACAAGTCATAGTTTATACAAATAGCATCAAAAAAGGCCTAGATATACTCTAGGCCTTTTTTAGTTTATAGAGGGGTATACGCGTGTATAACCAAACTTGTACTAGTTAAATCTATATAGCCATAGTGAAGTTTATCTTTTGTGTCTAATGTATTGTCTTTGTTGATGTCTTGTAGTGTACTAAAATATAACCTTTGATTATTTAATGTAAATTTATGGCGGTATAAAATATCGTTTTTTACTAATGATAAACGCTTAAAATTACTACCATTTATATGACTTATATATAAGGTTGAATTGTCCTTAGCATCTATTAATTTATCATTATTTGTATCTGTGTCTAAAACAGAATAGAGAAGGAGTTCCTTTGTTGTGTTGTTGTATATATCTCTTAAAAAGGTAATGCTGTTAATTTTTATATCTTGAGTTGATAATGTAACAAACTTATTTGAATCTATTCCTTCAAAATTTAGATTCACAATGTTTCCTGTGATTATATCATTATAATGATTCACATAATCAATTGTGTTGTTATTGGCCTTGTATGAGCTTCTATCTAGGTATTTTTTAGGTTCCTTATCAACTAAAATAATTGGATGTATTAAGATTTGAGTAGTTATTGAATCTATTTGAATTGGTAGATCTGCAATTTTTTTACTGTCAGTATTTATTTTTTCTTGTTCTGTAGTTTCAGTATATAATTGTTCTTTAAAAATCTTCTTGTCACAGGAAGATAGTAATAGTGCTAGTAGCATTGTTGTGGTAATTACTTTTTTCATAGGTCTTGATTTAATTTAAGTAAACTTAAAGGAACCTATGTAAAGAAAAAATGGGCAGTGAGTAAAAGGGTAACTTTGGTTAGTTAACGATGCTTAACTATATAAAATGAAAAACTCCGGTAATCAGCCGGAGTTCATTCATCAATCAAAAAACGAACAGTTATGATAAACTGTTGTTACAGTTCACAAATTACAATTTTTATACCAAAAAGACAACAACAGTTGCTATAGGTTGTTAAAAAAAGAATTGTGCTTATAAACCGTTATGGTTTATCCAAGATATGTTTTTAATATTTTACTTCTAGAAGTGTGTTTAAGTCTTCTAATAGCTTTTTCTTTAATTTGTCTAACTCTTTCTCTTGTTAAGTCAAAAGTTTCTCCAATCTCTTCTAAAGTCATAGAGTGCTGCTCTGCTAAACCAAAATATAAACGTATTACGTCTGCTTCTCTTGGTGTTAGTGTTTCTAGTGCTCTTTCTATTTCTGTGCGTAAAGATTCTATTAATAATTCTCTATCTGGATTAGGAGATTCACCACTACGTAATACATCGTATAGGTTAGAATCTTCACCGTCAATTAAAGGAGCATCCATAGATACGTGACGGCCAGAATTTTTTAATGACTGCTTTACATCTTCAATAGTCATATCTAATTCTTTTGCAATTTCTTCTGCAGATGGCTTACGCTCATGTGCTTGCTCTAAGAAAGCAAAAGTTTTATTAATCTTATTAATAGATCCAATTTTGTTTAATGGCAAACGTACAATACGAGATTGTTCTGCTAACGCTTGTAATATAGATTGACGAATCCACCATACAGCATAAGAGATAAATTTAAATCCACGAGTTTCATCAAAACGTTGTGCAGCTTTAATTAGACCTAAGTTACCTTCGTTAATTAAATCTGGCAATGTTAGACCTTGATTTTGGTACTGCTTAGCAACAGAAACTACGAACCTAAGGTTGGCTTTAGTTAATTTTTCTAAGGCAACCTGATCTCCCGCTTTAATACGCTGTGCTAATTCTACTTCTTCATCGGCAGTAATTAAGTCTACTTTACCAATTTCTTGTAAATATTTATCTAGCGATGCGGTTTCCCTATTGGTAACCTGTTTTGTAATTTTAAGCTGTCTCATTTAATATATAATTTACGCGCAACCAAAGGGGTGCATATACTTATACGTAGAAAAAGAAGAAATGTTACATTTTAATAATGTTAATTTTATCTTTTTATTTTTATTTAGTCGAAAATAAACCTGTAACCCAACAAATAGACCTTGTTTTATTTCTTTTATTTTATATAGTTGATATAAAAAAAGTAGATGCACGGTACAGCACATCTACTTTAGTAATATAAAATTATTTGTTTTCTTATTTTTTCTCTGCCAAACCACGGGTTAACCAGCCTCTTCTACTTGCAGTAGCTATTGCGTAAGGTGTAATCCAGAATAAGCCAAATGTGTAAAGTATACTGTATGTATAGGCCCATAAAGATTCTTGTGGCTTGTATTTATTAGAATAAAATATAACCGAGAATGTTGATAGTATTAAAATACTGAATAATGTTGAGCTTAAAAATAATAATGGATGAGATACAATAAAGTATAGCATAAATATTAAAAATGGGTAACTCATTATTATTTTAATAGCTTGGCTTATAAATAATAATCTTGAACCTAATTTAGATTCTTTTCTAAAGTTAGTAAATACATACTTAGCCATTTCTATGTTTTCACGCACATTACTTCTTCCCCATCTAATGAACATCTTGTAAAGTCCTTTGTATTTTTCTGGGACATTAGTATATGCATTTGCATTTCTTTGAAAAAGCACGTGGTTACCTTCTTTCAAGATCATATTTGTCATAGCTCTGTCTTCACCAATATCAGATGGTTTACCCATAAAAGTTTGGTTAATCCATTTTGGTAGTATTTTAAAAACAGCAGAACTACGGTAAGCTGCTAGTGCTCCTGGCGTACATAAAACTGAATTTAATGTGCTTTCAGCAGAACGTACAAACTCAAAACTTAATACAAAACTAACATCTAGCATTTTTGGAATTAATGCTTTTGCTTTGTTTAATACTCTAATGTTACCAGCAACAGCACCTACCTTATCGTTAACAGCGAATGGGCTAACTAAATTTCTTAATGTATCTGCGTCTACAATAGAATCACTATCTACAGTAACAAAAACATCTCCTGTACCTATATTAAAACCACGGTATAATGCGTGTCTTTTACCTTTGTTCTCTGGTTGTTGGTATATTTCTACACCTTCACCTAACTTTTGTTTTGCTTTTTGCATCCAATTCCAAGTATCATCTGCACTACCATCATCAATAGAAATTAACTGTAGCTTTTCTTTTGGGAAATCGCTGTTAATTAAGCTAATTAATGTATCGTATACTTGTTTCCCTTCATTATATGCAGGAACAATTACGGTAACAGTTGGTAATTTTTCATCAGAAACAGATGCTATAGGCTTGTATTTAAAATATCTGTATAGTATAAATAAGAAAAATAAAACTTTAAAAGCTAACAAGCTTGCTGCAATAACCATAAATGTAAAGCCAAATAAAGAACTAGATCTTTCTTGATTAAACTGAAGAAAATCACTTTGAAAAGAAACTACATAATATATAGATCCTAACATTAGTATAAATGTGCTAACCAAAACTAGTATGGCTAGTGAATTGTTCTTTTTTGATTCAACTATTTTTTCATCTACTAAAGAGCGAAAGTCTTGAAAAACTGTAGCAGTTTTTTGGTATGATGTTTTTATAAGCATAGGTATAGTGTTCATAAAATTAAAAGTTTTTTATTGCTGTTCTCTCTTAGTTTTACGCACAGAATGGCTTTTTAGATTTTTAGTTTTTTTTATTTATGAATATCTTAAGAAAAAGAGGTTGTTTTGTCTTAAATTGTTAATTTGGTGTTAAATAAAGAGAGATTTAGCATTGTTTGGGATTAAAGAAAACTTGTTTTGACTCTTTTTATAGGTTAAAATTTATAGTAAGAAAAACTGTTTTTTTACTGTTTTTATAGGGGTTAAAAGCAAAAAAGAGATTGCCTTTTTGTGTAAAGACAATCTCCTTTTGTTAGCGCTAAAATTTAGGTGGTTTTATTCTCTTATGTGGCCATCTCCAAAAACATAATATTTGTTGGTTACAAGTTGTTTTAGACCTAACGGACCTCTATGGTGTAGTTTGTCTGTGCTAATTGCCAATTCTGCACCAACGCCCATTTGTCCGCCATCTGTAAATCTGGTAGATGCATTATGGTATACCGCAGCACTATCTACTTGCTCCATAAATGTTTTAGCTTTTTCAGAGTCTTCAGTCAGTATTGCAGCCGAATGTCCGCCAGAATAATTATTTATTTTATTTATAGCAGATTCTAAATCGTCTACTTCAGCAATAAGAATCTTTAATGCTAAAAATTCTTCTTCCCAAATAGCTGTATTTTCAATTTTATCATTTTCAGGTATTAAATTAGAAGTGTTTTTATCTGTAACAATACTAACATTAAGTTGTTTTAAAACTTGTTCTAATTCTTTAATCTTAACCTCATAATTACTAATGTTTTTATTTATTAGTACTTTATCTAAGGCATTACAACCAGATATTTTATCAGTTTTAGCATTTACAATTACACGCATTGTTTTAGTCCAGTCTGCGTCTTCCGCAACATATAAAAAGTTATTTCCACGACCACTAATTAGAACAGCACAACTGGCGTGTTCTTTAACAAATTTAATAAGACGTTCTCCTCCTCTAGGTACTATTAAATCTAGTTTTTCTGGTGGATTTCTTAAAAATTCTTGAGTCTCTTCTCTTTGAAGATGTAAAAGATTTATCCAGTCTTTAGAAATATTATTTTCTTCTAAAGCTTTGTGCCAACATTTTTCTAAAATAATATTAGTTTGTAACGCCTCTTTACCTCCTTTTAATAAAATTTTATTATTGGCTTTAAAGGCTAAAACAGCAGCTTCTATTGTAACATCTGGTCTAGATTCATAAATTATAAGAATAGTACCAAACGGAGCTGTTTTATTTGTGATTACTAAACCGCTATCTAAAGTTAAGTTAGATATATCTTTACCAACAGGATCTTCTTGTTCTTTTACTTCTGTAATGGCTTTAATCATTCCGTTTATTTTGGCGTTGTTTACTATTAAACGGTCTAAAAGTGCTTGGTCTTCTTTGTTAAAAGCTTCAATATCTTGTTTGTTTGCTTCTAGAATTTGTTCTCTGTCGTTCTCAATAATTCTTAGCATTGATTCTAGAACGTTATTTTTTATTTTGGAGCTTAATAATTTCATATTAATTTCAATTTTAATGAATAAATTTTGTTCCTATTTTTTTATTATCAATAATGTCTACAATAACATTTTGCTTTTTACCATTTGCGATGTAGGTTGGTATTTCTTTTTCTGCTGTACTTTTTGCTATTTTTAACTTAGAAGCCATACCGCCACGACCTTCACCTTCTTTTTTGTCACTAGCTTGTACATATTGCTCTACGTCTTGGTCGTGAGTAACTTCGCTAATTTGTTTAGAGTTTTCATCATCTGGATGTCCAGTGTATAAACCATCTGTGTCTGATAAAATAATAAGTCTATCTGCGTCTATTAACTCGGCAACTAAACTCGCTAGCTCATCATTATCAGAAAACATAGACATTGTTACAGAAACAGCATCATCTTCATTGGCAATTGGTATTATGCCTTCAGATAATAAACCTTCATAACAATTAATCATATTATCTCTATGTACACCTAAATCAAAATCTCTTTTAGTAGCCAATACTTGGGCGCAACGCATACCATAATCACTAAAAAGGCTATAATAATGTCTCATTAATCTAGGTTGCCCAACAGAAGAGTAGACTTGTCTTCTGGTAGATTTATCTGTGATGTTTGTTTCTCCTAATATTTCTTTTCCTGCAATAGCAGATCCAGAAGAAACCAAAACAACCATTATGTCTCTCTCGTACAATACAGAAATTTGACGAACGAGCTCTTTTAAAATTGGACCTAAAATTCTATTGTCTTTATTGGTAAGTACGTTTGTACCTACTTTTACAACCACTCTTTTAATTTCCATTTTATTGTTTTTTATTTTTCTTTTCCCATTTCTATGGCTCTGTTAAATGCAGCGTATGCAGCATCTTGTATAAGCTGTTTTACGTTATTATCTTCCATAGAATCTATAGCTGCTTGTGTAGTGCCACCTTTAGATGCTACGCGATCTATCCATTTTTCTGGTGAAATATCATTTTGATTAAATAATTCTATGGCTCCTTCAAAAGTGCTACTTACTAAAACTTTAGAGTCATAGTCTGAAAAGCCCATTTTTAAGGCTGCCTCTAACATAGATTGCATAAAGTAAAAAACGTAGGCAGGACCACTACCAGAAATACCTGTAGAGGCATCTATAAAGTTTTCTGTTTTAACGTGTATAGATGTTCCTGTTGTATCTAATAAATTACGAACCATTAACAACTCTACTTTAGATACTTCTTTGGATTCTGTGTAAGATGTTACGCCTTTACCAACCTGTGCTGGTAAATTTGGCATTGTACGTATTACTTTTTTGGCTTGTAATCTTTCTTGTATAGATTGTATGGTAACACCAGCCATTAAAGACACAAAAATTTGCTGATCATTAATCATAGATTTCATTTCAGAAAACAAATCATCGCTATGGTAAGGCTTAACCGCAATAAAAACTAAATCTGCTAGAGGTAAACAAGATTCTAAGTTTTCAAAAACATTAAATGCATCATTTTTTCTAAGTGTTTCAATTTTTTTTGGATCAGTGTCGTAAATTCTAAGTTTGTGTTTGTTTAAAAGTGGAGATTTAGACATACCTTCTGAGTATGTTAACCCCATATTACCTGCTCCAATTACTAATACTCTCATTTTATGTAAATATTGTTTTATATACTCTATAGGGCACAAGGACCATGCGAGAGTCCGTATTTTAAAATTCAATTTTAGGGATTCATTAATATGATAATGATACGCCTATAGATTGCGATGTTGTTAATTGAGGTGTAAAATGATTGCAATATTTTAAATTGAAAGAGTATTTTTTATATAGCGAGGGTGACAGACTGTCGCGTAAAATGTCTGTTTTTGAATAAAAAAGAACATTTTTGAATAAAAAAAGCCCAAAAAACTTATTTTTTTGGGCTTTTTTAGATTTTTTTTGAATCTAATTTTTTAAGATGTTACTATAGTACTAGACTTAAGACTTACATTTTTGAAGTAATAAATGTACCGTTGTTTTCTTGAGCTAATGTTCTCATAAAATCTAAATCGGCATCATCTCCAAATGCAATGGTGTGTATAATTATATTGTTAGTGTTTACTCTGCGTATTTCTTGTAGTACAGCATCAGGGCCACCGTTAGGTAAACCATCACTCATTAATACAATTTCTTCTACGCTACTTGTAGATAAAGCTTCTAATAAACCTTTTAGTGTATCTGTACCACCACCTGCTTTTAAATTTTGAACAAAAATATTAGAAGATGTTCTAGATGAATTATCTGCAACTCTAAATGCTGTAGATTGTTTTGTAACATTGTCGTTATAAGAAAAAACAAGAAATTTTTTACCGTCAGGAAGTCCTTTTATAGCAGGTATTAATTTACGTTTTACAGCACCAAGTTTAGTTGCTTCTTTGGTAACCTGTTTGCCCAGGATATTACCAATTTTTCCGCCAATAACTTTACTTACTTGGTTACCTGCTTTGTTGCCAACTTCTCTAACAACTTGGTCTTTTATAGAACCTTCATCTATACCTTCCATACTACCAGAGATATCTATAAGGTATAACGTATTTCTGGTAGAAGTTTCAATCCCAAAAAATTCATCAGATTTTTTTACAACATAACAAGATTGTACTAGTGTACAAATAGTTATTAAAGTTAAGATTGATAGTGTCTTTTTCATTTTCATTTTAATTATAGTTTAATAATTTTTTTATAGTTAATCTACCTAATATCGTATAACGACCTAGTTTAGTTTTGGAAGTGCTCTTTTTTATCTTCTATGGATTAAGATGATAATGCAATGTAGAATGTTGTGTTGATTGTGTTTTCTAAAATCTAAAATTAGAACTATTTAAAACGGTTATTCTTGTAAATGAGAATTTCACGAGAAGTAATTAGAAATAGCTGTGGTTTAAAGAGGATTTATAGTGAAGAGATATTAGAATAATTCATCAATATAAGTAAGAAGACTTTTTTTTCTGCTTTGAGCAACAGGAATAGCGTGTTTTTCGTTTAAAAGAACTTCTTCATTTCGTTTATCATATGAAGATATGTAATTTAAATTAATTAAATAACTCTGGTGAACACGGAAAAAATTATGATTGCTTAGCTTTTCATCAAAAGATTTAAGCGGTTTAGAAACTAATATGCTTTTGTTATTAGTAAGTAGAAAAGAGGTGTAGTTGTTATCAGATTTTGCAAACAGAATATCTTTTATATCTACAACGTGAATAGTATCTGCGTTTTTTAGAACTATTTTTTTTGATTGATCTTTATGAGAAAGATTATACATTAATGTACTTAACTGTGACTCGTGGTTTGTTTTACTAATATCGGTTAGTACTTTGTCTATGGCAGTCGTTAATTCTTTTTCATCATAGGGTTTTAATAAGTAATCTATAGCGCTAAACTTAAATGCATCAATAGCATATTTTGCGTATGAAGTGGTAAAAATTATTTTAAAATCTATGGTTTTAAATAAAGGAAGAAACTCAAAAGCATTACCATCTGTTAAAAAAACATCTAAAATTATAAAGTCTGGTTTTAGCTTTTTTATTACTTCGGCAGCATCATTAATACTATTAGAGTTACCAATTACAGCTATGTTTTTGTAATTTTTTATAATGGATGAAGCAAAAGAAAATGCCTGAGGATCGTCTTCTACAATAAAACAAGATATGGTCTGCATAGGATTGTAAAGATACTATATTTAAGTTGTTGTAAAACTTAAAACTACCTGAGTTCCTTTAGGAGTTGTGTTAACTTTGATGTCTCCTTTGAAATTTTTAAAAGTTCTATTTAGGTTTTTTAATTGTTCCTGTATAATATCTGTGCTCATAGATTTGTGCAATCTTTTAGAGTCGTCTTTTTTGATTTTAAAACCTTTGCCGTTATCAGTAATAGAAATATATAGAATAGAATTTTGTTTGTAATACTTAACGCTAATAATACCTTTGTCGTTATCTTTTAGGCCGTGTAATATGGCATTTTCTACAAAAGGTTGGGTAATTAATGTTGGTATCATATCAAAATCATCAACAACTGAGTCATCAATACTTATAGTATATGAGAATTTATTATTGTAATTAAGTGATTGTAAATTTAGATAAGATTCTAGTGCAATTTTATCATCTTCAACAGTAATAAAATCATCGTCAGATTTTTCTAAAACCAATCTAATTAATTTTGAGTAACTAGTAAGGTAAGAGCTCGATTTTTCTTTGTCATTTTGATGAATAAAATTCTGGATACTTTGTAAAGCATTAAATAAGAAGTGTGGGTTTAATTGAGTTTTTCTTAGTTTTTGTTGCAATAGAATTTTATCTAGTTGTTGTTGTATTTTGTAGTTTTTAAATCCAAAATAGCCAAGAATAACAAGTAACAAAACAAATATAAATATAGCTGTAATTAAATAGTTTTGTTGCTTTATGGTTAATGCTTGCAGCTTGTTTTGAGTATCCAAAATATGAATGCGTTGTTCTTTTTTCTCTGACTCGTATTTCTCTGTTAATTCTGCTACGCTTTCTTTTTGTTGTTCATTGGTAATAGAATCTTTTACTTTATCCTTTAAATCGGCATAGTGTAAGGCAGTTTTATATTCTTTTAAACCTAAGTAAGATTCTTTAAGGTTGTTATAGATATAGGTTTTAACATTGCCCTGTGCTCCTATAGTAGCGCTATCTAAATACATTATAGCTTTGTTGTATTCCTTTTTTTTAAGGTAAGCGTGGCCAACATTATTGTATGTAACTTGTAATGTGTTTTTAGTATTAAGTTCTTTTCTTAAAGAAATAGCTTTTTTGCCATAAGAAACAGCTAAATCATAATCTACACCTTGGTCGGTAAAATACATTGCTAGGTTAGTGTAGATTGTAGAAAGTATATTTTTAGAGTTGTGTTTTTTAGCAATTTTCTCTGCTTCAAAAATTGTCTCTGTATATTTATTAAAAAGGTTTTGATTGTAGTAAATGTTGCTTAGGTTAACTAAAATCTGAAGCTTTATTACTTCGTTAAAATCACTTAAAAGTAGAGCTCTTTCTAAATAAAGCTGTGCGTTTTTATAGTTTTTTAAAGAAGCATTAATAGCGCCAATGTTAGAATATGTACTAACAAGTTGTTTGTTATTTTTTGTTTGTTCTAAAATTTTTGCCGCTTGTAAATAAAAATCTAATGCTTTTTTAAAATCTTGTTTGTAGTATTGTATGGTGCCAATGTTATGTAGTGTTTGCCCCTTAATATATTTAGGTAACTTTTTTGATAGGTTATTCTGTAATAAAGAATCTGACTTTTTAAACTCTTTTTTTAAAATATGAAGACTACTTTTTTGTAATTGACTTTTAGCTAATAAAGTATCGTTGTTAATTAATTTTGATGATTTTATAGCTTTATTGACATAAAAAAATGAGCTGTCTATATGTTTCTGCGTTAGTTCTTTTGATTTTAACAATAGTTCTTCAATATTGTCTAGTGTATTAACCCCATTTTGTGCATTTATGTTTAATACGTTAAACACAAATATAAAAAGTATACTAGAGCAATATAGGATATTGCTAATGGTAGACTGGTATTTTAGTTTAAAGTAGGAGATTAACATTTTATAAAATAAAATTTTATGTAATATAGAAAAAGCCCAACAAAGTTAATTGTTGGGCTTTTATTATTTTGATAAAAATTAAAAATTAATCTTCTTTTTTATCTTCTCTAGGCTTACGATCATCACGACGATTGTCACGTCCACGATTATCTCTTCCTCTGTTATCACGACCACCACGGTCATTGTTTTCTCTTGGAGCTCTTTCTACATAACCTTCTGGTTTAGGTAATAAAGCTTTTCTAGAAACTTTTTCTTTACGTGTTCTTGGATCTACACCAAAGTATTTTACATCAAAAACATCACCCATGTTTACAACATCTGTAACATTTTCTGTGCGTTCCCAAGCTAACTCAGATACGTGTAATAAAACTTCGTTTCCTGGAGCCTCTACGTATTCCACGACAGCACCAAAATCTAACATTTTTATTACTTTAACCTCGTAAACACTTCCTTTTTCTGGTTTAAACAGTAAAGAATCTATTTTAGCTAAAACAGCATCAATACCATCTTGTGCAGTACCTAATATTTCAACAATACCTTCTTCAGTTACTGGATCTTCGTTAATAACAATAGTAGTTCCAGTTTCTTTTTGCATCTCCTGAATAACTTTTCCACCAGGACCAATTAAAGCACCAATAAATTCGTTAGGAATACGTCTAGTTACCATTTTTGGAGCGTGAGATTTAACATCTTCAGCTGGAGCAGAAATAGTATCCGTAATTTTACCTAAAATATGTAAACGACCTTCACGTGCTTGTTTTAGTGCATTCACTAAAATCTCGTATGATAATCCTTTAATTTTAATATCCATTTGGCAAGCAGTAATTCCTTCAGAAGTACCAGTTACTTTAAAGTCCATATCTCCTAAATGATCTTCATCACCTAAAATATCAGACAACACAGCATAACGGTCACCGTCAGAAATTAATCCCATAGCAATACCAGAAACAGGACGCTTCATTTTAACACCAGCATCCATTAAAGCCATTGTACCAGCACAAACAGTTGCCATAGAAGAAGAACCGTTAGATTCTAATACTTCAGAAACTACACGTACAGTATAAGGACAGTCTGCAGGAATCATTCCTTTTAAACCACGTTGCGCTAAGTTACCGTGACCAACTTCTCTTCTAGAAGTTCCTCTTAGTGGTCTAGCTTCACCTGTACAAAAAGGAGGGAAGTTATAATGTAAATAGAAATTTTCTTCACCTTCGTAAGATGGCATATCTATTTTGTTAGCATCTCTAGATGTACCTAAAGTAACTGTAGCTAAAGCTTGAGTTTCTCCACGAGTAAATATAGAAGAACCGTGTGTAGATGGTAAGTAATCTACCTCACACCAGATTGGTCTAATTTCATCAGTCTTACGACCATCTAAACGTAAACCTTCGCTTAATGTTAATTCACGAACAGCTTCTTTTTCAGCTTTACTGTAGTAACCTCCAACAAGATGACCAAATTCTTCCATCTCTTCTTCAGTAAAAGATGCTTTCACTTCTTCTTTTACTTCAGCAAATGCAGCAGTACGTTCTGCTTTAGAAGTTCCCTTCTTAGCAATAGCGTAACATTTATCGTAAGCTAAATCGTGTATTCTTTTTTGTAAATCTTCATTTACTTCAGCAGTTGCGTATTCACGAACTTCTTTTTTACCAAAAGCTTCAGCTAAACGTAACTGTGCAGCAATTTGTACTTTAATAGCTTCGTGAGCAAATTTGATAGCATCAGCCATTTCTTCTTCAGAAATCTCATCCATCTCACCTTCTACCATCATTACAGAATCAGCAGAAGCTCCAATCATCATCTCTAAGTCAGACTCCTCTAATTGTGTTCTTGTAGGGTTAATTACAAATTCACCATTAACACGAGCAACTCTAGCTTCAGAAATAGCACATTCAAATGGGAAATCTGATAACTGAATAGCAGCAGAAGCAGCTAAACCAGCCATAGCTTCTGGCATAACATCATCGTCATGAGACATTAACTGTATCATAACTTGCGTTTCTGCGTGGTAATCTTTTGGGAAAAGCGGACGTAAAACACGGTCTACTAAACGCATTGTTAAAACTTCTCCGTCACTTGGTCTTGCTTCTCTTTTAAAGAAACCGCCTGGGTAACGACCTGCAGCAGCAAATTTTTCTCTGTAATCTACTGTTAATGGTAAAAAGTCTACATCTGCTTGTTTGTAATTAGAAACTACAGTACATAATAACATACAGTTTCCAGATTGCACAACAACGCTACCATGAGCTTGTTTTGCTAATTTTCCGGTTTCAATAGAAATTTCTCTACCGTCCCCAAGGTCTATGACCTCTTTAAATACTTTTGGAATCATAAATTTTTTTTAAAGCCCAATTATTTTTTAATAAGGCTTGTTAAACAATGGTCTTACGTCTTTGTTAGACGAGGTGTTGTGTTGTTGTGTTGACCAATGAAAAACTATAAATAAGCTTTTAATTTTGCCTTATATCTAGATAAGGTCTTTGCACTTTTTGGTAAACAAATTTACATAAGTTTACCGGTATAAAAAAGGGGAAAGCATTGCTTTCCCCTTGATGTATTATTTTCTAATACCTAATTCTGCAATAATAGCACGGTAACGTACAATATCTTTTTTGATTAAGTAATCTAGAAGACTTCTTCTTTTACCTACCAATTTAACTAGAGAACGCTCAGTGTTGTAATCTTTGTGATTTCTTCTTAAGTGACCAGTTAAGTGGTTAATTCTGTGTGTAAATAAAGCAATTTGTGCTTCAGCTGTTCCAGAATCTTTTTCGTTTTTACCGTGTTTCTTAAAGATTTCGGTTTTTACTTCTTTTGTTAAATACATTCCAATATTTATTTAATGATTTTTATGTATATGACTGAATCTCAATCAAGCGGCAAATATACAATTTATTTGCGACAATTTTATTCTTGAAAAAGATAATTTTTTAGGGTGATGCTCAAACTCTTTAAAAATAAATAATCCTTGTTTTTATATTACTATTGCTAGTGTATAGAAACAAGGATTAAAGTATTATTAAATCTATGCTGTTTTAAGCAGACATAGGTTTATGCTTACGAACAGGGTTATTCTGTATTAAGTCTATATAAAGATTTACTTTTTGTTTTAAATCTCTTCTATGTGTAATAAAGTCTAAAAATCCGTGTTCTTTTAAAAATTCTGAAGACTGAAAACCTTCTGGAAGATCTTTACCTGTTGTGTCTTTTACAATTCTAGGACCAGCAAAACCAATTAGTGCACCTGGTTCTGCAATATTTATATCTCCTAACATTGCATAAGATGCGGTTGTGCCACCAGTTGTTGGGTCTGTGCATAAAGATATGTATGGTAAACCTGCCTCTGCCAATTGCGCTAGCTTAACAGATGTTTTTGCTAATTGCATTAAAGACAATGCAGCTTCCATCATACGAGCTCCTCCAGACTTTGAAATCATCATAAAAGGAACTTTCTTTTTTATAGCGAAATCTATTGCTCTAGCAATTTTTTCACCAACAACACTACCCATAGAGCCACCAATAAAACTAAAATCCATACAAGCAATAACTATGTCATTACCGTTAGATTTGCCTATTGCGGTTCTTACAGCATCTTGAAGCCCTGTTTTTTTCTCGGCTGCTTTTAAGCGATCTACATACTTCTTAGTATCTTCAAACTTTAAAGGGTCTTTAGATGATAATTTAGCGTCTAATTCTTTAAACTTATTATCATCAAAAAGTATTTCAAAATATTCCTTACTTCCTATTCTTACGTGGTAGTCATCTTCTGGACTAACGTAAAAATTCTTTGCTAAAACTTCAGATTCAACAATTTTTCCTGTTGGAGATTTATACCACAATCCTTTAGGAGTGTCTTTTTTCTCTTCTGTAGCTGTCTGTATTCCTTTTTCTTTTCTTTTAAACCAAGCCGACATAAAATAATATTAAGTTAATTGGTGATCTTTTATTATAATGTGTTTACATTATTAAGATCCTCAAATGCTTTCTTTAAACGTGTACTAAACGTTTTTTCTCCTTCACGAAGCCAAACTCTTGGATCGTAAAACTTTTTATTTGGTACATCTGCACCATCTGGATTTCCTATTTGTGCTTGTAAATAGTCTTTTTTATCCAATACATAATCTCTTACTCCTTCTAAAAATGCATATTGTAAATCTGTATCAATATTCATTTTTATAACTCCGTAACCAATAGCTTCTCTAATTTCTTCTAATGTAGAACCAGAACCTCCGTGAAAAACAAAGTCAATGTGGTTTTCTTCTACATTGTATTTTTTAGTGATATAATCTTGAGAGTTTAATAATATTTTTGGAGTTAGTTTTACATTACCTGGCTTGTAAACACCGTGTACGTTACCAAATGCTGCTGCAATGGTAAATTTAGGGCTTATTTTAGAAAGCTCTTCGTAAGCAAATGCAACTTCTTCTGGTTGTGTGTATAGTTTAGAATCATCTACATCAGAATTATCTACACCATCTTCTTCACCTCCAGTAATACCTAACTCAATTTCTAAAGTCATACCCATTTTGCTCATTCTGGCAAGGTATTCTTTACAGATTTCTATGTTTTCTTCAATTGGCTCTTCAGATAAATCTATCATATGCGAGCTAAATAAAGGCTTTCCTGTTTCTGCAAAGTGTTTTTCACTAGCATCTAGTAAACCATCTATCCAAGGTAATAATTTCTTAGCACAATGGTCTGTATGTAAAATAACAGTTGCACCATAAGCTTCTGCTAATTCATGAACATGTTTAGCACCTGCAATAGCACCAACAATAGCAGCTTTTTGACCATCGTTAGATAATCCTTTACCAGCGTTAAACTGCGCACCTCCATTAGAGAATTGAATAATAACAGGAGCATTTAAGTTTGCTGCTGTTTCCATAACACTGTTTATAGTGTCAGATCCAATTACATTTACCGCAGGTAATGCAAAGCCTTTTTCTTTTGCGTAATTAAAAATTTCTTGTACTTGGTCGCCTGTAGCAACTCCAGGTTTAATGTTGTGAGCCATACTTTATGTGTTGGTATTTTATTAGATTAACAAAGCAAAAGTAATAAAATTATTAGCGTTAAAAAGGATAATTAACACCAATGTTTATTGTTGCATTACCAAAATTATAATCTCTAAACCATCTTTTTGATGCTTCTAACTCCGGATTATACGTTTTAAAACCGGTGTCTAAACGTAGTACAAAGTATGTAAAATCATACCTAATACCAAAGCCAGTTCCTAATGCAATTTCGGTTAAAGAGCTAGCATCTTTAAAGATTGCATCTTCATTTTCTTCATTGTCAAAAACATTCCAAATGTTACCTGCATCTGCAAATAAAGCTCCTTTTATATTACCAGCAACAGGGAATCTAAATTCTAAATTTGCTGCTATTTTTAGGTTTGCTTCATTAAAATCGTTTAAAGATTGTGTGCTTCCTGGACCAAGCGAATATGCGTTCCAAGCTCTGTTGTCATTAGAACCACCTGCAAAGTAACTTTTTGCAAATGGTATGCTATTAGAGTTGCCGTAAGGTACTGCTATACCTAGAAAACCTCTAAAGGCTAATACGTTCTGAGAAGGAAAACTCCAGTGCTTTATATAGTCAAAATCTGTTTTAACATATTGTGAAAATTGTACGCCAAAAATCTCTTTGTTGCCATTGTCATTTTCTTTAAAATCTACAACACCAGAAAGTAAAGAAAGTACATTACCTGCACCTTCTATTTTTATTTTAAATTGATGAAAGTCATTATCATTTATTCCTGTTCTGCTATCTTTAGTGTAAGAGAAATTAGTAGCAAAGATTAAGTTGTTTTCGGTTAACCTTTTCTCTCTTTCATCTATGCTTCTAACTTCTTTGTAATCGTCAGATGTAGATGCAGCTAAACCTTGGTTTAAAACTTGATCTATAAACCCACTTGTGCCAAGAGGAATTTTTAGTTTTGGGTCAGAATCGCCTTCAGATGTTTCAAATAACTCACTTAAAGCAGGATTGTCTTGGTAATTATCTGCAACATCATCTAGTCTGTTGTATGTACTTTGGTATACATTATAAAATCTACCAGGATTTAAATTCCTAATAAATTGAATATTTAAAAGTTCTAAAGAATTTTTTTTGAATTGAGAAGCAGACCAGTTGTAACCTAAAATAGCATTTACATTTTGTTTATCTAGTCCTATGTTTTTTTGAAAATTTGTACCAATTACCATTCTAGTTTGCGGTAACATATAAGGAGGTATAATTTTCTTTGTTTTAAAAGGCATCCAAATTCTTGGAACAATTAAATTAATATCTGCACCTATTTCAGAAACCGAATTTTCATTAGGGTTATTTACTTCGCTTAAAACACCTAATGATCCACGGGCAGATAAGCTAAGTGTTTCTGCACCTCCAAAAACATTCTTAATTGCTAGCGAAGAACTAAAAGCAGCGCCAAGCCTTTGTATATTAGAGTGTGTACCTTCTATATTGGTTTCTAATAAATACTTTTTTAAAGGAGATAAGTAAATGTTAGTGTTTAGTTTATTGCCAAGAGAATCAAACGTAATGTTAGGATACTTAAAAGTGTTTAAATTACTTATTTGCTTGTAAGTTCTAGACTTGTTTATTTCCCTGTAAATACTATCTTTTTTTATGAAAATAGAGTTAGTTAATGCTTTTGGTTTATATTTTAATTTATCCTTATAGTATATGGTGTAATTTTCAAAGTCTAAAGATTTCATACTAGAAATATCATCTCCAAAATGGTAATCTGTAAAAATATTAATAGTGTCAAAGGTGTAGATTTTGTATTCTGTAAGCTTGTTTTCTCCTCTTTTCTTTAGATTGTTAATCTGTATTTTAACAGACATATTCTTAGATGTAGGTCTGTTTGTGCTATCACTAGGAATATCGTACTCAATAGAACTTTCTTGAAAATTATAAATTCCTGTATTTTTAAATAGGTTGGTTAAGCGTTCTCTTTCTTTGTAAAAGTTAGAAGAATTATACTGCTCTTTTTCTTTTAAAAAGGATTCTCCTTTATGAATTTGATAAATTGAATCTAGTGTAGAAGATGCTATATTTTGTGATATGCTGTCTACCATATATGGGTCTCCAAGTTGAAGCTTGTAGTTAATATGCGCACGTTGTTTTTTATTTATAGTATCTATTTGGTATGATGATTCTGTATCAAAATACCCTTTGTTATTGTAAAAAAACTTTAGTTGTCTAGCAGATTTTTTAGACTTAGTTGTGTCTATTATAGCAGGAGATTCGCCTATGTTTTTTAACCATTGACTAGCTCCTTTTACCATAAAGGATTGTCCCAGAGCATTTACTTGTTTCTTGGATAAAAATTTGGTTAGCCTTTCTATTCTCTTTGGTTTTTTATGTAGCCATACTTGGTAAAGCGAATCTGGATTGTCTTTAGCTAAATTGTATAAGTTTAAACGCAAAGGGTAACCTAGTAAGTTGCTGTTTGGTTTTTGAGAAATTAAACTAAAAGCATCTTCGTTCTTTATTTTTTTACCATCTGCAGTTACCGTATTTTTAGTAAGTAAAAGCTCGTCGTCTTCTACTTTTTTTAGCGCATTACAAGATGTTATTGCTATAACTAGCAATAATAAACCTATTTTTGTAAACTGTTTTGTGTTACGTAAACGCATTTTCATAGAGTTCAAAAATACATTATTTGTATGGTTAGTAAAAGCCAAATAAAGTTTATAAAAAATCTACAGCAAAAAAAGTACCGAACGGAACATAAGTTATTCGTGGTTGAAGGTATTAAGGTGGTAAAAGAATTAGTAAAAGCTAATATGAAACCTTATGCTATTTATACAACTAGCAATGCTATTTTGGCTGAAGAATCTTTTAAATGTGAGTTAATTTCAGAAGCCGATCTTAAAAAAATAAGTGCCTTAAAAACACCTAATAATATCTTGGCTGTTTTTCATCAGGCTAAAGCAGCAGAAATAGCAGAAGATAATTGGCTTGTTGCTTTAGACGATGTTCGTGATCCTGGTAATCTAGGTACAATAATAAGGTTGTGCGACTGGTTTGGAATTACAAACCTATTTTGTTCTAGTCAGACAGTAGATTGTTACAATCCAAAAACATTGCAAGCAACAATGGGGTCTATGGCTAGAGTAAATATTGTTTACGGTAATTTAGAAGACTTTTTGCAGGCAACTAAAATACCTGTTTATGGGGCTTTTATGGACGGAAAAAACGTCTATAAAGAAGACTTTACTATTAAAAAAGGAATTTTAGTGATGGGTAATGAAGCTAATGGGGTTTCTCCAGAGGTTGAAGCTCTAATAACTAAAAAAATTAGTATTCCGCAGTTTGGTACAAAAACTACAGAGAGTTTAAATGTGGCAACAGCAACGGCAATTTTATTAAATGAAATTAGAAGAGGGTAGAACTACTCAAACGTAAAGTTGATAAAAATACCTCTAGTTTTCATAGAGTTAATATTTCCTGTCCAAGGACTGTTAGAGTCTACATCTGTTACCAACTCATCATTAATAGCAAAAACACCTCTAATAGATGGTGAAAATTTAAAGTACTCTAAGTAAAAATCTACACCAAAGCCCATTTCATAGTAATAAGTTGCTTTTTTCATTCTAAAAGTAGCACCACTATTATCTTCAATACTATCTTCATTGCTACTTAAGTTCATAGAGGTAGATGCACCACCAATAAGATAAGGCTTCCAGTTACCTATTCTTTTGGCACTTACCTTAAGTAATAACGGAAAATTTATATAAGTACTTTTTACTTCTCTAATTGCGTCATTAGCATCAGAAAAACCTCTAAATCCTAATGTTCTTTTTGTATAATGTAGCCCTGGTTCAAAACGTAAGTCTAAAAAATTATTTAATCTTAGTTCTCCAATTAAACCAACATTAAAGCCCATAGACTTATCAACTAAAATGTCACCTAAGTCATCTTTATAATCAAATTTAAAATCATATTGATTAAAGCCAAGAAAGTAACCCCAGTTTAAAGGGCGTAAATCTTCACTTTCTAAATTCATTATAGGGTCCTCGTTAAACTGAGCATTTATAGTGTTGCCAGCAATAAAAAGGCACAAAAAAAGAAACAGAATTTTTTTCATTAGATTTTCATATCTTATTTAGAAGCAACGTAAATGGATGCTACTCCAAAAGTTTGCGGCTTATTCTCTATAGATATAAACCCATTTTTCTGTAAAATATTGTTGAACTCTTTTCCATGAGGAAAAATAGATGCAGATTCGGACAAATAAGAGTATGCTGTACGGTCTTTAGAAAACAATTTACCAATGGTTGGTAGTATGTATTTTGTGTAAAATTTATAGCCTTGTTTAAAAGGTGTTTTTGTTGGTACAGAAGTCTCTAGAACTACAAAAGTACCTTTTGGTTTTAGAACACGTAAAATTTCTGACAAGCCTTTATCAAGGTTTTCAAAATTACGTACGCCAAAAGCTACGGTAATAGCATCAAAAGTATTGTCTTTAAATGGTAAGTTTTCACTATCGCCAATAATCATATCAATAGTATTGGCTAGTTTTTTATCTGCAACTTTTTGCTTGCCAACATCTAACATTCCTGGAGATATATCTAAACCAGTAATTTTAGTTGCTCCAGTTTTAACTAGGTTAATGGCAAGGTCGCCAGTACCTGTAGCAATGTCTAAAATGGTTTTAGGTTGTTTGTTTTTTAAAATAGCAACAACTCTGTTACGCCACTTTATATCTATACCAAAAGAAATAACCCTGTTTAACCCATCATAATTCTTAGAAATAGTATCAAACATTTGAGTGACTTGTTCTTTTTTTCCAAGTTCAGAATTTTTGTAAGGAGTAACTTTTTCTGCCATTATTATTTTTTTTGCAAAGATAGCATAAAGGTTACATTTTACGCGTTATAGAGGTGTAAAAGAGCTAGAACTAAGTACTAAATAGGGTATTAGGTATTAAAATGTTTTAAATAGTATGCTAAATTAGTAAGGTGTTAACTACTTAACAAATAAATAAATACCGTACTTTAGGACAGGGTTAGTTAATATTTGTTTTTACGTCTATATACAAGCCGATTGCATAAAAAAGAGTAATTTTGCCGTCCAAAGTTTACCAAGGTACATTTTGGCTTAGTTAAATAAATATATGAAGATTATTATAGCGGGTGCAGGAGAGGTTGGCTTTCATTTGGCAAAATTATTGTCTTTTGAGTCGCAAGATATTACCTTAATAGATACTTATAAAGAAAGTTTAGCGTATGCAGACAGTCATTTAGATATTCGTGTTTTAAAGGGTGATGCTACTTCTGTTGCAGTTTTGAAAGATGCACAGGTTGAAAAATCCGATCTTGTAATTGGTGTTACGTCATCAGAGACAACAAACCTTACGCTTTGTATTTTGGCAAAGCAATTAGGGTGTAAACGTACTATTGCCCGTATTTCTAATACCGAGTTTATAAAGAATAAAGAAATTTTAAATTTCGAAAAGCTAGGTATAGACGAACTTATTTCTCCAGAAGAATTAGCTGCTACAGAAATACAATTGCTATTAAATCAATCTGCTTTTAACGAGAGTTATGAGTTTGAGGATGGTGCCTTAATTATGATTGGAGTTTGTTTGCCAAAATCGGCTCCTTTTGTTGGTAAAATGGTGAAGGAAGCAGCACGTATATTTCCAGAGTTACACTTTATGCCAATAGCAATACAGCGAGTTGGTACACAGTATACAATTATACCAAGAGGAGATACTGAGTTCATGAAAGGGGATCAGGTTTACTTTATAACTTCTAAGGCTGGTTTAGATGATCTTCTAAAACTTACCGGAAAGGAAAAAAGGCAAATTAAAAACGTGATGATTCACGGTGGTAGTAAGCTTGGGTATAAGACAGCACGTGATTTATGTGGAAAAAAGTTTAATGTTAAGTTAATAGAAAAGGACAAAGAAAGAGCAATGCAACTTGCAGACGATTTACCAAATGCTTTGGTAATTAATGCGGATGGAAGAATTGTTGAGGTTTTAGAGGAAGAGAATTTAGATGCTATGGATGCTTTTATTTCTGTAACATCAAACTCAGAAACCAACATTATGTCTTGTTTAGTGGCAAAATCTAGAAACATAAAGAAGACTATTGCCTTGGTAGAAAATATGGATTATTTTCAGTTATCACATACTATTGGTATAGATACTCTAATTAATAAAAAATTATTAGCAGCCAATAATATTTTTAAACACATTAGACGTGGAGAAGTTGTTGCAATGACACGTTTAAACAATCTTAATGCAGAGATTTTAGAGTTTGTAGTAAAGCCTAATTCTGCTGTTAAAGGTAAAATTATTAAAGAGTTAGATTTTCCTAGATCAGCAACCATAGGTGGTGTTGTTAGAGATGGTGAAGGTATTATTGCTTTGGGTGATTTCGAAATTTTAGAAGGAGATAGAGTAGTGGTATGTTGTTTACCGCGAGCTATTCCTAAAATTGAAAAGCTTTTCTTGTAAAATGACATTAAATTATAAAATCATTATTCATATAATGGGCTTGTTACTACTTTGTAACGGTGCATTTATGGGTATTTCTGCAGGTATAAGTGCAATTTACGATGATGGCGCTACATTAGAAATTGCAATGGCGGCTTTGGTAACATTGGCAGCAGGTGCAATGGCTATGCTGGCAACCAGAGGTCATAAAAAAGAAGTAAAGAGAAAAGAAGGATATTTAATAGTAACCTTTGGGTGGATAGTGATGTCTTTATCAGGAGTGCTACCTTACCTTTTTACGGAATCTATTCCAAGTTTTACAAACGCTTTTTTTGAAACCGTTTCGGGTTATACAACCACAGGAGCATCTATATTAAATGATATTGAAGCATTGCCAGAGGGAGTTCTTTTTTGGCGAAGCCTAACACATTGGATTGGTGGTATGGGTATTATTGTTTTAGCAATTGCCATTTTACCAATATTAGGTATTGGCGGTATGCAATTGTTTTCTGCTGAAGCTCCAGGTCCAAGTGCAGATAAATTACATCCACGTATTACAGATACAGCAAAAAGACTTTGGTACATTTATGTAGGCTATACTGTTGCAGAAACTATTTTATTGCAATTAGCAGGGATGTCTTTCTTTGATGCAATTAATCATTCCTTGGCAACGTTGTCTACAGGAGGTTTTTCTACTAAAAATGCAAGTCTAGCGTACTGGAACAATGACCCATTAGTGCAATACATTGTTATTTTATTTATGTTTTTAGCGGGTAGTAACTTTGTCTTAAGTTATTTTGCTTTTAAAGGTAAGATACAAAAAATGTTTAGGGATGAAGAGTTTAAGTTTTATACAGGCTTTGTTGTTTTCTTTACTTTAATAGCTGCACTTACAGTTTATTTAAAAGCAAACGTGCCAGTTTCAGATTACCATCCTATGGTCTTAGGTGAGGCAGAAAGTGCTTTTAGACATACCTTATTCCAGATTGTATCTGTGATTACAACTACAGGGTTTGTTACAGCAGATTTTACAAACTGGACACCCTTTTTAACCGTTTTCTTTTTTGGATTAATGTTTTTAGGCGGTTGTGCAGGTTCTACAGCTGGTGGTATTAAAGTGATGCGTCACTTGTTAATTATAAAAAATGGATTGCTAGAGTTTAAAAGGACTCTACATATAAATGCTATTATTCCGGTACGATACAATAATAAAATGGTACCAGAAAAAATAGTTTACAACATTGTAGCCTTTTTGGTTTTATATATGTTGCTGTTTATAATTGGAGCTTTAGTATTAAGCTTTTTAGGGTTAGATTTTGTCTCTGCTATTGGTGGAGCAGCAACATCTTTAGGTAATGTTGGCCCAGGTTTAGGTAGTCTTAATCCGCTTGCAAATTTTGATAGTTTACCAGGTTTGGCAAAATGGTGGACAGCCTTTTTGATGTTGGCAGGTAGATTAGAATTATTTACGGTGCTTATTATTTTGACTCCGTACTTTTGGAAGAAGATATAAATGTATTTAATAGGTTGTTTGTCTTAGACTGAATCTTAGATTTTAGAAAAGAGGACCAACCTAATAAGTAACCACTTGTGCCTAATGCCTGTTTAGACCAGTTCCATAAATTAAAATTATCTGTATGTGTTATTATTTTACCATCTAAAAAGGAGAAAGATGCAGTTACATTATTTACTACGTTTCTTTTTTTTGGACCGTAAGCATATTTAGCTTGCCATTTGGCACTTCCCTTATTTTCTGTGGCTTCAGTATCAGTAAAAGTTATGGTAGATTCGGCATTGCTTCTGCTTAATAACATTTTCCACATAGCTTTTGCTTTATCACCCTGTAAAGTTCCAAAAGCAGGATCTGTAAAAACAATATCATCGTGGTAGCAACTAATCATACCATCAGCATCTGCATTAGAAAAAGAAGTATAGAATTTTTCAATAAGTTCTTGGTTTGTCATTTTAGGTTGTTTTTAGTATGTGTTAGTCATATCAGCATCAACACAAATAATGTAATTAGCAACATTTAAATGTTCTTCTTCTAATTTAGAAATATCTTTTTGGCTCACAGTAGATAATGTAGCATACTGTAAGGTTGCATTCTCTCTTTTTAAATACCATAAGATGCCTTCGTAATTGTTAGAGTGGTATGCACCATTATAGTGTATAAAGGTTGTGTTTGTTTGATGGTTTTTTAAAATGAAATGAGCCATTGTAGCATCTTTTATCGCTTGTGCCATTACAAGTTCTGGAGTACCGTGATCTCCCATCATTTTTAAAATATTTTTATATGTAGGTAATTCACTATCAAAAGCTATTGGCAAAGGTGCAATCCATTCTTTTTCTTTAGCTGATAAAGTGTCTAAGCCTCCAAATCCTTTTTTGTAAACCAAACTTGCATATCTGCGAGGTACATTGGTTGCTATAAATGGTAGTTTATTGTCTTTTGAAAAGTTTACTAAAGGAGCATAATCTGTTTTGTAATTTGGCCATAGTCTAGCAAGAGTGTCTAATGCTTTTGCATCTATAATGCCGGCTAAGTAATTATTTATTTGCATTTGGTTATCTGCCTCTAACATTTCGGCGCCTAATACAATCGTTTTGCTTTTGTGTATGTCTTTAGTAACTTCTAGCTCTAGCCAATGAGCAATTGCGTTGTTGTGTAGTTCTCCAAATAATATAACATCTTTTTCATTTAAGTCTTTTAGCATTTTATTGTAACTAACCTTTTTTCCTTTAGCATTGTAAATTACATATGCTGGTTTTTGGCTGTATACAAATAATGTAAAAAACACTAAAGTTAGAGTTAAGTATGCTTTTTTCATTTCTAATAAATAGTTTAAGTGTCTAAGTTAATTTAATAAAATAAGAAAGCAAAAGTTAATAATAGTAGTACGGCAATAGGTATTACTATTGTAAAGTAAATAAACGTTGCTAAGGAGCTTTTAATAAAGCTTAAAAGCCAACCGTGGTCATAGAATTTTTTAACAGCTATACACAAGTAAATAAAGGTAGATAGGATTACTAGCCATTGTATGGATCCAGGAAAATTTGGCCAAATAAAACTAATTAATAGTAAAATTATAAACGTACTAAAGAGATACGAAAAATAATAAAAAGCAAATACCAAATGGTAGGCAAAAGGGCCTTTGTTGTAGAACAATATTTTTAATATAAACGCAAAAATTGGTAGTAGAAAAAATAAGGCAATGGGTATGGTGTCATAAAACGAGTGTAATATGTTTGCTAAACTACCATTGTCTCTATAAAGTTTTAATACTTGGGTGTATGTTTTTTTTGTAAAATAGCCTGCATTCTCTTTTCTGCCCATTTCTTTTGTTATTAAAGAGTCTGGAGCATTAATGGCTATTAATGAGTCTACTTTTGACTCGTTAAACCCAAAAGACATAAAATCATCACCTTTGTAATTTTCACCTTTAATTATAGAATCTAGCTTAGCTAATTCTTCATCATTAAGTCCTGTTTTGTCCTTGTTTTTTTTAAGTTTATCTATAACAGTTGCAGCAACTAAAGAATCGTTACTATTTAATGTGTTTATAGAGTCTATAGTTTGTTGAAGTGTTTTTTCTGATTTTACACCTTCCCTTATTTGTTGTTCTTGTTTACTTACTTTAAATGAAAAGAAAAAGAAGAATACAATTGAAGAGAATAGGTATAATTGCGCAGGGTGAAGATACAATAATCGTTTACCCTCAATAAATTTAGAGGCTAAATATCCTGGTTTTAAGAGAAGTGGAAAAAAACTTCTAAAAAAACGAGCATCTACAGAAAAGTAATTTTTAATGGTGTTGCTAAATAGAACGCCAACGGTAAGCTTGTCATTAGATTTTTGTCCGCAATATGGACAAAATTGAAAAGTTTCATCAAACTGATTTTCACAATTTTTACAACTTGTATTAGAATTTGGCATTTAGGCTGGTTTTACAGCTAAAGTAATTATTATTTTTATAACAGTGAACTAAATATTTTACTATACTTAGTTGGTAGGTCTTTTATTATATTCATTTTTTCATTTGTAAACGGATGTATAAAAGAAAGGGAGTAAGCGTGTAGGTAGAGTCCTTTTCCTTTTACAATTTTTCCTTCTATACCATATTCAGCATCGCCTAAAATAGGGTTGCCAATAGATGCTAGGTGGTTTCTAAGTTGATGTTTTCTTCCTGTTTTAGGAAAAAGTTTTACCAAGTTTAAGTATTCATATTTTTTAGAAGGTACGCTTTCTAAAACCGTATAGATTGATGCTGCTTTTTTGTTGTCTACGTTGGTATTTATTTCTCCTTCTTTGGGCATACTACCTATGGTTATGGCAAAATATGTTTTGGTAATTTCCTTGTTTTGAAAGAGTTTGTTTAAAGCTGTAATGCTAGCAGATGTTTTGCCAACTAACAATAGGCCTGTTGTAGGATAGTCTAGTCTGTGTACGGGTCTTGGTTTTGTAGCGTCTGGTAAATTACTTTTTGTTATATTCTGCTCTAGCACATTGTCTATAGTTTTAAAAGAATTACCACTGACTAAAATCCCCGCAGGTTTATTTATTAGAGCTAAGTAGTTATCTTGGTAAACAACTTCTATGTCTAGAACTAACCTTTTTTTGTTGAGGTCTTCTTTTGGTTTGTTGTAGGTTATTTTTTCTGACCCGTATATATATGTAGCGGTAGATGCTTTTTTTGCATCAATATATAAAAGTCCCTTTTTTATTGCTTTCTTTAAAGCGGATTTGGTGTTTAGGCCAATAAAAATACCAACGCCGTATTCTTGAAACCTAACAGGTTTATCTTGAGTAGCTGCTATGTGAGTTTCTGTAGAAATGATTGCTATTTTTAATAAAGTAAAGTAATAAAAAAGGCCTTACTGCAAATTGCAAATAAGACCTTTTGTATAATTTTAAGAAGCTTATTATAAAACAGCTTTAATTCTGCTAACAGCTTCTCTTAATTCTTTTTCTGCTGCTGCGTAAGAAATACGTATGCAGTTTGGATTACCAAAAGCTTCACCAGTAACAGTTGCAACATTTGCATTTTCTAGTAAATACATAGAAAAATCAGATGCAGTGTTAATAGTAGTTCCATTTAAGGTTTTGCCAAAGAAATCAGAGATATCTGGAAAAACGTAAAAAGCACCTTCTGGTACATTTAATTTAAATCCCTCAATTTCTCCTAAAAGTTCCAAAATAAGATCTCTCCTTTTATGAAACTCATCTATCATAAATTGTATTTTGCTCACAGGAGCATCTAGTGCAGCAATAGTAGCACGTTGTGCAATTGCATTAGCGCCACTTGTGTTTTGTCCTTGAAACTTAGTACAAGCTTTAGCAATAGATTCTGGAGCGCCAATGTACCCAATACGCCACCCAGTCATAGCAAATGCCTTAGAGACGCCATTAACGGTTATTGTGCGGTTGTACATACCGTCTATGCCAGCAATACTAACGTGACCACCTCTAAAGTTGATATGCTCGTAAATTTCATCAGAAACTACGTAAATATTAGGGTGTTTTTTTAATACTTCAGCTAAACCTTCTAACTCTTCTTTGCTGTATACAGATCCACTTGGGTTACAAGGAGAACTAAACCACATCATTTTAGTGTTAGGGGTAATTGCAGCTTCTAACTGTGCAGGAGTCATTTTAAAATCTGTATCTATGCTTGTTGGCACTTCTACAGGTGTTCCTTCTGCAAGTTTTACAATGTCACTGTAGCTAACCCAGTAAGGAGCAGGCAAAATAACTTCATCTCCTTTATTTAACATACACATTGCTATGTTTGCTAAAGATTGTTTTGCACCTGTGCTTACTACAATTTGGTTAAGACCGTACGTTAAGTTGTTGTCTCTTTTAAATTTATTAGCAATAGATTGTTTTAAATCTGCGTAACCATCTACAGGAGAATAACTGCTGTAGTTGTCATCTATAGCTTGTTTTGCAGCGTCTTTAATAAAGTCAGGAATATTAAAATCTGGTTCTCCTAAACTTAAACCAATAATGTCTTTGCCAGAGTTACGCAACTCTCTTGCTTTTGCTGCCATTGCTAAAGTGGCAGAGGTAGACATATTTGTAATTCTGTTAGATAAATGGTTGCTCATGCTTTTTTATTTTTACTAGTACTGTAAAGCTGGTTTTTTACCTAGCTCTTTAAGATGTTTAAAGTGCGAAATTATAGCTTTTCTAGTAGTTTTATATTCATTATAAGGCAAATTAAATTCATTTGCTGTTTCTTTCACAATTTTAGCGATTTTTGTGTAATGAACGTGACTAATATTTGGAAAAATATGATGTTCAACCTGATGATTTAATCCACCAGTATACCAATTAACAATTCTGTTTTTAGTTCCAAAATTTACTGTAGTAAATAATTGGTGAATAGCCCAAGTGTTTTTCATAGTACCACTTTCGTCTGGTAAAGGAGTATCTGCATCATCTACAACATGTGCTAATTGAAATACGACACTCAGAATTACACCAGCAACGTAGTGCATAATAAAGAAGCCAATAAGAATTTGCCACCAAGCAATATCAATAAAAAGTAATGGCAATACAATCCATATAGTAATGTAAAGTAACTTTGTAATTACCAAAGTACTCCAGTTACCAACTTTACTAGGTTTTTTGCCGTAAGATAGGTTACGTTTCATATAACGGTACATTTGCTGAAAATCTGTAGTAATAGCCCAGTTAAATGTTAATAGTCCGTATAAGAAAACTGAATAAAAATGCTGAAATCTATGGTGTTTATGCCATTCTGCATGTTTAGAAAAACGTAAAATTCTGCCGGCCTCTAAATCTTCATCATGTTCGTGGATATTTGTATAGGTGTGGTGTAAAACATTATGTTGTACTTGCCAGTTATATACATTACCCGCAAGTATGTAAATACTACCGCCCATGAATTTGTTTACCCACTTGTTAGTAGAGTATGCGCCATGGTTACCATCGTGCATCACATTCATACCAACACCAGCCATACCAATCCCCATAACAATGGTTAGTAGTAAATATGCCCAAATTGGCAATCCTAATGTGAGTATTAAAAAGTAAGGCGCTAAAAATAGCGTGAACATAACTATTGTTTTTAAGTGTAGTTTCCAGTTCCCTGTTTTTTTAATTTCGTTTTCTTTAAAATAAGTATTCACGCGTTTATTCAAAGTTTTAAAAAACTGAGTTGAATCTTTTCGTGAAAATCTAATAGATTTATTCTCCATAATTTTTTTGATTCTGATATTCCCTTTTTGTTTTTAAGGGAGTTGTATTTTTATATTGTAGAAATTTATAATTTTAATTTTCAATAGCTTCTAGGTATTATTAGACGTAAAAACTAGGTAAAGATAACGCAAAAGTACTTTTTATAATATGATAATTATCTTAAAATAAGAAATTTTTATGATTTAGGAAATGCTTACTTTTGCCAAAACTTAGATAAAATTTATGAAGTCCGATATTATTTTTAAGTATTTTCCAGACTTAACTGAAGAGCAAAAACAACATTTTATTCAACTAGAAGCATTATATGCAGATTGGAACCAGAAAATTAACGTGGTTTCTAGAAAAGATATAGACGAAATTTATTTGCGTCATATTTTACATTCTACAGGTATAGCAAAGTTTCAGCAGTTTTTGCCAGGTACAACAGTTTTAGATGTTGGTACAGGTGGTGGTTTTCCAGGTATTCCTTTGGCTATTCTTTTTCCAGAAACGCACTTTACATTAGTAGATGCTATTGGTAAAAAAATAAAAGTTGTGCAAGAGGTTATAGACGGTTTACAGTTAACAAATGTAACCGCTAAACATATGCGTGTAGAAGAGCTAGATACTCAGTTCGACTTTATAGTGAGTAGAGCAGTAGCAGCAATGCCTACCTTTGTGCGTTGGATAAAAGGGCGCATAAAAAAGAATTCTATACATGAACGCAGAAACGGAATTTTATACCTTAAAGGTGGAGATTTGTCAGAAGAACTATTAGAATATAGGACAGCTGAAATTTATAATTTATCAGATTATTTTACTGAAGACTTTTTTGAGACCAAAAAAGTAGTTTATTTACCTTTAAAGTATAAAGGTTAATTTATATACTTAGCATTCTGTTAAAAGAGTACTTGCAATTTTTTGCGTAGTTCTTCATATAGGTATACACATTAAAAATACTAAACTGTTTTTTGTTATTTACGATCTTATCTTTCATAGGTTTTTAAATTTTACAATAAACAAACAATCTGTTTACATTTACTTAACGTTAAATTTACATTAAAATTGTAAAAAAAACAATTTTTAACCTTTTGGGGTAAGTTTTAAACATAAAAAAGCCAAAATCTTTAGAGTTAAATCTAAGATTTTGGCTTTTTAAATTATCTGTAATTATAGTTTATCCTAAAAAAGGATATCTATAATCTGTTGGTGTAACAAAAGTTTCTTTTATTAATCTTGGAGAAACCCAACGTAGTAAGTTTTGTGCAGAACCAGCTTTGTCGTTAGTTCCAGAAGATCTAGCGCCGCCAAATGGTTGCTGACCAACAACTGCTCCGGTTGGTTTGTCGTTAATGTAGAAATTACCAGCACAGTTTTGTAATGCTTGTGTAGCTTCTTCTATTGCATAACGGTCACCAGATAAAACAGCTCCAGTTAATGCATACTCAGATGTAGCATCTACTAGTTTAAGCGTTTCTTTCCAATCTTTATCGTCATATACATATATCGTAACTACAGGGCCAAAAAGCTCAGTTTCCATAGTCGTGTACTTAGGATTTGTAGTTACAATAACTGTAGGCTCTATAAAATAACCTTTAGATTTATCATAATTACCACCAGCAAAAATTTCAGCATCTTTATCTGCTTTAGCTCCGTCTATGTACTTTGCTAATTTGTCAAAAGATCCTTCATGAATAACAGCAGTAACAAAGTTACTCATATCTTCAGGAGACCCTGGCTTGTTAATACTAGCTAAATCTCTTTTTACTAAATCTAAAGTTTCTGTAGCAGTAGATTTAGGTAAGTATACTCTAGATGCAGCACTACATTTTTGTCCCTGGAACTCAAAAGCACCACGTACAATAGCTGTAGCTACTTGTGCAGGGTTAGCTGTTTTGTGTGCTAAAATAAAATCTTTACCACCAGTTTCACCAACTATTTTAGGGTATGTTTTGTAATTGTGTATGTTGTTGCCTATTTGTTTCCAAAGTTCTTTAAAAACATAAGTAGAACCTGTAAAGTGTAATCCAGCAAAATCTGGGCTAGCTAATGCCGTTTCTGTTACCATAACTGGGTCACCGTAAACAACATTAATAACGCCATCTGGTACACCAGCTTCTTTAAATATGTCTATAATTACTTTAGCAGAGAAAATCTGACTATCACTTGGTTTCCAAAGTACAACATTACCCATCATTGCTGCACTTGCAGGTAAGTTACCAGCAATAGCAGTAAAGTTAAAAGGAGTAATTGCGTAAACAAAACCTTCTAAAGGACGGTACTCTACTCTGTTCCAGATCCCTTCAGCAGAATCTGGTTGCTCAGCGTAAATCTGAGTCATATATTCTACGTTAAAACGTAAAAAATCTATAAGTTCACAAGCAGCATCAATTTCTGCTTGGTGTATAGTTTTAGATTGCGCCATCATAGTTGCCGCATTTATCTTTGCTCTGTAAGGACCAGCGATTAATTCTGCAGCTTTTAGGAAAATAGCTGCACGTTGTTCCCAAGCTAAATTAGCCCAAGCTTCTCTAGATTCAAGAGCGTTTTCTATAGCCTTAGTAACGTGTTTTTTTTCTGCTAAATGGTAGTGTCCTACTATGTGTTTATGGTCATGCGGAGGAGACATAGGCTTTGTGTTACCTGTTTTTATCTCTTCGCTTCCAATATATAAAGGAACGTCTACTGTTGAATTGTAGTAAGCTTTGTATTGCTCTAATACTGCTTCGCGCTCAGGAGATCCTGGAGCATAGCTTTTTATTGGTTCGTTAAAAGCGGTTGGAACTTGAAAAAATCCTTTACCCATTGTGCTACGTTTTTATAAGTTTAATATCGTAACAAATGTACTAAAATCAAAATCGTTATTAAAACAAATTGGGTGTTAGTAGGTTGCTTTTTTAGTTTAAGGCAAAAGGAGCACTAAATTTAAATGTGGGTATTTGTACTCTAAACTTTTTATTCTCGTTAAAACCCACCATATTATAGTGTCCGCGCATAGCTCCAATTGGCGATGTTAATAAGCAACCAGAATTGTATGTATGAGATTGTCCTGGGTTTAAAACTGGTTTTTTGCCAACAACACCTTCGCCATCCATAATTTCTAAATCATTAAGAGAATCAAAGATTTCCCAATGTCTAGAAGTTAACTGTACAGACTCTTTACTAAGGTTTTCTATAGTTATAGTGTAGCCAAAAGCATAGTGCATCTTGTAGTTCTTAAAAAAAGTACCTTCAAAATTAGTGCTTACAGATACTTTTATCCCCTTAGTAACTTGTGTAGTCATACGTTTTAATTTTTAAAAAAGTATAATACTTATATACAGTATTAAGTCGAAAAAATTAGAGGTTAATTACAAGGTAATATAGGTTCTTATTTTTTCTGTAGATATGTGTAACTATTTTATAGCGAGACACATTGGCTACATACAAATATAAAAAGTAATATTTAAAAATGTTTGTGTTGAGGTATATATTCGGTAAAAGAACAATTTAGTCTGCTTAAATAGTTGCTTTTAGTTGGTTATGTTTCTAGAGTTTCCAGAACCAACTCCAATTAAACTATCATGTTGATCTCCAAAGTTTCTGTAGTAAACCAGAACTAAGTAATTGTTTTCTGTAAAGTGAAAATTACCGCCAATAACGTTTTCTTTTACTTCTCCAGTATCCGTTTTTATTACGTATTTGTAATTATAAAAGCCTTGTTTTATTTTTATACTAGCTTCTAAATAGCCAGTTTTTTCATTGTAGGTCATTTTATTTTCATCGCTTAACGCATAATTGTTAAACTTTCCAAAAACATAAACATCATCTAAGCCTATAGCATCTGTGTACTCTAATTTAAAATGTATGTTTGTGTATTCTGACTCTCTAGATGCATCTTCCCCTTGCTGTGTGGTAACTACAAAGTCACCATTAATGTCGGGAAAATAAGTGTAAGGTTCGTTTGCTCTGTGTAGGTCTCCGTAAAGATAGTGGTTGTAAATATCTTGCAGTTCTACTCTGGCAATTGCAGTGCTAGTTGCGCGTAAATCTTTTGTGGTAAAATTTAGAAATTCGTTGCCGCCAAAAAAGCTAGCTTCTTTATCATATTTATATAGTAATTCTTTGCCAATTGTGTATTGTGGTTTAAGATTTGTAATGGCAGAAGGCCAGTAGTAATTCTGTATAATAGCAACTTTTACTTCGTTTTTTGGGTTGATAAGTCTAAAATCACCTGCGTTTATGGCTATTTGTACGGCTTGTTTTTCATTTAGAAACTCAAACTCCCTTGTTCTTTTTGTTGATACGCCAACTGATACTGCGTTTTGGTATATAAGAAAGCGTCTAGAAAACTGAAGCTCATCATATTCATTATAAACCTCTAGCATATAATTACCGCTAACTTTAAAGCTAACATTGTTATTTGGTAGCTGTAGTTGGTAGTTGGAGTATGCTTGTAGTGTATTATAGCTATTCTCGTAATTTGTAATTCTAAGATTGTCTAATCCCTTTAAATACTGAGACTTTAGTAGGGTAGAAGGTGTCCAGTCGTAATTGTAGTAAGTAACTTTGTAATAGTAATCTTCTTCAGATGCGTTAAGATCATCAAATTCTAAAGTAATTCGGTCTCCTGATAAAATTATAGGAAATTGATCCTCAGTTGTTCCTTTAAAAACTATCGATTTAATGTTTTCTGGCGCGTCTTTTTCTACTGCAACTTGTGCTTTAGCGCCCCAAAAGGCCATTAATAAAGATAGTATAAGGGTGTATTGTTTCATTTTGTATAATTCTTACGCAAATATAAGCAAAAGTTGTGCCTAAAATTAGGTTGTTAAAATTGCAATTCTATTTATTTAGAATTAATATAAATAAAAACATCTTAGTTGATTTAACAAGGAAGTTTCCCCTTAAAACTTTAAATTTGCACGAAATTTTGTTAACCTAAGGTCTGCAATAATATGTCTAAAGACATTCGAATAAAAAAAGGCTTAAATATCAACCTAGTCGGTGCCGCTGAGCAAACTACTTCTAAAGCGGTTTTAAGCAATGTTTATGCAATAAATCTTAATGATTTTCACGGTATAATGCCAAAAATGTTGGTAAAAGAAGGGGCGTCTGTTAAGGCAGGTGAGCCTTTGTTTTACAACAAAGACGTAGAAGAAATGAAGTTTGTTTCTCCTGTGGCCGGTGAACTTGTGGAAATTGTAAGAGGAGCAAGAAGAAAGATATTAACGCTAAAAATTAGTGCTAATAAGAGTGGTGAAGTAGTAGAACACAGTACGCTAAACCTAGCAAGCGCAACTGCAGAAGACGTTAAGTCGCAGTTGTTGTTATCTGGTTGTTGGTCTTTTATAAAACAAAGACCGTATGATGTTGTTGCAAATCCTGAAGTAGCTCCAAAGGCTATCTTTATTTCTGGATATACAACAGCGCCATTGGCAGCAGATTTGGATTACGTGTTAAAAGGAAAGGAGAAAGAATTGCAAGCGGCTGTAACGGCTTTAGCAACTTTAACTTCTGGAAACGTGCACGTGTCTGTAGGTGGTAGTAACTCTCCATTATCTGGTTTGTCTGGTGTTACAGAACATAAAGTTGCCGGGCCACACCCAGCAGGTTTGGTTGGTACACAAATAAACAAGATAGATCCTGTTAATAAAGGGGAAGTGGTTTGGACTGTTAATGCACAAGACCTTGTAATAATAGGGGAGTTGTTGTTAACTGGTAAGTTTAACGCGCAAAGAACAATAGCTTTAGCTGGTTCTGCTGTTAAATCTCCAAAATACTATACAACTACTATTGGTGCAGAGATATCTACTTTCTTATATGGCAGTGGTGTTTCTATAGAGAACTTTAGAGTTATTAATGGAGATGTGTTAACGGGTTCTAAAACTAGTCCTGAAGGCTATTTAGGATTCTATAATAATACAGTTTCTGTTATTCCTGAAGGAGATGATTATGAATTATTTGGATGGAATAAGCCAGTTTTTAATAAGATATCTTCAACTAGAGCAATGACTTTCTCTTGGTTAAGTCCTAATAAAAAATACGATTTAACAACCAATACTAACGGAGAACATAGAGCATTTGTGGTAACTGGTGCTTATGAAAAAGTTTTTCCACTAGATATTTATCCAATGCAATTGCTAAAAGCTTGTATGATTAAGGATTTAGATGAAATGGAACAACTTGGTTTATACGAGGTTGCTCCTGAAGATTTTGCTTTAACAGAGTTTATCTGTATATCTAAACAACCACATCAGCAAATTATTAGAGAAGGGTTGGACTTATTACAAAAAGAAATAGGATAAAAGATGGGTCTTAAAAATACATTACACAATTTAAAGGAAAAGTATAAAGGCAAAAAAATGGCACCTGCATTTAATGCAATCCATACGTTTTTGTACTTGCCTAATGAAACTACGCACTCTGGGTCTCACGTACGAGCAGCAGATGATTTAAAGCGTACAATGAATACGGTAATAATGGCATTGGTTCCAGTTTTATTATTTGGAATGTTTAATGCTGGTTACCAACACTATTCTGCAATTAATGGTTTTCCTGCAGACTTTTCATTACTAAACGATTTTCTTACTTGGGATAACTTCTTAATTGGTGTTACTACTGTATTGCCATTGGTAATAGTATCTTATGTAATTGGTTTAGCTGTAGAATTCGTTTTTGCAGTTATAAAAGGTCACGAGGTAGAAGAAGGTTACTTGGTAACAGGTATGTTAGTGCCGTTAATTGTACCAATAGATACGCCATTATGGATGCTAGCTATAGCAGTTATTTTTGGTGTCGTAATAGGTAAAGAAGTTTTTGGTGGTACAGGGATGAATATCTTAAACCCAGCACTAACAATTAGAGCATTCTTATTCTTTGCTTATCCTACTTGGATGAGTGGTGATAAAGTTTGGGTACATGAGGCTGTAGAAAGAGCTGGTACTGCAGATGCTATTTCTGGTGAAACTATCTTAGGGCAGTTAGCACAGAATACAGATGCATCATACTCAATTTCAGATATGTTCTTTGGTTTTATACCTGGTTCTGTAGGTGAAACTTCTACATTTTTAATTCTTTTAGGAGGGTTGTTTTTAATATTTACAAAAATAGCTAGCTGGAGAATTATGTTAAGTGCTGTTATTGGTGCTTTAACAATGGGGCTAATTTTTAATGGCGTTGTTAGCGCAGATTGGATTAGTGAAGGAAGTAAGTTTTATGGATTAATGAGCTTTGAGTTCTGGCAACATTTACTTGTTGGTGGTTTAGCTTTTGGTATTGTTTATATGGCTACTGACCCTGTTACAGGTTCGCAGACAAATAAAGGAAAATGGTATTACGGTTTCTTTATTGGGTTTATCTCTGTTTTAATTAGAGTATTTAACCCTGCATATCCAGAAGGTGTATTCTTAGCAATATTGTTAATGAACGTTTTTGCGCCAACTATAGATCATTATGTAGTACAGGCTAACGTTAAGAGACGTTTAAAGAGATCAAAAAAAGCTACAGCTTAATAGCACTAAAAAAATAGTTATGGCAATTAATACAGATAAAAATAGTTACACCGTACTTTTTGCAGCCATTATGGTTGTTGTTGTAGGTTCTGTCTTGGCATTTACTGCTTCTAGTTTAAGTAGTAAAATTAAGATGAACGAGAAGTTTGAAAAGCAACAGAACATCTTGTATGCAATGGGTGTTGATGAAAATGTAGATGAAGGAAGTATAAACTTTGTTCCTACAGATAAAGTAGAGGCTGAATTTAAAAAATATATTAAGGAGCAAATAGTTATAGAAAATGGTAAGGTTACACCAAATGACGAAGCTTACTTAATAGATTTAAAAAAGCAAGAAACTGCAGCTAAGAATGGCGAAACAAGAAAGTTGCCTTTATTTATTGGAGAAAAAGATGGTAAAAAATCTTATATCATACCAATGAGAGGTAAAGGTCTTTGGGATGCTATTTGGGGCTTTGTTGCTGTAGGCGAAGATTTAAAAGTACAAGGTGTATTTTTTGATCATAAAGGAGAAACACCTGGTCTAGGAGCAAATATTAAGCAACGTTATTTTATGGACGATTTTAAAGGAGAGTCTATTTTAAGTGGCGATAATTTTGTTGGAATTACTGTTGCAAAAGGTAACAATGACCCAATAAATGAAAGAAAAGATGATAATAAAGTTGATGCTTTAGCGGGTGCTACCATTACAGGTAATGGTGTAACAGCTATGATAAAAGAGAGCGTTAAACTTTATCAAGATTATTTAGAAACTATAGCTAAAAAATAAAAAATGGGATTACTTTCTAAAAAAGATGCAAATCTAATATTAGATCCATTAGCAGATAACAACCCAATTACGATACAAGTATTAGGTATATGTTCTGCATTGGCAATTACAGCAGAGTTAAAAGCGTCTATAGTAATGGCGGTTTCAGTAATGTTTGTATTAGGAATGGGTAACGTTGTTATCTCTTTAATGAGAAACATTATTCCTTCTAAAATTAGAATTATAGTGCAATTGGTAGTAGTAGCTGCCTTAGTAATTATAGTAGATCAAGTGCTTAAAGCATTTGCTTATGAGTTAAGTAAAACCCTTTCTGTATTTGTTGGGTTAATTATAACAAACTGTATCATTATGGGGCGTTTTGAGGCTTTTGCTTTGGCAAACGGACCTTGGAGATCTTTCTTAGATGGTATAGGTAACTCATTAGGATATGGTTTAATCTTAATTATTGTTGGGTTCTTTAGAGAGCTTTTAGGTTCTGGTACTTTATTAGGATTTAAAGTATTAGGAGATCCTATAGAAAAGACAGGGTTGTATGCCATAGGGTATGAGAACAATGGATTTATGTTATTGTCACCAATGGCATTAATTGTAGTTGGTATCATTATCTGGATACAACGTTCAAGAAATAAAGCATTAATAGAAGAAAACTAGAACTAGTTATATAAAAGAACAATGTTATGTTAGAGCATGTAGAATTATTCTTTAAATCCATATTCATAGACAATATGGTATTTGCTACCTTTTTAGGAATGTGTTCCTATTTGGCGGTATCTAAAAAAGTAACCACGGCTGTAGGTCTTGGTGCTGCAGTAATATTTGTACTTGCAGTAACTGTGCCTATGAACTGGTTGTTAGATCAGTACTTGTTAAGAGACGGTGCTTTAGCTTGGTTAGGACCAGAGTATGCAGATTACAATTTAAGTTTTTTATCATTTATCTTATTTATTGCTACTATTGCAACAATGGTACAATTAGTAGAGATAGTAGTAGAGAAATTTTCACCTTCTTTATATAACTCACTTGGTATATTTTTACCATTAATTGCAGTTAACTGTGCTATTTTAGGTGGTTCTTTATTTATGCAATCTAGAGATATACAAACTTTTGGTTTAGCGTTTAATTACGGTATAAGTTCTGGTATTGGTTGGTTTTTAGCAATTGTAGCAATTGCTGCAATTCGTGAAAAAATTAGATATTCTAATGTGCCAGCACCTTTAAGAGGCTTAGGTATAACATTTATTATCACGGGTCTTATGGCTATTGGCTTTATGAGCTTTGGTGGTATGTTAACTGGTGGTGATGAAGCTCCTAAAAAAGAAGCAACAGAAACTGCACAGAAATTAGAAGATAAAAAAGTTAAAAATGAAGTTGATGAAAATTCAGTTTCTTACAATAACGCTTTAAACAAATAAGAATGATTTTAGCTACAACTACAATAGGTACAATTGTTATAACAGTAATTGCTTTTATGGTGTTATTGTTAGTATTAGTTGCTCTTTTACTTTTTACAAAAGAAAAATTATCTCCTTCTGGACCTGTTACTATTACCATTAACGGAGAGAAAAAAGTAGAAGTGGGTTCTGGAAGTTCTTTACTTACAACTTTAGGTAACCAAAAAATATTTTTGCCATCTGCATGTGGTGGTGGTGGTACTTGTATTCAGTGCGAGTGTCACGTATTATCTGGTGGTGGAGATGCTTTGCCAACAGAAACACCTCACTTTTCTAAAAAAGAATTAAACCACGGAGCTCGTTTAGCTTGCCAGGTAAAAGTAAAACAGGATATGGAAATTACCATTCCTGAAGAAGTATTTGGTATTAAAAAATGGGACGGTACTGTAGTTCGTAACTACAATGTTGCTTCTTTTATCAAGGAATTCGTAGTAGAAATTCCTGAAGATATGGGATATAAAGCAGGTGGTTATATTCAGATTGAAATTCCTGAATGTGAAATTAAGTATTCTGATATAGATATTACGGCTCACCCAGAAGAACATGAAACTCCAGATAAGTTTCAGGCAGAATGGGATAAATTTAATTTATGGCCATTAACAATGAAGAATGAAGAAACTGTAGAGAGAGCTTATTCAATGGCTTCTTTCCCTGCAGAAGGACGTGAAATTATGCTTAACGTGCGTATTGCTACGCCGCCATGGGATAGAGCTAAAAATGGGTGGATGGATGTTAACCCTGGTGTTGCATCATCTTACATATTTGCTCAAAAACCAGGAGATAAAGTAGTTATTTCTGGGCCTTATGGTGAGTTCTTTATTAATGAGTCTGAATCTGAAATGCTTTACGTAGGTGGTGGAGCAGGTATGGCGCCAATGCGTTCTCACTTGTATCACCTATTCAAAACATTAAAAACTGGTAGAAAAGTAACTTACTGGTATGGTGGACGTTCTAAGCGTGAGTTGTTCTACTTAGAGCACTTCTATGAATTAGAAAGAGAATTTCCTAACTTTAAGTTCTACTTGGCACTTTCTGAGCCTTTACCAGAGGATAATTGGAAAGTAAAAGAGAATATAGATGCACCTGGAGATGGTTTTGTAGGTTTTATTCACAATTGTGTAATAGATAACTACTTAAGTCTTCATGAGTCTCCAGAAGATATAGAATTGTATTTCTGTGGGCCACCATTAATGAACAAAGCTGTACAAAAAATGGGTGAAGATTTTGGTATACCAGATGAACACATTAGATTTGATGACTTTGGAGGATAATCCAAATACTTATAAAATAAAAAGCCGATGCATTTGTATCGGCTTTTTTTGTACACAATAGTTTTCTTGTGTGCTTTTCTTATGCGCATTTTCATTTCATGTCTTGCTTTTTCACCGTTCGATACTAACTATCTACCATTGGTCATAAAACTGTTTTGTTTACTCTATTGCTGTTCTACCTTTACAGTGTAATCAAAAAATAATAATCATTTAAAATCATCAATCATGAAAAAATCAATCATCGCATTTAGTCTTTTAGTTAGTGTAGTAGGTACAACTGTAGCATCAAACAATAACCCTGAAACTTTAAAAGTAGTAACAACTTCAATTAAAAATGTATCGCCTTTAAGTATCGCTGTAGCAAAAGGTGATTATGTTACAACATTCAACTTCTTAAAATATGGAGCAGATAGTAATGAGAAATCTGTTGCCACAGGTATGACACCTTTAATGTATGCTGCTAGATATAATAATGTTAAACTTTTAAAGTTGCTAATAGAAAATGGAGCAGATACTACGGTAACATCTAAAATTGGATACAATGCTTTAGGATATGCAAAATTGTCTAACGCATCAGAAGCAGTGGCTTTTTTAAACACTTTGTAATAGGTAATAACAACTTGTTTCTAGAACGTTAATTAGCTTTTAAGTAACCCTTAATCAATGTTAAATAAAAGTTATAATGAAAAAAACGTGAAACAAAATAAATTTTTCATCGTCTATATAAGTGTAGTGTAAAAACAACAAAACAAAAAACGTAAACAAAAACAATCATCACATCAAAAAACAATTATTATGAAAAAATCAATCATCGCATTCGGAATCGTATTTAGTTTATTAGCAACAAGTGTATCTGCAAGTACAGGTCCAGATAAGCCAGGATTAAAAAAAGATTTAAAAATTGAAAAAACAACAATTAAGAATTTATCACCTTTAAGTATTGCTGTTGTAAAAGGGAATTTTGATATGACTCAGAAATTTTTAGAATTTGGGTCAGATATTAATCAGAAATCAGGAACAATGGGTATGACGCCTTTAATGTATGCTGCTAGGTATAATAAGGTAGAGTTTATGAAGCTTTTAATTGCTAATGGAGCAGATGTTAAGGCAAAATCTAAAATAGGAGCTACAGCGTTAAAATATGCTAAGATAGCTAATGCACATGCTGCTGTAAAATATATAAAAAGTCTATAAAAATTTAGAACTTAGAATTTAATTTAGTTAGAAAGAGATTGCTTCTTTATTGGGGCAGTCTCTTTTTTTGTTTTAATTTTGTGCTATGGGAAAACCACTAACAGAGCAAGAATTGCATAACTTAGCAATGAATATTGTAGGGAAGCATTTAGAGGCTAACGGTTACGAGTTTATGGGTGTTAATAGTAAACCTAAAAGAAACCCACAATTTGTATGTTTAAAAGATAAAGTATTACATTTTATTGTGGTTAGGGCTGTGGCTCATCCGCGTAACCCTAATGCTTATGATGTTGCTTTTATGGATAAAATGAAAGAGCATGCTGAAAAAATTGAGGCTACTGCATATTATGCGGGTGTTAGATTAACTAATGCTGTAGATCCAAACTTACCAGTGTATTTAAATGAAGAATATATAGTAGATTATGACGGACTTATTAAAATTTAGAATACCCTTTTTAGCCTTTGTATTAGTGTTTTTTACAGTTGTTTCTTGTAAAAATAATGAAGGCTCTGGTATTGTCGAAAATAGAAATAATGGTCCTGCATTAGGTACATCTTACAGTATTATTTATTTTTCTAATAAAAAAGTAGATTACCAAGAAGAGATAGATTCTGTGTTTAAGGTTATAAATAGTTCTATGTCTACATATATACCAACATCAGATATATCTAAAATAAATAAAGGAGACTCTATTCTTCAAGTAGATCATATGTTTAAAGATGTCTTTAATTTATCTAAAGAGATTAACGTAAAAACAGATGGTTATTTTGATCCTACTGTAGGTACTTTGGTTAATGCTTGGGGTTTTGGTCCTGGAGAACAGATTGAGCTAGATAGTTCTAAAGTAGATAGCTTGTTAGAATATGTAGGCTTTGGTAAAGTTGAGCTAACCAATGCGGGTACAATAAAGAAAACTAAGCCTAGTATTTTTTTTGACTTTAATGCAATTGCAAAAGGGTACTCTATAGATAGACTAGCAGTTATGCTAGAGAAAAAAGGAATTACAGATTACTTAGTTGAAGTAGGAGGAGAAATCTATGCAAAAGGTGAAAACCTTAGTAAGCATAAAAAATGGGTTGTTGGTATTAATGATCCTTTAATTGAAGATAGAACGCAATACAAAGATGCTGTAGAATTAAAAGATGTAGCAATGGCTTCTTCTGGTAATTACAGGCACTTTAGAGTAGATCCTGTTACAAAAGAGAAATACGTACATACTTTAGACCCAAAAACAGGATATACAAAAAATGCAAAAGTTTTAGCAGCAACTATTATTACAGATAACTGTGCTAAAGCAGATGGTTACGCTACATCTTTTATGGCAATGGACTTAGAAGATTCTAAGAAAGTTATAGAAAATGATAGTTCGCTAGAGGCTTATATTGTGTATTTAGATGCTAATGGTGAAGCTAAAGATTATATTACAGACGGCTTTAAAAAGCTAATACTAAAGTAGAATTACTTTTTTACAACAGGTATTATTTCTCCTTTAGCTAAACAATATTTTTTTACGTCTTCTTTTTGTAAAGTAGAGGTATAATCTACTTCTTGTACTGTAAAGCCAATACTTCTTAATTTATTAAAATAGTCTCTACCGTAAATACGAACATGATCGTATTGTCCAAAAATGCGAGCGCGTTCTTTTCGGTCTGTTATTGTATTGTCTTCAAAAGTAGTTTCTCTATCTAATTCTTGCGGAATTTGGAAAACTCCCCATCCGCCAGGTTTTAATATTCTATACATTTCTTGCATAGCTTTAGTATCATCGGGAATGTGTTCTAAAACGTGATTGCAAAAAATAACATCGTACATATTGTCTTTAAAAGGCAAGTTGCAAATATCTGCTTTTACATCTGCTAACGGAGATTCTAAATCTGTAGTAGTGTATTCTAAATTCTTCATTTTTCTAAAACGCTTATAAAACGCTTGTTCTGGAGCAAAATGTAAAACCTTAAGCTCTGCAGAGAAAAAGTCAGTTTCGTTCTGTAAATAGAGCCAAAGAAGTCTATGGCGTTCTAAAGATAGTGTAGATGGTGATAATACATTGTCTCTTTGTTTTTCATATCCATAAGGTAAAAACTTTTTAAAACCCTTACCATCTATTGGATCTACGTAGGTATTACCACGCATAAAAAATGTTAGTATAGGGCGCGACACATAACTTAGTTTTATTAATAATGGTCTAGGTATGGTGTTTAAAATGGTCTTAAAAAGCTTTTTCATAAATGTATTTAGGCAATAAATGCTTGTTGCGTGTTTGTATTGCAACTATTAAAACGTAAATATACTTTAAAAGTATGTTTTAGCTAGTTTTTATATGCTATTGCATATAAAATACCAACACCAATACTTAAAATCATTAAAATGATAAATGCAAGTATAATGTAGCCCATGTATCTAAAAAAAGCATAGAGAGTTTGTTTAAAAGTAAGTTGATATAATCTTATAAAAACGTATAATGCATAAACAGTAGATATAAGTATAAAAGCACTTGATATTAACCCTTTTGAAAGTTCTAAAAGATTAAAAAAGATAAGTTGCATAACAATTAGAGCATATCCTAAATTAGCCTGTATGTAAGCATTAAATACAAGGTGTTCAGAGTAGTTGTGGTCTCTTTTTTTAAATGTTAAATATGTAAGTAAACTATAAGCAGGAATGCTAGATATTATAATTAGATTATAATAATTAGTGTAAAACTGATAAATTAAATTGAAGTTTTTTAATACTTCTTTAGAGTTGGAATCTCCCGTTCCGTACTTAAAACCATCAGAGAAATCAGTGGCCTCGACACTAGGAAAAATTTTATTAATAATTAAGGCTATAGTGGCGTAAACTACCAAATATGAAAATGGTTGAAAATATTTTTTACGCGCACCACTAATGTAGGCTTCTAAAACATCTTTAGGTTTTGTAAATAAGTTAAAGAAGGTTTTCCAGAAGTTATTATCCCAACTAAAAAAAGGCCCAATGAACTCTCGCCATGCGCCTTTTAATGATATTCTGTCTAAAACTATTTTTGCTCCACAATTAGAGCAATATTTATGTGTGTCTGTAATGCTAGTATTGCAGGTTTTGCAATTCATATATAATGTATTTAGTTGCTTGCAGCTCTAAACTCATCTTCTTCATTACTCTTTATGCCTAAAGCTTCATAAATATAATCAAAAGTAGATAATAATTGTGGTTTACCATTTACAATTGCTACGTCATGCTCAAAATGTGCACTTGGTTTGTTGTCTAAAGTTGTAATTGTCCAACCATCACTATGTTGCACTATTTTTCTAGTCCCTAAATTAATCATAGGTTCTATGGCAACTACCATACCTTCTACAAACTTTTTACCTCTACCACGTTTTCCGTAGTTAGGCATTTCTGGACCTTCGTGCATTTTTTTACCTAATCCATGACCAACTAACTCACGTACTACACCATAACCTTCTGCTTCACAAAACTGTTGTATAGCAAAACCAACATCGCCAACTCGGTTGCCAGCTTTAAATTCTCTAATACCAACGTATAGAGACTGTTTGGTTATATCTAGTAATTTTTTTGTTTCTGGTGCTACTTCACCTACTTCAAAAGTATAGGCGTGGTCACCGTAATAGCCATTCTTTAGAACACCACAATCTACAGAGATAATTTCTCCGTTTTCTAATGGTTTATTGTTCGGTATGCCGTGTACAACCTGTTGGTTAGGGCTCATACATAATGTATTAGGGAAATCGTATAATCCTAAAAATCCAGGGATACCAGCATTATCTCTTATGAATTCTTCAGCAATTTTATCTAACTGCAATGTGGTAACACCAGGCTTAATTTCTTTAGCAATTAGGCCAAGTGTTTTTGAAACGATTAATGCACTTTCGCGCATAATTTCAATTTCTTCAGGTGTTTTAATTTTTACCATAGTTTGCAAAGGTATAATAATCTTACAAATTCAGTATAATTCTTAAACTAAAGATTTTTGCGTCATTAATTTAGGTTGTTCTACTCCTATTAATTTTAAAATTGTTGGCGCTATATCTCCTAAAACTCCATCTTCTATATGTTTTAATTCTTTGTCTACTAAAATTAAAGGTACAGGGTTTGTTGTGTGTGCTGTGTTAGGACTTCCGTCAGGGTTTACCATAGTTTCGCAATTTCCATGATCTGCTATAACAATTGTAGTATAACCGTTAGCTAAACCAGCTGTAATAACAGATGAAGCACAGCTGTCTACAGTTTCGCAGGCTTTTATTGCCGCTTGCATATCTCCTGTGTGGCCAACCATATCTGGGTTAGCAAAGTTTAAACAAACAAAATCTGCTTCTCCTTTTTCTAATTCAGGAATAATTGCATCACGAATTTCATAAGCACTCATTTCTGGTTGTAAATCGTATGTAGCTACTTTTGGAGACGGACATAAAATACGTTGTTCACCATCAAAAGGAACTTCTCTACCGCCATTAAAGAAAAATGTTACGTGTGGGTATTTTTCAGTTTCAGCAATACGAATTTGTTTTTTTCCTGCCTTAGACAGTACCTCACCTAATGTTTCTTCAATATTTGCTTTGTCATAAATTACATGTACGTTTTTAAAAGACTCATTGTAATTTGTCATTGTAACGTAGTATAATGCTAACGGATGTGTATTGTATTCGTGAAACATTTCCTGACTCAGCATTTGTGTAAGCTCTCTTCCTCTGTCTGTTCTAAAGTTAAAAAATATAACTACATCATCTTCTTGTATTTTAGCAACCGGTGTGCCATTCTCATCGGTAGCAACTAATGGTTTTACAAATTCATCTGTAATGTCATTATCGTAACTATCTTGTATGGCTTGCTCTACATTGCTAGTTTTTGTTCCTGTATTATTCACTAATAAATCGTAAGCTAGTTTAACACGTTCCCATCGGGTATCGCGATCCATTGCGTAGTATCTACCAATTACACTTGCTAATTTGGTATTTTTATCTTCACAAAAAGCAGTAATATCTTTAATATAACCTTTTCCACTTTTTGGATCTACATCTCTACCATCTGTAAAGGCGTGTATGTAAGATTTCTCTATTCCATAATTTTCTGCAGCTTCTATTAATCCTTTTAAATGAGAAGTATGCGAGTGCACACCACCATTACTAAGTAAGCCTAAAAAGTGAACAGATTTGTTATTTTCTTTAGCATATTTAAAAGCATCTTGTATTGCTTTTTCATCTTTTAAAGTGTTCTCTTTTACAGCTAAATTAATTTTAGCTAAATCCTGATAAACAATACGGCCAGCACCAAGGTTCATATGTCCAACTTCGCTGTTTCCCATTTGACCTTCAGGTAAACCAACATTCATACCATCTGTTAATAAGTTGGCATTAGAGTATTTGGTATATAAAGAATCTATAAACGGAGTGTTTGCATTTTCTATAGCCGAGATTTTAGGATCTGGAGATTTACCCCAACCATCTAAAATCATTAAAATAACTTTTTTGTTCATCTTTAAATTTTTTGCTACTCAAAAATAGCACCATTTATTAAGTTTTTAAGGTATCTACGTTTCTTTTTTTAATTTTTAAGAATGCATTAACTATTGGTTTTAACTAAAACGATATCGTTAACAAAAAGCAATGTTAAAATTATGTTATAATCAATATTTGTTGAAACATAATGTAACCAGGGGCGTCTTTAACTATAGAATACAATTCATCAATTAAATCAAAAAACAACAATCATCATGAAAAAATCAATTTTAGTTGCGACAGCTGCTTTATTAGTGGCAACAACAGTAGTAAAGGCAGAGGTAAACACAACAGTACCTAGTTTTAGTATAACAGAAAGTGTGGTATTAGAAGTTAATCCTTTTTGTATGGCTATTATGAAGGGCGATATAGAAACAGTTCGTAAGCTAATTGAGTTTGGCGAAGACGTAAATAAAAAATCCAATGGTATGACGCCGGCAATATTTGCTGCGCGATATAACAAAGTAGATATTTTAGAATTGTTAATTGCTAATGGAGCAGATATTAGAGTTACTTGTGATAAAGGGAGAGATATAGTAAAGCATGCAGAAATGTGTAATGCAAAGGGATCTTTAGCTTTGTTAGATAAAACCGCAAAGGAAAAAAAGTTAGCTAAAAAGAATAAAAGAAAGAATAAAAAAAGAAAGTAGAGTTCATCCAACAATCATCAGCTAAAAAAAATCCCTTTGATAAGTTCAAAGGGATTTTTTTATACGTAATACTTTGTAAATGTTCTCGTAAATAAAAAGTATGTTTTTTTAGAATCTAAAACCAGTAAATGCTCTGTATAAAAATGCATAAACAGTTATAGATATTAATGCAAAGCAAAAAAACGAATATGCTTTTAATAAAATAACAGCAAATATTGGTCTGCAATTGTCAAATGCGCTTAAATAAATTTTCTTGTATTCTAGTAGCCTTCCCATATAGTCTCTTTTTTAGAATTAGTATTCTCAAAGCTATAATGGTTAAAAACAATAAGTTAGGATTTGGGGTGCTACAAAACTAAATAAAAATAACGAGATTAAATTACATTTCATCGAATAGTTAGTTGCCTTTCCTATATTTTGCTATGGCATCTTTAATTTTCTGAATTCTGTTTTCTGGATCTGGGTGTGTACTTTGAAATTCAGGTTGTCTGTTTGGACCAGCAGCGGCTTTTAAGATTTTCATTACTTCTATCATTTCTTCTGGGTTGTAGCCAGATTGCATCATAAATAAAACACCCAATTCATCACTCTCTAATTCGTCTCCACGACCATTAGTAAGTAATGTTTTCTGACCTATACCATTTACAACACCACCCATATCTGCACCAACAGATGCGCCAGTAGATAAGGTTTGCCAAAAATTACTATCTGCAATTCTTTCTGCTGAGTGTCTGCCAATTACATGGCCAATTTCATGGCCCAAAACACCCGCTAATTGCGCCTCGTTAAGCTTAGAGAATAGGGCATAGGTAATAAATATTTGTCCGCCTGGTAAGGCAAATGCATTTATAGTGTTTTCATCTGCAAGTAAATGAAATTCGTATTTGTAAGGAGTATCTTTTGCAACGCTATTTTTTACTAGTTTATTACCAACAGCGTCTACAAGGTTTTGTAAGCTTTGATCTGGATAAAGACCGCCATGTTGTTCTGTTATTTGTGGTAAACTTTGTAGCCCAATTGCAATTTCTTGGTCGGCGTCCATATTAATATTTTGGACTCTACCTGTGTATGGGTTTTCTTCTTTATTGCTACAGCGTTGTATGTATGCAAATGCAACAATAGCTAGACCAATAAGTATTCTTATTTTCCAATTGCCACCTCTTCTCATTATAGTTTATGTCTTGGTTAGTGAAATCCAAGATACAAAAAGAGTTATAAAAGATCTGGATTAATGTCTAAAATGTTATTTACGATATAAGATCTTAAAAAGCCAGCAGTAAAATGTTCACTACCTAAAAGCTCCTGTTCTTGTATTAATCGCATAATGTTTTTGCCTCTAAATTGCTCTAGCATAGGTTTAGAAATAGGGGCGTAGCTATAGTGCCAAGGCTCGTATTTAAAACCTCTACGTTTTTTATCGTTGGTGTAAACTAAATGAAAACCAAAATCATTGGCGTTTTCATCCATCCATTTCTTTAATTCTTTAAAAGGTCCTCCTTCTTCAAATTTACTAGGTACTAAAACATCTCCATTTGTCTTTTGGTATCCGTCTATAATATCTATATCTGTACCCCAATGGTGTCTACTTGTACCTGGTATGGTAGAGTATTCTATTATTTTTTCTATAGCATCTAATGGTTTAAGGTTTTGGTTGTCTGTATATTTTATATACTTGCGCTCCCAAATACCTTCTTGTCTTCTAAAGTTTCTGTAGCTAGATACAATTTTTAAATCTATACCAGCACTGTAAGCAGCTACTTTCATCTTTTTAAAAGCTTCGTAAGCTTCTTTTCTAAGGTTTATGTCTTTGCCATATAATTCTATATCTGCTTGCCCCATTAATTCATATACAGAATATTCTGTTTCTTCATCTTGGGCAAAAATTAGATGTGGCGCCGTTAATGCGGCAGCACCTATAATTCCACTTTTTAGAATAAATGATCTTCTTTGCATAACTCTTATTTTAACTTTTTAAACATAACTACATGTGGTCCTACCTTTTGTATATCAAATATGCGGCCACTTTTAGTGTATCCGCAATTTTCGTAAAAGGGAATTGCACTTTCTCTAGCATTCATCCACAATAGTAAAACGTGCTTTTCCTGTAAAATTGTTTCAGCGTAATTAATAATTTTTTTACCTAGACCTTTTCCTTGCTGATCTTCTCTTATAGCCATACCTCTAAGTTGATAAGAAACAACATCTTCTAATTCTGTGTTTTTTGCGTTTAACAAAGTTGCAACACCAACTAAATTGGTATTTTGGTATGTTCCAATATGTAAAGTTGTACCAAGATCATCTCCATCAAACTTGCAAGAAGCCAAAGGTTTTCCTGCTCTTAAAATAGCGTGTCTTATTGGGTAGGTTTCTTTAGGTGAAATTAGTTTAAAAACAAGGTTGTTGTGCGTTGTCATAAAATCAATGCTATGTAACAAAAATACATATTATTAATTCTGATATCCTAAATAAATATATCCTTGATGCTTTATACTTATATCTCTTAGATTTAATACGTAAAAATAAACGCCATCTGGCAATGCATTACCATCAGTAACAACACCTTTTACATTCGCAATGCCACCAAAAGTATTGTTGTATCCTTCTTTATTGTATACAACCCTTCCCCATCTGTTGTAGATTTTTAAGTTATTATTGTCGGGAGATAAAGAAATAGATTCAAAATAAAGAAAATCGTTTACTCCATCATTATTAGGAGAAACAAAATAATTGTCAAAGTTTACGCTATCTGCAGATAAACTTGTACCAAAAGTAATAATTTCATAATCGTTTGCTATAAAAGAATCAGACGTAACATAACCCGAATCAAAATTTCCTGCCATTGCAGTATTGCCTAAGTTTTCCCATATATTAAGAGCTTTATTCCAGCCAACTATTCTTATATCTTCAATAACATCTACAAAGTTTTCAATAGTACTATCTGTATCCCAACGTAGTGTTACTTTAGAGGTTGTGTCGGCATCTAAATCCCAAAATTCATAGGTGCTCACAGCTGTTAAAATATCGGCTTTGGTATCTGTGTTAAATGTATTTGTAAAGGTTGATGGAGAATTAGGATCCTCATAAAAATAGGCACTGCTAGCCATATTGTTAGAGCTCTCAGACTCTAATTGCAAGGGTCTAATTTTATCTATATCTCCCACAGGAAAAATAAAATCTTGTTTATTGGCTATAGATACATAACCATCTACTTTATTTAAATTGTTTTCGCCATTATAAAAAGCATTATTTATATAATCTAAAGTGATGTCTAATTGGTTTCTTGGAGTAACTACATCTCCTAAAATAAAATTACTATTATTAGTAACCCCCATAGCAACATCTAAAAATAAGTCATTAGTTACTACAATTTCTACATCATTAAAAATTGGTTTAAAAGCACCCGAAATTGTTCTAGTATCATCGCTGTAAAAACCAGCTAAACCTTCGTTTTGGTCAAAATTTCCATCGTTAGCCAAATCAATATGAAAACCCATTTGTCCATTATTGAAAATTTTGAGGTTACCCGTATTTTGTATCACGTTTTGTGATACAATTATGCTAGAAATGCAAAAAGCGATATAGAAAAGTATGTGTTTCATTGTTATTGTATTTGTTGCCAATCGGTTCCATCACTTTGTAACCAAATTGTTTTTTGACTAAGTATTAGGCTTACATTTAAGCCTAATAAACTTTTGTAAGTACTTATATTTGCTGTTATTCCAAGGCCAAAAAGTATTGGGTTTTTAATAATATATATTCTGCCTTTACAGGTAGATGCGTCAGGTAATGTTATATTATGAGCTCCCCCTAAAATTATAGTGTGATGGGTGTCGTCTAACGTTAAGTCTCCTGTTGTAACATCTATTGCAGTTGACACAGAACCTTTAACGTCTAAAGTTGAGTTAGCATCGACTCCTGTGTAAGCTGCATCTTCAGGTAAATCAAAACCAATACCTAGGCGTTCACTAATTAAAACTTGGGAGTTGGTTGAGCTGTATTTGTCTATACGAATAGCCTCCTTGTTACCTACACTAAAATTAAGTTCGTTGGTAGCAGTTCTGTACATACCTGTATCGGTATCTCCATTAAATCTAAATGACGGTTCACCTTGGTTGCCATCACTATTTAATAAACCAGCACTTCTTATAGCTCCAGTAACTTGTACTTTGTTTGTTGGAGTATTAGTTCCAATTCCTAGTCTATTATTTGTACTGTCCCAAAATATTTGATTATTATCTTCATCTGGTGCTCCAGATGTGTTAGCAAACAATATAGAGCCCTCAGTAAATGTAGGGGGTAATAAATCAGTTATATCAGGAATTTTTTCCCAATTGCTAGCATTGTAGAGGTACATTCTTTTTTCTGTAGAATTATACAAAATAGAACCCTCTAAAGATCCCGTAATGGCATTCATTTCAGTAGTTGTTGCTGAGGTCAATCCTAACAATAAATTTGCATCTATTTGGGCGAAGCAATTTAGTAAAGGAGCTAAAAGCATAAGTGGTAAAATTTGTTTTTTCATCTTCATTAAATTTTTGGTTTTGTACTATACACTTATTTCTTAATATGTTTTATTGGTTAGATATCAGCATATTAGTTGTTGGTATTGGTTGTTGTGTTTGGTTACCAACAAAGTGTATAGATGTTTGTTTAATTTGATGAATTACTTGGGGAACTAAAAAGTAACTCGATTTTTGTTTTTTTTATAAATTGATTGTTTTAAGGGTTAAAATTTATTTTAATAATAAAGGTTGATGCTCTCTTATAAATCAAGGATTACAAACATAAATTCTGAGTCAAATCTTGCTCTGTCTGTTCCTCCGTTATCATTATCTCCCATAATAACATCAAATCCAGTTGCGGTCTGATTGCTATAAGAAATTCCTGGATCATCATTACCAAGACCACCTCTTCCAGGCTGACTTAATTGAATAATGTAATTTGCATCAGCAACTGTACCTACGGGTAAGTTTACTCGGTAATGTCCAAGACCTATTTGTTTTACTACGGTAACACCAGTTGTTCCTTTTACTACAATTCCTAAAGCATTTACTTTTCCTATGGCTTTAACCATACTATTGTAGAAAGCCCCACCATCGGTGCCTGGTGTTACATCATTGTTTGCGTCTGTAGATATAACGTCTGCAGTTTGTGTAACTGCAGATTCGTTTACATAGCTAATAACTCCAGATGTGTTATTCTGACTTAAAGTAGTTACACTACCTCCTATAATTCCACTAATCTGAGTGTCAACATAGGTCTTTACTGCATTCTGAGTAGGGAATAACGTTGCTGAAGGAGTAGTGTCTCCTAAATCTACAGCATCAGATTTATTAGCAGCATCTTCCTTTAAGGCAATAGCAGCATCTGCATCAGCTTCGTTAGTATTTACATCTGTTTGTACTGCATTTATAGCATTAGTTGCTGCTGTTTCATTCGCGTCTACATCAGCCTGAATAGCATTTTCTGCAGCCGTAGCTCTTGTAGTTTCTGCGGTGATAGCAGTTGTGTTATTAGCAATGTTAGTTTGTAAAGCGGCATCATCGTAAAAAGCACCACCATCAGCACCAGCAGTAACATCGTTATCCGCATCAGTACTTACAATAATTTGATCAGAAGCAAGAACTTGCGCATCTACATAAGTTTTAACTGCATTTTGTGTTGGGAATGCATCATCCGAAGTTCCAAGTGCAACGTTAGCTGATTTATTAGCAGCATCTTCTTTTAGAGCGATTGCCGTGTTTGCCGCAGCAATAGCAGCATCTGCATCAGCTTCGTTAGTATTTACATCTGTTTGTACTGTATTTATTGCATTAGTTGCTGCTGTTTCATTCGCGTCTACATCAGCCTGAATAGCATTTTCTGCAGCAGTAGCTCTTGTAGTTTCTGCGGTGATTGCAGTTGTATTGTTAGCAATATTAGTTTGTAAAGCGGCATCATCATAAAAAGCACCACCATCAGCACCAGCAGTCACATCGTTGTCTACATCAGTACTTACTATAATTTGATCAGAAGCAAGAACTTGTGTATCTACATAAGTTTTAACTGCATTCTGAGTAGGGAATGCATCATCCGAAGTTCCTAAAGCAACATTAGTTGATTTATTAGCAGCATCTTCTTTTAGAGCGATTGCCGTGTTTGCCGCAGCAATAGCAGCATCTGCATCAGCTTCGTTAGTATCTACATCTGTTTGTACTGTATTTATTGCATTAGTTGCTGTTGTTTCATTAGCATCAACATCAGCCTGAATAGCATTTTCTGCAGCCGTAGCTCTTGTAGTTTCTGCGGTGATAGCAGTTGTATTGTTCGCAATATTTGTTTGTAGTGCAGCATCATCATAAAAAGCACCACCATCAGCACCAGCAGTCACATCGTTGTCTGCATCAGTACTTACAATTACTTGTGTAGATCCAGCAACTTGCGCATCTACATAAGTTTTAACTGCATTTTGTGTTGGGAATGCATCATCTGAAGTTCCAAGTGCAACGTTAGTTGATTTATTAGTAGCATCTTCTTTTAAAGCGATAGCAGCATCTGCATCAGCTTCGTTTGTGTCTACATCTGTTTGTACTGCATTTATAGCATTAGTTGCTGCTGTTTCATTAGCATCAACATCAGCCTGAATAGCATTTTCTGCAGCTGTAGCTCTTGTTGTTTCTGCTGTAATTGCAGTTGTGTTATTAGCAATGTTAGTTTGTAAGGCGGCATCATCATAAAAAGCACCACCATCAGCACCAGCAGTTACATCGTTGTCTGCATCAGTACTTACAATTACTTGTGTAGATCCAGCAACTTGCGCATCTACATAAGTTTTAACTGCATTTTGTGTTGGGAATGCATCATCTGAAGTTCCAAGTGCAACGTTAGTTGATTTATTAGTAGCATCTTCTTTTAAAGCGATAGCAGCATCTGCATCAGCTTCGTTTGTGTCTACATCTGTTTGTACTGCATTTATAGCATTAGTTGCTGCTGTTTCATTAGCATCAACATCAGCTTGAATAGCGTTTTCTGCAGCTGTAGCTCTTGCTGTTTCTGCAGTGATAGCAGTTGTGTTATTAGCAATGTTAGTTTGTAAAGCGGCATCATCGTAAAAAGCACCACCATCAGCACCAGCAGTAACATCGTTGTCTGCATCAGTACTTACAATTACTTGCGTAGATCCAGCAACTTGTGCATCTACATATGTTTTTACTGCATTTTGAGTAGGGAAGTCAACATCTGAAGTTCCGAGTGCAACGTTAGTCGATTTGTTAGCAGCATCTTCTTTTAAAGCGATTGCCGTGTTTGCCGCAGCAATAGCAGCATCGGCATCAGCTTCGTTTGTATCAACATCTGTTTGTACTGCATTAATAGCGTTAGTTGCTGCCGTTTCATTCGCATCAACATCAGCCTGAATAGCATTTTCTGCTGCTGTAGCCCTTGTAGTTTCAGCTGTAATTGCAGTTGTATTGTTAGCAATATTAGTTTGTAGTGTTGCATCATCATAAAAAGCACCACCATCAGCACCAGCAGTCAC
>NZ_FPIY01000015.1 GCF_900119145.1 Cellulophaga fucicola | reverse complement strand
GTCAGTTCTAGAGTAGTAGCATCATTAGTGCTATTACCAGCCTGATCAGTACTAGTAACTAAAACTTCATTAGTACCATTAACATTAGGATTAAAAGTTCCGCTATCAGGAGTAGCCGTTTCAGTATCAATAGTCCAGTTTCCTGAAGCATCCGCAGTAGTAGTATATGTTGCACCACCTACAACTACAGTAATCGTAGAGTTAGCTTCCGCCGTACCTGTAAGAACAGGTGTAGTATCATTAGTAACTTGACTGTTAACCGTAGGAATAACAGGGGCAGTTATATCGATAGTAAGTTCTAACGATGTTAAGTCACCTGTACTATTACCAGCCTCATCAGTACTTGTTACTTCTATATCGTAAGTACGATCTGTAATGGGTGGAGTGTAAGTTCCTGAAGTTGGAGTAGCCGTTTCAGTATCAATAGTCCAGTTTCCTGAAGCATCTGCAATAGTAGTATATATTACACCAGTATCATCAATTTCTACAGTTACCGTCGAGTTAGGTTCAGCCGTACCTGTAAGAACAGGCGTAGTATCATTCGTAATTTGATCTTGAACAGTTGGCTCAGTAGGAGGAATTACATCAACAGTTAATAATGCAGTCGTAGATGTTATAGGAGAACATACATATGAAAGTTCTGAAACAATAACTCTATATTGATATCCGTCTTGAGCAACAGTAATTCCTGTTAGAGTTAAAGTAGGAGAGGTGTTTCCTGTATATATGTCTGATGTATTTGCATCATCAATATCTACAAAACCACCACCAAGTTGATCATCAACTTGCCATTGGTATATTAATTCTGTACCAGTAGCAGTTACTGTAAATGTTTCTGGAGAACTCGCGTTAGTTAAAACATCTTGAGGTTGTTCTGCTGCAGTTGCAATTGTAGGAGCTACACCTGGTTGCTGAAAATCAAATACTGTGTTTGTTGCGCTATCTAAATTATTTGTTGTAGTGTATCCGTTTGTAACATTAGTTCCTGTTACAATCCCATTAGGATTTACTAGGGTAGGAGAGTCTCCTAAATATCCATCGCCATCCGAATCTGTATACCCTGCTTCAGTAACATCGTTACATCCATCTCCATCGGCATCTAACTCAAGGAAATCGGCAATGCCATCAGGTACAGTTTCAGAATCTGATACTGTATAATTTATAGTTCCACTATTTTGTTGTCCACTTGCCTGTACAGTATTTGGTACACCATCGGTACCAACGGCACCGTCTAGAATACCAGCCGTATAAGCTTGTCCGCTTCCAGATTCAACTACATCATAAATACCATCATTATCGGTATCTAGGTCAAAGTGATTAGGAACGCCATCATTATCAGTATCAAAAATATCTACAATACCATCTCCATTAGCATCAGCACCTAAATCTGTATCTTGATAATTTAAATCTCCATCAGAATCATCATCAGCACTTGGATCAGTTCCCGATGTTTCAAGAGTATCTAAAATACCATCATTATCATCATCTTTATCAACCGAATCTGCTATGCCATCTAAGTCATTATCATCAATACCTACTTCGCGATAATCAACTTCAGCAGTTGTATTCTTAGCTATATTAGGTAAATCTGACGCTCCATTATCTTGATCATCATTTGTATCAAAAAGTGTTCCAGGTGTATCAACATCATCATAGTCATTTAATAAACCGTCATTATCATTATCTAAATTGTTTGTTGCAAGAGTAAATCCTGCTTCAACTCTATCTGTGAAACCATCATTATCAGAATCTAAATCTAGATAATCAGGAATTCCATCTGAGTCAGTATCAATAGCGGTTAAACCTTCATTTCCAGATCCTTCATACGGATTTCCTAATCCGTCTCCATCAGAATCATCAACCCCTCTTGGAGTATAAGAAGATGTAAGTTGTGCCTCCACATTATCTGGAATACCATCATTATCAGAATCAATATCTAAATGATCTTCTATACCATCATTATCACTATCTATACCTTGGTATATAGTGTAGACAGGAGCAGTTCCAGGACCTGAGGCAACACTCCCTAATGGAATACCGTCTGAATTAGTTGCAGATGTAGTATTTGTAGGTGTAAACAATCCATTTATATCACATGTTTGGAATAGAACTGATCCTAGGTAATCTTTTGAACCAGAGTTATTTAGCAACTCACCTGTAAACGTGATGTCAAGGTTTGTAGTTTCATAATAATTAAAGTATGCAGCTAGTCTTGGTCCAAAATCAACCCCTGCCCATGTTTGTTCTGGGCCTTCAAAAGTAGCTGTACCTGTTGCTAGATTTTCTGATACTGTAAGAAGTGAGTTACTATCTACAGCATATAAACCAGGACGGGTAAGTGTTACACTTTCTTTGGTATTAGCACCATCTATATCATAAATGACCCCACCGAATCTAATAAGGTTAACCTGAAAATTGGTTCCTGTTGCCACCAAACGTATATTAAAGGACATACTACCTTTTGCTCCTGTAGTACCACCTACATCAAAAGTAGGTTGCCAAGCTTCATTACTACTGTCAACAGGAAAAGCATCTATTGAAGTTAACGTAGCATTATCTATGTCTGTAATTCTAACAATAGCATCTAAGACCCCTAAAGATGATGTAACAACTGTAGAAAATCTATATTCAGCACCTACTGTACCAGCTCCGGAACCAGTAGAACTTATATAAGTACCTCCTATAAATGAACCAGCAGGTATACCACAATTATTATCTATAATATCTTTAGGTTGAAAACCTAAAGATTCTACATAATCTAAAATACCATCGTTATCGTTATCTATATCTATAAGGTTATCAACTCCATCTCCATCCGTATCAATAGGATCTCTATGTACATTTGCATCTCTAAAATCTACCTCACTAGTAAATGGATCTTGAGTATTTAAGAAGCCGGTAACATCTTGATTGTTGTTTGTTGCTCCGTTAGGATCTTGAAGCCCGTTAGGTGTTACTATGCTTAGATCAAAAGCATCATCTAAACCATCATTATCGGCATCTGTTCCAGAAAGGGTAGTGCTACCATATACCTCTACGATGTCATCTAAAAGATCACCGTCAGAATCTGTATCTCTAAAGTCGGGACCGTCATGACCATCAGAATTTTCAGGTTGATTTATAGATTCTCCAGAACCTGCGGAAGTTTCGTAATTATCTGCAAGTCCATTACCATCAGTATCTGTCGATGGAAAAAGATGTCCTGATGTGGATTGCCACTCTATATTATCTATTATACCATCATTATCACTATCTAAATCTAAATAATCTGGATAACTGTCCAAATCTGTATTTTCTGGAAGATTGATAAAATTACCTCCATTATCTGCATCAAAAGCATCATCTATACCATCATTATCAGAATCGTTACCTGATAATTGTACTAGGGTTGCATCTGATTGTGCTTCTACTAAATCTTGTATACCATCATTATCAGAATCTATATCTAAATAATCTGGGCCAGCAATGCCATCAGAATTTACTGGAGTTGTAGAAACTCCGGATCCATCAATTCCCCCATCTTCAGCAGCATCTGGAATACCATTTGTACCAACACTACTTTCTGAAGCATCTATGGCTCCATTTCCATCAGTATCTAAACTACCATTTCCAGATTCAACTACATCTGGAATACCATCATTATCACTATCTAAATCTAATCTGTTTGGTATGCCATCACCATCAAAATCCGTATTACCTTCAATCGTATCTGGAATACCATCATTATCATCATCTTCGTCACAAGCATCTGGAAGTGCATCACTATCAGCATTTATTGTATCATCAAATCCTTCACAAACATCTAAGGAATTAGGTACGCCATCTCCATCACAATCACTTGCAGGTAAAGGAGTTCCTCCTAAAGAATCACAATCATTTAAAGGATCTGTATTATCTGAGGCTTCTTGACCATCATTAATTGTGTCACCATCAGAATCTGGGTTGTAAGGATCTGTTCCGTTAGTTATTTCTACACTGTTATCAACCCCATCACCATCACAATCTTGAGTATTCCAATTTACATCAGCATTTGCAATTACTTGATTTGTGCTAGATATACAAGGGTCTGTAGGAGCAGGGTCTGTGGTATCAGGATCTCCATCTCCATCATCATCTAAATTTTCAATAGTAATATCTTCTGTTAAATCGTCTGTAGATGAGTTAGAGTCGGTTTGATCTTGTACGTTAGAGACTGAGTTAGTAATGCTTATTGCAGCAGTAGGAGCTACAATATCATTGGCAGTAGCAACAATCACTAATGATTGTTTTTCTCCTTTTACCAGATCACCTACATTCCAATTTGGAGCAGACCAAGTACCTTTGCTTGGTGTAGCACTAGTAAGTGTTAGTCCTGTTGGTAAGGCATCAGTAATTACTAAGTTGGTTGTGTTGTCTAACCCTAGGCTTTCTACTGTAATTGTAAAAGTTACTGTTTCTCCTTCTGATATTGTTGTTTTATCTGAAGTCTTATTAATGTATATATCTGGATCACAATAAAAAACCTGAATAACATTAGAATTATAATCACATCCACTTTTAGAAACATTTACGTAATGTTCCCCAATTTCAGTAGGAGTGTAACTTCCGCTGGTAGCTCCAGGAATAGCAACTCCATCGTTATACCATTGGTAAGTATCAAAAGTTTCTGTAAGCGTAATAGTACTTCCTAAACATCCAGAACCTGAAATAGAGTAATCTACTACGGGTACGGTATCAAAACCAGAAAAATAGCCCCCTGTGCCCAATGCACCACTAAAACCAACAACTCCAACAGCAATTGCTCCTGAAGATTGTACATAAATATTACCGGTTAAACCTGGGATATAAAAACTTTTCCAAGGTAAGCCCGTAGCTGGTATAGCAGCAGGCAAGGTTACAGGAACACCATCGGCAGTTACAACAATATTAGCATCAGGGGTACTATTTGATGCTAGAATGGTTAACCCACCTGATATCGTTTTTCCTGCTAAATCTTCAATAGTACTAATGTTGTTTACATTATCTGGAAGTAGGCAATTAACAGGTGCAATAAAATTCATTCCAATTGTTGCTCCAGAATTACTACCTGCTAAACATTGGTAAGCATACACATTTTTTGATGTAGTAACGGTCATATTGTTACCCGCTGTACCGCCAGAATAATTTGATCCCGGAACCACAAAGTATTCTCCGTCATTTATAGTTGCAATAGGAGTTGTTGCCCCATTAACAAAAATATCTGTACCACTAGCTGTTCCTATTATTATAGGAAATTCTAAAGCATCTGTACCACCACCTCTAATAAAAACATATTCACGACCAATAATATCAATAGGCACTGGTTGATCTGTTCCTCCATCTTGAATATTAACGTTAGGAAGAACACCAAGTAAAATATGACCAACACTAATTGCTATATCCTTATCAGATATAATATCTGCACCTAACCATCCGTACCTATTGGCGTCACCATTATTTCCTTCAACTTCCAATACATAAGATTCTCCTTTATTTAAAGTAATAGTAATCGTGTCATCGGTTAAGCCTGTCCCATCATTTCCTAGTCGAAAAACACAATCAGGATCATAGTCTGAAATAGTAACTGTTGTATTATCTTCTGTAGCCATAATCCCTAAGGCCGCATTAAAAATAGGTCTATCATGTAGAAAAGGAATACCACCCCATTTAAAATGTGTACCTAGTGCTGCGCGACCTTTAGAGGTTAAAGAAACACCTTGAGAATTGCTATTCCCCCTATAATTGGCATAAAATTTTTGCCCTCCCGGAGCTTCTAAACGTAAACCAGCTGTACTACTAACAAAACCAACTTCTGCATTAGGCAATAATGTTATTCCATTCTCTCTTGTAGGTAATATATAAGTGTAAGGCGCTGTGTTGGAAACAGAAACCGTTGCTAACGGAGTTACTGAGGTTCCCACGTAAATATTGACATCAAATGGGATAACTTCCGGAGTGGAAAGGTATACATATTGATTAATAATATAATTTTGGTTCGTCTCAGTAAGCGGTGGCATATAATGCAGGTCACTTAATTGTCCGTAACTATTAGCTATAAAAAGAAAGCAAAAAAGTTTAAGGATAAATAAAATTCTTTTAGACATATGGGGTTTATTATTAGTAATGGTTATATTTTATTAGGGGGCTATATTGTGTTTACAATTTTAGTGTTGTAATACATTATTTATTAGTAAAGATAAGTAAGTATTTTTGTTTAGTCTTTAACTTACAAAATGTTGTGATTGCTATAAAGATATCAATTATATTTTTATGGTAATAATTGTTGTTTTACTGTTCTTATATAAAGCTATAAGATATAAATGACCCTATTTAATAATTGTTGTGAATATGTAAAATATGTAGGTTAAATAGTCTCCTAACTTATTAAATAGTAAATCAGAACTTATTTTTATTATTCTATTTGTAATTGAATTATATTTTAACAACGAATTTTAATTTGTAATAAAATCAAAAATTAACAAATGTTTACAAATGTTATATTTTGGTATATATATATTTGGCAAAATATTAAGAAGAGTTTAAAAAACTTACAATATTATTTG
>NZ_FPIY01000019.1 GCF_900119145.1 Cellulophaga fucicola | reverse complement strand
ATTCAGTAAATACTGAAAAACGTTCATTGACATATTGGGACATTGTGTATAATTACCACAGGGGTAATTATCACGATAAGAAATAAAAAGAATACGAAATAGAGAAGAGCAAGAGGCTATTAGATATTTGTAAAGTATCTAGTAGTGACAAGTTAAAAAAGGGCGTATGGGGAATGCCTAGGCTCTCAGAGGCGAAGAAGGACGCGATAAGCTGCGAAAAGCTGCGGGGATCAGCACATATGATATGATCCGCAGGTATCCGAATGGGGCAACCCGGCATATTGAAGATATGTCATCTCGCAAGAGAAGCAAACCCGGAGAACTGAAACATCTAAGTACCCGGAGGAGGAGAAAACAAAAGTGATTCCGTAAGTAGTGGCGAGCGAACGCGGATTAGTCCAAACCAATATTGTTTCGGCAATATTGGGGTTGTAGGACCACGACATTTGGTGTGTTATGAATTAGAATACGTTGGAAAGCGTAGCAGTATAGGTGATAGCCCTGTATAAGTAAAGACCATTACCGATAGTGGTATCCTGAGTAGCACGGGGCACGTGAAACCTTGTGTGAATTTGGCGGGACCATCCGTTAAGACTAAATACTCCTGAGAGACCGATAGTGAACCAGTACCGTGAGGGAAAGGTGAAAAGAACCCTGAACAAGGGAGTGAAAAAGATCCTGAAACCATACGCTTACAAGCGGTCGGAGCCCTTAGGGGTGACGGCGTGCCTTTTGCATAATGAGCCTACGAGTTACTTTTACCAGCAAGGTTAAGGTCTTATGGACCGGAGCCGTAGCGAAAGCGAGTCTGAATAGGGCGACCATAGTTGGTAGTAGTAGACGCGAAACCGTGTGATCTACCCATGGGCAGGTTGAAGCTTTGTTAACCCAAAGTGGAGGACCGAACCCGTTGACGTTGAAAAGTCTTGGGATGACCTGTGGGTAGGGGTGAAAGGCCAATCAAACTCGGAAATAGCTCGTACTCCCCGAAATGCATTTAGGTGCAGCGTGCATATAGTTTTATAGAGGTAGAGCTACTGATTGGATGCGGGGGCTTCACCGCCTACCAATTCCTGACAAACTCCGAATGCTATAAAATGTTTATGCGCAGTGAGGGCATGGGTGCTAAGGTCCATGTCCGAGAGGGAAAGAACCCAGATCATCAGCTAAGGTCCCAAAGTATATACTAAGTTGAAAAAACGAGGTCCAACTGCACAGACAGCCAGGATGTTGGCTTGGAAGCAGCCATTCATTTAAAGAGTGCGTAACAGCTCACTGGTCGAGCGGTTGGGCATGGATAATAATCGGGCATAAGTATATCACCGAAGCTATGACTTCTATTTATAGAGGGGTAGGGGAGCATTGTAGCGCCACAGAAGGTGTACTGTAAGGTATGCTGGAGGTTCTACAAACGAAAATGTAGGCATAAGTAACGATAATGCGGGCGAGAAACCCGCACGCCGAAAGACCAAGGTTTCCCCAGCTATGCTAATCAGCTGGGGGTCAGTCAGGACCTAACGCGAACCCGAAGGGGGTAGTGGATGGACAACAGGTTAATATTCCTGTACCTGCTCACAATAAAAGTGACGGGGATGTAGCATTGGTGCGCACAGACGGAATTGTGCGTTGAAGGGAGCGGTGACGCCCCGATAGTACACTGAG
>NZ_FPIY01000008.1 GCF_900119145.1 Cellulophaga fucicola | reverse complement strand
GCAGCCGTAGCTCTTGTAGTTTCTGCGGTGATAGCAGTTGTATTGTTTGTAATGTTTGTTTGTAGTGTAGCATCGTTATAAAAAGCACCACCATCAGCACCAGCAGTAACATCATTGTCTGCATCAGTACTTACAATTACTTGTGTAGATCCAGCAACTTGCGCATCTACATAAGTTTTAACAGCATTCTGAGTAGGGAATGCATCGTCAGAAGTTCCTAAAGCAACATTAGTTGATTTATTAGCAGCATCTTCTTTTAGAGCGATTGCCGTGTTTGCAGCAGCAATAGCAGCATCTGCATCAGCTTCATTTAAATCTACATCGTCTTGTACTGCTTGTATGGCTGCTGCACTTGCGCTTGCAACAACACCAACTTCTGCATCTGTAGCAAAAGTTCCGTTTAAGTCTTGCGCTATTGTTCCGCCAGCATCTGTAATTTCTATAGCAGTACCGTTTAGTGTAAAGTTTGTATTTAATTCGTTTGTGATATCAGCATCTGCATCATCAACATTTAAAATTAAAGTTCCGCCATCTTCTAAGGCTATATTACCAGATGTTCCGTCTGTACTTATTGTTTGGTTGTCTGTACCTACAAAATCTACAGGACTACCATTACCATTTGTAAAGCTAAATGTACCATCACCATTATCTGCCAATTGGGCTTTAGTAATGGTTACTGTGATATTATTCTCGTTTGTGTAAGAGAAAGTTCCGTCGTTGTTATCAAAAATAACCGTATTTGTTTCATTAAAAGAACTAGTGTCGCATAGAGATTGCCACAAAATACCATTGTATTGAAACACACAGCCTTCATCAGTATTGTAAACCATAGCGCCAGTTAGGGGGGTAATGGTAGCCATTTGTGCAGTTGTAACTCTAGTTAGTATAAGCACCTTGTCTGTGCTTTCTAATTCTAAAATAGAGGAGGGGTGTATTGTGTTAATGTCATTTCCTATTTTAACCTGCCCAAAAGAGTATTGAGCTAATGCTAAAAAACCTATGAGTAATAATTGTTTAATCTTCATTTGTGTATGTAATGGTTAACAGTTGTAAATTACTAAAAGAAATAGCTTTGCATACAATATATGTTGTGAAAGCTTATAATATGTATATGTATGTAGACTTTAATGCTAGCTGTTTGGATAAAACAATAGCAAGTAAGTGTGCTAATTACATAATGTAATTAGCATAAAAATACAATAAAATATGTTGTTTTTACGTATGTTAGCGAAGTTGTTTTCTTACAGACGAAATAGATTTTTTGTAATTTGGGTTTGAAATATAGCAAGCTACTAGCATTAAAGCTATTCAGTAGTAATGTGTGTTAAGTTGAGTATACAACTGTTTGTTTAAAATATAACGTTTATTTAATGCAAAATAAGCTTAGTTGCCTGTACCAGTTAGATATAAAAATCCTTGGTATTCTAGTTGAAGATCGTCTAGGAAAGCAAGGTAAAAATAAACACCACTTGGTAAACCTTCGTTTCGTTTATATACGTTATTGTTTATGTTAGAGTAGCCATTAAACTCGCTCTGATAGTTATCTTTTTCAAAAACTTTAAGTCCGTTTCTATCAAAAATTCGAATGCGATTGTTTGGAGATAACTCTAGTTCTGGAATTACAAGAAAGTCGTTTACACCATCGCCATTATTACTTACATAGTAGTTTTCTAGATCTAACAATTCTGTTGGAATTGCCATTTTAGCCAATGTAATAACTTCGTAATCGTTAGGTACAAAAGTTTCTGATGTTACTGCTCCTTGGTTAAGATCGCCAATAGGGTCTACGCTACCCAAATTAACCCATCTTTTTTGTATTCTGTGCCAACCCGCAATGCCTACTTGGTAATACTCGTCTACTAGGTTTGCTATATTACTACGGTCGTTCCAAGAAATACTAACAGTAGATGGTAAACTGCTATCTATGTCCCAAAATTCTGTGGTGCTAACGTCTCTAACTTCTTTTTGTTTGCTGTTTGTATTAAAACTTGTACTAAAGGTTGATGGAAAGTTAGGATCTTCGAAAAAGTATGCACACTTAGCGGTTACATTTTCGCTTTGCGACTGCAATGTTAAAGGTCTTATGTAGCCAGAATCGCCAACGGTAAAAAAGAAGTTTTGCTTTTGTTCTACTAGCATATACCCATCTACTTTAGATAGGTTAGACTCGCCTACAGTAAATGCGTCTTGTGTTAGTTTTATATTCTCTAGCGGATTGTTACGGAGAGTAACAAAGTCGCCATCTACAAGGTTTAATGCATTGGTAGTTGTAATAGAAGTTTCTAGAATAGCAGAACTAAAAGGCTTGTACATTTCTACATCATAAAAAACAGGAATAAACGCACCTGTAACACTAGTTGTTACTTGACCATAAAAACCAAGTGTACCCAAATTCTGATCAAAAGGAGCATCGTTAATAAGGTTGGTATGCAGCCCAAGTGTACCCGTATCATGTATGCGTATGCTACCATTGTTATACATGGCATTTTGTGCTACGGCAACAGAACTACAACATAAAAATATGTAAAGTAAGTTTTTCATACTAGTTTATTTGTTGCCAGTTAGTACCGTCACTTTGTAATTTTGTTATACCAGCAGGAAGTGATGTTGGGTTGTTGTTACCCATAGAATCTAAATAAGAAGAACCAGGAGTAAAAGTTACGGAATAATCAGGAGATGCTGTAATAGTTGCTGTATCTGGATTCTTAATAATGTAAATTCTACCTTGGCAAGTGCTGGCTGCGGGTAGTGCGATAGTTCCATCAGAACCAATTATTATTGTGTGGTGAATATCAGAAAGAGTTAAATTGCCTGTTGTAGTTAATATTGCAGTAGCTAACGAGCCACCTGTATGTAATGTAGAATTTGGGGATGTAGTTCCAATACCAACGTTTTGAGTTGCGTCTATTGTTATAGCTTGAATACCAGCAGTTGAAAAACCAATTTGGTCTTCAGCAATTCTAAACATTCCAGTATTTGTATCTCCATTGGTATAAAAACCATAAGATGGTTGGCCAACTGTTCCTCCAGTTGCAGCGAATCCATCTCTTGCTCTAATTTGTCCCTCGACATCCAATTTGTCTTGCGGGTTTGTTCTTCCAATTCCTAACCTATTGTTTGTGTTATCCCAAAATAATTGACTATTGTTTTCTGTAGCTTGGCCTGTTGCATCAGCAAAAAAGATAGACCCTGTTGTACCACTAACAGTTTTACTATCAACATATGTTTTTACAGCTTGTTCTGTTGGGAAATCAGTTACAGAGTTATCAACTAAAGTACCGTCATTAGATTTATTTGCGCTATCTTCTTTTAAAGCTAAAGCAGTGGTTCCTGCTGTAACTGCTGCATCTACATAAAACTTTGTTGCAGCATCTTGCGCATCAGTAGGGTTTAAAACATTGGTTAGTTTTTGTGAACCAATAGATAAGTCGCCCGTTGGAACAGCAAAGCCAGATAGAGAAATATTTGTTTTGTCTAGTTTAGCATCGTTAATTGCTAAATCAGCAATTTTATCCCTAGTAACATTTGCATCAGTAATTTTTACTGTTGTTACGGCATTGTCAGCCAGTTCATCCGTATTAATTCCGCCTGCACTAACATCTAGAGTTAATGGATCTGCTACGGTTCCTGAACCAGAAACAACAAGTGTGGCATCTGTTGGTCCGGTAACTTCGTTACCAATTAATCCATCTGCTGTTAAGGTAGTAGCATCAACTAAAACCCAGCCGGTACCATTCCATTGCATTAATTGTCCTACGGCAGTACCATCTGCTAATTTTGTTAGTGTAATATTTTTGTCAGCAATTTCATTTGCACCAACTGCACTTGGGTTAATCTCTAAATTAACATCGCCCAATAAAGCATTAGTGTCACCTGTAACATTTAAGTCGGTAGACGTAATGTTACCATCACCCGTCAAGGCAGTTACATCTACATCTAAAGCACCAGTAGTTGTGTTTTTTGTTAACCCAGAGCCAGCAACATCTGCATTTATTTTATCAGCAGTTATAGCATTATCTGCAACATCTAGTGTTGCAATTGTACCATCTAATATGTCTTCAGAAAGTATTGTCTCATTTACTATTTTATCTGTAGTAACTGCATCTGCAGCTAATTTAGCAACCGTAATTCCACCATCAGCAACAGAAATACCAACAGTTTCTAATAAAGAACCAGTAGGTGTTCCTGTTAGTGTTATAGATGCATCTGCAGTTAAATCTTGACCTGTAATATTATTTGCGTCTAGTGCTCCCCATTCTACGCCATCGCCAGCATTATTTGTCTTTAAAACTTGATTAGCTGTGCCGTTAGCAATTTTGCTAGTAGTAACATTTGCGTCTGCTATTTTAGAGGTAATTATGGCATCATCTGCAATATCTAGTGTTGCAATTGCACCATCTAATATGTCTTCAGAAAGTATTGTTTCATCTGCTATTTTGTCTGTAGTAACCGCATTTGCAGCTAATTTAGCATTCGTAATTCCACCATCGGCAACAGAAATGCCAACAGTTTCTAATAAAGAACCAGTAGGTGTCCCTGTTAGTGCTATAGATGTATCTGCAGTTAAATCTTGACCTGCAATGCTAGTAGCGTCTAAAGTTCCCCAAACAGTAGTGCCTCCTTGTGTTTTTAAAACTTGACTTTCTGCACCTGGGGCTATTTTTACAGCACTTAGCGAGTTGTCTGCTATGTGGGTGTTGTTTATTTCGTTATCTCCTATATGGTTAGCTTTAATGGCATCATCTGTAATTTTAGCTCCGCTAATGGTACCGTCTAAAATAGAAGCGCCGTCTAACTGAAAAACTTCAATATTAACCGTGTTTCCATCGTCTGTCACTTTTATTCCACTAGTAATAGAGCTAGCACCAGAACCTGTATAGTTATTTGTAAATTCTGGAGTTTCAAAAACAGTTTCTACGCCTGCAGCATTTGTAAATGTAAATGTATTGGCAGGGTTTTCTACCAAGTTAATATCGCCTGCATTTTCTGCTTCACATAAGTTAATCCAAATTGTGCCATTGTAATAATGTACACAGTTGGTATCTGTGTTGTAAATTAATGCTCCGTTTAAAGGAGTCATTGCATCCATTTGTAACGTACTAAGTCTAGTAATTACCAAAGCTTTATTGGTGCTTTCTAATTCTAAAACTGAGTTAGCGTCTAGGTTTTGTGGATTTTCGCCAATTTTAACTTGTGCTTGTATACTGGTAAACAGACAAGTACTTAAAAATAATCCAAAAACTAATTTTTTCATACAATAGGGGTGTTATATTTTGCAAATAAACAGTGCTAACAAAAATAAAGTAAAGATGTGTGGCAACCTAAAACTGTGGTTAAAATGCAATTGGTATCCGTTAAATAACATCTATGGCACGTCAGTATTTTAAAAATCAATGGTTTTGCTTTCGTATGGTGTTTTGTTAACTTCAAAAATACGAGCGGTATGCTTGCCTTTAAGTTCTATTGTATTTGCAGTTACAAGTAAAAAACTGCCTTCTCTTAAACCAACTACGGGTGTGTTGTTATATGCGTGAAACTCTTTTAGTCTAGTTTCTCTGGTTTCGCCATTGTGCTTGCTATTAGGGTCTGGATCTAGATAGTGGGCATTTATATTAAAGTTTACCAAATGCATAGTATCAAAACTTGGAGGGTATACTATAGGCATATCGTTAGTGGTTTTCATAGTAATACCAGCAATATTGCTACCTGCACTTGTGCCCATATAAGGTGTGCCGTTGGTAATACGTTCTTTTAAATGTTGCATTGCATTTTGGCTGTACAGTTGTTGTACCAAAACAAATGTATTGCCGCCACCACAGAAAAAAGCCTGCGCTTGGTCTATGCCTTCTTTATGGTTTTTGTAGGTGTGTAGGCCTATTACTTTTTTATCAATTTTAGCAAATGCTTTAGCTGCAATTTCTGTGTAGTCATCGTGACTTATGCCGCCTGGCCTGGCAAAAGGTATAAAGGTTACGGTATCTACATCTTTAAAAAATAAAGCAACATCTTGTAATATGTATTCTAAATAGCGTTCTCCAAAAAGGGTAGATGTACTAGCTAATAATAATTTTTTCATGCATTATATTTTTAAAAGATTCTTAAAATTCAATTTTACAAATTAACAAAAGTTTAATGGTACTCTATTTTTTTTGAATGTAAATTGCATTTCATTATATTTAAGTGATACTTAGAAAATAATTTTCTGAGTAGTAAAAACTAACCCCTATGAAAAACAATTTACTTGCATTATTTTTTTTACTAATTACCGTAACAGTTTTTGCACAAGATGCAGAGCGTACGCTATTACGAGGTACTGTTATCTATAGAGATATTAATGTGCCAGATTTGGATGTTATAAATGTTACTGCAGAAGATGCTGTAGTTACAGATCAAGACGGTGATTTTGCTATAAATGTAAAATTAGGAGATCAGTTAGCTTTTACAGCTTTAAATTATAAAATTAAAATAGTATTTATTACTGAGGCTATTTTAAAGAAAAACCGTTTGGTAATAGATGTTAACGAAAAAGTTACAGAACTAGACGAGGTTGTAGTTAGCCCAGAAGATCAAGAAAAATTTATAGAACTTAAGAATGAAGAGTTTAAAGAAGTAGAGTACGAGATAGACCGTACTACTATTGTTAACAACGTTGCAAATACCGATATTCAAAACGGAGGTTTGCAAAATGGAATTAATTTTGTAAATCTTTTTAAGGCTTTAACAAAGTCTAAAAAGAAAAAAGACGAAAAAGCAAAAGTGCCAGAAATTAAAATAAGTAGAGTTTTAAGACAGGTGTACGAAGATGACTTTTTTGTAACTGATTTAGGAATACCTCAAGATAAAATAGATAATTTTTTACAGTATTGTGATGATAAAATACCATCTCAAACATTGTTGAAAAAGTCTAACGAATTTCAGCTTATAGATTTTCTTGTAACCCATAGTAAGGAATATAAAAAACTATAAAGCTTGAAGAAAAATCTACTTTTTTTAATCTTTATATGTGCCTGTTTCTTTGCAAACGGGCAGGTTGTCCTTTATAAGGCAGTCAAAGGTACTATTATGAGTACCGCAGAAGAAGTGGTAGGTGTATATGTTATAAACACAACTAGCGGGCAGGCAACTATAGCCAATGCTAATGGTTTTTTTGTTATGCCAGCCAATGAGACTGATACTATAATTTTTTCTGCTGTACAGTTTAAGAAAAAAGATATTATAGTAACTAAAAAAATGTTGGAAAGTAAAAACAACATTATAGTATTAGAAGAAACTTTAGAGGAGTTAAATGAGGTTGTTTTAGACCAAAGAACCTTTGTGTCTGCAAAGAGTTTGGGCTTGCCAAATGCAGATGCTGTTGTGCTGCCACAAAGCGAACGCTTATTGCATGATGCAAATCACGGACCTATGTTTGGTGGTTTAAGCATAAATATGAACAAGCTTTTAAACGCAATTAATGGTCGTACTAAAATGCTTAAAAAGCGTGTAGCCAGAGATAGGCGTTATGCACGTAGTCAAGAAATGCGAAATTCTTATGCAGATTCCGTTTTTATAAAAGATTTAAACATACCTAGAGACCGCATAGAAGAATTTATATTGTATTGTGAGGTAGATTCTGAGTTTAATTCTCTTGCTAGAGAAAAAAACGATTTTATTATTTGGGACTTTTTAGTTCGTAAAAGCTTGGTCTTTTTAAAAGAAAATGAAAACCCAATAGAGGATAAATAATGATGAGACAATTGTACTGTTTTTTAGTTTTAACTGCGTTTACACAAATAAGCACAGCACAAGAAAAAGTAGTGCAATTAAGAGGTATTGTTGTAGCCCAAGCAGAAGAGGTAGTTGGTGTTTACGTTTTAAATAAAACAACAAGTAAAGGAACAATTACTACCAAAAGCGGAAGTTTTTCTATTCCGGTTCGTTTGCAAGATACCATAGAGTTTTCTGCTGTACAATTTAAAAACAGGCAGGTTGTTATCACCCAGAAAATATTAGATTCTAAAAATTATTTAGTCGATTTAAGCGAAACTTTAGAAGAGTTAGATGAGGTTGTTTTAGACCAAAGAACTTTTATAACAGCAAAAAGCTTAGGATTGCCAAATGCAGATGTAAAAGTTTTGCCTTTGTCAGAGAGAGAATTATTTTCGGCTAATAATGGTAATAATTATATGAGTTTAGATCCACTAATAAACTTTTTAAGTGGTCGTACAAAAATGCTAAAAGACAGAATCTCTAGAGATAAACGCTATGCACGTAGTCAAGAATTGCGAAGTAGTTATGTAGATTCAATTTTTTCAAAAAGTTTAGACATTCCTATAGATCGTATAGATGAGTTTATGCTGTATTGCGAGTACGACAAAAGGTTTGATGGTATTTTTAAGGAGAAAAATAAACTTATTGTTTGGGATTTTTTACGACAAAAAAGCGAGGTTTTTTTAAAATTTAAAGAAGAGTAAATATGCAAAAGTTACAATTTTTCTTGTTTTTGGTTACTGCTACTCAACTAACTACTGCGCAAGATAAGATTGTACAATTAAAAGGTAGTGTAATTAGTAATGTACAAGAAGTTGTTGGTGTTTATGTATTAAATAAAACTAGCAATAAAGGATCTATAACAAATGAAAATGGCTCTTTTTCTATTCCGGTACGTTTACAAGATACTATAGAGTTCTCTGCTGTGCAGTTTAAAAATAGGGAGATTGTTATCACCCAAAAAATACTAGACCTTAAAAGTTATATAATCAATTTAGATGAAACTCTAGAGGAGTTAGATGAGGTTGTTCTGGATCAAAGAACACAAGTAACAGCAATGAGTTTAGGTTTTGTTCATGCAAATGTAAAAACATTAGAATTAGCAGAAAGAGAATTAATTTCTGGTAAAACGATGTCTTTTGATGGTATTAAAAACTCATTAGATCCGGTTATAAATTACTTAAGTGGCCGTACTAAAATGTTAAAAGAACGCGTGGCTAGAAATAAGCGTTATGCAACAAGCCAAAAAATGCAGCGCAAGTATTTAGATTCTACAGTTCTTAGTAAGCTAAAAATACCAAAAGAACGCTTGCAAGAATATATTTTATATTGTGAGCAAGATGAGGATTTTGATGCTTTTATGTTGCAACCCAACGATGTATTTATAAAAGCATTCTTTAAAATGAAGGCTAAGTCATTTTTAAAAGAAAAAGAATAATATGCAAAAACTATTCTGTTTGTTAGTGGTTGTCTTATTTGTGCAAGCTGGCGTAGCGCAAAATAAAAGTATAGATATAAAAGGTACGGTAACCAGTACAACAGAAGAAGTTGTTGGTGTTTACGTATTAAATAAAACAAGTAATAAAGCTACAATTACAAATTTAAACGGGTACTTTTCTATTCCGGCGCAAGAAAAAGATACCATCGAGTTTTCTGCAGTACAGTTTACAAATAAAAAAATAGTAATTACTGCTGCTATTTTACAACAGAATAATTGGGTAGTAGCTTTAGAAGTAGCATTAACAGAGTTAAAAGAGGTAGTAGTAAAACCATTTTATTTATCTGGTAATATTGCTACAGACTTAAATAGTTTAACTTTAGAACCTGTTGTTGATGGTAGGTCATTGGGGTTGCCTAATCAAAATGTAAAAACACTATCTTCAGATGAACGTGCACTGTACTCATCAATGTCTGGCGGACCAATTTTATCGTTAATAAATGCATTAAACGGACAAACCAAACTATTAAAGAAAAGAGTAGAGCGTAATCGTAGATACCAGAAAACTATGCGTGTTAAAAGATATTATGCAGACTCGTTATTTGTAAATGAATTAGGGATAGAAAAAGATAAAATAGATTTGTTTATGTGGTACTGTGAGTTTAAAGATGATTTTCAGGTTGTAATAAATACAAAAGACCAACTAAAAATATGGGAGTATTTGCGCAAAAGAAGTATGGAATTTAAGACAAAAAAAATAGGTGTTCAATCAAATTAAATAAATAAACTACGTCATATATTTGGCACGCCAATTGCTTACTTTTGGTGATTATAAACTACATATCATGCTTAAAAAAAGATTTTTATTATTAGTGTTGCCCCTTTTTGCTTTTGTTGCGCTACATAAATACTATGTAAGTGTAACTAGTGTTAATTATTCTGATAAAGAGCATACACTACAAATAACGTCTAGGGTTTTTATAGATGATTTTGATGAGTTGTTAAAGCAACGCTATGACATAAAATCTAATTTAGCGACTAAAAATGAGAACAAACAAGCTGAAGATTATATAAAAAAATATCTAAAGCAAAAGTTTCATATTTACATAAACGGAGAAGAAGTTAAGGTTAATTATATAGGTAGAGAATACGATGTAGATAACATAGTAATATATCTAGAGGTTGAAAATGTTAAATTAGAAGAACTTAAAACTATTGAGGCAGAAAGTACTATACTTACAGATATATATGAAGAACAAAAAAACATAGTACATTTTAAGTTCTTAAAAAGTAAGAAAAGTGTTGTTCTAACCCGTGGAAATAATAAAGGAATGTTAAAGTTTTAGAGTTGCTTTAACAAATCGCTAAAAAAGTGTTAATTTTCGCCTACATAAAACCATAGAAAATGAACAAAATTAACTACTATTTAGCTGCTGTTCTATTTATGTTTGCCACTGTAATGGTGCAAGCACAAGAACAAACAGAAAGACAAGCTGGCCATACCAACCAGAGTAAATTTAGACAAATGTACCAGGAGTTTTCTACTCCTAATGCATATAGGTCTGCGTCTGGTGCTCCGGGACCAGCTTATTACCAACAACAAGCCAATTATAAAATGGACATTGAGTTGGATGATAAAAACTCAAAAATTTACGGTGAAGAAACAATTACGTACATTAATAACTCTCCAGACGATTTAGAGTTTTTATGGGTTCAGTTAGATCAGAACGTACGTGAAAAAGGAAATAAGTCTGCGTTAAGAAATAGTTCTTCTTTAAACGGTGCAGTGCCTGTAAGTCAGTTTGCTGGTTCTCATATGAAAGGTGCAGAATTTGATGGTGGATTTAAAATTCAGCATGTAAAAGGATCTAACGGTAAAGATTTACCTTATACAATTAACCAAACTATGATGCGTGTAGATTTACCTACAGCATTAAAAAGTCAAGATCAAATTTCTTTTTCTATTAAGTGGTGGTACAACATACCAGACCATACAGTAAGTAGAGCAAGATCTGGATACGAGTCTTTTGCTAAAGACGGTAACAAAGCCTATGTAATTGCTCAGTTCTTTCCAAGAATGGCAGTTTATAGTGATGTAGAAGGATGGCAAAACCATCAGTTCTGGGGTAGTGGCGAGTTTGCTTTACCTTTTGGAGATTACGAAGTAAACATTACAGTACCTGCAGATCACGTATTAGATGCAACAGGAGAATTACAGAATAGAAAAGAAGTATTCTCTAAAGATATGATGAAGCGTTATGAAAAGGCAGTGAAGTCTTTTGATAAGCCAGTAGTTATAGTAACACAAAAAGAAGCAGAAGCTGCAGAAAAAGGTTTCTCTAAAGACAAGAAAACGTGGAAGTTTATTGCTAAGAACGTAAGAGATTACGGTTTTGCAACATCACGTAAATTTATTTGGGATATGCAAAATGTTAAATTGCCAAGTGGTAAAACAGCAATGGCAGTTTCTTTATATCCAAAAGAAGGTAACCCATTATGGGAAGAATATTCTACTAAAGCAGTAGCACATACGTTACGTTCTTATTCTGCTCATACTTTTGATTATCCTTATCCAAAAGCAATATCTGTACATGCAAAGCAACAAGGTATGGAATACCCAATGATTTGCTGGAACTACGGAAGACCGAATGAAGATGGTACATATTCTGATAGAACTAAATACGGAATGATAAGTGTAATTATACACGAAGTAGGTCACAACTTTTTTCCTATGATTGTAAACTCTGACGAACGTCAGTGGGGTTGGATGGATGAAGGTTTAGATACTTTTATGCAATATATGGCAGAGCAAGAATTTGGAGATGAATTTCCAGATGCAATTGCACCAAATGCTAAATACCCATCTAGAAGAGGAGAGCCTTCTAAAATAGTACCTTACATGGCTGGTGATCAAAGTTTTATTACACCAATTATGGCTAACCCAGAAAATGTGTATCAATTGGGGAATAATGCATACGGTAAGCCGGCAACTGCATTAAACATCTTAAGAGAAACAGTAATGGGTAGAGAGTTGTTTGATCATGCGTTTAAAACATATTCTCATCGTTGGATGTTTAAACACCCAACACCAGAAGATTTCTTCCGTACTATGGAAGATGCATCTGCAGTAGATTTAGATTATTTCTGGAGAGGTTGGTTCTATACTACAGATTACGTAGATATGGGAGTTAAAGAAGTTAAAAAATACCAAGTGTCTAACAAGCCACCAAAGCAAATTAGAGATGTAATGGAGCAAAGAAACTTAAAATTAAGTGACTTACCACCAATGGTTTTTCTAGCAGATATGGATAGTGATGATTTTGATGCTAACTTAAAAGGTAAAAACCCATCAGATGTATCTAAGACATTAAAAGAATTTATGATGGATAACTTAACTGCAGCAGAAAGAGCAGCTGTAAAAGAACCAAAATTCTTTTACGAAGTTACTTTTAATAAGCCAGGTGGTATACCAATGCCTTTAATAGTAGAATATAGTTATGCAGATGGTTCTAAAGAGAATGTTACTTACCCAGCAGAAGTTTGGAGAATGAGTGATAAAGAGGTTAAAAAAGTAATTTCTTCTCAGAAAGAATTAACAGGTGTAGTTGTAGATCCTAAAGCAGAAACTGCTGATATTGATACAACAAACAACTCTTGGCCAGCTAAAGAAGTGAAGTCAGGTTTTGATAAATTTAAAGGAAATGTGAAGCAATAGTTTCAGCCTTAAAAAAAATAGAGAGTCCCACACTTGTTAATTATTCAAGATGTGGGACTTTTTTTATGGTGCAATCAAACTTCTGATTATATTTGTAATATGTATTCAACGTTTATCTTATTTATTAGCGGAGGCGAAATTTTCTTCATTATGTTTATCGTGGTGATGGTCTTTGGTGCAGATAAAGTTCCTGATATCGCAAAGGGCTTGGGTAAAGGTATGCGTCAGCTTAAAGACGCAACCGAAGATATTAAACAAGAAATTACTAAAAGCGCAGAAAAGCAAGGTATAGATACTAGCTTTACCAAAGACATCAAAGACGGTGTTACTAAGGTAAAAGAGGATGTACAAGACATTACTGGCGTAATTAAGAGAAAGTAATTTTATGTTAGATGAACTCTTGCAGTGGGATAGGGATACTTTTATATACTTAAACAATCTTGGTTTAGAAGAGTATGATTATTTTTGGTCTATAGTGACCAATATAACAACTTGGATTCCGCTTTATATTTTTTTTCTTATTCTAGTTTTTTACAAGCGACCTAAAAAACAAGCATTAGTAGATTTTTTTACTATAGTTGCTGTTTTTCTTTTTGTAATGTTGCTTACCAATTTAACTAAAGATTTTGTAGCTAGAGTAAGGCCAAGTAGTGATACTGCCTTAGGAGACCTTATACGTGTAGTGGTAAAGGCTAAAGGATATAGTTTTTTCTCTGGGCACGCATCTTCTTCATTCTCTTTAACAACAATTGTGGTTCTTGTTTTACGAAAAGAATACAAGTGGATTTATCTAGCTTATTTATGGCCAATACTATTTTGTACAAGTAGAATATATGTTGGTGTACATTACCCCTTAGATATTACTGTTGGTGCATTGGTAGGTACAATTTTTGCTTTTGTATTGTATAAGCTTAGTAAAAAGCTTACAAAACCCTACTTAGCGTAAGGCCATCTCTAATTGGTAGTAAAACAGTTTCTACCCTAGGATCATCTTTTAAACTTTTGTTATATTCTAGTAATACTTTTGTGGCAACATCTTTAGGGTTTAGTGGTTCTATAACTTTACCAGACCAAAGTACATTGTCTGATAAAATAATGCCTCCAGGTCTTGTTTTTTTAAGAGCAGCTTCAAAATAAGCAGGATAACTTCTTTTTTCCGCATCAATAAAAACCAAATCAAAAGTAACGTCTAAAGTTGGTATTATATTAAGAGCATCACCAACATGCGCTTCAATTTTATCAGCAAAACCACTTTTTTTAAAATACTTTTGTTGTATATAACTTAGTTCTTCGTTAACATCTATAGTGTGTAGTTTTCCATTTTTTCGCAATCCTTCAGCTAAACAAATAGCAGAATACCCAGTGTAAGTACCAATCTCTAAAATATTTTCAGGGTTGCTAATCTTAGATAGCATACTAAGTACACGTCCTTGAAAATGCCCGGTAAGCATTCTAGGTTGTATTACCTTTAAATGTGTTTCTCTGGTAAGTTCTTTTAAAACTTCAGGTTCATTCTCAGAGTTATTGGCAATATAATTTTCTAGTAAGGAAGATAAAAAATGCATAAAAAAGTTTTTGCAAAAATAGTTATTTTGATTTCTTATTTTTGAATAAAAATTAAATAGATGCAGTTTAAAAATACCTTAGAGTTTGCTAAAGAGTTAGATGCTAATGATGCTTTAAAAGGATATAGGGATCAGTTTTATTTTCCTAAAATTAATGGTAAGGATGCCATTTATTTTACAGGAAACTCTTTAGGTTTACAGCCAAAGACAGCACAGAAGTTTGTAGGCGATGTAATGCAAGATTGGGCGCAGTTAGGTGTAGAGGGGCATTTTTATGCAGAAAAATCGTGGTGGGATTATCACGAGCGTTTAGCGCCACCAATGGGAACATTGTTGGGGGCAAAAACAAAAGAAGTATGTGTAATGAATACGTTAACCGTAAACTTACATTTTTTAATGGCTTCTTTTTATAGACCAACAACAAAGCGGTTTAAAATTATTTGTGAAGAAAAGGCATTTCCATCAGACCAATATATGTTAACTAGTCAGGTTAAATTTCACGGGTATGATCCTAAAGACACCATTGTTGAGGTTAAAAAAAGAGACGGAGAGCATTTTTGGCGTACAGAAGATGTTGTTGCAAAAATTAATGAAGTAGGAGATGAGCTTGCACTTGTTTTAATTGGTGGAGTAAACTATTACAACGGTCAGGTTTTTGATATGAAAACGATAACCAAAGCAGGGCAAGATGTTGGTGCTTTTGTTGGTTGGGATTTAGCACACGCAGCAGGTAATATAGAACTTAAATTAAATGAATGGAATGCAGATTTTGCATCATGGTGTAGTTATAAATATATAAATAGTGGACCAGGAAATGCATCTGGTGTATATGTAAACGAACAGCATCTAGCAGACGATACTATTCCTAGACTAGAAGGTTGGTGGGGTTCTAAAAAAGAAACTCGTTTTTTAATGAAACCAGAATTTGAATCTAGTTACACGGCAGATTCTTGGCAAGTAAGCAACCCGCCAGTATTGGCAATGGCCCCATATTTAGCATCTTTAGAAATGTTTGCAGAGGTGGGTATGCCAGCTTTAATTAAGAAAAGAGATGTAATTGTAAGCTATTTAGAGTTTGTGTTACAAGAAATAGATAAAGAAGTAAAAACAGCCAGTTTTGAGGTTATTACACCTAAAGAAAGAGGTACACAATTATCTGTGTTATTACACGGTCTAGGAAAAGAGTTGTTTAACTACTTAATGAAAAACGGAGTAATAACAGATTGGAGAGAGCCAAACGTAATACGTTTAGCTCCTGCACCATTTTACTGTTCTTTTGAAGATATGTACCGCTTTGGACAAATTTTAAAAGAGGGTATTTTGCAAAAGCAATAATCATTACTTGCTAATACTTTTTACATCTGTAAAATATAATTTAAAATTGCCTTCGGCATTCTTATGGTCTAAGGCAATTTTTAATCCGTTTTGTTCTGTATAGTTTTCCCAAGTGGTACTCATAGATGGTTCTGCAGCATTTTCTTTTCTGTATACCCATTCTTTAATTAGGTAATCGTCATCAAAGTAAAAATCGTACGCATCTCCAGGAGTATAACCACCTTCATTGCCATATACAATAGTTAGTTTTTGCATTGGCTTTTTACTAATAGGAGCTTCAGTGTTTTTGGCTGTAGTAAATGTAAAATTGTCTTTATCCCAAACAAGATTAAAAGGGGCTATCAACCAAAATTTATCATTTATAAACCCTGCATTTGTTTTTTTAGCAATAGAATCCATAGATTTTCTATTGTAAGCAATAGTATCTTTAGCTGTCATTGCTAAAACATCATTACTTTTTGTACGCCAGTTCCAAGTACGATCAAAATGGTTGCTGTCTCTGTCTACATTAAAAGTAAATTGCAATTGTGTGATGTTTTTCCAGTTTTCAAAACCGTGAGCATTAGCTACACTGTCTAATATAGTAAGCTCTTTTTTTGTTGGTTCTTGTGTTTCTGTAGGTGTTACAGTATCTTCTTTTTTAGTTTCTTTACAAGAAACAATAAGGGTAGTGGCAAGGATAAAAGTGAATATTTTACGCATAAAGTTTAATTTTTAACAAAGATACTGTGTTTTGTAGTATGTTTTTTAGATTGATGAAATGTAGCTGTGTACTTTATAAATAAATTGATTATTTTTGATGTAAATAAAATAGGCAATGAGTTCAAAAAAAGGTAAAGTTCAAGAAGCAATTGATGAAAAGTTGTTGAATGAAAGAAAAGTGTTTTTATGGGGTATGGTAGATGATGACTCTGCAAAGCACGTTATAGATCGTTTGTTGTATTTAGATTTACAAGGAAGTGAAGAAATTCAGTTTGTTATAAACAGCCCGGGAGGTTATGTAACTTCAGGTTTTGCTATTTATGATACTATTAAGTCTTTAAAAAGTCCTGTTTCTACAGTTTGTTCTGGTTTAGCGGCTTCTATGGGGTCTATATTATTATCTGTAGGTGCTAAAGGAAGACGTTTTATACAGCCACACGCTCAGGTAATGATTCATCAACCAAGTGGTGGAGCAAGAGGTCAGGCGTCTAATATACAGATACAAGCCGAAGAAATTATAAAAACCAGAGAATTAAGCGCACAAATCTTAGCAGATAATTGTGGTCAAGATTTTGAAAAAGTAATGAAAGATTTTGATAGAGATTACTGGATGAATGCAGAGGAATCTGTAGCCTACGGAATAGTAGACGGAATATTAGAATAAGATTTGTTAAAAGAAAAAGTCCTTCATAAAAATAAAAATTGTGAAGGACTTTTTTATATGTAGACGCATAACGCGGATGTGTTATATATACGGGTAATAGACTATGTTTAGATCTCTTATTCGTGTAATTTTTACATTTTGCTTAATCTCTTTACACACATAAAATATGTCACAATCTCCAAAAGACATTGCCATAGTTGGCTCCGGATTAGTAGGTTCTTTATTGGCCATTTACTTAAGAAAAGAAGGGCATAAGGTTACTGTTTTTGATAGAAGACCAGATATACGTACCGTAGAGTTTTCCGGACGCTCTATAAACTTAGCAATGAGTAATAGGGGGTGGAACGCATTAAAGCAGGTAGGTTTAGAAGACGAAATTAAAAAAATAGCAATACCATTATATCAAAGAGCAATGCACGTAGATGGTGTGCCTTTGTATTTTCAGAAATATGGTAAAGAAGAAGAAGCTATTTGGTCTACCTCTAGAGGACTTTTAAATAGAAAGATGATAGATTTGGCAGAAGCCGAAGGAACAGAGTTTCGTTTTTCTGAGAAAGTGTGGGATGTAGATTTACCAGAAGCAAAAATATTTACAGGCGAATCTGAAAAAGGAGTCTGGGAAGAGTATAAATTTGACTGTGTTTTTGGATGTGATGGTGCTTTTTCTAGAGTTCGTCATAAAATGCAAAGACGTAGCGGATTTGATTATTCGCAAAAATTTATAAAAGTAGGTTACAAAGAGTTGTCTATTCTCCCTAATGAAGATGGTACGCATAAGTTAGATAAACACTCTTTTCATATATGGCCACGTGGTAAGTTTATGCTTATAGCAATGCCAAACATAGATGGTAGCTTTACTTGTACGCTTTTTATGCCTTTTGAAGGAGATACGTCGTTTGAAAGTATAAATACCAAGGAGCAGGCTAGGGAGTTCTTTTCTACGCATTTTCCTAATGTTATGCCAGATTTAGATAATCTTATTGGTGATTTCTTTAAAAACCCAACTAGCGCAATGGTAACAATGAAATGTTTTCCTTGGACGTATTGGGATAAAGCTGCTTTAGTGGGGGATTCTGCGCACGCAATAGTTCCTTTTTATGGACAAGGTATGAATGCTGGTTTTGAAGATATTTTTATACTAACTAATATGTTAGAAAAATATCCTGATAACTGGACCCTAGCTTTTGAAGAGTATCAAAAAGAACGTAAGCCTAATGCAGATGCTATTGCTGAGCTTAGTTACAGAAATTTTGTAGAGATGAGTAGTAAAACAGCAGATCCATTATTTTTGTTGCAAAAAAAGATTGAGAAGAAATTTGCTGCGGCTTATCCAGAAAAATGGTTGCCAGTATATTCAAGGGTCACCTTTAGTAATAGACCATATGCAGAGGCTTTAGCTTTAGGAGATAAGCAAGAAGCTATTATGCAGCAAATAATGAAACTACCCAATATAGAAAAAGATTGGGATAGCGATGTTATTATGCAAAAAATAATTGAACTATTATAAAATAAAAAAGACCGCTTTTAAAGCGGTCTTTTTTTATGTATTATTTTAAGTCTTTATTTTTAATTTCCTTGTTAACTAGTTCTATATAGTTTTGCATAGCCTCGTCAGTACTTTGGTTTTTGGCTTGTATTAAAGCGTTTGCTTTAAAGGCATTTATAAGCGGTGTTGTACTGCCTGGGTTGTCAAAGTTCTTATGTGCTATACGGTAGTATGCATATAATTTTAAAAGTAAGTCTGCAGGCAAAGGGTTTATGTAATTGTTTACATATTCCACAGATTCTAGAAACTCTTTATGTAGCTTATCATTAGTCATCTTTATTAGGTAAGGTAGCAATACAAGTTTTAGCGCCAGTTACTTTCTGATTAAGTTTTACCGTTACAACAGTATCTAAAGGTAAGTAAACATCTACTCTAGATCCAAATTTTATAAAACCAGCATCTTCACCTTGATGAACACTATCACCAACTTTAGCATAATTTACAATTCTTTTTGCTAATGCGCCAGCAATTTGTCTGTATAAAATGTCTCCAAATTTAGGAGTGTTAATAACAACTGTAGTGCGTTCGTTCTCTGTACTAGCTTTGGGATGCCATGCAACTAAATATTTACCTGGATGGTATTTAGAGTACTTTACAGAGCCAGAAGCAGCGTATCTTGTAACGTGTACATTTATAGGAGACATAAAAATAGAAATTTGCTTACGTTTTCCTTTAAAATATTCAGGTTCTTCAACTTCTTCAATAACTACAACTTTACCATCTACAGGAGCAAGAATGTCATCAAAACTTTTTACTACTTTTCTTTTAGGGTTTCTAAAAAACTGTAATATCAATATTAAGAATACTAAAGCAGTAAGTTGTAAAGTTAATTTTAGCCAATTAAGGGTTACAAAGTAATCGGCAGCTATTACGGCAGCAGTTACTAATATAAATGTAATAATGATAATTTTTTGTCCCTCTTTATGAAACATGTGAAAATATAATTAAAGTTAAAAATGCAAATGGTGCAGCAAAAACAAGGCTGTCTAAACGGTCCCAAATGCCTCCGTGTCCTGGTAAAATTGCTCCGCTATCTTTTACGTTAGCTTTTCTTTTGAATTTAGATTCTATTAAATCACCTAAATTGCCTGCTACTACAATTACAGTGGCTAATATAAACCATTGTATAATACTTAAGTTTGTTTCAAATATAGAAATAATATAAGCAGCAATTAAAGCAAAAATTAAACCTCCTGCAGCGCCTTCTATTGTTTTTTTTGGAGATACAGTTGGAAAAAGCTTTGTGCGCCCTAATTTACGACCAACTAAGTAGGCAAAACTGTCGTTTACCCAGATTAAAATAAAAATCCCCATAATTAATATTTTTTCAAAACCACCACCTCTATAAGGTATCATAGTTAAGAAAATACAACCGCCTCCTAAGAAAAATAGTGCGATTAAAAATTTATGAAGGGGTTTAAAGGTTATTTCTTTTTTAGAAAATAAGAAATAAAGTAAAAAGAAGTCTATAAGTAATGTAGCTACAAGTAGCACGTTTATAATCCAATCACTTTTAATAAGATAAATATAAGCCCACCATAATGCTAGGTATGCTACAAATACATAATAGCCTTTTAGTTTAACAATACGTTTATACTCAAACAAACAAGCTAAGCCAAAAGCCATAAATAAAAAATCGAATGCATCTGAGTTTAAGAATACAGCTGATAATAAAAGTAGTACGTAGACAATACCTGTTATTCCTCTTTTTAAGATTTCTTTCATACTTATAAATCTTCCATTAAGATAAGATATAAGTTCTTAGATGTACTACCATAAGATAAAAAATCTTCTTCTTTTATGTTAGATTGAAAGTGTTTTATGGTTGTAATGTTGGCAGGTATACTTCCTTGGTACTTCCTTTTTATGCTTTTTAATCCATCGCCCAAACTTGGTGTAAGCTGGCTAGTTGTGGCATAAACAATAAAATTATCAGGAAGTTCGTTCATCTTTCTTTCTTTTAATTGATTAGAAGAAATTAAGATTGAACCATTTTGAGCAATAAGATGCTCGCAGGTTGTAAAAAATACTGTACTTTTTTGTGCAGATTTAGAAAATTTTAAATGCTCACTTGCAAATTTTTTTTCTAATCTATCATCTAAATGAAAAAAAGAACTGTCTTCCCAGTTATTTTCTTCTACTATGTTTTTTAGAGCTAATGAAACTTCATCTTCAGAATCGCAATAGATAAATTTACCGCCATTCTTTTTAAAATAGATGGTAAACTTTTCGTCTATAGGTAAGTCTAGCTCTGGCATATGCACTCCGCGGTTTTCTGCGGGTACATCAGAACTCTTTTTTTTATTACCTCCAAAAAGTTTACCAAATATGCTCATTAAAATCTTTAAAATTTGTAATCTATTGTACTATTCTTCCTCAGAAGAATTAGCAGCAGCGTCTTTCTTAGCTTCTTCTTCAGCGTTTTCTTTAACGTCTTTAGCAAAAGGTCTTTTTCCAAAAATCTTCTCTAAATCATCTTTAAAGATAACTTCTTTTTCTAGCAAACGTTCTGCTAGTTCTGTAAGCTTGTCTTTGTTGTTGTCTAAAAGTTCTATGGCTCTTACGTACTGCTCTTCAATTAATTTAGAGATTTCTTCATCAATTACACGGGCTGTTTCTTCACTATAAGGCTTAGAAAAACCATAAGAATCTTGACCTGAAGAATCGTAATACGTTAAGTTACCTATTTTGTCATTTAAGCCATAAACAGTTACCATACCTCTTGCTTGCTTAGTTACTTTTTCTAAGTCACTTAAAGCACCAGTAGATATTTTGTTAAAAATAACTTTCTCTGCAGCTCTACCACCAAGAGTAGCACACATTTCGTCTAACATTTGTTCTGCATGAACAATTTGGCGCTCTTCTGGCAAGTACCAAGCAGCTCCTAAAGATTGTCCTCTAGGTACAATAGTAACTTTTACTAACGGTGCAGCGTGTTCTAGCATCCAACTTACGGTTGCGTGACCAGCTTCATGATAAGCAATAGTTTTCTTTTCTTTAGGCGTAATTATTTTATTTTTCTTTTCTAGACCGCCAACTATTCTGTCAACAGCATCTAAGAAATCTTGTTTGTTTACAGATTTTTTCTCTTTACGAGCAGCAATTAAAGCAGCTTCATTACAAACGTTAGCTATATCTGCTCCAGAAAAACCAGGAGTTTGTTTAGCTAAGAAATCTAAATCTAATGTTTCTGCTGTTTTAATTGGCTTAACATGTACTTCAAAAATTTCTTTACGTTCTCTAATGTCTGGTAGATCTACATAAATTTGTCTATCAAAACGACCAGCTCTCATTAATGCTTTATCTAAAACATCTGCACGGTTAGTTGCAGCCAATACAATAACATTGGTGTTGGTGCCAAAACCATCCATCTCTGTTAATAATTGGTTTAATGTGTTTTCTCTTTCATCGTTAGATCCTGTAGCGTTGTTTTTTCCACGAGCTCTACCAATAGCATCTATTTCATCTATAAAAATAATTGCAGGAGATTTATCTTTAGCTTGTTTAAATAAGTCACGTACTCTAGAAGCACCAACACCTACAAACATCTCTACAAAGTCAGAACCAGATAAAGAGAAGAAAGGAACTTTAGCTTCACCAGCAACAGCCTTAGCTAGTAATGTTTTACCAGTACCTGGAGGGCCAACTAATAATGCTCCTTTTGGTATTTTACCACCTAAAGAGGTGTATTTTTCTGGGTTTTTTAAGAACTCAACAATTTCTTCTATTTCTTCTTTTGCTCCTTCTAAACCAGCAACATCTTTAAAAGAGGTACGTGTATCTGTTTTTTCGTCAAATAACTTAGCTTTAGATTTGCCAATGTTAAATATTTGACCACCGCCACCTCCAGCGCCACCGCCAGACATTCTACGCATCATAAATATCCAAATACCTATAATTAGTACAAATGGTAATAGTGTAAATAAAAGATTTTCAAACGTGTTAGATTCTGTACCATATTCTATTTTGGTATCTAAGCTGTTTTCACTTTTTACTTTCTTAAGTTCGTTCTCAAAATTCTGTAAATCACCATAGTTAACAATGTAACTAGGGGATTCTGTAGGGTTTAGAGAAAAACTTGGTTTAGCAACAGTTTTGTGCGTTTCTTTTTCTAATGCTTCTTTGGTAAGGTATACTTTAGCATACTTAGCATTAGTAATTACAATAACCTTGTTTACATCTCCATTTTTGATGTATTCTAATAGTTCTGATGTAGTTTTTTTACTAGTAGATGATAATCCATCACTACTTAAAAACTGAAATCCTATGATTAAGACTACTAAAATACCGTAAATCCACCAAGAGTTGAATTTAGGTTTAGTAGGTTTTGTGCTATTATCTTTTGCCATTCTTTTTTTTTACTGGTTATAACTACTCTCTATTGCGGTAATTTTTGCGTCTCCCCAAAGTCCTTCTATATCATAGAAATCTCTTATTTGTTTTTGGAAAACGTGTACTACAACATTTATGTAGTCAAGTAAAACCCACTCAGAATTATCTGATCCTTCTACGTGCCAAGGTTTATCGTGTATTGCTTTACTAACGGTTTTTTGTATTGAACCTACTATTGCATTAACATGCGTATTAGACGTACCATTGCAAACTATAAAATAGTCACATACAGTGTTGTCTATATCTCTAAGATCAAGTAAATTTATATCGTGCCCTTTAACATCATCTATCCCTTGTAAAATTAAAGCGATTAGTTCGTCTGCACTAGTTGTATTTTTTTGCATTCAAAAATTTTAGATTATACAAAGTTATTGTTTTTTTGTTTTTTTAACTATTGTTTTTAACATAAGATTGCAGAATATTATAATAATCCACATATGCACATAATCAAACTTAATGCCACCAACTCTACAAACGAGTATTTAAAGCAGTTAATTGTCTCTAGTAACTTAGACGATTTTACTGTAGTTGTAACCGAAAATCAATTGCAAGGACGTGGGCAAATGGGTACGCATTGGTTATCTGAGCCAGGTAAAAACTTGACTTTTAGTGTATTGAAGAAAGGTGAAGGTTTGGAGGTTGCAGATCAATTTTTGTTAAATATGTGTGTTTCTTTAGCTCTGTACGAAGCTCTGCAACAGCTAAATATACCTAATTTAGCCGTAAAGTGGCCAAACGACATTCTGTCAGCTAATTCTAAAATATGTGGTATTTTAATTGAAAATATATTGATTGGCAGTAAAATACAATCTTCAATTATAGGAATAGGGCTAAATGTAAATCAATTATCGTTTAATAATTTGCCAAATGTTTCTTCTTTAAAATTATTAAAGGGAGAAACTTTTAATTTGGATGAAGTTTTAAATATTATAATTCAGAAATTAAAAAAATACGTAACAAAAGATTTTTTGGAGAATCCGGATGCTTTAAGAGCCTTGTACCAAGAAATTATGTTTAGGGTAAATAAGCCGTCAACATTTAAAAATAATGAAGGAGCGTTGTTTATGGGCTTTATAAAAGGAGTATCCTCTAGCGGAAAACTAATAGTTCTACTAGAGGATAATATTTTTAAAGAATATAACTTAAAAGAAATACAGTTGTTGTATTAAATAACCTGTAGGTTTTCTGATAAGGTATCTATGAATTTAGTGATAGGGCCTTTGATCATCATTGCCATCATAGCGTTAAATTCGCCTTCAAAACTTAATGTAACTTCAGTTTCTGTTGCAGAAATTCCATTAATGTCTGCTGTTAATGTAAACGGTAATTTTTCGCTAGCAGCTCCTAGTATTATTTTATTGTTAGGATATTGTTCTTTTAGTTTTAAAACAATTTCTGGCATACCTTTAAGGGCAAAAAGAAATTTATCTTCACTTAATACTTCGAACTTACTAATGTTATCTGGCATTAGTTTTTCAAAATTTTTAATATCAATTAAGAAATCAAAAACCTCTTTATCGCTTTTAGATACTGTTTTTTTGGGTGCTTCTATATGCATATTATTCTGGTTTCCATACTGCTGGGTTACTTTTCCATTGCAGTAGTGTGTTTAATTGTTTTTCTTGAACATAGTTAGTATCAGACGCCTGTTGTATTAAGTTAGGGTAGTCACTTAACGTATGTAATTCTATATTTTCGTTTTTAAAATTTTCTTCAGCTACATTAAAACCATAAGTAAAAATAGCAACCATGCCTTTAATGTTGGCGCCAGCTTCCTTAAGTGCCTTTACAGCATTTAAACTGCTTTTTCCTGTACTAATTAAATCTTCTATAACCACAACGTTTTGGTTAGGAGATAGATGACCTTCTATTTGATTTTGTCTACCGTGCGATTTAGCTTCTGGCCTAACGTATACAAACGGAAGCCCTAAATACTCTGCAACAAGCATACCAATACCAATGGCGCCAGTAGCTACACCAGCAATAACATCTGGTTTACCGTATAGTTCTTCTACCTGTTTAGCCATTTCTTCACGAACGTAGTTGCGAATTATAGGATATGATAGAATAATTCTATTATCACAATAGATTGGAGATTGCCATCCAGAAGCCCATGTAAAAGGATTTTCTGGTTTCAACTTAATTGCATTAATTTGCAATAGAAGTTCGGCTGTTTTTTTTGCAGTGTCTTTATTTAAAACCATACCGCAAATGTATAAAGTTTTTGTGAATGAATTGCCCTTGATTTTGACAAATAAACTGTCAGATATCGCAGATAATAAATATTTTTTATTGAATGGGGAGGCAATTAATGAGGCTATAAAAGCCCTGTCTAAGAATAAATTGCCAAAGGCATACATCTATCATCCTAATAAAGAGGAGATTTTAAAGAAGTTCGCTAAGAATATTCCTATTGTTGTTGCTGGCGGTGGCGTGGTAACAAACGATGCCGGTAAAGTACTTTTTATTTATAGAAATGATAAGTGGGATTTGCCTAAAGGAAAACTAGATAAAGGCGAAACTATTGAGAATTGTGCTATTAGAGAAGTAGAGGAGGAGACAGGTGTTCAAGGATTAAAAATTGAAAACTTGTTGAAAATTACCTACCATATTTTTAAGCGTAATGGTAAATACAAGCTAAAAGAGGTACACTGGTTTGCTATGACTACTTCTTATGATGGAGAGCTTACGGGACAAAAAGAGGAAGGCATAGAGAAAGTAAAATGGAAAGGCCCTGGGAAAATTGCCAAGGCCTTAGAAAATTCTTATGCTAATATTAAGATTTTGTTTGAAGAGTAATTTAATTACTCTTCAATACTCTGTATATAGGGTATTGTAAATGTGCTTTTTCGTAATTAGGAGATTTTTTGTGCAGCCAATCTAACTGTGCATACCAGCTACTAGCAAAACTTTCGTCTTCAGACTTTTTAAGCTCAAATTCTGCTTTTAGGTCTGAATTATCTTTTAGTAGTTGCGCAGCTACGTCTTCAAAAACATAAGGAGAAAAACCTTCTTTTTGTTGTAGAATGGTGTCAAAAAAGTTCCAGTTAAAAAAAGAATCAATGGCTCCTGGTTCTAGTGTTTCTAGTATGTATCTAATGCCACGTTGGTTTGTTGGTACATAAAAATCACCTTTATAGAACTGTACATCTTGTTTGCTTGCGCTAACTATAGTGTTGTTATGTGGGTAGTGACCCTCGTAAGCACTTGTACGAGTTTTGTAATCTTTTATTCTATAAGATTCTACAGCAATAATAGTGTCTTTTTCTAATTCTGTATAATTAATTTTATTTGCTTCTAGATACGGAATCACTTTTTTCCATCCTTTTGGAATTACATATGCCGCAGGTATTTTTACACTGCTAGTTGCTATCATATAATTTTTATAGTCAACATCTTTAGTAAATGGTTTAGACTTGTTATACTTTAATCTGTTTAGACCAGTAACCTCACTTTTTATAATGTCTGCTTCAAACCCTTTAAATTTTAATATTGAAGATTTTGTAGTGTCTATTTTAAATTGTAGCGGATATGTTGTTTTTTCTTGATCGGCAATAAAAGCATTAGCTCTTAATTCTTTAATTTTTTCGCCATCTTTTTCAGATATGTCTATCATTTTTTGCATTAGATAGTATGTGCCCATAACTCGTTTTTTATACGGTTTAAGCATATGTGTTTCTACCATTAAGCCTAAAGTATTCCAGAGAGTAGTGTAGCCAGTAGAGTATCTAGGGTAATCCATAAATTGAGAAAATCCTTTTTCTGGAACATTATTAAAAACGTTAACGTAAGGTGTAATTGGCCAGTTAATCTCTTCTAATGATGTTTCTAGAGTAGGCATCATTTCTGTATGTAAATAGTTGCCTAAGTCGCCACCTAACTTGTTGTGTTGTGTAAACAGGTGCGTTAACGTATACTGGTAATCTGCGCCATTACTAACGTGATTGTCTATAAAAATATCTGGCTTGGTTAAATGAAAAATCTCAGCAAAAGTTTTTGCATTTTTGGTGTCGTTTTTTATAAAATCTCTATTAAGGTCATAGTTTTGGGCATTACCTCTAAAACCGTATTCTTTAGGTCCGTTTTGGTTGGTTCTAGAAGTAGAATTACGATTTAATGCACCGCCAACATTATAAATAGGAATAGTGGTTAGTACCGTATTTCTTGGCGCTCCAATTTTGTTTACTACTAAATCTCTAAATAAAAGCATAGTAGCATCAATACCATCACTTTCTCCAGGGTGTATACCGTTGTTTATTAAAATTACGGTTTTATCTTCTAGCTTGTTAAAGTTAAATTCACCATCTGGATTATAGGTTACCAAATGCAGTGGCAGACCGCTATCTGTTTCGCCAATAGTAAGCACGTTTATTTGCGGAAACTCTTTAGCAAGCTTAATGTAAAAGTCAATAACCTCTGTGTATGTAGGAGTTTCTAGTCCGTTGCTAGTTTCAAAAAAAGTTTGAAAATCTTTTTCTTTGTCTTCTGGTTTTTCGCTACAAGCAATTATACATAGTAGACTAAAAAGACCTATAATTTTTTTCATTCTGGTGTAATTATTTTTAGTTAAAATACAATAGGTTTGTGTTTATGAAACTCTAACTGTGTCTGGCACCAAGCTAGTATAATCACCATTGTTTCTAATAACATCACGTACAATAGAAGAACTAATGTAAGATTTGCCAGATGAAGTTAGTAAAAATACGGTTTCAATTTCTGATAACTTTCTGTTTGTGTGTGCAATAGCCTTTTCGAATTCAAAATCTCCAGGGTTACGTAATCCTCTTAAAATAAAGTGAGCATCTACTTCTTTGCAGAAGTCTACAGTAAGTCCTTTGTAGGTCATCACTTTTACTTTTGGCTCGTCTTTAAAAGCTTCAGTAATAAAATGCATACGTTCTTCTAGGGTAAACATATAGTTTTTTTCAGCATTAATACCAATGGCAATAATTACTTCATCAAAAAGTGTAATACCTCTATTTATAATATCTGTGTGGCCTAAAGTAAGTGGATCAAAAGAACCGGGAAATATGGCACGTTTCATATAATTGTGTTTTGTTTTATAAAAAATAGTGTATTACATTTCTTAATACACTTTTGTAAATAACTAAAGTAGCTAAATTATCTTAAAGCCTCTGTAATAGCACTTTCAAACAAGTTTGCTAAGGATATACCTGCTACAGCTGCTTGTTGCGGTAAAATACTTTCTTCTGTTAGACCAGGAGTTGTATTCATCTCTAACATAAAAGGTTCATTATCTACAAATATAAATTCGCTTCTAGAATAGCCTTTCATTTTTAGAATTTTATAAACTCTTTTAGCTATCTCACTTACTTTTTCTTCTTGTTCTTTAGATATTCTTGCAGGGGTAATTTCTTGTGATTTGCCCTCGTACTTAGCTTCATAGTCAAAAAAGTCGTTCTCTGTAGTTATTTCTGTAATTGGTAAAACAGTAGGTTTGCCATTGTACATAATAACACCTACAGATACTTCTGCACCATCTAAAAAAGCTTCAATAATAATTTCGTCATCAGCCAAATAAGCATTTTCTATGGCTTGTGCCAAGTCTTCTTTTTTATGAACCTTAGAAATACCAAAGCTACTACCTGCTTTATTTGCTTTTACAAAACACGGCAAGCCAACTTTGGTTATAATTTCATTTTCGTTTACAGCATCACCTTTATTTAAGTAGTAAGAATCTGCAGATTTAATACCATAAGGTTTTAGCACACTAAGTAAATCTCTCTTGTTAAATGTAAGAGCAGCTTGGTAAAAATCGCAAGCGGTTTGGGTTAAGCCAACTAAATTAAAATAGGCTTGCAGGTAACCATCTTCTCCTGGTGTACCGTGAATTGCATTAAAAACGCAGTCAAAATTTATTTTTTGATTATTTTCTGTAATAGAAAAGTCGCTTTTATCTACAGGGCTCTCTTGGTCGTTGGCATCTACATAAACCCATTTATCTTTTAGAATATGAATTCTATAAGTGTTAAACTTGTTGGTATCTAGGTGTTTGTAAACAACATTTCCGCTTTTTAGGGATATTTTATACTCCTTAGAGTAGCCTCCCATAATGATGGCAATATTTTTTTTCATGGTATTTATAAAGATCTTAAATGGTAATAACAAATATCATTTTTTTAAATTAAAGAAAAAAGCATTGGGTTTTATATATTTGTGCGATAATATTATAGTTATGCGAAATTTTTTCAACTTTTTAAAAAGTAAAACATTAATTATTCAACTTGGTATTGCCTTAGTAGTGGTGGTATTATTGGTTTTTGGAGTTTTACAATGGTTAAAGTCAACTACAAATCATGGTGAGTTTGTAGAAGTACCAGATTTTTCTAGAATGGCAGTTTCTCAAATGAAACATGAAATAGATAAAGTAGGATTGCGTTCTCAGGTTTTAGATTCTGCGAATTACAATCCAAATTTTCCAAGGTTTTCTATTATAGAGCAAAACCCACCAGCAGGAAACAAAGTAAAAAAGAACAGAAAAATATATTTTACAGTAAACCCTTCTGGATACAAAAAAGTATCTGTACCACAGGTAATACAAAAAACAAAAAGAAACGCAACATCTATGTTACGTGCTGTTGGTTTAGATGTGCTAAAAGTATCTTATGTAGATAATATTGGCGAGGATATGGTACTTAAAATTAAGTACAAGGGAAAAGAAATTAAAGCCGGAGAAAAATTACCAAAAACATCTAAGGTTGAATTGGTTTGTGGTAACGGTAACCACTAATAACAACAGTAAGCTACATATTTTATGAGTGAAGAATTTGGACCACAAGCCAATGAAGAGGAACTTTATGAGCACCATAAGGTAATAGCTTCTAAAGGCCAAGAGCCGCTACGTATAGATAAGTTTTTAATGAATTTTATTGAAAACGCAACACGTAGTCAAATACAAAAAGCAGCAAAAGACGGTCACATTTGGGTAAATAATGTGGTAGTTAAGCAAAACTATAAAGTAAAAGCAGGTGATGAGATACGTGTTATGTTTACGCATCCACCATACGAGTTTTTATTACAACCAGAAGATATACCTTTAGATATAGTTTACGAGGACGATGTTCTTTTGGTAGTAAACAAAGAACCAGGAATGGTTGTGCACCCAGGGCACGGTAACTACTCTGGAACTTTAATAAATGCATTATTACATCATTGTAAGGACGAATTGCCTAACAATACTAGTGATAGGCCAGGATTGGTACATAGAATAGATAAAGATACATCTGGACTTTTAGTAGTTGCTAAAACAGAAGCCGCTATGACTTTCTTGTCTAAGCAGTTTTTTGATAAAACATCTGAAAGAGAATATATTGCTATTGTTTGGGGTAATGTAGAGGATGATGAAGGAACTATAGAAGGCCATTTAGGACGTCATCCAAAGAATAGGTTGCAAATGCACGTTTTTCCTGAAGGAGACGAGGGTAAAGAAGCGGTAACACACTATAAAGTAATAGAGCGTTTAGGATATGTTACTGTGGTTTCTTGTAAATTAGAAACTGGTAGAACACACCAAATTAGAGTGCATATGAAATACATAGGGCACACATTATTTAATGATGAGCGCTATGGAGGTGAACGTATTTTAAAGGGTACAACATTTACAAAATACAAACAGTTTGTAGAAAATGCTTTTAAAATATTACCTAGACAAGCATTACACGCTAAAACGCTTGGTTTTGTACATCCTGTTACTAAGGAGTTAATGCAGTTTAACTCAGAAATACCAGAAGATATGGCAAGTGTTATAGATAAGTGGAGGCATTACGCTAAGCATTCTCAATAGTATTAGTTTTTGCAATAGTGGTATTAAAAAACTCTTTTAGACTATAGGTAGAATCATTAAAATGATTCTTAATTTTATATCAAATTAAAGAAAAGATGAAGATTGTTATTTCGCCAGCAAAGTCATTAGATTTTGATACTAAATTACCAACTAAAAAATTTACAGAACCTCAGTTTTTAACTGAAGCAAAAAAGTTGAATGAGGTTCTTAAAAAGAAAACTCCCAAAGCTATTTCTGAGCTTATGAGTATTTCTGATAATTTAGCACAATTAAACTGGCAACGCAATCAAGATTTTGTCATTCCTTTTACAACAGAAAACGCAAGACCAGCTGTTTATGCATTTAATGGAGATGTATACCAAGGGCTAGATGCGTATTCTTTACCAGAAAGCAAGCTAAATGTTTTACAAGATAAACTTAGAATACTTTCTGGGTTGTATGGTGTGTTAAAGCCATTAGATTTAATGATGCCTTATCGTTTAGAAATGGGAACAAAATTAGCGGTAGGTTCTGCTAAAAATTTACACGAATTCTGGAAGAAGCAATTAACTGCCTATTTAAATTCAGAACTTAAAGAAAATGAACTTTTTGTAAATCTAGCAAGTAACGAGTATTTTGGCGCTGTAGATAAAAAGAGTTTAAAATCGCCTATTATAACTCCAGTTTTTAAAGATTGGAAAAATGATAAGTTAAAGGTTATAAGTTTTTACGCTAAAAAGGCTAGAGGTTGTATGGTGCGTTATATTATAGATACTAATGCAGAAACTTTAGACGATATTAAAAAGTTTACTACAGATGGCTACGCTTATAGTCAAGAGTATACAGAAAAAGACAATATGCCTGTTTTTATTAGATAATAATATGTGTAAAACATCGTTTTTATAGTATACAATTAAATATGTGTGCTATGAAAAATAAACTGTTTTTACCTATTGTACTTTTAATGTTAACCTTTTGTTTTAGTTGTGATGATAGAGATGACAATCTAGAAGCTGTAAATATTAGAATAAAAAATACAAGTAGTGTAACTTATACAACAGTACAGGTAGGGGATGCAGAAACGGTACATACAAATATAGCACCTGATGCTTTTTCTGAGTATTTAGAATATGAAACAGCATATGGTTATGCTTACATTTCTATAGAGGCAGACGAACAAACATATACATTACAACCAATAGATTATGTAGGTGAGACACCTTTACCGCTAGGTTTTTACACGTACGAGTTAAATATTATAGAAGAAAGTAATAGTTTAGAGCTTACGTTAGTTGTAGACTAAGTAAATTAGTTTTGTCTTTGTTTCTGTATGTTTTCAGCAATTCTAATAGCTAAAACTCTTTTTTTGCTAAGTAGTTTTTCTATTTCAGCTTCTAGACTTACGCGTTGTTTCTCTAGCTCAACAGCTTCTAATAATAAAGAGTTGTCTTTTAGTTCGGCAGCAGAAGAAACTGTGTTTATGCCATTTTGCGTAAAAATATCTAAAGCTGTAATTGTATTTTCTACATCTATAAGTGCTAGTTTAGCATAATGCCTTCCTAAGTCCCAATCTTTAGGCTTACTAGCTTTATCTATATTTTCTAAACCGCTTAAGACAGTAGTTTTAGCTTTAAGGCAATCACATTGCTTCATAAGCTTATTACTTTTTTCTAGGGCAGTATATGCCTTATTAGCATAAAATTTTTGATGATCAAAATTATCAGCTTTTAAAGACTTTTTAGCGTAGTTAAGCGCATAAGAAGTTGCAGAGTAAGCATTGTCACAATTAGATGTGTTTGTAAACGTTGTAGTCATTACAAGTGAAAGAATAACAAAAGTACTTTTAAGCATAGTGTTGGGGGTTGGTTATGTTTGCAATTTGGTATTACAAAATTGGTTTATTTTTAGGTTAATTAAAAAGTAATGTGGTAAACACAGTCAAATTTGTGGTGTAGAACCTATTTGTTATCGGTTAAAGTGGTTGGTTTTTTAGATAAAAAGCGTAAAATGGTTAGTTTTACTTCTTTTTTTCTGGATTAATCTTTTCTTGTAAAGTAGGTTTTCTTTTAATTTTTCGCTTCCTTTTGGCTCCATACGTGCCGTTTATGATTTTTCCTCTCTTCGATTTTTTATCTCCTTTTCCCATATATCATATAATTTTCTTAAAAGGTAATAATTTTTAAGATCAATGTCAAGCTTATTTATTGATGTTTTAAAAAATGAATTTTCAGTAATAGACTTAAATTACTTATTAAATAAATGTAATATAGGTTAAATAGTAACAATATGATACGAAATAAGGTTGTTTTGTAAAATTTTAATATTGATAAAAACGGTTAAATGAAGTACCTTTGATAAGTAGAATAAAAAGAGGTAATTGTGTTAATTTATATTAATGATTAGCATCTAATTTAATAAAATAATTGCATCTTGGCAGTAAACACTAACAAAAATAGAGTAAATGAAAATTAACAAGGTTTTAGTAGCAAATAGAGGGGAGATTGCAATCCGTATTTTTAGAGCATGTGTAGAAATAGGTATTAAGACCGTTGGCATATATACCTATGAAGACCGTTATTCTTTACATAGATATAAGGCAGATGAGTGTTACCAAATAGGAGAAGATCATGAGCCTTTAAAGCCATATTTAAATATAGATGCTATTATACAGGTAGCAAAAGATAATGGTGTAGACGCTATACATCCTGGTTATGGCTTTTTATCTGAGAATGCAGAATTTGCTCAAAAATGTGCTGACAACGATATTATTTTTGTTGGTCCTAAAGTATCTGTGCTAAAATCTTTAGGAGATAAAATAACAGCTAAAGAAGTTGCTGTTGCTAATAATATACCAATTATACAAAGTAGTGATAAAGATTTAGTAGATGTAAGTATTGCTATAAATGAAGCTAAACGTATTGGTTATCCTTTAATGCTAAAAGCTGCTTCTGGTGGTGGTGGTCGCGGTATGCGAGTTATACGTACAGAAGAAGAATTAGTAAAGGCTTTTCCTGAAGCAAGAAGAGAATCTTTAAATGCTTTTGGTGATGATACCGTTTTTCTTGAAAAATTTGTAGAAAATCCAAAACATATAGAAGTACAAATAGTTGCAGATACACACGGTAATATGGTGCATTTGTACGAAAGAGATTGTTCTGTACAAAGACGTTACCAAAAAGTAATTGAATTTGCACCATCTATAGGCTTGCCACAAGAAACTAGAGATAGTTTGTATAAGTACGCTATAGATATTTGTAAAGCTGTAAACTATAATAATATAGGTACAGTAGAGTTTTTGGTAGATGACGATGGTAGTATTTACTTTATAGAAGTAAACCCAAGAATACAAGTAGAGCATACGGTAACAGAAATGATTACCAATATAGATTTAGTAAAAGCACAACTATTTATTGCAGGTGGTTACAAACTGTCAGATCAGCAAATAAAAATACAAGATCAAGAATCTGTAAAGATTACGGGCTATGCTTTACAATGTAGAATTACAACAGAAGATCCTGCAAACGATTTTAAACCAGATTATGGTGTAGTTACAACCTATAGAAGTGCTTCCGGTTTTGGTATTCGTTTAGATGCTGGTAGTATTTATCAAGGAGTACGTATTTCTCCATTTTTTGATTCTATGCTTGTTAAGGTTTCTGCAATTAGTAGAACCTTAGATGGGTCTTGCCGTAAAATGCGTAGAGCATTGGCAGAGTTCCGTATTAGAGGCGTAGAAAGCAATATGGCGTTCTTAGATAATATTTTAAAACACCAAACATTTAGAGACGGTAAGGTTACGGTTAACTTCATTAAAAACGAACCTTCTTTGTTCGAATTTGTAGAGCCAAGAAACCGTGCTAATAAATTAATAGAATATCTTGGAGAAACTATTGTTAATGGTAATCCAGATGTAAAAAAGAAAGATCCTAATCACGTTTTTTCTAAACCAAAAGTTCCTTCTTTTGATAAAAGAGGTCCTTTTCCTAAAGGAACAAAAGATTTGTTAACAGATCTAGGTCCAGAAGGTTTTGCAACTTGGTTAAAAAATGAGAAAAAAGTACATTTTACAGATACTACAATGCGAGATGGGCACCAAAGTTTATTGGCGACTCGTATGCGTACCATAGATATGCTAAAAGTGTCTGAAGGTTATGCTAAAAACTTTCCAGAAATATTTAGTATGGAAGTTTGGGGTGGTGCTACGTTTGATGTTTGTTTGCGTTTTTTACAAGAAAACCCTTGGGAACGTTTGGCATTATTACGTAAATCTATGCCAAACGTGTTATTGCAAATGCTTCTTCGTGGCTCTAATGGTGTTGGCTATACTGCGTACCCTGATAATTTAATTGAAAAATTTGTTGAAAAATCCTGGGAAACAGGAGTAGATGTTTTCCGTATTTTTGATTCACTTAACTGGATGAAATCTATTGCGCCAACTATAGAACATGTGCGCAAAAAAACAGGTGGTTTAGCAGAGGGTTCTCTTTGTTATACAGGAGACATTTTAGATCCTACTAAAACAAAGTACAATCTTAAATACTATGTTCAACTAGCAAAAGATATAGAAAATGCTGGTGCACATATTTTAGGGGTTAAAGATATGGCAGGTTTGCTAAAGCCTAATGCTGCGTTTGAGCTAATATCAGCCTTAAAATCAGAAATAAATATACCAATACATTTACACACGCATGATACGTCTTCTATACAAGCGGCAATGTATTTAAAAGCAATAGAAGCAGGTGTAGATGTTGTAGATGTTGCCCTTGGCGGATTGTCAGGTCTAACATCTCAGCCAAACTTTAACTCTGTAGTAGAGATGTTGCGTTTTCATGAACGTGAAAATAAATTAGATACAGAAAAATTAGCAGAATATTCTAACTATTGGGAAACGGTACGTAACTATTACTATACTTTTGAGTCTGGCTTAAAATCTGGAACTGGAGAAGTATATAAGCATGAAATACCTGGCGGACAATATTCTAATTTAAAAGGACAAGCAATTGCACTAGGATTAGAAGATAAATTCCCTGAGGTTACAAAAATGTACGGTGAGGTAAACCAATTGTTTGGAGATATAGTTAAAGTAACACCGAGTTCTAAAGTAGTGGGTGATATGGCCCAGTATATGATAAGTAATAATTTAACTGTCAAGGATGTTTTAGAAAAGGGAGATACAATTTCTTTTCCTCAATCTGTAATTAGTTTCTTTAAAGGAGATCTTGGTCAGCCAGTTGGTGGTTTTCCAAAAGAGCTTCAGAAATTGATTTTAAAAGATCAGGTGCCATATACAGAAAGACCAAATGCACATTTAGAGTCTATAGATTTTGAAAAGGAATTTAAATCTTTTAAACGAAAATTTGCTAAAGGTATGGGTAGAGATTTAGAGATAACAGATTTCTTGTCTTACAAACTATATCCAAAAGTATTTACAGACGCATATAACAACCACGTTAAGTATGGCAATGTCATGAACATACCAACAAAGAATTTCTTTTATGGTATGGATGTGGGCGAAGAAATTATAGTAGAACTAGATCGTGGTAAAAACGTTTTAGTGTCTTTAATGTTAAAAGGTGAACCAGATGAAAATGGATATGTAAGCATCTTCTTTAAAATTAACGGACAGCTACGTAATGTAATGGTAAAAGATACCTCTATAAAGGTTGTTAAGGCACAGAACATAAAAGCAGATGATAATAATTCTAAAGAAATAGGTGCGCCTTTACAAGGCTTGTTATCTAATGTCTTAGTTAAAAAAGGACAAGAAGTTAAAAAAAATCAGCCTTTGTTTGTAATTGAAGCAATGAAAATGGAAACAACAGTAACAGCCACTGCAGAAGGTATTGTAGATAAAATACAATTATCTGGTGGTTCTCTTGTAAACTCAGACGATCTAGTATTGGTACTTAAATAGAGTTTAGTACATTTATAAAAAAAGCCATTCTTCTAAACTTAGAAGAATGGCTTTTTTTATAAATTAGATGTAAAAGCGTTTTAAAATCTATATCCAATACTTAAACCAGCACGTACACCAGCCCAAGGACCATCTAAAGATATTTCGGCACCATTTTCATCTACTTTGTATTCAGCATCTACAAATGTTATATCTGTATCTTGTAAGCTGTCTAATAAAGCATCTTGTTCGTTCTGAGATAATACTCTAGAAGTTGTACCTCTCAGGTCTCCGTTACTAGTCCCTATATGTGGACCAGCAATCCACCAATCTAAAACAAGATTATGTCCTAAATTAAATTGTGAGCCTAATAATAGACCAAAAGTACTACCCTTTAAAGTACCGCTAGTGTTTATAGTAGCAGTATCTCCGTTATCTAAATCGTAATCAAAGTTTATGTTTTCAAAGGTATATTTAGAAGCTCTAAAAAATGGCGCTAAATAAAAACCTTTACCATATCCTTTTTTTCCTGTGTAAATACGTACTTCAGGAGTAAAACTAGAGTAACCAACTTTTCCATCGGCTATAATCTTAGTTAAGTCGCCATCACCAGCAATTTCTTTAATAGATTTTCCAAATGGAATTCCGCTTTTAGGGATTGTTCCATAAGATAATGCAACAGAAAAAGTTTTATTTAAAACTCTTTCGTATTGAAACTGAAAGTTTTTAAACACAAGACTTGTTAAGCTAAATTTTACTATGTTTTTCTTGTTTTGATAATCTAAAACAGATATTTCATCAGCAGGTGTTTCTTCTGTAGATTCCAATTCTTGCGCATAGGTAAGGCAAGAAACAGATAAAAATGTAGTAAGTACTAAGATTTGTTTTTTCATTGTTGAATTTTTTTGTTCGAAATAAAACGATTTTTGTAAGAATTTATTGCGTTTTTGCAACTAGTTTTTCATTTCAAAATTTAAATTAATATGAATAATGTGTTAAGTTTTTAAAAAAAGAAAAGCCCTGAAATCTATAGTAGACTTCAGGGCTTTAAAATATAAAGCTTGTGGGGTTATTTCTTGTTTTGTTGATCCTTAATTGTTTTGGAATCAATATCAAACTTATTTGTATCAATATTTGTATTCCCTGTTGGGTTAGTCGGATTTGTTTGTTTCCTTTTTCTTTTTAATCTCTTATCATCAATAATTCCCATATCATTTGTTTTTTATGTTCATCCTCAAGATATAGTAATTCTTATAGAATCTTAGTTAATAGAGTTGTAAGTCTTTGTTAATGAGTGTTAATGCAAGTTTTAATTATTTACAACTAAAGTGATAAAAGCCGCTACTACATTCTTTACTTTTTGTTAGTTTTGCAGTCTTTAAAATATAGAAATGATTACAGTAGATAATATTGCAGTAGAATTTAGCGGAACTACACTGTTTAGTGGCGTAAATTTTGTGATTAATGAGAATGATAAAATTGCCTTAATGGGTAAAAACGGTGCTGGTAAATCTACAATGATGAAAATTGTTGCAGGTGAGCAAAAAGCAACCAAGGGTAAAGTAAGTTGCCCTAAAGATACTGTAATTGCTTATTTACCACAGCACTTATTAGCAGAAGATAATTGTACAGTGGTAGAAGAAGCGTCTAAGGCTTTTAGTCACGTTTTTACAATGCGAGACCGTATGGCGCATTTAAACAAAGAGTTAGAAACAAGAAAAGATTATGAGAGTGATGCCTATATGGCAATTATAGAAGAGGTGTCCGAGCTTGGTGAGCAATACTATGCCCTAGAAGATGTTAACTATGATGCTGAGGTAGAAAAAGCATTAAAAGGCTTGGGTTTTAAGCCTGAGGATTTTAATAGACTTACGAGTGAGTTTAGTGGCGGATGGCGTATGCGTATAGAGTTAGCAAAAATTCTATTACAAAAACCAGATCTTATTTTGTTAGATGAGCCAACGAACCATATAGATATAGAATCTGTAATTTGGCTAGAAGACTTTTTGGTAAACAAAGCCAAAGCAGTTATGGTTATATCTCATGATAGGGCTTTTATAGATAATATTACCAATAGAACTATAGAGGTTACTATGGGCAAAATTTATGATTATAAAGCTAACTACACGCATTATTTACAGCTTAGAGAAGATCGTAGAGCACACCAAATTAAAGCCTACGAAGAGCAACGTAAATTTATAGAAGATAATATGCGTTTTATTGAGCGTTTTAAAGGAACGTACTCTAAAACAAACCAAGTGACTTCTAGAGAGCGTATGCTAGAAAAACTAGATATTATAGAGATTGATGAGGTTGATAATTCGGCTTTGAGATTATCGTTTCCGGCAGCACAACGTTCAGGAGATTACCCTGTTTCGGTTGAAGATTTAACTAAAACTTACGGAGACCATACAGTATTTAAAAATGCAAGTATGTCTATTTCTAGAGGAGAAAAAGTTTCTTTTGTTGGTAGAAACGGTGAGGGTAAATCTACTATGATAAAATCTATTCTAGGAGAAATAGAGTATGAGGGTAAATGTAGCTTAGGCCATAATGTACAGGTAGGTTACTTTGCTCAAAACCAAGCGTCATTACTAGATCCAGATTTAACCATTTTTCAAACGGTAGATGAGGTTGCTAAAGGAGATGTGCGTACCCAGATAAAAAATATCTTGGGTAGGTTTATGTTTAAAGGAGACGATATAGATAAAAAAGTTAGTGTACTTTCTGGAGGAGAAAAAACAAGACTAGCTATGGTAAAACTATTGTTAGAACCTGTAAATCTTTTAATATTAGATGAGCCTACAAACCATTTAGATTTAAAATCTAAAGACATATTAAAAGAAGCTTTATTAGATTTTGATGGAACATTAATATTGGTATCTCATGATCGTGACTTTTTACAAGGGCTTGCAGAAAAGGTATACGAGTTTAAAGACCAGCGTGTAATAGAACATTTTGAAACTATAGATGCTTTCTTAGAACGAAATAAGATTAAGAATATAAAAGATATCGATCTAAAAAAATAGCGATTGTATTTTATTTTTGATTCAAGTCCTAAACATTATGTTTAATCATATTGTTTAGGGCTTTTTCTTTTGTATAAATTGAATGGTTGTGCAATTTATATGTTAAATGATGTTTTGTTAGTTAGTTGTCTTATTATAAGATTTTTACGTGTTTTATTTAAACTTGTCTTAACAATGGTAGTGCCTTATTAATACTTACTTAATACGTGTTAATACTAGCCTAACATTATTATAAACTGACTAAGTATTTAGCTTAACAGTAGCTGTATAGTTTTGGACATCTTAAAAAAACACGATGAAAAAGAATTACTATTTTATTTTACTATTATTTACAATATTTTCTGCTTCGGCACAAAATAATACAAGTATTAAAGGTCAAGTTTTAGACGAAACTGGCACTCCAGTAATGGGAGCAAACGTTGTTATACAAAGTATGTCAATCGGTGCGGTAACAAATGAGTCTGGAATGTATAAAATTAGCGACTTAACAAATACAACATATACCGTTACGGTGTCTTACTTAGGGTACAAAAGCATAAGTAAATCTATAACTATTACAACAACAGAAACTATTTTAAATTTTAATCTTAAAGAGCCTTCTTTTCAATTAGATGGTTTAGTCGTTACTGCTCAAAAAAGAGAGCAGTTAAATAAAGATGTGCCAATTGCAATTACATCTTACGGTAGTGATTTTATTAACAATCAGGGTACATTTGAGTATGATACTTTTTCAGATTATGTACCAGGTTTACAAATTCAAATTCAAAGTGTAAATAACCCAGGTATTGTTGTAAGGGGTATTACTAGTGATAGCGGAGATTCTAGAGTAGAGCCAAGAGTATCTGTTTTCCAAGACGGGGTTTCTATTAGTAAATCTCGTGGTTCTGTTGTAGAGTTGTTTGACATAGAACGTGTAGAAGTTTTAAAAGGTCCCCAAGGGACTCTTTTTGGCAGAGGTGCACAAATTGGAGCAATGCACATTATTCAAAACAAGGCTAAAAATGAGACTTCTGCTTCTTTAAAAACAGGTATTGGTAATTACAATCAGTTTTTAGTAAACGGTTATGTAAATACTCCTTTAGTAAAAGATAAGTTGTTTGCACGTGTAGCTGCAATTTACAATAGAAGAGACGGATATATAGAAAACCTTTCTGGCGGAGACCTAAATGGTAAAGAAACCTTAGCGCTTAGAGGTTCTTTAAAATATATGATTAGTGATAATACTACGTTTGATTTTATTGCAAATTGGCAACAAGATACACCTCCAGGAACTTCTTTTAAAAGTGGAACTTTTGCTCCTTTAGGAGGTGATTTAAGTCCTAACTCTTTTGCAGATTTAGAGCGTGGTAAAGAATTAGGGTTAGACCGTACAGTATATGGTTTTACAGGAATTTTAAAGTCATCATTAAATGATAATTGGGATGTAACTTCTATTTCTGCCTACAGAAAATTTAATTCTGATGAAGCCTTTGATGCAGATGGTACAGTAGCACCTGTTTTATTTTTTAGAGAGGTTGCAGAAGGAGAGCAATTTAGTCAAGAAGTACGTTTTAATTTTGATAATGATGATAAATTATCTGGTTTTGTAGGAGCTAATTTCTTTTATGAAAACGGATCACAAGCTGTGCCTTTTGAGGTTAATGAGCAAAGTTACTTAGCACTTTTAGTAGCTACAGATGCTTTGGTTGTAAACGGCGTAGCAACTTTATTTCCTAATATTCCTAACGATCCTGGTAGTTTTGGTCCATTGGCAGGTGCTCCTTTGCTACCTTTTAATAAAGAGGAGTCTATTAACTACGGAGAAAATTATTCTGGAGATATTTTTGCAGACGGATCTTACGATCTTACAGAAAAGTTAACAGTTACTTTAGGTTTAAGAGCAACATTAGAAAATAGCAATGCAGGTTTAGAAGTTATAAATGCAGATAATCCAGGATTATTAGGTAACTTTTTAGGAGCATTTCCTAATAACTTATTTGTACCAACAAATGGAAGAATTTCTGCAAGTGAAACATTTTTATCTGCCGTGGGTAGGTTTGCTGTAAATTACGATTTAAATGATGATTTTACACTTTTTGGAAATGTAGCACGTGGTAGAAGACCAAATGTAATTAATGTAACAGCTAACGATGTAAATGTATTGTCAGATGAAACTGTTTGGTCTTACGAGCTTGGTATTAAATCTCTTTTGTTAGATAATAAATTACAGTTTGATATAAACGGATTTTATTACGATTATAGTAATTTTCAGACAACAATTGCTCGTTTAGATGAAACTGATGGCCTAGTTGTGGTGCCTAATGATAGTGGTAGTGCTAAAGCATTAGGTTTTGAAGCTGCAATGCAATATCAGTTTGCAAAAAGTAGTTCATTTTTTGCTAATTACGGTTTTATAGATGCTTCTTTTGATGATGAAGATTCTAATGGTAATCCACAACAGTTAGCAGGTAATACTTTTAGGTTAACACCAGAACACTCTTTCTCTGCAGGATTTAATATTAACCCTATTTTAAATGATAAAGTAGCTGTTTTTTTAAGACCAACATATACTTATAAGTCTAAAGTGTTTTTTGAAGAAACTAATTTACCAAACATATCTCAAGATGGTTATGGTTTATTAAACATTAGAACAGGTATAACTATACAAGGTAAATACGAGATTAGTTTATACGCAACTAATGTTTTAGACGAGGAGTTTATTATAGATGCAGGTAATACAGGTGGTGCTTTTGGGATTCCTACATTTATTGCTGGTCCTCCTGCATTTTACGGAATTCAATTGTCTGTAAACTTTTAGGCTAAAAAATTAAATAACAATATAATGAAAAATAAAAACACATATATCCTTTCTTTGTTTCTAGTAATTGTTTCTTTTGCAACAGCGCAAAAAGCAGTGAAAATGCAGAGTTTAAAGGAAGTAGAAGAAAATATTCAGATTAACGAGAAAAATGTAGTAGGTATAAAGCCTGATAATGAGGCTCGTATAATTTGGTCGGAAGATTATAAATATAAAAAATCTCCTATAGCTTTTGTGTATTTACACGGTTTTGGAGCAAGTCAGCAAGAAGGAGAGCCAGTAATGTCTCAATTATCGGCAAACTTTAATGCAAATACATATATGGCTCGTTTAGAAGAGCACGGAATTTACAGAGACAATACGTTCGAAGATTTAACACCAGAAAACTACATAGCTTCTGCAAGGCAGGCTATAGCATATGGTAAGCAAATAGGCGAAGAGGTTATTGTAATTAGTACATCTACAGGTGGTACTTTAAGCTTGGCTTTGGCAGCAGAAGACAAGGATATTAAAGCATTGGTGTTGTATTCTCCTTTTATAGATTTAATTAATCCTGCAATGGCTGCAATTATAGAGCCAGGCGGAAAAGAACAATTTATGAAAGTTTTAGGAGGTTCTATGCAAGTGCAAAAACGCCCAGAAGAAGAGGCAAAGTACTGGTCTACTAATTACCACGTAAACGGTTATGTGTCTTTAATTACGTTACTGAAAAGTAATATGACAACAGAGACTTTTTCTAAAGTTACGTGTCCTGTGTTTTTAGGGTATTATTACAAGAATGAAGAAGAGCAAGATAATGTAGTTTCTGTACCTGCAATGCAAGTAATGTATGATGCTCTTGGTACGCCAGAAGAAGATAAAGCAAAGATGGCTTTTCCAGAAAGTGGAAATCACGTAATAGCAAGCGATATTAGATCCAAAGACTGGCAAGGTGTGTATGTAAATACGGTTGCATTTTTAAATAATATTATAAAATGAAATTAAAATTAGTTATTTGTAGCCTAATAAGCATAGGCTTTATTGCTTGTAAGCAAAGCGATAAAAAGAAAGAAGTAAAAGAAGAAACTGCTTCGGTTGAAGAGACAGTGGTAACTTATAATTTTGATTTAGAAGGTCACCGTGGTGCTAGAGGCTTAATGCCAGAAAATAGTTTGCCTGCCTTTAAAAAAGCAATAGAACTTGGTGTAAATACTATTGAGCTAGATTTGGCTGTAACTAAAGATAAGCAAGTTTTGGTGTCTCATGAGCCTTATTTTAACCCGCTTTTTTGTTTAGATTCTCTTGGGCAAACCATTGCTAAAAAAGATTCTATTGCTCTAAATATTTATCAGCATACGTATAAGCAAACTCAAAAGTACGACTGTGGTAGTATGGGTAATATTAATTTTCCAGAGCAAGAAAAACAGTTTGTAACAAAACCTTTGCTGTTAGATGTAATAGCACTTGCAGATTCTTTAACAGCAGGTAATGCTGCGCCAATTAAATACAATATAGAAATTAAGAGTTTACCAGAGGGCGATGGCATTTATCACCCTAATCCAAAAGATTTTTCTGATTTAGTTATAGCAACTATTAAAGATAAAATTGCGGTTGAAAATGTAGTGTTACAAAGTTTTGATTTTAGAGTGTTACAGTATTTGCATCAAAATTATCCAGAGTATACAATAGCTGCTTTGGTGTATAAAGATGATGTAGAAACAAATTTAAAAGCATTGGGGTTTGTACCACAAATTTACAGTCCGTTACACAATATGTTGTCTAAAGAAGTAATAGCAGAACTGCACTCAAAAAATATGAAAGTTATTCCTTGGACAGTTAATAATGAGACTGATATGGAAAATTTACTTGCAATGGGAGTAGATGGTTTAATTACAGATTACCCTAACAAGGCCATACAATACAGAAAATAATAACACAAACAACCACAACCAAAAAAAGCTGTTTCAATTATGAAACAGCTTTTTTATGTTTATAAAAATAAGTTCTTATCTTATTTTTTGTACAAAATCTGAAATTGTATCTGCACCATTTTCTGTTAGGTGTTTTATAAATGCAGAGCCAATAATTGCTCCTTTTGTTTCTTTTGTAGCTTGTGTATAGGTTTCGTTATTATTAATACCAAATCCTATAATTTGCGGATTTTTAAGATTCATACTCGCAATACGCTCAAAATAATCTGTTTGTTCTTGTCCAAAACCAGTTTTAGAACCTGTAACACTAGCAGAACTTACCATATAAATAAATGCATCAGATGCATTATCAATTTCCTTAATACGTTCGTCACTAGTTTGTGGTGTAATTAAAAAGATGTTTTTTAGGTTGTGTTTTTTAAAAATAGCCTCGTATTCATCTTGATAAACAGCCAAAGGTAAATCTGGCATAATTAAACCATCTATACCAATTTCTGCGCATTTTGCGCAAAATGCTTCAACACCGTATTGTAACATTGGGTTAAAGTACCCCATTATAATTAATGGTATAGAAACTGTTTTACGTATATCTTTTAATTGCTCAAAAAGTAATTTGGTGGTCATACCATTTTTAAGCGCAATAGTAGAACTGTTTTGTATAGTAGGTCCATCTGCTAACGGATCGCTAAAAGGCAATCCAATTTCAATCATATCTATACCGCTGGCCTCTAAATCTTTAATTATTTTAACTGTGTTGTTAAGCTCTGGATAACCTGCAGTAAAGTACAATGAAAGAAGTTTTTTGTCTTCTTGCATTTTTTGATTAATTCTATTCATTATACAATTTTATAAGTTAAAATATTTAATGTAATTATCTAAATCTTTATCTCCACGACCAGATAAGCTTATAACAACTACATCGTCTGGTTTAAAAGTTTTGTGTTTAAAAATAGCTAAAGCGTGACTGCTTTCTATAGCAGGTATAATACCTTCTAATTTTGTTAATTCTAAACCAGATTGCATTGCCTCATCATCTGTAGCGGAATAAAATTCTCCTCTTCCAGATTTGTATAAGTGCGCATGCAATGGTCCAACTCCAGGATAATCTAACCCTGCAGAAATAGAGTAGGGCTCTGTAATTTGTCCGTCATTGGTTTGCATTAGTAATGTTTTACAGCCGTGTATAACACCTTCTTTACCAAGTGCAGATGTAGCAGCACTTTCTCCAGAATTTATACCTTTACCAGCAGCTTCTACAGCAATAATACCAACTTCTTCTTCGTGTAGAAAGTGATAATATGTACCAGCAGCGTTACTACCGCCACCAATACAAGCAACTACATAATCGGGATTTTCACGACCTTCTTTTTCTTTTAGTTGCCACTTTATTTCTTCGGATATAATAGATTGAAATCTAGTAACCATATCTGGGTAAGGATGCGGGCCAATAGCAGAACCAATAATGTAATGTGTGTCTACAGGGTTGTTAATCCAGTCACGAATAGCTTCGTTGGTTGCATCTTTAAGTGTTTTACTGCCAGAAAGAGCAGGTCTAACTTCTGCGCCTAGCATTTTCATACGAGCAACGTTTGGTGCTTGGCGAGCAATATCAATCTCCCCCATATAAACTACGCAATCCATACCCATTAGAGCGCAAACAGTAGCTGTGGCAACACCGTGTTGACCAGCGCCAGTCTCTGCAATAATACGTTGCTTGCCTAATTTTTTGGCCATTAAAATCTGACCAATAGTATTGTTAACCTTATGTGCACCAGTATGGTTAAGGTCTTCTCTTTTTAAATATACTTTTGTGTTGTATTTTTCTGATAATCTTTTTGCGAAATACAAAGGAGAAGGTCTGCCTACGTAATCTTTTAAAAGCTGATCGAACTCTGCTTTAAAGTCTGGCTCTGCCATAACTTTAAGGTAATTTTTACGTAGATTTTCTACGTTAGGATATAACATTTCTGGAATATAGGCACCGCCAAATGTTCCGTAATATCCTTTTTCTGTTACATTATAATTCATCTGAATTAGTATTAAGTTTTAAGTACTTAGTTTAGATACTTAATGCTGTTTTAAATTCTTTTAATTTTTCAATATTTTTTAGTCCTGGTTCTATTTCAAAACTACTATTTACATCTAGTGCAACACAGTATTTAGATGCTGGTGTGTGTAAAAAAGATTTAACCTTATCTACATCTTTTACGCCAATACCACCACTTAAAAAATAAGGTTTGGTAGATGTGTAATTTTCTAAAACAGACCAGTTAAAAGTATAACCATTACCACCAGGCAATTTTCCTTTAGTATCAAACAAAAAATAGTCGCATACTTTTTCAAAAGGAGTAAGGATGCTAAAGTCAAAACTATCTTTAATAGAAAAAACTTTTATAATCTGTGGTTGTTTCCCTTTTAATCCAAGACTAGAATTTCGTAATCCTTTACAAAACTCAGGAGATTCTTTACCGTGTAGTTGTACAGCTTCTAAATTATATTGGTTAATTTTATCTACAACATAATCTAAATCAGCATCAACAAAAACACCAACTTTTTTAATGCCATCTGGGATATTTCCCATTTTGCCATTAAAATACCTAGATGAAGGTTCCCAAAATATAAAGCCTAAATAGTCTGGTTGCAATGCTGCCACTGCCTCCATATTCTCTAAATACTTCATACCACAAACTTTCAGCCTCATTAAATTAAAGATGTTATAAAGTTAGTAGCACTCTTGCCAGGGTTATCTGTTTTCATAAAATTTTCACCTATTAAAAAACCTTTGTAGCCATATGGTTGTAATTCTTTAATAGCTCCTATGTTACTAATACCACTTTCAGATACTTTTACAAAATCGTTTGGTATTAAAGTAGATAAAGATTTACTTGTCTCTAGACTAACGGTAAAAGTCTTTAAATTACGGTTGTTTACGCCTAACATATCTAAACTAGGCATAATGGACTTGTGCAATTCTTCTTGGTTATGTACCTCTAGTAAAACATCTAAATGTAAGCTTTTTGCAAATTCAGAGAATTGTTTTATTTCTTCTCTAGTTAATATAGCAGCTATTAATAAAATAACATCTGCTCCGTAGGCTTTAGCTTCTAGTATTTGGTATTCATCTATAATAAACTCTTTGCGTAATAGCGGCATTTGTACAGCTGCTCTTGCAGTTAGTAAATCGTCTAATGAGCCTCCAAAATATTTGCCATCTGTTAAAACAGACATACCACAAACGCCAGCGTCTTGGTAACCAGTAGCAACATCTTGCACAGATAAGCTATTATTTATTACAGCTTTAGAAGGAGACCTTCTTTTGTGTTCGGCAATAATGCCAGAGGTACTATTTTTTAATGCGCTAGCTAAAGAACTAGTTTGTCTGTTAAACAAAACCGAAGCTTCTAATTGCGATACAGGAATAAGAGATTTTCTTAAATCCACCTCCTTGCGTTTGTCTAGTACTATTTTTTCTAAGATATCCATTTATGCACTTAGCTTTTGTAATTTTTTTAATGCTTCTAAACCTTTACCACTACGCAAAGATTCTTGTGCTTTTAAAAAGCCTTCTCTAGGGCTTATATTTTCTACAGTAGCAATTGCTATACCTGCATTAGCACAAACCACATTGTTTTGTGGATCTGTACCTTTACCGCTTAAGATGTCTACAAATATTTTAGCAGAATCTTCAACGGTTTCTCCGCCAACAATATCTGATTGTTTTATTTTTTGTACTCCAAAATCTTCTGGTTTAAGCATACTTTCTGATAAACGAGAGATTGTCTTTGTGTTCCCTGTTAAGCTAATTTCATCATACCCATCTAAGGCGTGTAAAACGGTAAAGTTTTTATCTGTATTTTGATAAAGGTAGCCATACATTCTAGCTAATTCTAAATTAAAAACACCCACCATTTGGTTTTTAGGAAAGGCAGGATTTACCATGGGGCCTAACATATTAAAGAATGTTTTTACTGCCAACTCTTTACGTATTGGTGCAACGTTTTTCATAGCTGGATGAAAAAGTGGTGCGTGTAATACACAAATACCAGCTTGGTCTATTGTTTTTTCTAAAAAGCTAATATCACTACTAAATTTTATACCTAAAGATTCCATTACGTTGCTACTACCACATTTGCTAGATACGCCATAGTTACCGTGCTTGGTAACTTTTATACCAGCCCCCGCAGTTACAAAAGAGGCAAGTGTAGAAATGTTAAAAGTATCTTTACCATCGCCACCAGTGCCACATAAATCTACTGGGTTATATGCAGATAAATCTACAGCTAAGCAAAGGTTTAGTAATGCATCTCTAAAACCTTCTAACTCTTCAATAGTAACGCTACGCATCATATAAACAGTTAAGAAAGCTGCAATCTGACTTGTATTGTAATCACCCTTAGCAATGTTTACCAATACATTTTTGGCATCTTCTTTTCCAAGAATTTCGTGATTAATTAATCTATTTAATATTGTTTTCATCTTTAATTTTTATTAATGAATAAGTAAAATTTTGATATCGATCTATTTTACTTATTTACCCAATTTTTTAGCATTTGTTTTCCTTCTGGTGTTAATACAGATTCTGGGTGAAACTGTACTGCGTTAACATCATAAGCCTTATGGCGTAAAGACATTATTTGTCCGTTTTCATCAACAGAAGTAGCTTCTAGAACTTCTGGCAAATCTGGATTAACAACCCAAGAATGGTAACGACCAACTTTTAATTCTTTGCCTAAACCATTAAATAAAACATCGTCTTTAATAACTGTAATAGTGGTAGCAATACCGTGGTAAACTTGTTCTAAATTAATTAAAGAACCGCCAAAAACTTCGCCAATGGCTTGTTGTCCTAAACAAACACCTAAAATAGTTTTAGTAGGTGCATATTTTGCTATTATTTGTTTTAATAAACCAGCCTCGTCGGGTATACCTGGACCTGGAGAAAGTACTATTTTTTCAAAAGCATCTACTTCTTTCAGTGTTAATTGGTCGTTTCGTTTTACTGTAACATCACAATCTAAATCTTCTAGGTAGTGCACTAAATTGTATGTAAAACTGTCGTAATTATCTATAACTAGTATTTTTTTCATCGTCTTAAATGTTCTCAGCTATTTCTAAAGCTTTAGTTAGTGCTCCTAATTTATTGTATGTTTCTTGTAGTTCGTCTTGTGGGTTAGATGCCGCAACTAAACCAGCGCCTGCTTGGTAATGTAGTTGGTGATTTTTACTAAGAAAAGTTCTAATCATTATAGCGTGATTAAAGTTTCCGTTAAAATCCATAAATCCAATTGCGCCACCATAGTAACCACGACTTGTTTTTTCGTATTTTTCTATAAGTTGCATAGCCATATGTTTAGGTGCGCCACTAAGTGTGCCAGCAGGGAACGTATCTGCAACAACCTTCATAGTAGGAATGTCTTTTTTCTTTATTCCTGTAACCTTAGATACTAAGTGAATTACGTGGGAGAAAAACTGAACCTCTCTATAATTTTCTACCGTAACAGTATTTCCGTTTCTGCTTAAATCGTTTCTGGCTAAATCTACCAGCATTACGTGTTCGCTATTTTCTTTGTTATCTTCTGTTAACTCTTTAGCAAGAACAGCATCTTTTTCGTCATTACCAGTACGTTTAAATGTACCTGCGATTGGGTGTATCTCTGCTTTGCCATCTTTAACTATAATTTGTGCTTCTGGTGAGCTTCCAAATATTTTAAAGTCGCCATAATCAAAATAGAATAAGTAAGGTGATGGATTTACCGATCTTAAGGCACGGTATACATTAAATTCGTCTCCTTTAAATTCCTGAGAAAATCTTCTAGACAATACCAATTGAAAAACATCTCCACGCTGACAATGTTTTTTAGCTAAATCTACCTGTTCTAAAAAGTCGTTATCTGTTAAGTTAGATGTTGCTTCTCCTGTTTTAGAAAAATTGTAAGTAGCAAAATCTCTTACGTTTAATAATTGTTCTATTTCTGGAATGTTATTTTCTGTGTTATAAGTATGTGCAAATATGTATGCTTCATTTTTAAAATGATCAACAGCAATTACATTCTTATATACCGCATAATACATATCTGGTATAACAATAGAATTATCCTTTTTGGTAATGTTTACATCTTCAAAATAACGAACAGAATCATAAGCCATATATCCAAAAAGACCATTGTTTATAAATTTAAAGTCATTATTAGAAGAACTAAACTTAGTACTAAAGTTATGTAGAACAGTGGCAACATCTACAGTTTTATCTATAACGGTAGTTTGGCTAGTGCCATCTGGGTAGTTTTCTAGTATTGTTTCGTTTTCTATTTTAATAGAAGCAATAGGGTTGCAACAGATATAAGAAAAACTATTATTGTTTGCGTGGTAGTCACTACTTTCTAATAAAATGCTATTAGGAAACTTATCTCTAATTTTTAAGTACATACTAACAGGAGTAATAGTATCTGCTAATATTTTTTTGTAGTGTGATGTTAGATTATATTTCATCTTAAACTTTAAATTTTTAAATAAAAAAAAAGGCTTGTCGTGATAGACAAGCCTTTTATGTATATGATTACAATGATGCTTTGCTCACGACGTTTGACGTAAGTTGTTCCACCACCATATGTTAGTTGTTATTTTCATTAGGTCAAATATATAAAGGAATTTTATAATACCCAACTAGAGTTTCATAAAAAATAAAAAACCACACAAAAGTGAGGTTTAAAACAATATTAAAGTATGTTTTAGAATTGTAAATCTACAACAAGATCAAAATCGTCATAAATTGCTTTGTCTCCTAAGTTCTCTATAAAGCTACCAGACTTGTATTTAATGTCAAAATCTGTTCTATCTACTTTTAAGCTTGCTGTTGCTTTACTACCATATACAGATATTGTAAAGTCTACTGGCTTAGTAATACCTTTTATAGTTAATTTACCTTTTGCTGCGTAAGCATTTTTCCCTGTAGCCTTACCAACAGTAAAAACTAATTTAGAAGTTGTATTTTTTTCAGTACTAAAGAAATCATCAGACTTTAAATGGCCTTCTAATTTACCTTTCATACCACCTTCTAAATCTGTAACAGTTAATGTAGTCATGTCTACTACAAATTCACCAGCAGATAATTTATCGTTCTTAAACACTAAAGAGCCTTCTTTAAAATCTAAAGAACCTTCATGAGAACCTGTTACTTTATATCCTTTCCAAGTAATGTTACTTGTTTCTGTGTTAATTTTTTTTTCTTGAGCTGTTAATGCTGCAACAGAAAATACTAATGCTAAAATGCTTACTGATAATTTTTTCATAATTGTTGTTTTATTTGTCTGTGTTTAATTTGTCTAATAATTTATTTAAAGTAATTAAGTCTTCCGTATTTACATCTTTTAGAAGTTCTTTTTCCATAGCAAGCATAGTGTTACTCATTTTTAAAAGTTCTTCTTTTCCTTTTTTAGTGATAAAAATTTCAATTTTTCTTCTGTTTTCTTCGCAAACTGTACGTTTTACAAAATCTTTTAAAATTAGTTTATCTACTAATCTAGTTGTGTTACTCATTTTAGACACCATTCTTTCATTTAAGGTGCTAAGGTTTGCAGCTTTTCCGTTTTGCCCTTTTAATATACGTAAAACATTAAACTGCTGTATAGAAACATCAAAAGGTTTTAAGGCTTCTGTTGTTTTTTCTGATATGCTTTGGTGTACTAACATTAAGTGAATAATAGTCTTGCTTTCTAGGGCTAAAGGCTTATTCGATTTTAAAATTTTATTCACATCCATGTCGCTACAATAATTGTATATACAAATGTATGTAAAATATATTTTAATTACTTTTGAAAAAAAATATTTAAGATGGATTTAACACAAGAAGAATGGAGCGCAAAATTAGCAGAGGACGCTAACGCTTTTATATTAGATGTAAGGACTGAAGATGAGATTGCAGAAGGTATAATACCAAATGCTGTAAATATTGATATTTACAAGGGTCAAGGCTTTATAGATGAATTAGAAAAACTAGATAAAACAAAGACATATTATGTTTATTGTAGATCTGGAAACCGTAGCGGACAAGCTTGTGCAATAATGAATAGTCTTGGTTTTGATAACGCTTACAATTTAGAAGGCGGTTTTATGAACTGGGAAGGTGATGTAAAAGAGTAATTTTACATATAAAATTCTTTTTGTTTACTTTAGTAAGCAAACAACCTTATTATAGTTATGCGTGAAGATCTTTTACATTTTATATGGAAATATAAAAAATTACAGTTAAAAGGTTTGCAAACTACCAACGGAGATACAATAACAATTGTATCTACTGGCACGCATAACTATAACGAAGGTCCAGATTTTTTTAATGCTCAAGTTAAAATAGGAGGCCAGTTGTGGGCTGGTAATGTAGAAATACATTTAAATGCGTCTCATTGGTATGCGCACAATCATGAGCAAGATAAAAATTATAATAATGTAATACTGCATGTTGTTTGGGAAGACGATGCAACAGTTTTTAGAACAGATAATTCTGAAATTCCAACCTTGGTTCTTAAAGACTATATATCTACTTCAGTATTACAAAATTACCAGCAGTTATTTTCTACAACAAAAAAAGTATTTATCAATTGTGAAAAAGACATTGCATCTGTAGATTCTTTTTTGTTTAAAAACTGGTTAGATAGATTGTATTTAGAGCGTCTAGAGCAGAAATCTATTCTTGTTCTAAAGCTTTTAAAAGATTCTAATAATAATTGGGAGCAAGTTTTATTTCTAATGTTAATGAAGAATTTTGGCTCTACCATTAACGGAGATTCGTTTTTAAATATCGCAAATAACGTTACTTATAATGTTTTTAAGAAAGTAACTAATAAGCAACAACAGTCCGAAAGTCTTTTGTTTGGTTTAGCGGGTTTACTGCAGAAGCAAGATATTACCGATACATATTATATGGAGCTCCAAAAAGAATATGCTTTTTTACAAAACAAGTTTGAATTAACTATTAATGATGAAGTTGCTGTGGCTTTTTTTAAATTAAGGCCTACTAATTTTCCTACCATACGTTTATCTCAATTATCTTCTTTGTATGTAGCGCATCAAACATTGTTTGCTAAGTTAATGCAGGCTAAAAATTTATCCGAAATATATGCTGTTTGTAATGTTACAGCAAGTAGTTATTGGGATAATCATTTTACGTTTGCTAAAGAGTCAAAAAAAAGTAAAAAAAAGCTAACTAAATCTTTTGTAGATCTATTAGTTATAAATACTATTTTGCCATTACGATTTTGTTATGCTAAATATATAGGTAAGGATGATAATGAAGCTATTTTAGAAATTATAACTAGCCTTTCTAAAGAAAAGAATAGCATAATAGCTGGTTTTACTAATTTAAGTGTAAATGTAGAAAACGCAAAAGAAGGGCAGTCTATATTACAGTTGTATAAGCAGTATTGCGTAAAAAATAAATGCTTGCAATGTGCTGTTGGTAGTAGTTTATTAAGTAGAAATAGTTAATTTTATACAATGAAATTTTTCTATAACATATTGTACTATTTTCAAAAACGTGGTTTTGAGGTGTGTAGACGTATAGCGGAGCGCTTTGGAATAAGGGCTAGAATAGTGCGTACTTCTTTTATTTACCTAACTTTTGCTACGTTAGGATTTGGATTTGCACTATACTTATTTTTAGCATTTTGGCTAAAAATTAAAGATTTACTTTATACCAAAAGGACATCGGTTTTTGATTTGTAATAATTAATAGTCCAACATAAAGTGTATTTCTATTCTTAGAAATGCTTTGTTGAGTGTTAAAATACCATTTATAGGTGAAGCTTTTAAAATTATTCAGATCTAAAATATACTTAGCAGAGTTGTTAATTGTATCTATTTTAACAATAGGTATTTTAGGGTATAGGTATATTTCTGGTTACAGTTGGATGGAGGCAGTTTATATGACTGTTATAACAATGGCTACCGTTGGTTTTTCTGAGGTTAAGCCATTAGATACTGCATCTAAAATTTTTACAATATTTTTTATAATCTCTAGTGTTTTTATTGTCGCCTATGCTATATCTGTGGTTACAGAATATGTTTTGGGTAAAAATTCAGTGCAACTATTAAAGAAGAAACGAGTGAAAAATAAAATTAAAGACTTGTCTGGTCATATTATTATCTGCGGATACGGAAGAAATGGTGCGCAGGCAGCAGAAAGATTAAGTAGTTATAAGAGGCCATTTGTTGTTATAGAAAAAGACAAACAAGTTATAGAAAAATATGAAGATGAAGTTCTTTTTATAGAAGGAGATGCAACAGATGATGATTCTTTAATAGAAGCAGGTGTTTCTAAAGCAAAATACTTAATTACAGCAATGCCAGATGATGCATCTAATCTTTTTGTAGTGTTATCTAGTAGGCAGTTAAATAAAGAATTGTTTATAATAAGTAGAGCATCTTTAATAAACTCTCAGCGTAAATTAATATTGGCAGGAGCAGATAAAGTAATAATGCCAGATAAAATTGGTGGTGACCATATGGCATCTTTAGTTGTAATGCCAGATTTAATAAGTTTTATGGATAAACTTTCTACAGAAGGCAAACATACCACTACACTAGAAGAAATAGCAATAGAAGATCTTACAGATAAAATAACAGGTAATTCGTTAAGAGATTTAGATCTAAGAAAACGAACAGGTTGTACTATAATAGGTTACATTGCTCCTGATGGTGAATATATTATTAATCCAGAAGCAGATTTACAATTAGAATCTAAGAGTAAAGTTATTGTTTTAGGCAGGCCAGAGCAAATTATGAAATTGAATGAAATCTTCCAGATTGGTTGATAATTTAATGAAAATTCCTTGATTGAGTTGATTATTTTTTGGATATTGCCGTCCTAACTAACTCAAAAAATTCAATCAACGATGAAGAAATACCTATATTTTCTTTCTTTTTTAATGTCTGTGTCTGTATTTTCTCAAGACTTTAGTGTAGAAGGAAAAGTTTTTAATCCCTCAAATTCTATAAATGATGGAGTGATTAAGCTAGAGGTAAAAGGTGGTGTTGCCCCTTATACCTATAAATGGAGTAACCAAGCAACTCCTCTAAGCTCTAATAAAGCTGAACATTTGGTAGAGGGAATACCGTATAGTGTAGTAGTTACGGACTCTAGCGGAAAAAGTGTAACCAAAGTATTTACCGTAGAATCAGAAGCAATTGCCGAAATTTTTAACGGAACTATGACTCCAGCAGTAAGTGCTTTGGGGTCTGTTTTGTTTTGGGACCCTTTTGCTGCAATAGGTATTTATGATCCTGTAGTATATGCAGACTCTAAAAGAATAGGTGTGCCTAACTGGTCTCCTGAGTTAGAAGATAAGTTTACGTTAAAAACTTGGCTTAAAGGAGATGGAGAAAAAGTTAAGCAAGGTGAAGATATAGCAGTTCTTACTAACGCAGCAGGTGAAGATCAAAATATAGTGTCTTTGGCTAATGGTACATTAAACCATTTAACAGCGGCAGGTAAGGTTGTTTATAACTCAGAGAATAAAGAACACGTTATAGAGCAAGGTGCACATTACTTTGCTGAAATTAATTATGATGACCCAGTAGTTTTAACGCATCCTAATGGAGATCCGTTAACTAAACCAATTTCATTTATTGTAATCTGGTTGGTATTAGGAGCAACTTTCTTTACAGTAAGAATGGGCTTTATTAATATTCGTGGATTTAAACATGCATTAGACCTTGCAAGAGGTAAGTATGATGATCCAGATGCTCCAGGTCAAGTAACACATTTTCAGGCATTAGCTACAGCAGTATCAGGTACTGTTGGTTTAGGTAATATTGCAGGTGTGGCAGTAGCAGTATCATTAGGTGGTGCAGGTGCAACTTTCTGGATGATTGTTTGCGGATTGTTAGGTATGTCTTCAAAATTTGTAGAGTGTACACTAGGTGTAAAATATAGAGATATTTTACCTGATGGTAGAGTATTTGGAGGGCCAATGAACTACTTGCGTTATGGTCTTGAGAAAAGAAATATGAAAGGAGTAGGTAAAGTACTTGCAGGAGCATTTGCAGTATTAGCCGTTGGAGCTTCTTTTGGAGGTGGTAATATGTTCCAAGCAAACCAGTCTTTTGAGCAATTAGCAGGTCAGTTTCCAGCGCTAGTTGGTAACGGTTTTTGGTTTGGCGTAGTGACAGCAGTTTTAGTAGGTGTTGTTATTATTGGAGGTATTAATAGTATTGCTAAAGTAACGGGTAAAATTGTACCAGTTATGGCATCTATTTATGTAGTAGCTGCTTTAGCAGTTATTGTTATGAATATACAAAATATAGGTCCTGCATTTTCTGCGATTGTAGACGGAGCTTTTAGCCCGTCTGCATTAAAAGGTGGTATTGTGGGTGTTTTAGTTGTAGGTTTCCAAAGAGCAGCATTCTCTAACGAGGCTGGTGTTGGTTCTGCAGCAATTGCACATAGTACAGCAAAAACCAACAATCCTCCATCAGAAGGTTTTGTTGCGCTTTTAGAGCCTTTTATAGATACGGTAGTAGTTTGTACATTAACTGCGTTGGTGTTAATATTTACTGGTATGCATGAAGTAGAAGGTATGGCTGGTGCACAGTTAACATCTGATGCTTTTGGTAGTCAAATTTCTTGGTTTCCTTATGTTTTGGCGTTGGCTGTTTTCTTATTTGCATTTTCTACAATGATATCTTGGTCTTACTACGGTATGCGTGCTTGGACTTACTTATTTGGAAAAAGTAAAAGAACTGAATTTGTTTACAAAATGTTCTTTTTAGTATTTGTTGTAATAGGGGCTTCTGTTAGTTTAGGTGCTGTGTTAGATTTTTCAGATATGATGATCTTGGCAATGTCCTTTCCTAATATAATAGGTCTGTATATAATGTCTGGCGAAGTTAAAAAAGACTTGTCGGAGTACTTTAAAAAGTTAAAATCTGGTCAGCTGCATACAAAGCAGACAATAGAGAAGTAAAAATAAAATAATGAAAAAGTTTAAGTCCCACTTTCAGTTCAGTAAAGAACAGCAAAGTGGGATTTTCTTTTTATTACTATTCATCGTAATTCTTCAGGTTGTTTATTTTTTGGTTCGTAATGGGGTATTTACATCTTCTACAAACGGTTTAACTCATAATGCCGAACTTCAATCTAAAATAGACTCTTTAAAAAATCAATCTATAGAAAAGAATACATTTAAAATCTATCCTTTTAATCCAAATTACATTTCGGATTATAAAGGGTATACATTAGGTATGTCTGTAGAGGAAATAGATAGGTTGCATAGTTATAGGGCTTTAAATAAATATGTAAACTCTACGGCAGATTTTAAAGAGGTTACTAAAGTTTCCGATTCGTTATTAGGTGTTTTATCTCCTTATTTTAAATTTCCAGATTGGACCAGTAAAATTAAAAAGAATGCAACAAGTGTCGGTTTTGTTAAAAAGCCAATAGTCTCTACGGCTTATGATGTTGCAGATATTAATACGGTAACTGCAGAAGAACTTCAGAAAATAAATGGAATAGGAGAGAAATTATCTGCTAGGATAATTAAATTTAGAGATAGGTTAGGTGGTTTTCTGGTAAACGATCAGTTGTTAGATGTTTATGGTTTGTCTCCTGAGGTTGTAGTGCGTCTTTTGAAGCGTTATAAGGTTATAAGCAAGCCTAATGTTGTATTAATAGATATTAATAACGCTACAGCGTACGAGATTTCTAAATTAATTTATATTAAATATGATCTTGCAAAGCATATAGTTGCATATAGGGAAGAAAACGGAGCTTTTACTTCTTTTGCTGATTTAATAAATATTGAGGGATTTCCTGCGAATAAGATTGATAGAATTAAACTATATTTGAGCATCGATAAAAAATGAAACAGGTATGGAAGGTATGTACTTCACAGAAGAACATCAATTATTTAGAGAAAGTCTAAAAGAATTTTTAAAAAAGGAAGTTGTTCCCAATATAGATAAGTGGGAAGAATCAGGAACTATTGATCGTTCTATCTGGAAGAAATTTGGAGATATGGGCTATTTTGGTCTTGCTTCTCCAGAAGCATACGGAGGATTAGATTTAGATCTTTTTTATACAATTATCTTTTTAGAAGAATTGCAAAAAATTAATTCTGGTGGTTTTGCTGCTGCAATGTGGGCACACGCCTACTTAGCAATGACACACGTTACAAAAGAAGGAGATGATGCTATTAAACAAAACTACTTAACACCTAGTATAGCTGGTGAAAAAATTGGTTGTTTATGTGTTACGGAACCTTTTGGAGGTAGTGATGTCGCTGGTATGAGAACTACTGCTGTTAAAAAAGGAGATACATATGTAATTAATGGCTCTAAAACATTTATTACAAACGGAGTATATTGTGACTATATGGTAGTTGCTGCAAAGACTAGTCCTGAATTAGGTAATAAAGGTATTAGCATTTTTATGGTAGATAAAGATACTTTAGGTGTTTCTGCTTCTAAACTTAATAAGTTAGGTTGGAGAGCATCTGATACGGCAGAAATAGCATTTGATAATGTTACGATACCTGCATCTAATTTAATGGGTGAAGAAGATAAGGGGTTCTCTTACATAATGCAGCATTTTGCTTTAGAACGATTAATAATGGGGGTTAATGCACACGCTAGAGCAGAGTATGCTTTAGATTATGCGCGTCAATATATGTCTGAGCGTACAACGTTTGGAAAAACAATAGACAAATACCAGGCATTAAGGCATAAGTATGCAGATTTATATGCAGATATGGAAATATGCCGAGAATATAACTATTCAGTAGCGTATAGGTTAAATAAAGGTGAATATGTTGTGAAAGAAGCAACTATATCTAAGTTGAAGTCTACAAAGATGGCTGATGAGGTTATTTATGACTGTTTGCAGTTTTTAGGAGGTTATGGTTATATGGAGGATTATCCTTTGGCTAGATTACTTAGGGATAGTAGACTTGGGCCAATTGGTGGTGGTACTTCTGAAATCTTGAGGGAGATTATTGCTAAAATGGTAATAGATAAAAAAGAATACAAGCCAGCAACAAATTAGATTTACTTATTTT
>NZ_FPIY01000004.1 GCF_900119145.1 Cellulophaga fucicola | reverse complement strand
TTAAAACTAGCTGTTGAGTGTTATACAATAGGTATAGCAATTAACAAACAATTTAAGGTGGCCATGGCGATGAGGCTCACCCCTTTCCATTCCGAACAGGGAAGTTAAGCTCATCTGCGCCGATGGTACTGCCACTAGGTGGGAGAGTAGGCCGTCGCCTTTTTTCAAAAGCCCTTATCTAACGATAAGGGCTTTTTTTATACCCTAAATTTAAGGATAGTATAGATTACAAGTCATAGTTTATACAAATAGCATCAAAAAAGGCCTAGATATACTCTAGGCCTTTTTTAGTTTATAGAGGGGTATACGCGTGTATAACCAAACTTGTACTAGTTGTATTTATATAGGCTAGTATATAGTTTCAGAATAGCTAGTTATTTAGCAGTAATAGGAGGAGTGAATTGTTGTAATGTGTAGTTTACGGTAGTTAGATTGTAGATAATGTATTAATTAGGTTTATATATTTTGTTATAGGCTATATATTAACTATTTTTTGTGCTTATTACTAAGAAGTGAAATACAATGTTAAAAGTAAGCTAATATTAAAGTTAAATAGGTTTTTTGTATTGTAGGGATAATGTGTTTCTAGTTGGAATTATTTCATTTTACTAAAAATAACGTATAAATTTTGGTGTATATTTAAATTTACAGGGTTATTTATGTTAAAAATATACTATGCACGCATAATTTATTACTGTTAATAGTTGTTAAAATCAAAAAAAAATATAACTTCACATCAAAACTAACTTAATTCAATACTAGAATGAGAAAAATAATTCTTTTTTCTTTCCTTATTTTCGGTGTTTTGGGGTATTCTCAGACAACTATAAAAGGAAAGGTTGTTGATCAAAACGATCAGCCAGTATCCTCTGCCAACGTTGTAATTGTTGGGAAGGCAGAAGGTGTAGTAGCAAATTTTGATGGAATTTTTACGTTAACCACGTCAGAAGTTCCTCCATTTAAATTAAAAATAACAAGCATAGGTTATTCATCTTCAACTGTGAATGTGACTTCAAATAATCAATCATTAACAATAAAGTTAAATGAAGAGGCAACACAATTAGGAGAAATTGTAATCTCTGCTTCTAGGACGCCAGAACGTATTTTTGAATCTCCTGTATCTGTAGAGCGTTTTGGCTTAAAGGATATAAAAAATACTGCATCATCAGATTTTTATGATGGTTTAGAAAATCTTAAAGGAGTAGATATCAATACAAATAGTTTAACATTTAAATCTATTAACACTAGGGGGTTTGCAACGTTTGCAAATACTAGGTTTATGCAAATGGTAGATCAAATGGATAATGCTGCTCCAGCATTGAACTTTCCATTAGGTAACCTTTTGGGTATGACTGAAACTGATGTTTTAAGTGTTGAATTGTTACCTGGTGCTGCGTCGGCATTATATGGAGCAAATGCATTTAATGGTATTTTATTTATGAGAAGTAAGAGTCCATTTGATTTTCAGGGTATAAGTTCATATATGAAGAGAGGAATAACATCTCAAGAAGTTTCAGGAGATAATACGTATACGGATTTTGGTATTAGAGCCGCTCATAAATTTAGTGAAAAGTTTGCTGGTAAAGTTAACTTTGGTTACCTAAAGGGTACAGATTGGGGAGCCGATAATGAAACTGATAAGTTATTTAGGGGATTTACTAGAGACGATTTAGATTATGATGGTGTAAACATATACGGTGATGAAGTAAGTCAGAATATGTTTAGTGTTGCACAAATACTTACTAAAACTATTAACCCAGCAACTGGAGAGCCAATTTTACCTGCAGGAGCAGAAGCTTTGGTTCCAAGTGTAAATGTGAGTAGAACCGGTTATAATGAAAAATATTTAACAGACTATAATGCAGAAAGCATTAAGGCAGACTGGGGACTTTACTACAGACCATGGGAAAATGATTTTGAAATTTCTTATGTTGGTAAGGTAGGTTCTGGATCTACAATTTACCAAGGAGCAAATAGATATGCTATTGATGATTTCTTTTTGCAACAGCATAAAATTGAAATTAAAAATGACAACTTTTTCTTAAGAGGGTATATGACTGAAGATAAAGCTGGAGATTCTTATGATATGGTATTTACAGGGATTAATATTAACAGAGCTTGGAAATCTGATCCACAATGGTTTGCAGAGTATGTGGGTACGTATGTACAGAGTACTTTAGGTGGTGCAACATCAGACCAAGCACACGCTAATGCAAGATCACAAGCAGAATCTGGCAGGTATTTGCCAGGTACACCTGAGTTTCAGGCAGCATTTGAAAAAAGTATAAATGATCCGGATTTAAGTTCTGGTTCTAAGTTTCAAGATAATTCAAAAATTTATCACGCAGATGTAAACTATAATTTTTCTGAAGTAATTGAATTTGCCGACATTCAAGTTGGTGGGTCTACAAGAACATATGAGTTAAATTCTTCAGGTACAATTTATACAGATAATGACGGTCCAATTAGATATTCTGAATTTGGTGTTTATACACAAATACAGAAAAAATTAATGGAAGATCGTTTAAAGTTAACTGGTTCTTTACGTTATGATAAGTCTGAGTTGTTTGATGGGTTCTTCTCTCCTAGATTAGCTGCTGGTTATACTTTAGGAGAAAATAAAAATCATAATTTAAGAGCTTCTTTTCAAACAGGATTTAGAAATCCAACTACACAAGATTTATATATAGGCTTAGATGTAGGTAGAGCTGTTTTAATAGGTGGTGCAAAAGATAACTTGGAGAGAGATGTTAGAACATACAATATTAGTCAAGATGCACAAGATGATCTAGGTCAGCCTGCAACTATTGAAAAATCTGGAGATGGAGCTTATAATAATTCTTATTTAGCAAGTTCTTTACAGGCTTTTGGAGCTTCAGGAAACCCTGCTGATTTAAAAGTAGCAAATTCAAACTTAGCAAAACCAGAACAGGTAACTTCGTTTGAATTGGGATATAGAGGAAAAGTACACGGTGTTGTGATAGATTTAAGTGGATATTACAATAGTTATAAAGACTTTTTGTCTAATGAAACGGTAGTTTCTACTTTTTATGGAGAAGCAGGTGATAATAGCTTATCAGTTTTGGCATTAGCTAATGGAGATTACCAAGCATACCAAACATATACAAACTCAGAAGCAAATGTAAATTCTTACGGGGCTACTTTAGGTTTAGATACAAAAGTTTTAGGTGGATTTGATTTAGGGGCGAATTATACATACTCTAAATTAGATTTTGATAAAGAGGCAAATCCAGATTTTAAAACAAATTTTAATACACCAGAACATAAGTTCAAGGCTAGTTTTGGTAAAACGAATTTGTTTGAAAATATAGGATTTAATGTAGCTTATAGGTGGAGTGACTCTTATTTTTGGGAAGCTTCATTCGGAGACGGACAAGTTCCTTCTTACAGCGTTTTAGATGCTCAGGTTAATATTACAGTTCCAAGTATAAAATCTAACTTTAAAGTTGGTGCTTCTAACTTATTAGGAGATGAGTACTTTACAGCTTTTGGTACAGGTTATGTTGGATCTCAGTACTATCTTTCTTGGACAATTAATAATTTATAAGATTTTAATATGAAAACTAAATATATATGGCTTATAGCCGCAATGGCAGCATTTTCTTCTTGTAGTGATGACGACGATTCATCTACTATGATCGAAACTCCATTGCCAGAATTAACGGCAGGTACTGCAGATTTTTCAAATTATGTTGCTGTTGGTGCATCTTTTACTGCCGGTTACACAGATGGGGCTTTATTTAACGCAAGTCAGCAAATGTCATTTCCTAATACATTGTCAACTTTGTTTGCGAATGCTGGTGGAAGTTCAACTTTTTCTCAGCCTTTAACTAATGATAATTTTGGTGGTTTGGCATTAAACGGAGATAGGATTTTAGAGCCAAGATTAGTTTTTGGTGGAGCAGGGCCAGTACCGCTTGAAGTAGCGCTAAAAGCACCTGTTACTGTTACAACAGATGTGCTATTAAATAATCCAACAGGGCCTTTCCAGAATATGGGAGTTCCTGGGGCTAAAAGTTTTCATTTGTTAGCAAACGGATATGGTAATATATCTAATTTATCTGCAAATTTAGCAAATCCTTATTTTGTTAGGATGACAGGGAGTACTCCTGATGCTAGTATCTTAGAAATGACTGTAGCGCAAAATCCAACATTTTTTACATTGTCAGAAATTGGAGGTAATGATGTTTTAGGATATGCAACTTCAGGTGGAGATGATTCAAATGCAATTACACCCTCTGCTACTTTTGATTATGCATTAAGTACTATTGTAGATGCTTTAACTGCAAACGGAGCAAAAGGAGCGGTAACAAATGTACCTTATATAACAACATTGCCTCACTTTACAACTGTGCCTTATAATCCTGTGCCAATGGATGCTGCTACAGCATCTGCTGTAAATGATGGTTATGCAGAATACAACGGAGGTTTGTCAACAATGGTTTTGTTAGGTCAAATAGATCAAGATGAAGCTGATGCGCGTACAATAGAATTTGTGCCGTCATTAACTAATGCTGTGGTTATTGAAGATGAAGATTTAACAGATTTATCTGCATTTGGTTTGCCAAGTTATAGACAAGCAACTTCGGAAGATTTATTGGTGTTACCTGCGTCATCTTTTATAGGAACAGAAGTTAATGATGACCCAACAAAGGTTAATGGAGTATCTGTGCCTCTAAAAGATAAATGGGTGTTAATACCAAGTGAATTAGCGGCTATTAATGAAGCTACAGATGCTTACAATGCAACAATTGCGGCGGTGGTTTCTGCAAAAGGCTTGGCATTAGTAGATTTAAATTCAGTTCTTTCTCAAGCTTCAGAAACAGGAATTACTTTTGATGAGTATACAATGAATACTGATTTAGTTTTTGGAGGTTTAGTTAGTTTAGACGGGGTACATTTAACTTCGAGAGGATATGCGCTTATGGCTAATAAATTTTTAGAAGCTATTGATGTAACTTACGGTTCTAACTTTGTAGCGTCTAAAACACTAGCTACGGCAGCAGTTTTTCCAACAAATTTTTCGCCAACATTACAATAAATAAATTTTAGAATAAGTTTAAAAAGCGCCTTAATTATTAAGGCGCTTTTTTTATTAATATAGTACAAGAATGAAAAGGTTTTCAATAAGTTAAAAAAACAATAAAAAGTAGTTTTTATTTAAATTTGAAAAACTTATCTTTGCACCCTGAAAAAGATAGGGTCTGTATTACAGGATTTTATGTTTTTTAAAAAACGAAAAATTATATATAAATAAATACTGATAGCAATGTCTAAAGTTACAGGTAAAGTTTCCCAAATTATTGGCCCAGTTATAGATGTGGAGTTCCAAGCAGGGGTAGATCTTCCAAAAATTTATGATTCATTAGAAATTAAAAAAGCAGATGGATCACTTTTGGTTTTGGAAGTACAATCACACATTGGTGAAAACACAGTAAGAACTATCTCTATGGATTCTTCTGATGGTTTAAGCCGTGGAGCAGAGGTTAATGCAACAGGAAGCGCTATACAAATGCCAGTTGGTGATGACGTTTACGGACGTTTGTTCAACGTAATTGGAGATGCTATTGATGGTCTTGGAAATTTACCTAAAGCAGGTAAAGATGGTTTGCCAATCCACAGGGATGCACCAAAATTCGAAGATTTATCTACTTCTACAGAAGTATTATTTACAGGTATTAAAGTAATTGACCTTATTGAGCCTTATGCAAAAGGTGGTAAAATTGGTTTATTCGGTGGTGCTGGTGTAGGTAAAACAGTATTGATTCAGGAATTAATTAACAACATTGCAAAGGGTCACGGTGGACTTTCTGTATTTGCTGGTGTAGGTGAGCGTACTCGTGAGGGTAACGATTTACTACGTGAAATGTTAGAGTCGGGTATTATTAAATACGGTGATGACTTTATGCATTCTATGGAAGAAGGTGGATGGGATTTATCTAAAGTTGATAAATCTGTAATGAAAGATTCTAAAGCAACGTTTGTTTTCGGACAAATGAATGAGCCTCCTGGAGCGCGTGCACGTGTTGCATTATCTGGTTTAACTATTGCAGAATATTTCCGTGATGGAGCAGGTGAAGGTCAAGGTAAAGATGTTCTTTTCTTCGTAGATAATATTTTCCGTTTTACACAAGCTGGTTCAGAGGTATCTGCACTTTTAGGTCGTATGCCATCTGCGGTAGGTTACCAACCAACATTAGCAACGGAAATGGGTGCTATGCAAGAGCGTATTACATCAACAAAAAGAGGTTCTATTACATCTGTACAGGCGGTTTACGTACCTGCGGATGATTTAACAGATCCAGCACCGGCAACAACGTTTGCTCACTTAGATGCAACAACAGTATTGTCTCGTAAAATTGCAGAGTTAGGTATTTACCCAGCGGTAGATCCATTAGATTCTACTTCTAGAATCTTAGCTCCAGAAATTTTAGGAAAAGATCACTATTCTTGTGCACAACGTGTAAAAGAGTTGTTACAACGTTATAAAGAATTACAAGATATTATTGCTATCCTTGGTATGGAAGAATTATCTGAGGAAGATAAAATGGCAGTTGGTAGAGCAAGACGTGTACAACGTTTCTTATCTCAGCCTTTCCACGTAGCAGAGCAATTTACAGGTCTTAAAGGTGTTTTAGTAGATATTAAAGATACTATTAAAGGATTTAATATGATTATGGATGGCGAATTAGATCACTTACCAGAATCTGCATTTAACCTTAAAGGTACTATTGAAGAAGCTATAGAAGCAGGAGAAAAAATGCTTGCTGAAGCATAAATAATACATAATATTACGTGTTAGCTAATTGGCTTGCACGTAATATTAACTACTTAATACTTTTATAATTATGTATTTAGAAATTGTATCACCAGAAGCTACATTATTTACAGGAGAAGTTGTTTCTGTAACTGTACCTGGTATAAATGGAGATTTTCAAATGTTATCTAATCACGCACCAATTGTATCATTATTACAAGAAGGTACAGTTAAGATTCAGGGAAATGTATCTATAGACGAAGCTTTTGAGGATAAATTCTCTAAAGATTCTAATGGAGATACTGTTTTAGCTATAAGCAGTGGAACTATAGAAATGAAAGATAATAAAGTTATTGTACTAGCGGATTAACATTAGGAACATAACTCTTTAAAAGGGTATACTACTTGGTAGTATACCCTTTTTTTTGTGCTTTAGAATAATGTCAATCGGTTTTAAATTCTTACAAGGTTTACTTTTTTTAATATAATTCTTACACTTTCGTAGTCTAAAACCTAGTTGTGTACGTATATTACTTATGCCAAATAACCAAATCTTTAATTTTATGAAATCCTATTACTCTATTATTGTTGCAATTCTTCTTTTTATTTCATGTTCTAAGAACAATGACGGGACCTCAGAATTAGATATTAATCATAGCGCTGAATTTGAGTTAACTGCTGGGGTTAACAAGCTTACTATGGCCAACTTACAAGTTGGAGATCTTTTTGGGTTGTGGTGTGAAAATTGAAAACTTTGACGATTCTGAAAATGTAATATATGTTTTAAAGCCTGTTATAGGGAGTCAATTGAAGCATCAGGTTAACAAATTAGATTACAATTTTAAAGAGAAAACGGGACCTATAGAAATCGAAACTCGTTTTAATACTAAATTTGTATATAGATATAATACCAGGGATAGTATTGTAATATCTAGCGCTAAAAGTGAATTTTATTTAGAAATACTAAAATCAGGTACTTTTGAGAATACTTTTACTTTGCAAAAAATGATTAATAAATCTTATGTTTCATCTCTAAATGAACAGTCTTTACTTTTTAATGCAGTAAAAATAAGGGCTTGGACATATTATAAAGAGACTAAAGAATCTAGTTTTTGGAATCATTCTGAAAAAACCCGTTATTATAGATGATGGAGAGCAAGACTATGATAGGTATTTAACAAATGAAAATGGAATTTCTCACACCTATAGTATTACTTATGATATTGAAAAAGAATATAAGAATAATTTCATTGTTGACGAAGAACTTTTATTTAAAGACGATAAAACTACAGAAAAAAGTGCTCCAACAATTTCAAATTTTATAATAGAAAATTTAAAAGTCACTCAAAACTTTACTGATAATAGTCCTTCAAATATTATTAATTATAAAAATATAGTGATAGAAAATCGTGATGGACTTTAATTTTTGGTACATCAATATTATTAATAAAATTTAATTTAAATACTTTATAAATGAAAAAAAATAACCAGTTGTATGTTTTTGCAAGTTTATGTTTATCCTTATTTTTTATTTCTTGTGATAAAAATGATGATAGTCCTAATTCAAATTTAGATGGGCTAAAAGAGGTTTCTTTTCAAGTGGAGCCAGATAATATTATTAGCTCTGAAAAAACTGGAAATACTCGTTTTGATGCATCAACGAACACAACAAATTATGAATATCTTACATTAGTAGAGAAAGAAGCTACTTTAGAGCCACTGTCAATTGTAAGTGCAAATAAGTCGGACATTATTTATCCAGGAAGTATTTTGAGAGGTTCCTCTTTTATGGACGCAGCATATGATCCTATTGTACTTAAAAATGAATTTAATGATGTTGAGCTTTCTTTAACACTTAGAGGAGGGGATTATCCTGTTAGTGTTTCAACACCACCTAAGTTGAGTAGTGTTTCAACACCACCTAAGTTGAGTAGTGTTAGATATGCATTAAACAGTTTGCTGCAAAACAATAAAATTTTAATTGACTATACGGCAGTACCAAGTTTTTATAGCTACGAAAGTAACTCCATAACAACACAAGAAAGTTTTAATAAGACTTTAGATATACATGTTAAAGCAGACGTATTGGGAGGATTGGTTTCTTCTAGTTTTAATTTTAATCAGAGTAGTGGTACAGTGTCTAGTAAAAAATACGTTGTTGTAGAAGTGCGTCAGTGGTTTTATAATGCATCTATAGACCCTAAAAACTACACGCAATGGATAGAAGGTGAAATGGAAGCTGAAGATTTAGGGTCTCATGAGCCGTTGTACGTAAGTAGTGTAGATTATGGTAGAGTTGCGTATTTGTTAATAGAGACAGAAAAAGATGAAGCATATAATAGTTTAATGGTAAAAGCATCAGTTAAAGTTGCTTTGGCGGTAGTAGACGCAAGTACAGACGTAGCTTATTCGGAAGAATTTAAGTCGCTTTTTGAAAATAATAAGGTTAAAGTGCTTATTGCCGGGGGTCCTGTAGAATTGGGAGGTAGAGTTACAGATTATGATAGTTTTGTGCGCTTTTTAGAAACGCCTAATACTGCTGATCTTGTAGGGTCTGCAGCGCCAATTAGCTATAAGGTTCGTAGGTTGTTAGATAATACCGAGGTAGAAGTAAGACAGATGTATACCGAGCAAATTTTAGAGTACAAGGTAGATTAAAAACAAGGAGTTTGGAAAAATGAGTACAGAATATCTTTTAATAGTAGAAACAAATGAAAAATAGGAGCGGGTTGTTTATTGTCAGTATTTTGAGTCTATCGCTTTTCTTTATAGGGTGTGATAAAAATGACGATAATTCTAGTGCTAATTTGAGTGAGCTTAAAGAAGTTTCTTTTCAAGTGGAGCCAGATAATATTATTAGCTCTGAAAAAACAGGAAATACGCGTCTTAGTCCGGAGACCAATACAACAGAATATGAGTACCTTACTCTGGTAGAGAAACAAGCTACTTTAGAGCCACTGTCAATTGTAAGTGCAAATAAGTCGGACATTATTTATCCAGGAAGCATTTTACGAGGTTCTTCTTTTATGGATGCAGCTTATGATCCTATTGTGCTTAAAAATGAGTTTAATAAAGTTGTACTTTCGTTAACTCTTAGAGGAAAGGACTTGCCAGTAAGTTCATCAACTACTCCAAGTTTAAGTAATGTTAGAACATCATTAAACGGATTGCTGGAAAATAGCCAAGCTTTAATTAATTACAATGCAGTACCAAGTTTTTATAGTTATGAGAGTAACTCAGTAACAACTCAAGAAAGTTTTAATAAGACTTTGGACATACATGTTAAGGCAGATGTGCTAGGAGGTCTGGTTTCTTCTAGCTTTAATTTAACCAGAGTAATGGTAGTGTATCTAGTAAAAAGCATGTTATTGTAGAGGTGCGTCAATGGTTTTATAATGCATCTATAGACCCTAAAAACTACACGCAATGGATAGAAGGTGAAATGGAAGCTGAAGATTTGGGGTCTCATGAGCCGTTGTATGTAAGTAGTGTAGATTATGGTAGGGTTGCATATTTGTTAATAGAGACAGAAAAAGATGAATCCTATAATAGTTTAATGGTAAAGGCATCAGTTAAAGTTGCTTTGGCAGTAGTAGATGCAAGTACAGATGTGGCTTACTCTGAAGAGTTTAAGTCCCTTTTTGAGGAGAATAAAATAAAAGTACTTATAGCGGGAGGGCCAGCTCAATTAGGTGGTAGAGTTACGGATTATGATAGTTTTGTGCGTTTTTTAGAAACACCAAGTACTGCTGGCTTAGTTAGTTCTGCGGCTCCAATTAGCTACAAGGTTCGTAGATTGTTAGATAATACAGAAGTAGAGGTAAAACAGATGTATACAGAGCAAATTTTAGAGTACAAGCCTGAATAATTTTGTATTATGTACTGTATAGTCTAAAGTTTGTTACATTTTTTTAAGCTTTTGTTTTATTTCTAGAATAACACATCTAATTGAAAGTTAAAGCCTCTTAGTTCAGAGGTAATTTCTTACTTTTGAAAAGTCTAAATATTAATTTTATACGTATCTACTGTAAATGTCTAGACATAGTATTAAAAATATTATGTCTTAATAATATTTATTTTATTATTGGAGTTAGTATCTGTAATAAATGTAAAGCGCAAAAATAGTCCTTTTGCGCTTTTTTTCTTTATACTTTTTTTATCACATTGGTTACAATTCCCCAAATGACAAAATTGTTGTCTTCTGTTACTTTTATTGGTTTATAATTGGGGTTTTCTGGTTGAAGCCATACAGTGTTGTTTTTGACTTTTAATCTTTTTACAGTAAACTCACCATCTAAAAAGCAGATCGCTATTTTATTATGGCTAGGCTCTAAACTTCTATCTATAACTAGTAAGTCGTTATTTTCTAGTCCGGCTCCAGTCATAGATTCTCCGCTTACTCTTGCGAAGAAGGTTGCTTCAGGATTTTTAATAAGCTCTTTGTCTAAACTTATTCTGTTTTCTTTAAAATCATCAGCAGGAGATGGAAAGCCAGCAGAAATACCCGTGTCTATAAAAATAGTCTGTTTATTTTCTGATGCATCAATAGAAAAAAAAGTTAAGTTGCTTTTGTTTTTCACGCTTATTTTACTTTAATAATGTCTTTAAAATTGGTAGTGTATTTGGGTGATAAATGTTCTTGTTTCATTTTCCAAGTTCGTTCTAGGTCTTGATTTCCTAATTTTAATTTAACCTCACCATATTTATAGTTTAATTTATCTATGGCTTTCATTAAAGGTTTGTGTTTGGGGTTTTCTTTTGTAAATAAATGTAATTGATGATTATTAGTGGGGACAAGACCTGTTACAATTACACCTGCGCGCTTATACTTTACCCCTTTTTTGTAAATATTTTCTATGGCTTTTAATGCTGCGTTACCAATATCTAAACTAGAATCGGTTGCATATGCTAAACTTATAGAAATTGATGCTCTGTGTTGTTCTGTATCTTTTTTATGTCTGTCACTACTTAGTAAAACAACAACCATATGACAACTGGAGCCTTGCACTCGTAATTTTTCTGCACAACTTGTTGCAAAGGTAGATACACGTTCTTTAATGTCACTTAACTCTGTAAAGGTATTTTCAAAGCTTCTGGTTGTTGCTATAGATTTTTTATTTTCTTTTATTTCTAAGTTAAGTGTTGGTATGCCTTCTAGATCTTTTTTTAATCTCCATTCTGTAATGGAAAAATGTTTACGTACCCAATCATCTGGTAAGTTTACAAAGTCTAATGCAGTTTTACAGTTTTTAGCAGCAAGTCTTTTATGTAGTCTATTTCCAATGCCCCAAACATCTTCTAATTTAATCCATTTAAGGGCTTTAATGCGTTTTTCTTCTGTGTCTATAACGTATGTGCCTTTGGTTTGTTTTGGGAACTTACGTGCTATTTTATTAGCTACTTTACTTAGTGCTTTTGTGGGGGCTATACCTACGCAGGTAGGTATGCCTGTCCATTTTAAAACTTTGTATCTTATTTGTGAGCCGTAATTTGTAAAGTTGTAATTGTTAAAGCCTTCAAATTTTAAAAATGCTTCATCTATACTATATACTTCTACATCTGGAGAAAATTGTTTTAGTATAGACATTACGCGGCTACTCATATCTCCATATAAAGAGTAGTTAGAAGAAAGTACGTGTATTTTATTTGCTTTAAAAAAAGCATTGTATTTAAAAGCAGGTGCTCCCATTGGTAATCCTAATGTTTTAGCCTCATCACTTCTAGAGATTACACAGCCATCATTATTACTTAAAATAGCAATAGGTTTTCCTTGTAAGTTAGGGTTAAAAACCCGCTCACAAGAGGCGTAAAAATTGTTACAATCTACTAATGCATACATAGCCGTAAAGGTACAAGATTTGCAACTTAAATCTTATGTATGCAGTAGTAGTCTGTAGTTTTTATAATTTTATTTTTTTAGTCAAATCTTTTGGTAATGCATCTTTGTGTACCATAATACTTATTGCTTTAAGTCGCATATAAGCTTCACTAAAATATACATACCCATTATGTGTAGTTCTGTTAGCGTCTGTACCCCAACTATTTTTTACTTTGTAGTATTTTGTTCCGTTTTGATCTTTTACTGTACCTGTTATGTGCATTAAGTGATCATCGGTTGTTGTAAAATTTTCAAACTCGTTTTGTCTGTAGTTTTGTGTAACTTTTAATTCTGGGTAAATGCCTTCTAAAGCTCTGTTATTGTTCTCTGGGTTGGCAGGTATTACAGCTACTCCGTTTTTAGATGAAAATGTACGTTCACTAACATCGCAATCTAATTCTACTGTAAATCCGTTTTTAAGAGCATTGTCAACAGTACTAATCATCTCATCTAAAGTAACATTTTGCATGCTTCCATTACTCCAGTTGTCTGGAATATTTAAAATAAAAGAACTATAAAATGGTGCGTGTGTAAACGATGTAATTGTAACGTAATCTTCTGGAGTAATTTTAGTCATTTTTAAAAATGAAGCAGGAGTGTATTCTTTCCCTTTGTAAGTAAAAGACGTTTTATTAGTTCCTAGATACACATCTAAAACTGCATCTACAGCTTTAGACCAGTTTTTGCTTAGTTCACCAGCAGGGTTGTCTGCGTATGTTTTTACCATTGCTTCTAGTACAGAAACTAACTCAGCATGGTTATGACTTGTACTGTTCTCTAAAAGTCCGTTGTAGGCCTCTTGTGGTACAAGTCCGTACTCTCTAACAGAATTAATTACATCATGTGCTAGTCCACCTTCACTAAACTGAGCTTTGCCTTGTCTCATTACAAAGTTTTCTGCCTTTTTAGGGTATGTATTGCGCACGGTGTACATTTCAGACAAATCTATTTGTTTGCCTGTAAGTCGTATAATTTCCGATTCTAAAAAAGAAGAAGTAGAAAAACTCCAACACGTTCCAGTGGCACCTTGACTAATAACAGGTGTTGCGTCTAAATCTATAACATCTGTGAATTTGTATGCTTCTTGTGCGTTTATAGCACCTATGGTAAGCATAAAGCTAAGGCTAAAAAGTAATTTTCGCATAGTGTTCTTAATTAATTATTGCTTTGCGGTTAGCGTGTTTTTTTATTGATTAAAAGATTTTATGTATTCTATAATCTCTTTACTCTCGTATTTTTTAGCAAAATCTAAAGCAGATTGCTTGTCGCTGTTTCTAACTCTAATTTGTACACCTGCCTTAACAAGAGCTTTTGCCATAGTTAACCTGTTGTATTTTGCAGTGTACATAAACGGAGTTTTATTGTTGCATGTTTTTTCTACGCTAGCATTTTGCTCTACTAGTTCTGCAAAACAAGATTTAGCGTTAAGTTTTATAGATAGCGTTAGTAAGCTATATTCGGTATCATCTAGCTTGTAGCACTTGTCTAAGTCTTTAGCTGTTAGGTGCTTTTTAAGTTCGGTAACATTGTCGTTCTGTAAGACATTTTTAAGGTCTTCGCTTATTTCTTGTGCACTTGCGTAAGTAGAAATAATAAGTAGGATTGTAAAAAATAGGGTTTTCATTATTTTGGGTTTAATTTATTAGACAAATGTTAGTATTGGAGTTATAGTTTTTTCTATAATAAAGTATAACCAATGTTTACATAAAACGTCAGTGGGTTAAATTTATTCTTTTTCTTTTACATATTCTAATATATCTGATGGTTGGCAAGATAAAGCTTCACAAATGGCTTCTAAAGTTGAAAAACGAATTGCTTTTGCTTTGCCAGATTTTAAAATAGATAAGTTTGCTTCTGTAATATTTATAATTTTAGCGAGTTCTTTACTTTTTATGTTTCGCTTAGCTAATAGTACATCCAGGTTTACAATAATGGGCATAGTTTATATGGTTAAGTCGTTTTCTTGCTTTAAGCTTATAGATTGTTTTATTATAGAAGCTTGTATGTTAAAAAAGAAACCAATTATTAAAATAAAGAGAATTAGAACTTTGTCGCTATCATAAAGTAGCTCTATGGTCTGGCTAAATAAAATTTTCTTTGCAAATGCAATTAGAAGCATTAGGATAGAGGCTATTGAAGACATAATCAGAAAATTACCTGATTTTTTTAGAAATAATGAAATGTTTTTTTGAAAATATCTCTCGTTAAGCATCAATCTAGCTACTTTTCTCAAAAAATAGATGCCTATAATAAGTAGTGCGTAACTAATCATAGATAAACCAATAATTAATATTGAAAATAGATCCCAATTTTCAACAATTTGGTCATCCATATTTATGGAGCCTAAACCTAAGGGTACTACTAATAATGCACTTATGGACGTTAAGCATAGGCAAAAAAATAAAATATCTATTAGGGTTTTAAATAAAATAGTTTTCTTCATAACGGCTATTTATTATTGTTTTTCGATAACAAATATACGTAAATTATTGAATAACAATAATTTTTTTATTTTATTTTAAAAATCATCTCTTTGTATCTTTGCCAAATGCTACCACAAAAACTTCAAAGAAAATTAGAAGAAAGAAAACAGAATATGTCTTTGCGTACATTACCTATGTATAAGCAGTTGGTAGATTTTTCTTCTAATGACTATTTGGGTTTTTCTAAAAATGCTTTAATTTTTAATGCAACACATAAATACTTAGTAGCTAATAATATATTGCAAAATGGAGCAACAGGTTCAAGGTTGTTATCTGGTAATCATAATTTGTATGGTGAGCTAGAGGATAAATTGTCAGTATTTCATCAATCTAAAGCAGCAATAGTTTACAATTCTGGTTATGACGCTAATATTGGTTTTTTTAGTTGTGTTCCGCAACGTGGAGATTTGGTTTTTTATGACGAATTTATACATGCTAGTATAAGAGATGGTATTGCTATGAGTAATGCAAAAGGCTATAAGTTTAAGCATAACAATATTGCAGATTTAGAAAATTTAGTAGAAAGACACTCGGCTACAATAAAAGATAACAAAGCAGCTGTTTACGTAGTTACGGAATCTGTTTTTTCTATGGATGGAGATTCTCCAAACTTAAAAGAAATGGGATTATTCTGTAAAAAACATAAACTATTTTTTGTGGTAGATGAGGCACACGCTGTTGGTGTTTTTGGTGATTATGGCGAGGGCTTAGTGCAAGAGCATAACTTAGTAGATTTAGTTTTTGCTCGTATAATTACATTTGGCAAAGCTATTGGTTGTCATGGTGCAGCTATATTAGGTAGTACTGACTTAAAAACATTCTTGATTAATTTTTCACGTAGTTTTATATATACAACAGCCTTAGCGCCGCATAGTGTAGCTACAATTTTACAGTCGTACTACTTTTTAGATAGTAAAGATGGTAAAATGCAGCAGCAACTTCTGCAAAATGCTGTTCAGTTTTTTAAAAATGAAGTTGATCAACATGGGTTAAAAGAACATTTTATACCAAGTGATTCTGCAATACAATGTTGTTTATTGCCAGGCAATGCAAATATAAAAGCAGTTGCTTTAGAACTGCAAGAAAATGGGTTTAATGTAAAAGCAATATTATCGCCAACAGTGCCAAAAGGTCAAGAGCGTTTGCGCTTTTGTTTGCACGCATATAACAAACCAAAAGAAATAGAAAAAGTAACAGTATTACTGCGTAAATTAATAGATAAATGAGTGAGAAATTTTACAAAATTGCAGCATTTGAATATTTAGCAGATACCGTAATTATAAAAGGAAAGCTAGAGTCAGAAGGTATAGAAGTGTTTTTAAAAGATGAAAACACAGTCAACTCAGACCCATTAATTAGTAATGCAATAGGCGGAATTAAACTTTTGGTTTTAACAGAGGATAAAGATAAGGCACTAGAAATTTATAATGAAATTAGAAGCTATGCAGTAGACGATAATGGTAAACATTTGGTTTGTCCAATATGTAAAGCAGAAAAGCTAGAAGCTTATTATTCCGAAAAGGGAATTTTTTATAGATTATTTCCTTTTTTTGAAAAAAGAAAATTTCGTTGTTTTAATTGTAACGCAGTTTTATAAAGATGAACATCACCTAAATTTGTTTTAGAGTGATAAATGATATGTAAAATGAAAAAAATATTTATAACAGGTATTTCTACAGAAGTAGGTAAAACGGTAGCATCTGCTATAGTAACAGAAGCACTAGAAGCAGATTACTGGAAACCAATACAAGCAGGTGAATTAGATGATTCGGACAGTCATAAAATTGCCAAATTAATAAGTAATAAAAAAACTGTAATTCATAAAAATAGTTACACTTTAAAAACACCTATGAGTCCGCATGCAGCTGCGGAAATAGATGGCGTAGTTATAGAGGTAGATAAAATTGTAGCTCCAAAAACAAAGAATCATTTGGTTATAGAAGGAGCTGGTGGTTTGTTGGTTCCTTTAAATAATAATGATACTGTGTTAGATATTATAGCTCCAGATTATAAGGTAATTGTTGTTTCTAGGCACTATTTAGGTAGTATAAACCACACCTTACTAACTATTAATTACTTGCAAGAACGAGGATTTAATGTTTCTGTAATCTTTAGCGGAGAAGAACACCCTACAACAGAAAGTATTATTCTTTCTAAAACGGGAGTAAAGCTAATTGGCCGCATAAATGAAGAGCCATATTTTGATAAAAATGTGATAAAAGAATACGCAGATTTATTTAGAGATAACCTATAAAATCTAGGGTGGTTTGTATATTTGTCAAAAATTAAAATCTATTAATGTGGGCTAAAAACATATTATAGAAATCTACTAATAAAACTAATGCATAAGCCCTAAAGCTATAGGGTAGCATAATGCTTATGAATCTTACAGATAGAGATAAAAAACACTTGTGGCACCCGTTAACGCAGCATAAATTACATAATACAATGTTGCCAATAGTAAAAGCTAAAGGAGCAGTGTTAACAGATGATAAAGGGAACGATTATGTAGACGGAATATCTTCTTGGTATACATCTGTTTATGGACATTGTAACGACCATATTTTAAATAAGGTTCAGGCTCAAATGCAGCAATTAGATCAGGTGGTATTTAGTGGTTTTACACATAAGCCAGCTATAGAGTTGTCTGAAGAGCTGATAAAAATACTACCTAAGAATCAGGAGAAATTATTTTTTTCTGATAATGGTTCTACTTCGGTAGAAATAGGAATTAAAATGGCATTGCAATATCATTTTAATAAAGGAGAAAAGCGTAATGTTATGTTGGCTTTTGAAGACGGGTTTCATGGAGATACTTTTGGTGCAATGTCTGTTTCTAGTTTATCTGTTTATAATGGTCCTTTTGAAGATTTTTTTATTGATGTAGAGCGCATTCCAGTACCTACAGAAGATAATATTGATGCTATTTTATTGCAGATTGAAGCATTGGTAAAAGAAAAGGCTATTGCAGGTTTTGTGTACGAGCCCCTTGTACAAGGAGCAGCAGCTATGAAAATGCATAGTGCAGATGGTTTAAATAAAATTTTATCAGCCTTAAAAAAACACAATGTACTTTTAGTAGCAGATGAGGTAATGACTAGTTTTGGGAAAACAGGAAAGTACTTTGCATCTGACTATATGGATATAAAACCAGATGTTATGTGTATGTCTAAAGCGCTAACAGCAGGTTTAGTGCCAATGGCAGTTACTAGTTGTACGCAAAAGGTGTATGATGCTTTTTATGATGATGATATTTCTAAAGGGTTATTTCATGGGCATACATATACAGCAAATCCTTTAGCTTGTGCTGCGGCATTGGCAGGGTTAGAGTTGCTTCAGTCTACAGAAATGCAATCTAATATTTCTAGAATAATAGCTTCTCATAAACAATTTAATGAAGAAGTTAAGAATCACCCTAAAGTAAATAATACAAGACAATTAGGTGTTATTTATGCGCTAGATTTAAATATTAAAATGGAGCGCTATGGTAATTTAAGAGATAAGTTATTCAAGCATTTTATGGATTCTGGTGTGTTTTTACGTCCATTAGGAAATACAATTTACATTTTGGCGCCATTTATTACTACAGATGAGCAACTTCAAAAAATATATAACTCAATTAAAGAAGCACTAGAGATAGTTTAAGTATGGGTATTTACATTACGGCACTAGCGTCTATTTCTCCATTAGGATCTTCTTTAGATGAGGTTTGGGAGAGCTATAAAAATGATGCGCATTTACTGCAGGAAAAAAATATAGGCAATCAAAAAAGTTGGGTTGCTAGCTTAGGAGAGGAGGCTAAACAAGAAATTGAAGAATTAAAAAATTCTGATATTAAATATAAAAGTTTAGACGATACTGTTTTGTTTGCAATGTATGCTTCAAGAAAAGCATTAGAACAGGCAGGGTGGTCTTCTAAAGATAATTTTGGTGTAAACTTTGGGTCATCACGCGGAGCTACAGCTTTGTTTGAAAAATATCATACAGAGTTTTTAGAAAAAGACAAAGTATCAACCTTGTCATCACCAACAACTACATTGGGTAATATTTCTTCTTGGGTAGCGCACGACTTGCAAACAAAAGGGCCAGAAATATCACATTCAATAACTTGCTCTACAGCATTACACTCGCTTTTAAATGGAGTTGCTTGGATAAAAAGCGGAATGGCAAATAAGTTTTTAGTAGGTGGTAGTGAGGCTCCTTTAACGGCTTTTACCATTGCGCAAATGAAAGCTTTAAAAATTTATGCCAGAGGTAATGATGCATATCCTTGTAAGGCCTTTGATTTAGAAAAAGACCAAAATACAATGGTTTTGGGTGAAGGTGCTGCGGTAATAGGTTTAGAGAGTGGTAATGCAGCTAATGCTTTGGCAGAAATTGTTGGTGTTGGTTATGCAACAGAGGTGTTAAAACATAATATCTCTATATCTTCTGATGCTGTTTGTTTTCAGCGTTCTATGAAAATGGCTTTAGAAGGTGTAAGCCCAGATGATGTAGATGTTATTGTAATGCATGCGCCTGGAACAATTAAAGGAGATTTATCAGAAATTGAAGCAATAAAAAAAGTTTTTTGTAACAAAGTACCTGCTTTAACTACTAATAAGTGGAAGATAGGGCATTCTTTTGGTGCATCTGGTGTGTTAAGCATAGAGCTCGCAATAGCTATGTTGCAAAAACAAGAGTTTATTAAAGTTCCTTTTGTAAACTATAAAGAGACGCCAAAGAGTATAAAAAGAGTACTTATAAACGCTGTCGGTTTTGGCGGTAATGCTGTAAGTGTTTTATTGCAAAAAAGTTTTTAACATTTTGTAATATTAGCTAAGAGCTAAGTCGTATTTTGCTATCTTTCACGAACCAAACTAAAACTTTATTTATGGGAGAATGGTATGATAGCTTGGAATTGTTTCCTAAAGTTTACTGGAGCATAGCTTTAATTGGCTCTGTTGTTCTTGTTGTATTTTTATTGCTAACCTTAATTGGTGGAGATGCAGATGGTATTGAGGGCGATGTAGATGCAGAGGTAGAAGGTGATTCTGGTATAGACTTTCAATTTTTATCAATTAAAAACTTATCGGGATTTTTCGCCATTTTTGGGTGGACGGGTGTTGCTTGTATAGAAGCAGGTTTGCCTATATTCTTAACTATACTAATTTCTATTATTTGCGGTTTATTAATGATGGTGTCTATGGCGGCATTGTTTTATTATTTAAGTAAACTACAAAGTAGTGGTACACTACATTTAAAAAATGCGGTAAACCAAGTTGGTGAGGTATACCTAACTATAGGGGCAAACAGAAGCTTTATAGGTAAAGTAAGTATAACAGTGCAAGGATCTTTGCGCGAGCTAGAAGCGCTTACAGATGAAAACTTAGATCTTACACAGGGTAATGTGGTAAAGGTTAAGGAAATTACAGACAACGGAATATTAATTGTTAAACTATTAAATAAATAACCATATGATTTTTGTACCATTACAATTGGGCGGTAATGCTAGCTTAATAGCTATTGCTGTTGCTATTTTATTCTTTTTTATAATTATTATCTCATTTATACGTAGATACAAACGTTGTCCTTCAGATAGGATTTTAGTTGTCTATGGTAAAGTAGGTGGTGGTAATTCTGCGAAATGTATCCATGGTGGTGCGGCATTTATTTGGCCAGTAGTTCAAGATTATCAATTTTTAGATTTAACACCTATTTCTATAGAGGTAAACTTAGTAAATGCTTTAAGTAAGCAGAATATACGTGTTAATGTACCTTCTCGTTTTACTATTGGTATTTCTACAGAACCAGGTGTAATGCAAAATGCAGCTGAGCGTTTATTAGGATTAGGACAAAGTCAAATTCAAGATTTAGCACAGGAAATTATCTTTGGTCAATTACGTCTAGTAGTTGCTTCTATGGATATTGAAGAAATTAATAATGATAGAGATAAGTTTTTAACTAATATTTCTCAGAGTGTAGAAACAGAGTTAAAGAAAGTAGGTCTAAAGCTTATTAACGTAAACATTACGGATATTGTAGATGAGTCTGGTTATATAGAGGCTTTAGGTAAAGAAGCAGCTGCACATGCAATTAACGCAGCACGTAAATCGGTTGCAGAAAAAACGAGAGATGGTTCTATTGGTGAGGCTAATGCTTTACAAGATGAGCGTACGCAAGTAGCTGCAGCAAATGCACAGGCGGTAGAAGGAGAGAACATTGCTAAAATTAATGTAGCAAATTCAGATTCTTTACGTCGTCAAAGAGAGGCAGAGGCAGAGCGTACTGCAATTGCATCAGAAAAAGTACAAACTGCAAAAGCATTAGAGGAATCTTATGCAGCAGAACAATTAGCGGAATTGGCTAGAGCAGAGCGTGTGCGTAGCTCACAAATGGCAGATATTGTTGTTCCTGCAGAAATAGATAAGAAAAAAGTAGAGATAGATGCAGAGGCAGATGCTGAACGTACAAGACGTATTGCAAAAGGTGATGCAGATGCAATATTATTTAAGGCGCAAGCAGAAGCTCAGGGTATATTAGAGATTCTTACAAAACAAGCACAAGGTTTAGATCAGATTGTGAAAGCAGCAGGAGATAGTCCTAAAGATGCTGTGTTGCTATTGGTTGCAGATAAATTACCAGAATTGGTTAAAACGCAAGCAGAAGCTATTAAGAATATTAAGATTGATAAGGTGACCGTTTGGGATTCTGGAGCAAAAACTGCAGATGGTAAAGGTTCTACAGCAAACTTTATTTCTGGTATGTATAAATCTGTACCGCCATTACAGGAAATGTTTAATATGGCTGGTATGCAATTGCCAGAGTATTTAAAAGGAAAAGATGTAGAAGCTACTACGGTAGAAGAAGAGGCATCAAAAAAAGAAGATAACAAGTAAGTAAAACTTTTTACCGAATTAGATATGAAAATGAACCATTGGAGATAATCTAATGGTTCATTTTTTTATTTAAAAAACCTTTATTGGGATTTAATTACTAAATAGGCTATTTTTGACAACTGATTTAAAATAATCGTATGAGCGAAGTAAGACACAACTGGAGCAAGCAAGAAATTTTAGATATATATAATAAACCTTTAATGGATTTGCTGTATGAGGCAGCTACAATTCACAGACAAGAACACGATGCTAATACAGTACAGGTGTCTACCTTGTTATCTATAAAAACAGGTGGTTGTCCAGAAGATTGTGGATATTGTCCGCAAGCAGCACGTTACCATACTGGTGTAGAGGGTAATGACTTAATGTCTGTACAGCAAGTTAAGGCTCAGGCTTTACGAGCAAAGTCTTCTGGTAGTTCTAGAGTTTGTATGGGAGCTGCTTGGCGTAATGTTAAAGACGGACCAGAATTTGATCAAGTATTAGAGATGGTACGTACTATTAATAAGCTAGATATGGAGGTTTGTTGTACGTTAGGTATGATAACTGAAAACCAAGCACAAAGGTTAGCAGAGGCTGGTCTTTATGCTTACAATCATAACTTAGATACATCTGAAGATTACTATAAAGATGTAATTTCTACTCGTGCTTTTGAAGATAGATTAGATACTATTGAAAATGTGCGTAAAACGAACGTTACAGTTTGTAGTGGAGGTATTATTGGTATGGGAGAAGCGTTAGACGATAGAGCAGGTATGTTAGTAGCTTTATCTACTTTGGACCCACAACCAGAGTCAGTACCAATTAATGCATTGGTGGCGGTAGAAGGAACTCCTATGGAAGATATTGAGCCTATTTCTATTTGGGAAATGGTGCGTATGGTAGCTACTACACGTATAATTATGCCTAAAACGCAAGTAAGGTTATCTGCAGGGCGTACACAAATGAGTAGAGAAGGGCAGGCAATGTGTTTCTTTGCAGGTGCTAATTCTATTTTTGCAGGAGATAAATTATTAACAACACCAAATCCAGATGTTAACGAGGATATGGCTATGTTTAAAGAATTAGGATTAAATCCTCAGAAGCCATTTACAAAAGTTTCTCAGCCAAAGACGGTTGAAGCAGGGGATTCTGAATATCAAAATCTTGGCGAAAAACCAAAATGGACTAGACCAGGACATAAGATAGAGCGTAATGAAGTTGCTAAAGAGAAAGCAAAACTCGTAAAATAAATAAAGTACTATACTTTACTATTAGCCGTTACTCAGTTAAATTTTTAGAATTTATATTGAGTAGCGGTTTTTTAATTTTGACTAATTTTTAGGAGATTTTAAGAATTATTTAAATCCTATTTTTTACTTTTATCTATTATTTAATCTAGATTCTATTGCAGTTACAGGATATTCCAAGGGTAAAAACAATTACCAAAGAAGATTTTATAAAGCACTTTTTTAAACCCCAAAAACCAGTGGTTATTGAGTGTTTTATAGAAGAGTGGCCTGCATATTCTAAATGGAATTTAGAGTATATAAAATATGTTGCGGGTGATAAGGTTGTGCCTTTGTATGATGATAGACCAGTAGATTACAAGGATGGTTTTAATGAGCCGCATGCAAAAATGAGAATGGCAGATTATATAGATTTGCTAAAAAAGGAGCCTACTAAATTTAGAATCTTTTTGTGGAACATATTAAAAGAAGTTCCTGTATTGCAAAAAGACTTTACGTATCCGGATTTTGGTTTGAGATTAATGAAAAGTTTGCCAATGCTTTTTTTTGGAGGAAAAGAATCGCATACTTTTATGCATTATGATATTGATTTGGCTAATATTTTTCATTTTCATTTTGAAGGAGAAAAACAGGTTATTCTTTTTAATCAGTCACAAAACAAGTATTTATACAAGGTTCCACATTCTTTAATAACCCACGAAAGTATAGATTTTTCTAATCCAGATTATACTAAATGGCCAGCGTTAAAAAGCGCTAAAGGTTATAAAACAAGTTTAAACCACGGAGAAGTATTGTATATGCCAGAGGGTTATTGGCATTATATGAAATACATAACACCTGGTTTTTCTATGAGTTTACGAGCAATAGCGCGTAATCCTAAAAATGTAGCAAAAGCAATTTATAATGTTTTTATAATGCGTAATTATGATAATCTAATGCGTAGAATTAAAGGGCAAAAATGGATTGATAGTAAAAATAATAAAGCTATTACTGTTACAAATAAGTCTTTAAAATAGTAGTTGTTTAGCTTTTGGTAGATAATTCTTTTGCTTTCTCGTATACTAAGTGACTTTCCCATCCTCTATATAGTAGGTAATCTGCTATTTTTTTTTGTTTTTTAAAAGGGTTTGTTTCTTTTACTGCATTTGCTCTTTTAAGTGCAAGTTCATCTAGTGTTGTAAGGTATTCGTTATCGTCTATCTCTTTTAAAGCAGTTTTAATGTTGTAGATAGATATATTTCTAAACTTAAGCTCGTTTACAATTCTAATTTTCCCCCATTTTTTAATATTAAATTTTCCACGAGCAAAACTTTGCGCAAAACGTTCTTCGTTTAGGTAGTTCTCTTTTATTAAATGTGTAATTACAAGATCTCGGGCATCAGAAATCATACCCATATCTTTTAGTTTTTGGGTAACTTCTTTGTGGCAACGCTCTTGATAAGCGCAGTATTGTTCTAATTTTTTAGTAGCTTCTGTAATAGTATAAGATGGTTGTAAGCTCATATTACAAATGTACGTAAACAAAAAAAGCGACCACATTGCTGAGGTCGCTTTTATTTTTTTATATATGTCTTTTGGTTTCTGTAAAGACATATATAACAAACCGTTTTTTTAAGTAAAGGTATATTTTAATATATGGTTTTACCTTCTTTGTTTTTAAAGCGGTATTCTAGATACGTATAAGAGTCTCTAGATTGTACTTTAACCCATTTTTTATATTCCATAAACCACTTGAAACGAATGGATTGTAATCCTTTTGTAAGATATGCAGCAATAAACGGATGTATGTGTAGAATAACATCGTTATCTTTTGCGGGTCCACTTAGTAGTTTTTCTAAGTCAGATTTAATCTTATCTATTAAAACTATTGGAGCTTCTACCTCTGCGCCGTTTAGGCCGTTAGGATTTTTCTCCATTGTTTTAATATTTCTTTCGGGTCTTACTCTTTGTCTTGTGATTTGAATAAGGCCAAATTTGCTCGGCGGCAAAATTTTGTGCTTAGCTCTGTCATCTTTCATCTCATCGCGTAGATGTTCAAAAAGTTTTTTTCTATGATCTGGCTTCCCCATATCTATAAAATCTACTACAATAATACCTCCCATATCACGTAAGCGCAATTGTCGGGCTATTTCTGTGGCAGAAATCATATTTACTTCTAATGCTGTGTCTTCTTGGTTTTTGGCCTTGTTAGATCTGTTACCGCTGTTTACATCTATAACGTGTAGGGCTTCAGTATGTTCTATAATTAAATAGGCGCCTTTACTCATAGAGGCTGTTCTACCAAAAGAAGTTTTAATTTGTCTTTCTATTCCAAATTTTTCAAAAATTGGCACAGAAGACTCATATAATTTTACAATAGATTCTTTCTTCGGTGCAATTTCTTGCACATAATCTTTAATTTCATTGTAAAGCGTTGTATCATCAACATGTATTCCTGTAAAGGTGTCGTTAAATACGTCTCTAAGTATAGATGAAGCTCTATTTAGCTCTACTAATACTTTAGATGGGTGAGGTGCTTTATACAATTTCTTGCACATTACTGTCCATTTGGTCAGTAAGTTTTCTAGATCTTTATCTAGCTCTGCAACTTTTTTGCCTTCGGCAACGGTTCTTATAATAACACCAAAACCTTTAGGTTTTATGCTTCTTACAAGTCTTTTTAACCTTTCTTTTTCTTCTTTACTTTCTATTTTTTGAGAAACAGAAACTCGATCAGAAAAAGGTACCATAACCACATATCGCCCAGCTAATGATAGCTCAGAGCTTATTCTTGGTCCTTTGGTAGAGATAGGTTCTTTTACAATTTGTACTAATAATGATTGATTAGATTTAATAGCATCATTAATGCTACCGTCTTTATCAATATCTTTTTCAAAAGGAAAGTCTTTTAAAGAAAAATCTTTTAATTTTCCTGTGCTTGCTCCTTTTACGAATTTCAACATAGAAGAGAGCTGCGGACCCAGGTCATGATAATGCAAAAATGCATCTTTTTCATAACCAACGTCTACAAATGCAGCGTTTAGACCAGTAACAGGTTTTCTAACTTTAGCAATAAATATATCGCCAACAGAAAAATTGTTATTGTCCTCTTCTTTGTGAAGTTCTATTAGTTTTCCGTCCTTAGTTAAGGCAAAATCGACAGCGTTAGAACCAGATCTTACGATTAATTCTTTATTCACCTGAATCAATTTTTATCTATCTCAACTTATAAATAAGAGAGATAAATGGATTAAACAATAGTTGTGCGGGTAAAAATTACCCGCTGAAATTCTTTCGTTAAGAATCTCTATGTCAATGAACGTTTTTTAAAACGAAAAAGTAGTTGTTAACAACTACTTTTTCTTGTGTCGGTTAGCTCTTCTACGCTTCTTGCGCTTATGGGTAGCTACCTTATGTCTCTTTCTTTTCTTACCACTAGGCATAAAATCTACTTTTTAATTAATATTAATATTTTATTTTACTTGTACGTTGCTCTTAACGCCTTCTACAAAGACCTTTGCAGGCTTAAATGCAGGGATGTTATGAGCTGGTATTTTTATGGTAGTATTTTTAGAAATATTTCTACCAGTCTTTTCTGCTCTTGTTTTAATAATAAAACTACCAAAACCTCTAAGGTAAACATTATCTCCATTTTCTAATGAAGTTTTAACCTCTTCCATAAAAGTTTCAACAGTAGCCTGTACATCTCCTTTTTCAATCCCCAGTTTATCTGAGATTTTCGATACGATATCTGCTTTCGTCATTGTCAGTATATATTATGTCCTTGTTTTTTCGGGTTGCAAATATATAAATTAAATTTATTCTTTTACGTTAATAGACTTAATTTTAAGTATATAAACCTGTACTTTTGTTTATTATTATTTATTTGATGACTTTTTCCCAAAAAATACTAGATTGGTATGCCTTAAATAAACGCTCTTTGCCGTGGAGAAACACTGTGAATCCCTATAAAATATGGCTTTCAGAAATTATGCTCCAACAAACAAGAGTTGCTCAAGGTACGTCTTATTATTTAAGTTTTGAAAAACATTTTCCTACTATTTTTGATCTAGCTAATGCTTCAGAAGAGAAAGTTTTAAAATTATGGCAAGGTTTAGGGTATTATTCCCGCGCTAGAAATCTTCATTTTACCGCAAAGCATATAGTAACTAATTTAAATGGGGAGTTTCCTAATACATATAAAGAACTTGTTAAATTGAAAGGAGTGGGCGATTATACTGCTAGTGCAATTGCATCTATCTCTTTTAATGAGCAGCAAGCAGTGGTAGATGGTAATGTGTATAGAGTTTTGGCTAGGTATTACGGTGTAGATCTACCTATTAATAGCGCAGAAGGTATAAAGTACTTTAAAACTTTAGCAACAGAAGTAATGCATTCTTCAGATATAAGAGATTATAATCAAGGTATTATGGAGTTTGGTGCTCTGCAATGTGCTCCAAAAAATCCGGATTGTACTATTTGTCCTTTAAATGATAGCTGTGTAGCCTTGCAAAAGAATTTAGTAGGCAAACTGCCTGTTAAATTAAAAAAGATAAAAGTAAAGAAACGTAATTTTAATTACTTGGTTGTTGTAGATGGTAATGGTAATACTTTGTTACAACAAAGAACAGGAAAAGGAATATGGCAAAATTTATATCAGTTTCCTTTGTTAGAGGAGGAGGCAGATGCTAAAACGATTTACGACCTATATAATAAGGTGTTGCCAACCGTAAAAGCAAAAGATATACGCTTATTTAATAAGGATGCTATTGTACATAAATTATCGCATCAGCATTTATTTACTCATTTTTGGATACTTAAAGTTGATGAAGTTCTTGAAGATGGAATAGCTTTTTCTGACTTAGAAAAATATCCTGTGCCTGTTTTAATTGCAGACTTCATAAAAACGTTTTAAATTTTTGTATTTTTGATTTTAAGATAACAAAATTATGAGTGGTACGTTAAACAAGGTAATGCTAATTGGGCATTTAGGAGATGCAGTAAAAATGCACTATTTTGAAGGTGGAAATTGTATTGGGAGGTTTCCTATTGCAACTAATGAAAGCTATACAAACAAGCAAACAGGTGAACGAGTTACTAATACAGATTGGCATAATGTTGTAGTGCGTAATAAGGCAGCAGAAATATGCGAAAAGTATTTAAGTAAAGGCGATAAAATATATGTAGAAGGTAGGTTAAAAAACCGTCAATGGCAGGCAGAAGATGGCACTACGCGTTATGCAACAGAGGTGCATGTTCAAGATTTTACTTTTTTGTCTACAAAACAAGAAAGTATGACAAATGCGCAGAACAATCCTGCTCAACCAGCACAGCAGCAGCAGTCGCCACAACAAAATGCTACTACTCAAAATACAGCTCCTAGTGAGCCAGAACAAGAAGACGATTTACCATTTTAATACAACTAAAATTTAATTATTGGACCCAGACCCCATTATTTTACTGCTAAATACAATTGTTTTTGATGGCGCATTAATTACAAAATTTATTGTGCTTATTGTACTATTGTTCTTATCTGCTTTAATTTCAGGAGCAGAAGTGGCCTTTTTTGGCCTATCTGCAACAGATGTAAACAGTATAGGAGAAGAAAAAACAGCAAAAGGAGAATCTGTTTTAAAGTTATTACAAAAACCTAAAAAATTATTAGCAACTATACTTATTGCAAACAATGCAATTAATATTGGTATTGTGCTATTATTTAGTTCAATTGGGGATGTTGTTTTTTCTGATATTACATATCAAATTTTTGATATAATATCTGTTCGTTTTTTATTAGAAGTAATATTAGCCACTTTTTTAATCTTAATGTTTGGTGAAATTATGCCTAAGATTTATGCAAACAGAAATAATGTTCAGTTTGCTTATTTTATGGCGTATCCATTACGCTTTTTAGATGTTGTTTTTACGCCTTTAAGTGGGCCTATGCGTTCTGTAACATTGTATTTGCACGCTAAATTAGGTAAGCAAAAATCTAGCTTAAGTGTAGATCATTTATCCCAGGCTTTAGAAATGACATCTGAAGATGATACAACTAAAGAGGAGCAAAAAATATTACAGGGTATAGTATCTTTTGGTAATACGGATACAAAACAAGTAATGAGGCCAAGAATAGATATTTTTGCACTGGATGCTGAGTTAAAATTCTTAGAAGTTGTAACGGAGATAAAAGATAAAGGTTATTCTAGGATTCCTGTTTTTGAAGAAAATGTAGACAATGTTAAGGGTGTTCTTTATGTAAAAGATTTATTGCCGTACATAGATCGTAAAACATTTAATTGGGTAAGCTTGTTAAGGGAGCCTTATTTTGTGCCGGAAAATAAGAAGTTAGACGATTTGTTAAAGGAGTTTCAGGAAAAGAAAAACCATTTAGCCGTTGTTGTAGATGAGTATGGTGGTACTTCTGGTATAGTAACCTTAGAAGATATTATAGAAGAAATTGTAGGTGATATAAGTGATGAGTTTGATGATGAAGATTTAGTTTTTTCTAAGATTGATGATTTAACCTATGTTTTTGATGGTAAAACAACATTAAAAGAATTTTACCGTGTAGCTCGTATTACTGAAGACGAAGATGCTTTTGAGGAGCAAAAAGGAGAATCTGAAACTATAGCGGGTTTTGTTTTAGAGATTGCTGGTAGTTTTCCTAAGAGAGGAGAGAAGATTGTTTTTAAAAACTATCAGTTTATTGTAGAGAGTTTAGATAAAAAAAGATTAAAACAAATTAAAGTAATGCTGCCTAATGAAGCGTAAATATATTTTTTTAATATTAATTTTTAGTGCTTTGGTAATTAGTTGTAAAGAAGAAACTTTACCTAAGCCAAATGCTATGCTTAGGCTGGAGTATCCAGATACAACAGCGGTTGAGTTTGCAACGCCTAATTATTCTTTTAGTTATAGTAGTTTGGCTAAAATTGAAAACGAAAAAGGAGCTATTAAGGTTGCGTACCCCAGAATAAATGGATCTATATTTTTAAGTTATAAGCCTGTAGAGGATAATTTAAATCAGTTGTTGTCAGATGCTCAAAAGCTATCTTACGAGCACGCGGCAAAAGCAGATAATATAATAGAGCAGCCTTTTGTTAATGATACAGATAGTGTTTATGGTATGTTTTACGACGTAAAAGGAGATGCGGCTTCGCAATCGCAATTTTATGTTACAGATAGTACTAAGCACTTTTTAACAGGTTCACTTTATTTTGATGTTAAACCAAATTATGATTCTATTTTGCCAGCAGCGGTATATTTGCAAGAAGACATTAGAAAAATAATGGAAACATTACGTTGGAAAGAGTAGTGTTGTTATATAATGGAATAAATAAAAGGCCAATATCTAATAAGATATTGGCCTTTTATTTTTAAAGAAAGTTGTTATTCTCCTGCTTTCATATTTTCAACAGTATAGGTGTCTCCTGCAGCTGCCGATGTTACAGTGTTTGTTAAGTCTTCTGTAGTTACTGAATTTGTATCGTACTCTACAATAGCCAACTCTTTATCAAACGAAACTGTGGCAGATTTTACACCTTCCATTTTTGCTAGTTTCTTTTCTATTGTTGCTGCGCATCCTATTTGGCACGTCATTCCTTTAATTGTAAATTCAGCTTTGCTAAATTGAGCATTATCTGCAAATACTTTTGTTTTTTCTTTGGCAACCGTATTGTTTACAGTCACTACTTCTGGTTCTTGTTTGTTTTCTTTACAAGATGCAAATAATGTTAAGGAAGCAACAAGAAGTAAGCTAATGTTTTTTATAAGTTTCATACTAAATAGATGTTAGGTATGCTGCAAAAATACTAATTTTTAATTTTTTAGTTCTTAAAATTGAAGTAGTTAATCTAAATGAAATCATAAAAAAAAGTTGTCTAAATAACTTTGGACAGCTTTGTGGTTTGTGTTACTGAATATTTTTTGTAATTTTCTTTAGGATTAAAAGTAAATCTTAAAAGAGTATAGCTGTAAAATCTGGCTTAAGTGTAAAAAAAAATACAATGAAAAAATCAAGACCTAAAATATTAGTCTATTTTGAGATTATAGCTATGTTACTATTGTGTTATTTAAGTTATACTAAGATGATAGAGGAGTGGCAATTTTACTTTGTTGTAACAGGTTATATGATTATTGCTTATTTGCATTGGTTTTTAGTAGTATCTAAAAATAAAAAAGAACAAGAGGATTAAATATGCTTCTAGAAAGTGTTGCTATTCTGGGGTACTAAAAATAGTATAGTATTTTTTATTGTAATCTTTAAAAAAAATATAAAAGCTCCCTAAAAATTTAATTTTTAGGGAGCTTTTTTTTGTTCTTACTTTAATTCTAAACTATTTATTTAAAATCGGCATCAGATACACCTTCATTAGTTTTTATTTCTGTAACATTAAAATCGAACTTTTGTGGTCCCATTGTTTGTTTCCAAAGAAAAGGAAATTGTATGCCAGAAACCTCTTTATAGTCACTGTAGTTAATAGTGGCGTTACCTTGTGGGGTTGTAGTAATGTCAACTACTTTTAGTCCAGTTTTTACGTCGTAAGCTGCAGACTTTGTGTCGTTAAACTTAATAACATATGCTTTGGTTCCATCAAAATCTTCAATGCCTTTTAATGTAACTTCGCTATTTATGTAGTTAAGTTCAGGAAAAGGAGCAGATTCAGCTTTAATAGCAGTTATTTGTGCTTCTTGTAAGTCCATTTTGCGACCTTGAATTACCATAAAACCAGCATCGCCATCTAATACTTGTTTGCTCATAGAGTTACCCATCATACTAACATCTTGCATGAACTGATCTTTAGTAGTCTTTTTAATCTCTAAAAGCAATTCTTGGCCTTGTATTTCTGCTTTAGCTTTTATGTAGTAAGATGTAATGCTTTCTAATTTGTCTTTACCGCCAATAGCCTCGATATAGTTAGCTAATACTTTTTTAGCGTCTACACCTTCTGGAATAGCAACATCGTACTTAGGTTTTTCTGCTGGGTTCCCTTGTTTATCAAAATACTTAACAGGGACAGATTGACCTTTAAACGTAACTTTTTCTAGGTTGTCTAAAACATCACTTCCTTTACCTGTTACAACAATACGTGCGTTAGAAGATTTAAAATATTTTTTTGCTGCATTTTCTACATCTGCAACAGTAATAGCATTTATTTTTTCTAAATAAGTTTTGTAGTAGTCTTTAGGTAAGCCTTCAGTCTCTATGTTTAATGCGTAACCGGCCATAGTGCTAGGTTTTTCTAGAGCCATAATAAAGTTTCCAATGTAAGCGGCTTTAGCGTCACTCAATTCTTTCTCAGAAACTGGAGTAGTGGCTATTTTATCAATCTCTGATAATAATTCTACAACCGCACTATCTGTAACTGCATTACGTACACTTGCGTAAGCTCTAAATCTAGATAAAGAGTTTTTGTCGTTTCCAATACTAGAGTAGGCGCCATAGGTGTATGCTTTGTCTTCTCTTAAGTTTAAAAATAAACGAGCAGAACCACCGCCACCTAAAATACGGTTTGCCATTAAAGCAGGTAAGTAATCTGGATCACTTTTTTTAAGAGATACTAAATTTTCTACAGCAACTTCAGATTGTACTGCGTTTGGCATATCTACAAAGTTAATTTGTGTGTATTGTACATCTTTAGGTGTTGGTAAAGAGAAAGACGGTGGTGTTGCTTTTGTCCAGCTAACAAAGTTGTTTTTCACTAATTTTTTCACCTCTTTAAAATCTACATCACCAATAATAACCATATAAGAATTAGCAGGTACAAAGTAGTCACTGTAAAACTGCTGAACGTCTTTTAATGTAATGTTGTTAATTGTTTCTTTTGTAACTAACTCTCCGTAAGGGTGGTTTTTACCGTAAGCTAAAGCGCTTTGTACGTCTCTGGCAATACTAGCTACATTTTTTTCATCAGCTTTTAAGCTAGTCAGAATCTTTTCTTTTTCTTTGTCAAATTCTTCCTGTGTAAAATTAGGGTTAATTGCAGCATCTGCCATTAGCTCCATAATTCTAGGAAAGTATTTAGATAGTGAAGACGCAGAAGCGCTTTCAGATCCAAAAGACATTCTAGCTCCCATAAAATCTAATTCTTCATTAAAGTCGTCTTTAGAAATGGTTTTAGAGCCATTGCCTAAAAGACTAGAAACAAAAGAGCTTACGCCTGCTTTGTTACCTTCTGCAACAGGTGGGTTGTCTATAATTAGTTGTACAGAAACACGTGGTAATTTGTGGTTTTCTACAACTAAAACTTTCAATCCGTTTTTTAATTCAAAACGTTGTGGTTCAGATAAATTAATTTGTGGTAGTGGACCTGCCTCTGGCATTTTACTACGATCTACTTGTGCTTGTAGGTTAAAAGCAAGTAATGCTATAACCAGTAAAGAATATATTTTTTTCATTTTATTAGTTTTCAGGTTTTGCAACAGGTAAGTACTCTAATTCTACGCGTTGGTTAGGCTTAAGGTATTTGTTGGCAATAGCTTTAATATCTTCTCTAGTTATAGATCTGTAGATATTTATTTCTGTGTTTATTAAATCTGTATTACCATATAACATATAGTACCTAGCTAGCGAGTTAGCAATACCTTCTACGCCACTATTTGAGTTAACAAAATTATTCTCAAAATTATTTTGTAGCTTTTGGTAATCTTTTTCAGAAATTAATTCTGTTTGTAATTTTGCAATTTCTTTATCAAATTCAACAATTAAATCGTTTAAAGATGTTTCTCCTAAAGGTAAAGCTCCAATAATATAAGATCCATAATCTTCCTGAGAATTATTAAAAGCAAAAACCTGTAGCGCCATTTTTTTATCGTCTACTAAACTTTTGTATAGCTTAGAACTTTTTCCGCTAGTTAAGTAAGTAGATATCATATCTAAAATGTAAGCATCCTTTTCTGTATTAGCAGGTGTTCTATATGCTGTAAAAATAGCAGGTATTTGTATGTTAGGATCGTTATAACTTGCTTTAATGGTCTGCGTAATAGGCTCTTCTTGATATTTGTTTCTTTTGATTTCTTTTCCTTTAGGAATAGGACCAAAATAATCTTGAATCATTTTTTTAGTACTATTAACTTCAAAATCTCCAGCAACTACTAATACAGCGTTATTTGGTACGTAGTAAATTTTGTTAAATGCCTGAAAATCTTCTAAAGTAGCGTTAGCTAAATGTTCTAAAGATCCAATTGTTTGCCATTTGTAAGGGTGATTCTTAAATAGATTGATGCCTATTTGCTCTTGAAATTTACCGTAAGGTGAGTTATCTACACGCATACGTTTTTCTTCTTGCACCACTTCTTTTTGTGTGTCTACACCTATTTGGTTAATAATAGGGTGCATTAGCCTTTCTGACTCTAACCATAAACCTAATTCTAGTTTGTTAGAAGGGAAAACCTCGTAGTAATACGTGCGGTCTTGTGTTGTGTTTGCGTTGTTGGTACCTCCGTTAGATGCAACAATCTCGAACCATTTGCCTCGCTCTATGTTTTTAGTTCCTTCAAAAAGTAAATGTTCAAAAAAGTGAGCAAATCCTGTTTTGTCTGGGTTTTCATCTTTTGCGCCTACGTGGTACATAACAGATGTTGTAACAATTGGTGCAGTATTGTCTTGATGCAAGATAACGTGCATACCGTTATCAAGATCGTACTCTTCGTAAGCAACCTGCTGTGCTTGCATTGTTAATGCGGCACAAAAAAAGGAAGCCGATAGAAATAAGTTTCTTTTCATTTTTAATAGTGTTTTATTTAGTTAACTTATAAGTGTAAAAATACTTTTTTTGTTACATAATATTTTGATAAATTTTAAAATAGTTAAGAAAAATCCTTCTTTATCGGGTGTTTTGGCTCTCTTTTTTGCATTTATGGTTAGGAATTAAATTGAAAAAAAGGGTCTGTATTATATTGATAAAAAAGACCTTACTTTTTTTTAGAAGAATAGCTTGTATGTTAAGGAATTAGCAGTATATTTGCATCCGCTTATTTAGGTAGGCAAGTTCTTTAAAATTAAACATAATTAATTAATACACAAGCTATGTATGCAATTGTAGAGATAGCAGGGCAGCAATTTAAAGTTGCGAAAGATCAAAAAGTGTATGTTCACCGTTTGCAAACGGAAGAAGGTCAAAAGGTAACTTTTGATAACGTTCTTTTGTTAGAAGATGGTAAGAACATTACTATTGGCGCCCCAGCTATAGACGGAGCCGCTGTTGAGGCGAAAGTCGTGAAGCACCTTAAAGGTGACAAAGTTATTGTCTTTAAAAAGAAAAGACGTAAAGGGTATAAAGTGAAAAATGGTCACCGTCAGTATTTAACGGAGATTGTTATTGAAAACATTTTATCCTCAGGAGCAAAGAAATCTGCTCCAAAAAAAGAAGCTGCTCCTAAAGCAGAAGCTAAGAAAGCTGCACCAAAGAAATCTGCAAAAGCAGATGATTTGAAAAAGGTTGAAGGAATTGGACCTAAAATTGCAGAAACTTTAGCTGCGGCAGGAATATCAACTTTCGCTGAATTAGCAAAAGCTGATGCTTCAAAAATTTCTGAAATCATCGCTGACGTTCGTGGTAACCACGTAACTGATACATGGCCAGCACAAGCTAAATTAGCTGCTGAAGGTAAATGGGATGAGTTAAAGAAATGGCAAGATGAATTAGACGGTGGTAAAGCATAATTGTTAACCATTTAAGTATAACAAAATAAAACCTAAAAATTATGGCACATAAGAAAGGTGTTGGTAGTTCGAAAAACGGTAGAGAGTCAGAATCGAAACGTTTAGGAGTTAAAATTTTTGGTGGACAAGCAGCTATCGCAGGAAACATATTAGTAAGACAGCGTGGTACTAGACATAATCCAGGAGATAATGTTTATGCTGGTAAAGACCATACATTACACGCCAAAGTAGATGGCGTTGTAAAATTCCAGAAGAAAGCAGGAGGGAAATCTTTTGTATCTGTAGAGCCTTTTGAGGCTTAAGAATTTTGCTTAAAATTTATAATTAGCTCTTCCTTTTTAAAGGAAGGGCTTTTTGTGTTTAAAATCTTTACTATAACATAACAACTTCTTAATTACTGAAACAAGTTTAGAAATTATCTTTCAGGTTTGTTTTGGATGTTATGGTGTTAAGGTTTTTATTTCTTTTTCTTGTTTTACTTTATTCTGCGAAAGTAAATTCTCAACTGTTAACGGATGAGTTAGCTAGGTTAAATAATTTAGGAGCTGTTTTTGATGATTTAAATAATGATTTAAAGCAAGCTAAAAAAACAAAGAGCATTAGCCAAACTACAATGGCTCATTACAATCTTGCTATTTTCTGTAGTAATCATAGAGTATATACAGAGGCTCTTCATCAATACAACAATACTATAAATTTATTAGAAGAAAAGAAGAATGATACTTTGTATGCTAAAGTGTTAAATCAAGTTGGTTCTATTCATTTAGAACTAAGAAATTATAATTATGCTAAGGATTACTTTATAAGGTCTGAGAAAGCAGCGGAATTAATTAGAGATTCTGTGTTATTGGCTCTGGCTACTAGTAATTTAGGAAGTTGTTTTGAGAAGCAAAAGAAGTATAAAGAAGCGTTAGAATATCAAAACAAAAGCTTACAGATATTTTACAAATTAAATAATGATAGTGGTTTAGCAATTGTTAACGAAAGCATTGGTAGTATTTATGAGGATTTAGAAAACTATAAGCTTGCAGAGTTGTATTTTAAAAAAGCTTTAAAATATAATAAAAATGAAAAAAATTCTAGACTAGCTAGTATTTATAATAATTTAGGTGATACTTATAGAAAAACGAACAGATTAAATATAGGATTAGACTATACTAACAAAGCTTTAAGTACTGCTGTAGAAATTAAAAACACATTAGAAGTTGCTAGTGCTTATAAGGATATATCTAAGAGCTATAACTTAATAGGAGATTACAAAAATGCTTATACTTTTTTACAATCTTTTTTAAAGGTAGACACAGAAAATAAAAGACTTCAGAGTGCTAACCAGTCTAATGCATTGCAGCATATTTATAATTCAAAAGAAAAAGAATCTCAAATTCAGTATCTACTTCAGTTAAATAAGGCTAATAAATCGCAAAAACTAGTTTTGGTTGTGTTAGTTTTTATGGTAGTTGTTTTTGGTGTTGTGTGGTATTTGTACACTTTAAAAAAACGAAGGCATATTAGTAAAGAGTTAGATTTTAAGCAACGGATATTAAAAATTGAATTAGATAAAAAGCAGGCAGAGGAGAAAAATCTACAGAAACAGTTACATATAAAAACAGCTTCTTTGTCTAGATATAGTTTGCATTTATCTCAAAAGAATAAAATGTTATCTAATTTGTCACTTACATTAAAAAATAGTTTGCAACGCAATAATGTGGATCTAAAAAGAAAGCTTACCGAACTAATAAAAGAGATAGATTTTAATTTGGCGCAAGAAAAAGAATGGGATGAGTTTATGGCTTTTTTTAAAGAGATACACCCAAACTTTATAAATAAAATATCTAATGCAGTCACAAGTAAATTGTCTCCGGCAGAATTAAGATTATGTATTTTACTTAAATTAAATCTTTCATCAAAAGAAATTGCTTCTATTTTAAGACTTACACCAGATAGTGTTAGGGTTGCAAGGTATAGGTTAAGGAAAAAATTACCTATAGATTCTAAAGAAGAATTATCTCTTTATTTAATGTCTTTTTAGTGTTAAAAATGTACTGTTTAATGTTTTTGTTATGTGTATGTAAATTAATCTTTATTGTTGCCTTGTTGTTTCCTTTATAATGTATACTTGTTGCTTATTTGTTTCCTTTAAGAAAATATGTTATGTGGTTGATATCCATATTTTTGACCTCATAAAAATCAACTAAAATGAAAATAACTAAGTATTTAAAATTTAATTTTCTGCTCTTAATTGTTGCTTTGTGTAGCGCAAATGTAACAGCGCAAAAAGGGAATGTAGAGGGTGTAATTTCTGATGAAAACGGAATATATGTTCCTGGTGCAACAGTATTAATTCCTTCTTTAAAAAAAGGTTCTGTATCAGACTTTAATGGTCACTTTTCTTTAGTGGATATTCCAGAGGGATCTTATGTCTTAAAAATTACATATTTGGGTTATGCAGATGTAGAGCAAAATGTAACAGTTGTTAGTGGCAAAACAGCATCTGTATCAATTTATATAGAGCCAAAAAGTTTTGAGTTAGATGGTGTAGAAGTTATAAGTTACGGTTTGGGTAGTCAGGCAAAAGCATTAAATACACAAAAAAATAATATAAATATTACTAGTGTAGTTTCTACGGATCAGATTGGGAAGTTTCCGGATGCTAACATTGGTGATGCGGTAAAGCGTATTCCTGGTATAACAATGCAGGTAGATCAGGGAGAGGCAAGAAATATTATTGTAAGAGGATTGTCTCCGCAACTAAATTCTGTAACATTAAACGGTAGTCGTATACCATCTGCAGAGGGTGATAATAGAAATGTTCAGATGGATTTAATTCCTGCTGATATGATACAGTCTATAGAGGTAAGTAAAGCAATTACTCCAGATATGGATGCAGATGCTTTGGGTGGAGCTGTAAACCTTATAACAAGAACATCTCCACAGGGTTTTAGGTTGTCTTCTACATTGGGTTCTGGGATTAACTTTATCACGGATAAGGGTATTATTAACGGTTCGTTTTTAGTAGGAGATAGATCTAAGAATAAGAAATTTGGATATATGATTTCTGCGTCTTACAATAATAATGACTTTGGCTCTGATAATGTAGAGGCAGAGTGGGCAGACGAGTTTGAGTATTATACGGGTGTAGATGATTTAGATGGTGAGCCTATTTTGGAAAGCGTAGATGTAGAACCGTATGCAAAAGAATTTCAGCAAAGAAAGTATTTAGTGCAGCGTATTAGAAGAAGTTTTTCGGCTAATATGGACTATAAGTTTAATGCTAATAATACAGTATATCTAAAAACAATTTATAACTGGAGAGATGATAGAGAAAATAGATTTAGGTTAAAGAGTGAAATTTTAGATGCAGAAGACATAGAGCAGGGAGATTTTACAGTGTTAAATAGTAGGTTAACTCGTTTTCCGGCAGAACACGCTAGAGAAACAAAAGGCGGTACAAGCGAAGGTAGAAATAAGAATAGAAGACTAGAGGATCAAAGAATGCAAAATTATAGTCTAGGAGGTAAACACTTACTGGGTAGTCTAAAGTTAGATTGGATGGCTTCTTTTGCTAAGGCATCTGAAGAGAGATTAAATGAAAGATATGTTAGTTTTGAAAGTGAATATAGTGTTCTAAACGATAATTCCAATCCAAGATTTCCGTTATATATAGCAGAAGATATTGCAGACGCTGATATAGCTAACTTTGAATATAAAGAAATAACAGAGGAAAATCAGTTTACAAAGGAAGAAGATTTTAATGTGTTTGTAAACTTTGAGGTGCCATCGGATTTTTTCAATAATGGAGATGGTAGCGTAAAGTTTGGAGCAAGAGCAAGAATTAAATCTAAGTTAAGAGATAATAATTTTTTTGAATTTGATTTAGAAGATCAATATGCTACTTTAGATATCTTACCTACAAAAGATTTGTCAAATTCAGATTTCTTAGCAGGTAGTCAATATTTAATTGGGTCTTTTGCTGATGAAAAATGGCTAGCTAATTTAGATTTAGTAGATGGAGAATCTATTCCTGATGAATTTTTAAGAAAAAATTATAATGTAGACGAAAACGTTTTTGCAGGTTATGTAATGACTAATCAGAAATTATCAGAAAAACTAGACCTTCTTTTAGGGTTACGTCTAGAAACTACAAAAGTAACAGCTACCGGAAATCGTATTGCAGATGAAGAAGATTTAAAGGGGGAGATTACCAAAGAAAGCTCATACGCTAATCTTATGCCTGGTTTGCATTTAAAATATTCTGCCTCTGATGCTACAATTTTACGTTTTGCTTGGACAAATACTTTAGCAAGACCAAATTATGCAGACTTGGTACCTTCTGTAGATGTAGTTTCTGGAGATGAAGAAATAATTTTAGGTAACCCAGAATTAGAGGCAACAACTTCTGTGAATTTTGATCTTATGGCGGAGCATTATTTTAATAATGTAGGGCTGCTTTCTGGTGGTGCTTTTTATAAAAAAATAGATAATTTTATATACACGTTTATAGGTGAAACTACAGATGATACATATGGCTTAGGTACTAATGGTTATAATCTTTTTCAGCCTTTAAACGGTGAGGGAGCTAGTATATTTGGAGCAGAATTTGCTTTTCAGCGTCAATTAAACTTTTTACCTGGTTTTGCAAAAAACCTTAGTTTGTATTTAAATTATACTTTTATTACTTCTTCTGCGAGCGGAATTATGAATGAAGATGGTGATGAAAGAGAGAATGTAGACTTGCCAAATACTACTCCTAATACTTTTAATGCGTCTTTAGCTTACAACGATAAGAAATTCTCAGCTAGATTATCTGGTAATTTTAGCGATTCTTATGTTGATGAATTAGGGGGTAATGACTTTGAAGATAGGTATTATGACACGCAGTTTTTCTTAGATTTTAATGCAACATATAAGGTTAATGGTAACCTTAGTTTGTATGCAGATTTAAACAATATTACAGATCAGCCATTGCGTTATTTTCAAGGCGTAAAAAACAGAACACAACAAATAGAGTATTATGGCCAGCGATTAACGTTTGGTTTAAAATACGATTTATTTAAAAAATAATTTTATAAAAAAGTAGAATGAAAAAATATTTAATTTGTGCTCCTATATTGATGGCTTTTTTTTCTTGTAAGGTAGATAAACTGCCTGCAATAGAGCCAGATGTTATTACGGAAAAAACGATTAATGATACGGACGATCCTGCTATTTGGATAAATAAAGAGGATGCATCAAAAAGTATTGTTTTTGGAACAGATAAGGAAACCAATGGTGCTATTTATGCTTTTAATTTAGAAGGGAAAATATTAAAGGATAAAACTATTAGAGACATAAAAAGACCTAATAATGTTGATGTGGCTTATGATTTTGTTTTGAATGACTCTACCACAACAGATGTAATTGTTTTTACAGAACGAGAAAAAAAACAAATTAGATTATTTTCTGTGCCAGATATGAAACCATTAGATAATGGAGGCTTTAAAGTATTTGAAGATGAGGTTAATGAAGAGTTTAAGTTGCCAATGGGTATTGCTTTGTATAGTTCTCCTAATGATAAAAGTTTGTATGCTGTAGTTGGGCGTAAGTTAGGTCCTGAAAATGGATATTTATATCAATATAAAATAATGGCAGACACCTTGGGAGTTGTAAATACTAGTTTGGTGCGCAAATTTGGAGCTTTTAGTGGTAAAAAAGAGATAGAGGCAATTGCAGTAGATTCCGAACTAGGTTTTATTTATTATTCAGATGAACAGCATGGTATACGTAAATACTACGCAGATCCTGCAAAAGGAGATAAAGAGATAAGCTGTTTTGGGGGAGATTTTTTTGAATCTGACATAGAGGGCATAGCGATAGCTTCATACGAAGATGGAAGTGGATATGTTATTGTGTCTGATCAGCAAAAAGGACAGTTCAATATTTTTTCAAGAGAAACTAACGAATTTGTAAAAGCAGTAAATTTATCAACTCAAGAAACAGATGGTTGTGAGGTGGTAACAATACCTCTAAATTCTACCTTTAAGAATGGTTTATTTGTGGCAATGAACGATGCTAAAGATTTTTATTTTTATGATTTGTCTAAATTAGGTTTAGATAAGAAGTAAAATTATTAAGTATAAAAAATGGGGATCACTAATTAAATTAGTGATCCCCATTTTTTATTTTATGTATTTAGATTATTACCATTTCTGGTTTCTAAAGTTTTTAAGTTTGGCAAACTCTACAGTATTGGCTAAGTATTGCTCTAAATCGTACTTAGGTATAGGTAAAATGCTTTCTAGTACAGATGTGTCCCACTCGTATGGTTTAGATGTTAAGTATGGATTTAAATGCACGCCAATAGTCTCGTAGTAGAACTGCTCTAGTTTAGAATCGAACCCAGCTGTTTTTGTAATAATATCTTGGGTAACGTTGTATGTTTTAAAGCCAACAGTGTCTAGTATTTTAGAAATACCCTTTGTAATGTTAGTTGCCTTAGAGTGTACTATGTTAAGTTGTTTTACATCAGTATCAAAAACCTTAACAATAACTTTAGCAACATAATCTGTTGGTATAATGTTTAGACCGCTATCTGCATTTGCGGTAATTCTTATGTGGTCGCTAGATGGTGTGTTGTAGAAGAATTTAGCAAATAGGTAAAACACCATATATTTAGAAATAAAAAAGCTTGGGTTGTCTATTGCGTTTCCTCCTAATACACTTGGCCTTAATATTTGTAGCGGTATATTATTTTCTTTACTAGCTTCAGTTAAGAATTTTTCTGACGCGTGTTTAGATGCTTCATAGAAATTACGGTATGCTCCGCCTTCAATTTCTATATAATCATCACCAATTAGACCTCCTAAATCACCAATAGAAAAAGCAGTGCTTATGTAAACAAACTTTTTTAGGTAGCCCATGTAGGCTTCAAAAATGGATTTTGTAAAATGAAAATTCTCTTCAAAAATCTCATCTTTATTAGCAGGATCTACAGATAGATTAACGTATCCGGCAGAATGTATAAAGTAATACTGCTCGTTAGTATCTAAAAAAGATTCTGGCTCTAAAATATTATCGGCATTTATTACTTTAACCTTAGAGTTTATGGCGTCTAAATTATCTTTTACAAATTGCGGAGCATACTCACTCTCTAGCATATTTAGAACTCTTTCTTTAGGAGTAGATTGTCCTTTTTTACGCACTAAAAGGTAAACATTGCTTATCTCGTTATATTTAGTTTCAAAAAGGGTGTGTAATACTTTAGAACCCAAAGTGCCTGTTGCTCCTGTTAAAATAATATTCATTACTGCAATTGTCTAAGTAAGATTTACGTATAAAAAAAGCTCTTTTCCTGATGGGTTAAAATTAGGAAAAGAGCTAAGTCTTTTAGTTGTGCTATGTATTAATATCTGTAGTGTTCTGGCTTGTATGGGCCTTCAACAGTTACACCAATATAACTAGCTTGGTCCTCACGTAATTCTGTAAGTTCAACACCAATTTTAGCTAAGTGTAATTTAGCAACTTTTTCGTCTAATGCTTTTGGTAACATATATACATCGTTTCCGTATGCTTCTTTGTTTGTCCAAAGTTCAATTTGTGCTAAAGTTTGGTTTGTAAATGAGTTACTCATTACAAAACTAGGGTGACCAGTAGCGCAACCTAAGTTTACTAAACGACCTTCTGCAAGTAGAATTATGTCTTTTCCGTTTATGGTATATTTATCAACCTGTGGCTTAATAGTATTTTTAGTATCGCCAAAATTTCCATTTAACCAAGCAATATCAATCTCATTATCAAAGTGGCCAATATTACAAACTATGGTCTTGTCTTTCATAGCTTCAAAATGCTCTCCTCTAACAATATCTTTGTTTCCTGTGGTAGTGATTACAATATCAGCATTACCAACAACAGTTTCTAGTTTCTTAACTTCAAAACCATCCATTGCAGCTTGTAGTGCACAAATAGGATCTATTTCTGTAACAGTAACAATACTACCGGCACCTTTAAAAGAAGCAGCAGTACCCTTACCTACATCGCCATAACCACAAACAACAACACGTTTACCAGCTAACATAATATCTGTTGCACGACGTATAGCATCTACAGCACTTTCGCGACATCCGTACTTATTATCAAATTTAGATTTAGTAACAGAATCGTTTACGTTTATAGCGGGCATTGGTAAAGTTCCATTTTTTACACGCTCGTATAATCTGTGAACACCAGTTGTAGTTTCTTCAGATAAACCATTAATTCCAGAAGCTAATTCTGGATATTTATCTAAAACCATATTTGTTAAATCTCCACCATCATCCAAAATCATATTTAATGGTTTTCTGTCTTCGCCAAAAAATAAAGTTTGTTCAATACACCAGTCAAATTCTTCTTCTGTCATATCTTTCCAAGCATAGACTGCAGTTCCTGTTGCTGCAATGGCAGCTGCAGCTTGGTCTTGAGTAGAGAAAATATTACAAGAACTCCAAGTAACCTCTGCACCTAAAGCTTGTAAAGTTTCAATTAAAACAGCTGTTTGTATTGTCATATGTAAACAACCTGCAATTCTTGCTCCTTTTAGTGGCTGAGAATCGTTGTACTCTTCTCTTAAAGCCATTAGACCAGGCATTTCTGCCTCAGCAAGTTCAATTTCTTTTCTTCCCCAATCTGCTAGAGAAATATCTTTTACCTTATTTGGTACGTAAGCAACTTTATTTGAGCTCATTTTTTCTTTTTTTCGTATTTTTAATAAAAAGAAACACTTTGGTATAGCGTTTTAAATAGTTAAATTCGCTTACCAATACTATTTCATTTGCCTTAAGCAGTGCAAAGATACTAATATCTTAAATAATGCTATGCCTCTTTACAAAACTATAACAGTTAACAGTGCTACAACGCTCTATATTTGGAAAATAGAAGAGTCTGAAGCCAATTTGGCTGCATCTATAGAATTAACAGATCATTGCCAAAATAGATTTAATGGTATGAAATCTGAAATGCATAGAAAAGGATTTTTAAGCATTAGGCATTTGCTAAAAGAGGCTGGTTATACCGATTTTGATTTAAAGTATGATGAGCTTGGTAAGCCACATTTAAAAGATGGTAATTTTATTTCAATAACACATTCGCATCAATTTACAGGGATTATTGTTAGTAAAACAGATGAGGTTGGGATTGATATTGAAATGCAACGGGATAAAATTTTAAAAATAGCTCATAAATTTACTCCTATAGAAGAGTATAAGACTATTGCAAATGTATCTGCTTTAATGCAAAAGTTAACTATCGTTTGGGGAGCAAAAGAATCGCTTTACAAAATTTATGCTCAAAAAGGATTAAGTTTTCTGCATCATATAAATGTAAAAGATTTTACGTTTGCAGAAGAGCAAACAACAGCCGAAATATTGTATCAAGGGCATTCATCATTATATAGCGTTCAGTTTATAGAGTTTGAAGGATTTACTTGTGTGTACGCAATAAAAAAAGCATCACTTTAAAAGAAATAAACTATAGTTGTTGTAGGCAAAACAATTTGTTTTGTTTGTAATGGCTTTTCTAATAAATAAATAATGAATATTTCTGTAGAACTTACTTTTTCTCCGCTTCAGGATACTTTTGAGGAGCATATCATCATTTTTATAAAAAAATTACGTGCATCTGGATTAACAATTTTGGAAAACCCACTAAGTACACAGGTGTATGGTGATTATGATACTGTAATGGGTGTTTTAAATTCGGAAATTAAAGAAGCATTTGAGCTTATGGACAAAGGGCTGCTTTTTATGAAAATTGTAAAATCTGACAGAAGCGACTATGAGCCACATTTTTGATTGGATTTTTGCGCAATACAATGGAGTCTCTACACATTTAATAGTTTTAGAGTCTGTTGGTGTTTTGTTTGGCTTACTTAGTGTTATTTATTCTAAAAGAGAAAATATACTTGTGTTCCCAACAGGTATAATTAGTACTTCAATTTTTGTATACATTCTTTTAGTATATGGACTTTTAGGAGATATGATGATTAATGTCTACTATTTTTCTATGAGTGTATATGGGTGGTATTTGTGGACAAGAAAAGTAGATGCAACACATTTTATTCCTATAACTAGAACAACAGTAAAAGAGAAAAAATGGTCTATAGTATTGTTTGTTATTACTGTATTGTTTGTTGTGTTGGTATATGGTTTTTTTAATAAGTTTAATAATTGGACGGCTTATATAGATACGTTAACTACAGCTATTTTCTTTGTTGGAATGTGGTTAATGGCTAAAAAAAAGATAGAAAATTGGATATATTGGATTATTGGAGATATAATTTCCGTTCCTTTATATTTGTATAAGGGGCTTGTATTTACTGCTTTACAGTATTTTGTATTTACAGGAATAGCAATATTAGGTTATATAGCATGGAAAAAAAGTATAGGCAAGAGTCCACAGACATTATTAAAGTAGTTTTATTTGGACCAGAATCTACAGGAAAAACTACACTGTCTGAGCAATTAGCAAGGCATTACCATTCTGTTTGGGTGCCAGAGTATGCTAGAGAATATTTGCAAGATAAATGGAATAACGAGCGTAAAACTTGTGAGCCTAAAGATCTTTTGCCAATAGCAGAAGGTCAAATGAAAATAGAAAATGCATTGACTAAAAAGGCAACAGATGTTCTTATTTGTGATACAGATTTGTTAGAGACAAAAGTATACTCAGAGGCGTATTATATAGGTAGTTGCGATCCTGTTTTAGAAAAATATGCATTAGAAAACACATACGATTTATACTTTTTAACCTATATAGACGTTCCTTGGGAGGCAGATGATTTAAGAGATAAGCCCGGAGAGCGAGAAGAAATGTTTAAATTTTTTGAACAAACACTAGTAAAGTATAAAAGGAATTTTATTACTTTAAAGGGCGGTAAGGCAGAAAGGCTGGCAACAGCTATTGCAGCAATAGATAAAATTTTAAAAAAATAGATGAATTTTACAAGTCAAGATAAAGAGCAATTTATAGCAAAAGGAGTTACTAACGAAAAGGTTTTAGAACAAATAGAAACCTTTAAAGAAGGTATACCTTTTGTAAACTTGTCTAAGGCTGCTGTTGTAGGAGACGGCATACTTAAATTTTCTGATAAAGAAGAACAAGAACTTGTGTCTTATTTTGAAAAATACCGACTACAGAAAGACCTTTTAAAATTTACACCGGCTTCTGGTGCGGCAACACGTATGTTTAAGGCTTTATTTACTTTTTTAGAAGTGTATAACGCTAAAGAGCAATCTTTGGATGTGTATATTGAAAAAAATAACGATAAGGCTGTAGAGGCTTTTGTTAGGGAAATAAAAGATTTTCCTTTTTATAAAGATGTAAAGACGCGTATAGGAGATAATTTTTCTTCTGAAGGAGAAGAAGTTTATGCTTTTGTGCAAGAATTACTGTCTGAGGATAAATTAAATTATGGTTTTTTTCCAAAAGGGTTATTGCCCTTTCATAAATACAAAGACCAGATTGTAACGCCTTTTTACGAGCATTTAAGAGAGGCTGCTTTATATGCAAAAACAAATGATGTAGCAAAACTTCATTTTACAATTTCTGAGCAACACCAAGAAATGTTTTTAGAAAAAGAGAAACAGGTTGCAGAGAAAGTCAATAAAGAAACAGCAACTAGCTTTGTTGTAGATTATTCTTTTCAGAAAAAGGAAACAGACACCATTGCTGTAGATTTAGAAAACAAACCGTTTAGATTAAAAGATGGTAGTTTGTTATTTAGACCAGGAGGGCACGGTGCTTTAATAGAAAATTTAAATGATAAAAGTGCAGATATTATTTTTATTAAAAATATTGATAATGTTGTAGTGCAAGAGCATTTACAAGCTGTAGCGGATAGTAAAAAAATATTAGCTGGCTTTTTGTTAAAAGTGCAAAAGAAAGCTTTTGAATATGCATCAATTTTAGATAATGATAAGGTTGATGATGAACAAATGAATGAAATTAGATTGTTTTTAAAAGAAGAACTTAATGTTAGATTTAGAAACGGATTTATTCATTTGGGAAAAGAAGAACAACTTAGCTTGTTAAAAGAAAAAATAAACAGACCAATTAGAGTTTGTGGTATGGTTAAGAATCTTGGAGATCCAGGAGGAGGACCTTTTTGGATTAAAGATTATCAAGAGAATGTATCGCTTCAGATTGTAGAATCTGCACAGATAGATACATCTAATTTTAATCAGGCTAAAATATTACAAAATGCAACTCATTTTAACCCTGTAGATTTAGTTTGCGGAGTTAAAAATTATAAAGGAGAAAAATATAATTTATTAGACTTTGTTAATGATAAACAAGGTTTTATTACGGAGAAAACTAAAGAAGGTAGACAAGTAAAAGCATTAGAGCTTCCTGGTTTATGGAATGGTGCAATGGCTTTTTGGAATACTATTTTTGTAGAAGTTCCTACAATTACATTTAATCCTGTTAAAACTGTAAACGACTTATTAAAAACAGCTCATCAGCCAAAATAGTTATATGTGGTAGTCTAAGAGTATTGGGTTGTCATCGGGATCTATAATTATTATACTTGCGGGTCCTGTAGAGTTTTCGTATGCTTTTGTACTAGGTTCTAATCCAGAGATAATTAATTGTTTTTGTATGACTCTAATATCATAGTAATTTTCTAGTTTATTCGCATTTTGGTCCCAAGCAGAGTTAAATATTAGCATATTTTTGTCAAATATACCTTCAAACAAACGGCTACGGTACTTTCATTTTTTAGTATCAGGTACTTTTTATCAATATCACCAGCAAAAACAGTAAACCCTAGTTTTTCATAAAATTCTTTAGATGTTTTTATGTCTTTTACGTTTAAACTGATTAAAAATGCTCCTAATTTCATAATGTAGATTTAGTTGCCTGTGTTAATAAAGTTAGCTTTTTTTTATGAATAGTAGAAAGTGAGCACTACATTTGCCCTCATCTCAAAGGGGTGCTTATTAAAATAGGCTGAGATTATACCCAACGAACCTGGGCAGGTAATGCTGCCAAGGGAAGTATTAGTTAGTGTTTGCTAACTAGGTAATTAGGCTATGACATAAGAGTTTGCCACTCATAAATCTATATAATTTAACAAAAATAACGACCCCTTTTATTTGTAATACAATTACGAATGAAAACAAACTGTTTTAAATTTTATGTTACAGCACGTAAAAGTTGTAGTAACAATAGGCAATTTTACTTAAAAACATTAGGTACTACTTTTGCTGTTTTTGGTTTAGCTTTTTCTGGTATTGCGCAAGAAAAAGAAATAGACACTTTAGAGGGTAAAAAGGTAGTTTTAGACGAGGTCTTGGTGTCTGGTATACGTGTTACCAAAGAGTCTCCGGTTACATTTTCTAACTTAACTAAAGAGCAATTTAAGTCTCGTAACTTAGGTCAGGATATACCTATTTTAATGAACTTTTTGCCCTCTGTAGTAACAACGTCAGATGCTGGCGCAGGAGTTGGTTATACAGGTATAAGAGTGCGTGGTACAGATGCTACGCGTGTAAATGTTACCATAAATGGTATACCTTATAACGACTCTGAGTCCCACGGTACTTTTTGGGTAAATATGCCAGATTTTGCTTCTTCTACAGAAAACTTACAACTCCAAAGAGGTGTGGGTACATCTACAAACGGTTCTGGTGCCTTTGGTGCTAGTTTAAACATTTTAACAGATGCTGTTTCTACAGATGCATATGGGCAAGTTTCTACATCTATTGGTAGTTTTAATACACTAAAAAATAATATAAAATTTAGTACTGGTTTATTAAATAATCATATAGAAATTTCTGGTAGATTATCTAGAATAGCTTCAGATGGTTATGTAGATAGGGCATCTTCTAATTTAGATTCTTATTTTTTACAAGCCGCTTATGTAGATGATAATACTTTAATTAAGGCGTTGCTTTTTGGAGGTAAACAAGTAACATACCAATCTTGGGATGGTATAGATGGTGAAACATTAAAAGAAAATAGAACATATAACCCAGTTGGTGCTTACCAAGATGAAAATGATGTTACTCAGTTTTACGATAATGAAAATGATGATTACAAGCAAGATCATTTTCAATTATTGTGGAACGAGCAAATTTCTGATGTTTGGTCTACTAACCTAGCTGTACACTATACAAAAGGACGCGGTTTTTTTGAGCAGTATAAGGAAGATGAAGACCCTGCGGATTACAGTGGTATTGTAGCTGGTTTTAACGGAACAGATGTTACAGATTTAATTAGAAGAAGATGGTTAGATAATAATTTTTATGGAACAACTTTTTCTGCTAACTATAAAGGAAATAATGTAAACCTTATTGTAGGTGGTGGTTATAATAAATATGAGGGAGACCATTTTGGAGAAGTAATTTGGGCGCAACAATTTGCAGTAAACAGAAATTATGAAGACCGTTATTACAATGATAATTCTACTAAAACAGATTTTAATATCTACGCTAAATTAAATTATGTGTTAGATGCCAAGTGGAGTCTTTTTGGTGATATGCAATACAGAAATGTAGGTTATAAGGCTAATGGTGATGAGACTGGTTTAGTAGATGATACTTTTGACTTTTTAAATCCTAAAGCGGGTATAACTTTCGACTTAAATAAGAATAATAATTTTTATCTTTCTTATGCTGTAGCTAACAGAGAGCCCAATAGAAATGATTATGAAGGTGGTAATCCAAAACCAGAAAAGTTAAACGATTTTGAGTTGGGGTGGCGTTATGTGTCATCAGCAGTACAGGTAAATACAAACGTTTATTATATGGGCTATAAAGACCAATTAGTTTTAACAGGTGGTTTAAACGATGTTGGTGCTCCGCTTAGAGAAAATATTGGTGATAGTTACCGTTTTGGATTAGAGTTAGATGCAAACATTGTTTTTAATGATCAGTTTTCAACAAGGCCAAATGTGGCATTGAGTAGTAATAAAAACAAAGACTTTTTTACAGATAGAGATGGTGGTTTGCAAGATTTAGGTGATACAGATATTGCATATTCCCCTAGTGTTGTGGCGGGAAATATTTTTACATATTCGCCAAAAGAGAACATAAAATTATCTTTTTTATCTAAATTTGTAGGCGAACAATATTTAAGTAATACAGACACAGAGGAATCTAAGTTAGATAGCTATTTTGTAAACGATTTTAATGTTGCTTACGAGATAAAATGTGATAAGATTTTTAAATCTATTGTATTGTCTGGACTAGTAAATAATGTGTTTAATGAGAAATATGTGTCTAACGGATATACATATTTAAACTCTTGGTCAACTCCTGGCACTACTTTTGAAGTACAGGGTTATTACCCACAAGCAGGAACAAACTTCTTAGTGGGTGCAACATTTAATTTTTAAAGATTGAACACTAACCATGTTTATAAAGGGTGGGCCTTATTGCTAGGTTTGCCCTTTTTTTAATTTCTAACGGTTACTACATTTCCGTTTATAGAAGTACTATAAAAAAGCATATCGTGGTATTTAGTGTCGCCTTCTTCTGGTCTGTTTAAAAACTGACCCGTAAAAAGATTGTACTTATAATCTTCACAAGGACAAGTAACATTTTGTCTGTCATCATCTAATACCATTGTAGAGCAAGAACTTGGCTCGTGATTAGGGCAACTAGCTTCAAAAGCCATAAAATTGTCAAATCCAGTGTTTATAACAAATACACCTTTGGTGCCAACACCTTGGCTGCCAACATAAACCCCACTTCCTGTGTTTTTTAAAGCGCTGTAAGATGGTAAATTTAAGTTTAGATCTACTCTAAAACCTATGTCTTGTAAGTATGGGTTTCTATTGGTTCTACCGCTATCACAAGAAAATAATAGTAAAATAGCAAATAAGGAAAAAAGTGATTTCATAATATGTTTTCTTAGTACTAATACAACAACAAATGTGAACAAAAATTATGTATATTTGTATAAAATCCTCTAGAAATAAGAGGATTTTCTCATTTTTAAAATGATAATGTTATGAGTAACGTGTCTTATTATACCGTAGAAGGTTTAAAAAAGTTAAAGAGCGAGCTAAATCAGCTTAAGGATATAGAGCGCCCAAAGTCGTCACAAGCAATTGCAGAAGCTAGAGATAAAGGAGATTTATCTGAGAATGCTGAGTACGATGCAGCTAAAGAAGCACAAGGGTTGTTAGAACTTAAAATTTCTAAGTTAGAAGAAATTGTTTCTAATGCTAGAATTATAGATGAATCTCAGTTAGATACTTCTAAGGTATTGGTATTGTCTACTGTTAAGCTTAAGAACCAAGCTAATGGTATGGAGGTAAAATATACATTAGTAGCAGAAAGTGAAGCTGATTTAAAAACAGGGAAAATATCTGTAAACTCACCAATTGGTAAAGGTTTATTAGGTAAAAGTGTTGGCGATGAAGCCGAAATTGCTGTTCCTAATGGAAAAATTAAACTTACAATTTTAGAAATAACTAGAGCATAATGGCATCTGTATTTACTAAAATAATAAATGGCGAAATACCTTGTTACAAAGTAGCAGAGGATGCTAATTATTTTGCTTTTTTAGATATTAGTCCAAATGCAAAAGGGCATACACTTTGTGTGCCCAAAAAAGAGGTTGATAAAATTCTAGATTTAGATGAAGAGACCTATATGGGTTTAATGGCTTTTTCTAGAAAAGTAGGTAAAGCTATAGAAGGGGCTGTTCCTTGCAACCGTGTTGGGATCTCTGTAATAGGCTTAGAGGTGCCACACGTGCACGTGCATTTAATACCTTTAAATTCTATGGCAGATGCTTCTTTTAAGAAAAAAGAAGAATTAACTACAGAAGAGTTTAAGTCTATTGCAGCCGCAATTAGTGCTAAAATTAAATAATTTTTTGGGTAAATAAGTACACTGCTGTAGCGACTAAAGCTATAAGAACAAGTACAACTATATAGAACAAAGATGTAAATTTTACACTTGTTTTTTCTGGTACTGCTAATTTTTGGTAGTAGTTAAAAGAGCGTTCTATATCGTCTGTCCAATTAACAGGGTATATGATAGATTGGCATCTTTGGCATTTAATATCACTACTAACCTCGTTGGTTGTTTTGTGTATAAACTTGCCAAATTTTTGCTTTTGATAAAAAGTAACTGAAAGTTCGTTATGGAAACATTCTGGACAGTTATTTTTTATGTTAGCTTCTTTTAGTACAACTAATTTCTCCTTAGACATAGTTTAAACTTTTGTTTTTAGCGAAATCTGCATTACGGTGCCTTCTTTACTCGAAGATAACACTTTTACCTTTCCGTTATGGTATTCTTCTACAATTCTTTTAACTAGGGATAGCCCTAAACCCCAGCCACGCCTCTTAGATGTGTGCCCTGGATTAAAAATAGTAGCGTAATTTCCTTTAGGTATTCCGTGGCCTGTGTCAGATACTAAAATGTTTACAATATTTCCTGCTTGTACAATTTCTATAGCTATATGTCCTTTACCTCGCATAGCATCTATTCCGTTTTTCACCAAATTTTCAATGGTCCAATTGTATAAAGGCTTGTTTAGCATTACCGAGAGCGAATCAATCTTACTGTCAAAAGAAAATTGTATAAGCTTAGAGCTTCTTCGTTTTAAATAATCAAAAGCACTTTTAGTTTCTGCAACAATATCTTTTTCTTCTAGTTTGGGTAAAGAGCCAATATTAGAAAAACGATCTGTAATTGTTTGCAGTCTATCTATGTCTTTTTCTATTTCTACAGATATTTCAGGATTTATATTTTCGTCTTTTAATAGCTCGTTCCATCCCAGGAGAGATGTTAGGGGTGTGCCTATTTGGTGTGCTGTTTCCTTTGCCATACCAGCCCAAAGTTTACTTTGTTCAGATGCTTTATTCGTTTTAAAGAAAAAGAAAATTACAGCTCCAAATAAACAAATAATAAGCAGTAGTGCTAGAGGGTAATATTTTAAGTTGTTTAAAACTTCTGAGTTTCCGTAGTAAAGAGTAGCAATTAGCTCTCCTTTATGTGTCATTAAAACAGGAGTGTTTTCGGTTTTAAACTCTTCTATTTTTTCTTGAATAAAAGAGGTGTCTTTGGTTTTGTTATTTTCTATGTTTTTAGCGTTAAAACTACCGTTTTTATTCACCAAAATCATTGGTGTAGAGGTGTTGTTCTGAAAAATCATTAAATGCAAATCTCCCAAATCTTGCGTTTGCGAAGAATTAAGAAATTCTGACTGAGCAGTAGCCCAGATCTCCATTTTATGGCGTTCCTCCTTTTTAAATTGTTCAAAAAAACTATTGGTATTCCAAAGAATAAGGCTTACAATAAAGAAAGCGCTAACCATTAAAGAAATGTTTATAGTTTTATTTTTAGGATTAAAATTCATTTTACCAATTATAGGGTTTAAAGATAACGTAATTTAAAGCACATTTGGTATTTCTATATTGACTTGTTGTTTTAATTAGTGCGCAAATTATGTACCTTTGCATTCTATGAAAAAAACAATTTCTATAGTTCCAAACGAGGTAACTACTGCAAAATTGCACGGCTATCTTTTAGGGGCGGTTGGTCCTAGGCCAATAGCATTTGCAAGTACTGTAGATAAAGACGGTAATCCAAATTTATCTCCGTTTAGCTTTTTTAATGTATTTAGTGCAAATCCGCCAATTCTTATATTTTCTCCTGCGAGAAGAGTAAGAAATAATACTACGAAGCACACTTTGGAAAATGTGTTAGAAACTAAAGAGGTTGTTATTAATATTGTAAATTACTCAATAGTACAACAAATGTCTTTGTCTAGTACAGAGTATGCAGAGGGTATTAATGAGTTTGATAAGGCTGGTTTAACAATGCTAAAGTCTGATTTGGTTAAGCCATTTAGAGTAGCAGAGTCTCCAGTGCAGTTTGAGTGTAAGGTTACTAAGGTTGAAGCATTAGGCGAAGAAGGCGGAGCCGGAAACCTTATTTTTGCTGAGGTTGTAAAAGTACACGTAGATACTACTGTTTTAGATGAAAACGGAAGTATAGATCAGCATAAAATAGATTTGGTAGCTCGTATGGGGGGCAATTGGTATAGTAGAGCTAAGGAAGGTATGTTCGAGGTTCCAAAACCATTATCTACTCTAGGAATAGGTGTAGATAGTTTGCCGTTAAAAATAAGAAACAGTAAATTGTTGTCTGGTAATGACTTGGGTTTACTTGGTAATATAGAGCAATTACCATCTGCGGAGAGTGTAACGCAATTTGTAGAAGAAAATGTATCAATACGCAGTGTGTTAAGCACTAATGACGGAGTACAGTTGCAATTAAAAGCTAAAGAATACATTTTTAATGAAGATGTAACTTCTGCTTTAAAATTATTGATAGCTGGTATAGATTTGATAGAATAAGAACTGAATAGATAAACACGCATAAGAAACTAATTTAAGATGGAAGTACAAGGAAAAGTAAAAATGGTTGGGGAAACTCAAACTTTTGGAAGCAACGGATTTAGAAAAAGAGAACTAGTTGTTACAACAGAAGAGCAATATCCGCAACATATAATGGTAGAGTTTGTTCAAGACAAATGCGATTTATTAAACGGTTACAATGTTGGGCAAGCTGTAAAAGTTAGTATTAACTTAAGAGGTAGAGAATGGGTTAATCCACAAGGAGAAACTAAATACTTTAACTCTATACAGGGATGGAGAATAGAGAACTTACAAGCTGCTGCTCCAGACGCAAGTGCAGGAGGTGTGCCACCAGTTGCACCAGCACAAGCTTTTGAGCCTGCAGATAATTTAAATGAAGAAGATCACGACGATTTGCCTTTCTAGGTTAAATGGTTCATCCAATATATTATTTAACAGATAAGTTAGAGTTTCCTCCAGTACATACAGCTAATGAAGATGGTTTATTAGCGGCTGGAGGAGATTTATCTGTAGAACGATTACAACTTGCCTATAAAAGCGGAATTTTCCCTTGGTTTGATGATGATAGACTACTGCTTTGGTGGAGTCCAGACCCAAGAATGGTATTGTTTCCGCAAGAATTAAAAGTTTCTAAAAGTATGCGTAAGCTTTTACGCGATAAAGCTTTTACTGTTACAAAAAATAAAAATTTTGAAGAAGTAATTCACCGTTGTGCTACTGTACCTAGAGATGGGCAGCCAGGCACGTGGATTACCCAAAATATGCAAAACGCATATATAGAACTACATAAAAAAGGCTTTGCACACTCTTACGAGGTTTGGTTAGATAACCAATTGGTGGGTGGCTTGTATGGCATAGATTTGGGCACTGTGTTTTGCGGAGAAAGTATGTTTAGTGATGTTAGCAACGCCTCTAAATATGGTTTTATAACCATGGTACAAGAAATGGAAGCTAACAATTACAAACTTATAGATTGCCAAGTCTATACCCAGCACCTAGAGAGTTTAGGCGCCAGAGAAATAGATAGGGATGATTTTATAGGGTTTTTAAAATAGAATTTAACTCTACTTTAAACTACTTGCTGTATGTGGGTTACTTAACAACTCTTTAAAAACTGCCCAGCGTTTTTCTGGTTGGTCTACAGTACCTCCTTTTGCTTTTACATAGTCTGCAACTAGATCTTTACCTAAGTTGTAATTTATAACATAACTGCGGTACTGGTCTATAAAACGAGTGCGTTGCAATGCTCTATCTGGTGCGTAAAACAAATATTTTTCTAGCCATTTGGCAGCTTCTCCTCTAGAGATTTCTCCGTTTAAATAGTGCCTTGCAGCTTCATTACCTGCGTAATTTAGCTTACCTATTAATCCTAGAATTTTATAGTATTTATCGGCCTTGCTAGCATCTAAACCTGCAATAGGGAAAAGTACTTCTTTTTCAAAAGTAACACGCTCATCACCAGGGAAAGCTACGTCTATACCATAGTTTGCACTACCTTCTGCTATTAAAGATTGCGGAGAAAATAATGGATATACAGAAAATTCTTTCCATCCTTTGGCATCAACTAAATTTTGTTCTAATAGTGCATTAAATACGTGGTGACCAGGGTAGCCCTCGTGGCAAGCTAAGTCTATTGCACGTTGTATAAATATTGGAAAATCGGTATTTATCTGTATTAAACTTTTACTTTTTCCTTGGTAGTAATTGTAACCAGACCAACTTTTATCATTTACATATTCTAACACAAAATCTTCATTCTGCGGTAATTTAAAATGGTGATTAGTTCTTTTTCTTGCTTCTGTAATAGCAACTCTAAAAACAGTATCTAGCTTATCTTTTGGTATTATAAATTGTTTTTCAAAAGCAGTATATCTAGTAGCCAAATCTTCATCTCCTGGTAACTCTTCTTCTAAAGCAGCAATAAGTTTGTTAAAGTGCTCTTCTGTAAAATGCGGTGGTTCTGCATCATACAAAAGTTTGGCTTCTTCATCAAAAGAATACGTTTTTCCAGACAGCATCTCTAACTTGGTTTTTACAGCAGTTAGTTGCTTTTTAAACATCGTATGTCTTGCTTTTTCAATACTAGAAAAAGCAGTTGTATCTACCAAATGAGCGCTTTCTATTAATGTGTTGGCTCTGGCAATAAAATCTGAAGCCGGTATGGTATCTAATTTAGTAGATGTTGGTTTCCATTCTTCTGGACCGTAATAAGCATCAACAAAATCACTATTATATTGTCCTACTTCTAAAACCAGTTTTACGTAATCTTCTGCTAAAGCATTCATTTTCGGTTTTTCAGGTGGTTTACTACAAGATCCTAATGCTATTACAACAAATAAGGCTGCTATTTTATTTTTCATAGGTTTATTCTTTTGTTCTAATGTCTAAAAGACTTTCGTTAAATAAATTGAAAATACGAGTGTATTCATCTGTCCAACTACTAGGCTCTACAAAACCGTGACGCTCTACAGGATACACAGCCATTTCCCAATTCTTTTTTTCTAACTCTATTAAACGCTGAGATAAACGTACCATATCTTGAAAATGCACATTATCATCTACCATACCGTGTAGAATTAATAAATCTCCTTTTAAGCCATCTGCATAATAAATAGGGGAGCTTTTTCTGTAAGCAATGCTATCTGTGACCGGAGTATTTAAAATACGAGCAGTATAACCGTGGTTGTATGCAGCCCAATCGCCAACAGAGCGTATTGCGGCACCAGCTTTAAAAGTGTCTGGAGCATTAAACATTCCCATTAATGTTATAAATCCGCCGTAAGAACCACCGTAGATTCCAACTTTATTTTGGTCTATACCATATTTTTCTACTAATAATTTTGCACCATCAACTTGGTCAGATAAATCTTTACCTCCCATATGTCTGTAAATTCCGGTACGCCATTCGCTGCCGTAACCAGCACTACCTCTGTAATCTATGTCTAAAACAGTATAGCCATTATCTACTAGTATGTTATGAAACATATATTCTCTATTGTAAGAGCTCCACCATTTGTGCGCATTTTGTAGGTAGCCAGCTCCGTGAACAAAAATTACAGCAGCTTTATTTTTTGTTGCTGTTTTAGGTTGATATAAACGTGCGTATACATCGGCTCCGTCCTCAGCTTTAAAAGTAATAACCTCAGGATCTTTCCAGTTGTATTTTTTAAAGTTATCTGTAAGTGAATTTGTAATTTGTTTTGGAGCTGTTTTAGATCTGTTTTTTACAGGGTTAGGCTGTACGTACAATTCAGTTGGTTTGTTGCTGTACGAGTGTAAAATAGCCATTTGGCGCTCATCTGGAGATAAAGTAACCTCGTTATTACCAACCATTGTAGTTAACTGGTTTAATTTACCACCATTTAAAGGCATTGTGTAAAATTGTCTGTCTCCAGGATGATTTTTATTAGCCGTAAAATACCAACGCTTTTTATCTATAGAGATAGTTGGCTCGTAAATTTCAAAATTACCAGAGGTAAGTGCTTTTGTTTTTTTAGTTAACACATTAGTGGTGTACAAATGAGAATAGCCTGTTTTTTCAGACTGATACCAAATACTATTGTCATCTGGCATCCAACCTAAATTACCCCATCCAATTCCAGGGCCAGCAATCCAAGCTTTATCGTGTTGGTGGTCTAAATTGGTAACGGTACCATCAGCAAGATTTAAAAGAACTATCCAACGGTCTTTATAATCATTTGCACTAATATCTAAAACTGCTTTTTTACCATCTGCACTCCAAATAGGACCAGCGATGTAACCAATTCTGTTTTCGTTTTTATATTCTTTATCTGGGTAGTCTTTAGTGTATTCCGGAATATAATCTAAACCAGTTAAATTGTCTAAGGCAACTGGGTATGTTTTCTTGTTTTTTATATCGTAAACAAATAACTCGTAAGTAGATGGTGTGTCACCAACTTTAGAACGTGTGTTTTGGTTTTCTACATAACCAGATTCTGTTACAAAGTGTGGCATTGTAGTGCGCTTGTTGCTTGCGTATTTAGCAGTAATATAAGTTACATAATTGCCATCTGTACTAATGCTTTGTCCGCTTATAGATTTGCCGTCTGTATATATAGAAAACAACTCTTTTTCTTTGTAACGCTCCATCTGTTTTTTACGAGCATCTTCTTTGGCTTTGCGTTCTCTTAAAACATCAAACAATGCAAGTTGGTCGTTGCGTAACCATTCATCTTTATCGCTTAAACGTTCTTCTCTATCTTTTTTATTTGTAAAGTTTGTAATTTGAGTAGTTGCTCCTGTTGCTATATCCCAAGTAAAAATATCTTGTCCTTTTTGAAATGCTATTTTACTGTTGTTTTCTATAAACTTGGCGTTTCTTTCGCGATCTTCAGTTTGGGTAATTTGTATGGTTTTGTTGGTGGTAATATCGACTAAAAAAAGATCACCTCTTTTTTCGTATACTTTTTTTGTTCGTTTAGAATTAAAAGTGGAAGAAGAAGGTAGGTTGTATTCTTCTTCAAAATCTACTTTGTTAGTCTTTGTGTTATTAAGATTGTACACATATAAAGAGTCGCTAAAAGCATTTTCCGTATTCCAGTTAAAATAAATGTTTTTACTATCTGATGACCATTTTGGACTAGAAGGCAAGTGGCCAATAAAGGCATCACCTTGCATAATTTCTTTAATAGTTAAGGTTGATGTGTTGTTTTCTTGAGCAAAGACTGATAACGAGCAAAGCAGAATGCTTACGCTTAAAAGTAGATTTTTTTTCATTTTTCTCTTGTTCTTTTTTGATGCTTTTTAGACTAAGCTGGCATCTGCATTAGATTGATGCACTAAAGTTACTATTATTTCCAATCCCATAATAATATATTCCAAATATCTGTTTGGTCTGTAAAGGTGTGTATGGTTGTAAAGCCTATTTTTTGGTGAGCAAGCATAGAGCGTTGGTTGTTTGTAGAGACTTCCGTAATGCAAAAGTTGTACGTGTTTTTGTAGACTTCTTTGTGTTTTTGGTATAATTTTCTAAACAAGCCAAGACCTCTGTATGTTTTAGAAATGCAAATTTGTCCCATAACATAGTAGTTGTAGTTTTTTACAGGGATGTTATTGTAGGTTAAGCTGTTTAGTATTTTAAACATAGGTGCTAAAACAGGAATAAGAGAAGTTGTTTCAGGTAACATTACCAATGCGTAGCCAACAACATTAGTATTGTTTGTGGCAATAATTTGCGGAGTTTTGCTATTCATTTGTTCTAAAACGGACAGCGTGTGCTTTACGGTTACAAAGCCGTTGGTGTTTTTCTCTTCTTCGGTTAAATTTTTAACGTAGTTGAGATTTTGTAATGCTAATATTTGCTTTAACTCTGTTGTTTTTGTAGCACATTTTATGGTTGTAGAAGTCATAAAAGCTTGGTTTTTTAACTAAGGTAGCTAAAAGAAATAGCAAGCCTAAAATGTAGCGTAAAAAAAGGCTGGTGAAAACCAGCCTTTAGATTGTTGTTTTATTTTTAATATAATTCAAATTATATTTTTACATACGTAAACTCAATAGTTTGCTTGTTAGAGTCTTTGTCTGTGTACTCGTAGTTAAGCTTTATGGTAGAATCGTCCTCTACTAAAATTTTAACATTAGGACTGTTTTTAAATAGAACAGATTTTTCATCGGTAACAACGTATTCTACAGTGCTCTTTTTAATAAACTTACAATCTGCTTCTGTATCAAAAGTTACATTGTGTATGCCAGAGTTTACTACAATTTTAAATTGTTTTGGCATTGGGTAGCTAACATTTGCATTGTTTTTTAATAAGTCACTTCTATTAAAGTTTTTCTGGTGTTGTATAAATTCTAAAATAGAACCAGATGTAAACTCAATAGTGTTTTTTTGCAGGCAATCATCAGATGCGCCATCTATTTTCCATTTTCCTAAAAGTTTAGCTACAACAACAGAGCCATCATAAGTACTAGTGTTATCTGTAGTTTCATCTTCGGCTACTTCTACATCTTCAGGTTCTTCAGCAGTGTTAGGTTCTTCAAATTCATCATTATCAGATCTTACAAAAATATCAACTTGAGTTTGTGTTTTAGAATCTGCCCCTGTAATAACAGTTGTAATTTGTAAAGTATCGTTTATTAATTTAATTTCTGAAGTAGAGTTAAAAAAAGTTACATTATTTAAAGCAGTAACAGTATAGGTTCCAGATTGAGAGCTTGTTTCTGTGCATAAGCTAGATGTGCTAGGACCTCTTTTTTTAAAGTTTAACTTGTAGGTGTTATCGTCTTTAAATTCGGCTAAAGAATTTTTTAAACACTCAAAATCGGCAGAAGAAACATTTTCTTCGTCAATTTTACTGCTTACAAGTCTCCATTCTCCTGTAAGGCTTGCTTTTGTTTCTGTTACGTATTCGGGAGCTTCTTGGTTGTCTGCTTTGTTGTCATCATCAGAATTACAAGAGGTTGCAAATACCGTAATAAAAAGTAGTAGGTAATAAAATTTAGAGTTCATAATTTTCATATTAGTAATGTTTTTATCCTCTAACGCTAATATTGTACCAGGCGGTAATTTTGCTTTGTTAATTTTGTGTTAAAGGGTGTTTTTTAGGTCTAAAAAAAACGTCATCCTAATGATAAATAGAATGACGCTTGTGATATTTTCTTAGATCTAACTTTTAATTTACAACCAATACAAAATAGTTCTTTTTACCACGTTGTAATAAAACAAACTTGTTGTTAATTAGGTCTTTGCTGGTAATAATGTAATCTTCTTTTACTTTTTCTTTATTTACAGAAATAGAGTTTTGTTTTAGTTCTCTACGTGCAGCACCATTAGAATCTAAAAACTGAGTTTTAGCTGCCAATGCGCCAATCATATCCAAACCTTCTTCAATATCTGCAGCAGTAATTTCTGCTTGTGGTACACCTTCAAAAACATCTAAAAATGTTTTCTCGTTTAGTGTTTTTAAATCATCAGAAGTAGATTTTCCAAATAAGATGTTACTAGCTTTTATGGCGTTGTCTAAATCTTCTTTAGAGTGTACACTTATTGTAATTTCTTCGGCTAATTTTTTCTGTAAAGCACGCATATGTGGTGCTTCTTTATGTTCTGTAATTAAGGTGTCTATCTCTTCTTTAGTTAAAAAAGTAAAGATTTTTATAAATTTTTCTGCATCTTCATCAGATGTATTTAACCAGTATTGGTAAAATTTATAAGGAGATGTACGTTCTGCATCTAGCCAAATGTTACCACCTTCGGTTTTTCCAAATTTAGTGCCATCTGCTTTTGTAATTAATGGGCAAGTAAGTGCATAGCCTTTACCGCCACCAATTCTACGTATCATTTCTGTACCAGTAGTAATGTTTCCCCATTGGTCACTACCACCCATTTGTAATGTACAGCTGTGTTCTTTAAACAAGTGATAAAAATCGTACCCTTGCACCAATTGGTATGTAAACTCTGTAAAAGACATTCCTTCTTTGGCTTCAGAAGTTAAACGCTTTTTTACAGAATCTTTAGCCATCATATAGTTAACGGTAATGTGTTTACCTACATCACGTATAAAATCCAGAAAAGAGAAATCTTTCATCCAGTCGTAATTGTTAACTAAAATAGCTGCATTTTCTGCATCACTATTAAAGTCTAAAAAACGAGATAATTGATTTTTTATAGCGTTTTGGTTGTGTCTAAGTGTTTTTTCATCTAACAAATTACGCTCAGCAGATTTTCCAGAAGGATCTCCAATCATTCCGGTTGCACCACCAATAAGCGCATAAGGTTTGTGACCCGCTAATTGAAAATGACGTAACATCATTACACTAACCAAGTGGCCAATATGTAAAGAGTCTGCAGTAGGGTCTATACCCACATACGCAGCACGCATTTGTTCTAGTAAGTGTTCCTCTGTTTCGGGCATGACATCGTGTATCATTCCCCTCCATTTTAATTCTGCGACAAAGTTAGAAGCCATTGTGTTTTGTTTTTTGTAATAATAGATGCAAATATAAAAGAAATAGAGAGCTTAGGCAGTAGTCTATAGTAAATTAAATTCCTAAATTTGAACTATGATATTGGTAACAGGAGGCACAGGATTGGTAGGTGCGCATCTTTTATTGCAGCTACTAAAAAAAGAAGAAGCTGTAACGGCTATACATAGGGAGACTAGCGACTTAAAACAGGTTAAAAAAGTATTTTCTTATTATGTAGATAATGCAGGTGAGTTGTACGCAAAAATTAACTGGATTGTTGCAGATATAACTGATGTACCTTCTTTAGAAAATGCCTTTATTGGTATAACACACGTATACCATTGTGCAGCATTAATTTCTTTTGATCCTAACGATTATTTTAAGTTAAGACGAACAAATGCAACGGGTACAGCTAATATTGTAAATCTATGTTTGGCTTTAAATATAGAAAAATTGGCATATATAAGTTCTATTGCTACAATGGGTAAAAATGAAGCCTCGCCAAATGTTACGGAAGAAACAGAGTGGAATGATGCTAATGTAAATGTGTATGCGCTTACCAAGTATGCGGCAGAAATGGAAGTTTGGCGCGGTACACAAGAGGGCTTAGATGCTGTTATTGTAAATCCGGGTGTAATTTTAGGCCCAGGTTATTGGGACTCGGGTAGTGGTCAGTTTTTTAGTAAAACAGCAAAGGGGTTAACGTATTACCCTCCAAATGGTACTGGCTTTGTAAGTGTTAGTGATGTAGTAGATGCTTGCATTGATTTAATGAATTCTTCTATAAAAAACGAACGCTATATTGTTGTTGCTAAAAACGCAACGTTTAAAGAGGTGTTGGGTAAAATTGCTTCATTTCTGGGGAAATCTGCACCACACAAAGAACTTAAAATATGGCAACTACATATTTTATATAGATTAGATTGGCTGGCGCATTTAATAACTAGAAGAGGAAGAAAACTCTCTAAAATGCAAGTAAACGGATTAAAGAGTCAGGATATTTATGATAATAAAAAAATTACTAAAGCATTAGATTTTACTTATACTGATATAGATAACGTTTTAAAGTTTACTTCTGAGGTGCTTTTAAAGGAGCAGTCTTAGGTTTCTTTTTTTCTTTGCTTTTAGCAATACTATCTGCTTTTAAAAGATTTTTACTCTCGAATTGTTTTTTAATGGTGTCTAATTTGCTTTGTACTTCTTTATATAGGCCTTCGTAGCCAATTGGGTCAGCAGCATAATATGTGTTACTGTCTGCAAATTGCACACTGTCTATCTTATATTTTGTAAAAATATATGGCATTGTTCTTACGTTGTTCTCTACCAGTACATTTGAATTTGTTTGTTTAGCGGCATTTATAATAGCTAAATCATACAAAATATCAACCATTTTAGATTCAGGAATAAGATTCTCTGGCTCTTCTATTGTTTTTTCTGCACAAGAAGCTATAGTTGCAATCACTAAAAATAAACTAAAAAATCTTTTCATTTTTTTTATGTATTGATGCGTAAGCTGTTTAATTATCTATTAAACGTTAATCTATGTGCGTTTCTTTTTTCTGATACTTCATCATTTGCGTAAGCCAAATGACCATTTACAAATGTATGAGAAATTTTAGATTTAAACGTGTAGTCTTCAAACGGAGACCAACCACATTTGTATAAAATGTTAGACTTACTTACTTGCCAAGAGTTGTTTGTATCTACAATAACTAAATCTGCAAAATACCCTTCTTTTATATATCCTCTTTTTTCAATCTGAAATAGAATGGCTGGGTTGTGACACATTTTTTCTACCATACGTTCTATTGTAATAGTGCCATCTAAAACTTTTTCTAGCATAGCTGGTAAAACGTGCTGTACTAATGGTCCGCCCGATGGAGCTTTAGTGTAAACGTTATCTTTTTCTTCAAAAGTATGTGGTGCGTGGTCTGTAGCAATAACATCTATACGGTCGTCTAAAAGAGCATCCCAAAGCATAGATCTGTCTTCTGCAGTTTTAACCGCAGGGTTCCACTTTATAAGAGTGCCCTTTTCTTTGTAATCTTCATCAGAAAACCATAGGTGATGCACACAAACCTCTGCTGTAATTTTTTTATCTTTTAACGGAATATCGTTTCTAAAAAGGCTTGTTTCTTTTCCTGTGGATAAGTGAAAAACGTGTAGTCTAGCATCTGTTTTCTTAGCCAAGGCAATTGCCTTAGAAGAAGATAAATAACACGCCTCTGTACTTCTTATAATTGGGTGGTATTCTATAGGGATATCGTCTCCAAATTTTTCTTGGTACATAGCCATATTTCGGCGTATGGTAGTTTCATCTTCACAATGTGTAGATATTACCATTTCTGTATTTCTAAAAATTTTCTCTATAACCTCTTCGTTATCAACTAGCATATTCCCCGTAGAAGAACCTAAAAATAGTTTAACACCAGAACAGGCATTTTTGTCTAGTTTTTTTAGTTCCTCTAAGTTGTCATTAGTACCGCCAAATAAAAACGAATAGTTGGCATAAGAGCTATCTTTAGCTACAGCAAATTTTTCTTCTAACTTTTCTATTGTTGTAGTCTGCGGATTTGTATTTGGTTGCTCCATAAACGTAGTAACACCACCAGCAATGGCAGCTCTACTTTCTGTAGCAATATTACCTTTGTGGGTAAGGCCAGGTTCTCTAAAATGCACTTGGTCATCTATAACGCCAGGCAATACGTAATTGCCTTTAGCATCTATGATCGTAGCTGTAGAATCACTAATAGAACTACTTATTTTTTCAATATAATTACCGTTCAACAATATGTCGCACATTGTAATTGTACCTTCGTTTACAACTTTAGCGTTTTTTATTAGTGTCTTTTTCATTTTAAAATTTGTTTTTTTGAAACAAGCTTATGTATTTCATTTTTATCACTCCAAAAACAGCTTCTCCAATAATTGAGGAACTCATTTTAGATTTTCCGCGAACCCTATCTGTAAAAACAATAGGAACTTCTTTTATCTTAAAACCTTTAAGGTGGGCTCTAAATTTCATTTCTATTTGAAAAGCATAACCTATAAAACGAACTGTGTCTAGGCTAAGGTTTTCTAATACTTTTCTTTTGTAACATATAAAACCAGCTGTTGGGTCGTCTACATGCATACCGGTTATCATTTTTACGTAGAATGATGCTCCGTACGAAAGTAATATTCTAAACAGAGGCCAATTTACTACATTAATTCCCTTTACATATCTAGAGCCAATAGATAAATCGGCACCGTTAACACAGGCATTGTATAGATTAATTAAATCTTTAGGAGGATGAGAAAAATCTGCATCCATTTCAAAAATATAGTCGTATTTTTTTGCAATTGCCCATTTAAAACCGTGAATATATGCTGTGCCTAAACCAGCCTTTTCTTTACGTACTTCTAAAAATAATTTTTCAGGAAATTGCTCTTGTAGTTCTAGTACTTTTTGCGAAGTGCCGTCAGGTGAGTTATCATCTACAATTAGAACATGAAATTCTTTTTCTAATGCAAAAACAGCATTAATAATAGCCTCTATATTTTCTATCTCATTAAAAGTAGGAATTATAACTAAGCTATCTGTCATTCTTTTTTTAGTCTTGAATGCACAAAAGTACTATTTAAATTTAAGTCATAAAACCTAAAGAACGTTTTATGATTTATTTACAATAGTATTGCATCTTTTTTATTGTTTACCACGTATTAATTAATAAAGTTGGTCTAAGTATTAATTTGTAGTTTTGTAGCGCTTATAAGTATACAGAAGAGAGATGGAGTCTATTGCCAGAGTTTTTAATAATATAGATTGGATAACTGCCATATTCGTGGTTAGTCTTTTTGTGTTGGTTTTAAGCAAAACTTTTTTTTATAATAAGTTTATAAATTTTGTTGTGTTGCCATTTAATAACAAGTACATTTTTTTACATAGTAAAAAGCACATCTTGTTTAACTGGTTTAATGCGTTGTGGAGTGTTTTTCTATGGCTAAATGTAGCATTATTTCTTTATTATCTCTTAACAATATTTAACCTTGGAGAGAAACTTACACCTGTAAATTACCTTTTTATTTTTGGAGTTATAAGCTTATTTGTTATTGTAAAGTTATTATTACAGTTTATAAATGGTTCTATTTTTAATGCGGAAACTGCTATTGTTCATATCGTTTTCAATAAGATTTCTTATCAAAACTACAGTGGTTTAGTACTGTTTTTGGCTAATATTTTTCTTACATATATAACACCTAATTCTGAGCTAGTTGCTTATTTGGCGCTGGTTTTGTTTATCGTTGTAATGTGTATTGGCTGGGTTAATCTACTAAGAATTCATCGAAAATTCATAACAATCAATTTTTTCTATTTTATTTTGTACCTTTGCGCACTCGAAATTTCACCTTTTGTGATAATAGGTAGTTACCTAAAATATTGATGTCTATGAAGATAAAAACGATTTTGGTTTCTCAACCAGAACCTAAAATGGAGAACTCTCCCTATTCAAGACTTATTGAAAAGGAGAAGTTAAAAGTAGATTTTAGACCGTTTATACATGTAGAAGGAGTTGATGCAAAAACAGTGCGTCAGCAAAAAATAGATCTAAACAATTTTACAGCTATAGTGCTTACAAGTAGAAATTCTGTAGATCACTTTTTTAGAATTGCAGAAGAAATGCGTTTTAAAGTGCCAGATTCTATGAAGTACTTTTGCCAGTCAGAGGCAGTAGCTTACTATCTTCAGAAATATGTAGTTTACCGTAAGCGTAAAATATATGTTGGTAAAAGAATGTTTGCAGATTTAGTTCCTTTATTAAAAAAGTATAAAACAGAAAAGTTTCTTTTGCCTTCTTCAGATGTTTTAAAACCAATAGTTCCTGAAACGTTAGATGGACTTGGTTTAGACTGGAAAAGAGCAATTTTTTATAAAACTGTTATTAGTGATTTGTCTGACTTAAGAGATGTGTATTATGATATACTTGTTTTCTTTAGTCCGTCTGGTATAGAGTCTTTATTAAAGAACTTTCCAGATTTTGAGCAGAATGAAACTAGAATTGCTGTTTACGGAAACACAACAGTAAATGCAGCTACAGAAGCAGGTTTGCGTATAGATATTCTTGCGCCAACTCCAGAAACGCCATCTATGACAATGGCATTACAGAAGTATATTACTACTGCAAATAAAAAGTAAAAAGCAATGCTGCCTTGTGTAGCTAGTCTTGTATAAAATTATAAAAACCAGAGAAGCTCGCTTCTCTGGTTTTTTGTTTTTCCGTTAATAACTCTTCCTTAAAAGCCTTTATAAAGCAATAAGTTTTTGGTATTTTTATACACTGCTTTTTTAAGACCATAAACATTACACTATGTACTTAATTTTTGATACCGAAACTACCGGATTACCTAAGCGTTGGGATGTTCCTTATACAGACACAGACAACTGGCCTAGGTGTATCCAAATCGCATGGCAATTGCATGACGATATGGGTAACGTTATTGAACATCAAGATTACCTAGTTAAACCAGACGGATTTAATATCCCTTATGATGCTGAAAAAATTCACGGTATTTCTACTGCTTTGGCAGAACAAGACGGTATACCATTAGCAGAGGTTTTAGAAAAGTTTAATGAGGCGTTAGGAAAAACAAAATTTGTAGTAGGGCAAAATGTTGGGTTTGACCTTAACATAATGGGAGCCGAGTTTCATCGTCTTCAAGTAGATAACCAATTACAAGAATTACCTGTTTTAGATACGTGTACAGAGCATACAGCAACTCTATGTCAGATTCCAGGTGGTCGTGGAGGTAAATTTAAGTTGCCAACCTTAACAGAGTTACATCAGTTTTTATTTGGAGAACCTTTTGGAGAAGCACATAACGCAACTGCCGATGTAGAGGCAACCACGCGTTGTTTTTTAGAGCTTGTTCGTAAGCAACAGTATACTGTAGAACAGTTAGATGTTCAAGAAGATTATTTTAAAAACTTCTCAGAGGCAAATCCTAAGCCAATTGAACTTATTGGTTTAAAACACATCAACCTAAAAAAGGCTTCTAAAAAAATAGCAGATGCACTTTGGGCAAAAGATACTGGTGGTGTTAGTCAAGAAGAAATAAAAGAAAATTTAGCTACGTTAGAGTCGGCTCAGTTTTCGCATTTACACAACCACACGCAGTTTTCTATATTACAATCTACTATTAGTATTCCTGCTTTAATACAGGCAGCAGTTAAATATAATATGCCAGCTGTTGCAATGACAGATCATGCAAACATGATGGGAGCTTTCCATTTTGTTAACGGTGTTCTTAATCATAACAAAGGTGTAAAAACACGTAATGACGCTAATGAAATACGTTTTGAGGCTACTAAGGAGAATCGTTTAGAAGAAGGAGAAGAACCTTTGCATGAATTTGTTCCAGAACAGGAAATAACACCAATAATTGGGTGCGAGTTTCAGGTGTGTGAAGATCATACAAATAAATCTCAAAAAGATAACGGATACCAGGTAGTACTGCTTGCTAAAAATAAAAACGGTTACCATAACTTGGCAAAAATGTCATCTATTGCCTTTGTAGATGGTAAGTATTATGTACCGCGTATAGATAAAAAAGTAATAGAGCAGTACAAAGAAGATATTATAGTACTTACGGGTAACTTGTATGGTGAGGTGCCAAACTTAGTACTTAACGTAGGTGAAAAACAAGCAGAGGAAGCTTTACTTTGGTGGAAAGAGCAATTTGGAGATGATCTTTACATAGAGATTATGCGTCACGGTCAGGAAGATGAAGATCGTGTAAACCAGGTGTTACTTCAGTTTGCTAAAAAACACAGTGTTAAGTTGGTGGCAACTAACAACACATATTACGTAGATAAAGAAAATGCACATGCACATGATATATTACTCTGTGTAAAAGATGGTGAAAAACAAGCTACACCAATAGGTCGTGGGCGTGGTTACCGTTATGGTTTGCCAAATCAAGAATATTACTTTAAGTCTCCTGATGAAATGAAGGAACTTTTTAAAGATATTCCTGAAGCCATAACAAACATACAAGAGGTTGTAGATAAAATAGAAACGTTTACGCTTGCGCGTGATGTATTGTTACCTGCTTTTGATATTCCAGAAGAATTTGTTTTTGAGGAAGATAAGGTTGATAATGGTAAGCGAGGTGAGAATAAATTTTTAAGACACCTAACGTATGAAGGTGCTAAAAAGAGATATGGTGAAATTACACCAGAGATTGATGAGCGTTTAGACTTTGAGCTTAAAGTAATTGAAAAAACGGGTTATCCAGGGTATTTCCTAATTGTTGAAGATTTTATTAGGGCTGCCAGAGCAATGGATGTATCTGTAGGGCCAGGGCGTGGTTCTGCTGCGGGTTCTGCCGTTGCTTATTGTTTATGGATTACCAATTTGGATCCTATTAAGTACGATTTACTTTTTGAGCGTTTCCTAAATCCAGATCGTGTATCTATGCCAGATATTGATATAGATTTTGATGATGAAGGTCGTGGGCGTGTAATGGACTATGTAATTGATAAGTATGGTGCCAACCAAGTGGCGCAAATTATTACCTACGGTACCATGGCAGCAAAATCTTCTATTAGAGATACTGCACGTGCGCTAGATTTACCGTTGGGAGATGCAGACCGTATGGCAAAGCTTATACCCAACATGTCTAAGCTTAAAAAAATTATAGGAATAGATGAGAAGATTCTAAAAAGTAAATTTAATAGCGAAGAGCTTGCTAAGATAAATGAACTAATAGAAATCTCTGAAGGAGACGATTTAGAGTCCGAAACTCTAAACCAAGCATATATATTAGAAGGTTCTGTACGTAACACAGGTATACACGCCTGTGGTGTAATTATTACGCCAGACGATATTACAAAGTTCGTTCCTGTTGCCTTGGCAAAGGACTCGGAAATGTACTGTACCCAGTTTGATAACTCTGTTGTAGAGGATGCGGGCTTATTAAAAATGGATTTCTTGGGGTTAAAAACATTAACCTTAATTAAAGACACCGTAAAAATTGTAAAAGCAAAACACGGTGTAGAGTTAGATCCAGAGAATTTTCCGTTAGATGATGTAAAAACATACGAGCTTTTTCAGCGAGGAGAAACAGTTGGGGTTTTCCAATATGAATCTCCTGGGATGCAAAAACACATGCGGTCGCTAAAACCAACAGTATTCGCAGATTTAATTGCCATGAATGCCTTGTATCGTCCTGGGCCAATGGAATATATTCCAAGTTTTATTGCTCGTAAACACGGTACCGAAGAAATTATTTATGACCTTGAAGCAAATGAAGAATACTTAGCAGAAACATACGGAATTACAGTATACCAAGAGCAGGTAATGCTTTTGTCTCAGAAGCTAGCAGACTTTACAAAGGGTGAAGCCGATGTCTTGCGTAAGGCAATGGGTAAAAAGCAAAAGCACGTTCTAGATAAGATGAAGCCTAAGTTTATAGAACAGGCTTCGGCAAAAGGACATGCGGTAGATAGATTAGAGAAAATTTGGAAAGATTGGGAAGCCTTTGCAGCTTATGCCTTTAACAAATCTCACTCTACTTGTTATGCTTGGATTGCATACCAAACTGCATATTGTAAAGCACATTACCCGGCAGAATATATGGCTGCGGTACTGTCTAATAATATGAACGATATTAAAACGGTTACCTTTTTTATGGAAGAGTGTAAGCGTATGGGCTTAGAAGTTTTAGGTCCAGATGTAAACGAATCTTACTACAAGTTTGCGGTAAACGATGCCGGCGCTGTACGTTTTGGTATGGGTGCTGTAAAAGGTGTTGGTCGTGGCGCAGTAGAAACTATTGTAGAAAATAGAAAAGAAAACGGACCTTATAAATCTGTTTTTGATTTGGCAAAACGAATAGACCTACGTGCAGCAAATAAAAGAGCTTTTGAGAACTTAACTTTAGCGGGTGGTTTCGATTCTTTTGGAGATTCGCACAGAGCACAATATTTACACGATGAAGGAGACGGAATTACGTTTTTAGAAAAGGTGATGAGGTATGGTGCTAAGTATCAGGAAAGTCAAAACTCATCTCAAGTAAGTCTTTTTGGCGAAGCTAGTGATGTACAAATACCAGAGCCAGTTGTACCACCTTGTGAAGAGTGGGGAACAATGGAAAAATTGCGCAAAGAGAAAGAAGTGGTTGGTATTTATATTTCTGGTCACCCGTTAGACGATTTTAAATCAGAGATAAAATCGTTTTGTAACTCTGGTTTATCTGCAGTACACCATATGGAGCAGTATGTAAATAAAGAGTTATCTATTGCAGGGGTAATTACAGACGTGCAACATAGAGTGTCTAAAAATGGCAAGGGTTGGGCAATGTTTTCTATGGAAGACTATACAGATTCTTACGACTTCAGAATTTTTGGAGAAGAGTACTTAAAGTTTCGTCACTTTTTAATGATTAGCTCTTTTGTGTATGTAAAAATTTATATTAGAGAAGGGTGGACAAATAAAGATACGGGTAAAAAAGGAGACCCTAGACTACAGTTTAATAGCTTTATGTTGCTGCAAGATGTTATGGAGAATTATGCGAAAAAACTAACCATAAAACTAAATATAGATACCCTTAAAGAGGAAGATGTGCATAACTTAAAGCGAACACTTACTTCTGATGAAATAGAGGGAAAACACCCTTTAAAGTTTGAAGTTTATGAAATGGCAGAACAAATAAAAGTAGATTTAGCTAGTCGTAAGCAAAAAATAAATATAACCACTAAATTACTGGCAGAGTTAGAGGCGCAGGATATTATTTTTAAGTTGAATTAAAAATAGTATTTCTTGTAATAACTAAAGTTAAAAACAAGCTTTAAACAGCTTGTTTTTAACTTTAGTTTAGATACTTTTCTTTACGAGGCTTAGTATTTTTAAACTCTGATAAATTAATAGTGTAAAGGCTTGTTGCCGCTTTAGATTTATAGTTAAAGTATTTAGAGCCCCCAAGTATATATAACTTACCATTTAAATAATGCATATTAGCATATTTTAAAGGGATGTCTATTTTGTATTCTTTTAAAAGTTTTGTTTTGGTATTGTAAGTAAGTATTTTTTTTGAATCAAAAATATAGATGATGTTATTGTTAGATGCTAGAGCAGGCCTTTCAATTCCATCAAATAAGTTCCCTTGAGCTTTCCATTCTGCGGTTTCTAAATCGTACGCTTCAATATCTTTTAATGGTCCATTATGAAAACCACCAACTAAAAAAACTTTATTATTTACCAATACGCCATTGGTCTCTTTGCCCTTTAGCATTTTTGTTAATTGATACCAGTGGCCAGTACTGGTATTAAATAAGTAAGAGTTGTTACGATACAATTTTTTTCCGTTGTCTAATACCTTGGTAGAACCACCCATAATAATTATGTTATTTTTATAGGTTACAGCTGCAAAATTAACTGCTTGGTGCGGGTATGCATCATCAATAATAATAGCATTTGTAGTTGTATTAAAAACTTCAATTTTATTATTTAAATACTCTCTTTTTTTGTTTAGAGATATTGTTTTTCCTCCAAAAACATATAAACCCTCATTTACAGCAACTGTTTTATGGTAAGCTTTTTTATTCAGTTTTTGTTTTGAGACTTCCCAAGAGTTGTCTTTAAAATTATAAACCTGTATTTTATTACTGTAACTTACCCAAGAGCCATTAATTCGTAAATTGTTAATTAACTCTCCCATTGTTTCAGAGTTGTCTATAGCTCTTTTTTCATTTTCTTCAATAAAAGATAAATCTCCTGCGGTAACATATAGTTTATTGTTAATAATTGAAGACCCAAAGTTTGATACACCAAATGGCATTTCTGCCAATATTTGAAAACTAATATTTTTTTTTAATTTTTTGTTAGATGAAACAACAACCTCTTTTAATTTTTCTGCATTAGACTCTAAGTAAACAATATAATTTACATCTTTAATAGATTGCACTGTAGTAACTAAGGTTTTATACCCAAGACTAGAAAACTTTATTTTTGTTAATGGCGATAAACCAGAGGTATTCTTTAATTTAAAAATACCTCTTGCGTTGGTAAATGTGCCGTTACTGGTGTTAACGACAGAAATACTTGCGTTTTCAACTGGTTTATTGGTTTCTTTATTTAAAACAGTTCCTTTAATGGTTTGTGCAGTACTCGCTAAGGTTGTAAAAAAAATAAGTAGAGCCAAAATCATATTGTTACTTATTTTGGCACTTGAAGTTTGTGTGTTTTTTATAGACATTTTAGTTTCTTCTTGTCAATACTAAAAATAAAGTATCTAATGTGTTTCGTTTTTTCATTTACGTAAATATTTAATTTAATAATTCCAATATAGCAATTTATAAGAATCTACGCACGCAGTTGTGGCTGTATTAATTTTTGTTGAACTATTTAAATAGTATTTTTACTACTGGTTTCTTTTAAAATTTAGTTTTTAACATTTGTAGTAATATTAAGTTTAACAGGTTCTATTAAATCTGCTGTTGCTTCATGATTAGCAAATTTTGAATGGAACACAGCTGTAGATTTATATTCACCTACTGGTAAATCTTTTATCACTACCACGTTTATATCAGCACTTTCTTTAGGAGCAAGACCAATTGAAGTAAAATTTCTTCTTGCTGTAATAAAATCTATGTCAGAAGTAGGTATTTTATTTTCATAGGTAGTTGCCAAATTAAATTTTAAGATATGATTCCCAACATTTTTCCATGTAGTAATAGCTCTAAAAGAAGTTGAACTTGATGTTGTTGTTATGTCTGACGTAGTAATATCTGTATTTTCTATTTCCACAGGGTTTTTTACATCAACAAATACATTTACCCATTTTATAGTATTATTTACATCATCTCTTAATACAATAATAAATCTTTTTGGGTAAGCAAAATCAAAACTAGTTTCTGTAGTAGGGTATGCTGTATTTACATCTGTAATAGCAATAGAGGAGTCTTGTGTATAAAAGACTTCTTCGGCATCAAATGTTGCTGTTGGTGTTAAATTAGAAAAATCTGTGCCAGTAGGTACAAATAAATAAATTGTTTGGCTGTTTACATCATCTACTCGTTTTTCAATGGTGACATCGTTAGTTAATTGCGAATTTTTACTTGCTTCAAACTTAAAATCTGTTACTGTAAGGGTAGGTGGTGTTTGTATTACTTCTTGTTTAATATTTACAGTGTAATGTAACAATTCTTCTGATTCATCTAACACATTTACTACAGTGTATATGTGACTTTGTGTTTCATAATTTAGTGATGAGGTGTTACCAGGTAAAACATTAAATTTACTTAAGTTCAATTCATTTGAGGTAAAGGTAGCAGCAATTTTACTCAAAGAAACGTTGTTTGGTACTACAATATTAATTTCACCATATACTGTTTCTTTATTATCTATAATAGTAGGTTGTATTATATCTGTTGAAATTGGTGTAATACCAAATAATGGAAAATCGAATAATTTAGCATCTTCAATTTTAATTATATCTTCATTAGGTTCAGTATTGTTATTGTCACTCTTATTGCAGCCTAAAAAAGTTGTAATAATTACAGTAAAAATTAAAATAGTAGTTATGCTTTTTTTTATCATTTTTTTAGTTTAAATAATTGCTAAATATTTTGTTAGCAGTTGGTTGTGTATTAATTTGTTTTGATTTTTGATTAAATTATAAAGATTACGGTTAAGCATAAATTTTATTGTTTATACTTAACTGTAATCTAGTTTTATATCACCTTCTTTATCATTAGAACTCATACCAGAAGAATATGACAAAAAAGGTTAGTGTTAAAAGTATATCAGCTAATATTTGTAGCTTTTTTGTTGATTTTTTTTAAGATTACAATGTATTACTTTATAAGAATACACAGACTTATTTCTACTTGTTTTAGTTTTTATTTAACTATTTAAATAGTATTTTTTTACTAATAGTTTCTTTTCCTAATTTTCCTTTAAGAATAAAAATTCCTTTTAAACCATTAGAATTCCATTGCAATTCATTTTCTCCTGTAACTGTTTTATGAGTTACGTTTTTAATATGTTGTCCGTTTAAATCATACAAATCTAGTATAAGAGTTTTAGGCTTTTCTGTATTGTATTTAAATGTTAAAGTCCCATTTGTTGACGGATTTGGGTATACTACTAGAGGATCTAATACGGTAGTTTGTGCAAAAGATCTTGAGGCGCTTTTTTGATTGGCAGTTATGTTTATAGTAAATGTTTTGCTTTGTGCACCATCATAATCTCCAATTTTAATAAAACTTGGAGAAAAATTATAGTTAGGATGTTCAAAAAACAGCGCTCTATTGTCATTTGGTCTTGCCGGAAAAGAATAAAATAAATGCCATTTTGCTCTTACTCCATTATATGCTACATTTTTTACTTTTTGCCACTGGCCGTTTACAAGTTCTGCTAAGTATACATTTACATCTCTTATGTGTTTTGATGTGTTGCTGGGATCTGTAAATTTACCTCTTACCTCATTAAAAGTATTTACCTCATTAATTTGTGGTATGGTTCCGTTACCATTAGATAAACTATAATAATCTACAGCTATAGAAGGTCTATGTCCAAATTGAAACCAAGCAGTTACCGCTTTTTTATTTACATCTTTGTTGGCATCTTTAGATTTATTCTTGTCTGCATTATATGTTGGTGCATCTCCTGCAAAATGGTTTACGGTTAGTATTGTTTTGTGGTCTACACCTCTGTCAGCTTTAAATTTATTTGTATCCCATAATTGTGATACTTGGCTTGCTTGATAAGGGTTTTGTACAGTATGTGAAAACTCATATCTATAAAGGTTGCTGTTGTAGTTTGTCTCGGTAAAAAGAACTAGTCTTTTATTTTTAGTAACCATTTCTTGAATAGTAGGGTAGGTGTCCGAGCCAGAATTTACAGGTCTACTAGCGCTAACAAAAGTACTGTGGTTATATATATAGTTAGATATATTTTTGTAACCCGTTCTTCTGCCGTAAAAAATATCATCTAAACCACTTATTCCTAAATTAGCTCCAGTTTGTATGTGAAGTGTTATTATATCCAATGGATGATTTCTTAACCATTCTTCCATTATATTGTTAAAATCTTTAGCATCCATCATACACATATTAGGAGACCCATGTTTTAGTCTTAATTCTCCGTTTACTCTATGTATATCTACCATAAAACTTCTAACGCCACTTTGTAATTGAGCGTTAATTCCTTTGCTTTGGTTTCTTCCTCCTAAGCAACCAAAAAAACCTTGAGGAGCATCAGTATCATTATTGTTAGCATTGTGAGTAATAAGCCAAGAAACTTCATCGTATCTTCTTTGCTTATTTAGGTGATTGGCATCTTGTGCAAAAACAAATTGCAGGTTGCCTAAAACAATAATTAAAGTTATTGCTTTTAGTGTAAGTAGGTTTTTCATTTTAAAATTTGGTTTAAGTTATTAATAACTGTTACCAAAGGTAGAAGTAGAAAATGATTAGCAGATTAACTAATGGTTATTAGTGAATTAACAATTAGTATCTTACTTTTTAAGTTTTAATTGCTTGTAAATTAAATATCAATGAAACAATTAATTAAATGCGTTATTTGTACCCGTCTTTATGTTTCTTTTAATTAATTTGTTAATTCTTCTTTTGTTTTCTTGTTGTAGTAAAGAGGGGTATAAATTCATTAAAATATTAACTACCATTATTGCTAGTCCAACTAAATAACTTTTTGTGACGCTCGTATATATTGCGAAAAAAGTAACAAATATAAAGCCGATTAAATGACTAATTTCGGATAATGTCATTTCATTTCTTATCTCCGTTAAATCTGTTTTTTTATTTTCCACTTTTATTTTTTGATTGAAAAACTTAAAGAAAGTATTTTTTACAATCCACTTAAAATAATTAAGTCCGATGTATTTGTTAAAGGCTTTATTACTGATAAAATTAAGGTTAGATATTTTCTTATAAAATTTAGTTTTGGCAAGAATTGAATTAACAATCATTCCTATAATCCAAGAAATAAAGGATGTAGAAATACCAAGTATTAGTCCTGAAATTAAATATTTAAGAGTCATTTAGTTTAATTGTGGTAAGTGTTTTTATTAAAAGTGTTGAACTTTCAATTTAGATCTTTTTTAGTGGTTTTCAAATTATATTTAATAGCATTAAAAACCCCACACATTTTAGATAAAATATGTAGGGTTTAAAATATTTTTTCAATTCTTAGAAAGAGAAAATTAGTTTTTATAATCTTTCATATCAGAATCTACTAAAAAGTCTTTAATTCTGTACATTTTATTTATAATAGTACTGTTCTGTGAAACTGTTATCTCATCTTTTAATGGTTCAGTTACTTTATAGTGAATATTACCGTGTGGTATAACAACGTCTGTATAGACTTTAAAGTTTCCCGTGTATTTGTCTCCTGCTATTTCTACTTCTACAGGTTCTGGTAGCTTACTTGGAGTGTTAGGGCTAATTGAGTACTCTACAGCACACTCAATATATGTAGAGTTTGTACAGTTTATAAATGAAACTCCATTAATATCTATTTCTACCTCTTTGCCATCTGCTCCTTTAAATTTTTGCTTACCACTTGTGCCATCAGGAACTCTTTTTAATTCGCCAGGTGCTATATCGTATTTTTTTCCATCAATTTCAACCGAAATTGGTTCATCTGTTGGGTTGTCTAACCAAAGAAGTTCTCCTCCCGAACCACAAGAAGTAAATAAAAGGCTAATAAATACTGTGAATACTAGAATCTGTTTTTTCATAATTTTTTTTATATATAACTGTTAACTTTTGTTTTTTTTAATTATTGTTATCGTCCCGTATAAGAATAGGTTTCATTTAGCATCTAATTTATCAAGTAGATACAGTCGTAGTCTAATCTGCGGTAATTGCGTTTATACATAGTATTTTTTATCCCGCTACTTCGATTTTTTTAAATTTATAAGTGCAATTGGTTTCTATGTTATACGCCAATATAATTGATTGTTCAGAGGCGTGTATAACTTCGCCATCTTCATAAACCAACGAACAATTATTTATTTGAATGCTGAAGGTATTAGTATTTATATCAAAAATTAAAAATAATTCATCTTCACAATCGTCCTTAGCTATGTAATCTAAATCCCAATTTCTATGAAGTTTATAGGTTTTAGAATAAGCATCATCTTCAGACTTCACTAATTCAGCTATATTTATATTTTTCACAAAATCTTTGAGCTCTTTTTTAAATACACTGTAGGCACCTAAATAATTAAGAGCACCGTATTCAAATTCTAATGCTATTTTTTCTGCAATAGCTTCTCTACAGTCTAAATATTCTCCATAATAGTATTCTGGATAATTATCTTCTTCAAATTCTTTACCTATGTTATCTAAATAGTAGTAAAGTTGTTGATTAAATAAATCAGGAGTTATTACTTTTGTGTTATGAACTCCTCTTTTGGTGGTAGTATTAAAATTTTCTGGGTCTGAAATAGTTGATGCATTTGTAGTTACCTCGTAACTGCCTTTTATTAAGTCATATTTTTTAGCTGTATGTCCATACATAATTCGGTTGGATGAAGTATAAGTGGTTAATTGAAGATTTTTAATTTTTGGATTATACTTTAAATCAAAACTATATATAAAATGTCCAGAACCTTCATTAAGAATTTCCATTGTCAATATATCACCTTTTAACTCTATGTGTGGATGTGCACCATCAAATTCATCACCGCTTATTAATACTATTTTTTGATAATTTGATTTTGTGCTTAAATAAATTAAAATTAATTCACTGCTACCATCTTTATTTTTTACTGACTGAATAGTGTCTGCTATACCATCTTTATCAATATCACCTGTAACCTTAGCTATAGCTTCATATCCTTTAGGTATGTCAAAAGGCATTAGGTTGGCTTCGGCAATCTTAAAGGTTTCAATGTTCTTTTTTTCAATGGAATCTAAAACTATTTCTGCATCTTTATTGGGTTTATACCAATCTTTTTTCTGGAAGTAATTATTTAAAACAGAGTCTTTAAAAACATAACCTTTTTTTGCAAATATTTGGTTTCTTAAAAAACGTAGTTCTTCGTAGGTTTTGCCTTTTAATTCTTCTGGGGTATAAACTTTCTCAGATGATACTACATCCGTATTGTGGATTATGGAATTAACCTTTTTTTTATTTTCACAAGAAACTAAAAGAGAGAATATAAAATATATAATTAAAGTTTTTTTCATATTGTAGTTAAAGGTTCAGTCTATGTAAAGTTGCACTTAATGTAAACTTTTACTTTTTGGGTTTAGTACCAGTCAAATTTCTAATACTCCAAATATTAGAATTATTTAAACCTAATGTTACCACGAACCTATATTCGTTAGTTTTTAATCAATATTCAACATCAAAAAAAAGTTGGTTTATTTATAGATCTTCCTCCGTTTTGTAGAGCTAATTACTGTGAGCGGTTAGTATAAGAAACGTAGGGCAGTTGATAAGTGCTTTTGTTTCAATTTATTACTTAGTCAAATATAAAACCTTGGATTAAGACCCAGCCGTATTAATTATGGTTCTTCTTATAAGCCGTTTTTCTACGTTTTTATTTAGTTCAATAATTCATTTAACCCTTCTTTATCAAATAAAATTCGCCCTACTTTAATATCAGACCAACCCTTTTTTAGTTTGTAGGTAAATGTTGGTTTATCCTTTATAAGTTCGCAGTCTATGTAATAATTTGATATTTGGTCATTAGAAACATTTTTCAATTCTTGAATGTGAGTTGATATAAAGAAAAATGAACTTTTAAATTTACTCAGGCCATTTATTGTTGTTTTGCAAATCTCAAATGCATCTTCCACATTTGTACCGCTAAATAGCTCATCAAAAATAGCAAAACATTGTTTTCCATTTGAAGCCTTTTGAACAACACTTTTTAGATTCATAACTTCTGTCATAAAATGACTGTAACCATTTAATATATCATCACGTCTATTGATCTCTATTGAAAAGTTGTTACAAAACGGAATCTCTCCAAAAGACGCAGGTATTCCTATTCCTAAATGGCCAAAATATATGCAAAGTCCAATTGCTTTTAGAAAAGTTGATTTGCCAGACATATTTGGCCCGTTTAATAAAATTACATTACTCTGGGTCTCAAAATCGTTCTTTACAGGTTTATTAATTAAAGGATGATAAAAGTTTTTTAATTTAATGTGCTTCTTGTCAAAGTTTGGAAATGTGAAATTGTTTTTTTGAATCCCTAAATTGATGGATAAATAAGCCTCAAATAGAAATAAATTCTCCCAAAAAGGAATAATTTTACCTGTATCTTTAAGAGTGTTAATTTTCTCTGTTAGCTCTATAACGTCATTGTCCTTTAATCTTTTTTCTCGGATAATATACTCGTATTTAGAAAGTTCAAAATCTGATAAAAATTTTAAAATTGCTCTTATTTTTGAAGCATATTCTTCTGGGAACTGATTTAATTTTATCCTTGTAAAGTATCTTGACTCTAACCGATAAAAGAATAATACTAGTTGATTGAACTTACTTATATACCGATTTTTTTCTTGTTTAGAAGCAAATAATTTATACTTCAGTTTTTTTTGAGATAAATCCTCAATTTTTTCATCCTTTAAAAAATAATGAACTTCATTTAAATATAAAACGGTATATGAATAGTCTTTAAGAATTTGATTGTTGGCAATAAACCCTTTTAAAATATTCTGGCGTGCAACAATTTCGGTTATCGAGTCTAAAGGCGTTTTTAAAATATCAATAATTTTTTCCTTCGCGTACCTATTTAAAGAATAGTTAAATATTGGCAAGAGCTCTTTTTCGATCTTTAAGTCCTTCAGATTATTCATTCTAATTTTTAGCGAGATGTTTTCTTAAATGCCTAATTGTCTTGTGTATAAAATGTAGCGTGTAAAAAGATACTACATTTTTGGTTTATCACAGAGCCATTTTTATGTTTTCATTTTTTAGCCATATTAAATGACTTTTATTTTACTGTAGAATTACATGTTATTTGATATGTTTCCTTACCAACATAAAGAAACCAATAACAATAAGTATAACAGAAACATAATTCCGAATAATGTATAAGAGAGGGCTTCTTAAATCTAAAAAGACATTAAGGAAAATACACACAACAAATAATCCAAGACCAGTATTTAATAAAATGCTAGATAACGAACGCTTTGTTTTTACTAGTAAGTCTAAAGACAAGCCCCAAATAATAAGAACCATAATAAAATGAAATTTGGACATAATGAGTTTTACTTAACTAGAATTCGTTTTGCAATGAATGATAACGTGTTTGTATCAGATTAGTTGCGTGTTTTAAGCACCTAATTTAGTAAATAAAAACTAGATAAAATTTCAACGCTTCGAGATTTGTAAATAGGCTAGAACCAAGCAATAAATTATATACGGCTTAAGTTTTATTAAATTCTTATACTAAACAGAAAGAATAAAAGAAAGAGTTAATGTTACTATCTAAGGTATAGCTTTAGACTTCTACAACATTTATAATTGACTCTCCTTGCTACTAAGAATCAGGTTCAGCTCTGTTAGACCTAGATCGCAATTTTATATTGTTATGTTGCCATAGGTTTTACAAAACTAAGTTCCAGTCTATATTCCAATATCCAGAAATTTTTGGAAAATGTGTTTTTAATTTGTTTGATTCGCTTCTCTTTATTAAGAAATAATTTGAATTGTAATATGAGTCAATATCATTTTCTTTTTGAATAACCAGAGTAATTAATACAATAAAATCTTTATTAGACCATTTGTAAATCTCAGATTCATTTGCTTTAATTATCTCGGGGCTACCGTATTCTGTTTCTAATGCTTTTATCAATTCCTTAAAATTATTTTTATCGTCTTTGTATGAAAATGATACTGCTCTCAAGGATTGAAATTCATTTTCATTATTGGAGATCATATTTAATTGTTCAAATTTTATATTTCCAAAAGTTGCTAATGTGTCTTTAGTTTGCATTCCTTGCATTTCATAAAGCAATAAATATTCATTATCCTTAATATGTAAAGTGTCTATACTCTCAACACTTTTATAATTTTTTAATAATTCATTTGAATACGCTTCGTCTATTTTACCTTGACTGTATAATTCTAAAGATTTTTTATGTGTTTCTATTTGTTCTTTATAAAAGTAATGTACATCAATTTTTAAAGGGAATTTTTTTAAGTCTATCTTATTTTTTCCTAATTCTATGTTTTGAGAACAGGAAAATAGAAAACTAAAAAGTATACATAATAAAAGTATTTTTCTCATTTTTTAATTTATTACAGCGGTTTTTATAAGATTATTAAGGTATTAAAATACAATTGCTTATCTGATTAAGCTCGTAGCCAAAACTTAAACATAGAATCTTTGATTGTTAAAGTACTAACAGCAGAATTAATTATGGGTATTGTTTTATGTCTTAGGCCTTTTGTTATTAACTTTTAGGCACATTGGTTAAAATAAGCATATTGCTCGCCATCCCAGTATATTAGTCCACAACCACATGCTGTTCTCAAAAAAATTGATGAAGTTTCTAAAATTAATTCTCCATTTTCTCCATTTCCAGAATATTCTTCTAATCCAGGTTTATTAATTTTTTCTTTGTTAATATTCCAACTTTCAACCGAATTATCAGAGCAAATTGTTCCTCTGTTTTTTATTCCTTTTCCAGCTGAAATTATAAAGGCTTCGTTAGTATTTCCATGGATTATTAACCATCCTTTTTTTTTAGTTTCTATATGTTTAATTGAATATATAATATCCAAGTATCCATCACCGTTAAAATCATCTTCAAGAGAAACCGTCTTTAATTTACTATTAATCTCATAATTAAAATTATACTTTAGTCTAATAAGCGAATCTGACTCAAAATAGTCCTGCGGAATTTCATCCGGGTTGTTTTTATTTTTAGAATCCACATTTAATATTCTCACAATGTTTGTAGAATCTATAACTCTTTCGGCTATTGTAATTGTGTCGTAAACTATTTCTGTATTAATAACTTTTATTGTGTCATAAACAATCTCTCTTTGAGTAGTTGTCTTTTTGTTGTTAAAAGAACAAGAGTAGAAGATTGTAATTAGTACTACTATAAGTAATTTCCTCATTTTTTTAGTTCACTTGATTATTAAAACTAACCCTTTTTCATTTTAAAAGTAGCACGTAAATAAGATGCTTATTCTTTTATAAACACAGTGCCAAATTTCTAATACTCCAAATATTAGAATTATTTAAACCCAATGTTACCACGAACCTATATTCGTTAGTTTTTAATTTATATTCAATATCAAAAAAAATTGGTTTATTTATAGACCTTCTTCCGTTTTGTAAAGCTAATTACAGCTAACGTTTAAACTATGGCAAGTAGGGTAGGCAAAGAAACTTTTAGTTTGCTTTTCTTTTTTTAGTTCTAAAGCGAAATCCCAAAGATTTCGCGATATTATAAATGTACACAGACCTTAGATTGTAACCCTAAAGTCCGCATTACGTTTAGGCTTTGTTAGCAAGTGTTTTATAAATCGTTGTAATTATTAATTAAGTTGAAATAGAAATAAGCCATTTCTTTTGATTCTATATCACAAACACTATACATTAAAATATCATTTTTTTGTATTTTTTCTTTTTTAAGAATAGCATAATTACTGTTGCCAAAACCACTATTTTCTTTTCTTTTTAATATAACAGATGAACTATTTTTAAATTCGACTTTAATAAAATTGTTTGCCGAACTTGAGCTCAAAAAGTATATAAATTGGTTTATTCTTAGGTAGTCCAAAGTATTAAAATCAATAAACTTATGATTTGGTAGTGTATTTACTTGGGTCCATGTTTTTTTACTTTCTTCTGCCATTTTGATAGCCGAAAAGAATGTTGGACGGTTTTTGTTCGTAATATGTGTAGGTGAATCTACTTTTAAAGTATCAATGGAAGATATTAATTTATTAAAAGATTTTTTTATTGTATCTAACTCTAAATTAGAAAGAGATTGTTTATAAGTAACCCAATTAGTTGAGTGGTTTTCTTTATTTTTTCTAAATAAATTTTTAGCCATTCTCAATCTAGTAATAGATAGGTCAAGTATGTTTTTTTCTGAATTTTTGGCAAAAAAGTTTTCATTTATTTTATAATAAATAACATATGTTTTTTTGTCTTTTAAATATTTATAGTGTAAAACCGAAATGTTATTTCTACTGTTTTTAAAAATAATACTTTCATTATCTGAGTAATATATTTTTTTATAAGCAGCCTTATCTAAAGTTTTAAATTTTTCAATTGTAAGGGCAGTAGAATCATTATTTTTTACGAAATACAAACTTCCTTCGGAATAATTATTTCCTTTGTATTCAATATGATTTCTTAAATTATATTTGTTGCAATTTGAAGATTTTGGATCTATATCCAAATCACCGAATAAATAACTAAAACTAGATTCAAGATCAACTTTTATAGAATATTGAAATGGAAGTGAAATTTGATGATTTTCAAAATTAGCTTGGTTATATAAAGAGTCAAGGTTAATTTCTCTATAGATGTTATCTAAAGCTAATTTTTTTTCAAAATCAAGTGTATCTGTCAATATTTCGGTGGAAATATTTGATGTTTTTTCTTGTTTAATTACAGTTTCTTTTTGAGCGTAATTTTTATTCTTACAACTAGAGAATATAATAAAAGAGAGAATTAGTATTAATTTCATATTGTTTTTAAAGTTTGCTAATTAGTTAGTAAACTGAATTATTAGCGTTTATATTACGTAAATTGGGCTGTCTTATTTAATTAGTGTAACTTTTTGTAAATATTTAGAATAATGTACCAATAGCTATGATAGCTCTAATTAGTATCATTATAATAATTGTGATTATTATTATATTCTTATATATTTTAACATTACTCTTTTTACCTATGCCTTTAGATTTTTGTATTAGCCACCCATTAGGCAAGTTAATTTGTTTTAGTTGTTCTATAACTTGATTAATTTCTGCTTTACCTCTAATAACTTGTATAGGTAAAGGGTCTTTTAAAATAAGATCGTGATTACCTATTTGTTGAAAAAAAGTGTATTCAGAATTTTTGTAGATACGTGAGTTAAGCCCAATAAAAGGTTTAAGCTTTTTTATGGTGTCTTTATTAACTGCATGTACAGGATCTTCAGAATAGCTATTGTAAAAATCGTTTTCAAGTATAATGATTTTTTCTTCTGAAACAGGATTTAAAATACCATCTTCCAATGCTTTTTTGTAATCACCTATTATAACAGTAAATTCTGCAACAAGAACATTTTCTATAACAACTTTTTGAAGTTTAAATTCTATAGTAATATAAATATTATTTCCTGTTGCAATATATAAATTGTCTTTAGTGATTAATGTATAATTTAATTTGTTTGCCTGTTTACTAAATTCATTGATATATTTTCTAGTGGCTTTCTTCATCAGTATTCTTCTACTACATAGGTTTTAATAGTAGTTTCTTTATATTTTGTATTATGAATGGCTTCACTACTAACATTTTTATTCTTATCATATTCATAGTTTACAACTGTTATTTTAGCGCCATCTTTATCAAAAAAATGGTGTTCTATTAATAAATTATTTTTGTAAACTTTAGTTTCTTTATTTTCGAATACATTATTAATATATGTACTTAATTCAGTACAATTATTTAATTTATCATAGGTGTAAATATCTGTAGTTGGTTTTCCATCATATATAGCACTATTAGATTGATGCGTTTTTACTAGCAAATTATCTTTATATGTATAATCAACGGTATAACTATCGTTTTTTACATTTTCTTTGTAACATTCTCTTTTTAGGCGCGTAACATTATTGTTATTGTCGTATTCGTAAAAATGTTCACAATACGATTTGAAGGTGTAGTTGTCGTGTTTTGAATATACAATGTTGTTGTTTTTATCCATTTTTTGTGTAAAAGATTCTGTCAGCTTATCATCTTCATAAGCTTTCATCTCTATTACGTTATCTTTATAAACATACTTTTTAATGGTGGTATATCCGTAAGGTGGTAATTTGGTTTCAATTAAGGTTTCTACTTTTCCGTCTTTATAGGTGTATTTATAAGTAGTATTCAATTTACCACGACGATAGGTTTTTTCTAATAATAAAAATCCGTTTTCATTAAATTCTTTTTCCTCATAAATGATTGCAGTAGTATCGACATCCAATGTCTTCTCATATGTCGTTACTCGTTTTACATTACCCTTTAAGTTTAATTCTTCTAAATCTATTGTTATGTTCTTATCTATTTTAGTTCTTTGTGCGTACCCAATTGTGGTGGCTAAAATTAGTAGTATTAGTATTTTATTCATATGTAAAATTATAAGATAAACTCAGCCTTATTATTAATAGGTAGGTTTTCTGTTAAACACAAGAGTTTCAATTTTTTTAAAATATCATTTATTTTCGTTATTTATCTAATGAATGCCAACTTATTTCATAAAAAGTAATTTTAATGCTCTTTATTTTTTTGTTATAAAGTGTTTTCTTTTTCTCCTAATTAGTTACATCTTTTCTTTTCAGATTTTTTTATAAAATTTTTTGAATTTTAGTATCCTTTTTTATTAAAATCCAATACGCATATTGCCAATAATAAGCGACCAAAAAAGGCCAAAATATATCATCATAAAACCAATTAAAAACACTAGGAATGACACTAGATGTTTCATCTTAAAACCATTAAAAATAAAAGTTAAAACCGTAAGGGTTACTAAAAATATTGTGTTGTATGGCCATTCAAATATTATATCTTCAGCTAAAGAAACTCCAAAAGTAAAAGAAATCCATAATGCTAATATAGGAACAGTTAAACAGATACTGGCTCTAAAAATAGGCCTCCTTATTTGCTGTTTAGAAAAAAATAGTACTCCTAGAATAAATATAAGACCTACTATAATACAAGAGTATCCAATTAATTTTTCCATTATTCTACTATTATTTCTCTATCAATGATATTCATACGAGATCAAATTCTGAGATATTCCAGTTACAAAAGTAGATATTATAAATGCTTTCTATTACCCTGTTTTCAGTGTATTATAACGGTCTTGTATTAGCTAAGTAATGGACTTTGGGTTAAGCACAGTTAGTTAGTATCTGAATTAAATATTTGTTCTAAATTTATCGTATCAAATCCTTCAAAAGAATAGTCCATTTCTGTGTATATTGTTTCTAATAAAGGTAATTTTAAAACCGTTTTTAATGGAGCCAAAAGTGTATAAGAATTATCTTGGTCTTTCCAAATTTGAAGCATAGAATTGTTGTCAAGGATTTTTATTTCATAAAACTTGTTCTCCCCTAAATGATAAATAAAAGTTTCATTTTTTGTTTTTTCAATTTTAGAAAAATAGCTTACATCAATTCCATCCATATATGTAAAAGTTATGGCGTTATTATTTAAATAAATGGGATAATAAATACCTCCAGAATTAATAATAGGATTATCCTTATAAGAATTAATCCTAAAATATGTGTTCTCTAGTAATTTGTATGTGTTTTCTGTTTTATTCTTTAAGTCATTTTTATAAACATATTCACCATTTTCTATTTCATTTTTTAGGGAAGACAACGTATAAGAATGCATCATTGATTTAAAATCTGTATTGTTTCTATAATCTATAACAGTGCAGTTTTCTTCTTGGTATTCGTCACTTCCTACTTTTCTATATTCTAATATTTGAACAGAATCATTTGATATAATTGCTTTTATTTCATCTGAAATAATATTGCTTTTTATTAATTTTAGTTCGGTTACATCTATTTTTTTTCTGTTTTTAAGATTTTCAATAAATATCCAATCTTGTTTATTTTCGATTATTTCTTGACTCTTTTTATCTTTTTTATTTTCAGTTTTACAATTAAAAAGTAAAGTCAATATTAAAAAATAAATTATTTTCTTCATTATTTTTTACGGTGTTAGCTTTATATCCAAAATCAAGTTCAAAACATTGATTTATTGAGTCAATTTTCCCTTATTATAAATTTCTAATACTCCAAATATTAGAATTATTTAAACCTAATGTTACCACCAACCTATATTCGTTAGTTTTTAATTTATATTCAATATCAAAAAAAGTTGGTTTATTTATAGACCTTCTTCCGTTTTGTAAAGCTAATTACAGCTAACGTTTAAACTATGGCAAGTAGGGTAGGGTAGGCAAAGAAACTTTTAGCTTGCTTTTCTTTTTTTTAGTTCTAAAGCGAAATCCCAAAGATTTCGCGACATTCTAAATGTACACAAACCTTACGGTTTTACCCTAAAGTCCGCATTACGTTTAGGCTTTGTTGGTAATAGTTTTATTTTACTTTTGTCGGATTAGTTTTAAAAACATAGACAAAAAGTATTGCAAAAATCACATACACTGCTGCGAGAGAAATGATAATTTCTGAATGTACTTGAATCTTAGAAGCAATTTTAACTAGTGCAATTGCCCCAACACCAAAATGCATTAGATTTCCAATTGCAATTGGTCTATTATAAATCCCCCCAATTAACGTTCCTTTAGCCATCGCATTTAGAATTCCAAAACCCATATATAATGCGCTCATTATTTTTACAAAAAGTATAGTAATAATATTTGGCTCAACATTTAGATATTCCAATATTTCATTTGGTAAAAAAGAAAGAAGGATTCCAATAATAGCCAAAAATAAAGCACTTGAGGTCATTAATATTTTAGTATTCATTTTATTGATTTAGAATTAATAACTAGTTAGTCGCCTTAAATTAAACATTGTTACTAATTATTGCCAACGTTTATGTATAAGATTAGTTGAGCTGTAAACAAGCGATAAGTTTTCGGATTAAACACAAGCCCAATATTTTTTTCCTTTTTTATGTAAAGCTAAATCAAAAGATTTGACGACTTTCTAAATAGACAATAGCCTTTCGGTTAAGTACTAATCGCCCAATTTGTTATATATAGTGTTGTAGCTAGCTTTTAATAGCCGCGATTTTGGCGAAGCAATTTTTTAATTTTTTCTTTATCATCATTAGATAAATCATTATGAGAAAAATATAGCGTTTTTAAATTTTTAAGTTTTGTTATAGATTTAGGAAGTGTTTTCAAAGGATTAAAATCTAAGTCAAGTGATTCTAATTTAGTTAAATTACCAATTGATTCTGGAAGAGTTGTTAAGTTATTAGCTTTTAGTCCTAAATGTTTTAGTTGTGTCATTTCACCAATTTCTTTAGGGATAATTTTTAATTTGTTACCTCCAATTTCAAGAACCTTAATTTTATTCATTTTGAATATAAAATCAGGAATCTTTTCAAATTTATTATGATGTAATCTTAAATATTCAAGATTTATTAATTTCGAAATGTCATTAGGTATCTTTTCAAGTCCTTTATCTCTTATTTGTAAACCTCTAACTTTTTCAGGGTTCTTTAAAGCTTCTTCTAATGAATAATATACTATTACAGAGCCTATTTCAGTATTTTCCCATAATTGATGGGTTTTTGTTTGAGAGTAAGTTTTTAAAAATAATCCTAGAAAAAATAGGATTAGTATCGTTAAATTTTTCATTTTTTTTAATTAGCTACGCGTTTGTGTATGGTTAGTTGCCTGGTTTAAACACTAAATTTAGCAAATAAAAATTAGATAAAATTTCAACGCTTCGGGATTGGTAAGTAGGCTAGAAGTAGCAATTACTTATAGCCATTATTCTGCTTTCGTTTTTTTATTCGGTTAACAATTTCAAATCCCAAATAATCTTTCAATTTCGGAAATTTGTATCTATAATATTCATTCCAATAGCTTATCATTCTACTTTCAGTCTGTTGCCAATATTTAGGGTTTTCAACTATAAAATCAACGTAATAATCCAGAGTGTTTTTGTCTATTTTTTTGTAAATAATAGGAAGCAATTCATAAACATATTCACCAATTAATTGAATTATAAATGGAACAGTCCACTTTTCTGAATTATCAGATATTAAATTCAGTCGTTTTTCTCTTAAATATCCATTGTGATGACGTAAATAAATACAATTTAAAATGTCTTTTTGTTTGTCAGTCAAAGATTTCTCTAATTCTGGATTTGGTTCGTTAAAGTAAAGCCTAGAAGGAATTATTAGGGTTTCGTTATTAAATTCAATATTCAATTCCGATTCGTGAATTAGATTGTCAACTTTATGAGTTTGGTCATCACATAATTTAACTAGATTCTTATCTAATGGTAAAATTTTCAAAACTTCATTCAAGTCCGAATACAATTCTTTTGGAAACGACTTTTTTAATCTTTCCTCATATTCAGACTTAATATTTCGCTTAAATATCTTTATCATTTCGGTTATCTCAAATCATGAAAAACGTTCATTATAAGAAGTGTAGGGCAGGTGATAAGCACTATCGTTTCGGTTTATTACTTAGCTAAATATAAATATTTTGCTTTTATTTTTTCTTCTATAAACGCCATATTTTATATTTAGCGGACTTTATTAATATTCACAGAATTTTCGGTTTAGCACAAACTCCCTATGTTTTTTATACCGTGTTAACTACCGTTTTTCTTTTTCAATCTGTTTAATTCGAATAATATTTTTTCTCTCTATTATTGTCAATAATTCATTCACATTTTTGTTTTGACCATAATACCAATCTTGATTAGAGAAATAATTATTCATTTTCCCACCTTCTTTAAATTTATAGCCGTACCTCGCAAATATTTCATTTCTCATTATATTAAGTTTGTCAATATTTAAGGAGTTTAAATAATTATAACTTAAAATACTTGTAGATGATTTAGGGTATTTCCCTTCGATATAAGTTTTGTTTTTATTTCCAATTTCTCCACCTTTTTCATTTTTTCCTCTATATTGGAATGTTAAATATTTTTCTAAATGTAATCCTTCTATAATTTCACCTTCATCATATGTCTTAAATTTAATAAATACTCCATTATATTGGTCCGAATAAAATTTAGAGTCATTAATTTTAACATTTGTAAAAGTTATATATTTTTTGTCCCACCCTTTTCCATTCCAGCTGATATATTTGTGCTGAGCAATAGTAATAGTATCATTTCCGAAAATTCTCAATTCAGATTCATTTTCAGAAAAACCAAATGAATAAGTTCCATAATATTTTTCTTTATCAGTTTTCCAAGTTTTAATGTTTTGTTGTTCTATGTCAACTAAATCCCCAGTTGTTTGACTAGAACCGATTAATGAACAAAAAAGAAATATTAATATGTTAGGGAGTTTGTTTTTCATATGGTAGTTAACGTTCATTATAAGAAGTGTAGGGCGGTTGATAAGCACTTTCGTTTCGATTTATTACTGAGCTAAATATAAATATTTTGCTTTTATCTTTTCTTCTATAAACGCCAAATTTTATATTTAGCGGACTTTGTTAATATTCACAGGCTTTTCGGTTTAGCACCAAAACCCATATTAATTATAGCAATTGTTGGCATTTCGTTATTTTATATTCAATGTTTTTATTAATCCGAAACATAGTTGGTCAATATTCCCCATTTTTTTATTAAATGCAGAAACATTGGATAGTATTATAATTCCATTTTTATTTTCTAAATCTAAAGCCATTGACGAAGTATAACCACCAGTTCCTCCATTATGCCAAATCAATTCGCCTCCGTTTTTTCTTTTTAAAATATGCCATCCAAGACCTATACTCATATTGTCATTTACTTTAAATGTAGGCTTTTGGGTTAGAGCTAATTCGCTATTCGTATTATCAAATTGAGCTAAACCAAATTTGGATAAATCTTCTACAGTAGAAAAAATCGCTCCACCACCAGCTAAAACATCAAAATCCCAGTTCGATGCCGTTTTTCCATTTGGTTTTAATCCTTTGACAAGTTTGTTTTCTACATTTTTTCTTGTACTAGTAGAGTTTATCATTTTGTACTTTGTAAATATTTTCTCTTGTAGTAGCGCTTCATAAGATGATTTTGAAATAGTAGCTAATTCAAATCCCAAAATTCCAGCACCAAGGTTAGAATATTCATATTTAATTCCAGGCTCTTGATTTAGTTTCACTTCTTTCGTTAAATAGCTTATGAGTTTTTCTTCGTCATAATCTTTATAAGGATTGTCTTGGTCTACAAGAAAAAGATTTAAATTAGAAGGTAATCTTGGTAGTCCAGATGTATGATTTGTAAGTTCCTTGAAAGTTATGCTGTTTTCAGATTTAATTTTAAAGTCAAGATAATCTTGGATATTGTCGTCTAATTTCAATTCTTTGTTGTTTACAAAATTTGACAACAAGGTTGCTGTAAATACTTTAGTTATAGAACCTATTTCAAAAGTATTCTTCCGATTTTCTATTAACTTAATTGTGTCATTTCTTCTTTCAACTCCAATAAAGTCAATTTTTCCATTTTTAATTAAAGCAATCGAAAGTTGAGTTCCGTTTGGAAATGATTTGGTGTTATCAAATAGAAGTTCAGACTGTTTTTTGGTAATTCCGTTATTTATGACTTCAATCCCATTTTCAGCAACGGTTGTTTGTCCATTAGAACAACTCGAAAGTGCAAGTCCAATTAATGCTTTTAAATATTTTTTCATTCGTTTTTTTATAATGAATGCCAACGGTTAGTATAAGAAACGTAGGGCAATAAATAAGCACTTTCGTTTCGGTTTATTACTTAGCTAAATATAAATATTTTGCTTTTATTTTCTTGTTCTAAATGCCTCCCAACGCTTCGGGATTGGTAAATAGGCTTTTACTAGCAATGAATTTTATGCGTTGTTATGCGTAGTTTTTTAATTCTCGTAATATTCTTTTAAGATAATGTTTTTGTTCTTTGTTAATTTTTTCAATTCACTTAAAATATAATATCTGTGCATAAATCCACAGAGAACAACAATTCGTTTGCCTTTGTTCTGTTCAGAAATTCTCATTATATTTTTTGCCATTGTTTTATTTCTTAAATCCCAAAAATCACCAGCCAACTTAAACCCATCTCGGTAACTTATTTTTTCTCCATTTGGTTTGGTATAATATTGATTCTCAAACTCATCTCTTTTATCGGTTATTTTCCTCAACATTTTATACTGATAATATTGTCTTTCTGCGCAAATGCTATCCGTTGTAGAGTTGTTAAAGTTTTCAGGGGATTTAGATGCTAATATTATTAATGGTTCTAAGAGAGCTTTGTATTTATTATCAATTTTAGCTTCTGTATTAGATAATAAACCAACATTGTTTAAACTATCTATAAGTTTTGTTGTTAAACCGTCTGTAGGTCGTGAGCCAGTATTTATCCTATATTCATTTCTACCTTCAAATTCATATGGTCTCAATTTAGTTGTCGGGTATTTTTCAATATATTTTTCAGATGCCATACGCTCATTACTATCTGAAACATTTTTGTGTCTAAAATTGGAAGTAAAGAAAGAAGAGTCTAGTTCTTCTAATATAAAATGGGGTTGTACATCTTCTAGTATATTAAAGAGAATCTCAGAGTTAAAATTAGATTCTGGTTTATGAAGTGTTCCAATAACAATTATTTCAGTTGACTTTTCAGTTTTACAAGATAAAATTGTTATTAAAATCAGTAATAATAGTATTGGTTTATTCATTTTTTAATTAAGGCTAACTGGTCTTGTGTATTAAACGTAGCGTATAAATAAACACAGACCTTTCGGTTAAGCACAAACGGTTTATGATTTTTATTCTTTGTTGGCAATAGTTTTTAATCAATCAAAGTTTCCTTTTCTAGTTCCAAAGATTGTACATCTCCATTTCTTGAATAATTAATATTGATTAAGTCCATTTTCTTAATTGGATTGTTTAAAAGAAAATCACAAGCATCTTTCGATATTAATTCTCGAAAATTAAAATCATTTACTGTTATTATTTCATCGCCTAACTGAAGTCCTTTTTTTTCAGCGTTAGAATTTTTATAGATGATTGCTATAATTGCTTTTTGACCATTCACACTAGTTTGAAAACCAAAATTTTCCAATATTGTACTGATGGATTCTTTTTGCGTTATCATATATATCTTATTCTCATCATAACTTATAATAATCTTAAAATTTTTAAGGAATTGGTTGCCAACTGTTGGAAAATTTTCATTAAAAGTGACAATCTTATTTTGAAGATGTAAGCCGCCAATTTCAATGGAGTTTACCTTTGAATCTACATAGTTTTTATTTTCGCCTTTGCCATAAATTGCAGCAGCCGCCTTACCATAATATTCAACACTTTTATTGTCATCAAGAACACTTGAATAAAAATTCAATGGTAATTTAATTCCACCATTAGAACCAGTATCAAACTTTACACCTTTTCTTTTCTTCTTATTTACTGTAACATCTATGCTAGGCGAATAGTATCCCTTTTTTTTATTTGTTTTGAACTTGATAATAGCAGCGTTTTCGGGAATTTTAAAATTATCAATATTATCAGTTAAGCGAATTACTTTATTTTCATAATCTATTTCCCAAATGGCATTTTTGATTAAATTATTTCCAATTACGCCATCCAGATTCAAACAACCAATTTCAAAACCAGTACTTAAATCAGTTGAAAGGGCTTCAATTTGTTTAAAACCAATCTCTCCAATACTAATTTCATCAACCATCACATAACTTTCCTCTTTTTTGTTACCATTAACATCCATTCCCATTACAGTACGAATACTTTTTAGTTTAAGCTCTTTAGTTATGTTTTCTGAAAGAACAGTTGGCATTCCTGTATCAAATAGGAAGTTGTATTCTATATCATTAATTGAGGCTTTAATAATTGGTACTCCGTAATCAAAATTGAATGGAATCTCTTTGATATATTGATTTTCAATAAGCTCTTTTTTTGTAATAAAACTAGATGATACAAAAATTAATACTAGATAAGTACATAATTTCTTCATAGGTTTTTTGTTTCTTTTAAATTATTTCCAACGTTGCCGTATAAGAAACGTAGGGCAGTAAATAAGCGATGTCTTTTCAGTTTATTACTTAGCTAAATATAAAAATTTAATATTTAATAGTCATTTTAAATTTATCTTCAAAATCAACAGGATTACCATTTATTCTAGCAGGTGTTCTTACATTATTGTTCATTGATTTTATTATTTCAGAAAAATGATTATCAATTACAGCATTTTCGCTCGATGATGATAGTATTTCATAAACACCTTCTTTACTTATTTTATATTCTATTATTATGCGAATTGATTTCTTCTCATTGTCGCGATTACTATTTATTAGATCAAAATCCATTTTTCTTCTAATATTTTTTTCAAATCGATTTTTATAATCATTATAAATTTTAACTTTATCATATTTCCCTTCTTTTAGAAGCCATTGCATTCCATGAAATAAGGGCAGTTCATCATATTTATCAATTACATTGTTTAATGATTTACCATACTTAATAAGCATTTTATTATATTCTATTTGATTAATATTCTCGACGTATTGATTGATATTAATTTCGCTTAAATTGCTTAATTTGCTTAGTTCTTGAGTTTTTTTATCAATTGTGTTAATTTCTTCAATATTATCTGTTACCGCGATTGAACTAATTTCTTCTGTCTCACCTTGCGAGGCAAAATTCCATAAAGTAAATCGAACGATGGATATAAAAGTTTTACCGTCTAAATTTTCTGGACGAATAAATTTTATAATATTACTTTTTTTAATATCAAATTGATACTTTTTTACAGTATACATATTTTTCTCAATTTCCAGAGTTTTTTCTGAATTTCTGAAAATCTGGCAATAAAGAACATTGTACTCCGCTTTTCCACCGCGATTACCTGATAATATATCGTTTTTTCCCTTAGGATAAATTAAGTGATATTTCCAAGCAAAATCGTCTTCGTAAGAATTGGCTTCATTTTTTTTTAAACGAAGTAATTTCTCTTCATTTCTTTTTTGTTCATATTCTCTTGATTTTTCCTTTTTTCTTTCATCAGCTATTTCTTGAACTCTTTGGTATTCTCTATCTTCTTGTAAGTCAGAGCGTTCTCTTTGGTAATAGGCAAATTCTTCAAGGGTTGTGTTTAATTTTTTTTTAGCGTTTTCAAAATCATTATTAGATTTTTTTACTTGTTTGTTTAAATTCTCCAAATACCTTGAATTAGTATTTGTTGAAGTATTGCTATTAATGGTAATATTTCTAGATGAAGAATTAGTGTTATTTTCATTATTATTTTTCTTTATAACAGAATTATTTCTTTCTGAATTAGAGTTATTTTGATTGTGAGACATTTTATCAAGAAAATTCTGAATTGTTCTTTCTGTAGATGCGTTACGAGAACTTGTAATTTGAATACTACTAATTTGATAATCTTGAAGTCTATGTGGTGTAGATTTTTCCCCACCGTGACCATCAAAATTAACTCCAGAGTACCTTGTGAAATTACCGCTTTTATTAAATCCGTTTACAAACACAACACGTGCATCAATAGCGTCTGGTAAATTTATTTTTGGATTTTTACCACTATAGTCATTATAAGGATAAATTTTATTTTTGTAAGCATAACCTGTAGCGTTTAGTTTACCGTCTATTGTGACAGATCCTATTATTTTCCATGATTTATCTTCCTTTTTAGCTCCGTCAGAATTATCCCATTTGTAGGTATTACTAACTTTGCACTCAAAAACGATATTATTTAATATTGCTCCATCTTTATTAATATTTCCATAGCTAGAAACAGTAAACGTATCGTTGAAGTTTTGTGCTATTCCTGCTGTTGAAATAAGCATTGTTAGGATTAGTAGTTTGATAAAATTTAAATGCATATTATTTATTTTTTAATTAATATTCACTTTGAATGTAATTTTAGTAATTATTTTAATTTTATTAAAAAACATTTTACATTCCTCAATTTGAGTTCGTTGCTCAATGAGTGCCAACGTTCAGTATAAGAAATCGTAGGGCAGGTGATAAGCACTTTCGTTTCGGTTTATTACTTAGCTAAATATAAATATTTTGCTTTTTATCTTTTCTACTATAAACGCCAAATTTTATGTTTAGCGGACTTTGTTAATATTCACAGACTTTTTAATTAAGCACAAACGCTCTATGTTTTTTATACCTTGTTAGCAAATGTTATCCTTGTCGTAATACAAATTATACCAACAAAACCAACATTGTTTAGTTGGTATCATTTCGATTAATTTTGGTTGTATATTCTATCTGTTTCCAAATTAAAAAAAACCGATTTAATTTAACCTAAAGTATTTTTCTATAACAGGAAAATTATCTTTCTTGTATATATGGTATTGGGTCTTGTTAATCTTTATTTTTAAGGTGTCAACAGTTCTCTTAGGGATACTAAATGATACTTGATCGTTATGTTTAGTAAGGTATATAGTATCTCTTTTAGGTATCTGTTCTATAAGTTTATCTGTTAAACTTATATTAGAGTATTTTAAGATGCTATATAATTCAAGGTTTTTGAACTGTTTAGGGTAATAACAAGTTGTTATACTGTATAGGTTGTTGTTAGATTTTCTATTAAAGCAATTCGAACTGTTTTCTTTCTTTCCTTTAATTGATTTGTTTTCTGATAACTCTTTTTTAAACTCTTGGTAAGATTGGTATAGCGAATCTGTTTTTTGACTTTCATATAGCGCTGTTTTTGTAAAGTTGACAAACTCTTTTTTAGAATAGTATGAATAGCCTTTATTAGAAATAAGTTCTGAATAAATTAAGTATTCCCCCTTTTCTAAACCTTTTATTATTGGAGAATCATATATCATATTATTTTCAACCCAGAAGTCATCAACAATATGAGTAAAATAACTGTCTCCTAAAATATCATCATCATTAGGTTCAAGAACATTAAAAAAGGCATTTGATATTTCTTTTTTAAAGACCTCATCTTTATCATTTACATAATAAAAAATAAAAGAAGATTCATTGGTATTTATAGGGTAATTGGTAGTATTCTTTATATATGGCATATACTGAAATTGCTGTAAAGAACCTTCTTTATTATAATATCTAATTCCAGTATTTATTTGTAAATCTTTTGAAGTTGGGTAGATAGAGTCATATTTTACTTTCAATGTTAAAAGTTTTTTATTCTTAGTTCTATTATGTGGTTTTAAGTAGTTTAAAATCTCTTTTTCAGAAAAAAAGACTTGTTCTTGTTCTCCATCAAAATAACTCAACTTAGCGTAAACAACATATTTACCTTCCTGCAATCCTTTAGGGAATAACCGAAGATTTTCGCTTTCCCATCCATTCTGATAGTCCCAGTTTATAGCATGATATCCATCATTCAAGTCATAGACAATAGAATTATCATCAAAAGGGTCAGATGATTTTGGTTCTAGTAGTAGAAAATTATGTTCAAAAATAGTTTGTGTTAAAACTTTGTTCTTTTCGGATACAAAAAAATATTCAAGTTTAGTATCAGGTAATATCACAGAGGTGTCCATATTGTTGTTAATGGTACCAGTATGTAGTTCCAATTCATGATGTAGATTAATTCCGAAATTAAAACTAATAGGTTGTGATGTAGGAAATGTAGATTCGTAAATATCTTTTAATTCTTCTAATGAATTTAATGGCGCTGAAGGAAGTTCAAGACTAGTATTTGCAATTTGGGTGCTTTTATAAACAATAGGTTCAGTACTACCATCCCAAAAGCATTTTTTAGTATCCCAAAATCCTTCGAATCCAATATAATCTTCATACTCTTCAGAATAAGGTGTTACACGAATAATATTTAAATTATTAATAGTTTGCTTTACTTTATTTTGAATGATGTTTGAAAGTGTATAAAAATAAGGAGAAACTCGAACGCTGTTGGTTCCTTCAGTTTCATTATCAATCTCTATTTTTATCATTTTTTCTTTTGAAAAAATATAGATAGTTGTCGTTTCAGTATTATACTTTATAATTCTTTCTTGAGTAAAAATTATTGGAGTTATAATACCGTTATCGTCTACCGTATCAAAGTTGCAAACTTTGTTTAAAAATTTATATTTTACGTCGTATTTACTATAAATTTGAGAATTTTCTGAGAACTTATTAATTACCTCGTAATTGTTATTAGAATTTTCATCAATATTAAGTTTTTTTAATAAATAAAAGTTGATACGAGAGTTAGGGAAATTAGGACTTTCGGGTATTGCCTTATCTTCAGTAAAAACAGCAAAGTATTCTTCGTCTAAACTTGTGTATTTTTCAATTCTTGTAATCGGTAAAAAAATATTTAAATTCCTTTTATCGTTTTCAGTAATAATATCTGAAAACTTATTAAAGTCTATTGTGCTAAATATATTTTGTAAGGGCTTATCGTTATTTGGTAACTCAGCTTCTTTTTTAACGATTACTGAATCATTAGGTGTAGGTTCTGTAATTACAGGCGTAACATGCTTAGTTTCCTTTTTAAAATCACAACTAAAAAAAAGACTAGTACATAAAAAAGTAAAAGCATAAAGTATTATTTTTCTCCTCATAATGTTAAGATCAATTTTTTCTAAATGTAGTATTTATTTTCACTATTCGTAGTTATCTGTTTTATATTTATGAAGAGTACTAATGAATTTATCAGAAACAAACTGTGAGCGAATAATTTTATAGTTTAAGTATTTTAAAATAAATATTAAGTAATAATAATATCAAATTATATTTAAAATTCATTTCCTAAATAATAGCTAACGTGTTTGTATGTGGTTTGTTACGTGTTTAAGCACTAAAGTTAGCAAATACAAACCGAATAGAAAATCCGCGAGTCCCAACGCTTCGAGATTTGTAAATTGTAGAGGACTAAGCCTTTGCTATTGCAAAATCAGGACTAATATATGATGATTCTTATAGAAGTACTTTAGTTAAAAATTAATGAGTTTTTACTTGTTTTTTACCTCAGTTCTTTGTTGTAACCAGTTTTATCTGTTTCTTATTGTCATTTCATTTCTAGTAATAAAGCCATCATTGTTTTTATCTCTTTTTAGAAAATTCTCTTTCAATTTCCCTTTGGCTTCATATTTTGAAATTTTCCCGTCATTGTTTGTATCCATTTTTTTAAATAATTGAGATGCATCTTGAGGTTTTCTGTTGTTTGAAGTATCTGTTGTGTCTTGACTAGACTTACAAGCTGTAAAAGCTATTACTAAACTTGTAGATACTAAAATTTTGAATTGTTTTTTCATTGTTTTTTATTATTTATCGTTTTCTTCTATTCATTTCATTTTCTGTAATAAATCCATCTTTATTACTATCTCTATTTTTAAAGTTCTCCTTTAATTTTCCTTTAGCTTCAGCTTCTGATATTTTTCCATCATTATTTGAATCCATTTTTTTGAGCATATTAGTAAAGTTTGGAGTCGTGATGGCTCCTTGATTTTCTCTTGGTTTTTGTTGACTTTGTTGTGGTTTGTTTTGCTTTTCTGGAGCTTTACTTTTTCCTCCACCAATTTTAAAATCACTACTTGGTGTTCCCATAAAACATCTACTAGCAGAAGGGAATTCATCTGAAACGATATAATAATAGGTTCCGTTTGGGAATTCTGGTGTTACGCCTGTTCTTGCATTACAAGTATCTAAATCACCATAATTCTTTTGAAATTCATAATCACGTACAAATTTACCAGAATAGGTTCCGTTTGGTGCAGAAACTCCATTTCCTGGTCTTTCGCCTTGTTTTAAAGTATAACTAGATTTTAACTGAATAACGCCACTATTGGCGTCCATAGGATCTTTATATCCCATTTTATAATACATAGGAAATCCGTCTGCTGCCCAACCTACTAAAGTCATTTTGGTTTTATCAAAACCTTCTACCAATCCTGTTGGTGTTCCATGGTAATGATATTCACCATTGGGCTGAACGTGTGCATTGTTATAATCTTCACCTAGGTTTACTTCATCACTTAAAGGTTCAAGTGTCCATTCGTAATTAGGTTCGTTTGTTTCTGTATTTCTGAAATATTCGTTGGCAGAAGGTTCAAATTTTACACCATTTATAGCAACACCAAATACATAACTTGGTCTTCCGCTATCAATGGTTAAATCATAAACATAAGTGATTTTATTCGCTAGTTCTGGTGTTAAATCAATAGTATAAACTTTGTTTTGCTCTGTAATCGTGTTTGGATTTCCTCTTGTAGGGAATTCACCAACTGTATGATTTGGAATGGCGTTAGATTTTATAATACGAACATCATTCTGTTTGTCTTCTGTTATCGAAACTTTGTTTTGAAGTGATAGTTTTTTCTTGGCAGAATTTGTGATTTCTGGTAAATGTTCATTATTATGTGAGTGTGTTACACCATCATGACTATGCATTCCTTCTTCTAAAGGTAAAACCATCAAGTCATAAGCATATAAAACTTCTCCAATGTAGTTTTTACGTATTTCAGTAGTTGTCGCTTGTTCATCAATATTGGTAAAGTTGAAATGTGTTAACACTAAATTTTTAACATTAGCTTCTTTAGCCATTTGTGAACTTTCGGATAAATTTACGTGTGCTTGTTCTTTATTTTTAGCCCCACTTTTATGCTGATTATTTCTTGCTTTCCTTTGTTTTCCTAATTCAATAACACCTCCTGAATCCATTATTAAATAATCTGCATTGTTTGCTAAAATAGGTAATGACTCAGAATATGTTAAGTCTCCAGAAATCACGATAGATTGATTTCCAGCATCAAAACGATAGGCATTTGTGGCAATTGTATGGTTTACTGGCGTGTATGATATTTTTATGTCTCCAATATAGAAAGAATTACTTCCTATCAAGTTTTTAGCAACATAGTTGGACTTTACACTTTTTAAACTTCTTCCAGATTTTGATAATCTATACTCAATGTCTTCTTCATAAATATCAAGAATATTAGCAATGATTGAAGTAGTATGTTTTGGACCCGCAATAGTTGTTTTATTTCCGCCTAGTAGCGATTGAATAAAAATAGGAGCAAATTCTTCGTTATGGTCTAAATGATGATGTGTAAAAAGTAATCCATCTAGGTCTTTAATCTTTAGGCGTAATTTATTCAGATTGTCTTGTGCACCATTTCCCATATCTACTAATATTTTAGTGTTTTTATATGATATTAATACAGAAGGACCAGAACGTTCTGTATTAAATTTTGGCGAGCCAGAACCTATTATTGTTGCTGTTAAACCTTGGTTTTTCTCCTGAGAACAAACTGTAAGTTGTATGCTTAAAATAAGTATTATTAGTGTTAAATGTTTTTTCATTTTTAGATTTTTTGCAAAAATAAAACACAGATTAAACTTAGTTTAACCTGTGTTTATAATTGTTATATTTTTTAAGAATATCTTACAACTTTATAAGCATTTCTTCCTTTAACTATAACTTTAGTATATAATACATTATTATGTTTTATATAACGAGATTTGTTTACAACTACTTTTTTGGCATTTTTTGATAACTGATAAACTATAGATCCAATAGTTGGTTTAATAACTTTTTTAGGTGTTTTAACATAAACAACTATATGTTTTTTTTGAGAAAAACCATTTGTAGTGAATCCTATCATAATAACAAGTGCAAACATAAATTTAAGTGTCGTTTTCATAATTATTTTATTTTTAAGGTTCATATACATCTTTGATTGTAATAAATTAAAAAGGTTTAATTTGAGGTAGGGTTTTAATTGGTTACAACGGGTTAGTTATGAACAGTACGGGAGCAAACTGGCGTTTACTTTCCGCCACGCACATAGCGAAATCTTTTGGTTTTGTTTTTTCTTTTTTCTCGTCAAAAGCGAAATCCCAAAGATTTCGCGACACCATAAATATAGGCAAACCTTTCGATTAAGCGCGAAACCCGTATTGTTTATAGGTGTTGTTGTAACACGTTTTATTCCGTCTTGATATATATCTTTTTATAATCCTCTTGATTATCGATTAATTCATTCTTTGAATTTAAAAAGAGAACGAAACTGCCGATGGACGTTTTATAATCGTTTATAGTGTCCATACTTGGCCAATGCTGTGAACCAAAATAGCGGAAGAATATAGCACTATCTTTGGCCATTGTAAACTTGCCTTTTTCAGTAATAGTGTCTTTCTCATAATTTATAAAAGTGCGTTTCCAAACGTTATTTTTATAAAAATGAATTTTACTATAAGAAGTTGAGTTCTTTGATTCCCAAATACCCTCTAAATTTGATTCAGCACTTTCTCCCTTATATAAAATCGGTAATTCTATATCGTCTGTTTTTCCATTGGTGAAATAGTATTGTGTAAGCATACCATTATCAAATCCCAGAACGCCATATTCCTTATTAAATATTACCGGTCCCATTGCATCCATTATTGTTGGGTCAGAATGATATAATTCAAAACCAAAAATTACTGGAAATTTATCTGAGTCTATTTGATAAAATTCAGATGGTCCAGCAAAAAGGAGGTCAGAATTTTTTAAGTACCGAAAGCCTTTGTTTTTATTCGGGTCAGTTTTGTTTCTGTAACTATATGTTATGACACTATCTTTTTCCCGAATTGTCAATTCGTATTCAGATTCATAGATTAAAGAGTCAAGTTCAAAAACTGTTAAATTCCGCATTTCAATCCGTTCAGTTTCTTTCTCTTTAGACTCAGAACAGCTAAATGTTATCAAAATTAATAGTATGTAGATTTTATTTCTCAAATGTTTTACAACGTCTAGGCTAAGCGTAGTGCGGTAGTAAGGAAACTTTTCGTTTCCGTCTTCGCGCTAAGACAAAGCTTTTTGTTTGCGTTTATTTTTTTGTTTTTTAAAATGTCAAATCAAACAGATTTGACGACCTTATAAAATTACACAAGCTTTTCGATTAAACACCAAGTCACCGTATTAATTTTAGGTTCTGTTACCAAACGTTATTTATTCAAAGAGTCTTCCTTTCTTCTTTTCTGCTATTAAATAATCAAATATAGCAGCCCACATAATTATTGATGCAATCACTTGATAATCTCGATGAATTATATGCAAAAAGATTAAAACCCCTACAGTATATCGTGTAATTACCCAGGCAAGTTTCAAATAATCAAGTCGCTTTTTAATTGGCTTATTCAAGAAGCTAAAAAAGTATGTTGTCATTATTCCTATAAATCCAACTATTAATATCAGATTACCAGTTATAAATTGAAATTCCCAATGTAAAATTTTTAATAATGCTCCTATCATTATAAGAGCCATTATACCTTTTATAACTCTGAAGTATTTGGTTTTTATAAATGTTCCATTCAACAGTAACATAAAGATTCCAGCAATTTCTCCTATCCACAAACCCCTGTCAAGCCATATTCCAGCGTTTATATTCTCCGTCAAAATTGAGGAAGCAAACGATGCTCCAGCTATTATTAATCCAATAATAATTATAATGACATAGTTAAAATTGCTTTTCATAATGTTTGGTAACGGTTAGTGTATGAAACGTAGCGTGAAAAAAGACACTAGATTTTCGGATTAACACAGAGCCTAATTTTTATGTTTTGCTTTTAATTTTTCTCTTTTTTAAAAGCCAAATTAAAAATTTGGCGGACTTTCTAAATATACACAAACCTTCCGGTCTAGCACTTATTAGCTATGTTTTATACACCGTGTTGCCCACAGTATTTTAATTTGTTAATGTCAATTCAATTGCTAACTGATTATATTTATTTCTATATTTTCTCATAGCTTTATTATTGTTTTTCCAGGCTTTTCTCCATTTCCCTTGATTTAATCTCCAACTATTTTCATTAGTTTCAGTAGGAACAGTTCCAATTGCAGGTTCGTAAGAAGTTCCAATTAATTTTTTCCTTGAGCCTTCCATTGTATAGTTATATTCGTGTTTGTTTTCTTCTATTATCAGCCATTCAATCGCAACAAAAAAACCTTTGTTGGGAAATTCTATATTTAATTCGGAAAGGTCAATTTCCGTTGTTTTTTTTCCTTTTTTAGCTATTCCAATTATATTTTCATTATAAATATAATTTTCAGGTTCTCCATTTACATTTACTCCATAAAGTCTAATATTAAACTTTGAATTTTTGACGTCACTATTTGTCAATATTCTTAACTTTTTAAGATAAGGCGTTCTTTCATATTTTTCGTTATAGGCAAAAAATTTAGCTGAAATCCAAGGCTGTTTTCCGCAAGCGAAATAAGTATTGATTTTAGATTTTTTAAACTCTCCAATTGTCAACTCTTGAGATGATTTTTTAGAATTGATAATAATTTCGTCTAATTCAGTTATTAATGGTTTTAACTCTAAAATATTTTTTATCGAATCGGATGATATTTTTTTTGTTTCAAATCCGATTGCAGAAAACAGAATGATTTTAGTGTCATCAATTTCCAATTCAAATTCTCCATTTTCGTTTGATGTTGTTCCAATGTTTTCATTTTCCACCCAAATATTTACATAAGGTATTTTTTCTTTCGTTTCACTGTCAATAATTACTGATTTTAATTGACTAAAACAAAAGTTTGAAATTAGTAGGACTATGATTGCAGGTAGTTTTTTCATATTGTGGGCAACGTTTAGGCTATGGTTAGTACGGGAATTAAAAGTAATGAATTTCTGACTAAGCACTTAGCCAAATCTTTTTATTTTGTTTTATCTTTTTTGTTCTAAAGCCAAATCCAAAGATTTGGCGGACTTGATTAAAAGTTCTAAACTTTGGGTTAAGCACCAAAACCCGCATTTTTTATAGGTTTTGTTAGCATTAGTTTTCTTTTTTAGGGGTAAGGAAATATAGTCCAGTTATAAAAACTAAAATTGTAGCATCAAGGATATAAACAACTCTATTGCGCTCTTCAACTTTTTGGATTTCGTTTTCCAAATCTTTTATTAATTCATTTTTTCCTTCAACTTTTATTTTGTTTTCGGAAAGGAGAATTTTGATTTTCTCCGAAGCAGTGGAGTAATTATCTTCAGAGTGAAGTTTATAACTCACATATCCCATTCCAATTGCACTCAGAATAAATAATAAACGTATTATTTTCATTTACGTAATTAATGCTAACGTTAAGTATAAGAAACGTAGGGCAGTTGATAAACATTTACTTTCGGTTTTGCACGAAGCTAAAGCTTTTGGTTTTGATTTATTTTTTTCTTGTCCAAAGCTAAATCCCAAAGATTTAGCGACTTCATAAATATACACAGACCTTTCGTTTTCACCCTAAAGTCCGCATTACGTTTAGGCATTGTTGGCAAACGTTTTTATATTATATCAATTATATCTGCATCGCTTTGTTCTTGTTCTGCAATATTTTTTTTAATATTTTCTATCCAAAATTGACCTCTTTTTTTAATTAACTCTATTGATTTATCGACACTTTTTTTAGTCACTATTTCTTCGTCTTTTGATTTTGGAAACACAAACGTGTTTGTATTTTCGCCAATTAATATGATTTTAGGTCTATTTTTATCGCAAAATTCATCATGAATTAATTCTTTGCGTAATCCTGGTTGCATCAAGTCTGCCGTTATCAAGAATGTTTTACATACGATATCGTATTTTTGATTTATATCAAATTCTTTGCTTGAATCAAGATTTTTGAATATCGATTCTAAAATTGGAATAGCAACTAATTTCATCATTGAATTGTAATCCTGTTCCCCTAATAAGGCAAGAAAATGATGATTGTTTATAAGATAAAAATATTCCTTTTCTATGATTGATTTTATTTTTTTAAAAATCAACTCTTTATTTTGGTCACTTAAATTACTAATATAGTTTGCAGAAAAATATTCTTGCAATGACCTATGAGGGAAAGTATAATCAAGTCCCTCTTTGTTTAAAATCCCGATAGCTACCTGTAAATCTTCAATGAGATTTTCATTATCAAATTTTAAGTTTTTCTTTTTTTCTTTTATGATATTTAATTTTTGCTCTAAATATTTAACTTGAAAAATAAATTTTTCTTCAAAAAAGGAAATGAAACTAAATAATCTCAAAATATCTTCAAAACCATCTTTAGGTAAACCAGATATTTTTTCTCTAACATAGGAAAGTTTAGAAACACTATCATGAACAGAATAAAGAGTATCAAAAACCTGCTTGTAAAAATCGCTTCTTTTTTTAGGTATTTCAGAGTAAGATTGAAAAGTTAAAATGAACATTGAAAGGAGAAGGGGGTTACTTAAAAATGTCCGATAGGACCTATTATCTATTTGGCTAATAGCTTTAATTATTTTTTCTGCTAATTCTTCCTCACTATTGGATATTTGTTTTTTAACGAACGCCGGGATTTCTTTTTCATCTAAATCGCAAACGGTATAGTTAGAAAATAAAGGTAGTGTGTCAATGTTTGTATAAGGACGTGACGTGATTAAGTAAGCATTTTTGGGAAATCTACTCACGAATTGGTCAATCTCCTGTGTAATTTTTTCCTTTTTACTTGAACTTATCTCATCATAACCATCAAAAAAGAAAACAAATGATTCTGCTCCAAGTAACCTGTCTATTATTTGAGAAGTAAATCCAAGCTTGTGAAAGAGAAATATTTCATTATAGATGTAATCAGTAAATGAATGTTTATATTCATTTAAATATCTCAGTTCTATTTTGATAGGTATTTTATAACCTGATTGAACAGCGTTTATGAAAAGATATTTTACTATTGTGCTTTTCCCACTTCCTGCATTTCCAATGAGAGTTATGTAATTTGATTTTTTGAATAATTTGGAAACGTCTTCAGTTGGGATTTTCTTTATTTTAGAAGGAATTTTCCTAATATCTTTCTGTTGAGCTATATGTAAGGGCTGATAAAATTCGGTTAATTTAATTGGTTCGGACCTATGTAATAATGTTTTTGTAAAATAATTTCTTTTGAATTCACTAGCTTGATATTCCAGTATTCTATTTTTCGCAACTTGTTTTAATTCGCTTCCAATTGATTTTAAAAGTGTATTGACTGGAGTTTCTAATAAGCTTGTAAATTCTTTTATTTCCATAGTGTTTTTTTTCTTTTAAATGTTTGCCAACGGCTAGGCTAAGCGTAGTGCGGAGGCAAGGAAACTTTTCGTTTCCGTCTTCGCACGAAGCTAAAGCTTATTGTTTAGGTTTATTTTTTCTTGTCTCAAGCTAAATCCATAAGATTTAGCGACTTTATAAATATACACAGACCTTTCGATTTTGACCTAAAGTCCGCATTACGTTTAGGTTTTGTTGTGAGCAGTTTTTATTTCAACTCGAGTTGGATTTTCTTCTCAATCTTCTCTAGGTAATCAGATTCATTTTCCGCATTTCTAAATCCTTCCCATTCCGATTCAAACAAATCATAATATCTTTCGTTCATTTTTTTAAAATCCGAGGGTTTATAATAATCAACACTTCCAGCTCTTAGGCTATCTACTTCTCTTGCCATTTGCCTCCGGTAGATTTCTAGAAGGTCAAATTTGGCTTGTGAGACTCTAAGATTAAAACTGTCGGAGGTATCAGATACATATGATTCTTTAGGTATAAAAACTGTTTTGGACCTAAATAAAATGGGGTCGTCTACATTGTAGCGGGATGAAAGTCCGACTTTAGCATAAAGCCCTTCTTTATCTATAGTATTTGAGAAATCCTCCCAACTCAATTTATTTGATTCGGTCCAGACTATCTTATCTCTCAAAGTCCAATATTCAAGAAAATCATAGTAATAGCCCATTAAAAAAATTCTGAAAACTATAAATCCAGAAATTATTAAAAATCCAATTATTAGGGTTTTCTGAATCCTATTCATATGATTTTAAATTGCTTACAACTAGTCAGTAACCTCATTTTATTGCGTTTATTCCACATATATGGCTAAGTAAACGCAGGTTTTACAATTCTAGTTGTTTGTTTGGTTGCTATTTTTCTCACAATTTATAATTATTTTCTGTACTACAATTACGGAAATGTGTAATTAGCCCAATTTTATGTATAAAATGCACTAAAATAAACCCATTTTGTACTTTTGTTTGTAGGTATTTTATCATTTTTAAGCGACTACAAACATTTACAACCGAAAGTAAGCACTTTGTAACCGTATAAAGTTTGGTTGCGGTTTTAGGTTTGCAGTGCCATTGCAATAGTGCTTTGGTAGTAGTAACTGTTAAACATTAAAACACACATAGTATGAACGCACTTAGAAACAGAGTACAGTTAATTGGGAACTTAGGTAACGACCCAGAAATTATGAACTTAGATGGTGGTAAAAAACTTGCACGCTTTTCTGTAGCTACAAACGAGACGTATAAAAACGCTGCTGGCGAAAAAGTAACAGATACCCAATGGCACAATGTTGTTGCTTGGGGTAAAACCGCAGAAATTGTAGAGAACTATTTAACTAAAGGAAAAGAAATTGCCTTAGAGGGCAAATTGGTAAATAGATCTTACGAGACCAAAGAAGGAGAAAAAAAATACACTACAGAAATTAATTGTAACGAGATTTTAATGCTTGGTAAAGGATAATAATTACATAAACACTAACTAAATAAAAAGGCTTTCTGGGTTAAACTAGAAAGCCTTTTTTGTATTACATATTTTTGTGTAAAGCTAGTTGTATGCGCTTACGTGCAACATCTACCTCTAAAACTTTTACAATAATTTGTTGTTGTAAACTAACGTGCTCGTTTACATCTTTTACAAAAGTAGTAGACATATTAGAAATATGTATTAAGCCACTTTCTTTAATGCCAACATCTACAAAGCAACCAAAATTTGTAATGTTATTTACAATACCAGGTAGTAATTGCCCAGGAACAAGGTCTGTTATAGATCGTATATCTTGATTAAAAGAAAATACTTTAGCTTTTTCTCTAATATCTAAGCCAGGCTTTTCTAGTTCTTTTACAATATCTTTTAATGTGGGTAAACCAATAGTATCTGTGCAATATTTTTCTAGATTTACTTTTTGTAAGGCTTCTTTGTTACCAATTAAATCTTGAATAGATATTTTTAAATCTTTTGTTATTTGCTCTATAATGCTATAACTTTCTGGATGCACGGCAGAATCGTCTAACGGGTTCTTTGCATTTTTAATTCGTAAAAAGGCAGCACCTTGCTCAAATGCTTTTCCGCCCAAACGCGGTACTTTTTTTATAGCTGTTCTGCTTGTAAAAGCACCATTTTCGTTTCTGTAGTTTACTATGTTTTCGGCTAATTTTGGTCCAATTCCAGATACATAACTTAATAAAGAAGTACTTGCTGTGTTTACGTTTACACCAACTGCGTTTACGCAACTTTCTACAACAGTATCTAAAGATTGTTTTAGTTTAGTTTGGTCTACATCATGTTGGTATTGCCCAACACCTATAGATTTTGCATCTATTTTAACCAATTCTGCTAACGGGTCTGCCAGTCTACGGCCAATAGAAACAGAACCACGTACGGTAACATCATAATCTGGGAACTCGTCTCTAGCAATTTTAGAAGCCGAGTATATAGATGCGCCTGCTTCGCTAACCACAAAAACTTCTAATGGGTTTTTAAATTGTATGCGTTTAACCAATTGTTCGGTCTCTCTAGATGCAGTACCGTTCCCAATTGCTATGGCTTCAATTTTATAAGCATCTACTAAAGAGCTGATTTTTTTAATTGCTTCTGTACTTTTGTTTTGTGGTGCATGCGGATAAATGGTTTCGTTATGCAACAAATCTCCTTGTGCGTCTAAACAAACCAATTTACAACCTGTTCTAAAACCAGGATCTAAGGCTAATATTCTTTTTTCGCCTAAAGGAGAACCTAATAGTAATTGTTTTAAATTTTTAGAAAACACAGCTATTGCTTCTGTATCTGCCTTTTCTTTAGCATTTTTTAAAAGCTCGTTAGACAAAGAGGGTAGTAGTAGCCTTTTGTATGCATCTTGTATGGCAAGTTCTATTTGTTTGCCACAAGCATTGTTGTTTTTTATAATTCTACTTTCAATTTTATCTAAAGCTCTATCATTATCTATTTCTATTTTAACACGAATAAAACCTTCTTTCTCTGCTCTTAAAATAGCTAGTAATCTGTGTGAAGGAGATCGTTTTAAAGCCTCACTCCAATCAAAATAATCTCTAAATTTTTGCGCTTTTTCGTCATCTTTTTTAGTGCCAATAACTTTGGTGGTAATTAGGGCGTAATTTTCAAGCTGATAACGTATACCGTTTCTAATATCGCTACGCTCATTAATCCATTCAGAAATAATATGTCTGGCTCCTTCTAAAGCCAAATCTTCATTAACAATAACATCATTTAAATATTTAGAAGCAGTAAATTCAATTTCGTCATTGCGTTGTGCCATTATTATTTTAGCCAAAGGCTCTAAACCGTTTTTAATAGCGGTTTCAGCTTTTGTCTTACGCTTTTTCTTAAACGGAAGGTAAATATCTTCTAAGGTAGTAAGGTTGTCTGTAGCGGTAATTTTAGCTTGGAGCTCTGGAGTTAGCACTCCTTGTTCTTGCATTGCCTTAGCAATGGCAGTTTTTCTTTTTTCTAAAGCTTCAAACTGAGCTTTGTAGGTAACAATATCACCAATTTGAACCTCGTCTAAATTTCCGGTTTTTTCTTTACGGTATCTAGATATAAAAGGTATGGTGCAATCTTGATCTAAAAGCTCTATAGTATTTTTTACACTTAGTTCTGGTAACTGCGTGTGTTTAAGTATATATTTTATCATTAAAAAAGACCTTATAAATTTAGTTTTATAAGGTCTCTAATATATTTAACTCAATTGATTAAATCGAATTTCTATGCTATAAATTTTCTAGTTTTCGCCAGACTGCATTTTAGCATCATTTATCATTTTTTCATTTGGTAAAATAGCAACGTTAACTCTTCTGTTTTTTGCTCTACCTTCTGCAGTAGTATTGTCATTAGTTGGTTGCTCTTCTCCAAACCACTGAGTTGTAAATCTACTAGCAGCTAAACCTTTACCTTCTAGGTAATTTGTTACCGCATTTGCTCTGTTTTTAGACAATGTCATGTTGTAATCTGCAGCACCAGAACTATCTGTGTGGCCTACTACTAATATGTTTGTATCTGGATACTCATTAAATACATTTGCTAATTTATCTAAAGATGCTTTAGAAGCTGTATTTACATTGTATTTAGCTGTGTCAAAAAATACACCACTGTTCTCATCAAAAGTAATAACAATACCGTTATCTACACGTTCTACTTGAGCTCCTGGAATTTCATTTTCAATTTCTTGAGCCTGTTTGTCCATTCTGTTACCAATAAGTACACCAGCACCACCACCAACAACACCACCAATTACAGCACCTAATTCGCTGTTACCGCCTTTACCAATGTTGTTACCAAGTATAGCACCTAAAAGTGCGCCACCAGCAGCACCAATAGCAGCTCCTTTTTGTTTGTTGTTTGCGTTTTGTACTGCTTTACAGTTTGTAAAACTTGCAATTAATACTAGTGCAAATGCACCAGTTGCTATTTTTTTTAATGTAGTTTTCATATGTTTATTTTATATAGTTAATGTTTAATGTGTTTACTACCAGTCTCCTTTAGTAAAGTTCATTGTAATTGTAAATGGTTTGCCATCTACAGATAAAGTCTGTGACCAGGTCATATTAGACTCTGTTAATAATGTAAGTGATAATCTAAAACCAACATTGTTTTGACTTTTACCTTTAGCATCTGTTGGCTTAAGTAAAAAATCGTATAAGCCTGTAGTTTCATCAATTTCTTGAATCGTAAAAATAAAGTCGCGCTCTCCTGTTGGGCAACTAGCATTGTTTATGCTGTATTTACCAGTATTATTGTTTGGGATAAAAGACCAGTTACTACCCTCAAAACAATCTTTAGATACATCGTTTAAAAGAGTTACATTATATGTGCCTGCTTCACTATAAGAAATGTTGCTAAGTGTCCATTCTCCTTTAATTACTTTTTTAGATGTTCTAACGGTTTTAGATGCTCCGCAAGAAACTAAACTTACTGCAAATAGTAGTACTATTAATTGTTTCATAATATTTAATTGTTTTGTGTATATACGAAATAAATCAAAAACCAGACCATAACGTAACTCATACGCAATAAAAAGTAATGCATATAAAATGATGTCTAATTTTAAGGTAAAGATACTTGAAGAAGTAGTAATTGTATGTAAATAAAAAGGTAAATTAGATAAAATGCATAGCTTTATGCCACTTTTTTAAGCAAATCAAAACAAGGGCATTTCTTACAACGCTTGTTTTCAGATTTCTTGTATTTATCACAGCATTTACTTTTTACTTTATTGGCGACTTTAGGAGTAGCCTTTTGTAATTTTTTTAATGCCTTTTTCTCTTTTTTCTTATCCTTTTTTTTGCCCATAACTACTTATGCCTAAAAATAGTAAGGCAAAAGTAGTTATTTTAAATTAATCTAAATAAGATTATTATGTTAAACTTATTGTGGGTTTTCTGTAGACGCTGTAGAAATGCTTATTTGCTGTATATCTCTATCAAACAAATACAAACCACCTTTATCATCACCAATAAGGTTTATTTTATCTAGAATAGTACGTGCCATAGCTTCTTCTTCAATTTGTTCAGATACGTACCATTGTAAAAAGTTATGTGTAGCATAATCTTTTTCTTGTAGGCTAATGTGTACTAGTTCGTTAATACTATTAGATACAAACACTTCGTGGTCAAATAATTTTTCGAACATTTCTTTAAAAGAAGTAAATGTAACGTTAGGTGCAGCAAGCTCAGATATTTGTGCGTGTCCGCCACGTTCGTTTACAAACTTTATTAGTTTAAGCATATGGTCGCGCTCTTCATTAGACTGGTCGTACATAAAACCAGCAACACCTTCTAGACCTTTAACTTCTGCCCAACAAGCCATTGCTAAATAAATCTGAGAAGATTCTGCTTCTATTTTTATCTGATCGTTAAGTGCTTTTTCTATATTTTTTGATAACATATTTTTTCTGCTTTTTATAAAATTACAAATTAATTTATTGTTTCGCCACTATTTACACCATCTTCATCTGGGTTCACAAAAACTAATTTTCCGTCCGCATTTTCTGTCATCAAAATCATTCCTTCACTTTCTACACCACGTAAAGCTCTTGGAGCTAGGTTTACCAATACAGTTACTTTTTTACCTACAATTTCTTCTGGAGTAAAGCTTTCTGCTATACCAGAAACTATAGTACGTGTATCTAAACCAGTATCTACCTTTAAAACCAATAACTTTTTAGCTTTTGGCATTTTTTCGGCTTCTATAATAGTACCAACACGCATATCTAACTTTGTAAAATCGTCAAAAGTAATAGTGTCTTTTTGTGGTGTAACCTCTTTGTTCATCTGTAAGTTTGCTTTTTTAGTAGCCTCTAATTTTGCTAATTGTGCTTCAATTTCTTGGTCTTCAACCTTTCTAAATAAAAGCTCAGCCTTATTTATAGTGTGGCCAGCAGGTAATAACACATCTAGTGTAGCAACAGTATTCCATTGTACAGTTGTGTCTGATGCGTCTATGTTTAAAATACTTTTTAATTTAGTTGAAGTAAACGGTAAAAAAGGCTCACTTAAAACGGCTAAAGCAGATGCAATTTGCAAAGCAACATACATTATAGTTTTTACACGTTCTTCATCTTGTTTTATTACTTTCCAAGGTTCTTCGTCTGCCAAGTACTTGTTACCAAGTCTAGCAAGATTCATCAATTCTTGTCCGGCTTCTCTAAATCTATAGCGTTCTAAAGAACTAGAAATTATTTCTGGGTATTTTTTAACCTCAGCTAAGGTAGCCTTGTCTATATCTGTAAATGCAGCAGGTGTAGGTAAAACACCTTCGTAATATTTGTTTGTTAATACAACAACTCTATTTATAAAGTTACCAAAAATAGCAACCAACTCATTGTTGTTACGTGCCTGAAAATCTTTCCAAGTAAAATCGTTATCCTTAGTTTCTGGAGCATTTGCAGTTAGTGTATAACGCAAAACATCTTGCATATCTGGAAAATCTTCTAAATACTCATGCAACCAAACAGCCCAATTTTTAGAGGTCGATAATTTATTACCTTCTAAATTTAAAAACTCATTTGCAGGTACGTTTTCAGGTAGAATAAAGTCTCCGTGTGCTTTTAGCATACTAGGAAAAATTATACAGTGAAACACTATATTATCTTTACCAATAAAATGAAGCATTTTTGTATTCTTATCTTTCCAATAAGGTTCCCAGTCTTTACCTTCTCTAGCAGCCCATTCTTTTGTAGATGAGATGTAGCCAATAGGCGCATCAAACCAAACATATAAAACTTTGCCTTCTCCTCCAGGAACAGGAACAGGAATTCCCCAATCTAAATCTCTGGTTACAGCACGTGGTTTTAAACCGTCGTCTATCCAAGATTTACATTGTCCGTACACATTAGGTTTCCAATCGTTTTTATGACCTTCAAGAATCCACTCCTTTAAAAAATCTTCATATCTATCTAAAGGTAAAAACCAGTGCTTTGTTTCCTTTAAAGATGGTACAGCACCAGAGATAGTAGATTTTGGATTTATTAATTCGGTAGCATTTAAAGTAGAGCCACAATTTTCGCACTGATCACCATAAGCTTCTTCATGACCACATTTAGGGCAGGTACCAATTACAAATCTATCTGCCAAAAATTGTTTAGCATCGGCATCATATAACTGCTCTGTTGTTTCTTCTATAAAGTCACCTTTATCATACAAATTCTTAAAAAATTCAGAAGCTGTATCATGGTGTACTTTTGCAGAGGTACGGGAGTAATTATCAAACGTAATTCCAAAATCTAAGAAAGATTGTTTTATAATTGCATGATACTTATCTATAACCTCTTTAGGTGTAATACCTTCTTTTTTTGCTTTCATAGAAATGGCAACACCGTGCTCATCACTACCACAAACAAAAGCAACATCTTTGTTTGTGCCTCTTAAATAACGCGCATAAATATCTGCAGGAACATAAACGCCTGCCAAATGGCCAATATGTATTGGTCCGTTTGTATAGGGTAATGCCGCTGTAATTGTATATCTGCTTGGTGTTTTAGTTTCCTGTGCCATTTAAATTGAATTAAGCTGCAAAAATACATTTTAGAGCGCAGTTCTAAAGAAAAAGAATGAAATAAATAAAGGAGGTATTGTCAATTTTGTTTGAAAAAGGGGTGTAGAACAACGATAATTTAAAATATATGAGTTATTTTTTAGTTGTTATAGTATAAAAACATAAAGTTATGAGTGGTAAACCAGTACATAAAGACATTTTAAAGTCGGTAAAATTAGATGCAATTGAAGATAATTCTAAAGTTGAAGAGAACTCTAAAATTGAAGATGATGTAACTAGAGTGTATAAAGACAAAAATTATAGAGTAAAAAAGGAATTAAGTTTTAAGACAAAAAAGAACAACTCTAAGTTGGCATAAAAAAACACCCAATACAAAAAGTACTAGGTGTTTTTAGTTGTGTTATATAGTAATGCTATCTAATTAGGATACCATTACAGATTTGCTCATTTTCTGATTTTGAACACTTATTCTATAAATATATTTACCAGTAGCAAGGTTTACAGGTAAACGTTCTCTAATGTTAATTTCTTGTTGCCCCTCTGTAGTCATAGCGTTGTAAACAGTACCTAGGTTCTGACCTAATATATTGTAAATCTGTATGTCTACGTGCGCAGTAAAAGGCATCTCTAAATGAATAGAAGGATTTCCTTTTGTTGGGTAATATGGTTTATGTACAATAACATTTTCTGGTATTGGCTCAGGATCTGTAGGGTCTGTTGGATCTGTACCACCTGGTCCAGGTAAAACAGGGTTTTCATCATCTATAGCAATATCAGGAAAATCTTCTCCGCTACAGCTAAATCCTAAATTAACAGGAGTGTAAGTACGTCCAAGTAAATGCCTTTCTACAGCTTCTCTTGGTACACATAACCATTCTGCTAAAACAGTACCGTATAAGTCTCTAAAATCCATTGTGTACTCTAAATTTCCTCTTCCGTCAGGATCTTCTAAAGATGGGTGATCGCCAATAAAGGCGCTACCGTTTAATGCGGAACCAAAAAATAGCGTAGGGCTAGCTTTACCATGATCTGTACCATTAGAACCGTTTTCATATATTCTACGTCCAAATTCAGAGAACGTCATACTTAAAACTTTATCATCTTGTTCTGTACAGGCTAAATCTTGGTAGAAATCGCTTACAGCAACAGATAAGTTGGTCATTAATTTTTCGTGTGCCAATGGCTGATTTCCGTGCGTGTCAAAACCACCCATAGAAATCATATATACTTTTGTACCTAAGTTACCTTTTATAAGCTTAGCTAAAACTGCTAATTGTTTAGCAAAACTGTTGTCTTGGTACTCTATACCACAACCTAATGCTTCACCACGTTTGTATGCTTCATGTATTTTACCAGAATATTCATAAGTGGTATTTGCTACACCTCTTAAGAATCTAAGTTGATCATCGTACATACAGCCATCAAACAGAGTAGGGTCTAATGAAAAATTATCCCCAGTTTCTGCAATTTTCTCTAATTGATCTATATTACTAGTTACAAAGGCATAATTTGTTTCTTCACCTTCAAAAACTAAACTGCCATATTGACCTATTTGTATAGCTGCAGGAGCTTCTGGTGGATTCATTAAATAATCAGGGAAACAATCTTCAAAATGTCTACCCATCCAACCTGTTCTTTCACCAGTAAAACCTGTAGTGTTTTCTGGATCAGTATTTGCAAAAATATCTGAACCTGTAAAGTGAGAAAGACTTTGTCCTTCGTAACCTACACCGTGTACAGCTTTAAATTGTCCTTCTCCCCACATACGCTCTAACGAGGTCATATAAGAAGGAACTCCAAAATTATCTGTAAGTTTTAATACTTTACTCTCTGGTATATATATGTTTGGTCTTGCATTGGCATACGTATCGTACTGCTCTATTGGTATAACAGTACTTAAACCGTCATTACCACCTGCAAGTCTTATTAATATTAATATTTTTCCGTCTGATTCTGCATCTGCTATTGCTGTTGCTAAAGGCGATTTAGCCGAAGCGTTAAGCACATTACTACCTAGTAGCATAGATCCAGAACCAACCATACCCATTGCTTGTAAAAAAGAACGCCTGTTCCATTTTTTATGCTCTAAGTCATGAGCCTCTTTGTCTGCATGGTGTACGTTAGAATTTGTGTTGCACATAATAAATGGTTATTTTAATTGAAATTCTGGTTGTCTAACAATGTGTAGTAATAATAAATATACTTGGTTTTCTGCTCCTGGATAATAAAGACTCCATGAGCCATCTATTCCACCAATATAATATTGTTCTGGAACATCACTCCTAAATACATCATATGCATTTTGTAATTCATCATCTGCAATACCTTTAGGTAATAGTTTGTCTAAAATTGCCTTGCTTACTTCGTCAGGGTCATTTGTAGTCATACCAGTTGGACCTGTAGCGTCTAGAGCAAAAGTTCTAAATTGTTCAGAGTCGGCATTAAAAGCATTTTGTAAAAACAACTCTGATGATAACCAACGGCCAATCATAAAATTGGTGTTAATCCAAGTTCTGTCTCTGTACCAGCCTTCTACTCCTGGAGGGTTAAATAGTTCTTGACCTATTAATCTACAAATGTTTTCAATACTAGCAATGGTATCATCATCGTAAGAAAACTTTGTTTCGTTTATTAGATTTATATAAATGTCAAACGGACTCTTAATAATAACACCAATAGCTTCTTCGTCAAAAAAGTGTTCACTTTTAAAAAGTTGGGCTAATACAGGTGCAATTTCAAAATCATTAGCTCTAAAAGTAGCAGCTAAGCCTTGTATTATTTCCTCTGCGTTACTGCCTGTTGCATCATCTGAATCTGGATGCACAAAGAATTCATAAAGCTTTTTACAGATAAACCAGCTAATCTCATTTGGTCTTTGTGTAAATAGATTATCTATAACACCATCATAATCAAAATTAGCAGTTTGGCCTAATATAGTTTTACTCTCAGCATCATGCTTTTCTGGGTTAAACGTAATTGGAGTATAACTTTCATCACCTCTTTCTACGTATCCCGTAAGTGCCCTTGCTGTTTCTATAATATCTTCTTCGGTATAGTTGTTTCCTTCGCCCAACGTAAACAGTTCGTATAATTCACGACCGTAATTTTCATTGGGATTGTTACCATTGTTGTAAACACCATCTAGATAATACAACATAGCATCTGTTAGTCCTATTTCACTAACAAATGTTTTAAAGTTGCCAATAGAGTTACGTTGTAAACAATCTACATAACGATATAATAGAGGAGCTGCTCTATAGTTTCTGTATTCTGTAACAAAATGATTGCTCCAAAAGAAACTTAAACGGTCTCTAAGATTATTGGTTACTAAACTTGATATATATAAATTGTAAAATTCGTTTTTTTGCTGATTTAATATAGGATTTCTATCATCACTATCCTCAGGATAATCTGCGCCCGTCCAATTGCCCCAAACAGGAGCAGCAATTTCTGGCATACTAACTGCCTGGGCTATTAAGTTGTCTATATATGCGGATATTGGTTGTCCAATAGCAGCATTTATAGTGTCAACAGAGGCACTAAAACCTAATCTTCTGTAAAGGTGTTCTGCTTTTTGTTTGTCTAGTGAACCACCTATGGGGTTTAGCGATGCAGTGTTGCAATTCACAAAATATGCCATAATTATTGTTGCATTAGTATTATTGGTTATTAGGTCGTGTGTTAACTTTTAACGCTAAAATTTAGCGCACAGTATATTTATGGTTAAAAATTTTAACATAGTTAACTTTATTACCTACGTACAATTTGCAATTTTAGATGATGAAAAGCATTATTTTTCGATGAAATACCGTATTTTGTTAGTTAAACTTTTAAAGTGGGAGCTCATAACGAATTTGGAAAAGAAGGAGAACACCTTGCTATACAGCATTTAGAGAAAAATGGATACACCATAAGACATATAAATTACAGGTATTTAAAAGCTGAGGTAGATATAATTGCACAACTAAATAACACTTTGGCAATTGTTGAGGTAAAATCTAGAAGAAGTGATGCTTTACAGTACATAGCCGAAACTGTTACAGCTAAAAAAATTAAACTTTTAGTGTTGGCTGCAGATCACTATGTAACTGAGTATGATTTAGATGTAGATGTACGTTTTGATATTATCACAGTTCTTAAAAATGATGATAGTTTAAAAATTGAGCATTTAAAAGACGCTTTTTATCATTTTTGAAATCTATAGCGGGTATTTTTAATAATTTAGGATTGTTATATTTAAAACAATTTGTTATTTTTGAGCTTTCAAAAAATATTTTTCATTCTATTAGGTCGAATAAGAATATTTTTTTAACTAAATTAAAGGCAAACAACCAAAACGTTTAACCAAACCCCACTAACGAGATGAAAACAATATCATCAGTAGTAGAAGAGTACATTAAAAAGAAACCTTTTCTGCAAAGCGCTTTAGCACAGAGTATTATTAACTTAACTTCTTTATCTAGAATAATTAAGCCAGAAATTGAATCTGAATTAGGTAAAGACATTAGAAACGGAGCTATAGTTATGGCTTTAAAAAGATTGTCTGACGATCTTGAATTTAGAGCTACACACAAAATAATAAAGGTTCTTAAAAATATAGGTGAAATTACTGTGCGTTCTTCATTAACAGATTTTACTTTTTTAGTATCAGATTCTATTTTAGATAACCAAACAAACTTATTGCGCGAAGTAAATAAAAACAAGGATATTTTTTATACGTCTTCTAGAGGTGTAAATGAATTAAATATTGTTGTAAATAATTCACTAGACGCTACGGTTGAAGAGTTGTTTAAGCACGAAAGATGTACGCAAAAAGCAGAAAACTTGTCTTCTATAACTGTAAAGTTGCCAGCAGAGAATGTTTCTGTACCTGGTATTTACTATTTTATATTTCAGCGTTTAGCTTGGGAAGGTATTGTTTTATATGAAGTTATTTCTACTACAAATGAGTTTACTATTTTAGTAAATGATGAGCAGGTAGATGTAGCCTTTAAAACTATAAAAGATCTAAAGGCTTTATAAGATCTAAATTTTTAAAAGATGATTCTTTGCTTATTTTTTTAAATAGGCAATAACGTCTTTGTAGGTTTCTGGTTTATTCACAATTTTTTTATCCTTGTCCAGAATGTAATAGGTTGGTGTAGCAGATACGTTGTATAAATCTGCATATTTACTATCCCATTTGCCTAAAGCTAATGCGTGCGTAAAGTTACCCAGCTTAGCAGATTCTGTATCCCAGTAATTGTACTCGTCTTCTAAACCAACAGCAAGCACCTTTACATTAGGATACTCTTTCATTACCTTGTTTAACTCCGGTAATTCTTTTAAACAATGAGAACAAGTACTGCTCCAGAAAATAACGACATAATTATCTGCAGCTTCTAATTTACTTAGGCTGTTTTTGTCATTGTTCCAAGTAATTTCTGGTGCATTGGAACCAATTCTTAACCTAGAATGCGCTTCTATACTTTTTATAAGTTCTTGATTATTGGTAATGTTCCCTAGTTTTTTTAGATAATTAGCATAGATAAAATCAGATGTTTTATCATACTGTGCACTAGCAGCATAAATCCATAAATCGTAATACAAGCTAAACTTAAATGTTTCTTTAACACCATCTAGCTTACTTGCAACGGTTTCTATATTTTGTTGTAGAATAGTCTCTGTAGCGCTTTTGGTTATCTTATTTAAAGGCAAAGAAGTAAACACGTAGTTTAATGTCTTGTCTGTTAAAAAAGACGATGCTTGTAAGTTTGTATTTTTAAAGTCTATAGCGGCAAAATAGTTTTTCTTTTTGTTTTCTACAAAATCATAAATAGTCTCATAGTCTTTAGCAATGTATGGCTTGTTGGCTTTAATAAAATTAGAAGCAATAAGGTTCTTAGCGTTATTCTCGTATCTGGCTTGTATGCTTTCAATTTTAGAATATAATTTAGCTAACTCTTTTTTGTCAGTATTACTAGAGGTGTAAAAATCTATAACTTGTTTTTGTAATGCATTAATTTCTAAAAAGTAACTGTTTAGTGTTTTGTTTTCTTCTGATACTGTATACGTTGCACCATCTTGTGCATTAAAATTTAAAACGATGTCTTCTTTACCACTATAAAGAATATCAAAATTAAACTCTTCTTGTGGTACTGCATATACCAACCTGTATGTTCCAGGAGCAGCATTTGCTGGCATTTCTATGCTAAACTTACCATCTTCTATCTTTGTGTCTGCAACATATACTTGCGTTCCAGGTTTAAGCTGGTATGCAATAAGCCAAGTATACTCTTTGGCAGGTGAAAATGTACCAGAAATAGTATGTTGCGCAGATATAACTGTGGTGATAAGGACAAGTAAAAGTGGTAGTAATTTTTTCATAGTTTGCTTTTTAGCAATTGTTAGTGCTTAGTTACTTAGTTTATTTTCAAAAACCGAACCAAACTTGCATCATACATTATTTTTAGTTCGCGTTAAAAGGGATTAAACTCTTTAGCGCTTTTTCTACTGTTGTAATTTTATCAAAAACCAATAATAGACGCAAACCTGTCCTAGTCTCTTTTTCTTTCATTTTACAGATAGAATTAAAGGCTTGTACAAACTGCAAAACTTTAGTGAATTTTGGACTTTGGTAAAAGCCAGATTGTTGGTCGGCAATAAAGTACCCAATCATTTTACCTTTTTTAAGTACTATTTTCTCTAGGCCAATACTGTTAGCAATCCATTTTATACGAACCGAGTTTAGTAAGTCTTCAACCGGACTAGGTATTTCTCCAAAACGGTCTACCAATTCTTTTTCAAATTTAGCTAAACCTTCTTCTGTTGTAATTAGGTTTAATTGGGTGTATAAGTTTAATCGTTCTGTAACATTATTTACATAATCATCAGGAAATAAAAGTTCAAAATCCGAGTCTATCTGAGTTTCTTTTACAAATACTTTGTCTTTACCTTCTACTTCTTCGTATAAATCTTTAAACTCGTTTTCTTTTAATTCTTCTACGGTTTCGGCTAATATTTTCTGATAGGCATCAAAACCAATTTCATTAATAAATCCGCTTTGCTCACCACCTAAAATATCTCCTGCACCGCGAATTTCTAAATCTTTCATTGCAATATTAAACCCGCTACCCAATTCTGTAAACTGTTCTAGTGCTTGTATACGTTTACGGGCATCGGTACTCATAGAGTCATAAGGAGGTGTAATAAAGTAGCAAAAAGCCTTTTTATTGCTACGTCCAACACGACCACGCATTTGGTGTAAATCACTTAAACCAAAATTATTGGCATTGTTTATAAATATGGTGTTGGCATTTGGCACATCTAAACCACTTTCTATAATGGTGGTAGACACTAAAACATCAAACTCACCATTCATAAAAGCAAGCATTAAGGTCTCTAGTTTTTTACCTTCCATTTGTCCGTGACCTATGCCAATTTTAGCATCAGGAACCAAACGTTGTAACATACCAGCAACCTCTTTAATATTCTCTATGCGGTTGTGTATAAAAAACACTTGTCCGCCTCGTTGTATCTCGTAAGAAACGGCATCTCTAATAGTATCTTCTGTAAAGCGTACAACGTGACTGTCTATTGGGTATCTGTTTGGTGGCGCTGTGTTTATAACCGATAAATCTCTGGCCGCCATTAAACTAAATTGCAATGTTCTTGGTATAGGTGTTGCAGTTAAAGTAAGTACATCTACATTTTCTTTAATAGACTTTAATTTGTCTTTTACGGCAACTCCAAATTTTTGTTCTTCATCTACAATAAGTAGTCCTAGATCTTTAAATTTTACATTTTTATTTACCAGTTGGTGTGTGCCAATTATAATATCTACTTTGCCTTCTGCTAAACGTTCTAAGGTTTCTCTTTTCTCTTTTGCAGTTCTAAATCGGTTTACATAATCTACCGTAATAGGCATATCTTTTAAACGTTCTGCAAATGTTTTTTGGTGCTGAAAAGCCAATATAGTTGTAGGTACTAAAACAGCAACTTGTTTGCCGTTATCTACAGCTTTAAAAGCAGCGCGTATGGCAACTTCCGTTTTACCAAAACCAACATCGCCACAAATAAGACGGTCCATTGGTCTATCGCTCTCCATATCTTTTTTAATATCTTCTGTAGCCGTACTTTGGTCCGGAGTATCTTCGTAAATAAAAGATGCCTCTAGCTCGTGCTGTAAATACGTGTCTGGAGCGTATTTAAAGCCTTTTTTAAGCCTACGGTTGGCGTACACTTTAATAAGGTCAAACGCAATTTGTTTAACTCTAGTTTTTGTTTTTTGCTTTAGTTTTTTCCAAGCGCCAGAACCAAGTTTAAATATTTTTGGAGGTTTACCGTCCTTGCCAGCAAACTTAGATATTTTGTGTAAAGAGTGTATACTTACGTACAGCACATCTCGTTCGCTATACATTAATTTAATAGCCTCTTGTTTTTTGCCTTCTACATCTATTTTCTGTAACCCGCCAAATTTACCAACACCATGATCTATGTGTGTTACATAATCGCCAATTTCTAATTTGGTAAGTTCTTTAAGCGTAATGGCCTGCTTTTTAGCGTAACCATTTTTAAGGTTAAACTTATGGTAACGTTCAAAAACTTGATGATCTGTATAACAAGCAACTTTTATATCATCTAAAATAAAACCTTGAAAAAGAGGCAATACTACAGTTTGATAATGCACATCTTGTTCTACTTCGTCAAAAATGTCATGGAAACGTTTTGCTTGCTGTTTTGTGGAACAAAAAATATAATTGGTGTAGTTATTAGCGTGATTTTGATCTAAGTTTTCAATTAGCAAGTCGAACTTTTTATTAAAAGACGGCTGTGGTTTAGAATGAAAAACAATAGACTTGTCTGCATTTGTTGCTGTTTGATGAATGCTTATAACATTAAACCCCTCAAATTCTTTTTTTAACTGATTAGAATCTACAAACAACTCATTGGGTTGTGCGTGTTTTAGCTCGCCTGTAAGTTTTGTAAAAGCTTCTTCTGCTTTTGTGTAAAGCGAGTCTAACCTATCATGTAAAAGCTCAGTGTTTTTAGAAAATATTACAGTTTTAGTAGCAATATATTTTAAAAAGCTTTCTCTTGTTTCGTCTAAAAATTTGTTTTCTACATTGGGTACAATGGTAATTTTAGTGACTTTATCTGTCGATAATTGTGTTTCTACATCAAAAGTTCTAATACTATCTACCTCATCACCAAAAAATTCTATTCTGTAAGGTACATCATTAGAAAACGAAAAAACATCTACAATACCACCACGAACAGAAAATTCTCCAGGTTCGGTGACAAAGTCTACACGTTTAAACTTATACTCAAACAACACTTCGTTTAAAAAGTCTAGGGTAATGGTATCATCAACCTTAATTTTTAGTGTGTTTTTATCTAGTTCTTTACGGGTTACCACTTTCTCAAACAGCGCATCTGGATACGTTACTAGTAATGCTGGTTTTTTACGCGAATTAATTCGGTTTAAAACCTCTGCACGTAGCAGTACATTAGCATTATCTACCTCGTCTATTTGGTAAGGTCTACGGTAGCTACCAGGATAAAACAGTACATCTTTTTCGCCTACCAATTGCTCCAAGTCATTTAAATGGTAAGCAGCCTCTTCTTTGTCGCTAAAAACAACCAGAAAAGGGGTGTCTGCTTCTTTAAAAGTTTCAGATATTACAAAGGATAGGGCAGAGCCTGTTAAACCTGTAAGTGTTGTGTTTTTTTCATTTTTGGCAATAGTAGTTTGCAGTTTCTGCATTTGCGGAAGCTGTGCCAACGATTTTAAAATGAGAGATTTTCCCAAAAGTCAATACATTTTTTGCAAATATAAAGCTACAATTTTAAACAATTATAGTTTGTAGCTAATTTTAAAAAGAACAATTCGTGGTAAAATAAAGGTTTTACTATCGCTTATTAAAAATGTACTAAAAGAATTGTCTTGCTTAAACTGTGTATCAAACAGGTTAGTAGCTTTAATTTCAAAACCCCAAGGACTATCTTCTTGTTGGTAAAAAAGAGAAACCATAGCATTGTCAAAGCTATTATCTATGTTTCGGTCTTTATTCACATAATTATCAAAATTATATTCTGCTTTTAAGGTGAAATTTTCTAGAAAAACATAATCTAAATAGGTAAATAAGTTGGTGCTTCTATACTTGTTTTTTCCTACAGATGTGTTGTAGTCACTATCGGTTTGTGTATAGCCAACCTCTAAATTTGGGCCCTTTTTAAAAACAGTCTCTAGGCTTACGGTATTTGAGAATCTCCCAGAGGTATTTTTTTGTGTCTCTGCGTTTACAAGCTGGTAAAAATTACTGTAGTTGTATGAGCCTCTGTATTTAGCCCTTATTTTTTTTATTCTTTTATTAAAATTACCACTAAACACCCAGCTATCCTCCGGTTGTGTAAATAGTATTAAAGAATTAAATTGGTTAATGCCTTGCAACTGCGTTTCTCCTTTTAATTGCTCTGTTTTTTTATTGTATCTAACATTTAAGTTGTAAAATAAACCGCGCAATAAACTTCTTTTAGAGTAATTAAAACTTGTGGTATGAAAAAACTCATTTTCTAGGTTGGCATTGCCTCTAAAAACCGAATTAAAATTACGGAGTATAAAATTACTTGCAAGGTTATTTACAGAAGGAAAACGAGCATTTGCTTTGTATTTAAAAGTTGCTTTTGCACCGTTTTTAAATTTAATTTCTGTAGTAAACTCTGGTGTAAGTACCGTTTTTGTATTGGTTGTTTTTGTTTGTAACTGATGTAAAGACCAATTAAAATAATGTTGGTATACGGCAGGTTTAAACGTAAAAATACCGGTTCTAAATTTGTATTCTAAACCTACATAAGTGTCTATAAAATTATGCTGTAAATTGTTACCAAAATTAGCAGTGTTAAAATTGTTTATTTCTCCGCTACTTAAGAGCTGTACATCTTCATTTACAAAAGAGTTAAAGGTTGAGTTTACACCCAAACTAAAATACAAGTGGTTGTAGTTGTTTAACACCCAATAGTCTTTTACAATGGCATTTACACTGTGTGTTTTTACTTTTTTGGTTTGCTGTATGTTATACACATCATCTGCCTGTAACGGAATTAATCCTTGTAGTATTTCTTTATCTGTTTGCCAATTTGTGTTGGGCTTGTCTACAGTGTAACTGTGTGTAGCCTCTAAAGTACCGGTATGGTTGTCTGTTAGTTTACGACTATAGGTTACATTTTGTTTTAGCGTTAGTGCATTTATGTCATTAGCTGTACGTATGCTATTTGTATTTGTTGGGCTGTTTGTATTAATGGTGTTTAAACCGTTGTTGTTGGTTAGTTTTACAAACGTATTAAAAGCAAAATCTTCCTTGTAGGTTGGGTCATAATCTAGTGTTATTTTACCAATGGTAAAAAAGTTATTGGCATTGCCAGTGGTGGCTCTGTTTTCTGTAAAAGGATCGTTGTTGTTTTGGTAACTATTCTCGGTTTGGTTTTCTGTGTCGGTATCTGTTTTAGATGCAATAACATAACCACTAATATCTGTGGTGCTGTTTATAGCTTGGCGTACGTTAAGTGCGCCAAATTTTTGACTACGCTCTTTAAAATTATTGTTGTTTAAAAACTGACTAAAGTCTGACTGAAACAAACTAGACATACTGCCAGAACCAGCCAGTATTTTGCTAAAACCGCCTTCAAACTCCATATAGTCGCTAAACGTAAATGCTTTTTCGCCAGTATTGTTTACGTCACCAATAAAATTAATGTTGGTTTTAGGACTGTAGTAAAATACATTTGGGTGTATGGCGTACCTGTCTTTAAGGCCAGCAGCAACATCTAAATCTCCAAACAAAAAGCGTTTTTTATCTTTTTTAAGTTTAATGTTTAGTGCCATTTTATCTGTGTCTTGCAACCCCTTAAGCATAGCAATTTCACTATAGTTATCTATAACCTCTATTTGGTCTACAACATTGGCGGGTATGTTGTTTACAGCCATTTTGGTGTTTCCTGTAAAAAAGGGTTTGTTGTCTACCAAAACATTGGTAATTTTTTTACCGTTAGAGGTTACATTACCTTCCCTGTCTACGTCTAAACCAGGTAGTTTTTTTAAGGTTTCTCGTAGTTTGCGTTCTTTGCCATTGGTAAAGGCATCTGTATCATAAACAGTAGTGTCTTCTTTAACCTCTATAGGTATTTTGTAGGTAAGCTCTACACCGTCTAAAGTGTTTACATCTTCTTGTAAAACAAAGTTTTTAGTGGTTTTTTCTGTTGCTGTAGTGGTAACCACTAGTTTTTTATAGCCTATGTAGCTAATGTTAATTTGGTAGGTATGGCCTTTTTGCAAACGCAAAATATATGCACCTTTTTCATTGGTAATGGCAAAAGCCGTTTCTGCATCATCACTATCTGGAAAAGCTAAAATATTAGCATTAGGTAAAGGGCTTTGCACACTGTCTTGTACAAAGCCTTTGTATGTAATTTCTTGGCTGTAACAAAGCTGTAGAGTTGTTAAACAGAAAAATAAGCATACTATTTTTAACATATTTTATGATGACAGTTTTTCAATGAAATGATTTATAAACATAAACTAATTTTTTAGTTCAGAAAAAATAACGTACTAAAATATGCAAGAACTGTCTTGTATAATGCTGTTAAATATTATTTATTCAGGATTGGAAGATCTAAAGAACAGTAACAATAAACTCAGATTAAATATGAATAAAAAAAATATTTCTAATGAGTTTTTTTAATCTATTTAATACTTTCTTTGAATTTTTGTAAATTTTTGGTTCCAAGTATTTTGTATTCTTTTTCCGAAATTTCAATACCATCACCTATTGGCTCTATAGAAACTTGCTTTAAAAATTTTATTTTAGTTGCTTTGTATAAGGTAGAGTTTAGATTTAATTCTAAAATAACCCCAGGTAAGCCACCATAGCCGTTTGGGCCGTATGGAATTTTAATGTTAGGGGCGAACCAAGCTGTTGTAGTTAATTTTTTACCTTTGATGGTTCTTTTAGAAGTAGCTTTAATGCAATTATAACCTTTTATTTTTTTACTTTCTTTTGTTATTATCCAATTTGATGGAGCTATTTTACCATTTACAATATAAGCTTTACCATTTTGAGACACTTTTTTTTGAACACTATCTTTTTTATAATAGAGAGGATTACCACAGGCTAACATTTTGGCTAAATTAAAATAATTTCTATCAATGTTATCTGGGCGCATATTATCAATATTTTTAAAAACAGCTGTCTGATTCTTAAAAATGAGTTGCAACTTTATTTCTTTAGCGGCATTATTTACATTTTTCATAAATGGTAAAGGTTTACTGATCCCTTTTTTTTTCATTATATTAACCATAGAATCTATAGAAAAATCATATTCTATTATCCCATATTTTGATTGAGAAAAAGAGATGAAATAAAATAAAAATAACACTATTAAATATAAATTTTTTCTTTTCATAATATATTTATTAGGCAACCTTAATTAAGGTTGCCTTTTTAATTTCTGCTTTTTTATAATTTATAAACAATCGCCAGAAGTATCTTCATAACCCTCACATACAGCGTAATAAGCGTTTCCTAAACAAGATGCTTGTCCGTCATCGACTCCCATATCTCCCAAAAAATCCATAAAGTCAAAAGTATCTTCAGTACAATCGTTATTTATTTGCTCTGTTTGTTCTTTTTCTGTTTTATTATTAGCACTTAAGCTTACACTTGCAAACAAAACTACAGCAGCGATACTAAATATTTTCTTTTTCATAATTTTTAATTTTGTAACCTATTTATTTTTAGGTTGATTAGTAAATAAAAATAAGTTCAAAGTCATTTATCAAAGTCTTTAAATAAAAAACCAACGTTGGTTACTAGCTAGTTGCTAAAAATGGTGTAGGTAGACTTTGAAAAAACCTATATTATTTTTGGCCCCTTAAATGTATTATTATTATTACAGAAATTAATTAATTTAACAATATTTTAACAAGTATATTATTTGTAAATGTTAACCATTTTAAGGACTATTTTCTTTGCTTACTAGCCTCTGCTAATTCTTCCCATTTTATCTGAATATATCATTAAAATGTTCTTTTATATTTTTTTCGGCTTCAATTTGATTTAAGCTATCCTCATCTTCGGTAATTAATTTGCCAGATTTGTTTTTTTTAATTTTAAATGGTTTTACAAAAGATACCTTAGTGGCAGTTAATCTCATTTTACCATTTTCAACTTCTAAAATTAAACCAGGTAAGCCATAATATGCTGCTGGCCCAAAATAGGGAGGTAGTTGATTTGTAAACCAAGCGTTTACCCTAAATTTATGAATCCCTTTACTATTATTTACAGTGTCAATTGTTGTTGCTTTATAACATAAGTATTTTCCTATGTATTTGCTTTTGTTATGTATTTTCCATTTTTTAGGTTTTAGTAGAACTCTAAAATTAGCGTCTAGCAAAGTTTTGTTGAGTATGGTTATTGAGTCTTGTTTGTTTATGTAAAAGCCTCCATTTGTTCCCCCAATACTTATTGCCGCTTTTTTTAATGTGTTATTTTTAGAATCATTATCTAAACTCTCTACCACTTTAAAAACAGAATTATTGTTTGATATTTTTAAGCTGTATCTTATATCCTTTACAGCATCTGCTAATGGGGTGTTAAATGCAGATAAGTTTACTTGATAAGGATTGTTTTTTGCAGTGTCAACTTTTAAACTAACCTCTTTTTTATAAATAACCTCCAGAAATTTAGCGTTTTGCGCATAGCTATTATTTGAAATAAAACCTAAACTAGCACTAATTATAAGAGCAATTTTTACAACACTATTTTTCATCAAAAAAACCTTTAAACCTGTTATTAAATTCCTCTTGTGTTAGATTAAGTCCGTCTACTGGCTTTTCTATTATTTTATCTTTATTTGATAGCTCTATTTTAGATGCTTTAAAAAAGAATTTACCTTTATACAACTCCAATATTATGCCTGGTAGACCATTATAATCTTTTGGGCCGTATGCTAAAGGAATATCTAAAGTATACCAAGCCGTTATTTTGGTTTCTTTATTGTTATTATTTAAAAGAGTTGCCTTGTAGCAATTGTACTTCCCTATTTTTTTTGAAGTATTTAAAAGCTTCCATTTTTTAGCGTTTTGTGTAATTAAAAATGTATCTCCCCCTATTGTTAGTTGTTTAAGTAAAGCGTTATCTTCTGTGTTGTAGTAGAATATACCTGTTCCGCCTGCACCAGTAGCAACTAAGTTTAGTTTTTGTTTGCTTTCATCATACAAGCTTTCATTTTTTTGATAGGTAGATGATTTGCTATTAAAATTTAAAGCGTAACTAACCTCTTTTGAGTTTTTTAGTATTGCTCTTGTATTAGGGTTATTTGTTTTAGAAATGTTTTTAATTAATTCTGGAGCTAAATTAATTGTATACGTAATATTACCAGACGTTGTTTTTTGCGCTACTACACTTGTAAAGCACAACACCAGAAAAATAACGTTTACAACAATACTATGTTTACCTTTTACGCTCATCTTTACGATCTTGATAGAGTTTGTCACCAGCTTTTTTATATTCGCTTACAGACATATTGTTTTTTTCTTTAGGCCACTTTATAACAATTGCTTTTTTAGGGTTTAGTTTTATCTCCTTGGCTTTGTAAGTAGCCATTAAGCCATTTAATTCTAATATTAGACCTGGTAGCTGACCTGCATAATTGTTTGGACCATAAGCAAATGGTATTTCGGGTGTATACCATGCTACTACAGTAACATCTCCTTTAGGTACTGTTTTTACTTTTGTTGCCTTATAGCATAAAAAATCTCCTATTTTTTTAGTTTCTTTAGTTAGGTCCCAATCTTCATTTTCTATTGGAGCCTCAATATGTATACCTGCATCTGTATTTATTATCTGTTTTTTTTGTGGTAAAGATGTGTAATAAGTTCCTTTGTTTCCAGAAATAATACTGGCTAAATTTTCTAAATAACTATCTTTTACAGCTAATTTGTTATCCACATTAAACTGGGCATATGCTGAGTTAAACTGAAGTTTGTAGTTTACGTTTGTTGCAGCTTTACTTACTGACATCATTAACTCTTTTAATTCTTGCTTGCCTTTGTAACTACTATCTTCTTGCTTATTTACCGTAATGCCATAGGTTATAGTACCGCTATGTATTTGTGCTAAAGAAATAAGAGGTAATAGTAAAATTAAATAGAGTAATTGTTTCATATATAGCCTGTTGTTTATTGATGATAACCTTGCTAATATAAAACTATATTTTTAGTTTAAAAATAATTTGTATTCTTTTTCTTTATTGTTTTGTTTACTTATCAATATTTTGCTTTGCTGTAGAGGCTAATGTTTTTACAATGTCTTCAAACTCTTCATTAGAGTTTACATAAGTTCCTTCTGTAGGTTTTGTAAGTAGTTTATTTTTTTTAGTCTGCAGTTGTACACCAGTACAGTATATTGTTTGTTTAGGATTTAGTTTTAGTTCTAAAATAAGCCCTGGTAAGCCATTGTACTCGTCTGGGCCAAAATAGTAGGGTATATCTTTACTAAACCAAGCTTCTACAGTATAGTCTTTTGTTGTTTTTTTATTTGTTTTGGTAAGTGTGGCTTTATGGCAAGTATAACCAAGTATGGTTTTGGTTGTGTCTGTAATTTTCCAAGGTTGGGGTTGGTAAATATTTACTATATAATTTTTGTTATCAAAAGAGGTAGATTTTAGTTTTTGGTTGGTAGCTATATTACTGTAATAGTTACCCTTACTTAAAATGTCTATCATACCCTTAGTAAATTTGTCTAGGTTTGCGTATAGTTTTTCTTCTCTGTAAAAAACAGACTCTTTATTATTAAAAGCTAAATTAAATTCTATAAGCTCTTGGGCTGTTTTTATAGACTCTGTTATTTGGTTGCCCATTGTAGAAGGTTTTTTTGTTGGGTCTACTACATCTATTTGCGGGTGTTTTAGTTTATAGGTGGCTTTTCCTTTTTGCGTTTGAGCGCTGATAATACTTAAACTAAAAAAGATGAGAAATATAAAATGCTTCATTACTTACGCGTTTATTTTGTTATAAATGTAAGTAAAATCTTATTTTAAAGCAAAGTTGTTGCTTTTTACCGCGTTAGTGATAGTAGTGAATAACCCGCAGCCCTTTTTGCGAGGATTAGTAACGTATAGCACGGCGTTAAAAACAGAGGTTTTAACGAACGCCCAAAATAACTTTTAAAAATTTGAAATTGTATAATGCAAAAAATTATATTTGCAATCTAAATTAAATAGAAAATTATGTCTTTTGTAGATTTATACGGTAATAGCGAACATAGAAAAAATGTTGCTCATTTTGCTTCTATAGCATCTTTGGCAAGCATAGATGGTGAAATAAACGAAGCGGAAAAGGTTGTCTTAGATCGTTTTGCTCGTAAATTAGATATTACTGAAACGGAGTATAAAGAGATAATGAAAAACCCTGGGAAATACCCAATTGATCCTCCAACAAGTTTAGATAGACGTTTAGAGCGTATGTTCGATTTGTTTAAGATTATTTTTGCAGATCACGATATTGATGATGATGAGCGTCAGCTTATTAAAAAGTATGCTATTGGTTTAGGGTATTCTAATGACTCTGCAGATATAGTTATTTCTAGATCTATTGTTATCTTCAGTGGTAAATTAGATTTTGAAGATTACGCTATGCTTGTAAGAAAATAATATATTCCTTTTTAGGTATAAAAAAAAACGAGGCAATTGCCTCGTTTTTTGTTTTTATAAGATACTTAATTATTTAAGTGCGTTGGCAATAAACTCTTCTGCTTTTTCTACCATTTTAGTACTGCCACAGAAAAATGGTACACGTTGGTGCAATTCGGTTGGTTTTAACTCCATAATACGGCCTTTACCATCACTAGCCTTACCGTTAGCTTGTTCTGCTAAAAATGCCATTGGGTTACACTCGTACAACAATCGTAATTTACCTTCAGAGGCCTTACTACTTTTAGGGTACATGTAAATACCACCTTTTATCATATTTCTATGAAAATCTGATACTAATGAACCAATGTATCTAGAGGTGTATGGTCTGTCTCCTTCTTCTTGCTGACAATATTTTATATAATCTTTTACACCTTGCGGAAAGTGTATATAGTTGCCTTCGTTTACAGAGTAAATTTTACCTGTTTCAGGAAACTGCATGTTTGGGTGCGATAAGTAAAAAGTACCAATTGCTGGGTTAAGTGTAAAACCATTTACACCATCGCCTGTTGTATACACCAACATTGTAGATGTACCGTAAACAATATAACCTGCTGCTACTTGGTTGTCTCCTGGCTGTAAAAAATCTTCTATGGTTACAGGTGTACCTACTGGAGTTACTCTACGGTAAATAGAGAAAATAGTACCTACAGATACGTTTACGTCTATATTAGACGAGCCGTCTAGTGGGTCTATAAGTACAATGTATTTGTTCTGGTGTTGTTCATCCTGACTGTTAATACTAATAAAATCGTCCTCTTCTTCGGACGCAATACCACAAACAATTTCTCTGTTTTTTAAGGTTTGTATAAACTTTTCATTAGCTAATACATCTAGTTTTTGCTGGTCTTCACCTTGTATGTTGGTGTCTCCTGCAGCTCCTAAAATGTCTATTAGTCCTGCTTTATTTACCTCGTGGTTTACCACTTTAGCAGCTAAACGTATTGCATTTATTAGTTTAGATAGCTCTCCAGAAGAGTATTGAAATGAAGATTGATTCTCAATTATAAATTCTCCTAAAGTTTTGTGTTTTTTGTCCATTAATGGTGGTGTTTTATTTAAGTACAAATATCGATAATTTTGTGATACTACAACGTTTTCGCAATATAAAGTCGCTTAAACGTGTTACTTTGCAGATTATTAGAACTAAAAAAATGGAATATTTAATAAGAGAAGCAACACAAGAGGATATGGCTCAAGTCCTTGATTTAATTAGGGAATTGGCTCTTTTTGAGAAGGAACCAGAGGCTGTAGAAGTAACTGTAGAAGATTTAATTTTAGATGGTTTTGGCGACTATAAATTATTTCATTGTTTTGTAGCGGAAGTAAATAATGGCATAGTTGGTACGGCTTTGGTATATAATAGATACTCTACTTGGAAAGGTCCTGTTTTACATTTAGAAGATTTAATTGTAACTAAAAAAATGCGTGGTACTGGTTTAGGAACGTCGTTGTTAGATGAGGTAGTTAAATACGGCCATAAGCAGGGTGTAAAACGTATATGTTGGGAGGTTTTAGATTGGAACGAGCCAGCAATAAAATTTTACCAAAGTAAAGGTGCAGACGTAAAAAGAGATTGGGACGTTGTACATTTAAACGAAAAAGGAATAGAAAATTACATAGCAAACTTATAACAACCTTAGTTGCGTAAGTTTTTAATACAAGGTATAGAATGAAGATTTTTAAGTTTGGTGGCGCTTCTGTAAAAGATGCTGCTGGTGTAAAAAATGTTGTAAATGTGTTGCAACAAGTTGGACATACGAACACATTAGTTGTGGTTTCTGCAATGGGCAAAACTACAAACGCTATGGAGAGTATAGTAAATGCATATTTTAAAGATAAATCTGCTTTGCCAGCGGCAATACAAGAAGTTGTAGATTTCCATAGTAAGATTTTAAACGATCTTTTTGAAAACAAACAACACGAGGTTTATGGTAAGGTTAAGGTCTTGTTTGATGAGGTCCAGGGTTTTTTAGCTTGGAATAAATCACCAAAACGCAGTTTTGTTTATGACCAAGTTGTTGGGTATGGAGAATTATTATCTACCACAATTTTAGATGCTTACTTAAATGAAGTAAACATAAAAAGTAACTGGTTAGATGTTAGAGATTTTATAAAAACTAGCGATAATTACAGAGATGCTATTGTAGATTGGGATAAAACCCAAGAAAGAATTACTGCCGGTATAGACAAAAGCAAACTTAATATAACACAAGGTTTTTTAGGGAGTGATGATAATAATTTTACAACTACTTTGGGTAGAGAAGGGTCTGATTATACTGCGGCCATATTAGCATATTGCTTAAATGCAACAGAGGTAACTATCTGGAAAGATGTACCTGGTGTTTTAAACGCAGATCCAAGATATTTTGAAGAAACACAGTTGTTAAACAAAATATCGTACAGAGAGGCAATAGAACTTGCTTTTTACGGAGCATCTGTAATTCATCCTAAAACATTACAGCCTTTACAGCGTAAGGAAATTCCGTTGCGTGTAAAATCTTTTTTAAATCCACTAGATCCGGGTACTATAGTTGGTAAGGGTAATGGCATAGAACCAAAAGTTCCTTGTTTTATAATTAAAAGAGACCTAGTGTTAATGAAACTTTCTTCTTTAGACTTTTCTTTTATTGTAGAAGATAGTATAAGTGAACTATTTAAGTTACTACACGACCATAAAATGAAGGTAGATTTAATACAAAATTCTGCTATTAGTTTTTCTGTTTGTGTAGATAATAAGTTTGATAGGTTGCAAGATTTATTAAACATATTAAAGGGTAAATTTAAGGTAGTGCACCAAGAGGGAGTGTCTTTGTTTACAATTCGTCATTTTACACCAGAAGCTATTGCTAGCATACAAAATGGAAAAGAAATTTTACTAGAACAAAGAGCTAAAGAAACGGTGCAACTGGTAGTAAAGTAACATATTATTGGCATTAAAATAACCTACATTGTTTTACATTAAAACTAATAAGTTATATTTGTTTATCACAATATAATGTATGGGATTAGTTACAGCAAAAGAAGTTGCACAGGCCATTAAAGTAGATAAGTTTGGTTTTGTTGGCACTTTTATAGGTTGGTTGTTAATGAAGGTGACTAAAATATCTAGTATTAATGCCTTTTATGACGATCATAAACATCTAACAGAGACCGCTTTTTTAGATGCTATTTTAGAGCATTATCAAATTAAATTTGAGATTCCAGAGGAAGATTTTAAAAGACTTCCTAAAGATGGCGCATACATAACAATATCTAATCATCCGTTAGGTGGTATAGATGGTGTTTTGTTGTTAAAATTATTGTTGCAACATAGAGCAGACTTTAAAATAATGGCTAACTTTCTGTTAAACAGAATAGAGCCAATGTCTCCTTACATACTTCCGGTAAATCCTTTTGAGTCTAGAAAAGATGCAAAAAGTAGTTTAGCCGGATTTAAAAATGCGATGCTACACTTAAGAGGCGGACATCCATTAGGTATTTTTCCAGCAGGGGAAGTATCTACATACAGAGATGGTAAGTTAATTGTAGATAAACCTTGGGAAGAAACGGCGTTAAAGCTTATTAGAAGAGCAGAAGTTCCTGTTGTACCTATCTATTTTCACGCTAAAAATAGTAGGTTGTTTTACAGGTTGTCTAAAATTAGTGATGTTTTTAGAACCGCTAAATTACCTTCTGAAGTAACTACTCAAAAAAATAGAGTTATTAAGGTTAGAATTGGTCAGCCTATATCTGTAAAAACCCAAAAAGAGCATAGTAGCTTAGCAGACTTTACAGACTTACTGCGTAGAAAAACATATATGCTATCTAACGCTTTTGAAAAAGAAAGGCTTATAGATAAAGTACCTACAACACTTAAAATTCCTAAGGCTCCAAAAAAAATAGCAACTCCTATTAGCAGAGACCTTATAGAAAAAGAAATTGAAGAACTGCGTAAAAAAGACTGTAGGCTTTTACAAAGTAAATCTTATGAGGTGTTTTTAGCCACAGCAGAGGATATGCCTTACATTTTACAGGAGATAGGCAGACAAAGAGAAATTACTTTTAGAGCTATTGGCGAGGGAACAAACAAAGCTATAGATTTAGATGAGTTCGATAATTATTACCACCATTTATTTCTTTGGGATGATGATGGTAAAGCTATAGTTGGTGCTTACCGCATGGGACTTGGTGCAGAAATATTTAAAAAATATGGTATAGATGGTTTTTATGTTCAAGATCTTTTTAGACTAGAACCAGAATTGTATGGTATGATGCAGCAAACCATAGAAATGGGTAGGGCTTATATAGTAAAAGAGTACCAGCAAAAACCAATGCCTTTATTTTTATTATGGAAAGGAATTGTGCATACAACACTTAGGCACCCAGAGTACAAATACTTAATTGGTGGTGTAAGCATAAGTAACCAGTTTTCTAATTTCTCTAAGTCATTAATGATAGAGTTTATGAAGTCTAATTACTGGGACCCGTATGTGGCTCAATATATTAGACCTAAAAAGGAGTTTAAAGTAAAATTAAAAGACGCAGATAAAGAATTTATTTTTGATGAAACAGAAGCGGATTTAAATAAGTTTGATAGGCTTATTGATGAGGTAGAGCCAGGAAATTTACGCCTGCCAGTTTTAATTAAGAAGTACATTAAACAAAATGCAAAAGTGGTAGCTTTTAATGTGGATCCGCTTTTTAATAACTCTGTAGATGGGTTAATGTATATAAAAATAGCAGATATACCAGAAAGCACTGTAAAACCTGTTATGGAAGAATTTCAGGCAGAATTAGAGCAGAAGCTACACAACGGAACTACAGAATAACACAAAGTGCAAATGAAAACAAGACTCTTTTTTTTATTTGCACTTCTTTTTTTACAAGCATTTACGCAAAATACAGTTACTGGCTATATCTTAGATGAGGTTAGTAAAGAGCCATTGCAAGGAGCATCTGTTTTTTATGATGGTACAACTATTGGTGTGGTTACTAATACAGATGGTTATTTTAGTATTTCTACAGAAAAAAATATAACTGCATCCTTGGTAATAACTTACTTTGGATTTAAGAATAAAGTAGTAAGTGCGGTTGGTAAAACCTCTATAGGTACTATTTATTTGCAAGAAGCTGTAGAGCAATTAAACGAGGTTATTTTAGAGCCAGACACTTGGAGCAGGGAAAAAAAATTACGAATCTTTAGAAATCAGTTTTTAGGATCTACATTGCCAGCATTAAAATGTAAAATTTTAAATGAAGATGATGTGCGATTGTATTACAGTAAAAAAGAAGATGTTTTATATGCATTTGCATCAAAGCCAATATTAGTACAAAATAAATTTCTAGGTTATGTTTTAGAGTATTACTTACAAGATTTTGAGGTTCGATATAAAACTAATATCAATGGTTTTAGGTTAACAGGATCTGTATTTTATGCTGGTACGGCATTGTTTAAAGAGTTGAATGGTAAAGTAAAGCAGAAGTATATTAAAAATAGAAAAATCACTTATTTTGGTTCTACATTGCATTTTATGAGGGCATTATCAGCAAAGAAACTTACCGAGGAAAACTTTAGAATTTTTAAAGAAAGTCTAGAAGTTAACCCTTATGAGTATTATAATGTTGAAAAAATAGGAGATGACAATACTAAAGTAGAGCAGACCTTAGAACGACTAAATGTATTGTATAATAGATGGAGTAATTCTTTTGTGGTAGTAACTCAAAATACATTTAATATAGATGCTTACGGCAACCATTCTCCTGTAGATGTTGTGTTGTTTGGTGGTGATATGGGCTTGCTTAGAATAGCAAATACATTGCCCTTAAACTATGAGCCTGTAAACTAAAAAAGGCCATCTATAGAATAGATAGCCTTTTTGTATATTGTATTTTTTTTTAGTTCTAGAACCAAGGTTTTCTACCTACTTGGTATGTATTGTAGAATTCTTCATCAGATTTTGTTAGGTATATAATACCTTCTATGATACCGATAATCCAAGTAGCCATAAGTAATAAATACCCAACTAAAAGACAGGCTGTAAGAATACCTACCACTGTAGTTGCTGCTAAAATAATACCTTCTTTTTGGTAGCCTAAAATAAATTTATGAACTCCAAAAGAACCTAGAAAAATTGCTAAAAGACCTGTTAACATTTTCTTGTTTTCTCCACCAGCCATATTGTTCAGGCCTTCAGATATATCATTAGCAGCTTCTTTAGCGCCTTCTGCAAATTCGTTTGTTGTTTCTTTTGCTTCATCAGCAAAATCCTTGTTTTCTTCTGACATAATTTTTGTGTGTTGGTTTTATTTAATTGTGAGATAAATGTAGTAATTTTTTTTAATTATTACTTAAAAGCATCATCTTTTGGCTCCCATAATTCTAGTTTATTTCCGTCAGGGTCTAGTATCCATCCAAATTTACCATAGCTATATTCTTCTATTTTACCAACAATAGTAACACCTTCTGCTTTTAATACTTCTAATAACTCTACTAAGTTTTCTACCCTAAAATTCATCATAAAAGAAGATTTACTGGGTTCAAAATACGTAGTGTCATTTTTCATTGGACTCCACTGTGTACTGCAATCATTTCCTTCTTTGTCTTTCCACCAAAAAGTACAGCCGTACTGGTCTGTATCTAGACCTAACCTTTCTTTGTACCATTGTTTAATTTTATCTGGATCTTCTGTTTTAAAAAAGAAACCTCCTAAGCCTGTAACTCTTTTCATATCGGTTTTATTTTTTAGTGTTTTTCTCGTATAAATTTACCCATTGCTGTACGGTCATTTTAGCTGCTAACTCACCAATTAACTCGTATGGGATATCATCTATCTTTTTAAATCTTATACAACTCTTGCCCGTATCTAATTTGCGTTTGCAATGCTTAGGATATTCTGTAGTAAACCAATTTAAAAGTTCTGGGTCTGCATAAATTCCAGAATGATACAATGCTATAAAGTTTTTTTGCGATGCCACATTCATAAACGGTAGCGGCAACTTTGGGTCACAATGGTAGCCATCTGCATATAAAGTATGTGGTACAACATAGCCTAACATACCATAACTCATAGTTTCTGTAAAACCAGCAGGAATATTATTTAAAATTGTTTCTCTAATTTTAGAAACAGCTTCCTTACGTTCTTCTGGCAGCTCTTTAATGTATTCTTCTGGAGTAGTTGCTTTAGATTGCATAATTGCTGGTGTATTGGTTGTTTTAAAGTTACAAAAACTTTGCTTTTACCTTGTCTACAATAGTTTGCGCTAGTTTAATTTTGCTTTCAACAGTCCATCCGCCAACATGTGGACTAAGTAAAACCTTATCAGAATGTATTAAATATTGAAAAGCTTCTGGTAACTCCTTATCTGTAAACATATGTTCAAAAGATGCTTTTTCGTATTCTAAAACGTCTAAACCTGCGCCTACTATTTTACCTTCTTTTAGTGCGGCCACTAAATCTGCTGTTACTACACATTTACCACGAGCTGTATTAAACAACCAAAACGACTTTTTAAAGCCATTTATAAATGTACTTGTCACCATATTTTTGGTAAGCTCTGTTTGTGGTACGTGTAAACTTAATACATCTGCTTTTTGTTGCAATTCTTCTAGAGATACTTGTGTTGCATTTTCGTTGCCAACACCATCTTTAATGTCATAACAAATAACATCAACATCAAAACCACGTAGTTTTTTAGCAAATGCATTGCCCATATTTCCGTAGCCAATTATGCCCACAGTTTTGCCGTCTAACTCAATTCCACGGTTGCCTTCTCTGTCCCATTTTCCGTTACGTACTTCTTGGTCTGCTTTGTTTAGTTTGTTAAACAAAGATAAAATCATACCCAATGTATGTTCGCCAACAGCATTACGGTTGCCTTCTGGCGCAGAGGCTAAAAAAATGCCTTTTTTTGTGGCGTAATCGGTATCAATATTTTCTAGACCAGCACCTAATCTTCCTATAAATTTTAAGTTGTTTGCTTTGTCTAAAAATGTTTTGTCTAACGGAAATCTACTGCGTATAATTAAGCCTTCGTAGTTATGAATAATAGCTTCTACTTCTTGTTTAGTTGCTGTATAATCTACATCATTTATAAAGCCAAAACCTTTAAATTGTTCTATTATTAAAGGATGATTTTTATCTAAATGCAATACTTTCATTATTATATTTTTGGATATTCAGTTTGTGTTTTCTCGTCAATAACAGTACCTGTGTGCGAGATAGATAGTTTTTCAAATAATAAAACCTCTACAACTTCATCATTTTTGGTTCTAGGGCAATGCTCTATACCTTTAGGAATCACAATAATTTCACCTTCTTTAACAATTTCTGTACGGTCTCTAAATTGCATATATAAAGTGCCTTTTAGAACCTGAAAAAGTTCATCTTCATTCTCGTGTGCGTGCCAAACAAAGTCGCCCTTTAATTTGGCTAAAAGTACCTGCATATTGTCTACAACAGCAATTTGGTGCGGATGCCACTGTTTGCTAAACTTGCTTTGTTTTTCTTGTAGGTTAATAGTTTTCAAAATAAAATGTATTAAAATTAATAACCAACAGCACCGCCATCTGGACTAGATGAGTCTGATGCTCCTACATAAACTTTATTTTCAGTATCAACAGTAATACCCATTAATCTGCCTAGATGCTCGCGTTCTACCATTGTGTGTCCCATAGCCTCTAAAGCTTTTACTGTATCTGGTGATAATAAATCTTTTTCGTACAAAATACGATCTGGTAACCATTGGTGGTGAATTTTCATAGCTTCAATGGCTTTATGTATAGGCATATCAAACTCAATTACATTTAAAACTGTTTGAAAAACCGTGTTTATAATTGTTCTTCCACCAGGGCTGCCTATAACCAAAACGGCCTTACCATCTTTAGCAACAATTGTAGGAGTCATACTAGAAAGCATTCTTTTTTCTGGCTTAATAATATTAGCAGCAGAACCTATTAAGCCTTTGCTATTTGTGTAACCTGGTTGCGGATTAAAGTCGCCCATTTCATTATTAAAAATAAATCCAAGTTTTGGAGAGCCTAATCTAGAGCCGTAGGAGTGTTCTAGTGTATATGTTAAAGAAACAGCATTGCCTTCTTTGTCTAATATAGATACGTGTGTTGTATTTTTGCCATCGTAAATTTGTCCAAATTTAGTAGAATCGCTAACAGATGCTTTTTTCCAATCTATATTGTTGTACCTGTTTTTAGCAAACTCTTTAGAGGTTAACTTGTCTATAGGCATATCTAAATTAAAGTCAGGATCCCCTAAATGTTCTGCTCTATCTGCAAAAGCTCTACGCATAGCTTCTGCAACCAAATGTACATAAGGAGTAGAATTAAACGGCGCGTTTGTAAAATCTGCTAGTTCCATAATATTCATCATTTCTAAAAGAGCAACACCACCAGAGCTAGGAGGTGGCATTACAAAGATGTCGTGCCCTTTATACGTGCCTTTTAATGGCTCTCTTTCTACTGCATCATATTTAGCTAAGTCTTTTAGCGTAATAAGGCCGTCGTTTTTCTTCATAAAACGAGCAATTTCCTTGGCTACTTTTCCTTTGTAAAAGCCATCTTTGCCATTGTCTCTAATTTCTTTTAAAGTAGCAGCAAGTACAGGTTGTTTCCAAATTTCATCCATTTGTGTTATTTCACCTTTTTCATTGGTAAAATAATTGGCCATAAATTCAGATTCTTTTTTATAATGTAATGCGTGTTTGTATAATGTGTAAGATAGCGAAACACCATTTTCGGCTAAATCTATTGCAGGTTGTACTAACGAAGCCCAAGGTAGTTTTCCGTATTTTTTATGTGCCATATATAAACCGGCTACAGTACCAGGAACACCAACAGATTGTAAGCCGTTGTGATTAGAGCCAGATATTAAATTACCTTCTTTGTCTAAAAACATATCTGTAGTAGCTTTTAAAGGTGCTTTTTCTCTAAAATCTATAGTTGTAGCGTTACCATCAGATTTCATAAAAACTAAAAAACCACCACCGCCAATATTACCTGCTTGTGGGTGTGTAACAGCTAAGGCAAAGGCAGTTGCAACCGTAGCGTCTATTGCATTACCTCCTTTTTTAAGGATTTCTGAGCCAGCTTTAGATGCGGCATTATTGTCTGATACAACCATACCGTTTTTGGCATACGTTTGTGCGTTGCAAATACCAACGCATAAAACGACAGCTAACAAGTAAAACAGTTTTGTTTTCATAAGTGTAAAGTTTAATGGTAAATATAATTTATTTAGATGTTTTCTATAGATTATAGACGTTGTTAATCTGCGCTATATTAAATCCGTTTTTAATAATTTGTTTTGCCTTAGCACTTTCTAGATTTAAGGCTGGATTTGTATGATTAAAATGAATGAAATTAATTTTGCTTTTCTCAGTAGCAGAAAGCTCTTTAAATAATTCCATACTTTCTACTATAAACGGATGCGGAATTTCTGATATATCTCTATTGTTTATTTCTTCAGCATCAAAAAAAGTAGCATCTATAAATGCATAATCTACCTTGGCAATCTCTGTAGTAATATCTTGCTCCCATTTTTTCCATTTATCAATATCCGGAATAAATAAAGCGCTTTTGTTTGGGCCTGTAATAGTATAACCAACAGTTTCCGAAAACTCATCTCTGTGTGGCACAGTAAACGGAATTACTTTTAAATTAGAAGTAAGTTCTAATGTTTTTCTATTTTCAGTAGCTTTTATCTCTATGTTTTTATTTACTAGAAGCTGACTCCAAGGTCCGTTTTCTTCAATAAAAGTTTTCATTTTAGGCATAGCATAAACTGCAGCGCAATTGGCATTCATAGCTTCTTTGCCTAAATACATTAGGCCTGCATAATGACCTATGTGTGCGTGAGTTAAAAAAATACCAGTAGGGATTTCTTCTGCCGTAAAACTTGCACTATTTTTTAATGCTTTTACTTGTGATGCTATATCTGGTGTTGCCTCAAACAAAAAAGTTGCTTTGTTTTCGGAGTCTACAACTCCTAATGAAACAACTTTTCTGCTTGCGTCAGGGTTTGTAAATAATTCTTTACAACAATCTTTTTTACAACCAATTTGTGGCGATCCTGCATCTTGTACAGTTCCTAAAATAACCAAAGCTGTATTGCTAATTTTAGGCGTGGTAAGTACAGTTTTTTCAGTTGGCTTTGTTGTTTTGTCTTTAGATACGCAAGCGCTAAAAAAAACAAGTAGTACTAGTGCTTTTAGTAGATTTTTTGCCATTAGTTGTGGTTTTGTTGTTCTATAAAGATAACTATTTGGCATTAAAAAAAGCCAATGGAAATTGCATCCATTGACTTTTGGTTTTTAAACTAGTAGTGTTAATCTAAAAATCTAGCTCAAATTCTTCTTCTACAGTGTTAGGGCAGACAGATATATCATAAATAAATTCGTCTATTTGTGCTTTTGTAACATTAGGCATACAAATAACGTGGGCAACGTCACCTTCTGTCGCTAATTGCCATTTTTGCTTAATTTCTAAAGATGTTTTAGGTAAAACAACGGTAATAGAATTAGGGTTTCTCCAAGCATTTATGCCAATTTCTTTTAATCTATTTTCGCAATAAACAGCTGTTTCTAAACTTTTTTGGTAGCGCGCTCTTAAACCATCTACACCTAGTTTTTTAAGTGCATACCATAAAAATAACGGACTATGGCCATTTCTAGAACCTGTAATAGTAGTGTCTAAAGAACCAATATAAGAAATGCCTTTTGCTATGCGGTCTCTGTTGCTGCGTTTTGTAATAATAACTCCAGATGGTATTGGCGAGCCAATAAATTTGTGTCCGCTTATAGATATACTATCTGCACCGTCTCTAAAATCAAACGGTATACGTGGCTCCATAAATGCACCGTATGTGCCAGATAATGCAGCATCACAATGTATGTAATGGTCTTGTATAGCTAAATTTTTTAAAATACTTTTTATTTTAGAGACATCGTCTTTAGCTTCTTTCATTGTAGTGCCAAAAGTGGTAAGTACAATTGCTGGTTTATGACGATTCATTCTAACTGTATTCTCAAAATCTTCATAATCTATTTCTCCATTTTCCTGAGAACGTATTATAATACTTGGAATGTTTAGTAAGTGAATGTTTTTGCGTACACTGTAGTGTGTAGACTCAGAATAATACACCATACCTTTTGGGTACAATTCGCGAGCTAAGTATAAGCCATATAAATTACTCTCAGATCCACCATTGGTAATGTATCCCCAATAGTCAGATGGTTGTGCTCTAAATAACTTGGCAAAAAAACTAACAACTTCTCTTTCCATTTCGTGGGTTTGTACTTTGTACGTTCCGTCTTCAAAAGGATCTCCTAAATTATTTATTGGGTATTGTAAAAAGCTGCTAAGCTCAGAATAATCAAAATCTTTAGATACAGGGTAACCTAAAAATGAATCTCTTGCCTGCTCTATAGTTTCTTTTAATTTATAAAGACGTTCGGTGTCTTTTTCTGATATTTTTTGATACATAGTAGTATTGTAGGTTTTAATGCTGTAAAATTAGTTTTTTCAGGCAAAGTGTCTTTATTTTGTTGTTAGTTTGATAAATAATTCTGTAAGTATTTAATTTTACAATTTTTAATTATTGTTTTTAAGGTTGATTTATCACTCTCACAAAAAAAAATACTGAAATGGACGCTATAGACAAAAAAATACTAATGCTGTTGCAAGAGAACGCAAAGCAAAACACAAAAGAAATAGCAGATAAAATAGGCTTAACTGTATCGCCAACTTTTGAGCGTATAAAGAAGCTAGAGCAGCAAGATTATATAAAGAGTTATGTGGCGTTACTTAACGAGAAAAAAGTAAACAAAGCCATAACAGTGTATTGCCATATTACTTTGGCAACGCACTCCAGGGAGTTAATAGATAATTTTAAGGACCAAGTTGCTAACCTGCCCGAAATTATGGGCTGCCAGCACGTATCTGGTAATTACGATTTTTTACTTAAAGTTGCGGTTAATGATATGAACCAGTATCAGCAATTTGTTGTCGATAAATTATCGGTAATAAAAGGAATCTCTAACGTACAAAGTTCTTTTGTATTAGATGATATTAAAAATGGTACAGCGTATGTTCTATAAAAACATTTTGGCAATAGAGAAATAAATAATAATACCAAAAATATCGTTACTTGTGGTAATAAAAGGTCCTGTTGCTATGGCAGGGTCAATACCTCTTTTATGTAAAAAGATAGGTACAAAGGTGCCAATTATACCAGCAACAATTATTACTGCAATAAGCGAAATTGAAATTGCAAGAGCCATTTTTACATCTCCTTCTATAAGCCAAGCAAAACAGAAAAGTATAATTGCTAGTATGGTTCCATTAAGTGCAGATAAAAGAATCTCTTTTATTAGTCTATTAACCATACTTCCTTTTAAATCATCATTAGCAATACCCTGCACAACAATGGCGCTAGATTGTACGCCAACATTACCAGCCATAGCGGCAATTAGTGGTGTAAATAATAATAAAGAAAGGTGGTCTTTTATAACGCCTTCAAAAGTACCCATTATGGTAGCTGAACCAACACCACCAAAAAGACCTAAAATAAGCCAAGGTAAACGTGCTTTTGTTAAATCTAGAATGCTATCATCTGCTTCTACATCTTGAGATATACCTGCAGCCATTTGGTAATCCTTGTCTGCTTCGTCCTTAATAACATCTACAATATCATCAATAGTAATTCTACCAACTAGTCTACCTATTTCATCTACAACAGGTATAGCTTCAAGGTCATATTTAGACATTATTTTTGCAATTTCCTCTGGTTTCTCATTTACAGAAACAGAGTCTACCTTTGGTATATAAACGTCTTTTATATGTGTTTTTGTAGAGGTTGTAAGCAAGTCTTTTAAAGAAAGCCTTCCTTTTAATTTTTCTTCATCATCTACAACATAAATAGAGTGTACTCTGGTTACATTTTCTGCTTGTGCGCGCATCTCTTTAACACACGTAAGCACATTCCAATTTACATTAACTTTTACAAGCTCTTTTGCCATTAAACCACCTGCAGAATACTCGTCATAACGTAAAAGATCTACAATGTCTTTTGCGTGTTCTCTATCTTCAAGTTCAGAGATTACTTCTTGTACAATGTTTTGTGGTAATTCTGCAACAATATCGGCGGCATCATCCGTATCTAGCTCATCTAATTCTTCTGCAATTTCTTTTGTAGATAAGTTTGCTAAAATAGACTCTCTTACATCTTCATCTAATTCAGTTAAAATATCAGAGGTTTTATCACTCTCTAATAATTTAATAATATAGGTAGCATCTGCAGTGTTTAGCTCATTAACAATTTCTGCAATATCCGCATAGTGCACCTCTTCTAAAAGAAGCTGTAAGCCAGTATCTTTTTGATCTAATATTAAGGTTTCTATGTGTTCTAAAAACTCGTCTGTTAATTTAAACGGTATCATTGGCTATCTTTTTTGTAAGTGCTACAAAATCTGCAACTGCTAATTGTTCTGGACGTTTGTCAAAGATAGGGTCTTCTTTTAAATTATCAGAAAGTTCAAAGGTTTTTAAGCTGTTTCTAATGGTTTTTCTACGCTGATTAAATACAGCTTTTACAACACGATATAATAATTTTTCGTCTACGCCAATATCTAGATTTTCTTTACGTGTTAATCGCAATACACCAGAATCTACTTTTGGTGGCGGATTAAATACGGTTGGTGGTACGGTAAATAAATATTCGGCAGTATAATAGGCTTGTGTAAGTACAGATAAGATACCATATGCTTTACTACCTTCTTTTGAGCAGATACGCTGTGCAACTTCTTTTTGAAACATACCTGTAAATTCTGGAATACGCTCTTTGTTTTCTAATGTTTTAAAAACTATTTGCGTAGATATATTGTACGGAAAATTTCCGGTTATAGCATATTGTTCAGCTCCGAAAATAGTAGATAAGTCTTGTTTTAAAAAATCTGCTTCTACAACAGTAAAACTACCTTTACGGTTAAGTAATTCTGGATGTTCTAATAAAAAATTCTGATTTAAATACGCTATAGATTCTCTGTCTAAATCCATAGCTATTAAATCTAAATTATGTTTTAAAATGTATTTGGTAAGCACACCTGTTCCTGGGCCAATTTCTATAACATTGGTGTACCCTTTATGGGTTAACGTTTCTGCTATCTGTTGGGCAATAGGCTCGTCTGTCAAAAAATGCTGACCAAGATGTTTTTTAGCCTTAACTGGGCTATCACTCCTGCGTTCTGCTTTATTTTTTTTAAAATATTCTTTTTTCTTTTTTGACATAGGTGTGTAACTATATAATTTAAACTTAGATAAACAAAGAAGGGTAGTGGTTTACTCTTTTGTAGGGGTTAATACAGCCTCGCCAATAACCTCTAACTCTGTTCTAAAAGCAACAAATTTACCAGCAAATAATTTGTTTGCTTCTTGGCGTAATCTATCTGCGTCTTCTTTGTAATATACCTCTAAAGTTTCTTTATTAGGAGTGCTATATTGTACAGAATATGTAAGTCCGCCCATTTCTTCTTCAACTAAAACTTTACACATTTTAGCACCAGTAAATTTACCTGTTGAAAGCATATCCGGAATGTGAGTTTCTTTCATCCAAGAAAACCAGTTATCGTGTACTTCCTCTTCTACATTTATAGTTACGTTGTATATGTACATAGTATTATTTTTAAGTTTGATGTATTTTTTTTATCGATTGCAAAGCTAAAACTAATTAATAGCGTCTCCTCTAAGTTTTCTAAACTCTTTTCTGGCTAACGGAAAATAGTAGCTGTCTTGGTAGCCATATATAATTTTTTCGTAATGATACTTTGCCTTTTCGGTGTTGTATAATATGTTTCTGTATAATTCACCCAAGGCATAATGCGCATCATCGGCAAGTATTCCGGAGCCGTAAAACTCTATAATTTTTAGATAGTTAAATTCTGCCTCTTCGTATTTTTTTTCTTCTTCTAATAATTCTGCTTGTCTTAAAAGAGCTTCATCTTCAATTTTTTCTCCTTTATGGTTTTTTAAAATATCATCTAAAGCAGTTATAGCTTCTGTTCTTTTGTTTTGGTAGGCCAATAAATCTGCAGTTGCATATTTTTTTAATGCTGTTTTTGTAGAGTCTTGCTGTGTGTTGTCAGAAATTAATAAGCTTAATTGCATAGCATCATTAGCAATTAGTTGAGATGTGGAACTACGTAGTACTTTTAGCTGTGCCAATGCCCAGTCAAAATCTCCTTTGTAAAAACTAGCTTTCGCTACTTTGTAACGTGCATTTTGAGCTAAAATATCGTTCTTTAAATCTTTTTGTATTTGGGTGTAATAAATTAAAGCCTCATTAAACCTTTTATTATAGACTAAAATATCTGCTAAAGACATTTTTAACTTAGCTTCTTCGTAACGGTTAAGCTCTAGTTTTAAAGATTTTTTTAAGACTGATATGGCCTCATCTGAGTTGTTTTTTTTGAAAGCTAAAAAGTTCGCGTACTCTATTTGAAGCACTATACTATTAGTTTTGTATCCGTAAGTTTCTAATAGTATATCGTAAGATTTCTGTGCAGCTTCTGTGTTTTTATTGTTAGATAATTCTAGATCTAAGCTTATACTTTTTAATTCTGCGTATAGTTTTATATTGTCTTGGTACGGACTATTTATAACTATATAATTATAAATTTCTTGAGCAATTTCTTTTTCGCTTTCGTCAACACAGATGTTCGCTAATGTTTGTAATCTTCTTAAGCTACCTTCTGGAGACCTTTTGTATATTGCTTTTTCTTGAGTAAAAGCACTATTAAATTGTTTTTGCTGTATAAATAACCAGCTCAACATCTCATTCCAGATAATATCAGGATCTCTTTGTGCTTTTTTAAGAATTTGTTTTCTTAAAATTATATTGTTTAGGTTTTCAGAGTCGGTCATAATAAAATCGTCCAAACTACGAATAACACTGGGCATTTTGTTAGGGTCGTTGGCTATAATATTTAGCAAGCTAAAAAACATTTTGTCTACATTACCTTGTTCGCCATAAATACGAGCCAACTGAAAATTAAAGTCTAATGCAGGGTTTAACTGCATTGCTTTTGTGTATGTTTTTGCGGCATACTCTAAAAGTGAATACCCTTGAAACTTATAGGCTAAACCATAACTATCTCTAGGGTTAATTTCTACTTGCGCATAAGCTAAATCGTAGTATTTAGTAGCTTCCTCGTCCTTGCCTTGTAAGGTGTAATTGTGTCCTAGGTCTATAAAGTATACAGGGTGCGGATTGTCTGAGTGTAGATTCTTGCGTATTTGTTTTTCAGCATCTGTATAGCGTTCTAATTGCTGATAACAACTAATTAAAGAAGTTTGATAATCTGAGCGTCTTGGGTTTTCTTTTACAAGTTTTTCGTAAAAGACTACAGCTTTGTCAAAATCACCATCATCAAAATACTGTTTAGCCAAAAAACTGTTTTGCGCAACAGTAAGTTGCGCAAAACAGAAGGCTAGTATAAGTATAAATATTCTCAAGAAATCTATTTTTTAGGGTAAAGATACCAAGAATATAGATAGTTGCTGTTAAAAGAGCTTTAATCTATCATATCAAAACCACAGTAAGGCACAAGTGCTTCTGGGATTTTAATTCCGTTTTCTGTTTGGTAATTTTCTAAAATACCTGCTAAAACACGTGGTAAAGCTAAAGAGCTACCGTTAAGTGTGTGTGCAAACTGACTTTTACCGTTTTCGTCTTTAAAACGTAATTTAAGACGGTTAGATTGGTATGCTTCAAAATTAGACGCAGAACTAATCTCTAACCAGCGATCTTGTGCTGTAGAAAATACTTCAAAATCAAACGTAAGAGCAGATGTAAAGCCAAGGTCACCACCACAAAGACGTAATATTCTATATGGTAGTTTTAATTCTCTTAAAATACCTTTTATGTGCTCTACCATACCATCTAAAGCAGCATAAGAATTATCAGGGTGTTCTACGCGTACAAGCTCAACTTTGTCAAACTGGTGTAGTCTATTTAAACCACGAACGTGAGCACCATAACTACCAGCTTCCCTTCTAAAACAAGGTGTATACCCTGTGTATGTAATTGGGAAATCTTTTTGGTTTACAATAGTATCTCTAAAAATATTAGTTACAGGTATTTCTGCTGTTGGTATTAAATACAAGTCATCTTCGGTAACGTGGTACATTTGCCCTTCTTTATCAGGCAATTGTCCTGTTCCGTATCCAGAAATTTCGTTTACCAAATGTGGTACTTGAATTTCTTGGTAACCAGCAGCTGTATTTTTGTCTAGAAAATAAGCAATAAGTGCACGTTGTAGTCTAGCGCCTTTTCCTTTGTAAACAGGAAAACCAGCTCCAGCAATTTTAACACCTAGTTCAAAATCTATAATGTCGTATTTTTTAGCAAGTTCCCAGTGTGGTAAAGCACCATCTATCAATTTAGGAATATCACCTTCTCTAAAAATTTCTTCGTTATCTTCATCAGTACTTCCTGCAGGTACACTTGGGTGTGGTACATTAGGAATCTGGTATAACAATGCTTGCAATTCTTCTGCAACAGTGTTTAACTCTTCTTGTAATGTTTTAGAATCTTCTTTTAAAGTAACAGTACGTTCTTTTAAAACATTCGCTTCAGATGCCTTACCGGATTTAAAAAGCATACCAATTTCTTTAGATAACTTATTGCTTTCTGCAAGTGTGTTGTCTAATTTGGTTTGTACATCTCTACGTTTGTCGTCTAATGAAATTACGTTTTCTAACAAAGGAGTTGCATCTACATTACGCTTTTTTAGGGCGATAATGATCTCGTCTTTTTGTTCTCGAATAGCTTGAAGCTGTAGCATCTATTAAAAATTTTAACAGCAAATTTAATGGTAAAAAGGGATTGCGCAAAAGAGAATGCGTAAAAGTTGAAGAGTTTGACTTACGTATTTTATTTTGGGCTTGGTAAAATAAAAGTATTATGCTTAAAATGATGCCATTTTTCTTGTGCTAAGTCAATCTTTGGGTCTATAAAAGGCTGGTATGGTTTACCGTTAATACTAACTCTAGAGTTTACGTATACGGCTATGTCTTTATTGTTTTTTTTGGCTTCATCTTTTAAATGTTGCGCAAATTGCCAAATAAAATCGGGGTAAGCACCAATTTTTCTACGTTGCTTTTTAGTTAGGTAGTCGTCTAGGTTTATGCGTTTTTCTTCATTTGTTTTTTTGTCTATAGTTTTAAAACTTACAATTCCGCTACGCGAACGCAACATCATTCGCCAACTAAGTCTATGGCCTTGCTCGTTCCAGAGAACATCATCTTTAAAAAAGTGATGACGTATAGGTAGTCCCAGTTGAAATAAAAAATAGATAACCCATACACCAATAATTATATTTTTGTGTTTTGGCTTTGCGACTACAGTAGGGACATTTTTTTTCTCTATCATAACAAAGATCTTCCTAAGTTTTTTTGGTTCAAAAAAGAACACAGTAAACGCTAGAGCTAAATAAGGGAAAATACCAATCTGAAAAACGATAGAGTTAAACAGATGAAAAAATACAGCTAGCATAAAAGCAATTTTTCTACTTGGTTTCCAGAGTAAGGCTGGTATAATTAAAAGATCAAACAAAATACCAAAAACAGCAACTACTTTATGCACCCAAGCTTGTTGTAAAAACTCACCAATTAGAAAATAGTTTGCTTTACCTTGCATTAATATTTTTATAAAGCCAAAGTCTAGCCAATCTGCATATAATTTAGCAACAGATGCATAAGTGTATACAATAATAAGCTGCAATACAATTATGTATTTGTAATAAGCGTACATTTTATTAGTGCGCAGTTCAGGATTTTTTTTAGAATCTATAGAGATATCTGTGCTAGCAGGGAAAAACACCATTATCCAAGAAATAAGCATTAATAGGTAATAATGGTTGTTGTAAGATGTTTTTTGCATTAAATACACGCTAGTCCATAACAGCGCAAAAGCAAGCATGCTATATCTGTATTTATAACCAATAGAGATAAAAATACCTAAAGTACCCATAACTATAAAATAGGCATACATTCCTGGTCCTGTTATAGTGTTTAGCCACTCGAACCCAATAAAAGAAAAATTAAAAGTAGGTTCTACAAGATTGGTGCTTACCCAGCCAGTAAGAATTGCTCCATAGCATTCTAAGCTAATTAAAATTCCAAAAAAGATTCTAAATAGTATTAAACCAGCGTTATCTATTTTTTTAAATAGAAAGGAACTCATAATTTAGAAATTATGCTAGTAGCTGTTTCTTGGTCTTTGGTAAGTTGTATTTTTAAGTCATTAACCGAATTAAATTTTTCTTCGTCTCTAATGCGTTCAATAATATCTACTTGTATTTTTTTATCGTACAGATTTTCATTAAAATCAAAGAAATGTACTTCTATGGTTTTTTCTTTACCATTTACGGTAGGGTTAAAGCCAATATTCATCATTCCAAAAACAGTATTATTGTCTATGTTGGCTTTTACAACATACACGCCATTTTTAGGGATTAGTTTGTAATCTTCTTCTATGTAGATATTTGCCGTAGGGAAATTTAATTGTCTGCCTAGTCCTTTACCTCTTGTAACAACGCCTGTAAGCATATAATTGTAGCCCAAGTAACTATTGGCTTTTGCTACGTTACCGTCTGCAAGTGCTTTTCTTATTTTGGTAGAGCTAACAGATACATCGTCTATTTCTTGAGCAGTAATTTCTTCTACGTTAAAGTCGAATGTAGTACCGAAATTTTTTAAATCGTTTATGTCTGCATTACGGTTACGTCCAAATCTATGGTCGTATCCTATAATAATTTTTTTAGTATTGAGTTTATTAACTAGGATATCGCGAACAAATTCTATGGCGCTAAGTCTAGAAAATTCTTTAGAAAAAGGATGAATAATTAAGAAATCTAAGCCTAACTGGTTTAAAATCATTTCCTTTTCTTCAATAGTGTTAAGTAGTTTTATATTGCTATCTTGTTGCAAAACCATTCTAGGATGCGGAAAAAAAGTAAGTACAGTACTCTCTATTTCTAATAGTTTGGCACTATTTATGAGTCTTTCTAATATCTTTTTATGACCAATATGCACGCCGTCAAAAGTACCAATTGTAATAACTGTAGCGTGTGCTTTGTCGAATTTTGAAATGCTTTTGATTGTTATCACGAGACTAAAATAATAAAAAGACTATTTTTGAATATTAAATTGCTTTGTATGATTACAAAACTACGCCTTGTTTTTTCAATAACCATATTATTTGGTAGCTTTTACGGGCTAGCACAACAGAATTATTGGAAAACTGGGAGCTTGCAGCATAATTTAGTTTCTAAATCTATGCAAAATATAGATGTAAATAAAACAAAAACGTTTTATTTAGATGCATCAACTTTTTCTAAAGCTTTAGACGTTACAGCAAGTTTTAAAGGAGAAAGGATAGTTTATTTTCCTGACGGTAAGGGAGATGTGGTGCCTTTTTCTGTAAAAGAACACGCTGTTTTTGCTCCGGAATTGGCTAAAAAATATCCAAAAATAAAATCTTACATAGGTTACGGTGTTGCAAACCCTAAAGACCGATTGCGTTTTAGTGTTTCTCATAAAGGAATGCAAAGTATGTTGGTGCATGATGGCAAAGAAGAAGCAACATATATGCAGCCCTCTAAAAATGAAGAAGGGCAATATGTAGTATACAGTGGCAGTGCGCATTCTGAAAAAGGTGAGTTTATATGTGATACAAAAGATGTAGTATCAGCAAAAAAAAATACATCTGCATTAAAATTAATAGACGATCAGACTTTACGAACATTTAGAATAGCAGTATCTGCTTCTGGTGAGTATACTGCCTATCATGGAGGTTCTGTTGCAGATGCTTTAGCAGCTATAAATGCAACGTTAACTAGAGTTAATGAGGTTTTTGAGATCGATTTAGGGATTCATTTAGAATTAATAGCAGATACGGATCAAGTTATATACACAGATGCAACTACAGATCCGTACTCAGGAAGTTTAAATGCACAAGCACAAAATACGTTTTCTACAGTAATTGGTTCTGCTAATTATGATGTTGGACACCTTTTTCATCAAGGGCCAAATGGCGGTAATGCTGGTACGGTAGGTTCTGTGTGTGATCCTAATTGGAAAGGAAGAGCATATTCTTCTCGTAGTACACCAGAAGGAGATTTATTTGATGTGGATTTTGTTGCGCACGAAATTGGACATCAATTTGGAGCTAACCATACCTGGTCTTTTGACTCAGAAGGTACTTTGGTGCAAGCAGAACCTGCTAGTGGATCTACAATTATGGGATATGCAGGTATTGCAGATGGTAATAATGTGCAAACCAACGGAGACGATTATTTTCATTATTACAGTATTTTTCAGATAGCAGAATATGTAGGTGGTTTAAGTTGTGGTGTTACTACATCTATTACTAATAATCCGCCAGTAATAAGTCCTTTATCAAACTATATAATTCCAAAATCTACACCTTTTGTTTTAACTGGTGAGGCTACTGATCCAGATGCAGCAGATGTACTTACTTATGCGTGGGAGCAGATAGATAATGGTGTTGTAACGCGTACTAATTTTGGTCCAGAGAATCCTAGTGGAGCTAATTTTAGATCACTAAAACCCACAACAAGTAACGAGCGTTATTTTCCTAAAATAGAACGAGTAATTCAAGATGTATTAACACAGACAAATCCTTCAGAAGGATCTTCTTGGGAGACAGTATCTGATGTAGAAAGAGATTTAAATTTTGCATTTACGGTTAGAGATAATGTAGTGGGAGGTGGACAAGTAGTGTCTGAAACTATGAATGTACGTGTTGTAAATGCTGCGGGTCCATTTAAGGTTATATCACAGTCAACCAACGAGGTATACCAGTCAGGATCTGTACAACAAGTAACTTGGGATGTTGCAGGTACAAATGCAGCTCCAATAAATACAGAAACAGTTTCTATTTTCTTGTCTATAGATTCAGGATTGTCTTTCCCTATTGTATTGGCAGAAAACGTAGTTAATGATGGGTCGGAAATTGTACAAATACCAAATGTGGTAACTACAACAGCAAGAATACGTGTAATGCCTACAAATAATGTGTATTATGCTATAAACTCATCTAATTTTACCATAAATACATCTGATGTTAATTTGGAGTTTGAGAAGCTAACATATAATACTTGTCAGCCTAACGATGTTATTATTCCTTTTAAATACACAGTAAATAATGGTTTTAGTGAAACATCTACGTTTAGTGTTTTTGGAGCGCCAGCTAATTTAGGTGTTATATTTTCTTTGCCTACGGCAGATACAAATAATACAGATGTGAATCTTACATTTTCTAATACAGCAAATGTAGCTCCAGGTACATATGAAATTACAGTACTGTCTAACTCCGCAACAAACGCTACAGCAGTAGTGGTAACTTTGGTTATAGGTAATACAACTTTTGCAGATGTAGGTTTAATTTCTCCAGTTAATGGAGCAATAGGAGTAAATAATAATGAAACTCTTTTGTGGGAGTTAAACGAAGCGTATACGTCTTACGATCTAGAAATAGCTACAGACCCTGCTTTTAGTACTATTGTAGAAACAAAAACGACTCCTTTTTCTGAATATAAGCCTACTAGTTTATTGGCAGAGACAACTTATTATTGGCGTGTAAAGCCAAAGAGTTTATGTGCAGAAGGTACTTTTGGTACGGCATATAGTTTTACAACTGCCTTAGTAAGTTGCGCTAATAAAAATGCTGAAGATTTGCCAAAAGTAATACCTGCTGTGGGTACTTCTGTCTTGCAATCTAAAATTACTTTTTTAGATGATTTGCCAATTACAGATGTAAAAGTGAATCTAAATTTAGAGCATACTTTTTTATCCGATTTAACAATAAGTTTAATATCTCCACAAGGAACAAGAGTAGTCTTGACATCTAATTCTTGTGGCGAATTTCAAGATATAAATGCTGTTTTTGACGATGCAGCATCAAGTTTTGTTTGCGGTAGTGGTGCAGGAGCGGCAATTGAAGGATCAGTTAGACCTTTAGGTTCTTTGGCTTCTTTAAATGGAGAGTCTATGTTAGGTGAATGGATTTTAGAAGTGAAAGATGGAGCATCATCCGACGGAGGAGAAATAATAGATTTTAGTTTAGATATTTGTGCAGAAGGTGTATTGCGCCCTGATGCAGATAATGATGGTGTTTTTGATGATGGAGATGATATGTGTTTGGGAACGCCAAACGGAGCAGAGGTAGATGTAAATGGTTGTGCTGTATATAAATTTGAGCCAGATAATTTTGCTATTTCTATAGCTAGTGAATCTTGTACAACAACAAATAATGGAGAAATTATAATTGATGCTGTAGAAGAAATAAATTATAGTGTTGTGGTTACTGGTACAGGTATAAATTCTACGACTAGTTTTACAGATGTTACTACAATTTCTAATTTAGACGCTGGTACTTATGTGCTGTGTATTACTGGTACAGATGGTGTAAAAGTGTATGAAGAGTATTGTGTAACAGTTGTTGTTACAGAGCCAGATGTGCTTTCTGTACTTTCTGCAGTAACAAATACTACATTAAAATTAGACCTTTCGGGAGCTGTTTTGTATACTATAGAATTAAATGGTGTAGCAGAGCAAACTACAGATGCTAAGCATAGTTTAGAGCTAAAAAATGGTTTAAATACAATAAAAGTAAGTACAGGTATGGAGTGTCAAGGAGTGTATGAAGAGCAAATTTATATAGCATCTAACCCTGTAATTTCCCCTAATCCGGTAATGTCTGAAACAGTGGCTTATGTAGGCGCATTGTCTGGTAAGTTAACGGTTACTATTTATACAATAGACGGACGGGTAGTGCAACAAAAAGAGCATAGCATTAACAATGGTATGGTAAACCTAGAGGTTTCTAGTTTAGCAAAAGGAATGTATATTTTATATTTTGAAGGGGCAGAAATAAAAGGGCAAACAAAATTAATTAAGAGATGAAAAAAATAATAGTGCTTTTGTGTTTTGTAGCGTTGTCTTGTTCTAAGAGTTCGCCTAAGCCACCATCTACACCAATGTTAGTCTTTCCTTTAAAAAGTTCTGAATGTACAACGGGTGTATCTATTAATGGTACAAATACAAGTGAGGTAGAGTTAGAGTGGAGTGCTTCTAGTAGAACGGACTTGTATGAGGTTAAAATTACAAATTTAAGTACAAACTTAACGCAAACCTTAACAACAACAGGAACAAAGCAAAAAGTAATTTTAGATAAAGGACTTGCGTATTCTTGGTTTGTAACGTCTAAAAACGATGAGGTTTCTGAAACAAAGTCTAGTGAAATTTGGAAATTTTACAATGCGGGCTCACAAACAACATATGCGCCATTTGCAGCAGAGATTATAGCGCCTAAATCTGGGCAAACAGTATTTAAAGATATTAATAATGATGTTACTTTAGAATGGCTTACAGAAGACGTAGATAATGATATAGCTAATTATAAAGTTTATTTTTCTACAATAACTCCGCCAACGACTTTGTTAGCTACAAATAGTGTAGATAACACAAGTGTAAGTGTAGGTGTAACAGCCAATACTATATACTATTGGAAAGTTGTTACTACAGATAGGGAAGGTAATGCATCTGACTCTGGTATTTATGAGTTTAGAGTGCGATAATTAAGAGTTGTTAAAGCTGTTCATTGTTATTTTTATCCCAGCTAAAGCAAAAGATTTAATTAGTTCTATGGACCTGTCTAAACGTTCAGGCATTTTGTCTTTTTCTTCTTGGTTCCATTCGCCTAAGACATAGTCTACTTGTTTTCCTTTTCCAAAATCGGCGCCAACACCAAATCTATATCTATTGTATGTTGTGGTTTGTAGTGTGTTCTGTGTGTCTTTTAGACCATTGTGTCCGCCGTCGCTACCTTTGGTTTTAACTCTAATAGTTCCAAAAGGTAAATTAATATCATCGGTAATAACTAAAAGATTTTCTTGAGGAATTTTTTCTTTCTCTAACCAGTATCGTATTGCCTTTCCACTTAGATTCATATAAGTAGATGGTTGTAAAAAAAGAATAGTACGCCCTTTAATTTTGTATGTAGTAACAGCACCTAGTTTTTGAGGCTCAAAAACTAAATCTTCTTTTTTAGCAAAGGCATCAAGTATTTTAAAGCCAATATTATGTCTGGTTTCTGTGTATTCTGCGCCAATATTACCAAGGCCAACAACTAAAAACTTTTTCATAGGGTCTGTTTCTTCTAAATAGAACTTTGGTTTTGTTCTAAAAATTGATTTTAAGAGTTTTACTATCATACTTTCTAAAGAGTACTAAAAATACAAAAGCATCCTGAAACTTGGTAATTCCAAGGCAGGATGCTTTATTTTATTTCTGCAAAGATTTATTCAGCAGCAGCTTCAGTAGCTTCTCCCTCTTCTTCTTCTTCGTCATCATCTGCAGCAACAACGTTACGAGATGATTTAACTTGTACAACAACTGTGTTTTCTGGGTGTAAAATAGAAAATTCATCATTTAATAATGAAGAAACTGCTATGTTACCACCAATTTTTAATTTGTTGATATCGATATCAAAGAAATCTGGTAATTTAGCTGGTAAAGCTTTTATAGTAAGCTTTCTTTTTCTAAATAATAATCTACCACCATTTCTTACCCCTGGAGAGTTACCTACTAAACGAACAGGGATATCCATAGTTACCGCTTTATCATCAAATAATTGGTAAAAATCTACGTGTATAATTCTGTCTGATACTGGGTGAAACTGAATGTCTTGTATAACTGCATTCACTTTTTCTCCGTTTTCCAAATCTATCACAACTGTGTGTGCGTTTGGAGTGTACACTAAATCTTTGAACGCTAGTTCTGGTGCTGAAAAATGTAGTGGTTGTTTTCCTCCGTATACTACGCAAGGAACCATTCCAGCATTACGTAAGGCTTTAGTTGCTTTTTTGCCCACGCTTTCTCTTTGTGATCCTGTAATTGTAATTGACTTCATTGTATATATTTAATTAATATTCAAAATTAATGTATTAGCTCTTACATTAAAAATTTAGAGCTAATAGATGTGTTGTTATGTACTCTGTTCATAACATCTGCAAATAAATCTGCACATCCTACGACCTTTACTTTTGGACTTTGTTTCTTTAACGGAATTGAATCTGTTACGATAAGTTCTAAAAGCTTAGATTTTTCTATTTTCTCGTATGCATCACCAGATAAAAGAGCGTGCGTTGTAATAGCTCTAACGCTAAGTGCACCTCTTTCCATCATTAGATCTGCTGCTTTTGTAAGTGTACCAGCGGTATCTACCATATCATCTACAAGAACAACATTTTTACCTTCTACATTACCAATTAACTCCATATGAGAAATTATATTGGCTTTCTCTCTTTGTTTGTAACAGATAACAACATCACTTTCTAATGCTTTAGAGTATGCGTAAGCCCTTTTAGAGCCACCCATATCCGGAGAAGCAATTGTTAAGTTGTCTAGTTTTAAACTTTTTAAGTATGGTAAAAATAAAGTAGATGCAAATAAGTGATCTACTGGCTTCTCAAAAAATCCTTGAATTTGATCTGCATGCAAGTCCATTGTAATAATTCTAGTTGCACCAGCTGTTTCTAGCATTTTAGCTATTAGTTTAGCAGCAATTGGTACTCTAGGTTTGTCTTTACGGTCTTGTCTTGCCCATCCAAAATACGGCATAACAGCTGTTATATGTCTTGCAGATGCTCTTTTTGCAGCGTCTAACATTAATAACATTTCCATTAAGTTTTCAGAACTTGGGTTTGTAGACCCAATTATAAAAACTCTTGCGCCACGAACAGACTCTTCAAAAGAAGGCTGAAACTCACCGTCACTGTATCTAGAGAATTTTACTTGACCTATATCTGATCCAAATGATTTGGCAATTTTTTCAGCTAAAGCAGTACTTTGTGTACAGGCAAAAATTTTAGGTACTGGGACCGTGTATGTCATAGTTGTATTGTTGTTTTCTATGTTGTTTGTTTTCAAGGCGTTAAAGCCTTTGTTCTAAACGAGGTGCAAATTTAAAAATTTATTTTGCATGCTAAAGGATAATTGTCCTTATTTTTTGCGAAAAACAATAAATTTATTTTATTTTTGCAATCCGTTACAAATGCTCGAGTGGCGGAACTGGTAGACGCGCTGGATTCAAAATCCAGTTCTTCGGAGTGTGGGTTCGATTCCCACCTCGAGTACTAAAAAAAGCCTTGATAGAAATATCAAGGCTTTTTTATTTTTAAATAACTTATACCGTTAGGGTTTATAGTCGATGCAAAAAATAGTTTACATAACTAGAAGTGCTATAGGTGCTTATTTTTAGTGCTTTTATCTACATCTACAGAGCTGTTTTTAATACAGTAATTTTGTTACAATTAGTAATGTTCTAAATGCTTTTTTAAAAAGGAAGGGAAATATTTTTATTTGTGTCTTACTTTAGATATTGAAGAATATTTTTTTTATTAGACACAGATCGTATTGATTTTCAAAGTATAAGATCAAATTTTGATTTTCGTTTTTGAGTTAATTTGAAATTGTTTTCGTACAAATTAAATTATTATTTTACTGGTTTAACGCTTACTATTCTATCAGCTTTCTTTTTTATTTTATTGTTTGTTGCAAGTATTCTTAGAATTTTTCGTCAAAACTATTAAACCAAACCAATGAAAACAAAAAAGACCATTAAATTACTTGGATATTTAGGATTAATCGGTTCTATATTGGTGGGTGTTGGAGAATATCTTCTTCATTATTCGCCAAATATTTTAGGTCACGCAGAGAACTACGAATTCTTTGCCTTTGTGTCGTTAAATCATATGACTCTTGGCCATTTTTTCGCAGTCATAGGCCTCCCTTTTTACTTTGCAGGATACCTACATATTTATCAGATGTTAAAACCTGGTAATGAAACTTTAGCAAGAATGGTTCTTGGTATAGGTTTTATAGCCTTTGCTGTTGGCGGTGTTTGGATTGGTTCTAGAGCTTCAGTAGGAAACATTGTACATTTAAAAGAATCTATTAATGCGGAAGCGTATAGTAATCTATTAGCACATTATACGAGACATATGGAAGTTTTGGTGCAAGCCCTAAGGATAATAGTAGCATTACTTTCTGTTGTTTTTGTTATTGCTATTCTAAAAGGAGGCACTTATTATAAAAAATGGATGGCGATTTTTAGCCCCATAGTAGTGCTAATTACTTTAGCAGTAAGTGGTATGGCAATTCCGGTCATAGGTCAACATACTCTTCCAATTCTTATGAATATTACACATTTTATACTTTTTAGTCTATCACTATATCAACTTAATAACCTTTTTAAAACTATAAAAAATGATTAAATTTTTTTTAAAATTAATAGGACTATTGGCTTTTTTAATGGTCGTAATGGTACTTTTTAGATTCTGGAGAGATGCCACCTCTGATAAATATGATGTAAGTATTGAATCAAGTAAAATTCCTAGATTCACAAGTGTTCCATTAGATTTTATTCATAAGTATACTGGTGAAAAATCACTTCCATTAGCTCCTTCTGCTCTTATAGATATTGACAATGATAATATTGATGAGGTTTTCTTTGGAGGGGGGTTAACCCAAGAAGATGCCATTTACGCATATCGTAATAACGAATTTGTATTAATTTCAGATGAAGTTGGGTTACCAAAAAAAGGAAGCAACACAGCATCATTAGGAGTTGTTTCGGGAGATATGGACAATAACGGGTTTACCGATCTAATTATTGGTCGCGAAGATGGTTTACGTATCTATTATAATGATGGTGAAAAATTTACAGAGAAACTGGTTGAAACACCTATGAATGTGAAATCCAGTCCAGCAGGAATTACGCTTGGAGATATTGATAAAGACGGAGATTTGGATATTTTTTTAGCCACCTACCTTAAAAAGGAACTAATGGAAGGACAAAACATTTTTGAACGCTATGATTATGGTGCCACAAGTGAGTTATTATTAAATAACGGTGACAATACTTTTAAGAGTATTACTAAAGCCGCAGGCTTAGACTACATACATAATACCTTTCAGGGGGTTTTAGTAGATATTGACAATGACTCTTGGTTAGATCTTGTTGTAGTTCATGATACTGGCGAAGCTAGAACTTATAAAAACAATGGAGACTTAACATTTACGATGAAAGAGAATCCGTTAACGGGTAAGTTTGCTTACCCAATGGGACTAGCTGTAGGTGATTATAATAATGACGGATTGGTAGATTTTATGTTTTCTAATGTTGGTACGACTGCCCCAAATTTTATGGCAAGCGGTGACATTAAGGATAAATCCCTTTTTAATGATAAATGGATTCTTTTTAAGAATGAAGGGAATTTTAAATTTACTGATGCTGCGGAAGATGCTAAAATTGCAGGATACGAGTTTTCTTGGGGATGCACTTTTGCTGATATGAATAATGACGGACTGCAAGATTTGTTGGTGGCTGAGAACTATGTAGATTTTCCTTTTAGTAAAATATTTAAACTTCCAGGGCGATTACTGATTCAAAAAGAAGACCACACCTTTGTGCCAACAGAATCTGAAAGTGGTGTTGAAAATCCGTTTTATGGTATTACAGCCCTTGTTAGTGATTTTAATACTGATGGTCATTTAGATATAATTTGGACTAATATCGACGGTCCTTCAAATGCTTTTATCAACAAAGGAAATTCCAACAATTTTGTACAGGTAGATTTAGCTGATGCGGCAGAAGCAATGGGTGCAAAAGTTACCGTTGTTACGTCAGAAGGAACTTTTACAGATTGGTTGGTAACTGGTGAGGGCTTAGTGAGTGATCAAACTGCATTACTTCATTTTGGATTAGGTAAAACTCAGCATATCGATAAAATAACGGTAGCCTATTCAAATGGAGATAAAGACGAGATTATTTCGCCTAAAATTAATTCGGTTGTAGATGTTATTAAAGAACGTAATCTACAAATGGCAAATGATACTGTAGTAACAACCTTGAAAGCAAAAAAATGATAGAATTTCTAAAAAGAATGTTCAATAAAAGACCAGACGAATTGGATAAAGTTCCTGAAGGTGTTTGTCTTAATTGTTGGGGTGACCAAGAATACGGAAACGTAGTTCGTGAAAAATATAAGGATCTACAGATTGAAGTTAATAATCACAGTAGTAAATATACTTTTATTCAAAATTTTGTGGTTACGCATTTAACAGGTATACAGCTAAAAAGTAAGGTTAGCGGTCTAGAGTATACCCACTTGTCATATAACCGCTAAAAATGAAAGCTAGTACTACTTTATTCTGGGTTATAAATATGCTATTCCTCATCGGGCTTTTTGGTGCGGGTAGTCTAGTTATTACAGAATTTACAACAGGTGATGGCTGCCCCAAATTTGGGGCTGTGCCCGCCTGTTTAATCATTCTAATATGTTTTATACTTCCCTTTATTTCGCATTTGTTTAAAAAATGGAATCTCATTTATTTCTTATTTACCGGTATTGCAGCACTAATTGCTTTAGTGGCATCGGTAATGCAATTTATAAGTAATGCAGAATGCCCTAAAACTGATTTAGGAATACCTATGTGTTATATATCATTACTAATTTTCACAGCACTTATCATCCTTAAAAAAACTCAACTAAACTATGTCAGCAGTAAATAACCACATAAAGAAAATCAATATTTATAGAAGACTATTCAATTCCATTTTTATAGTTTGTACATTGGTTTTTAGTTTAAATAGTTCTGCTCAAGAAATAGAGAAATCAATTTTTATTACAGCAAATACTGGTAATACACTAAATACAGAAGTACTATCTCAAATAGCAAAAGATGCTGCATCTACAGAAAAAGCCTTGTTATTAATACTTGGAAATGCAACACCAAAAAAAGTATTTAAGAAAGAAATTGATAAACAATTACGCGTAATAGCATCACTAAAAAAAGATGTGGTGTTTATTCCTGGAAGTAACGAATGGAATCTAGATGGGATAAAAGGATTAGAAAATATTGAGGAATATGTTGAAAAAAATAGCAATGCCAAATTTTACCCAAATGATGGTGAGCCAATTAAGAAATATAATGTTTCTAAAAATATTGTATTAATTACGATAGACTCGCAATGGTATCTGGAAGATTGGAATCAACAAATTTATATTAATGAATCGTCTGAAATTAAAAATAGAAATCTATTCTTTTTAGAGTTTGAAAACCAAATAAAAAAAGCACAAGGGAAAATAAAAATTATAGCCATTCATCATCCAATTGAAACACTTACAAAACAGGGTTTAATAGGTAATACGGCAGCACCATCAATACATAACTATCAAAACAAGCAATACAAATCTTTAAGAAAGCGATTAAAGACTATTGCAAGATTAAATGAAGATATTATTTTTATTTCGGGTCACGATCAAAACCTTCAATATATAAACAAAAGAGTTCCGCAAATTATAAGTGGTGCAGCAGGAGCTACTGAAAATGTAAAAAAAGCTAAAGATGGTAGTTTTGCTACAGCACAAAACGGATATTCAAGATTAGATATTGATATAAACGGAAAAGTTACAGTTCACTTTTTTACAGTGGAAGAAGGTGAATCAAAAGCAGTATTTGAAACTGTAATTTTTAAAGGCAAAAAGGAAGGTACCTCAGTCAGTTTTTCACCTAAAAGTACTTTTTTAAAAAGAAAAGAAGCATCGGTTTACACTAAAGAAGCTACTACAAAAAGTGGTTTTTATAAAGGGCTTTGGGGAGAACATTACAGAGAGTACTATAGCAAATATGTAAACGCTAAAGTAGTTTTTTTAGATACACTTATGGGTGGCTTAACACCTGTTAAACGTGGAGGAGGACAACAATCAAAATCATTGAGATTAGAAGACAGTTCAGGAAGACAATTTGTAATGCGAGCCCTTAAAAAAAGTACAATAAAGTTTTTGCAAGCCAATGCATTTCAGGATGTATATATAGGAGATGCCTTAGATGGTACGGTAGTAGATAAGTTTTTAGCAGATTTTTATACAACCTCTCATCCTTACACTCCTTTTGCTATTGGTGATTTGGCTGATGCAATTGATGTATCACACACTAACCCTGTACTGTATTATATACCCAAACAAAATACACTTGGCGTTTACAATGATGAGTTTGGTGATGAACTGTATATGATAGAGGAACATGTTGGTGATACCCAAGTAGGAGCACAGAGTTTTGGTAATCCTAAAAAAATTCTGAGTACTGCAGATGTTTTGCAAGAGATTAACAAATCAGGAAAATCTGTTGTAGATGAGCCTTCTTATATAAGAGCACGTTTATTTGATATGCTACTTGGAGATTGGGATAGACACGAAGATCAATGGAGATGGGCATTATTTAAGAACGAAGATGGGACCGAATATTGCAAACCTATTCCTAGAGATCGTGATCAGGCATTTTCAAAGTATGATGGTAGCTTAATTTCCGTACTTACTAGAATTGTTCCTGGACTTAGAAAAATGCAATCATATGATGAAGACCTTAGAAGTGCTAAATGGTTTGCAACCTCACCATACCACCTAGATTTAACCTTAATTGACAACTCTGACTGGGAAGAATGGGAGAAACAGACCAAATATATTCAGACAAACATTACAGACGATATTATAGAAAAAGCCTTTAATGCAATACCAGAAGAAATTAAAGGTGAAACTATTGAAGACATTAAAATAAAACTAAAAGGTAGACGCGATAATTTGATGAAAATTGCACGTGAATATTATAGTTATCTAAATAAATTTGAAGTAATAACCGGAACTCAAAAAGGAGATGACTTCAAAATTACACGTTTTCCTAATGGAAAGACTACTGTAGAGATACAAAGAAAAGATTTAGGTCTCCTAAACAGAACTTTTACTAAAGAGGTAACCAAGGAAATTTGGATATACGGTCTTGACGGTAAAGATACATTTGTTGTAGAAGGAGATGGGACTAATTTAATTCCTGTAAAAATTATTGGAGGTAAAAAAAATGATACTTACGACTTTAAAAATACTCGTAAGGTAAAATTATACGATTATGATGGTAAAGATAATACGATAGTAAATAAGGCATCTAAAAAATGGTTGGTAGATGATTATGACATAAATAATTATGATCACCGAAAAGTTAAACATAATTTTAATCAATTATTACCTATTATTGCTTTTAATCCTGATGATGGCCTAAAAGTAGGAATTCAAAATACGAATACTTTTTATGGTTTACAGCGTAATCCTTTTACACAGAAACATTTAATAAGTGCTGCTTATTATACAAGCACCTCTGGTTTTGACTTGGCCTATAAAGGGGAGTTTTCTAACATTTTTCACAAGTGGAATTTTGGTGTAGAAGGGCGATATACTAGCCCTAATTTTTCGGAAAACTTTTTTGGTTTCGGTAATGAGAGTACATATGATAAAGATGAGGTAGAGCTAGATTTTAATCGAGTGCGTCTGAAGCAATGGAATGCTGCTATCTCTTTAGTGTATCGTGGCGATAACGGAGGAGCATTTCATGTAAAAACATTATTAGAATCTTTTGAGGTTGAAAACACAACAGATAGATTTATAAATGATCCCATAAACGTACCTCTAAGTAGTACTATTTTTGAAAAACAAACATATGCAGGTGGAGAATTGACTTATGAATTTGAAAACAAAGATAATCCTGCGTTTCCTACCTTAGGAATGGACCTTAAACTTACCACAGGTTATAAAACAAATATTGGAAATAGCACTGCGGAAAACAGTTTTGGGTACCTTATACCAGAATTAGCAATAAATCATAAATTAGATAGCAACGGCTCTTTAATATTAGCCACAAAAGTTGCTGGAGAATTGATAATAGGTGATAATTTTGAATTTTACCACGGTGCGCAAATTGGTGGAGTTAATGGTTTAAGAGGTTTTAGAAACGAACGCTTTATAGGGAAACAATCTTTTTATCAAAATACAGATTTAAGGTTAGCATTAGGAGGATTAAAAACTAGTGTAATTCCGATACGTTTTGGGGTTACTGGTAGTTATGATTATGGTCGTGTATGGTTAAAAAACGATACTTCTGATAATTGGCACAATAGCTATGGAGGCTCTTTATGGATAAGTGGAGTAGATGCTATTACTGCTAACATAGGGTATTTTAATAGTGCAGATGGAGGCAGAGTTGTCTTTGTTCTTGGATTTGCGTTTTAGATAAAGCAGCTTCTGTAAAAAATAAAGGTAGTTCTCTAATTATAATTCTTAAAAAGCCTTGATAGAAATATCAAGGCTTTTTAAGTTTTTTGACTTATTCTGTTATAAATATTAAAGATATTTTATAGTTGTCTTTGTCTCCACTAGCAAATACCATTCTGTTTTCTGTTAGTTCTATAAGTTGTAAGGTAAAAGAAGTACTTTTAACAAGATTGTTGGTAATTTCGCCCCTAATTATAGTTATATATAAATGCCCTTCATCTTCATAAAAACTATATTCTGCTTCAGCAATTTCGTTATCTCCGTAGTAGCAATTTTCTAACCCCGTAACTACTTCTATAATTCCGTCTGGTTTAAAAGTGTAAATGTCATCTACAAGACAATCATTTTGTTCACTTTTTTGCTTGGAATTGTAATCAACATAATACGCTTCTAATTTCCAGGTTTTAGAGTTGTTATTGTGTAAAATAGTTAAATCTTCTGACGAGTATAGTTCTTGGCTGGCATCATCATCATCATCACTACTGCAAGAAGCTGTAATTATTAAAATTAATAATGATAAGATTGGCAATTTTAGATTGTTCATGAAATGACACTTTTTTGTTCTGATTCACTACTCCAATTACCATACCATTTTTACATCTTTTATATTATTTTGCTTCTTTTTTTATAAGTGAATATACCTACCTCTAGTATTAAAAAGCCTTGATAGAAGTATCAAGGCTTTTTTTCTTTAACGGTATTGTATTTATTAGCATAAAAACTGATGAAATATCTTGTTTCTATTAGTGTGTTATTTTTATAGATCTCATCTTTTGTTGGAGTTGCAGAGATTTTATCAATATATCTTATTTTTTTTAATTTATTTTTAGAACCATAAAATGCTGTTTTAACATTACGCCCATCTTCCTGATAATGAATAACTACTAAATCTCCATTGTTTTTGTAGTAATAAGATTTAGAATTATACATTGCTCCTTTGTATTCATCTTCTTTATCTGGGTATTTTATGGTGTATAGTCCTTCTTTTATTAATTGTTTTTTGTCGTTGTAAATAATATAATAAGTACTGTCTTTAGGGTTAAGTTGCTTATATCTTGTAGCTGCTTTTGGCTTACTACAAGGTCTGTGCGCCATATAATCTATCCTCTCAAAAGCAAGTTCATCATTTTGATATACTTTTAAAGTATCTATCTTTTGAGAAAAGGTTTTATTTAACCCTAAAATAAATAGTACTACCAGCGCTTTTTTCATAGAATGTAATTAGCTACTTTATATGCTACTAAGTTTAGTTTTCTAACAATTCTCCTTTGTAGTTGTATTTTGTTCTTCCAAAATCAAAACTATAAATTCTTTTTCCTTCATCGTCCTCTCTTTGGTAATCTAGATCGTCTTGTTTAGTATCTAGTAATACTTTTCCGTTTAGATCAATTAACTTATAAGTGCCGTTAAACTCTACAGTAGTTATGCCTTCTTCAAAATCTCTTGCATCGTCATATTTAAAAGGAATTACTATTTTCCCTTTACTATTCATAAAACCTATTTTAGAGTTACTATCTTTTACTACAATTCTGTCTTCAACTATTTCGTCATTAATTTCAGCAAGACCAGGAACAAGAGTACCATTAGCTTTATCGTCTAAAATATAATATTTTTTGTCACTAGTAATTCCAAATAATAAATCGCCAACTTCTTCTATAAGCCAGTAAGATCTTGATTTTAAAGGCTTGTAATCTGAAGAGTAAAGAATGTAGTCCTCATTTTCTTGTTCAGGTAGTATACCAACAAGGCCGTTATTAAAAGCTTCTACACTGTAAACTAAAAGTGTGTCTAGTTTTTTTTCAGCTTTATTTAAGTAATAAAAGTGATCATAGTCTTCATAAAAGTTACTTCCAATACTTTCTAAACCTTCAGCTCCTTTTATTGTTATTTTAGGTTCTCCCTTATTGTTTAAAAATACAATTGCATCTTCTGTTTGCATAGCAATTAGTGCATCATTTTCTCTAATTGGTTCGTGGTTATATGCTGTAAATGTTTTTTCCTCGGTTTCTGTAGCTTTTTTAAAAAATAATTTCACGCTTTTTACATTACCGTAATAGTAATATTGTTTGTGAAAAATACCATCATTATCATTAAAGAAATCTACATTAGATAGGTTGTCTTTTAAATATTCTTGAAGCTCGGCAGTATCTTTAAAATCATCATTATTTAATTTTTTTTGTAGTTTTTTAAAGTAACCTAGCATTTCTGTAAGTATATCTTCTTCATCCCCAGGCGCAACACCATTGTTAGAGTATCCGCTACGGTCTAGGACTTTACCTTCATCATTATGCCCTTGTACTTTTGTGGGAGATGCAATTGTATCACTTAACGTAAAATAAATATAATTGCCTTCTGCTTTTATAAAGTTAATTTCTCCTCCTTTATATTGTACTGTTGGGTTTTCTGATGAAATTTCAACTACATCATAATCTTTAATATAATCTACTTTAAATGTAATATCTATGCTGTCTATAGGTTTTGTTTTTCCCCAACTCTCATTAAAATTAAAGTCTACCTCATAATCTTCAATACTATCTGTGCGTACCTCGCCATCATGATAGTATATCTTTTTAGGAATAAATGCTTGCGTAACACCTTGGCCAAGTTTTATAGGGTCTTTTGTATCGTTATTGGTGCCTATAAATTGCAATTCACTTTTATAGTCGCTATAAGTTTGCGAAAATCTAACATTTTTAAACTGCTTAAGAGCTTTATTTATACCTGTGGTATCTACTTTAAATGGCTCTTCGTATTTTTCATCTTCTTTATTAATTGTTTTAATATCATTAGAAAATGAGCCATTAAAGAATTTAGTCATAGACTCAAATTGCTTAATATTGGTGTTTACTTCTTCTTTAATTTCCTCTAAAGGTTTATTATCTAAAGCAGCTACAAACTCATTTAATTCTGTGTTATCTTTAGATTGATTTTTAGTACAACTTGCTATGGTTAAGAGTACTGTAATTAGATATATTATGTTTTTCATTATCTTATTATTTTTAGCTCGTTAGACCCTTTAGGTAGGTATAAAAAATTATTAAAAGCATTATGATAACCTTTGCCAGTTAAAATGATCATATCTGACTTGTCTTTTGCGTAGGTGTAAATTAATTTGCCACCAGCATTAAATTCAATTTCAAAATCTTTTGCTACCGTGTACTTATATGTATTTAGTAAAATGCTTAAGTAAGCCTCCCATTCATTACGTGCTGTTTCAAAATTGGTGTCAAAATCTAACTGTTGCATTTCAAAATCTTTTTGATAAAACAAGTCGTTAATAGCTTGCTCATCATTTGCTAAAATGGCATTTCCTAACTTGGTGTATAACGCAATTACTTTTTCTTTTAAATCCTTATTGTTTCTTAAATCCGTGCCATTTGTCCAAGCTTCTGGGTAATATGGTAATGTGGAGTTAAAGTCTATTTTAAGATTTACTGGGATATTATTTCTAATACTTGTTTTTTCTATTTCTTTAACAACCTCTTTTGTGCTATTATCTATAATTTGTATTGAAAAACTAGGGTCTTCATAATAAGTATTTGGTTCTTTTTTTATGCTTTTATCTTTAGTTTTTGCAGTTAATTTTATGGAAGAATTTGGACCAGTAATATAATTATTTAAACTAAAGGACTCTGAATTAGAGTTATGAGAAACGTTAACATCGTTTATACTAATATCAAAAACACTGTTGTAAGACTTTATATTTAGTAGGTATTTAGGCGCTGTATCAAAAACCTTAACCTTACTATGTATTTTTGCTAAAGGAATAGTATAAAGAGGATTATATTTAATAGTTAGCCTGCCATAATCTTTATTGCCAAATGCAGCTAAATGTTTACCGTTTATAAAATTAATTTCTAGTTCTTTATTTTCAATTTCATCTTTCCATTCAAACTCAATATCATCGCCAAAACCTTCAGCTGGGTTTGTCAAGCCTTTTTCGGTCTCTAAAACTTCAAGTAATTTTTTTCCAGAAAAATTAACAGTGTCTGTTGTAAGTAGCGTGTAATTATCTGTAATTGTGGCAGTTTTTATGGGTACACCAGCATAGTGCATTCCTTTTAGTGTAATATCATGATTACTAGATGTGCTGTCTATATCCTCTTCTATATTTTCTAATTGCATTTTAGCAATTAACGCCTTTGTTTCAGAATTAGATTTTACTTTAGCAAAGTCGTATCTAGGAGTAGCAACGCTGTCACAAGAAATAAATGTAGTGCAGACAGTTAAAAGAAGTAATATTATAAAGTTTTTCATTAGTTGAAATTTAATATTATTGTTGTTTTAAGGTTATTTCAAAATCTTCAAAATCTTTAAATTGACCTAGTGTTTGTTCATCCTCTTCTTCTAAATTAATAGTAAGCGTTATAAGCTTGTCGTTGGTTTCCCAGTTATGCTTAATTCTGCTGTCTGTTACATTGGTTTCTGCAACACCGTAAAGCTCAATTAGTTTATTTTTAATTTTATTATAATCTGCTTTCTCATCAAAAGGTGTAATGTCTATGTTGGTACCACTCCAGCCACTACTAAATTTTACTTTGTTAATAATAACACCGTAAAGCCTTAAAAAGCGCTCGTCATTAAATTCTAAATCGCCATATTCTAGATCAAAGGGAATACCTTTAAAGTGGTCTTTTATATCGGTTTTAATAGTAACGTCTTCAATATTTTTTATGAGTCCTTTATAGTCTACCTGCGCATAGCTAAATAGGCTTGTTAGTAGAAAAAGTATTGTTAGTTTTTTCATATTTATTGTATAGTTTTTGTTAGAACAACAGTATATAACAACGCAAACATACCATTAGATATGCTTGGTTAAATTAACGAATCTATATTCGTACTTGTTTAATGTATATTTGGAAAATAGGCTATTCTAGAGAAGTGTTGGTTGGCTTTGGGTTTTACTTGTTTTTTTGCTTCAGTTCTTTTTTGTGCGTAGGCTTTTATTCAGAGTTAGTGTTTTCTTTATTTTCTATTAACTTTATTTTTTTACTATTCCAATTTAGAATAACTCGATAATTTTTAAAAAAATCTAAACCAAACCTACGACTCAAATATTGCTCTGAATATACTTTTTGGTTTTTTAAAATAGTATTTCCGAATTCTAATTCATTAACAATTCCTGTGTAAGATATTCTTGCGTTATCTTGTTTTCCATAAATTCCAATAGCACCGCTTGTTTTAGATTCTGTAAAATTTGAAATTAGACCATTTTCTTTTTGCTTTTTAAATTCGGAAAAAGGTATAACTACATCTCCATTATAGCCAAAATCGACATCAAAATTCCAAACTTTTTCACCATTTATCTTACAAGCAATAGAAGGTATTCCTGCATAACCAATAAATAACTTATTTTCAATTATTTTTTCAGGTAAGCTTAATTTCGATTCATTGTCCGTTATAATAATTTGTTTCTTATCAAAATCAATATCCCAAATAGCGTGTTGCATTAAACTTGAACCAATAAATCCGTCAATATTGAGAGAAGACCACATTGGTGTTGAATTAAAATCATTTATTAAGGCTACTGTTTCAACAAAATCTATTTTTCCAATTCCAATAGATTCTATTCTAGTATATTGGTTAGTTTGTTTTTTATTAAAAACATCAGAAACATTTACAGAGTCAATAATTTTCAAATTTAAACTTTCAGCAAGTTCTTTTGACACAAGAGTTGGCGTCCCAGTATCAAAAAGAAAATTATAGTTTTTATTATTTATTTCTACAGGAACAATTATCCAACCATTTTTAATTTCGAAAGGTAAAGTAACTTTAAAGTTTTCTTGTTTTGTTTTTCCTTCTTTAAAGTATTTTACTGCTTTGCTAGTTGCACAACTACTTATTAAAATTAATATTATTGAATAAATAAATACTCTTGTTTTGTTCATATATTACAATTTTGTAAATGCTGTTTTTAGCTTACGCACAACGTGTTTGTGTATGATTTCGTTGCGTGTTTCAGCGACTAATTTAGCAAATACAAACCAAATAGAAAATCCGCGAGGATTTTCGTAAGTAGGCGAGTACTAGCAATGAATTATACACGGTGTTATGCACTGAAATTTTTTAAATATTTCTTGTAATCATTCACAATTTCGTCTTGAGTATTATTCGTCAATTCGGAAATTTTTTCAGGTTTGAAATCTTTAATTATTCTAATCTCGGTTTCTTCAGAATCGAAAATTTCAAATGCAAGGTCTTCGTAAATGACAAATAAGTAAGAACCTATTTTCCACTTTTCTTGGTCTTGTTTATGGTTTAAATGCAAATCATAATGTTGAAAATTGTATTTGACCATTTCGTGAATATTATCCTCGTCATTAAGCCAAAACATTTCTTCAAACATTCCAGTTCCGCCAAGAATATCATAGTCATCTTTATATGCCTCAAAAGATTTTAATGATGTATTGTCAACTGAATTTTTTAAATGCTCTAATACTGGATAAATAATAGTTTCATCAAAATCTCCATAATGTTCATTACGGCTTTCAAATAGATTGAATTGATTGTAAAAATTAAACAAGATAAAACCTATTTCATTATTATCTAATTTCGCTAAATCAATATTCTCCGAGATTTCCTTTAAAAATTCAAAACTTGGATTAATATTAAATTTAGTTTTGTAGTCTTTGACATCATTAAATAGTTGTTCGTATCTATTGAGTGAAAAATATCGTTCTATAAGTTCAGGATATTTTAAAAGTCTATTTTTTAAATCTTCTCCCTCAATTATGACTATTTCATATTGCTTTTGCGGGTCAATTTTTTCAAGCCAAGTTCTAGCATTATTTGTCAAATAGGAACTTATGAAAAATACAAGGTAATCTGGTTGTTCAGCATCAGCCCAAGTTATTTTAGAACTAATATCAGCAGGTGGAACACCACCAGAAGTATAACGTTTACATTCAAAAAACCATTTAGTTTCTGAATTTTTAATCGTATTACGAAAAAGATAATTTCCTTCAATATCTCTTCCATTATCTGCGCCTCCTTCTCTCCAAATTAGGTTATGAAAATTATATGTTACTAGTAAGTCATAACATAGATTTTCAAATGCTCTTGGTGTTATTTGGTCAAATTTTATGTCTTCTAAAGTATATTTCAATTACGTGCTGTTTTTTTGTGCATAACGTGTTTGTGTATGAGTTAGTTGCGTGATTTAAGGAACTAAGTTAGCAAATAAATCACAGATAGAATATTCCGCAGGAATGTTCGTAAGTAGGCTTAAAACAAGCAATTAATTATACACGGTGTTACAGCACGTATTTTATACAATCCACGTTTCTTCTAACTTGTCAATTATCCATTTTCCATTTACTTTCTTAATAAAAACACGAACTCCATGTCCACATTCTCGACCGCAGCTCATTCCACATTCTAAAACTCCAAAGGATTTGGTTGTGTCAAATTGAATTCTAGTCAAACTTGTTAATCCTCCGAAATGAAATGAGTATTCTTTTTTCCATATGTCTTTGCCTTCTGGAAATTCGGAAAGATATTTGAATCGTAATTTCTTGTCTGCTATTAATTTATTTAATTCAATTTTATATTCAGTTGATATGTCGGTTGAACCAAGTGTTAAGTTTTGGTTTTGAAAATGTTTTAAAAGTTGATTTCTTTCTTCTGTTTTTAATGGATATACGGAATCCCTAATTGCAACAACTAATTTTACAGAATCTGCTTTTAGTTCCGCTTTTCTTTTTTCATAATCGGCTAATCCTTTTCCAATTCCAGTTGTGTCAGTTCCAATTATTTCTCCTTTTTCGTTAAAAATTGGTTTTGGTGGTGGTGGCGGTTTAAGCCGAAATTCAAATTGTAACGAATCCATTAAAGCTGGAAATATTTCATAAACGATAGACTGCTCAAATTCCAATTCAGATTGTTTTTTTTCGCAGCAGAATAAAACCAGAATCATTGAAGTTAGTAGTAAAGTTCGTTGTCTAGTCATATGTGCTGTAACTAGTGTATAAACTCAATTTATTGCGTTTATTCCGCCAATATGGGTGTGTAAACGCACAATTGGTTTTCTAGTTGTTAAATTTTCCTACAATTTAGAATTATTTCTTTACATCAAAAAACAAAAAGTATATAAAAACTTTAGAGGGTAATTTGTATGCTGCTAAATACTAGTAATCTTCTTTTCTGTATTTATAATTAAGTCTACTTCTTGTCTATATTTTACAGGGTTAGAGGCCTTTTTAATAGCTTTGTATGTCTTTTGTGGGTTAGATGTAGACTGAGAAAAGAACTCCCAAAAACCTAACATTTTCATTTTTATAGGTGTAGGTCCAGACAAGTACTCGTCGTACTGTTGGTATATAGTATCGTGGAATTCGGCAAAAATAGACCAACGATTTTCAGGGTATTTCGTAGTGTTATTTTTTATCATACTTGGTAAAAAAGGATCTGCAATTAAACCACGGCCAATCATAAAATGGTCAATAGTAGAAAAACGTTCTTTTATTGCCTTAAAAGCAGAAACACTAGTAATGTCTCCGTTGTAATATAATTTGTGTTTGGTACTGCGTATACATTCTTCAAAAGCATCTAAATCTACAGGGCCTTTATAAAGTTGTTTCCCTATTCTGGCGTGTATAGCAATGTTTTTAAGTGGGTAAGAGTCTAATACAGGAAATGTTTCTAAAATCTCTTGTGCATTCTCGTACCCCATTCTCATTTTCATAGAAACTAAAATATCAGTTTCGTTATGTGCCTTATGTAGCACCTCGTTAATTTTTGCAGGATTACAAATTAAGCCAGATCCCATTCCGGATTTTGTAACCATTGGGTAGGGGCAACCTAAATTCCAATTCAATTCCTTATAGCCTAAACTTTGTACGTATTTTACAACAAATAAAAATTCGTCCGGATCATTAGTCATTACTTGCGGAATTACTTCTAAAGTAGTGTTGTTTTCTGGTAATAAATCGTTTTGGTAAGATTGCTTAATTTTTAACTTTCCGTTTAACCTAATGTAGGGCGCATAAAAGGTGTCTATGCCTCCAAAATAATGGTTAAATGCATTACGAAATCTGAAATCTGTAAAACCTTGTAAGGGAGAAGAAAGTAGAGTAGAAGCCATCTTATAATTTAGTTGGGCAAATATAAAACAATTGGTCTATGTTTTGGTTTTTAATAGTACTCTTACGTTTAAAAACAAAGAATACGTAATTTGGGTTTTTTACTATTGATTTTTACAATGTAGTTTTAATTAAGTTCCTTAGGTTTATAACAAACCACAGCAGTTTTGTTGCAGTAATGTTTTCTTTTAAAACATATTGTGTTTTTGATTAAAAAGATTATTTTTGCACCAATATTATGAAAAATATTACTCATTTTACCACAGTTACTCCGCCTTGATTTATAATCTTTTAAGTCGACTTTTTCGATAAACACCTCTGTATAAGAATTTGTATTATAAGTACGTTTTTTTTAAGTAAGAAAACGCCCCATTATTTATTTCTATTATTTTATGAAGAAAGTATTAAATTTATTCGATTTATCACAAAAGGTAAATTACAAGACAGAAATATTAGCAGGCTTAACTGTTGCTATGACTATGATTCCGGAGTCTTTATCGTTTGCTATTTTAGCAGGTTTTCCTCCATTAATGGGTCTGTACGCTTCTTTTATTGCTGGTTTGGTTACTGCTATATTTGGTGGCAGACCAGGTATGATCTCTGGTGGAGCAGGTGCAACGGTTATTGTATTAATTGCTTTAATGAAATCTAACGGTTTAGAGTTTGTATTTGCTGCAGTAATTCTAGCAGGTGTTTTTCAGCTTTTAATAGGTATTTTTAAACTAGGTAAGTTTATACGTTTGGTACCACACCCTGTAATGTTTGGGTTTGTAAACGGTTTAGCCATAATTATATTTATGTCGCAAATAGACCAATTTAAAACATTGGTTAACGGAGAAATGGTTTGGCTTACAGGTACACCAATGCTTATAATGATTGCTTTAGTTGCCTTGACCATTGCAATTGTAGTGTTGTTGCCTAAAATAACAAAAGCAGTACCGTCTTCTCTAGTAGCAATTATTGTAATATTTGTATTGGTATATTTTCTAGGAATAGAAACAAAAACTGTAAAAGATATAGCATCTGTAAGTGGTGGTTTTCCTCCGTTTAGTATTCCTAATATTCCCTTTACTTGGGAAACTCTAAAATTAATAGCTCCTTATTCTATGATTATGGCTGCTGTAGGTTTAACAGAGGGTTTACTTACGCTAAACTTGGTAGATGAAATTACAGAAACTAAAGGTAACGGAAATAGAGAATGTATTGCTCAAGGAGGTTCTAACATACTAAACGGGTTTTTCTTTGGTATGGGTGGTTGCCCAATGATAGCACAAACCTTAGTTAACTTATCTGCAGGTTCTAGAGCTCGTTTGTCTGGTATAGTTGCTTCTTTAACAATTCTTGTAATTGTTTTATTTGGAGCGCCAATAATAGAGCAATTGCCTATGGCTGCTCTAGTAGGAGTTATGATTATGGTTGCAATAGGAACTTTTGAATGGGTAAGTTTAAAAATATTTAATAAAGTACCTAAGAAAGATGTTTTCCTTGTTATAATAGTTGCTTTAATTACAGTTATACTACACAACTTGGCATTGGCTGTTTTGGTTGGTGTTATTCTTTCTGCTTTGTTCTTTGCTTGGGAAAGCGCTAAAAGAATTAGAGCTAAAAAATATATTGATGATGAAGGTGTAAAACATTACGAAATTTACGGACCATTATTCTTTGCGTCTACAACTGTATTTATGGAAAAGTTTGATGTACAGAACGATCCTGAAGAAATAGTGATAGATTTTAAAGAGAGTCGTGTGTCAGATATGTCTGCTATTGAAGCTTTAAATGTAGTAACCCAGCGTTACCATAAAGTAGGCAAAAAAGTAGTGTTAAGACATTTAAGTAAAGATTGTATTCGATTATTAAAAAATGCTGAAGCAATAATTGATGTGAACATTATAGAAGATCCAACATACAAGTTGGTTACAGATAAAAACGAATAAACAATAGTTAATACTATTGAAAAGATAGAAAAAAGGCATTACACACGTAATGCCTTTTTTCTTTTTATATCTCTTGTTGCGCTTGCACTATTTTTTTAGCTGTTGCAGTTGCTGCTAGCACAGCACCATTCATATAACCAGGAAATTCCAAGGCCGACTCAGAACTAGATATTAGTAGTTTATCAGTAAAAAAGGAATTGCTAAAAATAGGATTTCCGTTATTTTGATGCGGAAAAATATAAGCTTCAGAAGCCTTAAATGTATATTCTTCTTTGCTCCATAAATACTCTTGGTATGTTACATACTCTAAAACTCTAGATCCAAAAGTATTTTTTAACTGTTTAATTACAGCCTCTTGCCTTTCTGTACTAGATAGCTGCTTGTAAGCCGAGTTTATAAATCCGCAAAGTGCAAAAGCAGACCTTTTGTGGTCGCAATGGTCATAAAACTCTGTTACAGGTCCTGCGTTACTAAACAAGGTTGCAGGTATATTTTCTTGTTCCCAAAAAGGTTCTTTAAATGTAAGTGCAACTTTTATAGCATCTTCCATCCAAGTATGGGTTTCTGTGGCAATATTCATTAGGTTACTTGGTAAGCCAGGCGTAAATAAAATATTTTTAGACCATAGCTTAGGTGGCAAAGCCAAGACAACTTTCGTGGCTTTAAAGTTATCTTTAGCTTCTACTAAAACCGATTTCTCTTCAAAAGTTACCTTTTTTACAGTTTGGTTAAGCAACACATCGGTAGTATCTAATGTACTAAGCAATGTATTAATTAGGTTAAAAGTACCACCAGAGATTCTGTAACTAGGAGACTCGTTAGGTATTGTAACTAATTGTGGTGGTTGGGCAGAAGATGGTTGGTAAAACACCTTAGAACCCATATATTGCTCAAAGTAGCTAATGCCTAGTTCTTCTAAAAGAGACCTAAGATAGGTATGCTGACTTGTAAACCAAGTTGCACCCATTTCTACAGGAGCTTCATTGGTTTTGTATATTGTATGTATTCTTCCGCCAACCCTATCTCTTGCTTCTAGAACTTTAAAAGGTATACCTTCTTTTTTTAGGTGATATGCAGTTAAAAGTCCAGATAAGCCAGCGCCTATAATTAGTATCATTCAGTAATAATTGTTTAATAATTGTTGTTGTGGTGTTTAACTTTTTAAAGTTAATACATAATAAACCAACTAGTACGTCTGCTGGCTATAACAATGCTTACACTATTTTATATTAAAGATTTCTGTTTTAGCTATTTACTTTAATAATTATATGCTTAAGAATCTGTGTAAATCTCATTAGATTTTCGGTACTCAGAAGGTCGTTTACCCATTATTTTTGAAAAGGTATTGCTAAATGTTGGTAAGCTATTATAGCCTACCATATTTGCAATTTCTGATATATTATAATCCGAATTCATTAAATATTCTAAAGATTTAAATATTCTTAATTGCGTGTAATACTTAATAAAAGACATTCCTAAATCTTTTTTAAATAAACGATATAAAGATTTATCTGTCATACTAAATTTAGAGGCTAATATGGGTAATAAATGTTCTTTATGTATTTGCTCTGTTAGGTAATTAACAATGTTTATTAATCTGCCATCTGTTGCTTGCGGAAGCTCTAAATGTAATGACTTAGAGACTGTTTGCTCTAATAATGCTTTAAAGGCAAAAGCTATAGCAAACTTGTTTTTTTGAGATTTTACGATGTCTCCGTTCCAGTTTTTAGTAAACAGTAACAACTCCATTAATAGATTGTTTACAGGGTAAATGCCTTCTTTTTTATAAAACCTGGTAGTGCTAGATGCGTTGGGGAAATACAAATTACGCATAATAACATTTGGAGAACTTGGGTATATAGCGTGTCTAACTCCAGATGGTATCCACATATAATGTCTTGCTGGTAAGTAATATACCCTGTTGCTAGTTTTAACATGTACAACACCACCTTCTGTATATAAAAATTGTCCTTTGTTATGGCTATGAGCCTCTATAAATGTTTCCCCCATTAAATTATGATAACAAAATATACTTTGAGGGTTTTTGTCAACTTCAGTTAAATAATATTTAGTATTCATACTAATTACAACAATTTTATATAAGTGCACTAAATTAATAAAATAATGTCTTTTTTTAATAAATAGACATTAAATATCCTTCATACATTGCCAATCTATTTTATTAATTACTCAATGTGAGATTAAAAATTAGTGAAATAGTAAATTTTTTAACCTTAAAATTACTAAATACTTATATTATGTGTAAAATCAACTATTCTCCTTATAAAAGCAAAATTAAGTCAGCAGAAGAAGCAGCAATGCTTATTGAAAATAATGATATTTTAGGAGTTAGTGGTTTTACAAAAGCAGGAGATAGTAAGGCTGTTTTGCCAAAAGTAGCAGAAAGAGCACTTCATGAAGATTTTAAAGTTACAGTTTTAAGTGGAGCATCATTAGGTTATGACACAGATGCAAACTTAGCTAAGTACGGAGCTTTACACAAAAGAATGCCTTTTCAGGCAGATGCTACTTTACGAAAAAGCATAAACAATAATAAAGTGCTATACGTAGATCAGCACTTAGGGCAAACAGCAGATATGCTTCAAAAAATAGATACATTTAAAATAGATGTAGCTATAATAGAGGCTGTTTCTATTACAGAAGAAGGGTATATAGTACCCACTACATCTGTTGGTAATTCTCCTATTTTTGCAGATAAAGCAGACAAAATTATTATTGAAATTAATAGAACATTACCAGACAGTTTAATAGGTTTACACGATATTAAAGTGCTTAAGAAACAACCTAATAGAGAGGTTATTCCTGTGCTTAATTCTACAACCAGAATAGGCAAGACATATATAAAAATTGATCCAAAAAAAGTTGTAGCTATTGTATATACAGATATTCCAGATAGTCCTGCTGTAATTTCTGAACCCGATGAAAAAACGAAAGCAATTTCAGATCATATTCTTAATTTTTTAGGTAAAGAAGTAGATCAAGGTAGGTTAACAGAATCTTTATTGCCGTTACAAGCGGGTATTGGTAAAACAGCTAATGCTATTTTATCTGGTTTTAAAAATAGTAGATTTAAAAACCTAACAATGTATTCAGAGGTGTTACAAGATAGTACTTTTGAGCTTTTTGATTCGGGAAATTTAGCATTTGCTTCTGCCTCGTCTATAACCGTAACAGAAGATTGTTACCGCAGGGTTTTTAATGACTTTGACAAGTATAAAGATAAGTTGGTATTAAGGCCACAAAACATTAGTAATTCTGCTGAGGTTATTAGTCGTTTAGGTGTAATTGGTATTAATACAGCTATTGAGTTTGATATTTATGGTAATGTAAACTCTACCCACATAACAGGTACTAAAATGATGAATGGTATTGGCGGTTCTGGAGACTTTGCAAGAAACGGTTATCTAAGTATTTTTGCGTGCCCTAGTATGTCTAAAGCTGGGAGTATATCTCATATTGTGCCTATGGTTTCTCATACAGATCATACAGAGCATGATGTAGATGTTTTGGTAACAGAACAAGGCTTAGCAGATATTAGAGGTTTAGCTCCAGTAGAAAGAGCAAGACTTATTATTAAAAATTGTGTTCATCCAGAATATAAAGAGCAGTTATTAAAATATTTTGAAGATGCATACAAATTAGGAGGCCAAACGCCACATATACTTAAAGATGCTTTTAGCTGGCATACACAACTAAAAACTAAGGGAACAATGAAAATTGAGGAACTAGTAGCTAGTTATTCTTAATTAATTTAAGAACCTTACTCTTAAAAGTATTACTCCAAACCTTTTTTATCGGGATTCCAAAAGGGTTTGGTTTTAATTAGCTTAGTATCCCATTGTAACTCTTTTCTAAAAAAGGAATTTAGTACAATACACAGTCTACTATCACCAGCAATGTAAACCATCATTTTTCCTTTTAAAACGGGAATAATTTCTTTTATTTTTGAGATAATTTCTTCACTTGGGTTTTGGGGTAACTCATAAAAGGTAAAAGGAGAAGTACCATTAACATCTGGAAAAAAATCACTTTTATCCTGACTGTACACAATGCCGTGTACTTGTTTGTTTTTTCCAATATTTCGGTGAATCATATACAGGTGAGATAGGGCAGACAAATCGCCAATCATTATATAACTATCTGCAGTATCATTGGCTAAAAAGTTTCCTTTTTTATTTTTAAAATAAACAGTATCGCCAGGCTTACATTCTTTTACCCACTTCGTTCCAATACCATTACTATGGGTAGCAATGGCTATATCTAAAAAGCCTTCAGTTTGGTTGTTATTCCATATACTGTAACTTCTTATTTTGTCTTTCATAGACAATTGTTCTTTACCAATACCAATACCCATTCGTAAAAAAGAACCAGGTATAAAGTTTGCTTTTTTTATAGCATCACTCTCCAATCTAATTTTAAAAGCTGTTTTAGAAAGAGCAAGCTTTTCTGTAATTACAGCCTCATCTAAGACTACTGTTTTTATAATGTGTTCTAAGATGCTCATTTGCGTGTAAATTATTTTGTAGAATGCTTTAGCTGATAATCTTGTATCATTTGTAGAGGAGATATATGAGATCTTCCTGCTGCTTTTTTATAATCTGATGGCACATTGTTTACGCCGCTTTTAATACCTTCATAAATACCAGCAATTACAGTTCCTATAAAATCACCTAGAGCAGCTTGGCGTTCCTTTTTGTACTCGTCTACAGAGACAGCAACGTATTTTAAATTAGTGCCAAAAACCTGATTAATATATGTTGCTAGTTGCGTTTGCGTAATAGCTTCACCTACCAAATTGTATGTGTTTCCATTGTGCTTATCACTTAATAACATTTGTGCATAAGCAACACCTAATTCTTCTCTACTGGTGTAACCACATTTGCCCTCGTTGGCGCAATTTCTAATTTCGCCTTCTTTTATATAAGTACCTAGATACTCTAAATCTGGTTCTATATAAATGCCATTTCTACCAATTACCCAATCTAAACCAGATGTACTTACGTCTTCTTCTGTTTGTCGGTTGCTTTGTACTATAGGACTAAATGCCGTGTTAATATCATCGCCAACAATACTTGTGTACACTATTTTTTGCACGCTATTATATGTAGCGGCTTCAATTACATTTCTGTGTTGTTGTATTCTTTTTTGAGGTTCATCCATACCAGAAACAAGTAGTACAGCATCTACACCTTTTAAAGCGATATTAAAATCTTCACGACTGTTATAATCGCCTTTTCTAACTTCTACGCCAAGGTGTTTTGCCTTTTCTGGAGTCCTTGCTATGGCTATTACATTATCCTTTCCAATTTCAGTTATCAATGTTTTTACAATAGCAGCACCTAATTGTCCGCTTGCCGATGTTACTGCAATTTTCATTTTGTTTCCGCTTTTAATATTTCTAATTCTTCTTGAAGCTGTTCTGCTTTAGCTTTAAACTTTTCCATAGCCTTTTTTAGTTGACCAATTTTTTTAAAAGCTTCATCGTCTTGTACGGCCTCATAACTTATTTTACCGTCTATTTCTTTTATTTTAGAATTGCTGCCACAAGTAGGGCATTTTGCTACTTTGCTCATTGTTTATTTTTAAACAAAGTTGACAATTTAGCTCGTTTTGTAAAAGGTAAATCCCCAACTAAAAATGGTAAATATGATACCAAACTTCTTAAAGCGTTGCTTTATATTCTTTAGGAGAAAGATCTGTGTGGTTTTTAAAATATTTGGTAAAGTTGGTAACTTCATCAAACCCACTTTGGTAAGCTACCTCTTTAAGACTTAGGGAACTACTAAATATACTTCGTTTTATTTCTAAAATCACATAGTTATCTATAAAGTGCTTTGCAGTGTTTAAAGTAACATCTTGTACTATTTTATTTAAATGCTTAGAAGAAATATGTAATAGTGCTGCGTAATCTTTTACATTTCTAGTTTTGGTGTAATTTTTTTCAACCAAATTTTTAAAGTCAAAAAAGAGTTCTTGGTGCTTTTTTGTTCCTTTTTTTTGAATCGATTTATGTGCGAGACGCTCTAGTTTTAATAAGTAAATCTCTAGAATTTTAGATATAATCTCTTTTTTAGCATAAGTGCTTTCGGTTTGAATTTCCTGAGTTAACTGTTCTAAAAAAAAATCGTTAAATGTACTGTTTTCTACCAAAGGGTCAGAGATGTGGTAGTTGTACAAATGCGAAATAAAATTAACGGATGACTTTGAAAAATAACGTAAAACGAAGTCTTCTGTAAATACAACTAAGTAACCATTGTAGCTGTAATCTTTTTGAAAAGCGTGTACTTGACCCTTAGCAATTTTAAGTACAGATCCTTTACGTATGGCATAATCTTTTAGATCTACCTGATGTATTCCTGCGCCTTCGGTAACAACAAGCAATGCAAAAAAGCCAATTCTATGTGGTTCTTTTGGGTTGTGGTTTGGGTCTTTGGCTATTCTAGTAAATAGTTCTGCCAAAGGAAGAAATTCAATTTCAGTGGCTCCCTCGCTACTTTTAAAAGATATGTTTGGGATTGTGTTCACTGTTGTTTTTTATAGGTGTTTTGTTTTTAAAACTAGTAATTTTAATACGTAATGTGCGTTTACTTTTAAAAGTATTAAAAATTTGATAGATCTTGTTGTTTTAACAAGTCTAAAATGTAATATATCAAATCTTGCAACAGATTAATTATTTAGTAGGTATTGTATAAGTATATATTACCTTTTTAATGAAAAATGACCTTTAATTGTTTTTTCTGAAGATAATACAGCAAAAAACCAATAGTCACTAGAAGGTAATAATTTTCCGTTATAGGTTCCGTCCCATTTTGGCGACCCTGGGTATAGTACTTTTAATAGTTTACCATAACGGTTATAAATTGATATAGATTCTGCGCTTATTTTCTTTGGCCAAAAATCGTTTATGCCATCACTATTAGGTGTAAAAAATGGTGGGTAGTCTAGGCTAACATCTGTACAAGGACTGGTAATTAACTTAAAAGAAGTTTCTTTATAACAACCAGGATCAGTATTACTGCTTACTCTTACAATTATTTCTTCATTTAGGTATTTGTTTGTGTAAGGATTTGGTAGCGGGCTAGGTAATATATCACCATTGTTGTTGGTGTAAGTAACCGTTACATTTGTTTGGCCCGCTAAAACAGTTGTTTCTACTGTAGAGGTGTCAAAAAACTCAGATATGTTGTTATTGTCTGTATCACACCCAATTATATCTAGCGTTAGATTGGCAATAATGGTAGATACAATTAGCTTAAATGTTGTTTTTTTAGAGCAAGAGGAACTAGCATTATTAACTTCTACTTTAATAACTTCTTGGTTGCTAATTTTGTTTTTGTATGTTGGTAATTCTGCATCCGGAATTTTATCTCCGTTTTCATCATAAAAATCGACACTTATGTTATTTGGGTCAAGTAAAAGATTAGATTTTATTGGAGTTAAATTAAAAATAGCAAAGCCATCTTCATCATCATCGCAAATAGTTATATCGCTTATTGGAGTTATAGATGTAGAAGCGGTTACGGTTACATTAATAATTTTTGTTTCTGAGCAATTAGAATTATCCGAAATGGTAACATTATAAGTCCCTGCATTTATAGAAGATACATTGCTTATAACAGGGTTTTGTACAGTACTTGTAAATCCATTTGGACCTGTCCAGTTATAGTATACTCCAGTTGTTGCAGTTAACTCTAAATTGCTGCCAGAACATACTGCTGTAGTTGTGCTGTTAGGAGGGTTATAATCGTCAGTATCCATCTGGAATTTAAGCATCCAGTAATCCCGTAAACCATTACTATTTTCTGTTTTATTGCCTGATGTATTAGAAGCAGACCAACCACCAACAGTATAACTACCGTCATTAGTTTGTAACACTGTTGTTAAATTGTCTATGTTATTGCCACCAAAAGATTTGTCCCACTCAAGGTTACCAGTTTCATTAAGTTTTACAACCCAATAATCTCTATTACCGTAAGATGCTTCCGTTTTATAGCCAGTATTTTCAGAAAAAGAAGCCATACCCAAAATAAAACCGTTATCATTTGTTTCTCTAATATTACCAAAAAATTCAGTGTCATTACCACCTATGGTTTTATCCCAAATTAGTTGTCCGTTAGTATCTATTTTTATAACCCAAGCATCCGTAGAATTACAAAAAGAGTTTTCAGTTTTTTCTCCGGAGATATTTGAAGCAGATTCTCCTCCAATTACAAAATTTCCGTCTGATGTTGTATGTATAAAATATGCGCCATCACCGTTATTACCTCCGTATGTTTTTTGCCAAATAATATTTCCTGTAGCATCAATTTTTAAAACCCAATAATCTTTTAGTCCTCTAGAGTTTTCAGTTTTTTCTCCTGATATATTTGAGGAAGAAAATCCTGCCAATATAAAATTACCATCATTAGAACTAACTATAGATTTTAAAATATCGATATCACTGCCACCATAAGTTTTTTGCCACTCTTCATTTCCGTCCGAGTCAATTTTTATAACCCACAAATCATTTAGTCCTCTAGAATTTTCACTCTTATCACCAGAAATATTTGAGTCAGATTCTCCTCCCATTAAAAAACCGCCATCTTGGGTTTCAATTATGCTCCAAAGCCTATCTGTACCAGAACCGCCAAATGTTTTGTCCCAAACAATATTTCTAGCGGCATCTAGTCTTACAACCCAGTAATCATCACCCCCTCTAGAGTTTTCTGTTTTGTCGCCAGATGTGTTAGATGCGCTATAACCACCAATAATATAACCACCATCTTTAGTTTGTTTGGTAGAGGTTGCATACTCTGTGGCATTACCACCAATAGTTTTTTGCCATATAATGCCGCCAGTAGCATCATCTAGTTTAAGAATCCAATAATCGTTATTTCCTTTGGTGTTCTCAGTTTTATCGCCAGAAGTATCAGAATAAGAATAACCCCCTAATATATAATTTCCGTCTAGAGCTATATCTGTTGAAAAAAGCCACTCATTGCTAGAGCCACCAATAGTATTTTGCCACTGTATAGTTTGCGAGTTGCTATTAATTGAAAATAGGTAGAAGATTATAAATAAAAGGTAGGCGCTTTTAAGGTGGTTAATCATTCTTAAATGAGTTCTTAGGTTTGGGATTGGTTTTTTTATACGAAATTACATACAAAATAGTTGCATTATTTTTTTTGATGTAATAAAGTTCCTAATTTATAAAATTAATGCTAATTAAAAAAAGTAATTTTAATTAGGACTAACACATTTGTTTTTACTATTTCTACCAGGAAAAATAGTATTTAAGGTTTCGGTTAGTTTATCCCAGTCTGCAGCCATTTTTTTGGCTTGCTTTTTAGTTATTAATACACCGCCATTTGCTATTTTTCTATCCCTAACTATTTTGTCATAATAAAAAACAGTAAAGTCAATATTGATATTGTCCTTATATTTTTCTGTAACGTCTATTATATTTTTTTCAGAATCATCAACAAAAATTATAGATTTAAAAGTCTTACCAGTTCTACCAAGAATATGCGCTATCATATCTCCTTTGTTCATCCCAGTAGTCATCATCAGTCCGTCTTCATAACTCATTTCTCTATCTAAAGTGTAATTGTATGTTGCTATAGAACCATCAATTTGTTTTAAAGGAGATTTAGATAAATCTATACCATTTTTTAGAAGCTCTCTTTTTGTTGCGGTTCTGTATCTTGGACTTCTAGATGTTAATGCAAAAACAGTAGTGCCGTTTTTTTGCCAATTATTTATGTATTGCGGAATTAGAGTGTCTGTTAACCTCATTGTACCTAACTCGTATAACAGGCCAATAACATCTTCGTAGAAGCAGTTTTCAATTTTTTGTTTTTTTGTAGGTATTGCGTCTTTAATTTTACCCCTTTGCCAATTATACCAAATATCGCCGCCAAGGTCTACATTGCTTGTTAATAGTGTGTTGTCTATATCTACAATAACAAGTACGTTTTCTATTCCGTATTCTTTACTTTTTTTAGCTACAAGGTTGTTTACGTCTTTAAAACTAAAAATAGTACTATCTTTTAGTGTTTGTGCTTTAAGAACTCCGGTGATTAGGACAGTTAATAGAAGAAGAACTAAGTACCTATTTTTATTCATAACACAGTATTTATATAATTTTAAATTAAAGCGATTAAGCAAAAAAGCGTAGAGTAGCGGCTATAACTAAACGTGCTTGTTTACGGGTTCAAAATTACATATTTTGCTTTTATTTTAGGCTTTAAAGTCTTTTAAGTTCGGCTATTTTATCTTTTACTATGCCATCACTTATTTTACTTGTATCTATTTTGTCGTCCCAGAAATAAAAGCCATTCTTATCTTTTGCAAAACAACCAATTCCTTTTTTTGTTTTAAACGAGTTATAATCAACATTGTCCATTACCATAGCTCTCTCGCCAAAAATATGATTTTTATCCTTGGCGTAGCAATCGCCTAAAATTTTAAAAGTAGCAGCATCAGCTTCTTCTACTATCCAAAAATTTCCGCCATCAGACATTACATAATGTGTGTAAATATGGTTTTTATCTTTGTAAAAGGAGCTTCCAAGAAATTGAAAACTTGCTGTGTCTATTGTTGCTTTTATAGACTCTCCGTCACAACAAACTTTGGTTATATACCTGTTAGTATATATACCTTCTAGGGTTGCTTCTTGTGTCTTAATTCCTAGCTCTCCATTTTTATTAATCCAAAGGTTAGATTTAAATTTTTTCCAATTTAGCGTAGTATTTAAACTATCTATTTTATTTTTTCTATAATTTATTCTTTCAATTCTTTTGTTTGATATAGAATCTTTGTAGGCCGAATTATCTTGTGTTTCATTTTGTCCAAAACTTAAAAAGCTAAAAAACAAAAAATATATAATGTACTTAACGTCTTTTTTCATTCTAATTTATATTTAAGTTTTGGTGTGTAGAGTAGGTCAGGAGATGCTTTTATGTTAGCATTACAATGCTGTTGAGGTGTGTGTTTATTTATTTCTATTCTGTTACTTAGCTCAGATGTACCAGCATCTTTTTTATCCAATTTGTAAGGAAAGATAGAAAGACAAAAAAATAATAAGAAAATCTGTTTCATTGGTTCTTAGGTTTATTTTAAATCTATAGACTTCCATTTTCCTTTCTTAAAAAACATATTTTTAAATTTAGGAGAGTCAAAAACCAGATAAAAACTCCAGGCCTTTCTATACGTTGTAGGGTTGCTTGTTATAATATGGTGCGTTGGTTTTTCCATATCTATTATAAGCCTTGCCGAGTTATAAGGTTTGGTTGTGCTTATTTTTCCTTTGTATGTTTTGGTAATGGTTTTATTTTCTGTTGTGTAAAAATAAATTGAGTCATTTTCTTTAATTTCAAATCTAAAATGATTGTACTGCCAATCTGTTTGTTTTCCTTTAAAATAGGCTCTATTAATTACATATTCTCCGTAATAATCTTCTTTGTCTAACTCTGTTTTTGCTGTTAGCCATTGTGTTATTCCAGAAAGTAATGTAAGTCCAAAAATTCCAAGCCAAATAAAACCTAGTATTTTCCCGACTATATTTTTTTTAGATAAAATCCAAAGAATAAATAGTATACCTGTTAGGGGAAGAAGAATAAAAATGACCAATAAATTAAACCCAAATCCCATAGTAAGTTATTATACGTTTAAAAGGTTTACTTAATCTACCTTTTCTAATTCAAATGGTATTTCTATTTCTCGGCCAAAAACCATTACATTTATTTTATTTCCGTTTTTCCGGTATTTATTTTTTTGTAGCATCGTTAACCCATTCAGAAACTAATTTCCAACCAGGTTCTTCGGTATTTATTAACTTGCTAATTAATCATAATACACATACTCGCGCGTTGTTGTAGTTTTTGGGGGTTGACCAACTTCGTATTCTGTTTTTTTAATCCAATTATCTTCATCATCATAGACATAATCATATCGCCATTCTGTATCTAATTCATCATCGGCATTATAGATGTTTTCTATAATAGGATTTCCTTTATCGTCATAAGCAAATATATGGTAAAGAGTTAATTCGCCATTTGCGGGACTAAATATATTTACTTGTATGTTATTGCCATCTTCATCATATTCATAGGTTTTTCTACTTATAACTCCCTCTGGGTTATGAACATATCTCTCTTTAGATTCTACTCTGTTGCCGTTTTCATCATTTACTAACAAACGATATAATGTTAATTCATCATTTGAATTAAAAATAGAGTGTTTTATTACATTCCCTTGTTCATCGTATTCGTAAATCCATTTATAAGATACGTGACCATTAGCGTAGATATTTTTTTTGTCTATTAACCTACCATCATCTGTATAACGGTTAATAAATTGATAATCTAAACTACCATCTAATTTATAGTTGTTTTCTTCTAGCATATATCCTTTTTCATCATAATTTTTTTGGATGTTTTTATAAGGATATTCTTCTTTTGCGTCATTTATAAACTCATAAGATTTTTCAGTAAAAGATGTAACTTCACCTTTTAAATTATCTTTGGTCCAGTCGTTATTATCATCTTTACTTGTGCAACTATTAAAAAATAGTAGAAGAGTAATTGCTAAAACAACATTTGGTAATCTGTTTTTAATTTGCTTAAAATATATTGACATGCTTTTTATTTTTTAGGAGATATTTAGTTTTTTATTCATCATATTAAATAGTAAGGTGCTACTTTATTTTCTTGTAAAACTATATGGTTTAAACTATAGTTATGGTGTTAGCTTTTTTTTACTATAAATTATGGATTAAGTATTGTCTTTTTTGAGATTTACAACTAGGTTTTAAGCCCTTTAATTTTTTGGTTTTTGTACCCATCCAAGATTGGAGTATGTATCATTTTGTTTAATTAATACCAAAAGCCAATTTTTTTCTTGGTTTAGTACAGTAACATATTCGTTCTCTATTGTCCCAATAACATTTCCATTTACTTTTTCACCTGTACAAGGATCTTTTGTAATAACATCATCTAGCTCTGGTGTACTTCTTAAAATCCCGGATATTGTTTTAGCATATAATTTGTCTGACGCTGTAATAATTGTTTTATCATGAAACGATATTGTACTTTCCTCAACAGCAGATGTATTGTTAATAGTTACTTTTATTAAGCTAGAATAATAGTCACAACAGCAACTAGGATTGTAACTATGTATTTCTGTGCCATTTGTGTTATTTGTTATTGATAGTATTTTGCCAGGAGCATCATGCACAAGTTGAAACCCTTTTTTACTATTTAAAAATATGGCTGTTTGATGATATGGTTGACACGTTCCAGTAAATATAAGATCTTTTAAGCCATCATTATTTAAATCTTGTACGTGCCAATTATTTCCAAGTTCGTTAGTGTCACAATAATATGTAGGTACTTGTATTTTGGAAATACCCGTAGAATCTACCTTAAAATTAGATGTAGTTTTCAGTAAACCAATTCTAATTTTAAGTGCATTAAAATCTTGACTAAATAAACTTATTGAACTTAAAAAAAATACGATTGTAATTAAATGTTTCATAGTACTAAATGTATTAAAAGTCGTTAGTAAGTTGTATTGTTTTAATTAACGATAGTTTTATGAATCTATCTCATACAATTTTGGAAACTCAGGATAATAAGATAACCATTGTACTGTTGTTGTTTTTCCCTCAAAGGATTTATAAATTCCTATTACGGTTATTATATCTTCACCATCTACTGTTTTTTCTTCTATAGTGTAGCCTAATTGTTCTTTGTCTTTTATTATTTTTTTAATCAATTCATTATTAGAATTAACTATGTAGTTTTCAACTTCTAAATAGAGTTTATTTAAGTAGTCTTCTGTGTAACTATTTGTATATGTGTATTTTATTTCTTTTTTATATGTTTCTCTAAAGTTAGCAATTTTACCATTTTTAATTTTTTTAGAAGCTATAATAAAATCAACTAGTTCTTTTCTGTCTCCTTCACCAGCAATATAAATAACACCAGTTTTCCATTCAATTTCAATACTATCTCCTTTTAAATAGCTGCGTCCTTCTTCGGTATTAATAAAGCCGTGGAAAGAGCTGCCTTTTGATGTTGCTATTACGGGATAATCAAAATTATCATTATAATGAAGGAAATTGAATGTGTCTTTTTGTTTTGGTTTGGATAAAAAGCCACTAAAAACATAGCCGGTAAGCTCTTCGTTACTATCAGAGTTACCGGTTACTTTGTACCATTGTCCTTTTATTTTTTTTCCGTCGTCAGTTACTTCAAAAAATAGATCTGTTTTAGTTAATACCGTTACTTTTTCAGCATAATTAAATTTCCCTGTTTTTTTAGCGTCCAAACTAGAATTTTCCCTAACGTTTAAGCCGCTTCTTGCAGTAACAAACAAATTGGTTTGGGCAAAAAGAGGTGTAATTTGAATGAAAATTATAAATGCTAAGACAATTTTTTTCATATTAATTATTTCTTTTGGTGTAAGTAGTTTTTAATGATTTTGCTTATTATTGGTATCATCTTAAGCTTTTTTGTCTTTGTTTTGTGCTTTCATATATCTAGTATATATAAAAAATTCTAGCAGCGGAAAAGCCATAATAATGAGCAATAAAAAACACAAAGATTTTACCATAGACTTGTATTGCGACTCTAGCATTGTAGAAAACCAATTGGTTAGCTTGTCTTTTACAGCAATTTCAATATCATTATAACCTACGTCTAATAAAATTTCCATAGCAGAACTAAACTCATTATAGGGTAGGGCTTCATTAATGTTAATATGTGCTTTGGCACCAGCAACATTAAGCATAGCGTACATACCTGTTGTGTAAATTTCATCCCCGTATTCATCAATTAAATAAAGAGAAAGTTTGTTTTTACCTGCGTCAATAACAGAGTTTCCGGTATTGTAATTAACCGCAGATATTTTTAAAATATCAGATAAATAATTAGACCCGGTTCTAGCTTCTTTTGCAGCCTCTTGCAATCTTTTTATAAAATCGTTTTTGCTTTCTTCAGAGTCAAAAGTATAGTCTATGCTTACATCATACAAACCGTTAACTACAATTGCTTTTTCCTTATCTATGATTTTATAAACGCCTCTTAAAAAACCAATTTGTCCAAAAATGTACATAAATAAACCTATTATAATTGGTATGTAAAGCTTTACCAACCAATTATAATATTTTGGTTTTCTTTTAAGGACTCCTTTTTTGTGTAAAATAACAGCATATATAATAGATAAGAAAAGTCCAATTATTAAAAACAAGATACTATTAAGTATTAGCGTTCCTGTGTGCGGAAGAATAATGTCTTTAGTGATGCTCCAAAGTAGGCTCCAATCTATATCTTTTATGTATTTCATATCTGAAACTAATTATGTTAACACTCTAGATTTTATAAAATGATGTCTTATGGTTTTTTACCCAGCTACTTTTGGTAAAAATGATAAGTCTACGGCATATTTTTTAGGGTCTTTTTTATCTATTAAAACATTTATTTTATCTGTTTTAATAAAGTCAGTAGGATCAAACCAAATATTATCACTTGTAAAAAGGTGTAGTTCAGATGTTGTAGGGTTTTGCCATTGAGACACAACTACATAAGGATTTTGCCCATTAACAGCAAGAGTGGTGTTTAGAGTTACATTCTGAAAATCTGACTCTATCCTTGTCCCGTGAGTTTTTAAGTGTTTTAGCATATTTTTTTTCTTTACGCTAGAAACAATTATACCAAAACCAATTAAGAAAACAATAAGGCCTAAGATTCCTAATATCATAGCACCTCCCCAAAGCGAGAAAAAGCCTTTTATTTTAGCTTTATTTGGTGATTCTGGATTGTAAATAACATCTACCTTTTCATTAACACTATAACTTGGTGGGTTACTACTTGTAGATGATGCAAACTCTACCTCTGTTCCTTTAGCATCTGTAAATGCTACCAATGGCTTGTACATTATAGAGTTGTCTGACGAGCTTTTAGAACGCGATTCTAACAATTCTATTACTGTACCTTGAGTTTCTACAGATTTCTCTATAAAATCGCTAGTGCTTTTATAAAGAAAAAAGGTTCCTACTAGCATACCTGCTCCTATAACAGTTAAGACGTATTTTACAATATTTAATGCTTTCATTTTTAGTTTTTTAGTTATTTATAAGATTATAGTTGATGTAATTAGGTGAGGGTTTTAAACCAATTGCTCACCTAATAACACAAACATAGGAGTAATTGTAAGGGTTTTAATTGGTAAACCTATATTCGTACTAGTTGAATATATATTTGATATAATGGAAAGTATTCATAGCTTGCTGTGTAGCTTTAAATGTGCAACACAAGTCTTAGTTGTGCTGTTGTTTGTTGTAGTTTTTTACTTGCTCTAGAATCTTTTTTTTTATACAAAACCTTTTTGTGTGTGGTATGTAGCTTAGTTAAACAGCTAGTTTATATTTTCGATTTGTAATTTATTCTGTCTTTATTCTTATTATTAAATAAATAATAAATTCCCATTGAGAGTATAAAACATAGAATCCAAGAAATTAACTCAGCATTTGGTAAATAGTAGTCGTTATGTCTCCAGTTTTGTAAAATTAGATAATAAATAGGAGTTGTTATTGTAAGTGCAAATCCAGTCAATATTGTTCTTAATTTATGTTTTTTAATGACTAATTTTTTAATCATATAAACTATTGGAAAGTAAGAAAGGAGGCTCACAATTATAGTTGTTAAGTTGTAAAATGCAGAAGTCTGTATAATACTCCAAAAACTCCAATCAGAAATGGTAGGGTAGTTCTTTAATGCTAGAGATAGTGCAGACTCACTTGTTAAATTATACTTCATTAACAGGAAGTAAAAAATTAAAAATGATAAGTCTTTAACTAAAATATGTATTGGAAATAATTTCAATGTTTGATACTTTTAATTCCATCTTTTTTAGTGCTAATTACTCTTTTGTCAACGTATTTTTTTCAATTTTAAAGAAGAAGGAATAGTTTTTATTATGTTCAGTTTTCTTAGTATAGGGGAATGTCTATTTAATAAATTAGCATTTACTTTTTCTGTTTTTCCTTGATAGTATTAAATAGTAGTATCATTTAACTATAAGTTATAGATTAAATTATCTTTTTTTTAAAATTACGTATACCCTATTTGTATAAGAATAGTTTGGTGCTTAAACCCCTAATTTAGTAATTATTTGTACCCTTTGTGCTTAGTTGTTACTCTTAATATAGTTCTTTAATTGTTCTATCCAATCAGAATTCATATCGTATGTAATCTCTGGCTCAATTCCTGTAGATTCAAATGCTAGGTAGTCCGAGTTCTTTTTAGAGCTAAGTACAGCTATAAAGTTACCACAGGGTAGCGTGTAACTTTCCGCCTTTATTTCATAGGCGAGAGTACCATTAGTTCTAATGCCAAAAAGTTTGCAGTTCTCTAAATTACGTAGTCTATTGGCAAATTGTTCTGCGTTGCTTACCGTTCTATGATTAATTAATACATAAATCTTATTTTTTTTAGCGTAGTCTTTTAGTAGCTTGTATATAATATCAGAGTTACGGTCACCACCACCACCATTATTTCTTAGATCAACAATTAAGTTACTTTTATTTAGATTCCCTTCTAAGGTTTTATAGAATTTTTCGGCATCAGATAAAGTAGGGTACCAAGAGTTAAAGCTACCTATTTTTAGGTATGTGGTTTCATTAGAAAGCTCCTCTCGGTAATAGGTATCTTCAGAGGGCATTTTTGCAGCATAATTTGTTTCAGAAATATCTTTCTGAAAGCCCATAAAATAAAAGAAACCATTTTCTATTCTTTCTGTATAAGCAATTAACCTCTTAGATGGTGTGCTACCTCCAATGCTTAATAGATAATCATTACCAAACGGAATTAGAACATACATAATTTCACCAACTTGCCAAACATCAGACTCAGATTCTAGAATAATGGCCTTATAACTTTCCTTGTCTTCATTTTTATAGACACCAATAGTCATATAATTTTTTCTTGTGTAGACACCTTCTAGTTCCATTTTTGTTTTAGAGTTCAAGACTGCTCTTAAACTATCTAAATCAATATTTGGTTTTGGGTACGCATTAAAAAGGGCAGATTTTTTAAAATTATTTAACTCATCAGGACTTGCTTTTACTTTGTCTGTAGCTCCTAAATCCACACCATAAATTTTACTGTGATTGTCGTTTAAAGAAATTAATAATTTATTTAGTAAAGTATAACAATCAAAAACTGAATTTATAGACGTTACTTCTTTTGCAATTTTTGAATACGAAGTGTTGTATGCTTCTTTATTTACTTTGTAGGCGGGTGTTTTTCTTATTTTGCTGTCTAAAAAGGTTAAATCAGTCTTGCAACTGCAATCTTTGTCTTGCGAGTAAACACTTGTTGTTAAGTTACTTAAGAGGAATAATAAAAATATTCTACTTTTCATTTTGGTTAAATTAATGCAACGGTCTTTTACAAGAATAGTTGGGTGGTTAAGCATCTAATTTAATAAATAAAAATTGAATAGAAAATCAGTGTAGTTTTGTAAATAGCATAGAACCAGTAAATTAATTGTGTATTTTACTAAGTGTAAATTTTAATAAATGTTTTAGAATTTTTAAATACTTCAAATCTAATTTCACTTCCTATACTTAAACTAGAAAAACTTTGCGTTTTAGATGTTATAGAACGGGGATTACCCGCCTCTAGCTTTAGATAGTAATTACCTTTATGATAACCTGCTCGGCTAACAATACCATATTGCCTTAATTTCTTTTGTTCTAGTACATCTTTTTTTAGTTCGCCAATTTTTAAGGTTTTAAAGGCTATAAAAGCAATAATACCAGTAACAACAAATAAACCTAAAAGCATATTAAATAAACCGTATGTATTGTATAGGCTAACTTCGTTTTTATCTGGAAGAGCAAATAGACCTGAGTAGATTACAAAAAGGACAGTAACCCAAAGTATTATATTGCGTTTAGACTTCTTTAAATGTTTTTTTAAAAAGGTAATTTCAGATCTAGTTCTTGTGTTTCTTTTTTGTTTTTGTACGGTTTCATTTATGTAAGTAGGCTTAGCTTTTACTTTTTTAGTTCATATTCATTAAGCTGACCGTCAGATGTAAGGTGTTCGGCATCTTTTAACTCAAAAGTTCTACCAAATATAGAATTTATGTCATCAAAATACACTCGTATTTTATTGTCTTCTATAACATAGGTGCCTTTATTAGTTATTGTTTTTTGGGAGTAGTTCCAGTATGTTGCCGTAATATTTGTTTGGTCTACAAAAGTAATAGTAGCAAGGGTTGTAAGTATTTCTTTTGCAAATTCTGGGTTTGCTTTGGCATCATCAGGAGACATTTGGTCTTCTGCGTAGCCTTTATCTTCAAAGATTTTACCATCTAAATAAGCGGTAGTAACCTCATAATCTCCAATACAAGAAACCAGTAAAAATGTAATAAGTAGAAAGGGTATTTTTTTCATATATTTTTGTTTTTAGTCCCAAATTTTAATTAAAAAGAACGGTGTGTTTTTATTTCCATTAGAAGTTTTTCAGCTTCCTCTACATACCTTTTTGGCACAGGAAATGTATGTATTATAGTGTAAATACTATCTGGGCCATCTTGGTTACGTGACAACTCACTAGACGTAAACACTATTTTATTTGTTGCTTTATCATAGTCTATCTCAGTTAATTTTTTAAGTTTTATATTAAAAGGACACGTAAATGATTCTGAAACAACAATACCTTCTGTTGAAAAAATTACGACAATATTTTCGGCTTTTAATGCTTGTCTAAAACTATTAAAATCTCTGATAGATAATACTATTATAAGAGAAAAAGTAAGTAGACCAAAAATTGTATCAAGACTATTTATGCCTGCAGCAAAAAATATAATGGACATAAATAAAATAAATAAACCTATATATTTTAAGCTTTTTATAAAGTCTTTCTTAAAAGAATTATTATAATCTTTTTTAAAATTAGATGACTCATCTTTTGTATAGATCCATTGGGCAATATGTTTGTTTTGGTTTAAAATTATATTTTTTACATCGTATGTAGCACCATACATTAAAAGTCTAAAAAACCTGAAGAAAAAATAAGAAAAATAGACTGATAATGAATAGTTAAAAAGATTGAAGAAACTTTTTTCCTCCATAAAACTTCGAAACAAAAAAAGAGAGTAAAAATAAAGTATCACACCTAATAACACACCAATTGTAGTTATTACTACCTTAATTTTGAAGCTTTTTATATTTAATATTCCTTTATAAATAAAATTCATCTATATCCTTTCTCTTAAATAAGGTGTAACGCTTTGGCTTAACTAAGCAGATAAAAACAAGGAATTAATTATATACTGACTTGTACTTCCTGTTTTTTAATATTTAGCCAATAATAAGGTTTTTCTTATAAAAAAGTATAGATTAGCTAAGATTTAAGATTAAAAAATATGAAAATCTATAAAATTACAGATCAGCAAAGGCTTCAAGAATTAGCAAGTAAAACCAAAAAGAACACTATTATTTCTACCATAATAGTACTTGTTATAATAGCGTCTATTACTGTTTATTTAATAGTAAGTGGAGATGCAAAAGTTCCTGTAATACCTTTAACTTTAGTAGTGTTATTATTTGTTGTGCTTTTTTCATTAATGATAAAACAAGTAAACGATTTACTGTATAAATTAGCAAAGTATAAATATGTTAGATTAGATAGTGCTTCTGTAACTATTGGTACAAGTGCAGAGTTTAAAGAAGAGCTTAATTTTATACAAAAACACTTATTTAGCCGTGTTAATAGGTTTGGTGCTCATAATGATAAAACATTTTATGCCAATAAAATAAAGTCTATCCAGGATAAGAAAAATGCGGTACAAATAAAAGTTTCTGGGGTAGTTGGTAACGTAGTAGCAATACCAAAAGAAATAGATAACCTATCCGAAATTAAAGAAGAAATTACCAGAATGATGCGGTCTTAGTGTTTCTGTTTTTTATGAAGTTCTAGTTTTGTCAATCCAATCAATTAAGTTTTCAGGAGGTATATCATACCCAACAGCTTTTTTTCCGCTCCAGTTTAAACCAACTAGTTGTTTATGCGTTTTTAATACTTTTAACCAGTAATTGTAAAACGTATTTAAATCTAACTCTACGGGCTCAAAACCCTCATAAGCTTTAACCGTTTTTATAATTATTTCTGCTCTAGATTTACTAGACCAAAATGGCATAGCTCTAATGCCGTCTCCGTTTTTTGGCGCAGGAAACCCACCATTATCTTTTATAGTCCATACTTTGCCGGAAGATGCTACATCTTTATAAAATAGTGCGGCTTGTGAAGCAGATTGTGACATATTTAATTTTTGTAAGGTATTTTAAGTAAAAACTGAATGAAATTTTGACGCTTCGGGACTATTATGTAGACGAAAACCATTTTCTATTTTTCTATCCACCACTCAATTCCATCTTTAAATTCATTTTTAACAAAATCATAAGCAATAAAGAACCCAGATTGTAGAGATGGATGTTCACTTTGCAGAAGTTCTCTTTCTTGGTTTTTCATTCGCCAATGTGCATCAAGTCTTTTTAGTTTTTTGAGTTCTAAAATTGGTTTATAATTTTTGTCTCTTATTGATGCACAAGACATATCAAGTTCAATTAGTTCATTTAAGTCTGTAAAAGGTTCAAGACTATTTAGCATTAAATTTTTTGGAGCAAATGTATCCCCGCCAAGCTCCAAGGATTTTAACCATTTCATTTTTCCAATTAATTCATAATTAGCGACTTTAAAAGACGCGAGAATTGAAAGACTCTCTAATGATTTTAATTCAATTAATGGAGAAACATCTTCTAGTCTTGAAAAATTACTTAGATACAAGGCTTTCAGTTTTGTTAGCTTTTTAATTGAGCCTATGTCTGTAACGGTAGAAGACCAAATGTTTAAAACTTCTAAATTCTTCATTTTGCATATAACATCAAAGTAGTCTTGGTCTACTTTATGCCTAAGGTTTAGTCTTTTTATATGGCCAAGTTGCGGTAGTTTTTCTTTCCATTGTTCATCAATTTCCTTTCTTTTTTTTAAAGAAGTATTTGGAGGAAAGTCCATAGCCAAAGTGGAGATAAAAATGTTGTTTGTCTCCAAGATTCTATCTTTGTACTCCTGAAAAGTCTGCTCTTTATCCAATTCCGCTATGGTAGGGTAATAGGTATCTGCTATCTGGTCTTTTCCAATAATTGGTGTCTTCATGTAAAGTTTTCTAATTACCTTTCTTTTCTTAATTAGCCAAAGTTAATGATTTTCGGTTTGGCATAGACTTTAGCAATTCCGAGTAGATTAGGACGTAGTCGAATCTAACTTAATTGCGATGTTGGCGGTAGTGGTTCTTTTGTCCGACCGTCAAAATTCTTCTTCTGTCATTACGTTGTTTACCACAGCACCTGTGGTATTTCCTGTTGCTACTGCAATAGCGACAGAACGCATAGGACTTGAATTATCTCCACAAGCAAAAACATTTGATAAAGTTGTTTTCTGAAAAGAATCAACTTTAATTAAACCTTGTTCTGTTAGTTCACACCCTAACATTTCGGGAATTTTACAATGTTGTTTAAAATCAGGATAGGAGTAAATCGCATTGAGTTCAAATGCGGAATTATCTTTAAAAATAAGTTGTTTCAGGTGACCGTTTTCGTTTTGCAATTCGGTAATTTCTTTCTCAATTATCGGAATATTGTGATTCCTGATTTTATCGGTTTGTTCTTTCGTAAGAGTGGATTTTCCATTGGTAAAAATGGTAAGTTGTTTTGTCCAATTACGAATAAGTTGCGCGTAATGATACGCAAAATCTCCATTGGCTAAAATTCCTGTGTTTTCTCCTCTTACTTCGTAACCGTGGCAATATGGACAGTGAATGACAGAAATGCCCCAACATTCTGAAAACCCTTTAATGTTTGGCATTATGTCTTTTACACCTGTGGCAAAAATCAGCTTTTTGGCTGTAAATGTTTCGTCTGTTTCAGTGGTAATTGCAAAACCGTTTTCGATTTTCTTTCCGTTTACAGCAAGGTCTTTGTGAATTCTTATGGTATCATATTTCAAAACCTGTGATTGTGCTCTTTCTGCTATTACGCTGGGCTTTTCTCCGTCCTGTGTGATAAAGTTATGCGAATGTGGAGTTTGTCGGTTGCAAGGCAGACCGCTGTCAATGATTAAAACATTTCTTAAAGCTCGTCCTAAAGCCATTGCAGAAGAAAGTCCTGCGTAACTTCCGCCTATAATGATTACGTCAAAGTTTTTATTGTCGGTCATAAGATTGATTTTTGAGAATGATATCAACGGAATAGGTAAAGCTAAAGCAGTTAAAGCAAGTCCGCATTGTTTTATGATATCTCGTCTTGTCATTATTTTAATTTTTAGCAAAGATAGAAAAGTTTTACTTATTGCGAAATAGTCGCAATAGGTAAATGCGAATAATTTGCATTAACTTTGCAACAGAAAAAATGAAATGAAACGCAGGAATACACCATCAAAAGAAGCTGTATTACATTTATTGGTAAATACAGGAAAGGCAATGAGTCGTGACGCTATTGAGCAAAAATTAGAAGTAGAAATTGACAGAGCTACTATTTACAGGGTTTTAAACCGATTTTGTGAAGATGGAATGGTACATAAAATTGTTGCTGAAGACGGGAAACAATACTTTGCGGTATGTATTAAATGTGATGAAAAACAAATACCCGATAATCACTTTCATTTCCGCTGTAAAAACTGTGAAACTATTGAGTGTTTGCCAGAAGCTGTTCAGTTTTCTGCGCCTAATGGCTACAATGTCGAAAGTGTTAATTGTGTGCTTACAGGAATTTGTAAAGATTGTTCTTAAATCTATTTTTTTTCGAAAATTTAAAGTTTGCACAGTGTTTACCATTACCGCCAACGCTCTTGTGTATGAAACGTAGCATATAAAAAGACACTACTTTTTCGGTTAAACACAAAGCCGAATTTTTATATTTTATTTTAATTTTTCCTGTCCAAAGCAAAATCCCAAAGATTTTTCGACTCAATAAAAATAAGCTAACGCTGCGAATAAATAGCTTAGCCCGCATTACGTTTAGGTTTTGTTGTGTGTAGTTTTTATTTTTTTCATACTTACATATTCAATAATTTTTCCACTAATAAAAACAAAGAATGATATAATTCCAGAAAAAATAAGTCCAGTTAAAAATGAGAAGTTTTGTCCTGTATCCGAAATCATTTTTTGCATAGCTTCTTTTTGTTCAGGCGTGATTTCCTCTCCGTTAAAAAATCCGTCTCCATTCAAGTCAAATTTTTGTAGAGTCAGTTCCGATGTAATGTCAGAATAAGTCGCTCCTCCAACAATCAGAAGATAAATTCCGAAAAATACAGTTGTGCTTATCCAAAACCATTTCCATTTTCCATTCGCGAATAACTTTTTTCTTTTCAGAAATATTATTCCTAAAACCAATATTGAAATTAGGCTTGGAATTATTAAGTGATATGGTAAACTTATTTGGCTCATTAATTTCGTCTCGGTTTTGTCAAATTAGATACAACGTGATTGTGTATGGTTAGTACGGGAATTATAATTACTGAATTTCCGATTAAGCACTTAGCCAAAACTTTTTATTTTGTTTTATCTTTTCATTTTAAAGCTAAATCAAAAAGATTTGGCGGACTTAGTTTAAAAGCACTAAACTTTGAGTTAAGCACTAAAACCTGTATTAATTATAGCCATTGTTACCACACATTTTTTTCTTTCGGTGTTGATTTATATTCACTATTTGCACTTTCCAAAATTTTCTTTTCAAATATTTTCGGAAAGTATTTCATTATTATTTTTGATTTTAACTTTGTTAATCCGCTAACATTTTGGTCTGATTCTTTCCACAAGTTTTCTGCATCTTTTTTAGTCAGTATTTTTTCAATTCCGTTTTTAGTGTCAATTTTTATTAGTGGAAATTTAGGTTGATTTTCTCCACAAAGCGTTATCTGTTTTTCTAATTTCGAACTGATGGATTTCATAAAATAGGTAATCGTATTAAATTCCAATTCCGTTTTAATTTCAGTTGGATTTATGTCAAATTCGATTTGGTTTTCGAGGAAAAAGTAACATTTTACTACAATTCCATTTAAATCAATAGTAGCAGATTTAGTTTCTAATTGTCCAGTTTCGTCCGCAAGCATTATTTTTACGAATTCAAAGTCAATTTTATCCGTCAAATTTTCCTCATAAACCCCAAAAGTCAATTTGTATTCAGAGTTTAACAAGTCAACTACTTTTTCCCAATCCGAAATCGTAGTGTTTTGGATATAAATGTCTCTTAAGGCTCCATCCTTTTCAAAAATCCATTCTATGTTCCTCCAATTTTTCAATATCGATTTTTTAATGTGTGGTAACGTTTATGTATAAGAATAGTTGCGGGTTTGTATGCGAGGATTTTCAGAAGGAAAATCAGACGTTACAAACACGCAACGACCTTTGATTAAGCAATAAACCGCAATTATTTTTATACGGTGTTGTGCAACGTATTTATAATTTCTTTGTAATCCAATTTGATATTTTTTCAATTCGGAAAATTAATAATAAGGCTAAAATAGTTTTTAAAATATAATTAGAGGTTGCAAAATCAGGCAATTCAACGTCCTCATTTCCACTCAGTTTTGAAATCAATATAACGCAATATTCGATAAAACTTGGAATCAAATAGATTGAAGTTGCTAACCAAACAATTCCGACTGTCAACAAAATTACTTTTGACAGTGATTTCGGATTTAGTTCTGTAATGATTTCTTTTTCCGATTTGATTAATTTTTGAGAAATCCATTCCGCTTTCACGAATAGAAATATGGAAACGACAATGTTCGCTATTATCAGAAATGTTCCTGTAAAATAGAATTTGTCAATCGGTTCAATCAACATTTCGTCAAATCGAGCTATAGTTGCAGATAAATAAATTGACAAAAAATAAGAGCCAAAATGGTCAAAAATTTTCGTCAGTAAAAATATTCCAGCAATTCTAATTATTAGAGCTGTTAAAATTCGGTTTGTCATTAACTTTCGGTTTTGGTCATATGTTGCACAACTATATATAAACTCAATTTATTGCGTTTATTCCGCCAATATGGGTGTGTAAACGCACATTTAGCTTTTTAGTTGGTTTTTTTAGGTTGCTAATTTTCCTACAATGTAAAATTATTTTTTGTACTACAATTACGGAAATGTGTAATTGGTTCATTTTTTAATATAAATGGTAATTATAAACACAAAAAAAAATCTAGAGAAACAAGCCCTCCTAGATTTTTTAACTACTATAAATGTTTTAAAAAGTGTGCTACATATTGTATACGCCACCGTTTATGTCTAGTGTAGCGCCAGTTATAAAACCATTGTACTCAGACGCTAAATATACTACCGCTCTGGCAACGTCATCTGCATTACCTGCACGTTGTATTGGTATGCCAGCTGTTGTTGCTGCGGCAGACTCTTTTGTGGTGTGTGTGTTATGAAAAGAGGTGCCTAGAATAAGCCCTGGTGCAACTGCATTTACTCTTGTGCCTTGTGGGCCTAACTCTGCAGATAATGCTCTTGTAAGCGTTAAAATTGCGCCTTTGCTGGTAGAGTAGGCTAATGAACCTGGGTGTCCGCCTTTACGGCCTGCTAAAGATGCTAGGTTAACAATACTACTGTTTTCGTTTTTTGCTAAATAGGGTGCTGCAGCTCTGGTTACAAATAACATAGAGGTTAGGTTAATGTCTAGTACTTTGTGCCAAAAATCTGCATCTATCTCATTCAGCATTTTACGAGCCACTAAAGAGCCTGCGTTGTTAATTAAAATGTCTAGGCTACCAAAATTTTCAACCGTTTTGTACACCAATGTATTTGCATCTGCTTCTTTGGTTAAGTCGCCACTTATAGCTACTGCTTGTTGCCCTTTGCTTGTTGCATATGCAACTAGTTGGTTAGCCGTATCTGCACTAGAAAAATAGTGTATGGCTACATTGGCACCACTGTCTATAAAATGTTTTGTTATTGCTTCTCCTATACCTTGTGCACCTGCGGTTATAAGTATGTTTTTGCCTGTTAATTTAGTAGTATTCATAGTATTATAAATTAAAAGTTTTAATCGTTTTTTTCAAAATAACCTTTGTTAGTCACAGCAGCATCACTTACTGTTATACTTGCTGTTTTAAACCAAACTTCTGCATAGTTACCGTCTGCATATTGTTTTTGTATATCGCCACCGTGTGTTTCTGCACCAGAACACCAGTTTTTATTTATTTCTGGAGATTTACCATTGGTTTGGTTGTATGCACCAAGTTTAAAAAAGCAACCTTCGCCTGTATAGGCTTCTTTACGTTCTAGGCCATCTTGACCAATAGGTATAAACAAGGCTTGTGTTTGTAGTGGTATATTTGCCTTTGTAGTATAGTTAGACGTTATTAAGTTTTTTGTAAATGTTTTAGTCTTGTGCCCTTGGCTCATAAAAGTTAAGGTCATAATACCGTCTTTAACTTCTACGGTATAACTAAATTCTTCATCTAAGGCTATGCCATCTTCTGGTTCTTCTGGGTAGCTGTTTTCTGTGTTGCCAACAACAGAAAAATCGTTGCCCCAAACTGCAGTAGAATAATCCCATCGTTTAGAGTTATCCTCTCCAGCAGTATTAATTTCGTAATGCCAAAAAACAGAACCTTTTGTGTGTCCAGGGAATTTCTTGTAAAATATTTTTAATGGTTCGTTCTCGTGCTTATCTGCACTGTGTATTTGACCAACAACCACAGCGTAAGATGCTGCTACACGTGCGTCTCCTGTTGCAGAAACATTCATTACTTTTAAAGTAGCCGTTAATTTATCGTTGGCAGTTTTTGGATACCATTTTTTAGCTTGCGCCAATTCTGTTCTTGTATTATTAGACGTTCCGTGAGTGTCTCCGCCATTTGGCGCTTTAAAAACAACCCAATTGTCTTTGCCATCGTTTGTAGTGTAAAAAAAATCTTTGTTCTCAAAATTATTGGCAATACCAGCGTTAGAACCATCACCTAGAATAAGTTTCCAATGGTCAAAAAAAGGAATAACGTCACTAGCAAAAACAGGTTTTTGGTTCTCTGTAGTACTTGTAATTTCTGGTGTAGTTGTCTCTGCTTTTTTATCCTTACAACTCGTTAGTGTTAGTATAAAACTAAGAGTTAAGATTTTTACTGCGGATGTAACAGTTTTTCTATGGCTTATATTAATTGTATTCTTCATCTAAATCTATGTTTTTTATATGCATTGATAATTTAAAAAAGTGATCGTTCATCATTTGTGTGGCACCATCAGGATCTTTAGCTTCTATGGCTAAAAATATGTCTTCATGCTTTCTAATTTCGGTGCCCACACGGTCACCTTCACAAACGGTATCTCTTTCGTACGTTTTTAATATAGGCGGAATTAATAAGAGCATTAAAGACACCATACTGTTGTTCTTACTTGCTTTTGCTATGGCTAAATGAAATAGTAAATCTTCCTCTAGATAATCGTCGCCAACCGAAATTTTAGCTTTAAAAGCGTTAAAAGCTTCTTTAATTTGTTCTAAATCTTTAGCTGTACGTCTTTTAGCAGCTAGCCTAACCGTTTTTAGTTCTAAAGAAATTCTAGTTTCTACAAGGTCGTTAAAAGAAGGTGCATCTAGAGATACAATTTCTTCTACCATACCATTAAAACCAACCAAACCAATGGCTAGTATAGTACCGCTTTGCGACATAGATTTTACAACACCGTAAAACTCTAACTTACGAATGGCTTCTCTTATGTGGTTTCTTTTAACATCAAACTTCTCAGACATTATTCGCTCTGACGGTAGTTTATCGCCGCGCTCTAGCTTTTTAGCATTTATAAGGTCTCTAATGTTGCAGATTATAGCATTCTGCATTAATCTATTAGAGTTTTCATCTATCAAACTTATTTTCATAGAAATGTGTTTTTTATATGTGAATTACACAATTTTAGTATGTTACTTTCTTGGTTACGCAGCGTTATAAAAATCAATTTTAATAATCTAAAAGCGCTAGTATGCCGTTGTATGAGATTACTAAAGAAAAGAATAAGGCAGCAAACAACCCAATGTACACACCTAAGCTTGTCTTGTAGTTTTTCATAATTTTTTTATTGCTAAGTATTAATATAATGCCAAGTACAACTATGGGCAATACAAATACATTAAATACCTGTGATAAAATTTGTACCTCTATAGGGTTTGCTCCAAAAGCAGGACCAATTAGCGCTACCAAACAAGCCACAGCCGTAATAATTCTAAACTGTTTAGAGTTGGTGTCTAATTCTCCCGACTGATAATCTGCAATTAATAATGGTGCAATTAACAGACAAGGAAATATAGAAGATAAACCAGCACTTAATGCGCCAAAAAAGAAAATAGTAACCGCCCATTTACCAGCAACAGGTTCTAAGGTATTTGCCATATCTATTACCTGTGTAACTTCTGTGCCTTGGTAAAACAGTGCGCCAGCAGCTACCGCCATAATTGTTGCGCTAATTATAAATATTAAGATTGATGCTGTAATGGCGTCTTTCTTTTGTTGTTGTAGGTTGTTAATTGTCCACCCTTTTCCTTTTACAAACAAAGGTCTAGATAAAAATGTAGCTGAAGCCATAGTGGTGCCAACAAACGCAGCAACTAACATTTTGCCTCCAGGAACATTTGGTATGGTAGGTATTAAACCTTTAACAACATCTATAGTAAGTGGTTGTACAAAGAAGAATGATAAAAAGAACGATAAGCCCATTATGGTTACAAAGATGATAAGTACTTTCTCGAAAAAAGTATACTTACCAACCAACATTAACAGGTAAAATGTAATAATAATTACGGTCGCAATTATTAATATAGTCTGATACTCAAACGCTCTTAGACTCTCAAAGTTTATGGCTAGGATTTCAAAAATAATATTAGACGATATTCCTAAAATGCCCATTAAAGAATTCCATTGCCCAAACGTAATACCCACAATAATTAAAATGGCTAAAACTTTACCAAATTTAAAATGTTTTTTAAACGAGTACAGGGCAGTTTCGCCAGTAATTAAAGCATAATTACCGTAGGCAAATATTAGTACTCCAGAAAAAATACAACTTAGTAAAAGCACCCATAATAATTGCATACCAAACTTACTGCCGGCAACAATCATAGAAGTTACGCTACCAGTACCAATGGTGTAACCAATGGCAAAGATTCCAGGACCAAAGCCCAAGATAAGCGCAAGTATTTTTTTAAATAATGATTTTTTAGTTTTAGTTGTTGGCATATTTTAGTGGTTTTTCCAGTCGGTATGGTAAAATTTGTTTGTGTTATTGTCTATTCTTTGGTAAGTGTGCGCACCAAAATAATCTCGTTGTGCCTGTATTAAATTTGCAGATGAATTTGCTACTGCAAAACCATTTAAAAAATTAATAGATTCACTAAAGTTAGGAATAGGAATTTCGTTTAAAATACACGCTGCAACCACTTTTTTAATGCTTGGTTTTAGTGTGTTTATTGTGCTAATTATATCTTTGTCTGTAAGTATGTTGTTGGTGGTTTTAAAAGTTTTTACCAAGCCAGACATAAAATCAGACCTAATAATGCATCCGTTAGTCCAAATTCTGGCTAGTTCGCTTAAATTTAATCCCCAATTGTAACGTGCAGAAGCTTCGTCTATTAATCTAAAACCTTGGTAATGATTAATTATTCTTGCAAATTGGTATGCCTCTAAAATAGCTGCAACACTAAGATCTAGGTTTGCATCTGTAGTTGTACTAAAATGTTTGCTGGCGGCAATTCTTTCGTCTTTAAAAAACGAGATGTAACGTGCAAATAGGGCAGAAGCTATCATTGTGCTTGGTACGCCCAATTCTGCAGTAGCAATGGTTGTCCAGTTGCCAGTACCTTTGTTCCCAGCCTTGTCCATTATTTTGTTTACCAACCAATCATCGCCTTCTTTTTTTCGTAGAATATCAATGGTAATTTCTAGCAAATAACTGTTTGCAGTATCTTTATAACCCTCTAAAATAGTAGCAATTTGGTCAGGGTTATTCCCCATTGCTGTAAGCATTAAAAATACCTCTGCTAACAATTGCATTTCTACATACTCTATACCATTGTGTACCATTTTTACAAAATGTCCGCTACCTTCTGTGCCAATATGTGTGCAACATGGCATATTATTGGCGTCTTTGGCTGCAATTGCTTCTAAAAAGGGCTGTACCTTTTTGTAGGCTTCTTTATGGCCTCCAGGCATAATAGACGGACCTTTTAAAGCACCTTCTTCTCCGCCCGAAACTCCAGCGCCTATAAAGTGTATGTGTTTAGACGTTAAATAATCAAAACGTTCTTTTGTTTTGTTGTAGTTAGAGTTTCCGCCATCTATTAGAATATCACCTTCGTCTAAAAAAGGCAACAAATATTCAATAACATGGTCTACAATTTTACCTGCATTAACCATAAGCATAATCTTTCTTGGTTTTTGTAACGAGTTTACAAAAGAGGCTATATCATCAAAAGGCAAAGCAGTGGCCAATTCTTTAAATTCGTTTTTAAAATTTACTGCAACATCTTCTTCTTTACCACTAAGGTGTCTGTTAAATAACGATATATTAAATCCTTTGCTTGCTAGGTTACGACTAAGGCTTTTGCCCATAACGCCTAATCCAAACAAACCAAATTCAGCTGTATTTTCTAATTCTTTACGTATCACTTTTACAATAGTGTTAGGTGTTAAACTTATAGCTACTTTAATGGCATTTTTTGGTTCTTCTAATGTGCTAAACTGAGATTTTAGTAAATCTGAACTCATAAAATGACCTTTGCGCTCGTTAATTCTTTTTTCAATTAGCTCAAAAGAACCTGTTAGAAAAACCCATTTTGTACTGTTTTTAATAGTAGCGCTTAAAATAGTACGGTAACTCTCTTTTAAAGCAGAACAAACTATAATGCAACCTTTGTCTTTAAGTTGTTGTATGGCAAGCTTATTTAAGGTTTGTAGCCAACCCAATCTATCGGTATCGTTTAAAGGTTCTCCTTTAGACATTTTTAAAATGTTTTCTTTAGGATGATAATCGTCTCCATCAAAAAAAGGAATAGAAAGTTCTTTAGACAATAAGTTGCCTATGGTGCTTTTGCCTACACCAGAAACTCCCATAATAAAGATAATTTGTGCTTCGATTTTAGATTTATTTTAAATTGGGCACCCAAACTGGGTACCCAAATATATGTTTTTTATTTTTAATAATTAGTTGATAGCGTGATTATTATAAAATTGGATGTAAGAGGGATGTATAAAGAGTATAAAAAAAAGGATGCTTTTTATGCTTTAAAAGAGAGAGAAATAGCATAAGAAAAAAGGAAAGTAGAGGCAGAAACTAGAAGTGTCTGTTTCTGCCTGTGTTTTGGGTTGTACGTATATTTTAGACTAATATACTTTACCGCTTTCTTTAATAATTGTGTCTAAAGAAGGACTGTTAAACTTATGAAAATCTGTATGGTTATTATCTAAAAAATTAGTTAGATGAGTTAGCGCATCTGCTTGTAAAACACCTATAGCGGCGGTTTTTTTTTCTTCAACTGCTTTTTCTTTAGATCCTCCAAAAAACTGACTAAATTTTGAAGTAGGAACTATTTTACACGCCCTAAATTCTACAACTAGTTTAATTTCATCTGGCTGTACACGTGTACTTGGGTGTAGGTGCGGATGAATATGAAGAATATCTTCTCTTTTATGATTTTTAAATGTAACCGAAAAATTCCAAGAGTTGTTATCAACTATATCAGAATCGTTTTGGTTTTCTGGTGTAGCTTTAGTTAGTAAGTTAAACCAATTTATACTTTTGTATTCTTCTAATACCTCTTCTGGCGAAGAAACTATTTTCTCTGTCTTTTTTTCATTAGACATAAAGTTTTTAAAGGAAATAGAATATTTTACCATTAGTTATTTTTTGAGGTTTATAAGACTAATTTAGTTATTTTTTACTACAGTATTTTGTTGGCAACCGTTTTTAATTTTCATCCCACGACATTCTTATTTGACTTTGACCGCACCTTTCTAGAGATTCAATAAGATCAGCTTTATCATAATACATTTTAAATTTATCCGGAACAATTTCATTAATCAATTCAACAGTTGGGCTCAATTCCGAGTGATAATAATTTTGAATCTGTATTCGCTTAGTTTTTGATCCTTTTATGAATTCGTAAACCTTAATGTCTCCGTCTGCAATACAAGGATTTGAATAGAATACTCCCAAACTGTCAACATTTATTTCCGATAGTTTGCGGATTTTACTAGAAGGTAGATTAGTTGTTGCGTATAATATACTGTCTTTTTCATTTTCAAGTTCTCCTCTAAAAGTTATTGTCAATTCTTTATCAGTCAGTTAATACAGAACTGAATAAGCCAGAGAATAATTATAATCAGCAACGGACAATTCGAAAGGATGTATTGGCTCCTTTTCACAAGAAATTAGCGTTAAAATATATACAGAACAAATAAGGATTCGATATTTTCTCATATGGTTGCCAACGGTTAGTATATAGAAAGTAGGGCAATTGATAAGCACTATCGTTTCGGTTTATTACTTAGCTAAATATAAATATTTTGCTTTTATATTTTGTTCTATAAACGCCAAATTTTATAGTTAGTGGACTTTGTTAATATGCACAGAACTTTCTATTAAGCCACAAACGCCCTATGTTTTTTATACACTTTTGGCAACTTGCTTTTTTCAATTTTCAAGGTAAGGTAAAATGTATTTTTTAAAAATTGCTTCTGGTTGTTGTGTTTTTCCATTTCTATAATTTCCAGATGTAACAACAACAACTACTTTTAAATAAGGAATAACAAAAATATACTGTCCACCAGCTCCTCTTGCTTCAATAGATTTTATGCTCTTTTCGTTAACTTGATAAGTGTTGTGCCACCATAAATAACCATAACCGTTTTTATCAACTACATTCTCTAAATTACGATAGTTTTTAAAGGAGTTTTCAACCCATTTTTTAGATATCACACGTTTTGATTTTCTCTTTCCTTTATTAAGATAAAGTTCGCCGAATTTCAACATATCTTTAGGGGTAAGATACATTCCTCCACCAAAATATGGTTTATCTTTTAAGTCGGATTGAATAATGTAATTTGAAATTCCTAGTTTTTGAAATAAAAACTTATCAATAAACAATTCCAAAGGCTCAGAAATTACTGAATCCATAGCAACACCAAGTAAAGCTGGGTTTGCAGAACCATAATTTGCTTTAGTGTTTGGTTTATGAATCATTGGCGCTTTTAGAATTGCCTCAATCCAATCTGGTGTTCTTTGATAATTTTGCTCTGTTGCAGAAGATTTTGGATTTGCATTTATACCATAATCAATAGCATCTATACCAGAGCTCATTGTTAATAGACTCTGAATATCAATTTTAGTTTTTAGACTATCTTTATGTATTTGATATTTTTTAGGTAGAAAATCAAAAATAGATTGCTCAACATTTTTAAATAATGATTTGTCTTTTGCAATTCCAACTATTGAAGATGAAATACTTTTAGATGCTGAAAGCATATCGTGCGGGATGTTTGCATTGTATCCATCAAAGTAATTTTCATATATAATTTTTCCTTTTTTTGAAATTAAAACGGAATGTGTATTAGGTAATGAATCCTTGGAAATAAGTTTTTCCATTTCGGTAAGTTGTAGAATAGAAGTTTTATTGTCATTTTTAAAACCACCAATTTCCCAATCTGTTGTAGATTTGGTTAAACCTATTTGTGTAAGTAAATTGTTTCCTAAATAGATATCTAATAGTATTTCATTTGTGGCTAACTTTCCTTTAAACTGCAAGCCTGTTTTAAAATCGGTAAACGAAAGCGAGTCATTTTCTTTTTTAAAATTATCACACCAAGTTCCTGTAAATCGGTTATCTCCAAAAATTGGGTAAGCTTCATATTCATTTCCTGCTCCATTTTCAACACTTAAATAAAAATTTAACGATTTTAACTCATCTACCATTAATATATTCCAAATACCAACAAAAGTATTATTGTCTGATTGTGTAAGTTTTAAGTGATAAAGAAGCATTCCAGACTTGATAAATCCGTTAATTTCTTTACCGTTTTTGGACAAAACACCTTTAAAATAATAATTTTCAGAAAAAGGTATTTCTATTAAAGAAGCACTTTTTATATTAAAAGGATAATCAATAATATTTGTTCTGTTAAAAATTTTAAATCTAGCTTTTTCAAGCCCTAAATTTTCTATTTCTACTTTTAGGTTGAATGTCTTTGAATTTTCTATTTTTCCTTCCCAACCACTTGTATATTCTACCATATTCTGCGTATAGGCAGAATATGAATAAATAATGGCAAGTAATAGTATCAAATCTTTGACTCTCATTTTGTGATTGATTTTTAGATGAATTGCAAAGGTGATATTATTCTATTTACCAAAATTGTATATAATTAACATTAGTAAATATTCTTTAAAAATTTTGTTGGCGTTGAATTATATGTTTTCTTAAAGTTTGAAATAAAGTGGCTTTGGTCATAGAAACCACACTGATAACAAATTTCAGTCATAGAAAACTTTTTAGAGAGAAGTAAATGAAACGCTTTATTTAATTTAATCAATCGGATGTAATTACCAAGACTTGTTCCAAAATAGCGGTTAAATTCTCTAGACAAATGGATTGGATGGATGTTTAATTTTGAACTTAAACTTTTTAAAGAATAGTCTGTTTTTTCCTCAATCAATAATTCTTTTAGTTGACTTACCCAAATTGGTTTTTTTTGATTCCCTTTTTTTGATTCTTTTATAGTATTAAATATGTCAATCAAATTACTCTCAATACTTAAATTTGAATACTGGTCGTTAATTTTAGTCTCAATAAACACCTGATTCATCAGATTCTTTATCATTGGATTCTGTAGATTGATACTTCCTTCAAAATCTGTTATTTGAATATCAAAATTTGAAAACCAATTCTCATTCAGCTCAATGTGAAAACCTCTGGTAAATTCAGGAGGTTTTATATTGTAATGTGAGTCTTGCCAATTATGAAACAGTAGATTTCCAGGCTCTAAATAGTAAGATTCTTTTTTGTTAGATTCAAATAATTTACCTTGAAGTAAATAAGTGAAATATGGATTTTCGTGATAATGCCAATCAACCTTACTATGTGTATATTCTGTATCTGTAATTATTAGATTTTTAAAAGCTGATTTTTGATAATGACTTCCGTAAAATTCTCCTTTTTTTAGTTTATTCATTATTTTTTTAGCTTGTTGCCAACGTTTAGTATAAGAAATGTAGGGCAGGTGATAAGCGCTATCGTTTCGGTTTATTACTTAGCTAAATATAAATATTTTGCTTTTACCTTTTCTACTATAAATGCCAAATTTTATATTTAGCGGACTTAGTTAATATTCAAAGACCTTTCGGTTTAGCCACAAGCAAAATCTTTTTAATTTGTTTTATCTTTTTTGTTCTAAAGCCAAATCAAAAGATTTCTCGGACTTCGTTTAAAGCTCTAAACTTTGGATTAAGAACCAAAACCCGTATTAATTATAGCCATTGTTGGGCTTTCGTTTTTTTATTTTTTCCTTAATTCTTTCTAATATTCTTTCTTCAAATTCATTTTTAGCTTTAGAGTTTTTCCACCACCAAAAATATTCATTTGCATCAATCCAATTTCCGAGGTCAGTTTTGTTTTTATAATTTGCAAAGTAAAATGTTGTCGTTGTTTTGTTTTTCGGTCTTGTTAATGCGTGAATTATCTGATTTTTATCTTTATACTCAAAATAGATTGAGTACCAATGTTTACTTTTATGGTCAGCAAAACTATTCGTGTTTAAATTGTTTTCCGATTTCACCTCATTTATAATTTCGATAAGAATTCTTTCAGAAACATTCAATTCATAAGTTTCAGCTTTTCCATAACTTCCTGGGGAAAAAGACCAACCGATATAATAAAATAAAAGTCCAACCGCTAAAAGTCCGATTGTAATTAATAAATATTTTCTTTTCAATTTTTTCTAAATTTTCTTTTCAGAGTTCGATTTTCAAATGAATCCCAACGGTCTAGTGTATGATTTCGTTGCGTGTTTAAGCTCTAAAGTTAGCAAATAAATCCAGATAGAAAATCCGCGAGTCCCAACGCTTCGGGATTTGTAAATTGTAGAGGACTAAGCCTTTGCTATTGCAAAATTAGGACTAATATATGATGATTCTTATAAAAGTATTTTAGTTAAAAATTAATGAGTTTTTACTTGTTTTTTACCACAGTACTTTGTTAGCCATAGTTATTCTATCAGTTTAATGTTTTTCGCACATTCTCCTTGTGGATTAGTTCCGATTTCAAAACTAACTAATTGACCGTTTTTAATTTTTTTCCATTCTGTTCTATTCTCAACATCAAGGAAGTCATACATATTTGCATAGAAACTGGTTTTATCTTCTTTTTGTATGAATACAAATGGTTTACTAGCATTATTTTGATTTCGGCTAATTGTTCCCATATGCTTTAAAGCATTATCGTCAGGATTGAATTCTTCTAATAACGAACTAAGGGTATAATCATCAAATTTTTCTGAATATCTATGAATTATTTTTGGTTTTAAGAGAGTTAAACCAATTTTAGTATTGTTGTTAGTTATAACTTCTTTAAAATAGCTTTGTTCATCTTGTAATGTAGTTAATGGGACTAGTTGAAAACAAGATAAAAGAGCTTCGCAAAAGTTCTTTATCATTTTTGGGTCTAGAATTTTCTTTTCAGAACATTCATAATAAACACTTATAGCCTTTTTAAAATGACGAACTGAATTATCGAAGTCCCTTTCTATAGTAGCAAAACTTTGTCCCATATGATTATACAAAGAAATCAACTCTGTATATGCAATTCTCTCACTCTTTGAGTCTAATTGATTTTCAAGTAATCCTTTTAATTTGTGAATAGCTTTGTTATATTCTCGTTTTCTATTATAAATCCTTACAAACAGAAATGAAACAGAAGGGTTGTCTGATTTATATTCAAAAAGTTTTTCAGCTTGAATAAGAGCATTGTCTGGGTCTTCCATTTGAAATAATAAGAACTGCGAATAGAAGTATAATAATTTATGATTATCAGGTTCTACTTCTAAGCCTAATTGATAATCATCTTCTGCTCCCAGTAAGTCTCCAGATGTAGCTTTTATGAATGCCCCAACTCTATATGATTCAAAATGACTTGGCACAATATTTCTAGCTTCATTTACTTTGATTAGAGCATTTTCGTATTCTTTCTTCCAAGATAAACCTAAAGCTTCTTGCAAAAATTTAGCTGCAATCTTTTCATTTGAATTTCTATAAGTTATTGCATTAATTTCAAAAATATTATAAGAATTTATCTTTTTCAATTGAGAGGCACTAAGTGTTAACTCTCTAAGTTTTGCAGAAATGTTCTTAATGAATGCAATGTCAATTGTATAATTTTTTGTCAGATAATCTTTTGCAAAATCAGAGATGAAATAGTTTGTTTCCTCAATGTTTTCCCCATCAATAATTTCCGTACTTATTAAAGTAGTTTTAAACAGTTCTAAGAGATGTTTTCTAACTTCAATTGGTTTTAATTCTGATAAATAAATAATCTCTGCTGTTCTTAGGCTTTTCCTTGCAGCTCTCAAAGTATTCAAGATATTTATTGCACCTGTACTTAACTTATCATACACGTTAGTAAGACAAAAATTGAGTAAATCTTCTTTGTTGTTTAAAACTTCTGTTGGGCTGATACCAGCTTCTACAGTATTTACAAACCATTTTATAGCTAGAGGATTATGATATAGTTTTGTTGAAATATCAATTAGAGTTTTTTGAGGTAGTTTTAAAAGTGTTTCGCTATCTCGTATTCTTGCAATCTCTCTTATTAATTTTGCAGATTCAGAATCACTAAAACCTTTAAGCTTTCTTCTGTATTCTAATTCCCCTAAACCTATTCTTGATGTAATTACAATATTGCATTTCATTTGAGCTTCTCTAATAAACTCAATAACATCTTCACTCTGAATTGTTTCTAAATTATCAATTATTAGAAGTGTTTTAAATAATGAAAAGTACTCCAGTATTTCTTCTAATTTATTAGTGGAAGTTTTTTCTACTTCAAGTGTTGTAGAGATTAAATCTACTAAACCAGTATAGTTTGTTATGGCATCATAAATTTCTTGTATTCCTTTTGAAGTTAGCATTGTAGTTTTTGCAGAAGTCCAGATTACTAAATCGAATGGACTATCTTTTCCCATATCTACAATGTCATATGCAATTTTTAATGCTAGTGCAGTTTTCCCTATTCCTCCATCTCCAATAATACTGACAACTTTATTTGAAAAAATTAATTTTTTTATATCTTCTACATCATTTTTTCGCCCAATAAAACCGGTTTCATCAAAGTCCGGTTTAGGTAAATTATGCACGACTATTTGCTCAGGCTTTTGATACTCTAGAGTTGGAAGTGTCAATGTCAAAACATAAGTTGGGTCACTCTCAATTTTGTTTTTTGTCTCTAAAGTAATTAACCAGCGAATTGGATTGCTTTGCTTTAAATCAGAAACAAAATTGTAAACAGTCGTAAAATCGCCACCTAAAAGTGGCCTAGTGTGCATTACTCTATTGCGTATAGGTGTCAATTCTTCTAGTGCTCCAAAAATACTTTTTAAGTAAGTGCTACTTTCTTTTGTTAGAAAAGTGTCGTTTTTTCTTAATATTACAAACGTGTCGTGAAAGTCTAAATAGTCAATTGAATCTTCCAAATTTAAGTATATATCTACACCTGGATTCTCTTTCGTATATCTTTCAACGACTTTATTAATTAGTTCCTCATTTTGAAAAAAACTTAAATCAGAAAAGTAAGGAACTACTTGTTGTCTTATAGTAGATTTTAAATCAATTTCGATTCCATATATTAAAGCAGCTAGAGTTAATCTTACTTCTGTTATTTTTGACATATATTATTGTTTTTTTCTAATTATGGCTAACGTCTCGTATATGAAAAGTAGCACTGAAAATAAGCGATAACTTTTCGGATTAACACAAGCCGAATTTTTAAATTTTTCTATTTATTTTTCTTTTCTCAAATAGCCAAATTTAAAAATTTGGCGACCTCGAAAAAGTGCCCGAACCTTTGTGTTAGCAACTGCTCGCGCTATTTTTTATATACGTTGTTGCCACTAGTACTTATTCCGTGTTTAAGGATTCTAGTTTTGAAATTGTTCTGTTCAATACTTGAGTGAAATATCTATACTGTGAGCGAATCTCAATATACAACATTCTTAAATGATTATATTGATGAGAGATATCTCTACCTAAAACTGATATTTCTTTACCAACTGGATGCGTTCTAAATAAATTTGTGCTAACTATTTGCGCTTGAATTGGTCGGATTATGTTTTTATAATAATCAGTCAGAGCTCTTTTTCCAATAATATTTTGATGATAATATTGCACTTTTGAATCTAAAAGTAGAAATGTAGGATCTTGAAGATAATTTGGATTATTATTCTTTTCATACTCGGTAAATTCAACAACCTTGTCCAGATATTTCTTGTCTAATCCGACAAAAACAGATTTGAGTGTTTCACTTCTTTGCACTACTATCGAATGATAATCATCAACGACAACCATTAAATTTTTAATGAAATCAATTTGAGAGAAAGCAGTATTAAAATCTGAACTATTTTTAAATGTTTTGAATAAAAGAGGCGATTCCAAATTAGAAAGTCGGTCGTAAGTATTGGTTAAAATCTTTGGTGCAGTCGTTGGTACTCCGTTATCTAAACTAATCGTTTCTTGGTAAAACTTTTTGTAGCCATTTCTTAATTCAGGAACTATATTTTTCTTTAAATCATCAAATTGATTGTTGAAATAATCCTTTAATTTTTGTAATTCTTTTTGTTCATTATTTCTTTTAAGCAATCGGTCAATTAAAATTCCAAGTGCGAAAATTAAAATAGTAAAAACAACTGTGAAGATTGTATCATTGGAAACACCAAAAAAGGTGTCAGTTTTTTGATTCAAGTGACTATGTAAATCCGTATGAATCGAAGAAATATTTTCGTTGAGATTTTTGACTTGAACAAACAAACTATCTTGAATTGAGATATTCAAAGAATCATTCGTAATGCTTGATGTTGGTTCGTTTTGCAATGTTCGTTTGTATTAGTGGCAACTATATATAAACTCAATTAATTGCGTTTATTCCGCCAATATGGGTAAATAAACGCACATTTGGCTTTCTAGTTGTTTTTTTGGTTGTTAAATTTTCCTACAATGTAAAACTATTTTTTGTGCTACAATTACGGAAATGTGTAATTGGCATATTTTTTAGTATGGTTGGTTGTTTTTTACATATTTTGTGGCTAAAACGTATACCTAAACTTTTTGTTAATTTCTTTCTGCCTTAACTTTAAATACATCCACTAATAAAATCCTATTTTTACACCTTGCTATGAAAGTATGTATTGCAGAAAAACCAAGTGTTGCCCGTGAAATTGCCGCTGTATTAGGAGCTAATACAAAGTGCGATGGCTATTATGAGGGTAATGGGTATGCAGTAACCTATACTTTTGGTCATTTGTGTACCTTATTTGAGCCTAACGACTACAAGCCACATTGGAAAAGTTGGGATATTAACAACTTACCAATGTTGCCAGATAAGTTTAAAACCAAAGTGGTAGATAACGCAGGTATTCAAAAACAATTTGGCATTGTAAAAAAATTATTTGACAAAGCAAGCTTGGTCATTAATTGTGGTGATGCCGGGCAAGAAGGAGAATTAATACAACGTTGGGTAATAGACCAAGCAGCCTACAAAGGAGAAGTGCAACGCTTATGGATATCATCATTAACCACCGAAGCTATAAAAGAGGGTTTTGAAAAACTACAACCTTCTGCCAAATACGATAATTTATACTATGCAGGTTTTTCTAGAGCCATAGGAGATTGGCTTTTGGGGATGAATGCTACGCGTTTGTATACCGTAAAACACGGTGGTTACAAGCAAATGCTATCTGTGGGTAGAGTGCAAACACCTACATTGGCAATGATTGTTAGTCGTTACCAAGAAATTGAAAACTTTAAACCACAACCGTATTGGGAGCTGCAAACCTTGTACCGAGATACGTTGTTTAATTGTGAAAAAGGTCGGTTTTTAAAGAAAGAAGAAGGTGAGGCTTTTGCAAAGCAAGTAAAAGAGAGCGATTTTGAAATTGTATCTACCACCAAGAAAAAAGGAAAGGAATATGCGCCAAAGCTTTTTGACCTTACTGGCTTGCAGGTATATTGCAACACAAAGTTTGGGTTCTCGGCAGATGAAACCTTAAAAATAGTACAGAAGTTATACGAACAAAAAGTAGTTACCTACCCTAGAGTAGATACTACCTTTTTACCTAATGATATATACCCAAAAGTACCTGGTATTTTACAAAAACTAACCAATTATAAAAAATTTACTCAGTCGGTTTTAGCAGGTAAAATAAGAAAGTCTACCAAAGTATTTAATGATAAAAAAGTAACAGATCACCACGCTATTATTCCTACAGGAGTACAAATAAATTTGCAGTACAGTCAGCAACAGGTGTACGATATTATTACCAAGCGTTTTATTGCTGTTTTTTATCCAGATTGTATAGTGGCCAATACAACTGTATTAGGAAAAACGGATACTGTACCATTTAAAACTACAGGAAAAGAAATTTTAGAAAAAGGATGGAGGGTTGTTTTTGAAAATCCGGATTCTAAAACCAAAACAGAAAAAGGAATATTACCTTCTTTTGTAAAAGGAGAAAAGGGACCACACGAGCCATCTTTTTTAGAAAAGGAAACCAAGCCACCAAATCAGTTTACAGAAGCAACTTTGTTACGTGCAATGGAAACAGCAGGTAAGCAGGTAGATGATGATGAGATGCGAGAGTTAATGAAGGAAAACGGAATAGGAAGACCTTCTACCAGAGCCAATATTATAGAAACTTTATTTAGACGCAAATACATAGAGCGTAAAAAAAAGCAGTTATTACCTACCCAAACAGGCATACAGCTTATTGCTATTATAAAAAACAAATTGTTAACCTCTGCCGAGCTTACTGGGTTGTGGGAAAAACAATTAAAAGAGATTGAAAACGGAAATTACCATGCTGGTGTTTTTATAAAGAACATGAAGCAGATGATAGACGATTTGGTATACGAGGTGCGTATAGAGAAAAGGCATATCAAAATTTCTGAGGCAACAGTTGCAGCAGCTCCAAAACCAACAAAAGAAAAGAAAACAGCAACTGTACAAGGTAAACCGTGTCCTAAATGTAAGCAGGGCGAGTTGTTAAAGGGAAAAACGGCTTATGGGTGCAGTGCCTATAAAACAGGTTGTAAAATGGTATTGCCTTTTGTTTTTCAAGAAAAGAAAATATCTACAAAGCAGTATTTGCGTTTGTTAGATAAGGGGTGTACTGTTAATCTTAAAGGGTTTAAAACAGAGAATGGCACAAAAGAAGGCTTGTTGCGTTTTAATGACGATTTTGAATTGGTTTTAGAAGAAAAGAAGACCGCTGTAAAAGTAAAACAAGATGAGGTACCCAATCCTATGCCTTGTCCTTTATGTAGCCAAGGAACGGTATTAAAAGGGAAAACAGCTTACGGCTGTAGTAATTACAAAACAGGTTGTAGTTTTAAGTATCCTTTTGCTGTTCTAAGAGAAAAAGCAGCAGGCACACCCTTAACTAAAGAATTGGTTTTTAAGTTACTTAATAAAAAGTAATGATTGGGGTTTTTATATGATAAAGCTATAATTTATTACATAGTTTTTTTAAGATTTTAAATTGATAGATACGGCTCTCCTTTTAAACCAGGTAATTTAACAAAAGCAGTTTTGATTTTATGTAGCTAGATTTTTATTCTTTATAGATAATACTGTCTAAAACCCAATATTTAGGTTTTCTGTTATCTCTATATTCATTTATTGCAATTATGCCTTTTTCTAAGCTATAGTAAAAATCGATAATATCGGAATTTTTCACTTCTAAAAGATTCTTATATGTGTTACCGTTTATTATAATCTCTTCTTTATTTTTTGGTTGTGAGTTCATAATATTAGGGTCTGCACTTTTTATATCGGTTATTAATCCAGTAGTACTGCTACCGCCTCTGTAAAAAGCCATACGATCATGCTCTGTAAAGTCAAGTGCTTCTTTTAAATAAAATTCGGTTTCCAGTTCAAAGAAAAAATCTTGAAGTACATCTGAGCTTGTTTTCAAAGATATCTCTTGATACTCCTTGGTAAATTTTAACGTAGTTTTTTTGTTATCTGTTTCCTCTGAAGGAATAGTCGTTTCTTTGGGCCTGTTGTAATTGCTAAAATTCACAATATTATAAGTGATCTTATTTCCTAAGGAATCTTTAAAAATTAGCTCATTTTCCTTATTTTGATAAGGGAAAAGAGCTTTAGATTTTTCAGATATTTTAAAATCTTCTAAGTTTAATCCTGACTGGTTTTGCTGTTTACATGAAACAATGGTAAGGATTAGTATAAGTAAAGCTTTTATTTTCATACCGTTTTTATATTAGAGGTTTAAGTATGTTTTAATCAAAATACTCGTTTCCGTTAGCATCTATATAGCCTGTTTTATTGTTGTTGGTTGTAAATTTAGCCAATCCGTTAGCAAAAGGTTCTAAGTCTTTGTATGTAACTTCTGTAATGTTGTAATACCCAACTTTATTGTTTGTCTGTACTTTTAAAACGCCGTTTACGTAGCTTACAGCATCAAAATAACGTACCGTATTGTTGTATAAAACACCTTGTTTTTTGCCTTTACTAAGTAGTACAGCATTTAAAAATATTTCTGTAGCGTAAAACATAGATTCGTTAGCATCAAACGTTACTTTTTTTGTTCCATTTGGAAAATTAATTTTATCAATTCCCGCAGCACTTATACTTTCAATTTCTTTGGGCGCAACGTTTTCTTCTCCATCGTAACCCACTAGTTCTGTTACAATAAATCTATTTTTTTTGCGTAGTATTTTATAGGTGTAATTTGGTACCGTGCCACAAACTTCTGTTATTAAGTTAGCTTCTTTTACTTTAGCGCCATTTTCATTAATATAAAACATTTCATTTTTATTGTCTAAAACCTGTAAAAAGCCATTTAACCTAACAGCTGTTTTTAGATTTTTAAAAATCACTTTTTCATCATTTTTATGCAGCTCAAAACTGTTTGTATTTAAATTTTTATACAGTTTAAAATTGGTTCCAAAAGCAGAAATTAACGAATCTTTTTTTTGTGCAAAAGAACTCATTGTGCTTATTGTTAAAATAAAAATTAAAAGTGTTTTCATAGGTTGTTTTTGTTAAACTAAGCTAACAAATTAACGGGAGTAATCATTTCGTGACTCTTGTAACTTAATACGTATACTGGTTTTTCTTTTTTTGACGGATTGGCTATTACAAATTCTATGGTGTTGTTTATGTACTTTTCAAAAATAATATTAGCTTTTTCGGTAGCTTCTTCTTCGGTTATTGTATTTGCTTCCAATTCCTTATTAAGAGCTTCTATTTTAGGGTTCACATCTTTATCGTCTACAATAAATTGCTCAAGGGCAATATTTTTTTTTGCTAAAATTTTAGCAGATTTATTAGCTATTAAAACGTTTGCTATTTGCCATTCTTTTTGACCTTGACCATTGGTTTCAAAAACAATATAGCCAACAGTACCTGTTATGGAATATACAGGTGTGTTTTGTTCTAATTTAATCTTGTATAGTTTTTTTAAATTGTCTATTTCTCTTCCTGTTAACACTCTGTCATGGGTTAAATCTTCTAAGATACTAGACTGGGTTCTTTTTATATCACCTTTGTTTTGGTAATAGCTAATAACACTAATTATACCTACAACAAGCATAATAGCAAATAAGATTAATTTAATGTAACCCATAGTTTTTTTGGTGTTTTTTGGTTTTTTATAAAAGCAGAAATATGCTTTTTTATAGTTTGGTTTAAGTGCAATTTATAAGCACTACAGTAGTAACTAACGTCTTTTTAATAGAATAGTTGTGTGGTAAATTAGAAATTTAAGAGGATTTAATTAAATAAGTTTTTAATTTTTTCTTAATTGATGTTCGCCTTGGACTAACTTCCAAATTCCTAAACCAAAAAGTAATATTGCAGGTATGCTTATTCTTCCTTTGGTAAGTAAAAAGATATTAATTAAAATAGAAACAACCAGTAATACAATGCCTATTGTTGTGTTCTTTTTACCTTTTTCTCTTAATTTATTTTGTACTTCACTTAAGTAATTAGAGTCAACATTAAAGTTTTTCTTTAAGTCATTATCTATTGTTTCTTGTGACTCTCCTTCAGCTTTTTTAGATTCAATATAGTTTAGAATTATATTTTCTTGCGACTGCTCTTTTTTTATTACATCAAACATATCTATACCCATAGTATTGAGCTTAAATTTAATGTTTTCAATAGATTCACCTGCTTTTAATTCTTTTTTAATATAATCTTCAGGATTAAAATTGTTTCTTAGTTCTTGCTCGTTCTTTTGGTTTATAAGGTGTTTGGTTATTTTAGAAGCTTCATCTAACTCACTACGCTTAATTAACTCTTCTTGCAGTAGTACAACAGCTTCAGGTTTTAAACCATCTATTTCTTAGCAATACGTAATAGCTTGTCGGTAGAAAATACTGAATAATTTTTCCTTATTTCGTTTAAGTTAGACATTGTAATAGTAGTAAACTGTTATGGGGTAAGCTCTCTTTTTTTGTTAGATCTTTTTATTTTTTACTGCGGCAGCGCTTTTTTTAGAACGGACTGCATTTGCTTTTACAACTCTAGGTTTTTCTTCAGTAATTTTCTTTTTTAAGAAAGCTATATATGCTGTAAAAATATCTTTGTTGTTTTTTCCTTGGTGGCCTTCAATTCTATAAAACTCATAATTGGTATCATTTATTCTGTTTTCTATATACTCACCAAAATAAATTCTTCTGCCGCTTACTTTGTCATCTTTAGCAAGAGTAGATTTATTTTTAAACCAATCTTTAGCAAGCTTCTCTAAATAAATTTCTTTTAAATCGTTTGCTTGGGTAATTAACGGGTTGTTTTCTGTATTTACTATAGGTTTACTTCCTGGATTTTTTTTAATGATAATATCAATTCCTGGTACTGGATCATTTCCACCAATTTTGTTTTGAGAAAATCCGATAGTAGAAATTAAAATCAATGCTAATAGTATAGTTGCTTTTTTCATAACAGGTATAGTTTAAGTTAATAGTTTTTTACTAATTCAATTTCAATGCCAAGATCTGCTTTTTAGATTGTACTGCGTTTACTTTTACAACTCTAGGCTTTTCTTCTGTATTTTTTTAAAGCTCATATATGTTTCGTTAAATATTATTCAGTGGTTTTAGTATTTAAAATTAGCTTACCATAAAAAAACCAAGGTATTAATGTCATCCCAAGAGCATAGCTAGCCTCTTTATTGTGTTGCTTTGCTAGCTCTAGATTTATAAAATACTTAGGAATTATTCTAACAAAAGGAATTAATAGAAAAATAATCCACCAGGTTGGTTTTTTAGAAATTTTTAGAAAGACTAAATCCTTTTTAATAGGGATTAAAGAGTATAAACCCTTTTTGTTATAGTTTAAGAATAGGACATACGAACTGTAGAAATATATAACAAACAACAATGATATAGCAGGAGAGCTTATCATAAAAAATAAAAAGGATCCTAGATTCATATTTTTAAAAGAAAAATATGAAATAAAAGGGGTGTAAAAAGGAAGCAATGAATGAGCGCCCACACCAACCATACCGTCATTAGAATCGAATAAGGATGTAATTATTATATATATGTAATGAAAAACATTGCAAACAATAGCAAAACAGATAAGGCAAATGAGTAGCTCTTTAAAGGAATATTTAGTCTTTCTAATTTTAGAAATTAAAATAATTGAGCAGAAAGTAAAGAGTATAGTACAAATAACCTGGTACATATAATATGATTCAAATTCCATTCTTCTAAAAAAAATAAGATCATTAAGCAAGTAACTAAAATCACCAATAGGGCCTACTATTAAGCCATAAAGTAAACCAATTACTAAAACTTTTTTTAGTTTTAGGTTAAAGAAAATATCTGTTTTGGTCACAAAAAAAGCTAAATAAGCTACAACAATAATACTTATCATTCTGGTGTCAAAAAAGAATCTACCTCCAGCTCTTATCAGCAAATAGTTAGGTAAAACCCAATTATATAGCGCTATTAGAAATATAATAGCTAGACTGTATTTAGGTATGTTTTTGTATGTCATTTTTTCTATTTAGAACTAATTGATTTTGTTTTAAATACTGCGTAAGATAATAAGGAAAGTATAATAGTAATAAGTTTTCTCATTTTGGTTATTGTAGCAACGAAGTAACAAATACAATTTAGTGATACAAACTATTTATGTATTGTAATTTATTTTTGATTCATATTTTTCCTACAATTTAAGTTTATTTTTTTAATTGAAATATTTTTATTTAAAATGAAGCTATGTAGGCACTGTTATAGATAGTTTTTATGTCAACTGTATTGTCTATCTAATTAATAAAACTAGACAAATAAAAAAAATCCAGAGAAGCGAGCTCCTCTGGATTTTATAATTAAAATTATTGTATTGCTTTTTTAGAAAGCGTAACGTTGTGGGCCACCTCTTCTAATTTCTTCGTTAGCGTAAGATTCAAACTTTTTAAAGTTTTCACGGAACGCGTTAGATAATTTAAAAGCTGTTTTGTAGTACTCCTCATCGTTGTTCCAAGTTGTTTTAGGACTCAATACTTCTGACGGTACTCCAGGACAGTGTCTTGGTTGTGCTACGCCAAATACAGAGTGTATGTGGTATGTGTCATAAGAATACAATCCTAAATCGCCATTTAATGCAGCGTTTATCATTGCGCGTGTGTATTTAAGTTTCATACGTGTACCTATACCGTAAGGTCCGCCTGTCCAACCTGTGTTCACTAGCCAAACATTAACACCAGCTTCTTGCATTTTTGCACTTAGCATTTCTGCGTATTTAGTTGGGTGTAATGGCATAAATGGTGCGCCAAAACAAGCAGAGAAAGATGGTACTGGCTCTACAACACCAGCTTCTGTACCTGCTACTTTAGCTGTGTAACCAGAGATAAAATGGTATGCTGCTTGTGCAGGTGTTAACTTAGATATTGGAGGCAATACACCAAAAGCATCTGCAGTTAAAAAGAATATGTTTTTAGGGTTAGTACCAATAGATGGTTCTTGTATGTTTTCTATATTGTAAATAGGGTAACTAACTCTAGTGTTTTGTGTAATAGAGGTGTCTGCAAAATCTACAACACCATTATCATCCATAATAACGTTTTCTAGAATTGCTCCTTTTTTAATTGCCCCAAAAATTTCTGGTTCATTTTCTGCAGATAAGTTAATTACTTTAGCGTAACAACCACCTTCAAAATTAAAAATAGAATTTTCATTTGTCCAGCCGTGCTCATCGTCACCAATTAATTTTCTGTTAGGATCTGCAGACAAGGTAGTTTTACCTGTGCCAGATAGGCCAAAGAAAATAGAAGTATCACCATCTTTACCAACGTTTGCAGAACAGTGCATAGGCATTGTGTCTTTGTAAACAGGTAAAATAAAGTTTAACGCAGAGAAAATACCTTTTTTAATTTCTCCTGTGTAACCAGTACCACCAATTAAAGCAATTTTTCTTGTAAAGTTTAAAATTGCAAAATTGTGTTGGCGTGTACCATCTACTTCTGGGTCTGCCATAAAACCAGGTGCATTAATAACTGTCCACTCTGGGTCAAAGCCTTTTAACTCTTCCGTAGTAGGTCTTAAAAACATGTTGTAAGCAAACATGTTAGCCCAAGGGTGCTCGTTAATTACTCTAATGTTTAACTTGTAATCTTTATCAGCGCATGCGTAAGCATCTCTTACATAAAGTTCTTTTTCGTTTAGATAAGTAATGACTTTGTCGTAAAGTGCATCAAATTTATCTGGTGCAAAAGGAATGTTAATATCTCCCCACCAAACTTTTTCAGCAGTTACGTCGTCCTTTACAATAAATCTATCCTTAGGAGATCTACCTGTAAATTCGCCAGTATTAATTGCTAAAGCTCCAGAAGAAGCCTCTTTACCCATACCTTTATCTAAAGTTATTTTGTGCAATTCTGACGGAGATAATTGATAATTAATGTCAGTGCTTGTAATACCATATTCCTCCAACGAAATCGTTTTCGTGTCTGGACTATAAGTGCTCATAGTTTAAGTTTTTATGTTAGTGCAAAGCTAAAAAAAAATTATGGTTATCTAATTTAATTATCAAATGTTTAGTTAAAATGTTTAAAAATACGATAACCTAATAAAAACCATCCAATTATTAATAATAATCCACCTATTGGAGTTGTTAGTGCTATAGATTTTGCGTTAAATCCTAAAATTGTATCAATACTTAAAATGTAGATAGAAAAACTAAACAGTACTATGCCAGCTACTAAAAATATAAATATTTGTTTCTTGTGCTTTTTTTCAAGCTGTGGTAATAGCCCTAGAGCAAGTAAAAGTAGTGCGTGGTACATCTGGTAATCTGTACCTGTTTTGTAAGATGCTATAGATTTAGCGTCAACTAAACCTTCTAATCCGTGTGCACCAAAAGCACCAAAAATTACTGCAGTAAGTCCAAAAAACACTCCAGCGGCTAAAATTGTTTTGTTCATAACAAAAACTGTTTGTAAATTTATAAATGTAACAAAACTGATTATTTCATCAGTATCACCATCAAAAGTAATAAAACAGATGTTAAGACAAATACTTGTATTGGGTGCCGGAAAATCTACAGCTTATTTAGTAGACTATTTATTAGGTAAGGCTAAAGAAGAAAAACTACATATTACTATTGCAGATCTGCAACCAGAAAATATAGCAGCAAGTATAGCTGGTCACAATGCCTGTACTGTTGTTGGTTTAGATATTTTTAATATTGAAGAAAGGCAAAAGCTAATAGAAAAAGCAACCATTGTAGTGTCTATGTTGCCTGCTAGTTTGCATATTTTGGTAGCTAAAGATTGTGTTGGTTTTAAAAAGCATTTGGTTACTGCGTCTTATGTTAGTGATGAGTTAATGGGTTTAGATAAGCAAGTAAAAGAAAACAAACTTGTTTTTATGAACGAGATTGGTCTTGATCCTGGTATAGACCATATGAGTGCTATGCAGATTATAGATGACATTAGAGATAAGGGCGGAAAAATGTTATTGTTTGAGTCTTTTACAGGTGGTTTGGTTGCTCCAGAGAGTGATACTAATTTATGGAATTATAAATTTACTTGGAATCCTAGAAACGTTGTAGTTGCTGGTCAAGGTGGTGCGGCTAAGTTTATGCAAGAAGGCACATACAAATACATACCTTATAATAAGTTGTTTAGAAGAACAGAATTTTTTGATGTAAAAGGTTTTGGTAGGTTTGAGGGGTATGCAAACAGAGATTCTTTAAAATACAGAGAAGTATATGGTTTGCAAGATGTGTTAACCTTATATAGAGGTACTATGCGTCGTGTTGGTTTTTCTAAGGCTTGGAATATGCTTGTAGAATTAGGAATGACAGATGATACCTATACTATTGAAAACTCTGAGAATATGAGCTACAGAGAATTTACCAATTTGTTTTTACAATATTCGCCAACAGATTCTGTAGAGCTTAAATTACGTCACTATCTTAAAATAGATCAGGATGATGTTAGGTGGGCAAAACTAGTAGAACTTCATCTTTTTGATGACACTAAAAAAATTACAATTAAAAACGGAACACCAGCACAAATACTACAAGAAATATTAGAGCAAAGCTGGACATTAGACAAGGATGATAAGGATATGATAGTGATGTATCATAAATTTGGGTACAGTCTTAATGGAGAAGAAAAACAAATAGATTCTAATATGGTGGTTTTGGGTAAAAACCAAACACACACAGCTATGGCAAAAACTGTTGGCTTGCCTGTAGCTATTGCAACCTTATTAATTTTAAATAATAAAATCACCAATTATGGTGTGCAAATACCAATTAAAAAAGAAGTTTACGAGCCTATTTTAAACGAGTTAAAAGAGCACGGTGTAATTTTTAACGAGTTTAATACAGCGTATAAAGGGTACAATTCTATTGCAGAGCATAGTTAGTATTTAATACCATTTGGGTATATTTATGGTTAATTTATAACTAGACTTATGAAATTAGATAACGATAGAATTAAAATTGACGGAATTGACAAGAAAATTATAAGGTATCTTATGGAGGATGCGCGTAAACCTATTTTAGAAATAGCGCGTAATATTGGTATTTCTGGAGCAGCAATTCATCAACGTTTACGTAAACTAGAAACTTCTGGTTTAATGTCTGGTTCTAAATTTATAATAAACCCAAAAGTTTTGGGATATACTACTATGGCTTACATTGGTATTTACTTAGATAAGGCTATGAGTAACCCAAGTGCCGTTAAAGAATTAGAGAAAATCCCCGAAGTTTTGGAGTGCCATTATACTACAGGTAACTGGTCTGTTTTAATAAAGGTTTTGTGTAAAGATAACGAGCACCTAATGCAGGTGTTAAACAAGGAGATACAACAAATAAAAGGGGTTTCTAGAACAGAAACTTTTATTTCTTTAAATCAGCAAATAGATAGGCAAATACAAATATAATTGTAGCTTTTTATGACTAATGTCCTAGTTTTAAATTCTTTTATGTCTTAAATTTGGGGCGTGAAACAAACCTTACTCATAATAGCATTTGTAATATGCCTTAAACCAATGTTCCCGTTTATGGACTATGTGGTTAATTATGATTATATCTCTACAGTGCTTTGTATTAACCAAGACAAGCCAGAACTAGAGTGTAATGGTAAGTGTGCTTTAATGAAATCTATAGAGAAATCTACACAAGAAGAACACAATGAGCAAGGTGTTGTAAAATCAGAGTTTCAATTACTATATCATCAAAATAATCAAGATTTGCCTGTTAACTCAAATCTTGTTACACAAAAAAAAGTTGTAATACTTTCTGCAGAAAACAACTATAGTTACAACACAGTATCTAGTCTTTTACGTCCTCCAATTTCATAATTATTTTAGGTAAGCTTTTTCTATTTGCGACTTTTCAATCTTTTGTAAAGTCTATATAGTAGTATGGTTTTTTATCAATCTAAAAGCTTACAAACACATCTTGTTTACAGTATAAATAGTATGCGCTAATACTTCTTTTTTATAAAGATGTATCTGTAGTTGTATACATACGTCTGTAAACTAAAATAATAGTATAAAAAGGAATTAAGGACATATTAAAGAATAGAATGAAAACAAATATTTTAAAATCGATACTAGTAAGTTTTAGTTTAATAGCATTAGCATCTTGTTCGTCTGATGATGATGGGGAAATGGATAATGTAAACCCAGGAATGGTAACTATAGAGTTTGATAGCAATTTTGCAGGAAACGAGTTGACAATAGGAAACGCTAACACGGCTAACACAAACGGTGAAGCTTTAACCGTAACACGCTTTAACTACATAGTAAGTAATATTGTTTTAATAGATGAAGATGGTATGGAATATACATACCCAAAAGAGAATAGCTACTTTATTATTAGTGAAGATAGTAATGATGCTTTGGCAGATAATACATCTATTGTTTTAAACGATGTGCCAGCAGGGAAATATACAGCTATTAAATTTGGTGTTGGTGTAGATAAAGAAAAATACGATCAAGGTTTAAGTGGAGCAGGTGATTTTTGGGATGCTGCACAGGAGTACGATATGACTTGGTCTTGGGCTGCAGGATACAAATACATAAATTTTGAAGGTACTTATACTTCTGCAACTATTACAGATGAGGCTTACAAAGTACATTTAGGTAGAGCTAGTGATGAGGTTACTAACTATACAGAAACAACTATAAATGTACCATCTGGTTCTGCAATAATTGTAAACGAAGATATGGCTCCAGAAGTACACGTTACTACAGATGCAAGCGCACTTTTAACGGCTTCAGAGGCTGTAAGTTTAGAGGCGTATGGCAATGCAATTATGGGTGGTGAAGGTGCTGTTAAAGTAGCAACTAACGTACCGTTAGTTTTTGCTGTAGATCACGTGCATAATAACGAAGCAGGCAATAGTAGTCACTAAACAGTAGGTGTTTAAGGTGTTGTGCTTTTTATATTGCAGCACCTTAAGTACTATTGTTTTTATGTAGTTGGTATGAGGAGAAGTATTTTATTTTTAATGATCTTAACCCTTATTGGGTGTCAAAATAATGACGATGATGGGTATACCAATGTTTTGGTAGAATTAGAGGTTCCTGCGCATTTTCCGGAGGTAACATATAATTTAACAAACAACCCATTAACCAAAAACGGTATAGAACTAGGACGTAAACTGTTTTATGAGGGCGCAGTGTCTTCTACAGGAACAGTTTCTTGTGGTACGTGTCACGAGCAAAAATATGCATTTACACATCACGGACATACATTTAGCCATGGCGTAAACGATTTGGAAGGGACAAGAAATACACCGCCTGTGCAAAATATGGCTTTTTTAGAAAATTTTGCTTGGGATGGTGCAACAGGTCATTTAGATCTTTTTCCTATAATTCCGATTACAACCGAGGTAGAGATGAATGAAACCTTGGAAAGTGTTATAGAAAAGTTGAAAAATAAAGCAGGTTATAAAGCTCTTTTTGCTGATGCTTTTGATGATGGAGAAGTAAACTCCGAGAACTTTTTATTAGCATTATCACAGTTTATGGTAACAATGGTTTCTGCAGATGCTAAGTATGATAAATACATAAGAAACGAAGAGCAACTAACGGAAGATGAGCAACAAGGTTTAGCAATTTTTGAACAAAAATGTGCTAGCTGCCACGCAACAGCATTATTTTCTGATGGTAGTTTTAGAAACAACGGCCTACAGCCTAATCCTAAATTAAACGATTTAGGTAGAAGTAAGGTAACAGGTTTTGAGGCAGATAATTACAAATTTAAAGTGCCAAGTTTAAGAAACATTGCAGTTACAGCGCCTTATATGCATGATGGGCGTTTTGGCTCGTTAGAAGCTGTTTTGGCATTTTATAATAGTGGTGTGGTAGATTCTAATACACTAGATCCTTTATTGCATAACAATGGTAGTTTGGGGATACCTACTACCGAGCAAGAACGGACTGTGCTTATTGCTTTTTTAAACACCTTAACAGATAATACCTTTTTAGAGGACGACAGATTTTCAGAGAAATAGAATATGAAAAATTTAATAATAATAGGATGCCTTTTTGGTCTTTGTAATGCGTTTGCAATGCATAAAACGGAGTCAAACGATAGTTTGCAAACAACAGTAACAACTGCAAAACATTATGTTTTTGATGATTTTTGCGATACTTGTGGTTGTAGTGGTAATGGTGGTAGTATGGGGTTTGGTACTGGTTTAGACACCAACTTTGCTGGAGTACGCTACATATCTCAGAGTTATAAATCTAGAGACGGTATTTTTAACGATTCACCTTGGATAGATGAAAACTTTAACACACTACAAACTTGGGGTAGAGTGCCGGTTAGTAAGCGTTTTTTAATAAATGCAATTGTGCCTTATCATTTTCATAATAGAGAATTTGCAGATAAGTCTACGCAAGATATAAGTGGATTAGGAGATATTACCGTTTTAGGGTTTTATAAAATTTTAGCAAAGCAAGATAGTATTATGGTTGTTGGGCCACAACACTCTTTACAAGTTGGTGGCGGTGTAAAAATACCAACAGGTAGTTTTGATAGGGCTAATAATACAGGTAGTGTAAACACCAGTTTTCAACTAGGAACAGGAAGTTGGGATTATATTACAGCTGTAAATTATGGACTTTCTCATAACAACTGGGGTGTCTCTGCAATGTTAAATTATACTTTTAAAAGCAAAAACTCTAAAGACTACCAATTCGGAAACCAATTAAACTATGGCGTAAATACCTATAAAACGTATTACATAACAGATGCTTTTGCATTAACACCTGTTGTAGGTGTTGGTGGCGAAAATTATAGCAAAGATGAGTCTTATAGTTTAACGGTGCTTAATACGGGTGGCGATGTGTTTTTTGGCAAGGTGGGTCTAGAGGCTAGTTATAATAAATATTCTTTAGGTGTTACTAGTATGTTGCCAATACAGCAGAATTTAAATGCAGGAAAAGTTGAGGTTAAAAACAGGTTTTCTTTGTATTTAAATATCAATATATAGCAAAGTATAGTTGGGCGTAATGAACAATTCTTATGAAGGTTGGTTCTAAAGGTTTGGGGGAATTTTTTAGAACAGCATTATGTCCAATAAAAAAGGGTGTCTACTAGTAGACACCCTTTTGCTTTTTGTGTTTTTTTATAAAATTAATCTCTTGCAAATACTCGGTATGCCCAGTATACTAGAGACGCTAATGCACCTAAAGCGGCAACTAAATAAGTTCTAGCAGCCCATTTTAAAGCATCTTCTGCGCCTGCGTATTCTTCTTGGCTAAGCATATTTTTATTTTTTAACCAAGCTAAGGCGCGGTTACTAGCATCGTATTCTACAGGTAGTGTTACAAAACTAAATAATGTAGCAAAGCCCATCATAACTAAACCGGCAACAGCAACATAAAATCCAAGACTACTGGCAATACCAGATACTGCCATTAAAATAACGCCACCATAAACTACCCATTGAGACATACTAGATGTTACACTAACAATAGGTACTAATTTAGAACGCATTGTTAACCATTGGTATGCGGTAGCGTGTTGTACAGCATGTCCACATTCGTGAGCAGCAACCGCAGCTGCAGCAGCGTTACGTTGGCTGTAAACACTCTCGCTAAGGTTCACGGTTTTGTTTGCAGGGTTATAATGGTCTGTAAGTCTACCTGGAGTAGAAATTACTTGTACGTCTCTAATACCATTATCAGCTAGCATTTTTTCAGCTATTTCTGCGCCACTCATTCCGTTGCGCAATTGTATTTTAGAGTATTTTTCAAATTTGCTTTTTAATCTGTTACTAACAAGCCAGCTAACTAAAGCAACTGCACCAATAATAATATAATATGTATACATAGTTTGTGTTTTAAAAAAAATAAATATAACAATTAAAAAGCAAAAACCTCGCCAAATTTGGTGAGGTTTAATTTACTGACAGTTCTTAGTACTTATGCAAGGACATCTTCCCAGCCAAAAGCTTCTAGTATTTCGTTATAAACTACTTTTCCGGCTACTATATTTAATCCTTTTTGTAAAGAAGCATCTTTTTTGCAAGCTGCTTCCCATCCTAAATTTGCTAGTTTTAAAGTGTATGGTAGTGTAACATTGGTTAATGCCATTGTAGATGTATATGGTACAGCACCTGGCATATTTGCTACAGAATAATGTACAACGTCATCTATAATATAAATAGGATCTTCGTGTGTAGTTGGCTTTGTTGTCTCTACGCAACCACCTTGGTCTACGGCAACATCTACAATTACGGTTCCTGGTTTCATCTCCTTTAACATATCTCTTGTAATAAGGTTAGGAGCTTTAGCGCCTTTTAAAAGTACACCACCAATAATAAGGTCGTGTGTTTTAATGTGTTTTCTAATATTAAACTCGTTAGAAAATTCTGTTGTTACGTGTGGTGGCATAACATCGTTAACATAGCGCAAGCGTTTCATATTTACATCTAGTATGGTTACGTGTGCGCCCAAACCAGCTGCCATTTTAGCAGCTTGTACACCCACTACACCAGCACCTAGAACTAGAACTTTACCTGGAGCAACACCAGGAACACCACCTAAAAGTACACCTCTGCCTTTTACGGGTTTCTCTAGGTATTTTGCGCCTTGTTGAATAGCCATTCTACCGGCAACTTCGGACATTGGAGTTAGTAATGGTAAAGTTCCTTCTTCATCTTCAACCGTTTCATAAGCAATACAAATAGCCTTTTGTTTAATCATTGCTTTGGTTAGTGCTTCACTAGATGCAAAATGAAAATATGTAAATAAAATTTGTCCTTCTTTAATAAGGTTGTATTCCTCTGCAATAGGTTCTTTCACCTTAACAATCATATCACTCATTGCGTAAACCTGTGCAATAGTGTCTAAAATAGCTGCGCCAGCTTGCTGGTAATCTTCATTGCTAAAACCACTGCCTAAACCAGCTCCAGACTGTACATAAACAGTATGGTTATTTTTTGTCAATTCAAAAACCCCACCTGGTGTCATACCAACTCGGCTTTCGTTATTTTTAATTTCTTGAGGAATACCAACAATCATAATTAACTATTTTAGATTTTGGTGCTAAATTAAATTAATTACAAAAAATAATAGCTGAATAATTGATAAAAGTAGGGGGTGTGGATTAAGAATATCGTTTTTAAACAAAAACACCCCTAAAAAAATAGGGGTGTAGTTAAAATAAATATGATTATTGAGGTTGTTACCCTACAATATTTATGATTTTTCCAGGAACAACAATAACTTTTTTAGGTTCACGACCTTGTAATTGAGCAATAGTTTTTTCGTGAGCCATTACTGTAGCTTCAATTTCATCTTTAGATAAGTCTAAAGGTAACTCTAGTTTAAATCGCATTTTACCATTAAAAGAAACAGGATATTCTTTACTGCTTTCTACAAGGTGTGATGCATCAAACTTTGGAAAAGGAGCTGTAGCAATAGAAGTGTTGTGTCCTAATTGTTCCCATAACTCTTCAGCTATGTGTGGCGCATAAGGAGAAACTAAAATAGCTAAGGCTTCTAAAATTTCTTTGCTAGTACATTTTTGACTAGACAACTCGTTTACGCAAATCATAAATGTAGATACAGATGTATTAAAAGAAAAGTTCTCTATATCTTCTGCAACCTTTTTAATGGTTTTGTGTAATGTTTTTAAATTGTCTTTTGTTGGTGTGGCATCTGTAAATTTAGCGCCATTATCATCTAAATATAAACGCCATAATTTTTTTAAGAAACCGTGCGTACCTGTAATACCAGCAGTGTTCCAAGGTTTAGATTGTTCTAGTGGGCCTAAAAACATCTCGTACAAACGCAAACTGTCTGCGCCATATTCCTCACAAATACTATCTGGACTAACCACATTGTATTTGGATTTAGACATTTTTTCTACCTCACGAGAAACTTTAAAAGTGCCATTTTCTTCAGTAATAAATTCAGCGCCTTTATATTCTTCTCTCCAGTTTTTAAAAGCTTCAATATCTAATTCATCAGAAGCATTTACAAAAGAAACATCTGCGTGAACTCCTTGACGAATACTTATCTTGAAGTTTTCTATATCATTTATTATTTCGTTATAGGCTTTGATTGCATTATCTGTTTCAGGTTTATTTGCTTTTAATAAATCTTTTAGTAATTCTTGATCATTGGAACGACCAGCAGAGATATAAATATTAGAATTTACGTTATAGGTTCCTCCGTAATATCCTTCTGTACCCCATTTTCCTCTCTCGTATTGGAAACCATCAATTCTCCCGACAAAAGCACTAGTACCTGTAATCATTCCTTGATTAATAAGTTTTTTAGCAAACTCATTTTTAGGAACTACACCTTTATCAAACAAAAATTTCTGCCAAAAACGTGCATATAATAAGTGACCAGTTGCGTGCTCACTACCACCAATGTATAAATCTACATCTTGCCAGTAGTTAATTGCATCATCAGAAAATATGGCATCTGTATTATTAGGATCCATATAACGGTTAAAGTAGAAGCTACTACCTGCCCAACCTGGCATTGTATTTAACTCTAATGGAAATATAGTTTCATTGTTTATTTTGCTATTGTCTACAACTTTATTTTCTTTGGTACACCAAGCCCAAACGTTAGCATTACCTAGTGGTGGCTCGCCAGTTTCGGTTGGTAAATATTTTTCTACCTCTGGTAATGTAATAGGTAAATGCTTGGCATCTATCATTTGTGGCATTCCGTCTAGATAATACACAGGAAAAGGTTCTCCCCAGTAACGTTGTCTGCTAAAAACAGCATCGCGCAAGCGGTAGTTAATTTTTCCTTTACCGTGACCTATTTTTTCTAGCTCGTAGATGGCAAGTTTCATTGCTTTTTTATACGGTAATCCGTTTAAAAAGTCTGAATTAGCAATTACAGTTTTATCTTTATCTGCGTGTGCTTCTTCAGAAATATCTACGCCTTCAAAAACATTAGGAATAGCAATGTCGAATTTTTTGGCAAAATCATAATCACGTTGATCTCCACAAGGTACAGCCATAACAGCACCAGTTCCGTAACCAGCTAATACGTAATCGCCTATCCAAATAGGAATAGGTTCTTTTGTAAAAGGGTGTTCTGCATAAGCACCCGTAAATGCACCAGAAATAGTTTTAACATCTGCCATACGCTCGCGCTCACTACGTTTTGCAGTGGCTTGTATGTAGGCTTCTACTTCTTGTTTTTGCTCTGGAGTAGTAATAGTTGCTACTAGCTCGTGTTCTGGAGCAAGAGTCATAAAGCTAACTCCAAAAATAGTATCTGGGCGAGTAGTAAAAACATCTATTTGCTCTTTATGGTCTTTTACATTAAAAGTAACTGATGCGCCTTGACTTCTCCCAATCCAGTTGGTTTGTGAGTCTTTTAAAGGTTGCGGCCAGTCTATTGTGTTTAAATCATCTAATAAACGTTGTGCATACGCAGAAATACGCATACTCCATTGTGTCATTTTTTTACGAATAACAGAATGTCCACCACGTTCTGATACACCATTTATAATCTCGTCATTAGCCAGTACAGTACCAAGAGCCGGACACCAGTTAACTTCTGTTTCTGCTAAGTATGTTAGTCTGTATTGTAGTAGTAATTCTTGTTGCTTTTTAGTGTCAAATGCTTTCCATTCATCAGCAGTAAAAACAATAATATCTTCATCAGAAATAGCATTTACAGTAGCGTTTCCTTCTTTTTCAAATAAAGCAATTAAAGTAGAGATGTCTTCAGCCTTATTGGTGTCATTATTATACCAAGAATTAAATAACTGAATAAAGATCCACTGTGTCCACTTGTAATAATCTGGGTTAGAAGTACGCACTTCACGACTCCAATCAAAAGAAAAACCAATTTTATCTAGTTGTTCTCTGTATCTGTTTATGTTTGTTTTGGTTGTAATTGCGGGGTGTTGTCCGGTTTGTATTGCATATTGCTCTGCAGGTAAACCAAAAGAATCGTACCCCATTGGGTGTAATACATTAAAACCTTGGTGTCTTTTGTAACGCGCATAAATATCACTAGCAATATAGCCAAGTGGGTGACCAACGTGTAACCCAGCACCAGAAGGGTAAGGGAACATGTCTAAGACATAAAATTTTTCTTTGTCAGAATTATTTTCTGCTTTAAATGTTTGGTTTTCTGCCCAATATTTTTGCCATTTGGCCTCAATTTTACTAAAATCGTAGTTCATATGCTTATCTTTCTAGACGTTGTCCAGGGTTAAATGTGCCGCAAAAATAAGGTTAATCATTGAAAGCGGAAAGTCTAATGATGTGCATTTGAAGTCTATCTAAATAGAAAGTGTATTATTCCAAATTACTTTACTATTTTTACGTATTGTTATAAGTTATGAGTAAATCTTTTGAACGTTATCAAAAAAGGAAATTAATTTCCTCTTATTTTTCTGTAGTACTTAGTATAGCCTTGGTGTTATTTTTGCTAGGTATACTAGGTTTGTTGGTTATAAATACCAAGAAAATGGCAGATCATTTTAAAGAACAGATTACAGTTTCTGTTTTTTTAAAGGACGAAGCAAAGCAGGTAGAAATAGACCAATTGCAAAAAAGTTTAGCAATGGCCGACTATACCAAGCTAGCAACTTTTGTGTCTAAAGAAGAAGCTGCAGAAAAACATACGGAAGCTATTGGTGAAAATTTTATGGACTTTTTGGGGTATAACCCTCTAAAAAACTCCATAGATGTGCAGTTAAAGGCAGATTTTGTATCTCCAGAACAGATTGAAGAAATAGCAAGTAACATAGAAGCAAAAGATTATGTAGAAGAAGTTAGTTATGACAAGCCTCTTATTTCTTTGTTAAATGATAACGTAAAGAAAATTAGTTTGTGGATCTTGGTTGCTAGCGGAGTATTTGCTTTTATTGCATTTTTGTTAATTAACAGTTCTATACGTTTGTCGGTATACTCTAAACGTTTTATTATAAAAACGATGCAAATGGTTGGTGCAACCAAACGTTTTATACGTAGACCATTTTTGTGGACTAATATTAAGTTGGGTATGCTGGGTGCTTTAATAGCTATTATAGGTTTGGTAATTGCCATATATTACATAAACGATTTTTTCCCAGAACTAACATTATTAAAAGAACCGCTTATTTTAGGGGGGGTGTTTGCTGCTGTTTTTGTGTTGGGAGTGTTAATTTCGTTTATAAGTACGTTTTTAGCTACACAACGCTTTCTAAATCTTAGGACAGACGATTTATATTATTAGATTTGCAACGTTAAAAATTAGATAAGGATTAAAATTTTTACAAATGAGAAAAAATAATAACACCACAGAAGAGAATTCTAAAAGAGAATTTATTTTTCAGAAGAAGAACTATATATTTATGGGTATAGGTTTGGCTCTTATAACACTTGGTTTTGTTTTAATGAGCGGTGGTGGTAGTGATGATCCAAATGTATTTAATCCTGAGATCTATAATTTTAGAAGAATACGCCTTGCACCAACTTTGGTGTTAATAGGTTTGGGTATAGAGGTCTATGCCATTTTATTAAATCCACATAAGAAGAAAGACTAAATTTTGGACATATTACAAGCAATTATTTTAGCAATTGTAGAAGGTATTACGGAGTATTTACCGGTATCATCTACAGGGCACATGATTATCGTTTCTTCTTTTTTTGGGATAGCCCAAGAAGAATTCACAAAATTATTTACCATAGTTATACAGTTAGGAACCATCCTATCTGTATTTGTACTTTATTTTAAACGCTTTTTTCAGAGTGTAGATTTTTATTTAAAACTATTAGTTGCTTTTATGCCAGCTGTAGTTTTGGGTTTATTGTTAAGTGATGTTATAGACTCGTTATTAGAAAGTCCAATAACAGTAGCTATATCTCTAGTAATAGGAGGTTTTATTTTATTACGTGTAGATCATTGGTTTTCCGATTCAGAAGAAAAAGAAATTACATATTTAACAGCGTTAAAAATTGGCTTTTTTCAATGTTTAGCAATGATTCCTGGTGTGTCTAGAAGTGGTGCTAGTATCGTGGGTGGTATGTCACAAAAACTATCTAGAACAGTAGCTGCAGAATTTAGTTTCTTTTTAGCAGTGCCTACAATGTTAGGAGCAACTTTAAAGAAAAGCTACGATTTTTACAAACTAGGATATACCTTAACAGGAGAACAAGTTAACTTGCTAATAATAGGTAATGTGGTTGGGTTTTTAGTAGCGCTATTGGCTATAAAAACTTTTATTGGTTATTTAAGCAAACACGGTTTTAAAATGTTTGGTTACTACCGTATTGTAGTTGGGTTGGCAATCTTGGCAATTCACTATTTTGTATACCCATTAACAGTAATTTAATTTTTACAGCGTGATTACCAAGGAAGAATTTTTAGAAGGGCAAATATTGCTTATAGATAAACCATTAACGTGGTCGTCTTTTCAGGCTGTAAATGCGCTAAAGTGGGGTATTCGTAGAAAGTTCGATTTAAAGAAGATAAAAATTGGACACGCAGGTACATTAGATCCTTTGGCAACAGGTTTATTAATAATATGTACGGGGAAATTCACTAAAAGAATACCTACATTACAAGGACAAGAAAAAGAGTATACCGGTACCATTACATTAGGCGGCACTACACCGTCTTATGATATGGAGACTAATGTAGATAAAACATACCCAATAGAACATATTACAGAAGAGCAAATACACGCTGCTACTTCTAATTTTATCGGAAAAATACAGCAGGTGCCGCCAGTTTTTTCAGCCTTAAAAAAAGATGGAAAACGTTTGTACGAGTATGCTAGAGAAGGGCAAGCCGTAGAAATAAAATCTAGAGAAATAGAAATTACAACTTTTGAAATTACAAAAATAGATTTGCCTAATGTAGATTTTAGAGTGGTGTGTAGTAAAGGTACTTACATACGTTCTTTAGCAAACGATTTTGGTGTTGCATTAGAAAGTGGTGCATACTTATCTTCTTTAAGAAGAACCAAAATAGGCGATTTTAACGTAGATAAAGCAGTAAGTCCTGCAGATTTTCATACAGATGTATTAGGTATGGAAAAGCCTAAGGAGAAGTAGAATCTTTTATTTTTTTTGAAAAAGGTAAAATATTTTTAAGAAAAAAAGGTTATAACATATATGTTTAAAGATAGTAGATACTTATCGTTTTTAATCACATTGTTTTCTATGTCTATTGTAATATTGTCTTTGTATAATATTCATTTAGGTTCAAAAGAGAAGAGGGAAGAGTATGTTGTAGAGCTAGCGATGCTAGAGGAAGAGGAAATCTTAGAAGAAGAAGTTCAGAAAGAAGAGCAACAACAAGCAAATCAGCAAGAAATAAAAAGTCATTTAGCGTATAATGAAAAGGCAAAGCCAACTTATGGTAATCCAGAGCCTTTAAAAACGTTAGAAGAATTAATGGAAGAAGCTAAGTCTGAAGCGGAAAGTGATCCTAATTCTAAATTGGTAAGTTCTGAAAATGGTTATGCTGCTAGTTTAAAAGAATTAGCGAAAAAACGTGAAGAAGCTAAACAGAAATTAGGAGAAAAAGACGCTAAAAAAGATGAGGTCTCTCATAACTTAGCAAAACGTAAAACATCTATATCATATTCTTTAGTGAAAAGAAATGCCTATGATTTGCCTCCGCCAACATACACTTGTATAGAAGGTGGTAAAGTAGTTGTAAACATAGAAGTAGATAATTTGGGCAACGTTGTAGATGCTCAATTTAATAAAAAGAGTTCAGGAACAAGCAATGGCTGCTTGGTAGAAAATGCTATAGAATATGCTTTAAAAGCAAAATTTAATAGCTCTACAAAAGAAAGTCAAAAAGGAACAATTACCTACCTATTTCAAGGGAAGTAATTGTACCAAATCTTCAATAGTATTTTGTCCTTTATCCTTATTGTACCACACTTGTAGTTCTTGTTTAAATTCAGCATCTAAAGCACCGTGTTCTGCTTTGTAAGCTTCAACTATTGCTGTTAGTTTACTAGGTCTTGGGCCCCAATTTCCTATAACTTTTTGTGTGTCATTATCTATAGCGATAAGTCTAGGTATAGACAATGTGTTGTTGTATAAAAAGTGATTCATTAATTCTAGATTTTCATCTCTAAGAATAACTTTTACATCAATATTAGGGTTTTGTTCAGCAATTTTTTGCATTACAGGCATAGACTGTGCTGCGTCACCACACCAACTTTCTGTTAATACCAACCATGTTGTTTTGGTGGCTACTTGTTGTGTTTTGTAAATAGTAGTAGCATCTAACTTTGCAGTTTTGTCTAAACGTTTCATACGCTTATCATTTAACATTGTGTAGTTTGCTAAGGCATCAGTTTGTAAAACACCAGTAGATTTATTACTAGCTACTAAATTCTGCATTAGTTCTCTGTACTCTGTGTAAGATAAAGCAGTAGAAATTGCATTGTTAATTAATGATGTTACACTATTATTTATTGTATTTGTAGTATTCATAACTAAACGTTTTACTTTTTTATTCAAAAATAATATACAAACTATTTACATAAGCTGATATTCGTCACATTGGTAGTAAAAAGTTATAGAAACTTACATATTTTAAAATTATGATAAGTTTAACTAAGCTACATTACAATTACTTAACATAGTAAAGTAAACTTAAACTTTAAGTAATAGATTTCTAACATAGAAAAAATAGATTTGGCTTTTGTAAAATAAATATAGTTTATGCAGGTTTTACGTCCAGATTTTAGAAGTCAAAAAGATTTTTCATTTTATAATTTTTTAAAGGAAGAAGTAGTTTTTGGCTTAGATAATTTTGTTACTGAGATTGTTTATGATAAGAATACTTATATATATCAGCCTCCAAAAGTTGAAAATTATATTTATGAAATTGTTTCAGGAGCAGTTAAGCTAGGGGGTTATTCAGAAAAAGGAGACGAGTATACTTATGACGTTATACATACAGGGGACTTTTTTGGAAATTTAAAGTATTTAAATGGCCAGTTTTCAGAATTTGCTAAAACTTTGGTAGGTGTAAAGGTTAGGTGTTATGATTTAAATTTTTTTAAAAATGAAATAAAGAAAAACCCAGAGGCAGCAGAATGGTTTTTTGCCTATTTAACCAAAAGGTGGTGCTTGGCAGAAAAAAAAATGTGTAAAGTAAATGAGCGTTCTATTATTGGTAAATTAAATTTTTTAAAAACAGTTTATACTATAGACGTTTTAGATGCTAAAGGTAAAGTACATAATATACATTGCTTATTAACCCAAAAAGATAAGGGTGACCTTATTGGGGCCACCCGACAAACTATTGCTAATGCTTTAAAAAATAAATCAGTTTGTTTTAGATAATATTCCAGGATATAGAATACCATCTTTTGCTGTAAAATTTAGTTTAAGCAACTTGCTAATTACAGGGGCAATATCTTCTAGGCCCATTTTTTCTATGGTTTTACCCTTGTTAATACCGGCGCCAAAAGCAACAAAACCAGTTTCTATTTCTTTAAAATCTGGAAAATAACCGTGTGTGCCACCTTTTCTAGCAGAAAGTATGTTACCATTTGTTCTAGATGACATTGCAATGCCTGGTATTGGTGCTAGTGCTAATACTGCGTTAGGATCTGCACCAATTTTATCTAGTTCTTCTCTGTTTACAACTCTAAATAGCTTTTTAATGTTGGCAGGTAGGTTATTTAATTTGTTGCGTACTTTATCAATTGTTTTTTTGTCCTTTTTATCTTTTACCATTAAAAAAGCAGAGGCTCCAGATGTATGAAAAGCAGCTTTCCAATTGCCTCTATCTTTTTGGTCTTCTATTAAACCTTCTTCTACCAGCCAAATGTTAGGGTTTAATGCAGAATGTATATCTACAAAACCGTGATCGCCCGTAATAATAAACGTTGTTTTGTCTTCTATTCCGGCTCTTTTTGATGCTTCCATAATTTTACCAATGGCTCTGTCTACTGCTGCAATAGAAGTATACACTTTTTCTCCATCTCTACCTTGCTCGTGCTGAAAATGATCTACAGCAAATAAGTGAATAGATATAAAGTTTGGCTTATATTTTTCAAGCGTATAAGCAGCCATTTCTCCTATTCTATCTTCTCTATTTAAATAATCGCCATTAAATGTATTTTTATTTAATTTGCCCAATACTTCTTCTTCCATTTCAGCTAAAAAACCTTTAGGAGTTTCAAAATCTCGCATAGGTTTAATGCTTCCGTAATCTCCTTTTAAATACCAATATTCTGGTATGTTATAGTTTACATCTGCACCTACAGAAACAGGCCAAAGAAAACTAGCGCTTGTTTTATTAGCTTCTTTAACAGCGGTCCAAAGTGTTTTTGTTTTAATAAGGTTATTCTCCCAATACCAACGGCCAGTTTGCCCTTTTTCTTCAAATGGACTGTTGTAGTAAATGCCGTGTTCTTTTGGGTAAGCGCCAGTGATTAATGTAGTGTGTGATGGGTATGTTACAGAAGGGAAAATACCTCTAACGCCAGTTGCAGATACACCTTCTTTAACCATCATTTTTAGGTTTGGAGCAGGCCACTTTTCTTCTAAATAAAAATCTGGTCTAAAGCCATCTACAGAAATTAAAATTACGTGTTCTGCTTCTTGTTTTTCTTGAGCTTCACAGACTTGTGAAGCAATTAAAAGTCCTATTAAATATATAATTTTTTTCATATCTCTTTTTTAAAATGAAGGGTTTGCTTTAGTGTAACTAGCAAACCCTTCTAACTATTGAACAAAAAATAAAAATTCTTAATTAAAGGTATATCTAGCTCCTAATTGCAACCTCCATGGAGTTCCGTTTATAGGTTCTGTACCGCTAGAAGTTTGTACAGAATAATCATAGTTTTGGTTTGCCTGATCAAAACCTGTTATTCTCATTAAATTTTTATTGCCAAAGTTATGAGACTGTCCCCAGTCTTTATTTAGCATATTAGCAAAGTTGAAAATATCCATAGATAGTTCTAAACCTTGTTTTTTGTTTTTCGTTTCAAAACGCTTTTGTAGTCTTAAATCTACTACAGCAGAAAAAGGATTTTTTCCACCGTTACGCTCAGCAAAACCACCATAGCTATCTTTTAAATACTCTTTAAAACCATCTGGAGTTTCTGGGTCGTTTAATATTTGGTTATAGCCATCTATGATTGACTGAGGAGTGCTTGGATCATTTGGGTCAAAAATATAAGCTACGTCATTACTAAGGTTAAAATCTCCGTTAGCACTAGTGTTACTATTCACTTTAAATGTATATCTAGTACCACTTTGGCCAATTACTTTTGCACCTAAAGTAAACCCTTTCCAAGTTGGTGTAGCACCATTAAAAACTAATTTAGTGTCAAAATGATTGTCTGCAAAACCATAATTTAAATTTCTAGGGTCACCAGATACTGGTAAAAAAGTAGAGGTGTTAGCAACACAACAGTTGTAAGAGGAGTTGTCTTTAGCGCTGTTAAAAGTAACGCTTGCATTTAAATACCCATCTTTACCTATTTGTGCAGAGCCTTCTAAAACAAAAGCAAGGTTATCTAATATACCATCAGATGTCATTACTAATGTTCTACCAACTTGATCCGATATTCTAGAGTTTGTCCAGTCTGTAGAACCATTTTCTGTAATAGTATTTGCAGGAACAAAAACCTCTCTTCCTTGTTCTGTGACAAAATAAGGCTCTGTAACCAAATTAGCTTCTTGGTATGTATAATTGTTTTTAGTGTGACTAAACAAAGTATTAAAGCCTAAACTATATTTGCTTCCAAAAAAGTGCGTGTAGCTTAAGTTGGCCTTATATGTAGTTGGTACTTCAAAATCTTTGCCTACAGCATTTATTGTAGAAAAAGGAGTAACGCCTGTAGGTACTCCAGGTACTGTACTTGGATTATTTCGGTACGAAGGAAAATCTGGAGAAGGAACATTATCGCCTGTTACATCTATTGCGCCTATAAGTGTACCACTGTTTTGTATGTTGTTTACTTGCGCATAATAATGAGGTTGAGCAGAGAAAACGCCACCACCCAATTTAAATACATCTTTACTTTCTCCTTTTAAATTATAGGTAAGCTGAAATCTAGGCTGTATGTTGTTGTAATCATCTAGCTTTTCATCTGTTCGTATCCCTAATTCTTGATCTACTATTGGGTTATATTCTGCTGCGTCTAAAAATTTTGTTGCATCCCAGCGTACACCAGCTACTAAATTTAAATCTGGAGTAATATCAAAATCTACTTGTGCAAATAAAGATAAATCTAAAACAGTCTGTTTAACAATAGGTAAGCCTTGTAAGGGTACTTCTCTTGCATATCTAGAGGGTGTTAGGCTTTCAAAATCATCTAATGAATCAAAATAAAAACGACCATTTTGCTCATTAGAAAGTAATGTTTCTAATGACGTAATCATATTATCTGTACCAAAAGTAAAGTTTACATTATCAGTATTAATATATGTGGTATTGGTAAACTGTATTTGGTTTTCAACATTCGTTTCAGGAGAATAACGTTGACCGCCTAACTGTACACTTTTAGTGCTGTTGTTTCCGTTTGGTAAAACTGATGATACTTGTACTATTGCTCTTGGTATATTAGAAGATGGTAATTGTGTGTTAGGTGTGTAGGCTCTTTCTGCATGTTGGTACTGAAACTTAAATTCATTTGTAACAGAAGGGCTAAACATAGAACGCAAAGAAATCATGGTACTGTTTTCTTTAGAAGCAAAATCAGAATATGTTTCTGCTAACTCTATGCTAGAGTTGTCACTAACGCTAAAAGGGTTGTCCCATTTGTTATATAAGTTACGTAGCGTAAGTCTGTGTTTATCATTTATTTGCCAATCTAAACGAATAAAAAGGTTGTTAGCTTCTGTTTCACGATCAAACTGACCAATTTGTTGTTGGCTACCTAAGCCATAAGAAGTTCTCCCGATATTTAAATAACGATCTAGGTTGGCTTGTGTTATGCCTAATCTGTTTTCATCATCTGTACTTTGTATATCTGCAATATATCTTGGTTCTCCAGCATCTTGCCTTTCGTAAACAGCAAAAAAATGAAGTTTATCTTTAATTATTGGTCCGCCTAAGCTAACTCCATATTGTGAATTGTAAAAGTCTGCTGTACGCTCTTGACCTTGAATGTTGTATTTGCTTTGTAAACCATCTGCTCTGTGGTAAAAGAAAGTACTCCCTTTAAATTCATTAGTACCAGATTTAGTAACTGCAGATATAGAACCTCCGGCTTGCCTACCTTGTGTAACATTATAATCATTAGTAGAAACTTCAAATTCTCTAATAGCTTCTTGTGAAATGGTGTACGGTCCGCTACCAATGTCACCAGCAGTTAGTTGGTTTCTTGCATTTGTACCATCAATAGTTACGTTGGTAGAAGTACCTCTTTGTCCGCTTAAATTGTAGCTGCCACCACCTTGTAGTGGAGATAAACTAGTTAAGCCTGTAAAGTTTCTTCCTTCTGTAGCAAGTTTTTTAATTTGCGTGGCGCCAATTTTAGTAGAAGCACCAATTTGTTCAATTCTTTTAGATAAACTGTTAGATGATACAATAACCTCATTTAATGTTGTAGAAGACTCTTGTAGTTCAAAATTAATAGTAACTGCATCACTTAAATTAAGCATAATACCTTCTCTAACAGATTCTGAAAAACCTAAGTATTTTGCGGTAACTTTATAAGGTCCGCCTAACGGTAATTGTTGAAATTTAAAATCACCATTGTCATTAGTTAGCGTTCCAGAGATGAAGCCTGTAGAAATATCTTTTATCACAATTTCTGCGCCCATAAGAGGTTCTCCAATATTATCTTTTACAGATCCCTTAATGGTGGCATTTGTAGCTTGTGCATAGGAATTTATTGAGGTTCCTAGTAAAATAAATAAAGCTATTACCCGTAAGTAATTCTTGTATTTTGTTTCCATTTTTTTATAGTTTGTTATTTAATTGGCTGCAAAAGTAGTGGCAGCAACAAACTGAAAAATGTTAGTTTTTAACATTAAAGATAGACTTAACTTTAACTTTATATTTTGATAATATTGGTTAGTATTTATTTGCTGTTAGTTTATTTTTAGAGAAAAAGTGGTTATCAGTAAAACTTAATATATCTTTAAAAGTATAAATAAGAAGAAAATGGAAAAGCACAGATGTGGTTGGTGTTTAGGAGATGATTTGTATGAGGCATATCATGATGAAGAGTGGGGAACTCCTGTAAAGGATGATAAATTGTTATTTGAGTTTTTAATTTTAGAAACTTTTCAGGCTGGTTTAAGTTGGATAACCATATTGCGCAAACGAGAAAACTTTATAAAAGCATTTGATAATTTTGACTATAAAAAGATAGTAGATTATAAGCAAGATAAAATTGATCTTTTGTTACAAGATGCAGGTATTATAAGAAATAAGTTAAAAGTAAATTCTGCTATATCTAACGCTGAGGCTTTTATTAAGGTGCAAGAAGAATTTGGTAGTTTTAGTACATATATATGGAGTTTTGTAAACAACAAGCCCATAAAAAATGCGTTAACTAATTATAAAGAAGGACCAGCTAACACGCCGCTGTCAGATACTATTAGTAAAGACTTAAAAAAAAGAGGATTTAAGTTTGTTGGGAGTACTGTAATATATGCATTTATGCAAGCTGTTGGTATGGTTAACGATCACGAAATTAGTTGTTTTAGGTATAAAGAAGTATAGTATGTTTAGATTAAAAAAGATTGGTTTTTCTATTGTTTTGTTTTTTTTCTGTGTGATAACAACTGTAGCACAAAATAAAATTGAAAGAGAACATAGGATTTTAAAATCTCAGTTTCCTGAGATACGTTATGCTAAAGAAACATTAGGAGATAATGTAAAAAAAATAAAATACTATAAAGAAGTAGGCACAGAAAATGTTGTGTTTACTGCTAAGTTTAAAAAAGTTAAATTACACTATCAAATGCAATATTCTAGTGAGGGCGACTTACAGAATATAGGGTTTAGGGTAGAAGAATTAGATTTTCCTGCTGAAGTCCTTTTGAATATAAAATCACAATTTAATTCGTCTTTAGAAAATTATAAAATTCGTAGAATGTACCAGCAGTATCCCGTAACTTCTAAAGAGGACGAGGAAAGTGTTTTTAAAAGTGCATTTCAGAATTTAATAACATCTAGTATAGAGTATAAGTTTGTGGTAAAAGGAAAAAAAGATGGAGATAAAGTATATAAAGAATTTTGGTTTAATGCAGATGGAGCACTGCTAAGAGCTAGAAATATGCTACCAGCAAATTTTGATAGAGTATTGTATTAATAGTAAACAAAGTATATGAGGAATAGTTTTTTAATAGTAGTTCTTTTTTTAAGTTTAATAAGTTGTGGTAATGGAGAAAAGTCTGATCTTACTAAGCAATTAGATATTACAACAGCTAGTGACGAGTATCTAAAAGGGAATGTAGATGCTGCTAATAGTTTAATGGAGAATTATGTAGTAAAAGAAAAACAAAACGAGTATGCTTGGACACTTTTGGGTAATACATATATAGCTTTAGAAGATGATGAAAAGGCTAGAAATGCATTTGATAATGCAGTAAAAATAGACCCTAATATGGAAGAAGCGGTTACAGGTCTAGGAATTGTAGAGCGTATGGCCGGTAATTATGAAAAAGCAGCTAAGTTGTATGAAAGGGCTATAGAAATAAACCCCAAATATGCAGAAGCTTATTCTAGTTTGGTTGTAATTTATTTAAAACAAAAAGAGTTTGCTAAAGCAACAGAAGTAGGGGTAAAGAGTTATGAGTTAGATAAAGGAAATCCTGTTATTGCGGCTAACTTATGTGTTGCATTTCATTATGCAGGAGATTCAATTTCTAGAGAAAAATATTTTAACGAAGCTAAAATTAATGGTTATAAAAATTTAGCGGGTATTAGAGAAATTATAGATGGTGAGTTAACTGTTTTTGATTAAGTTATAGTACTAGTAAATTACAGCCTCTAATATCAGAATTATCAAACCTGCCAATAATTTCAAAACTATTGTCTTGGTGTACCTTACCTAAATCTTGTGTAGCTATAAAAGAGCAAGAATTTATATTGGCAAGATCTATAACATTTATACCTCCTGTTTTACCTGTAGTTTGTAGTGTTAATGGGTCTTCCGGGTCTCTAGTTAGTATTTTCATCCAAGGCGGAGTGTTAAAAATGCCATTTCCTTTAGAGTAGCCTTGAGATAATAACTCGGTCATTCCGTATTCAGAATGTATTTCTGTAACACCAAACCCTTTTTGTAGTTCTTGGTGTAGTTCTTCTCTAATTAGTTCTTTTCGCCTCCCTTTCATCCCTCCAGTTTCCATAACTATGGTGTTTTTAAGGTTTAGGTTGTATTGCTCGGCAACATCTAAAAGGGCAAAGGAAACACCTATTAAAAGTACTTTTACACCCTTTTTTTCTAAGGCTTGTAGTTTGGTAACAAGTGCATCAATATTATTTAAATAAAAACCGCTATCTGGGTGGTTGCTCTTTTTTATAAGGTCATCTGCCATATAAATTAAAGAAGAACCTTCTCGTTCCAAATAAGATGGTAATAGTGCTAAAACACAATACTCCCTTATATCTCCGTAAAAATATTTAAAACCTTTTAAGTAGCTATCTATATATACTTGTACATTAGAAACATAGTGTTTACTTGTAACTGTGCCGGTTGTACCGCTACTGCTAAATGTAATTTCTGGAGTAGCATTTTGTATTAGTACCTTTTTAGATTTAAAAAACTGAATTGGTAAAAATGGAATATCTGTATAATTAGTAACAGAAACTATGTTTTTATTAAGGAGATTACAAAACTCCTGATAAACAAGGTTGCTTGTATACTGAAATTTAAATACAGCTAAAGCAGCGGCATTAAATTCGTCTTCAGTTTGTATGTTAAATATAGAGTCTGTATTCATTTTTACAATTAATAGTGCAAAAGTAAGCAACTACTTAGTTGTAGAAAACAAAAAGCCCTAACAAGTTGTTAGAGCCTTTATGTGGTTGTCTGGGTTTAATTTTTATTTTACAACTAATTTGCGTGTAACTGTTTTTTTATTTTCTGTAACCTGCATTAAATACATACCAGGTATTAATTTCTCTATATTTAATTGCTTGGCAATTATTCTTTGTTTTAAAACCACTTCTCCAAAAATATTATAGACTACAATGTCTTTCGCTTTGTTTTCTTTTGTAGTAATATAAACTGTGCGTTCTGCAACAGGATTTGGGTATAGTTTAAAATCTGCAATTTGGGGAATATCGCTGTTTTGCATAGGAAAGTTAACCACCTTTTCTTGGGCAGAAACTAGTAGGCAAGACGTCATTAAAAACAAAATGTAGATTTTCTTCATTCTTTGCTGATTTGGGTTTAGCTCTGTAAATGTAGAATAAGTAAAGGCCTAAAAATATTTAATGTTGTGAAAACAGATTTTTTGTAGGTAAAATCGGCTTTTGTTGATTGTTAGATAATATAATTAGGAAAAAGGAGTTGTGTCGATGAACTACAACTTATTTAATGATAAGCTTACGTGTTGCAATTTTATCTTTTTCAAAAATACGAATTACATAAACACCAGCATCTAAATTAGAAAGGTCTAATTCCTTGCCAATCAATTTTGTTTCTAACGCTTTTGTACCTAAAACATCAAAAATTAATATTTTTTTTGGAGCATTTTTCTTAGTGCTAATGTAAATTTTTCCATTAGTCACAGGATTAGGGTAAAGCTTTAAACCTTCTATATCAGAGCTAGTCTTAGTGTCTTGCCCAAAGGCAGCCACTGTAGAAAATGCAAAAAATAAGACAAGGTATAAGTGTTTCATATAAAGCTGTGTACAATAAATATACTACAAATATACTAAACTGTAACTTTTTACGTTGTATAAAATTTAACATTTTCGATAAAAGGAAAAAACAAACTTTTTTGAAAGTTATTTCTTTCAGATTTTACATATGTTTTTTTACTCTAATATTTTGTGCTACACCAATTTTTGATACAAAAAAACCGCCTAAACTTAGTCTAGGCGGTTCATTTTAATGTATGTTTTTTATGGCTTATAAACCAACTGTCCAACCAGTAGCCCAGTCAGGAGTAGCAGCACCATTACCAGCACCAGTTGCAGTACCTTCTGTGTAGAAATCTTGCTTAGCACCTGTGTAATCAGTTTCAACAAATCCAGTTGCTTTAGCGTCAAATTGGATGTTAGTAATAACTAAATCACCAGCTTCAATTCTTGTTGCTGCAGGAGCATCTGTACTTTTAACTTTAATTCCTAAATCAATTCCAGAAGTGTATAAGTTATCAATTGTGAATTTTCCACCACCTTCTTTGTAGTAAAGTGCACCTTCTGTAACAGGACCAACAACAGTAATGTTGCTTAATGTAGTTGTAGTTACAGGATCTACACCAGCAGGTTCTTCTGCAAGGTTAGAACCTTCTATACCAGCAAAAGCAGCTCCAGAGATATACCAAAATTCTCCGTTACCATTCCATCCGTCAGCAAAGTCAATACCGTCATCACCAGAGTTAGTAGACACTAAGTATTTACCAGTAACAGTACCACCAAAGAACTCAATACCATCATCGTTACCGTTGTAAGACTGTATATACTCTACAGTAGTCTCAGAACCAACACCAAATAAAGATAAGCCGTTAAACTCTTTAGAGTTTGTAAAAGTTGCGCCAGTGTACTCTAAACGTAAGTAAGTAATAGAACCAGAATTATCATCTGCAACAGTACCACCATAAGTTAAATCTGCAACTTCAGAAGTAACAGCAGTACCTTTGTTTGTTGGAGCTTTACCACAAACAACTAAACCACCCCAATCACCAGGAGCAGGAGAAGCCTCACCAGAAGTCATAACTACTGGCTCTGTAGCAGTACCATTTACAAATATTTTACCACCTTGTGCAACTGCAATGTAAGAGCTAGTTTGTCCTGTAGCTTCAATAACAGTACCAGCAGGTATAGTTAACTCACCACCATCTAATATTTCTAATTTACTAGTAAGTAAGTATTTTACGTCTGCTTGTAAAGAAACAGCAGAAGTAATTGTACCTTCTAAGTTAGATTCTGTAACACCGCTGTTATCTAAACCTCTTGTCCAACCAGCAGCCCAATCAGGAGCAGCAGCACCATTACCAGCACCAGTTGCAATACCTTCAGATATAAAAGATTGGTTAGCGCCAGTGTAATCTGTTTTTTCAAACCCATCTGCTACACTTGCAAACTGCATGTTAGTAATTTTTAAAGCTTCAGCTTCAATTCTTGTTGCTGCAGGAGTATCTGTACTTTTAACTTTAACACCTAAGTCTGTACCAGCAGTGTAAAAGTTATCTATTGTGAAGTTTCCGCCACCTTCTTTGTAGTAAAGAGCACCTTCTGTAACAGGACCAACAACAGTAATGTTGCTTAATGTAGTTGTAGTTACAGGATCTACACCAGCAGGCTCTTCTGCAAGGTTAGAACCTTCTATACCAGCAAAAGCAGCTCCAGAGATATACCAGAAATCTCCATTACCATTCCAGCCATCAGCAAAGTCAATACCGTCATCACCAGAGTTTGTAGACACTAAGTATTTACCTGTTACAGTACCACCAAAGAATTCAATACCGTCATCACCACCGTTATAAGACTGTACATACTCTACAGTAGTACCAGAACCAACACCAAATAAAGATAAACCGTTAAATTCTTTATCATTAGTAAAAGTTGCACCTGTGTATTCTATACGTAGGTATTTTATAACACCAGAATTATCATCACTAACAGTACCACCATAAGTTAAATCTGCAACTTCAGAAGTAACAGCAGTACCTTTGTTTGTTGGCGCTTTACCACAAACAACTAAACCACCCCAGTTACCAGGAGCAGGAGAAGCTTCACCAGAAGTCATAACTACTGGATCACTAGCTGTACCATTTACAAATATTTGACCTCCTTGAGCAACAGCTATATATGATGCTGTACCACCAGTAGCTTTAATTACAGTACCTGCAGGTATTGTTAATTTACCACCATCTAATATTTCTAATTTACCTTTTAATTCGTATTCTAATGAAGCATCTAAGGTTAATTCATCGCTAATTTCTCCTTCTAATGCTGTAGAAGCACATGGTTGACAAGAAGATCCTCCACAGTCAACTCCTGTTTCATCTCCATTTTGTATGCCGTCAGAGCAAGTATTTTTGTCGCCAGAGTCGTCATCACTACTACATGATACCATTACAGTTCCAAGAACTGAAGCGATCATCATAAATTTTAAGAAAGTTTTTTTCATTTTTCCGTTTGTTTAATAATTTAATGCGAATTAAGACTTTGGTTGTTAACCAGTTGTTAACTCAGTTTTATATAAGTGTAACTATACTATTAATTAAAAGTTATATGACAAAGAAAGTTTTACGTTAGCACCTCTTTTGTAAGATAGTACTGTAACATCTTGTTCGTCTTGGAATCTTTCTACAGATGGGTTTAATATATTTTTAGCAGAAAGTCCAATTCTAATGTTTTCATTTAGTTGTGCTTTTGCTATAAAATCTAAAGAACCAAAACCTTTATCAACCAAGTTGCCTTTTCCTTGTACTCCTAAAGCGTATATTCTGTCTGAAAAATAGTTGTAAGCAATTGTAGTTGTAATGTTTTTGTTTTTACTGTAGTCTTTAGAAAAGCTAATGTCTCCGTTTAGTAACAAATCAGACGCTCCAGTTAAGCCGTCTTCCTCATTAGAAAAGTTTACGCTTAATGGAAAGCCAGCAGCGGTAGTTTCTTCAATTATCTTATCAGGGTTTAGCTCTTGATTTGTATTCATGTAAGATGCATTAAAGCCTGCAGATAATACAGTTTTTAATACGCTGTCTTCAGTATCTTTTTCTGTAGCAAAAAGATCTTTTCTTACTTCTAGTTCTACACCGTATGCTTTTGCCCAGTCACCAGAGTTTACGTAGCTAATTACGTTAGATGCAGAGTTAATTGTAATTTCATTAATAGGGTTTTCAATATATTTACCAAAAACACCTAATGAAATAATTTCACTAGAGTTAGGGAACATTTCCCATTTTAAGTCAAAGTTGTAATCTGTAGAAGCGTATAAACTTGGGTTACCAGTGTAAGTTGTTGTAACATCTTCAAATAAGAATAATGCTCTTTCTTTAAATTGTGGTAAGGTATATGTTTTACTAGCTGCAAACTTTAAGTTTTGCTTATCGTTTAGTTCATATTTTAAAGATAAAGCAGGTAAAAATTCTGTTTTTTCAAATTCATTAGAATCTCCCGCTGGGTCTATAGATGTACTCCAATCTATACTTTGATTAATTTGCTCTACGCGTAAACCTGCAATTAATGTAAATTTAGGATTAAAAGCATACTCTAAATTAGTATAAGCGGCGTGTATATCTTGGTTACCATTATAAGTTTGTGGTTGTAATGCAATTGGGTTATTGGCATTACCTCTAAAGGTACTTAAGCTAAATAAGCCTGCATTTAAGTTCTCTTGAGTAAAATAAGCATCTAAATTGTAAGGGTCAGTAATAATAGGTTGTGGTATTGTAGACCCATCATTATTTCTTGTATTTATATTAAAGTTAAATTGAGTAGCTTCAAAATCAACTTCTTTAAATCTTCCGCTATAACCAACAGTTAATTTACCGTCATATAAATCATCCTCATTTTTCTTAAACTTATAAGTTGCAGATAAATTAGCAGCTAATTCATCTTCAGTTAAGTCTTGATAAAACCTGTGGTTATCAGAGTTACTAATAGATCTACGGAAAGATTTTGGTCCGTTTGGCTCATCCCAATCATCAGGAGATAGTGTAGTTTGTTTTCTGTTAGGAATACTACTTTCTACAGTGTTGTATGATGCTCCCCAATTAACCTCTAATTGTTCTCCAATTTTATGATCTCCTAATAATTGATTTACAAAAAGAGAAGTTCTTTCAAAAGTTCCTCTTTGTATTAAACCACCGCCTTCTGGCGCGTAATCAAAAACATTAATAACACCATTGTATTCTTGTTGTTTTTGAGTAGAAGTGTTTACGTATAAAGAGTTATATTTAATTGATGATCTACCTATTGTATAACCAATATTAGCCATTAATGTAGAGTTTGTGCTATACTCGTAACTAGTATAGTCAAAATCTTTAGCAATTAAGCCACTAGGAGAAGTGCTACCTCTTGCAACACCTTCTTTATATTTGTAGTCGTTATCAAAAGTACCAACAGCAAAAAAGCTTAATTTACTTTGCTCACCTAAGGTATAAGAATCGCCACCAGATAAAGATAGGCTAGTAACTATAGGTGTAGGAGCAGATTCTCTGTCCCAGCTGGTTGTGTAGTTGTAATTGTTTAATGGAAAATCTGGATAGTCATTAGTATAAAAACCATATACATCTGGGCCATCGTTTAAATAAAAATCACTTTCGCCAATAGCTTCAGTGTTAATACCAGTACCAACTCCTAGTTGTAAAAATCCAGATCCTTTATAGTTTTTTGAAGAAATATCAATATTTGCACCTGCAAAGTCACCGTAGTTTTTGGCGTTATATGTTTTATCAATACCAATATACTCAACAATATCAGTAGAAAAAATATCTAAATCAATGTTTTTTCTAGAAGGATTATTGGTTGGTAAAGGCAATCCATTCATTGTAGTAACGTTGTAACGATCTCCTAAACCACGTACAAAAACACTACCAGAACCTTCTTGTTTAGAAATACCAGTTGTTTTGGTAACAGCAGTAGCAACATCACTAACACCTTTACGTGCTAATTCTTGTGCGCCAATTGCAGTTTTCATTTCTACAGCTTTCTTTTGATCTAGTAATAAAGCTGTTTCAGAATCTTTTCTTGTAACTGTTGTAATAACAATTTCATCTAACATCATTCCTTCGTTAGCTGCCATTGGTACATTTATTGTAGTAACCTTGCCCGCAAGAACTGCTACATTTGGTATTTCTACTGTTTCATAACCAACATAACTAAATTGTATAGTGTATGTTCCTGGCTCTAAATTTGCAATCTCATATAGCCCATCAAAATCAGATGTAGCTCCTTTAGTTGTTCCTTTAATTAATACGTTAGCAAATGCCAACGGGTCGTCATTCATTTCCTTGTCTGTTAGTTTCCCAACAATACTTCCGGTTTCTTGTGCCCTTGATAATAAGCATGTTAAAAGGCAAAAAGTCAATAATAAAAGTCTCATTAATTTCGTTTAATAGTTGCGGCAAAGAACGTGTCAACCTGTAAACGTGATGTTACCTACGTGTTAAGAATTTAATTCTTAATTGTTATTTAAATGTTACGATATTAAATGAATGTTAACCGGCTTTGAAGTATAAGTATTATCTTTACTTTTGGCGAAATAACCAATAAGATTTAAAAATGAAAAAGAAGGATATTAAGATACTTTTAGTAGACGACGAACCGGACATTTTGGAAATTGTAAGCTATAATCTATCTGCAGAAGGATACGAGGTTTTTACAGCAAAGAATGGGGTTGAGGCTGTTGCTAAAGCAAAGAAAAAACATCCTCATTTAATTATTTTAGATGTAATGATGCCAGAAATGGATGGTATTGAAGCGTGTGAAATTATTAGAAGTACACCTGGTTTACAAAACACCATTATTACCTTTTTAACGGCTAGAGGAGAAGATTATTCTCAGGTTGCAGGCTTTGATGCTGGTGCAGATGATTATATTACTAAGCCAATTAAACCAAAAGTTTTGGTTAGTAAAGTAAAGGCTTTGTTAAGAAGAATTAAGGAAGACGATGCTGCAGAGCAAGAAGATATAGTACAAGTTGGTAACATTATTATTAACAGAGAAGAGTACAAGGTTATTAATGACGGTCAGGAAATTGTATTGCCTAGAAAAGAGTTTGAGCTTTTAGCATTACTAACCTCTAAGCCTAATAAAGTGTACAAAAGAGAGGTTATTTTAGATAAAGTTTGGGGTAATGAGGTTGTTGTTGGTGGTAGAACCATAGATGTGCACATTAGAAAACTTAGAGAAAAAATAGGAGACGACCATTTTAAAACCGTAAAAGGTGTAGGTTATAAGTTTGTTTTATAATGGCAAAAAGACTAAAAAAGTCATATAAATTCGCTTTTCGTTCATCACTATTTATTGTACTAACACTAACACTGTTTTTAGGATTATATATGCATTACGCAGCTACTATAGAGTGGCTGTTTTTAGTGTGTTTTGCAATAGTAAGTTTTGGCGTATCATTTTTAATAATACAGCATAGAGTAGAGCGCTTCATATATAGAAGAATTAAAAAAATATATGATGACGTTTCTCTGTTAGAGTCTACCTCTTTTTCTTCGGCACCAATTACTACAGATATAAAAACCTTAACAGAGGAAATTGAAAAATTTGCTAAAGGAAAAAAAATTGAAATAGATACTCTTAAGATTAGAGAAGAGTATAGAAAAGATTTTCTTGGTAATGTATCTCACGAGCTTAAAACTCCATTATTTACTGTACAGGGTTATATTTTAACCTTGTTAGATGGTGCTATGGACGATAAAAAAGTAAGAGAGAAATACTTAGAACGTGCTAATAAAGGTGTAGAACGATTAATTTACATTGTTAAAGATTTAGATATGATTACCAAGTTAGAGGCTGGTGGTCTTAGTATGGAGTTTGAAGATTTTGATATTGTAGAATTAATACAAAACGTTTTTGATTTGCTAGAAATGCGTGCTGCTAAAAAGCAAATTACTCTAACTTTTGATATGGAGTACAAAGAGCCAATACTAGTTAGGGCAGATAAGGAGCGTATGCAACAGGTGGTGTCTAATTTATTGGTAAACTCTATTAAATACGGACACATTAATGGTACAACAGAAGTTAGCGTAGAAAACCTTATAAAAAATAAAGTAATTGTACGTGTTACAGATAATGGCGAGGGTATTTCTAAAGAACACTTGTCTAGACTTTTTGAGCGTTTTTACCGTGTAGAAAAAAGTAGAAATAGAGAAGTTGGTGGTTCTGGTTTAGGATTATCTATTGTAAAACATATTATAGAGGCGCACAACGAAAAAATTTACGTAGAAAGTGTTGTAGATGTAGGGTCAGAGTTTTCTTTTACTTTAGAAAAAACAGTAAACAAAGTTGAGTAATCTACCTCGGCTTTAATCTTTTTTAATCCTTGGTAACCCTTAATTTTCTTTAGTAATTCTAAGGTAAAATCTTCTTGGTTGCAGGTTGGTGCAATCCCTTTTTTATCTAAGCGTTGAGCAAGGTATTCTTGCTCAAACTGGCCAGGAGTAGGTATAAAAAAAGCTTTCTTTTCTAGTTTAGCTAAATCCATTATGGTTGTGTAACCAGATCTACATAGGATATACTTACTCTCGTTAATAGCACGTTCTAGTGCTTTAGAGCTCATATAATTGTAAATAATAGTATTACCTCTTAAAGAAGATATTTTTTGCTCATCTTCTATAATTCCTTTTACAAATAAAACATCATCTGGATAACCAATAAGCTCGTCAAATATTTTTTCTTCAAGCATAGATCGTTGTGGCTCTGGGCCAGAGAGAAGCACCATTAAATCGTACTTTTTAGGGGTATCTGTTTTGGTAAATCTGCTTAAAGGCCCTAAGTATTTAATTTTAAGTTTAGTGTTTTTTAAATGTCCCAGCTTGCCCGAAAGATTGGGTTGCTTTTTTGTGTCTGGAACCCAGCACTCATCAAACTTTTTAATAATATTTTGGTGCAACTTAGTCGTCATCCAAGTTGTATTTCCTGTAAGCACGTTTAGTTGATGTGTTATAAAAACACTAGGCACTTTTTTGTAGCATACACCAAGTCGGTTATCAGAAATAATACCATCTATATTAAATTCTTTTACGAGTTTTTTAGTCTGCTTTTTTTCTTTTTGTATTGCTTTTAGCATTTTTGGAGAATCCCAAAGTAGTTTTATTTTAAAGTTCTTACCATTTTTGGCGTATTTTATTTTATACGATGGTAACTCGTGAAATTCTAAGCCTGGAAATTCCTTTTTTAAAAGGTTAAGCGCATCACCATCAGATGCAATTACGGGTGTAAAACCCTCAGACAACAAAGCATTAATTATTGGAATGCACCTAGTGGCGTGCCCTAAGCCCCAATTTAGAGGAGCAACCAGTATACGTTTGCTTTTATTCATAAGCATAAAGAAACTACTATAAAAACATAAATAGATTTCCTTAGCTTTGCCAAATCATTAAATTTATGTTGTGGGAAGTAAAAACAAACTAAAGAGGTTTAAGGAGAATGAAACGTTTGCAAACGTAATTCAGCCAACAAGAGAAGAAATTGTGGACCAAACATTTGCATTAAAAGGCAAGTGGAATACTTTTTTTAAGAACGATAATCCAATTGTATTAGAATTGGGTTGTGGTAAAGGAGAGTACACTGTTGGTTTGGCAAAACAAAGTCCTGACAAAAATTTTATTGGTGTAGATATTAAAGGTGCTCGTTTTTGGAGAGGTGCTAAAACTGCTATCGAGGAGGAGATGAACAATACTGCTTTTATAAGAACGCAGATAGAGTTAATAGATCAGCTTTTTGCAGAAGGTGAAGTTTCTGAAATTTGGATTACTTTTCCTGACCCGCAAATAAAATACAAGAGAACAAAACATAGGTTAACTAACGAGGCTTTTTTAGCTAAGTACAGGCAAATATTAAAGCCAGATGGTGTGGTTAATTTAAAAACCGATAGTGAATTTATGCACGGTTACACATTAGGTTTGTTGCACGGTAAAGGTCTAGAGGTAATTTACGCCAACCATGATGTATATAAAAACGAAGGAAGTCCAAAAGAAGTGTTAGAAATACAAACTTTCTACGAAAATCAGTATCTTGAAAAAGGAAAACCAATAACCTATATTAAATTTAGAGTCAATTAACCAATGACACACTTACTTATTCTTTTTTTTGCTACGTTTTCTGGAGCCTTTATGGCTACAGTGCCCCCTGGCTTGCTAAATATGAACGCTGCAAAAATTAGTGTAGAAAAAGGCAAGTTAAACGGTATTATTTTTAGCATTGGTGTTTCTGTAACAGTAATTTTACAAGCCTACATAGCTGTTGTAATATCTAAGTTTTTACATAATAACCCAGATTTTGTGGGGGTATTGTTAAAAGTAGCTTTGGCAGTTTTTGCACTTTTAGGAATCTATTTTTTTGCAATGGCAAGAGAATGGATAAAACCTAAAAAGAAGGTAAAACCAAAAATTAGTAAACGTAATAGCTTTTTTAAAGGGGTATTTTTAGCAGCAATAAACCTACTTACAATTCCGTATTACAGTGGAATGAACGCAATGTGGAAAGCCTCTGGTTGGATTAAGTTTCAGGTTTGGGATATACTTGTATTTATTTTTGCTGCAGGTTGTGGTACGTTTGCTGTGTTGTATTTATACACTGTTTACTTTAATAAACTAGAGAAAAAATCTAATGGGTTTTCTAAAAACTCTAATTACATTATAAGCGCTTTAATGCTGTTGCTTTTTATTATAACTTTAGTAAGAGTTTACAATCACTAAAAATGGCAGCAGATAATCAGAATTTTTTTGAAAGAGTATATGCTGTTGCAGAGCAAATACCATTTGGCAAAGTAACCTCTTACGGTGCTATAGCAAAGTACTTAGGTGCAGCTCGTAGTGCTCGTATGGTAGGTTGGGCAATGAATGCTTCTCATTTAAAAGACGAAATACCTGCGCATAGAGTTGTAAACCGTAAAGGATTGTTAACAGGTAAACATCATTTTGATGGAACCAATTTAATGCAACAATTACTAGAGAACGAGGGTATTGTTGTTATAGATAGCCAAATACAAGAGTTAGATAAGCACTTTTGGGATCCGTTTATAGAACTAGAATAAAGGACCTGTTATTTTCTAAATAATTAAAAATTAAGGCTTATTAAAGTATAGAGTAAACTGATAAAAGTATGTTATATTTCAATTCTGCGGCTTCATAATCTCACACCTATACACTATCTTTGCAATTTAGAATCAGTTTAAGTAAAAAGCTGAAAAAGAAAGTACTATACATGAAGCTAAATAAACAAGATGTCTATAAGGCATTAGAGAAGATTACGGTTCCTGGTGAAGGTAAGAATATGGTAGAAAGCGGAGCTGTAACTAACGTTATGGTTTTTGGAGATGAGGTAGTTGTAGATGTAACTATTAACAATCCAAGTCTACAAGCACGTAAAAAGACAGAGGTTGAGATTTTAAAAACAATACACGCAGAAGTGTATGAGAAGGCTAAAATTACAATTAATGTAAAAGTTGGTGCTGCAGCCGTTAGTGAAAAACCAAAAGCAAACGAAATAAAAGGGAAGCCACTTCCTGGAATAAAAAATATAATAGCTGTAGCTTCTGGTAAAGGAGGAGTAGGTAAATCTACAGTAACAGCTAACCTAGCAGTAACTTTAGCTAAAATGGGCTTTAAAGTTGGGTTATTAGATGCAGATATCTATGGGCCATCTATGCCAATTATGTTTGATGTTGCTCAGGAAAAACCTTTAGCAGTGAACATAGACGGTAAGTCTAAAATGAAACCTGTAGAAAGCTACGGAGTTAAATTACTTTCTATTGGCTTTTTTACACAACCTAACCAAGCAGTTATTTGGAGAGGACCAATGGCGTCTAAAGCATTAAACCAAATGATTTTTGATGCACACTGGGGAGAAATAGACTTTATGCTAATAGATTTACCTCCGGGAACAGGAGATATTCATTTAAGTATAATGCAAGCAATGCCAGTTACTGGTGCTGTTGTTGTAAGTACACCACAAGAAATTGCTTTGGCAGATGCACGTAAAGGTGTAGCAATGTTTCAGCAAGATTCTATAAACGTTCCTGTTTTAGGAGTTGTAGAAAATATGGCGTATTTTACTCCAGAGGAGTTGCCAAATAATAAATATTATATTTTTGGTAAAGAAGGAGCTAAGCATTTATCTGAAGATTTAAAAGTACCTTTCTTAGGAGAAATTCCTTTGGTACAAAGTATAAGAGAAGCAGGTGATGTAGGTAGACCAGCAGCAATGCAAGAAGGTACGCCAATAGAAGCAGCTTTTGAGGCTCTTACAAAAAATGTAGTGCAAGAAGTAGTAAATAGAAATACAGATTTACCACCTACAGAAGCTATTAAAATAACAACTATGGCGGGTTGCTCGCCTGTTAATAAGCAGTAATAGAGATGACAACAGAAGAGGTAAGAACTAACGTAGAGAAAGCATTAGAAGAAATTCGTCCATTTTTACAGAGTGATGGTGGCGATATTTCTCTAATTTCAATAGATAATGACACTTCTGTAAAAGTAAGGTTGGAGGGTGCTTGTGTTGGTTGTAGTGTTAACCAGATGACACTTAAGAGTGGTGTAGAAATGACTATTAAAAAGTATGTGCCACAAATAGAAGAAGTAATAAACGTAGGTTAATTAAGGCTGATAAATATCATATTATTAGCATAACAACTTCTGTAATTTTACATTTATTTTTTAAGAATATTTTTACATGATTAAGACAGATATACTAATTATAGGTGCTGGGCCAACAGGACTTTTTGCTGTTTTTGAAGCAGGATTATTACAATTAAAATGTCATTTAATAGATGCTTTGCCACAAGCAGGCGGACAATGTTCAGAGATTTATCCTAAGAAACCAATTTATGATATTCCTGGTTTTCCAGAAGTATTGGCTGGTGATTTGGTAGATAATCTAATGGAGCAAATAAAAGCATTTCAGCCAGGATTTACATTAGGAGAACGTGCAGAAACTATAGAGAAACAAGAAGACGGATCTTTTATAGTAACCACAAATAAAGGTACTAAACACCACGCGCCAATTATTGCAATAGCGGGTGGCTTGGGTAGTTTTGAGCCAAGAAAACCATTGTTAGAAAACTTAACTAAGTTTGAAGATAATGGTGTTGCCTATATGATAAAAGATCCAGAGGTTTATCGTGATAAAAAAGTAGTTATTGCTGGCGGTGGAGATTCTGCTTTAGATTGGAGTATCTTTTTGGCTGATGTAGCTGCTGAGGTTACTTTGGTACATAGAAGAAATGAATTTAGAGGAGCTTTAGACTCGGTTGAAAAAGTGCAGCAACTTAAAAATGCAGGTAAAATTAACCTTGTAACACCAGCAGAAATTGTTGGCTTAAGAGGTGGTGATACGCTTACAGCTGTGGAAATTAAAAAAACTGGAGAAGACGAAAATATTATTTTAGAGGTCGACAGTTTTATAGCCTTGTTTGGTTTGTCTCCAAAATTAGGACCAATAGGAGATTGGGGTCTAGAAATAGAGAAAAATGCCATTAAGGTAGATAATGCATTAGATTACCAAACTAACATACCAGGTATTTACGCTATAGGCGATGTTAATACGTATCCAGGGAAATTAAAACTAATATTATGTGGTTTTCATGAAGCTACATTAATGTGTCAAAGTGCATATCAAAAAATATACCCAGACAAAAAATATGTAATGAAATATACTACCGTTGGTGGCGTTACAGGTTTTGATGGAACTAAAAAAGAGTCGCCAAAAGCAGTTGTTAAAGCAATAGAATAATGAGTGATATTAAATTAAAAATAACAGACAGAGAAGGTGTTTTACACGAAGTAGATGCACCAACTGATATGAATATGAATTTAATGGAGGTTGTACGTTCTTATGAACTTGCTCCAGAGGGTACAATTGGTATTTGTGGTGGTATGGCTATGTGTGCTTCTTGTCAATGTTATGTTACATCTAGTCACGATTTACCAGAAATGTCTGATGATGAAGATGCAATGTTAGCGGAAGCCTTTAATGTAAAAGATAATAGTAGGCTGGGTTGTCAATTACATATGACACCAGAACTAGACGGATTAGAAGTTGAGTTGGCTCCAGAGAGTTAATCAATTTAATTTAAAATATAAAAAAAGCTCAAATTCTAGAAATTAAGAATTTGAGCTTTTTTGATTTATATAAAGGCAAGAAATTTAAATTATATTCTTGCTTGGTATGTAAATAAATTAAAATAACGACCTTCTTTTGCTATAAGCTCATCGTGAGTTCCACGTTCTGCAATTTCTCCATTTTCTATAACTAATATCTTATCAGCTTTACGTATGGTGCTAAGTCTATGCGCAATAACAAATGTGGTTCTTCCTTCTGTTAAAGTAGCTAAACTTTTTTGTATTAAAGCTTCACTCTCAGTATCTAAGTTAGAAGTAGCTTCATCTAAAATTAATATTTTAGGATTGGCTAAAATAGCTCTAGCAATTGCAATACGTTGGCGTTGTCCGCCAGATAGCTTAACACCACGTTCGCCAATTAGTGTTTCTAAACCATCATCAAACCTATCTGTAAATTCGTTTACGTAGGCAGCATTAACGGCATTTAATAATTCTTCTTCACTAGCATTTGGTCTAGGAAAAAGTATGTTGTTACGTATGGTTCCTTCAAACAGAAAATCGTCTTGTAAAACAACACCCAAATGTTGTCTAAAACTGTTTAAATCAACCTTAGATAAATCGTTGTCATCTATTGTAATGCTACCATCGGCCGGATTTAAAAAACTAGCAGCCAAACCAGCAATAGTAGATTTTCCTGAGCCCGAACTACCAACAAGAGCAACTACTTGCCCAGAGCTAACTGTAAAGTTTACATTTGTTAGAACTTCTTTGTCTTCTTCGTAAGCAAAGGATACATTGTTAAACGCAACATCACCCTTAATATCTTCTAAAATAATAGTACGGTCTTTTTCGTCTGCCTCAGCGGTCATATTCATAAGTTCCTCTGTACGGTCTAAACCTGAAAGGGCTTCTGTAAGCTGACTACCAACGTTACTCATCTGTACAATTGGCGCTACCATTAAGGCTAATAAAAACGTAAACTGAAAATACTCACCCGTTGTTAAGTCGCCCGTGATTAGTAAATAACCACCATATCCCATCATAATACCAGTTGTGGCAAGTCCTAATAAAAAAGTAGAAGAGCTTGTCATTACAGCAGTTGCGGTTAAGCTCTTTTTTACATTTTCATACAATTTAGCAACACCGTCTTCAAAAATTTTATTTTCTTGTTCCTCTGCATTAAATCCTTTTATAACTCTAACTCCGCTTAATGTTTCTGTTAGCCTACCTTTTACTTCTGCATTTATTTTTCCTCTTTCTCTAAACACAGGACGTATAATTTTAAATGCTTTTAAAGAAATAAAAGCAAACAGAATTAAAGGAATAAAAGCCATAACCGTCATTTGTAAACTAATTTGTACTAGTAAAACAACAGAAACTACAGCGGTAATTGTACCGCCAACTAATTGTACTAGACCAGTACCTATTAGGTTACGTACACCTTCTACATCGCTCATTATTCTAGAAACTAAACTTCCAGATTTATTATTGTCAAAAAAGCTAATAGGTAAAGACAAAACCTTTTTTTGTACTTGTGCGCGCAATTCAGATATTAAATATTGTGCCTGTATGCTTAGTACTTTTGTGAGTAGAAAAGAGGTAACTGCTTGTATAAAAAACGCAGCAATTACAACTGCAACTATAGTTTTTAAAAAGTCAATATCTTTATTTGGTACAATATCATCCATTAAATATTTAAGAGATATTGGAGCAACAAAACTTGCGGCCTTACTTATTACAATTAATAAAAGTCCTATAAAAACAAGTTTGCGTCTTGGCCAAATAATAGTTTTAAATGCGGTTAAAATGCTTACTTTTTTCTCTGCCATCTTTGTATTTTCAATTTATATGCAAGGTAATTTAATTCTGTGTCAATTATAGGGTAGTGCTTTATTAATGCTTTATCAATCTAAAAAAACCATTAAAATTTAGTTTTTAAAACAGAAGTCTAGTATTTTCACACAAACCGTTTTAATAGCTCCATCAAAATGAAAATTTTTCTATCTACTCTGTTTATTCTTTGCTTATTAATTAGTTGTAAAGAAGCTCCTGAAAAAAATAAAAATTTAGATCGTTGGCAAGTACATGCAGATAATACAACTATAATTAGAGATGCTTACGGTGTGCCACATATTTATGGTAAAACAGACGCAGATGCAGTTTTTGGATTGTTATATGCACAATGCGAGGACGATTTTAACCGTGTAGAGCAAAATTACATATGGGCGACTGGTAGGCTGGCAGAGGTAGATGGCGAGGAGGCTTTGTATAGCGATTTGCGAGCTAAGTTATTTATGACAGAAGAACAGGCAATTGCAAATTATAATAAGAGTCCGCAATGGTTAAAAGAGTTATGTAATGCATTTGCAGATGGTGTAAATTATTATTTGCATACACACCCAGAGGTTACACCTAGATTGTTAACTAAGTTTGAGCCTTGGATGCCAATGTGCTTTAGTGAAGGCTCTATTGGTGGAGATATAGAACGAATTTCTACGCGTAAAATAAAGGCTTTTTATGAGGGTGATATGGAAATCCCTGAAGCGACAGAATTAAAAATTGAAGAAGAAAAAGCAGAGTTAGAACCGCAAGGATCTAACGGAATTGCAATTTCGGGCGACTTAACACAATCTGGAAATGCAATGCTTTTAATTAATCCGCATACCTCATTTTTCTTTAGAGGAGAAGTGCACGTGGTTAGTGAAGAAGGCTTAAATGCATATGGAGCTGTTACTTGGGGTCAGTTTTTTGTGTATCAGGGATTTAATGAAAAAACTGGTTGGATGCATACCTCTACTTATACAGACGTTATGGATGAGTTTAAAGAAACTATTCTTAATCTAGACGGCAAATTAAAATACCAATACGGAGAAGAACTTAGAGATGTAGTTGAAGATTCGGTTGCATTAAAATACAAATTGGGAGATAGCATTCATCAAAAAATATTTAAAACATATAGAACACATCACGGACCAATTACACATAAAGCAGATGGGCAATGGACGGCCTCTGCAATGATGTGGGAACCCGTAAAAGCGTTAGAACAATCTTACATTAGAACAAAACAAGATAGTTATAAAGGTTTTAGAAAAATGATGGACATACGCACAAACTCATCTAACAATACAGTGTACGCAGATGCAGAAGGTAACATAGCTTATTTTCACGGAAATTTTGTTCCAGTTCGCGATACTGTTTTTGATTATACCAAACCTGTAGATGGGAGCAACCCACAAACAGACTGGAAAGGTTTACATACCGTAGATGAAAATATTTTGTTGTTAAACCCAGAAAATGGTTGGTTTCAGAATTGTAACTCCACACCTTATACTGCAGCATTAGAGTACAGTCCTAAAAAAGAAAACTATCCTAACTATATGTCTAAAGACCAAGAAAACTTTAGAGGTGTACACGCAATAGCTTTGTTAAAAGACAGAAAAAATTATACACTAGACAGTCTTATAAAGTTAGCACATGATCCCTATTTGCCAGCGTTTGAAAAACTAATTCCTGGATTAGTAGAGGCGTATGATAAAACTGATAGAACAAAATTACTTGGTGCTCCTATAGAAGCTTTGCGTAACTGGGATTTTAAAACCTCAAAAGAATCTGTAGCAATGACACTGGCTCATTATTATGGCACTATGTATGGTAAAAACGGAAAAAGACCAGGTAAAATGACAGATATGGAAGCAATGACTTATTTTGGAACAGCGTCTCCAATGTCTGAACGTTTGTCAATTTTTAGAGCGGTTATAGAAAGATTAGAGTCGGACTTTGGAACTTGGAATATTCCTTGGGGAGAAGTAAACAGGTACCAACGTTTAAATGGTAATATAAAACAAGCTTTTAATGATGATAAACCAAGCGTACCTGTAGGTTATGCTTCTGGTCGTTGGGGAGCTTTAGCAGCTTATGGCGTAAGTTATACCAACAACACAAAAAAAATATATGGTACGCGTGGCAATAGTTTTGTAGCTGCGGTTGAGTTTGGAGATACAATAAAAGCAAAAACTATTTTGGCAGGCGGGCAAAGTGGAGATCCTACTTCGCCACATTTTAACGACCAAACTGATGCGTACATAAATATGCAATTTAAAACCGTAGCTTTTTATAAGGATGATGTTTTAAAACAAGCAGAAAAAACATACCACCCAGGAGAAGTAAAGTAATTAAGTATGATTAGAAAAATAGTTTTTTTAGTTCTTGTTTGTTTTACTGCTATTGGTTTTGCACAAGGCTATGAGTATCCTGTAATTAAAGATATAGTAACTGATAATGCAGTTGTTTTTAGTGCTGAAGAAGCAGCATCTTTACGTGAAAAACTAACCAATTTTGAAACGGAAACTACAACGCAGTTGGTGGTGCTTACTATTAGTTCGCTTAACGGACAAACCATAGAAGATTTTGCAAATAAGACATTTAATAAAAATAAGTTAGGACAAGAAAAAGAAGACAATGGCATTTTAATTCTCTTTTCTAGTTTTGATAGGGAAGTTAGAATTGAAGTTGGTTATGGTTTAGAACCTTATATAACAGATATAGTAGCAAAGTAGATTATAGAAGACACTATGATTCCTGAGTTTAAAGAAGGATCATATTTTACCGGAATAGACAAAGCTACAGACCAATTAATAAACTTTATTAAAAATCCCGAAGCACTAGAGAAATTTAAAGAGCTTATAAAAGAGAGAGATAGTAAACAAGATAGAATAGCAAACATAGTATTATCTATTTTTGGTTTTTTCTTTTTAATTGCAGGTGTATTTGTTATTTATCAGTCTGTAAAAATAGCACTTAAAATTTTTAAAAAGTTTTTTACGGCAGAGATTGGACTTATCTTTTTTACAATAAATATACTAGTATATACACTGTATTTTTGTTTTGGCTTTGGATTGCTCGCAGTTGTTATTTTTGGAATATTGCAAAAATCAGGTTTTAATGTTAAGCCATTTATAGCATCTAATACAGTACTACTTTTGTGTATTTCTGTTGGTGTATTTATTTTAACTTCTACAATAAAAACAGTGGTGAATCTTGTTGTAAAAAATAAAACTAAATTATCTTTTTCGTTATTTAAAAGCGATTATAATTCTTTTATTACAGCAATAAAAAGTATTGGTTCTACAAATGGTAGAAGTGGAGGTTCTTCAAGCAGTACATATAGCAGTAGCGGATCTAGTAGTAGTTCTAGTAGTTTTTCTGGTGGAGGAGGAAGCTCTGGAGGTGGCGGTGCTAGTGGAAGTTGGTAGTTTAACTTACTCAAAATTGTTATCGACTAAAAAACATTAAGGAATTAGCACTCTAATTTTTATATATTAAAATTTATAATGATCTTGTGAATTGGAATAATATCAAGGTTATTCTACATAATACACAAACCATTGCAACAAGAAAAAGCATTAGCATTATTAAAATCTGGTAAAAATGTATTTTTAACAGGTTCTGCGGGTACAGGAAAAACATACGTTTTAAACCAATATATTACCTATTTAAAAAAGAGAAGAATACCAGTTGCTATAACCGCATCTACAGGTATTGCGGCTACGCATATGAATGGAATGACTATACATTCTTGGGCTGGTTTTGGTATAAAAGAACAACTTACCAGAGCTAATCTAAATTCTATGAAGGAGAAAAAATACCTGAAAGAACATTTAGAAAATGCTAAGATTTTAATTATTGATGAAATATCTATGCTGCATAAAAAACAGTTAGATATGGTAGATACTGTTTTGCAATTTTTTAAAGAGAACGATGAGCCTTTTGGAGGTATACAAGTTGTGGTCTGTGGAGATTTTTTTCAGTTACCACCTATTGGTAATCAAAATGAAAAAAGTAAAGACAAGTTTGCTTTTATGTCTAATGCTTGGGTACATGCTAAGTTTAATGTGTGTTATTTAACAGAACAATATAGACAGGCAAATGAGGATGTTTTAAATACCATTTTAAATGAAATTAGAATAGGGAAGATATCTAAACAAAGTATAGAAGAACTTAAAAAAGCAGAACAAAATACGTTTAATAAGGACGATGAGCCTACAAAGTTATTTACTCACAATTATGATGTAGACCAGATAAATAGTGAGCATTTAAAGCAACTAAAAGGAAAAGTAAAAAAATACAAAGCTTCTTTTAAAGGAAACAAGAAACTGGTTGAAACATTGAAAAAATCGGTTTTAGCCAAAGAAGAATTAGAGCTAAAAATGCATACTAAAGTTATGTTTGTGCGTAACAACCAAGAACAAGGATATGTAAATGGTACTTTGGGTACTATTGTTAGTTTTAATAATGATGGGTTTCCGGTAGTAAAAACAGTACAAGGTAAGCGCATAGAGGTAAAACAAGAAAATTGGGGTATACAAGATGATACAGGTAAAGTACTGGCTAGTTTAGATCAGATTCCGTTGCGTTTGGCTTGGGCAATTACAGTACATAAATGTCAGGGTATGACGTTAGATGGTGCACTTATAGATTTGTCTAAAACCTTTGAAAAAGGACAAGGTTATGTGGCACTTTCTAGATTAAAAAATATTGAAAATTTAAAGCTTCTAGGTTTTAATGAAATGGCTTTGCAAGTAGATGGCTTGGCGCATAAAGCAGATAAAAGATTTTTAGAATTATCTAGTGAGGGAGACAAACAGTATGCTATAGACAAGTTAGAAGAAGAGGCAATTAAATTTGTGGTAGACTGTGGTGGGCTAACCAATTTAAAGGCAATAGAAAAGCACGCTAAAAAAATTATAGATAAAAAAGTACAAAGAGATTCTACATATGATGTTACCTTAGATTATTTTAGAAAGAAGCTAACTCTAGAAGAAATTGCAGATCAAAGAGGTTTGTCTACTGGTACAATTGCTGGACATTTAATAAAGTTGTGTTTAGATTATCCTGATGAAGACTTTAGTTTTTATAAGCCAAAAGAACAAATTTTAAACGATGTTAAAAAAGCAAAAAATAAACAGCCAAAAGGAGAGCCAATTAGTTTAAAGGCAATTTACGAGGCACTAAATAAAAAAGTAGATTATAACGATATTAAGTTTGCGTTAGCATTTATTGGTAGAGAATAACTTATTCCTGTATCACAATAATAGTAGCTTTAGATCCTGTAGAAAGTAACCATTTTTTAGAAGAGATTACTTTTCCGTTTTCATCATAAATATTTACTTGGGCAGTATTTGGTCCAGATGTACCTTGGTTTAAAGCTTCAAAATCTATACGGTTAAAGCCTTTTTTTAATGTATGGTTTACTCCTTTAAAAGCACCGCCAAGCATTAAATTGTGCTCTATTACTTTGCCGTCTGCATAAATTTTTACTCGGTCGCCGTCTACATATTCGTGGTCTCTACATACAATACCAACAAACTTGCCAGTTGTTTTTACATCTCCTAAATATTGGTCTCCGTGAAACGATTTAGAATCCTTTTTTTCTTCAAAACCTAAACGCGGATTTAATTTTACATCTCGTCCTGGTTTAACCAGTCTGTTATCTGGAGTCATATCAATTCTAGGTTTCATCATAGAATCTAAAAAATTGACATTCGGCTGTTTCTTTATTTCTGGAATAATGTAAACAGCAGGCGGTGCTGTTTTACTTTCTTTCTTTGCTTCAATTTTTAAAGGTATCACTGTTGTTTCTTGCGCAACAATTGGAGCGGCAAAAAATAGAATAACCAATATTGTAAGTAATGTATATCGCATTAAAAATTGTAAAAATTATAATATAAAGATAGCAAATACCTTGCCACGCCATAAAAAAATGTTGTTAAAAAAACAGTTTAGAGCTGTTTATTAGATAAACTACAGGTCTATTTTAAAGTCCTCATTTTTAATACTAATTTTCTATAGAAGTAGTTTTTTAGTAACGTTTTTATTTTAGCTTAGCCAGCTAATTGTACGCGTATGAAAAAGGCAAGAATTGCTTTGGCTGTGGGAGTGTTATGTATTTCTGTATTCCCTATTTTGGTAAAATTAAACTTAACACCAGGTGTAATTTCTGCTTTTTATAGAATGGCAGTGGCATCTGTATGTATTTTGCCATATGTTTTACTAACAAAACAGTTTAAGATTACGGCAAAGAAACCATTTTTTTACGCTATACTTTGTGGTGTTATTTTTGGTTTAGATGTTGCTGTTTGGAATATTGCAATACAAGAGTCTACAGCAACACAAGCTACACTTTTAACTAACTTATCTCCTGTTTGGGTTGGTATTGGGGCATTTTTATTTTTAAAAGATAAACCTACTAAAAACTTTTGGATAGGCACTATTGTTGCTATTTTAGGGATGATGATGCTTGTAGGCTTTAAGACCTTTATAAACTTAGATTTTAATTTAGCATTTGGCTTTGCGGTACTTTCAGGTATGTTATATGCCGTTTATATGTTATTAAGTAAAAATATTTTAAACCAGATGAATGTGCTTACGTTTATGACCACAAGTGTTGTAGCATCTACTGTATTTTTAGGAGTATTAAGTTATTCTATAAACGAGCCATTTGCAGGTTTTTCTAACGCAGGTTGGTTTGTGTTAGTTGTGCAAGGTTTGGTATGTCAGCTTTTAGCGTGGTTGCTTATAAGTTATGCAACAAAACATATGAGAGCAACAAGAGTATCTGTTAGTTTACTAGGACAAGCTATATTGGCTTCTTTTTTAGCTTGGTTGTTTTTAGACGAAGCTATTTCTTTACAAATGGTAATAGGCGGATTAGTCTTGCTTTTTGGAATACGAATTACGTTTTACCAAAAAGAAGTTTTTGCTAAAAAGAGAATTTTAAAACGAAAATTTTCTTAGTATTTAAACTGCGGTTAAAGCGAGTCTATTAGTTTCAATTAAATTACTAATAGCATCCCACAAATAAATACGTTGTTGTAAAGATTCTTTAGCTACCGTTAAAGTTTCTTGCCATTTGGTATCGTCATCGCCACATAATTCAGAAATCATCTGTAAAGATAGAGGTCCGTGTTCATCTCCATCTAGTTCTATATGTCTTTCTAAGTAATAGGTTAGTTTGTTGTATCGTTTATTTTCTGAATCGGCATTTTTAAGAATTTCAACAAACATATCTGGTATAAGATCCTCTCTACCAAAAGTAAATGCAGATGCAATTAAATGAGGCTTGTTGGTTGCAATAATTTTAAAGCTATAGTTTACAAAATTTGCAACATTTTTATCTAGTTTAGTTTTTTCTAAGGCAGAAGCAACTGGTTCTTTTTCTGTTATAAGTTTGATGAAAGATTCTATGCTAGCAGTATTGGCTTTTATTTGATGCATTGCATCTAAGTACATTGTAAAATGACTCTTAGGCTCTCCAATTTCGTTAATATCGCTTTCTTCTCCGTGTACAATTTCATTGATAAAACGAGCAAGAGTTGGGTTACTAGCAGGAATCCAAGGAATTTCTGTGCACGTTAAATTTCTTTGTAATGCTTTTAAGAGCGACATAAAATCCCACACAGCATATACGTGATTTTCCATAAAAACTTTAATGTCGTTTACGTCTTTTAAACTTGCATAAAGCTTGTGGTTTTGAAGCGCTTGTCTTAATTCAGAAATTTCATTTTCTATGTGTTCAATTCTGTTCATTCTTTCTAAAATTATTTCTAACAATTGGTATTGTACTTTGTATACGCAAAAACAATAGTATTGGTTTTGCGCTGCAAAATTAAGACATAGGTGTTATTTTAGATGAATTTTTAAACAAAAAAAACTCTATTCTTCATCTAGAATAGAGTTTCCTGTAGATTTGTCTCCAGAGGTCCATTGCCATTTTTCATGCAATCGTATTTTTCCGTTTGGTAAAATTTCTGGTGTAGATGTGCATCTTCCGGTCATGAATTGGTTGTCTGTATTTACCTGGTGGTATCTCATCTCTATACAACCATTATCATCAACCAAACCAATTAAATGTCCTTTTTTTATTTTTCCGCCGGCATAATCTGAAGTTAAAATAGCACCATCTTGCTTGTATATAAAAATAGTTTTATTTGTAGTTTCAGAATTAGTAGAACCAGTAACAGGCCTAAATATTTTGCCGTTATAGTTTATCATTTATATTATTTACGACTAAGTTTTTTCATTACAACCCATTGTTTTAGCATATCTCTAGAGTCTTGTGCTGGGTAACCCAAAACAGTTTTGCCTGCTTCTATATTCCCCATTACTCCAGATCCTGCGCCAACTATAGCACCAGAACCAATGGTGGTGTGGTCTTTAATAGATGCGCTACCGCCAATAATAACACCATCTCCTAAGGTAACAGAGCCTGCCAAACCACTATGGCCGGCCATAATACAAGATCTGCCCATAACACAGTTATGAGCTATTTGTACTAGATTGTCTATTTTACAACCATCGCCAACAATTGTAGAACTAAATTTACCACGATCTACACAAGAATTAGCACCAATTTCTACATCATTACCAATAATTACGTTTCCTATTTGCGGTATTTTAACTAGACCTCTACCATCATCACTAGGTCTATATCCAAAGCCATCTGCACCAATACTTACGTTTATATGAAAAGTACAACGACTCCCAATTTCACTGCGTTCTCTAACAACAGTTCCAGACCATAATACGGTTTGGTTGCCAATAGTTGTATCGTCTAATACAGTAACATTTGGGTAAAGTATAACTTGGTCTCCTAAAATTACATTTTTACCAACATAACAACCGGCGCCTATTATAGTGCCGGCACCAACATTAGCAGTACTATCTACAACTGCAGTTGGGTGTATGTCTACATCAAAAACAGGTTTTCCAGGATCGTACGCTTCTAATAATTTGGCTAAAGAAATATCAGCATTTTTAACCTTAATAAGAGCTTTGTTTTCTCCTGGTTCTATTTTTAAATTGTCATTTACAATGGCAACACTTGCGTTAGAATTTTTCCAAAGGCGAACATATTTTACACTACCAATAAATGTAATTTGATTTTTATTGGCTTTTTCAATTTGTTCTGCTCCTTCTATTCTGCTTGTAGTATTGCCTACTAATTCTCCTCCTAATAGGTCGCAAATTTCTTGTACTGTAAATGATTTCATTCTTAAATTATAAGATATTAATGGTTAAGATTATTTATTGTGATAGCTTTAAAAGTACTTATAAAAAGTAATTAAAGTTTAAAATTTTATACTATTTGTTATAAAAACTACAGTTTTTTAGATTTTATTGCATCGTAGATTACAATACTAACTGCATTTGCCAAGTTTAGGCTTCTTATGTGCTCGCTAAAAAGAGGTATTTTGTAAAGGCTGTCTTTGTTGTTTTCTACAACGCTTTTAGGTAGACCTTTAGATTCTTTACCAAATACAAAAAACATATTATCCTCATAGTCAATTTCATAGTAGTTTTTTTCTGCTTTTGCAGATAAAAACGCGAACTTTTTATCAGAATGAATTTCAAAAAAATGAGTTATACTATCGTAAATTTTTAGATCTAAATGTTGCCAGTAATCTAAACCAGCACGTTTAACTCTTTTATCATTTAACTCAAAACCAAATGGTTTAACCAAATGCAGTGTGGAACCAGAAGCAAGACTAAGTCTGCCAATATTACCAGTGTTGTTTGGTATTTCTGGTTCAAATAAAACAATGTTAAAGCTCATATATAGTTTTGTGTTTATAACAAAGAAACGGATTAGATATAGAAAATAAAAAGGTTTGGTTAAAAACAGATAAGGCTTATTTAACCTGTACTTTATTTATACGTTTTTTTATAGACACTAGGAGATTTGCCAAATTCATCTTTAAAACATTTAGTAAAGTATTTTGTGTCCTTATAACCAACCATATATGCTGCTTCTGAGATGTTGTAACCTTGTTCGCAAATTAAAATGGCAGCTTTTTTAAGACGTAGCGAGCGTAAGAATTCAACTAATGTTTTTCCTGTAATGTCTTGGCATTTTCTATAAATTACAGAGTAACTCATATTTAAACTGCTTGGCAAATCTTCTAATTTAAAGTCGGTATTGTCTAGTTGTTTATTTAATTCGTTAACTAATTCTTTAATAAATAGATCGTCTTTAGATGTAGTGTTAATGCTATTAGGAGTGCTTATAGCATCTGTTTTATACTTGGATATTATTTTTTCTCTTGAAGAAATTATGTTATTTACTTTTAAAATTAGCTCGTGTAAATTAAAAGGTTTCTCAATATAAACTACGGCACCAGATTTTAACCCGTCTAATTTAGATTTAGAAGAGTTTTTAGCCGTAAGTAAAATTATAGGGATATGCTGTGTTTTTTTGTTTTTCTGAAGTGTTTTACACATTTCTAAGCCATTCATAACAGGCATCATAATATCACTAATTATTAAATCTGGATTGTTTTTTTCTGCTAATAATATCCCTTCTTTACCATTTTCAGCCAATAAAAGATGATAGTTGTTTTTAAGAATATCCTTTAAGAATATTTGCATTTCTATATTATCTTCAACAAGTAATAAGGTGTGTTTTTTTATGGTAGATTTTGAAGAAACAGGATGTAAATCTAATTCTGAGTTTTTAAGCGTGATAAGTGTATTTTTTTGGTCTTTTGAAATTACATCTGGTGCTAGTTTTTCTTCTTTTGATAATACATTTTCTTGTATTGGTAATTTTACAATAAAGCTAGTTCCTTTTTTTGCAGATGATTTTACATTTATTTTTCCGTGATGTAACGATATTAATTCTTTTGTAAGCGCTAGACCAACACCTAATCCTTTTTGATTTTTTCCCAATTCAGATTGATAAAATAATTTAAAGATATCATCTAATTCATCTTTAGGAATTCCGGGTCCAGAATCTGAAACTAGAATTTTTATACATTCATTTTTTTTAGCGCTTATTTCTAGAGTAATATTGCCTTCTTTTGGTGTAAACTTAAAAGCGTTAGATAATAAGTTGTATAGTATATGTTCTATCTTATCCCTATCATACCAAAAGGTAATATTTGTATCTGAGTAGTGCTGCGTAAAATTAATATTCTTAAAACGAGCTTGTTCTGTAAATGACAATGCAATTTCTTTAGCGTGATCAATAATGTTATTTTTAGAGGCAAGGACTTTTAAAATTCCAAGTTCTCTGTTTCTAACCGTCATTAATTCATTTGCTATTCTAGAAAGTCTTTTAGCATTGTTTTTAAGTATAAATAAACGTTGTTTTAGTAAGCCATTTCCGTTGGAGTCTGCTCTACGTAACATATCGTCTATAGGTCCAAGAATTAAAGTCAAGGGTGTTTGTATTTCGTGAGACATTTTTGCGAAAAAGTTCATTTTTACAGCGTACAACTCTTTTTCTTTCTCGTTTTGCCATGTTTCTTTTACAATTCGTTTTTTTAATCTTAACCAATAAAAAATGCCAATTATAAAAAGTATACCTAAAATAAGATAGGCCAAGTAGGCCCAATATGTATTCCAAATAGGAGGTTTAATGTATATATCTATACTTTTAGGAGTAATGTCCCATTCTCCTTTTTTTGTTCCTGCTTTTACTATAAATGTGTAGTTCCCCGAAGGTATATTGGTGTATGTGGCTGTTCTATCTTTTTTAGCTGTAATCCAATCATTATCAAACCCTTTTAATTTATATGCGTAGTGATAATTAGAATTTAAAACATTTTCTATTGCTGAAAACTGAAATGAAAGCGAAGAATGTTTAGCGTCTAAGTTTAGTTCTTTAATCTCTTCTATAGGTTCTTGCAAGGAGTTTTCAAGAATGGTATGTGCTGGTTTATTTAAAATATCTATAGCATTAATATATACTTTTGCATTTCCTTTACTTTTTTGCATTTGAGAAGGACTAAAAGAATTAAGTCCGTCTTCGCCCCCAAAATATAAGTTTCCGTTTTTGTCTTTATGCGCACTTCTTTTTAAATAAGAATTACCTTGAAAACCGTCTGACTTGTAATAAGATTTTATGTCGTTGTTATAGACCAAATAGTTATGAATTCCGTTTTTACTACTTAACCACAAACTATTAGAGTTTTCTAGTAGCAAAGCAGAAATATCTATATCTTCTAGATTAGGATTGTTTAAGTAAGAAGTAGCTAGTTTAGTCTCTGTATTATATTTTAGTAGAAAACCTGAGTTAGTTAATATCCATAAACTACCATTGTAATCTGGTTGAATCATAATAATATCGAAATTAGTATGATTTGGATTTTCTTTTAAATTATATGAATGCTTTTTAAAGGTAGAATTTTTAAAATCGTTTTTGTTTTCAATAAGTTCATAAAGGCCACCACTATCAAGACCAATCCAAATAGTACCATTTTTATCTTGGTTTATGGCTTGGGAAATAGAACCAATAAAATTATTTTTATTGTAGTCAAAAGTAGCAAGTAAACTATCTGAAGCGTTATAAACGTTTATTGCTGCGCCAGAAGAAACCCAAATTCTGTTTTTGTTATCTTTAAACAAGTGTCTAAAATCAGGGGAATATACTCCATTTGTACTCCTAGCATTAATTTCACTAAATTGTTTATTAGTTGTATTGTATTTCCAGAGTCCGTTTAAATAAGTAGCAATCCATATGTTTTTTTCAGCATCTTCAACAAGTCCTTGTATGTATCTTCCTGAAAAATGATTACTTCCTTTTTTAGTGTTATTGTAGTGTTCTTTTTTGTTTTCTGATGTAACCCTTGTTAATCCTTTGCCATCTGTACCTATCCATAACGATCCATCGGAAGCTTTTAAACTAGATAAAATAGTAGTAGGAGAGCTGTTTTCTAGGCCATTATAATAAGCAATGTTATTTTTATTATTCGGTAGAATATTTATTTCTCCCTTTTTTGCTACCACCCAAATATTGCCATAGGAATCTTCATTAATATGCGTAATTGTATTGTTTGTAATAGAAAATTTATTTAGCTCGTCATGCTTATAAATTTTAATGCTTTTGTTGGTAGCATTAACCTTATATAAGCCATCACCATCTGTGCCTGCCCAAATATTATTATTGCTATCACAGAAAAGAGAGATAAAAAGCGCGTGATTTAGTTTTTCTTTGCCAGCTTGTAGAATATCATATTGTGTAAAGTTGGAGTCTTTTGTGGTGTAATTGTAAAGCCCTTCAGATTCTGTTGCAATCCATAATGTATTAAAAGAGTCGCTTTCTAATAATATATTTTGTTTGTTGTCTTTTAATGGGGTTTTAATTTCCTCAAGAATGTCTGTGGTTAGTATATGTCTGTATATTTTTCCGTGATCGGTACTAATCCACATTTTATGCTTACCTGTAAAAGCAATACTTAATATTATTTGGTTAAAGTTGTTAATTTTTGGCACTGAATTAATACTATCTAAAGAAGAAGTTTCTTCATTGTACTTGTATATAAGACCAGTGCTTGTTCCAAACCAAACTAGATTGTTATGAGGTTTTATTACGGTAACATTTTTTACGTTTGCAAAGGTATTGTGTTGTTCTTTGTTATTAAACTTACTTACACAACCATTATAAGGGGCAACCCATAAATTATTGTTGTTGTCTTTTTCTAAAATAAATTTTTGATTACTAGCATACTTTCCTTGGGTTGTGTCTTGGTATGGAGTATAAGAAAAGTCATAACCATCATATTTATACATGCCATCAGAACCTGTAATCCATATATACCCAAAATGGTCTTCAAGAGTTTTGGATTGAGTATAGAAGTTTTGTTCTAAGTGCAGAAAATTTAATTTTTCTTGAGAATAAATCAAACTAAAATAAAAACAAAATAAGAATAGGCATAACTTAAATTTAATATCTAAGAGGCTAAAATTTTTATAGTTTTTTATAGTTTTGGTGTGCATATTTTAGAGGCCTGTTATTGGTAAGTTAACAAAGATGTTATTTAATATAACTATAATAAATTAAGTTGTTAATATAGTCAATTCTTCTAATTAGACACTGGTAATATAGGTCCATTTTAACATAAATTAAGAGGTAAAATCGTCAGATTAGGGGTGTAAAATCATCACTATCCTTAAGATGCATAATATGTATGGTGTAATTGCCTAAAAACTCCACAGTATTATTCCAGTGTTTTCTCAATTTTGGTTTCTCAGACAAATAACATTTATATAAATCTATTAGGGTTTTATTAATTGATTACAATCACTTGAAAAATTAAGATATGAATAAAAGAAGGAATTTTATAAAAAAAACAGCCATTGTAGGAGCGGGTGCATCTATAGCACCAAGTGTAGCATTTGGTATTACTAAAAGTAAAAAGTCTACCCTTTTAAATGTAGCCTTAATAGGAGTTGGTTTAAGAGGAACAAATCACCTAAATAATTTATTAAATAGAGAAGATGTACTAATTACAGCTATTTGTGATATAGATAAAAATAGAACAGATTTAGCTTTAAAGGCAATTAGTAAGGCTGGAAAAAAAGCACCTAAAGTCTTCGGAAAAAATGAAAAAGATTACTTAAACCTACTAGAGTTATCTAATGTAGATGCGGTGGTAATTTCTACGCCATGGTTATGGCACACCAGAATGGCGGTAGATTCTATGAAAGCGGAAAAATATACTGGTTTAGAGGTTTCTGCTGCAAATACATTAGAAGAGTGCTGGGACTTGGTAAATGTACATGAAGAAACAGGTTCTCATTTAATGATTCTAGAAAATGTAAACTACAGAAGAGATGTTTTAGCAGTGTTAAATATGGTAAAGCAAAATGTTTTTGGAGAGCTATTGCATTTTACTTGTGGGTACCAACATGATTTAAGAGGAGTAAAGTTTAACGATGGAAAAACAGCATATGGAAAGGGTGTAGAGTTTGGGGAAAAAGGAACATCAGAAGCGGCTTGGAGAACACAGCACTCTTTACTACGTAATGCAGATGTTTACCCAACACATGGCTTAGGGCCTGTAGCTGTAATGGCAGATGTAAATAGAGGAAATAGATTGGTCTCTTTAACATCGCACGCAACAAAAGCCATTGGCCTTAATAAGTATATTGTAGATAATGGAGGAAAAGATCACCCTAACGCAAAATTAAAATGGAAACAAGGAGATATAATTACTTCTACCATAGAAACAGCAAACGGAGAAACAATTATTGTTACGCATAATGTAAATACACCACACCCTTACTCTTTAGGCTTTAAAGTGCAGGGAGTGCAAGGTCTTACAGATTTTGATTACCACACACAACGTATACATATAGAGGGTACAACCAAAGGGCATGGTTGGGAAAATATGGATTCTTGGTTTAAGAAATACGACCATCCGTTATGGAAAAAATTTGGAGATGGAGCAACGGAAGCAGGACATGGCGGAATAGATTTTTTTGTTATTAATGCTTTTGTAGAATCTGCTAAAGAAAACGTAGCTCCACCAATGGATGTTTACGATGCAGCTGCTTGGAGTGCTGTAACACCATTGTCTGAATTATCTATTGAAAATAATGGAGAACCTCAAGACTTTCCTGATTTTACCAGAGGTAATTGGATAAAAAGAAAGCCATACAACTGGATGAAAGATACGTACTAACTAACATAACCAATTAAACTCAAAAACTCAATTTATGAAAAAGATAATCTTAAAAAGTTTTCTGCTGCTGCTATTTGTTTTTACAAATACAATGCTAGCGCAAAAAACAACTGTTACAGGTACAGTTGTAGAAATGGGAACCCAGACTCCTGTTTTAGGAGTAAATATTCTAGTTAAGAATACAAGTAATGGTGTAACCACAGATTTTAACGGAGAGTATACAGTAAGCGCAGAGGCTAATGCTGTTTTAATTTTTAGTTATATCGGTTTTAAAACTAAAGAGATACAAATTAATGGTCAAAAAGTAATTAATGTATCTTTAGAAGAAGAGTCGTCTTTATTAGAAGAAGTAGTTGTCGTGGCTTATGGAGCCCAAAAAAAAGAGGCAATTACATCTTCTGTGGTAAGTGTTAAAGCAGAGGAGTTAAAAGATGTTACAACACCAGATGTATCTTCTATGTTGCAAGGTAAGGCAGCAGGAGTACAGGTATCTGCATCTAGTGGATCTCCAGGAGCAACACCAGACATTTTAATTAGGGGTAGAGCATCATTAGGTGGTAGAGTAACACCTTTATGGGTTGTAGATGGTGTTATACAGCACGGTACACCAATAGTAAATCCTAATGATGTAGAATCTATTTCTGTACTTAAAGATGCATCTGCAACAGCATTGTACGGGTCTAGAGGTGCTAATGGTGTTATAATCGTAAACACCAAACGTGGTACAATTGGTAAATCTGAAATAAAAGTGAGTTCTAAAGTAGCTATGAACCAATTTAATTCAGGACAATTTAATGTAATGAATTCGGAGGAGTTGTATAATTATCACTCGCAATTTGGAAACACAAATCCTTGGTACACTCCAGAGTTGTTAGAAAGAGATACAGATTGGATAAATGAAGGTACGCAAACGGGTGTTGTTAGAGATCTTAATGTGTCTTTTACATCTGGGACAGAGGTTCTTAATCTATTTTTAAATGCAGGTTATTACAATGAATCTGGAACTTTAAAAGGAAATGAGTTTGATCGTTACACTTTTCGTATGAATCTTGATTATGATATGTCTGAGCGTTTAAAAATTATGCCTAAAATATCTTTCAGTTTTGATGATAAAGATAGAATTGCAGAAGCGCCACTTTATGATCTTTATTTAAATTTACCTTGGGATGTACCCTATGATGCAAACGGAATTCCTGTTAATGCAGCTAGTGCTTCAGATTGGTTAGGAAGAGATCAGCGTAATTACTTATACGATCAACAATGGAACTACTCTTCAAGTAACGTATATAATACGAGTGCTAATTTAGATTTTCAGTATAAAATTATGCCTCATCTAACATTCAATTCTGTTAATAATTTTACGTTATACCGCTCTTTATCAAAATCGTATACAGATCCAAGATCTATCTCAGGAGAATCTTCTGGCGGTAGTATAAATGATAATACAGCAAATAGACTTACAAGACTTTCTACTCAAATGCTAAAATATACCAACAAATTTGGGGAGCATTCTGTAACTGCATTAGGAGGATATGAGTTTAACGATTATACCTATGAAAGCTTTGGAGCTACAGGAAACGGAATTATTCCTGGAGGAGAAATACTAGATGTAGCTAGTGAACCAGGATCTATAAGTGGTTTTAAAAATGATTATGCTTTACAGTCTTTCTTTTTGTCTACAGAATATGGTTTTAGCAATCGTTATTTTGCAAAAGCATCTATACGTAGAGATGGTGCATCTAACTTTGGATTAAATAACCAATATGGAAACTTCTTTTCTGTTGGTGGTGGCTGGTTAATACACAACGAGAACTTTTTTAATAGCTCTATTGTAAACGAATTAAAGTTAAGAGCTAGTTATGGGTCTGTTGGTAATAGACCATCATCTCTATATCCATATCAGGGAACTTATAGGGTAAATACGCAATATGTTGGTGTACCTGGAGCAGTATTAAATCAGTTTTCTAACCCAGATTTAGGATGGGAAAAATCGTATGAAACCAACGTTGCACTAGATACAAGATTATTTAATACAGTAGACTTAACACTAGAGTACTACAACAAAAACACATCAGACCTATTGTACTTTGTAAGCTTGCCAGATGTTACAGCTTTTAGCGGGTATTGGGAAAATATAGGAGGAGTAAGAAATAGAGGTTTTGAAGCTGTTGTTTCTGCTGATATTATTAAAAATAATGACTTTAGCTGGAACGTAGGTTTTAACATTGGAGTAAATAAAAATGAAGTTACCGAGCTCTTTGAAGCGGATGAATTACCACAGGGAAGTAAAGTCTGGAAAATAGGTAAAGATGCAGATACTTGGTATATGAGAAAATGGTTGGGAGTAAATCCTGAAGATGGCAAGCCGCTTTGGGAAGTAATAGACTCTGAAACAGGAGAAAAGTCAGAAACTAGTAATTATGCAGAAGCTACACGTCAAATTTTAGATAAAAAATCGTCACCAGATTTTATAGGTGGTTTTAATACAAGCTGGTCTTATAAAGGGCTTTCATTGGCTGCTAATTTTGATTTTTCACAAGGTGGATATATTTATAACTCTTCTAGAGAGTTGTTTGATTCTGATGGTTTTTATGCAACATTTAATCAACAAAGATTAGCAGACGATTGGTCTAGATGGCAAAATCCGGGAGATATAGCTACACACCCACAAGCAATAGAAGGAGGTAATAATAACTCTAATAAGCCATCGTCTCGTTATTTAGAAGATGGTAGTTATTTGCGTATGCGTAATGTAACATTATCTTATAATTTATCTAAAAATGCATTAAGTAAGTTAGGAGTTAATAGTGTTAATATATATATGTCTGGAGATAATTTATTTACGCTTACAGATTATAGTGGTGTAGATCCAAGTGTTGGTGGTTTAGGAGGTAGTGCTAGTTTAAGTTACCCTGTGCCAAAACGTTATGCGCTTGGTGTAAATGTATCTTTTTAATATAACAGTATTTAAAATTTAGAATATGAAAAAGTTAATAATATTATTTCCAATTATAGCATTATTGTTGGGTTCGTGCGAGCTAGAAAAGAACCCATACGATCAAATATCTGTAGACGAATTACTATCAGATCCAGGTTCTATACAAACAGCAACAGTAGGTAACTATGCCTTGTTAAAAGGTAATGTAGGTTATGATGGTTGGGTAGATGATTTGCATAGAATATCTGAATATGCAGGTGATAACATAGCATTAAGTGGCGGTACTACAGACCATTTATTTTATTTATACAACTACCAATCTATACCAACAAATTCCAGAGTTGCAAGATTTTGGAGTAACTCATACAAAATAACTGTTGGTTGTAATGTAATGATAGAGAAGATTCCAGAAGGAGAATCTGAAGAAACAGATCAATTATTAGGTGAAAACTACTATTTAAGAGCTTTAGTTTATTTTCAAATGGGAAATGTTTTTGGTAGACCTTACAATCAAGGACCTAGTAACCTTTCTATTCCTCTTAAGTTAACATCAGATACAGATGATAGGCCAGACAGAAATACAGTTCAAGAAGTTTATGACCAAGTAATTAAAGATTTACTTAAAGCCGAAAGTTTAATGTCTATAAATAAAGGAGCTTCTTATGCTTCTAAAGAGTCTGCACAAGCATTACTTTCTAGAGTTTACTTGTATATGGAGGACAATGTTAATGCAGAAGAATATGCTAATAGAGTAATAGCTTCTGGAGAGTATAGTTTGTTGTCTAATGGAGAGTTTAAAGAAATGAATAAGTTAATACCAGACAATAATGCAGAGGCAATTTTTGCAGTTACATTAAGTAAAGATTCAGATCTTTTAGGACAATGGGATGATTGGTATACAATTGGTTCTTTTTATGCTACAGTAGATGGTGCTGGTTGGGGAGAAATGTATGCGTCAAAAACGTATATGGATTTGCTTAATAAAAATGCAGCAGATGCTAGAAGTGCTTTTATTGCACCACAATATTTAGAAGATGAAGAAGGAGATAAAATCCCTGCGGTATATTGGGTAAATAGCGATTATAAGTACGAGTTTAGAAATACAACAGAAACTGCAGGCGTAACAACTTTTACAGATGGTGGCGTAACATACACTGTACAGTCAGAGAATATTAATGGTACTACAGTTTATTACTTTAACGGACCAGACGGAAGACAAGATGTAACCAAAGATTTCGATTTAAAAAAGAGAAATGGGTATCCTAAATTTTATATTTTAAAAGCATCTTTACAAGAAGATGATGTACATATGTGGTCTCCTATGGTGTCGCGTTTAGCAGAAATGTACTTAAATAAAGCAGAATCTTTTGCTAAAAGAGGTTTAGATCAGTTGGCTTTAGATAATATAAATATTTTAAGAGTGCGTGCAGGAGTGCCAGAATATGAGTTGTCTTCTTTGCCAGCTGGCAAAACGGTTTTAGAGTTGGTTGCAGAGGAAAGAAGATTAGAGCTCGCATACGAAGGCCATAGACGTTATGATGTGTATAGAAATGGAGATACTATGGATCGTCGTTACCCAGGAACACATTTAAACGGAGCAAATGCTTATTTAGAAATTCCGGCATCTGCATCTAGAATAATAGAGTACATACCAGAACAACAAATTATTTTGCAACCATCACTTATTCAAAACAATTAGTAGTGTTTTAGTTAAGTTTAACAAGGCTCATTTTGTTAGTTTTTAAGGGCCTTGTTTCAACTAAAAACAATATGCTTTTAACTTATTAAAATAATATATGTATTTTAAATTCTCTTTTTATTTTTTGATGTTTTTCTTAATTGTATCCTGTAAATCTAATGAAGATTCAGAGGTAGAAGATAACGAGAATATAACTTTTTCTAAAACAATACCTGTTACTGGTAATAGTTGGGTTGTAAATGCAATTGATGAAAATAAAAAAATAATTACTGATGAAGGAATAACCAACTGGACCAATAAAAATAATATAATACAAACCTACTTTAAGACAACAAGTACTGGTAGTATAAACATAGGTTTATATGCAAAAGTGCCAAAAGGAACATCTAAAATTAAAGTTACATTAAACGGTGTAAGCAAAGAAGTAGAGATTTTTAATTTAAATTATAAAGAGATTATTGTTGGTTCTTTTAATTTAAAGACTATTGGTTATCAAACATTAAGTATTGAAGCGTTAGAGAATTCTTCTAGTGTAATTGTTGATGTAAAAAATGTATTAGTAGGAGGTGATGTTGCTAAAGAAGAAATAACATTTGTAAAAGATGATTTTTATTGGGGACGTAGAGGACCTTCAGTTCATTTAACATACGAAACACCTAAGGATTTAGATATTGTTTGGTTTTATAATGAAATTACTGTTCCAATAGATGAAGATGTTGTAGGCTCTTATTATATGGCAAACGGATTTGGAGAAGGCTATTTTGGTATGCAAGTAAATTCAGAAACAGAAAGAAGAGTTCTGTTTTCTGTATGGAGTCCCTATGAAACACAAAACCCAAAAGATATTCCTGAAGATTATAAAATTATTTTGTTAGATAAAGGAGAAGAAGTGACAACAGGCGAGTTTGGTAATGAAGGTTCTGGAGGGCAGAGTTATAAAGTTTTTAATTGGAAAGCTGGCAATACCTATAAGTTCTTATTAAAAGGAATGCCTTCTGTTAATGGTTCTACAGATTATACTGCTTACTTCTTTGCTCCAGAAGAAAATAAATGGAGTTTAATAGCTAGTTTTAGAAGGCCATATACAACCACATATTTAAAAAGACCACATTCATTTTTAGAAAATTTTGTTACAGAAACAGGTTATAAATCTAGAATGGCTAGGTATGGTAACCAATGGGTGTATGGTCTGGATAAAAAATGGCACGAGTTAACCAAAGCTACGTTTACTGCAGATGCAACAGCAAGAAAAGGAGCTAGGTTAGATTATGCAGGAGGAGTAGAAGGAAACGTTTTTTTTATGAAAAACTGCGGATTTTTTAATGAAAATACCGAAATAGACTCTAAACACCAACGAAAAGCAAATACAGTTCCCCCCAACATAGATTTTTCTAATTTACCTATAAAATAGAAAAACTTAAAAATTAAAAGACTTGTTTTAGATTGTTAAAACAAGTCTTTTTTATATAAATTAGTTGAGTTTTTCCTTTAGAGTAGCATTCATATAATCAATATTATCTAATGCTTTTTTAGAGAAGTTAAAAAGACTAATACACCTGTCTAAATTCTGATTTGCATAAGCTACTTTATAATAAGTATCATTATTTAGATAATCTGTTAGTGCACGTAACCCGTGAATAAAAGGCATAAATACTGCGCCAAGGGGTAAAGATGCTATTTCTTCTTTGCTTAATACATTTTTATTGGTACTTAAGCCATCTACAAAAGAGCTAAAAAGTTCTTTGTTAAAAGTTATTTTTGATAGGTCTTTTTCATCCTCAGGAGCTGTATTTACAATAGTACGTATTGCATCACCAAAATCATAATAAAAATAACCTTTCATTAAGGTGTCTAAATCTATTAAACATAGAGCTTTATCTGTAGTTTTAGAAAACAGAATGTTGTTTAACTTAGTGTCGTTGTGGCAAACTCTAATTGGTAGTTCTGTAAAACAGAAGTCTAATAGATCTGGTAACAACTCTTCAGCAAATTCTATAGCATCTCTTGCGGCAGCTGTACGTTCCTTTTTAGCTTTTTCCAAAGCATCAAAAAACTGATTATTTCTATCTATTAAATTATGAAAATTAGGTATAGTCTCTTCATAAGAGTCTATATCTGTAGCTTGTAAAAGTTTATGAAATTCACTAATAACTTTACCAGCTTCAAAAGCAGTTGTAGAACTTGTTGTGGTGTCGTAAGTAGTGCTGTTTTCTATAAAGGAAAGTACTCTCCAGTATCCGTTTTCTGTATGGTAGCTTTTGTTTTTAGTGGTTTTAACTAAGTTAATACTACTGTAATTAGAACTTTTTAATAAAGGCAATGCTGTTGCTATATTTTGCATAACAGCGTTTATGTTTTTAAATACGTTAGAGTTTATGCGTTGTAAAATATAAACAGCTTGGTTGTCATCTAAAACCAAAAACGTATCATTAATAAGTCCGTTAGTTATAGACTTAAAAGTATAGTCTTTTTTAGGAACAGAAAAACTATTAAAAATCTCGGCTGGATCTGTTTTCATCACTACTGGTTTATGTTCCATAAGTTAAATGGATAATCCTCATTTTTTGTCATTTCAACTAGCTTAGAAACAGCCATAGTTCTGTCTTCTGCATAGGTAACACCAAACCAATTACTCTCGGAGTTTAGTACGGGTACTTTTAAGTTTTCTTTAGAAATCATTTCTTGTACTATAAAAGGTAAGAAAATCTCGCTAGATTTAATTTTTCCTTCATCTTTTAAAAATAACTTAAAGGCATTTGTTATATAGTTAAAGATTGATGTGTCACATACCCAAAAATTCATACTTGCTTCTTCTTCTCCTGTAAATACAATACCCGAGTCTGTGTCTATAATAGAATTGTTTTGTTTTTCAATTTTTAAACGTTCTTCAACCTTAGTTAAAATTCCGTTTTCAATTTGGCAAACACCTCTAGAAACAGATCCGTGTGTAGATAAGGTGTCTTTTAAGGTGTAAGATATAAGTCCAAATGTGTTTTCTGTTTCAGAATTCATAATTCTTGCTGCATTTTTAAAAGCAAGTTCACCGTAAAAATCATCGGCATTAATTACTGCAAAAGGGCCTTTTATTACATTTCTTGCGGTCCAAACAGCGTGTGCAGTTCCCCAAGGTTTTAATCGTTCTGTAGTGTAATTGGTGTGCTCAGGAACATCAGAAATTTCTTGAGCTAAAACATCTAATTTAATACCATTTGGTAATCTTTTAGATAAGTGTTCTTTTAAAAAATCTACTTTGTCTTTTTTTGTGATAGCAACAATATGTGTAAAACCATATTTTATAGCATCAAAAATACTAAACTCCATTAGAAATTCGGAGTGTGGTCCAAGATCATCAAACTGTTTTAATTTTCCGTATCTACTACCATTTCCGGCAGCCATTAAAAGTAATGTCATTTTATAGTTTTAGTCTAACAAAAATAGGGTTTTAGTAAAAGGTAAGTGGTGATATAATCGTTAAAAAATATGGTCTAAATCGTCTTTAGCAGCAAAATGTAGGCTTGGGAAAATAGGTTTTACTACTTAAAAGATTAAATATTAAAAACCTTTACTATATTTGCTATGTTGTGTTGTGTCTCGATTAATTTTGAGGCAATGTTGAAAACCATTTTAGATGGTATCAACCAATGAAAGGCTTTCCTATCGGAAGGCTTTTTTTATGCAATAAACTCTTCAAATTATTAATTATATAATTTTAGGCTTATTTTTTAGATAAAGTTCAAATTATTGTACTTTTATTGTCTACTTACAAAGAACAATAGAATATGCCTTTATATCATAAACTAGGGAAAATACCACCTAAAAGACATACCATTTTTAAAAAGGATGATGGTACACTGCACTATGAGCAATTGTTTGGTACCATTGGTTTTGACGGAATGTCTTCTCTAATGTACCATATGCACAGACCAACTATGGTTAAAGAAGTAGGAGAAACAATAGATGTGTCTCCTAAAGCAGCTGTAGCTCACAATATAAAATCTAGATTATTAAAAGGGTTTGATATTAAGCCAGAAGATGATTATTTAGATAGTAGAAAAACGGTATTGTTTAACAGCGATGTACACGTTGGCTTAGCAGCTCCAAGAAAATCGTTGACAGACTATTTTTATAAAAATGCAGATGCAGATGAGCTTCTTTTTATACACAAAGGAACTGGGACATTAAAAACGATGTTAGGTGAAATTCCGTTTGAATATGGAGATTACATTGTTATTCCTCGTGGTATGATTTATCAGATTGAGTTTGATACAGAGGACAATCGTTTATTGGTAACAGAATCTTATCATCCAATTTATACACCAAAAAGATACCGTAACTGGTTTGGGCAGCATTTAGAGCATTCTCCTTTTTGTGAGCGCGATTTTAAACTGCCACAAAATTTGCAAACTTATGATGAGACAGGCGATTTTTTAATGAAGGTTAAAAAGCAAGGACAATTACATCATTTAACATATGCATCTCACCCGTTTGATGTTGTTGGTTGGGATGGATACAATTTTCCGTATGCATTTTCTATTCATAATTTTGAGCCAATAACAGGGCGCGTACACCAACCGCCACCAGTACACCAGACATTTGAAACAAGCGCATTTGTTGTTTGTTCTTTTGTACCTAGAATGTACGATTATCACCCTGAGTCTATTCCTGCTCCATACAACCATTCTAATATAGATTCTGATGAGGTTTTATATTACGTAGATGGAGATTTTATGAGCAGAAAAAGTATAGATAAAGGTTATATTTCTGTGCACCCTGCAGGCATACCTCACGGTCCGCACCCAGGAACATATGAAGCTAGTATAGGTAAATCTAAGACCGAAGAATTGGCAGTAATGATAGATACTTTTAAGCCATTGCAATTAACACAATTGGCTTTAGATATAGACAACGGTACGTATTATCAATCTTGGATGAAGTAATAGGTAAAATAATATAATGTAAAAAAGGAGGCTAAATAAGCCTCCTTTTTTTATATAGAATGTAGTATAGTGTGAGCCAAAGAAGCAGCTAATTTTGCTGTTTGGTTGTCAATATCGTATTCGGGATTCATCTCTGCAATATCTACACTAATAAGCTTACCAGATTTTATAATCGTTTGCAAGCATTGCAATGCAATATCAGGAGAAAAACCCATTGGTGATGGTGCACTAACACCTGCAGCATAGGCAGAAGAAAAACCGTCTAAATCTATAGTTGTGTAAACTACATCTACATCATTTATAAAACTATAAATTTGTTCTTGTATGTTTTTAGTTTGATGTAGATTAAAATCTTCATTTTTAATTACCGTTACACCAAGTTCTTTAGCTGTTTTAAAAAGAGAGGCATCATTAGCATCTTCTCTAATGCCTAAAGTAAGATATTTAAAAGGTCTGTTGTTGGTTTTGCAATCTTCCGCTATTTGAAAAAATGGAGTGCCAGAATTGTTTCCGTTTGTATTGGCTCTTAAGTCAAAATGGGCATCAAAATTAATAATACCAATAGTTTTACCTTTTTCAATAGCATTTAGAATACCATTATAATGTCCGTATGCAATATCATGACCACCACCTAAAACAATAGGGAAGCTGTTATTTTTTAATAAATTAGTTACAGTTTTAGATAAGGTCTGTTGTGCTTGTTCCATATCATTATCAACACAAAAAACAGCGCCGACATCTAAAAGTTGTGTGTTGTTTTCTAAGTGATTTGGCATTTTAGCCAGTTGCTTAATAATTGCTTCAGGACCAGTAACGGCACCAACTCTACCTTGGTTACGTTTAACACCTGCGTCACAAGCATAACTTAAAATAGTAATTGTTTTTTTAGTTTCTTTTTTAAGAATGTCTGTACAAATTACTTTCTCGTGTAAATACAAGTAGGCATTAGATTTTCGACCTTGCCAAAGAGAGGCATCTGGTTTTTTAAAGTTATTCATAACTCAATTTTATACAAACAAAAATAGACGGTTACTTTTGTTTTTAATACTCAATTTTAATAAAAAATAGATTAGAGTTATAAATACAATTGTTTTGGAGTAAAACTTTTTAATTTAGTAGTTACTTTAGGCTTTTAAATAAATAAGATGGAGTTTATGCGCAAATACAGAGTTGCATTAGTAGTTCTTCTGCTTTTTTTGGTATTAGGATGTAAAAACAAACAAGAACAAAAGTCACTTTTGTTGTATTGTGCAGCCGTTGTAAAACCAGTTTTAGAAGAAGTAACTAAGGATTATTATAAAGAAACAGGTGTGCAAATAGATTTGCAATATGGAGGCTCTGGAACATTACTTTCTAATATAAGAGTTGCTAAACAAGGAGATTTGTATTTGTCTGCAGATATTAGTTATATGCATGATGCTATAAAATATAACTTAATAAAAGAGAGTAAACCTTTGGCGCCAATTACACCTGTGTTAGCTGTTTTAAGTGGTAATCCTAAAAACATAAAACAATTGAAAGATGTTTGCGCTAAAGATATTAGGTTTAGTATTGCAAATCCTAATGCGGCTTCTATTGGTAGGGTAACTAAAAGTATGTTAGTAACATCTGGAGATTGGGATATTGTTAAAAATTGTATTTATGTACAAATGCCTACAGTGTCTGATGTTGCAAATGCATTAAAATTAAAAACGATAGACGTTGGTGTTATTTGGGATGTTACAGCAAACCAATACAAGGAAATAGATACTGTAGAGGTCGATTTTTTTAAAAGGTATACAGAAAACGTAACCGTTGGTGTTTTAAAATCATCTAAGCAGCCAAATGAAGCTTCAAAATTTATGGATTATTTAGCGAAAAGTCCAAAAAGCAAGAGCGTATTTAAAAAGTTAGGATATACAGAGTTTGAGTAATACTAAGTTAATTGCTATCAAAAAAGAAAACAAACATATAAAAAAGCATACTGTAAAATCTAATTTACCTTTTTACTTGGTAATGGGGATAGTAGCATCTACCTATATTATTTTAATATTGGCAATGGTATTGGCAGATGTATTTTACACCACTCCAAAACATATTTTTAAAGCTTTAGCAAGCACCGAAATTCAGTATGCAATAAAACTTAGTTTAATTAGTAGTACAATTACAATGTTACTTAGTGTAGTTGTTGCAATACCTATTGGCTATTTTATGGCGCGATTTAATTTTAGATTTAAAAAAATTATAGATGCTATTATAGATATTCCAATTATACTGCCTCCATTAGTTGTAGGTTTAAGTTTGTTATTGCTTTTTCAGACAGTGTTAGGGCAATTTATAGAAAGTCATTTACGAGTTACATATACAGTTTATGGTGTTGTATTAGCACAATTTATGGTTGCTTGTGCTTTTGCTGTACGTACAATGTATGTTACTTTTTCTCAGATAAATAACAGGCAAGAACAGGTTGCATTAACGTTGGGGTGTAACGAGAAACAATCCTTTTTCTATATCTTATTACCACAAGCAAAAAGCGGAATTTTAACTGCTGCTTCTTTAGCTTGGGCAAGAGCTTTAGGAGAGTTTGGACCTATATTAATTTTTGCAGGAGCTACTAGAATGCGAACAGAAGTTTTGCCTACTACGGTATTTTTAGAAATGTCTGTAGGTAATATAGAAGCAGCAGTAGCTGTATCTTTAATAATGATAGCGTCTGGCTTTTTAGTGTTGTTGGTGGTTAGATTGTACGGAACCAAAAAAAATACAATTTAACTATGTTACAGTGTATAGATCTACATATAGAACAGGGAAATTTTATAGTTTCTAATATTAATTTTAAGATTGATAAAGGAGAATACGTTGTTCTTATGGGAAAAACAGGTAGTGGTAAAACAACTATTCTTGAAGCTATTTGTGGCTTGCGTAAAGTTAAAAGCGGACAAATAATATTAAACACAATAGATGTTACCCATATGACTCCTGGGCAAAGAGAAATTGGTTATGTACCGCAAGATGGGGCATTATTTGTAACAATGACAGTGGCAGAAAACATAGGTTTTGCCTTAAAGATAAGAAAGTGGTCTAAAACTAAAATTAAAGATCGAGTACAAGAATTGGCTCTTTTACTAGGAATAGATCATTTGTTAAAAAGAAGTGTTGCCAACCTAAGTGGTGGCGAAAAACAACGTGTTGCATTAGGGAGGGCTTTAAGCTTTTATCCAGAGGTTTTGTGTTTGGACGAACCTTTAAGTGCTTTAGACGATGCTACTAAAGCAGATATTATAACATTGTTACAAAAGTTAAAAAATAGTTTAGACATTGCTATTTTACACATATCTCACTCTAAAGAAGAAGCTAAGGAATTGTCCAGTAGTATATTATATCTATAGGCTAATAGATGTTATTTTTATTTAATCTTAATATTTTTGACTTACATAGGCAAAGCTATACTTGTAATCCTTATACTATAAATAAATAATCCTTACTTTTGAAGTTCATAAATTGTAGATAGTCATACTATTACACTAACCAATGATTTTTTATGGATGACATTTTGATTAACATTGGCAGACAGCTAAAACTGGCTCGCCAAAAGAGAAACTTGACCTTGCAGCAAGTCGCCAAAAGAACAGGTGTAAGCGCAGGTTTAATTTCTAAAATTGAGAACCTTAGGACAACTCCGTCTTTACCGGTTTTGCTAAAAATTATGCAAACCCTACAAATAGAGCTGTCCGAGTTAGAATTATCTTCTAGTATAGATGGCGATTATATTCTTGTAAAGAATGGAGCCGGAGTTAAAGAAGAACGAGAAGACTCTGAGCAATTAGAGTACACTCATTTACTGTCTAACACTTCTAAAGGAGAGAGTATACGTGTGTACCTTATTACGGTACAGCCAAATGCAGCAAGAAAACCAATTTCTACCAATGCAAATGAACTTGTTTATGTATTAAGTGGTTCGCCAACATATACATTAAAGAACGAGGAAATTACGCTAGACAAGGGAGATTTATTGCTTTTTGATGGTACTGTGGCTCACGGTATTTCTAATAAGTTTAATGAACCAGCATTATTGTTAAAAATATACTTGTTGCATTAAATTTTTAAAGTCGTAAAACAAAAAAACCTTCAGAAATGAAGGTTTTTTTGTTATTGTATAAATCTGTTTTTAGTGTTTGTCTTTCTTTTTGCCAAATAACTTTTTAAGCAAACCAATTATTGGTATGGTTAAAAGACCAATAACAAGACCAAGAAGAAACTCCTTTAGCATTCCTGGTAATGGTATATCTTCTATTAAATGGTGTAGGTAATCTATATTGTGTGCAAATACACCACCAGCAACAGAAAGTAGTGCAAGTGTACCTACAACAGCTAAAAATTTAATAACCCAAGGTAATGCGTTTACTAAAAGGTTTCCTACTTTATCAGAAAAGCTATCGTCACGTTCATTTAGGTTAATTAGTTTTAAACCAAATTCATCCATTCTAACAATTAAAGCAACAATACCATAAACCCCAACAGTAGCTATAATTGCAATTACGGTAACAACTATAATTTGGGTTGTAATAGGTTCGCTGGTAACAGTGCCTAATGCAATAATTACAATTTCTACAGATAAAATAAAATCTGTAACTATAGCAGATTTAATACGTTGCTTTTCAAGAACCATAAGTTCTTCAATAGTAATATCATCATCTAAAAGTTCAGAGGTATCGTGTTTGTGACCAGATACAAACTCGTATATTTTTTCTGCCCCTTCATACGCCAAGTACAAACCACCTAAAACAAGAATAACTGTTACGGCAACAGGAATAAAAGCACTTAATAAAAATGCAAAGGGTAGTATAATAAGCTTATTTAAAAAAGATCCTTTAGTAATTGCCCAAAGTACTGGTAATTCTCTGTCAGAGATAAATCCTGATGCCTTCTCTGCGTTTACTGCTAAATCGTCTCCTAGTATGCCTGCTGTCTTTTTAGCAGCAACCTTACTCATTACAGCAACGTCGTCCATAAGAGCTGCGATATCATCTAATAATGCAAAAAAACCTGAAGCCATATATATGTATGTTTTAAAAGTCTAAAATTATAGTTTTTCTTTAAACTGACTATAACGCAAATATAATTGATTAAAATAAAGTGTGATTTGTAAATGTTATTCTTGTTGAGGTTTATAAAAAATAAAAATCAACAACTAAAAATGATTGCTATGTTCTTAATTAAGAAAAGAGGATTACAAAAGGTATAAAACCAAAAAAACCTTCAACAAATGTTGAAGGTTTTTGCGGTCTGGACGGGACTCGAACCCGCGACCCCCTGCGTGACAGGCAGGTATTCTAACCAACTGAACTACCAGACCGTGGCGTTTAGCGGTTGCAAATATACAGAGGTTATTTGGTTCTGCAAAACATTTTGAAAGAATTTTTAATTTTTTTTTAAAATTTTTGTCGCTCCACCATATAAGTATTAAAAACTGAAGCAAAATTTTGGGCAACATCTACAGCCACGTATTTTATCTTGTATTGCGCGCACTTTAATTTGATGTCTGATAGATAAGAAGTTAACTCTTTTTGGTAAGCTTCTTTTACGTTATCGGCATACAAATCTATTTGTTGGTTAGTCTCTACATCAACAAAACGTTTGGGTGCATCATCAAAATTAAAAAAAAGTTCTTTTTCTTTATCTAAGAGATGAAAAAGTACAACTTCGTGTTTATTATATTTTAAATGTTGAAGCGCATCAAACAATTTTTCATCCTCTTCTGCTGTCTGAAACATATCTGTAAATAGAAACACCAAACTACGTTTGTGCATTTTTTCGGCTATTTGATGTAAATAGGTATAGGTTTCTGTTTTTTTAGCTGGGTTTGTATCTGTTGCAACCTCACTTAGCTTTGCTAATAACATTTGGTGGTGGCGTTCGCTACTTTTTTCTGATGAATAAAAGTTATAAGCATCAGAATAAATACTTAAACCAACAGCATCTCTCTGTTTTTTTAAAATATTCATTAAACCAGCAATAGCTAATACACCAAATCCTATTTTATTTAAATTATTTACGTCTAGCTTTTTTACTTCAGGATAATACATAGAGGCCGAGTTGTCTAAGATCATATGGCACCTTAAATTGGTTTCTTCCTCGTACCTTTTAGTATACAGTTTGTCTGTTTTTGCAAAAAGCTTCCAATCTATATGTTTAGTGCTTTCTCCTTTGTTATAAATTTTATGCTCTGCAAACTCGGCAGAAAACCCATGAAACGGACTCTTATGTATTCCGCTAATAAACCCTTCTACTACTTGCTTGGCTAAAAGCTCTAAGTTTAGTAGTGGTTGCGCATTTAAATTGTCCTTTAGGTTCATGAATTTATAATTTTATGGTTTGCGCCTTTTCTAAATCATCTGTGGTTTGCAATAATTTTTTTAATAGAATAGGATTAAAGTTAGGGTTTTTAGCTAAAAAATCTTCAAGTATTTGGTAGGCATCTTTAGATGTATACTGGCCAATAGAACTTGCTAACCAATTTTTAGGAAAAAATATATCTCCTGTTAGTTGTATTTCTTCTAACTTATTTAAACATTCCTTTAAGTGTTTTTTACTTTCGTTTTGGCGTAAAGGATGGTGTATGTAACCTAAGGCTGCTAATACCCAAGATTCTTTTTCTCTGTTTTTAGCATCAAATAAAGAAACCATAAAAGCATCTCTTTCTGTAGTTGTATTAGATAATGATGGTTGCAACCATTTAAACCTTTCTAGTTTATCTGGATTGGTAATACGTGTTTCTTGCTCTTTTAAAACATCAGCAGCTTTTGCATATTGTTTTATGGCTAGTTCTGCAGCAATACTAGTATAATCATCCTCATTTAAAAATAGCTTAGGTATGTTTACCTCTTTGTTCCAAATGGCATATAAATTAGCAACTCCTTTAGGAGACCTAACTATAGATTTATAAACATTAAATATAGTTTTCTTAAATGAAGCCGGAGTATTGCTTTTAAGTAAAGCAAACAAAGTACCTTCTGTTGTTGTTTGTATTTCTTTTTTGCTTTTTTCTGATAAAAAACTCCAATATAAATCTCTAGTTCTACTAGAAACATAATCTAGAATAAGTTCATTTTTTTCTGAAGCCATTCCGTTTAAAAATACGTTATAGGTATCTAAAGCAGGAACTTTGTTATTTAAAAATACTTCGTACAAGTTAATATAGCTGTAAGCACGTGCAGTATCATCTTTAATATCTTTTATTTTAGAAATACTAGCTGCATCAACCGGAAAAACACCATAACCAAAACCATTGGCATTGTAAATAATTTGCTCTGGTTTGGCAAGTCCTACAGCTTCTTTAATCTCTAGAGTTTCACTATTAGTGGCAACATTTAGAGTTTTTATACTGTCCTTATATACAAACTGTATGGTAAAAGTCTGTGGCCATATTTTGTGTATACCATCTTCTGACTTTTGTGTAAGTGTAAAACTGGTTATTTTGTCTTCATAAGACATAAGGTTACCCGTAAATACGGGTCTACCAGATTGGTTTACCCAAACGTCTGACCAGTTTTTTATGTCTACATCAGATTTTTTATCTAAAATAGAAACCAAATCGTTCCAATCTGCATTACCATCGGCATAAGTTTTTATATACTCTTGCATACCTTCTTTAAAGGCATCTTTTCCTAAAACAGCTTCTAATTGCTGCATCATTATAGGTGCTTTGTTATAAATGATTCTACCATATAAAGAACCTGCATTTTTTAGGTTATCTAAATTTTGCCTAATTGGGTTAGTGCCTTTGGTGCGATCTTCTGAATAAGCACTAGGGTAGTGCGTCATCATAAATTTTAATTGATGATCTATATCTGGGAAAATAGGATTCATAATCTTATCTGCCATAAAATTAGCAAACACTTCTTTCATCCAAACATCATTAAACCATTGCATAGTAACTAGGTCTCCAAACCACATATGCGATGTCTCATGTGCTATTAATTTAGCACGAGATAATTTCTGATTCTGAGTAGCATTCTTATCTAAAAATAAAGACGATTCTCTATACTGTATGGCACCTACGTGTTCCATACCGCCATATTGAAAAGGAGGAATACTTGCAAAATCCATTTTTTGGAATGGAAATTTATAGTCGGTATAATCTATTAAGAAGTCTAAAGACTGTTGGTGAATGTTAAAAATCTCATTTGTACTCTCTGCAATTTTTTCTTTATTGTTTTCTCGGTATAAAAAGCGCATATCAAAAGCACCTGGATTTTTTATCTCTTCAGAAAATTTACCAGCAACAAATGAAAACAAGTAGGTACTCATCTTATCTGTAGTATTAAAAGTATGAGTAGTGTACTCTTCTTTTTCTATTTTTGCTTTTTCTGTACCACCGCAAAGTACTTTCCAATCTTTAGGAGCTGTAATGGTTAAGTCGTAAGTTGCTTTTAAATTAGGCTGATCTAAACAAGGAAACAAAGTACTAGCTCTATCTGGCACTAATAACGTATATAAAAACTCTTTGTTTCTGTTAAGTGATAACTCGCCTGCATTAAAAGAAATATCAATTTTATTTTCTCCTATTATTAATGCGTTACTATCTATAATTAAATGCTCGTTGGTATGGTTAATTGGTGTGTTTACACCATTTACGCTAAGCGTTTTTAAATGATCTTTGTCTTCATTAAAATCTAAAATAAGATCGTATTGTAAGTCAGCAATGTATGCCGTAATTGTTAAGGTGGTAGGTATTGGGTCTTCTAGGTTTTTAGGAATAGAAAAATCTAACGCATAGTGTAAATCTTTAATTTGTTCTTTTCTGTAGTTAGCAAGATTTAAAGAAATACCTTTTTCTATAGGTAGGGTAGTAGGCCTTTCTTTTTTTTGAGGACAACCAACTAAGGTTAAGGCTAGTAAAACAAGGAGCGTATATTTTTTCATATAAGAAAGATAGATAAGTAGTAAAAATAAAAAAGGGTTTGACAAACGCCAAACCCTTTTTTATAATTGTATGCTTTAGACTATAATAAAGCGTCTATTGCGTCTGTGTAAACTTGTTTTGGAGAAACACCAACTTGTCTGCTAACCATTTCACCATTTTTAAATACTAATACCGTTGGTATGTTACGTACACCGTATTTTGCAGCAAATTCTTGATTTGCATCTACGTCTACTTTACCAACAATAGCTTTTCCTTCGTACTCAGAACTAACTTCGTCAATAATAGGACCAACCATTCTACATGGACCACACCAAGCTGCCCAAAAATCTACAACAACTGGTTTGTCACTTTTTAAAACAACTTCGTCAAAAGTTGCGTCTGTTATTTCTAATGCCATAATTTTATTTTTTAATATTATACAAAGTTAGTCAAATAAATTCCTATTTCCTTAACAACGAGTTATACCTATTATCTATTGTTCTATTAGATATTTTTATAGAACTGTGTTAGGGTAATTCTTTGTAAGAGGTTTTAAAAATAATTGTATTTATACCGCTACGCAAATAAATTATCTAATAATTGATCTTCAACAAGGTTAGGAACAGTAACCTTTAACTCTGGTGTTCTTTCCATTTCTCTTTCTATAGCAAAAATAGCTTCCTTATTACGTGCCCAGCTTCGTCTAGATATACCGTTATTTACATCATAAAAAAGCATATTTTTTAATTTTCTAGAAGCTTCCGTAGAGCCATCTAACACCATACCAAAGCCGCCATTTATAACTTCTCCCCAGCCTACGCCGCCGCCATTGTGTATAGATACCCATGTTGCGCCTCTAAAACTATCGCCAATTACATTATGTATGGCCATATCTGCGGTAAACTTACTACCATCATAAATATTACTGGTTTCTCTAAAAGGAGAATCTGTACCACTAACATCATGATGGTCTCTACCTAAAACTATAGGAGCAGAAAGTTCTCCTGTTTTTATAGCTTGATTAAATGCTTCTGCAATTTTTGCTCTACCTTCTGCATCTGCATATAAAATACGTGCTTGCGAGCCTACAACCAGTTTGTTTTGTTCAGCTTCTCTAATCCAAGTAATATTATCTTGCATTTGTTGCTGAATTTCTTTTGGAGCTGTTGTTTTTATTTCTTCCATTACTTGCAAAGCAATAGCGTCTGTTTTTTGTAAATCTTCAGGTTTGCCAGAAGAACATACCCAACGGAAAGGTCCAAAACCATAATCAAAACACATAGGTCCTAGAATATCTTGTACGTAAGATGGGTACTTAAAATCTATATTGTTTTCTGCCATAACATCGCCGCCTGCACGAGATGCTTCTAGTAAAAAGGCATTGCCATAATCAAAAAAGTAGGTGCCATTTGCAGTATGTTTGTTAATTGCAGATACTTGTCTTTTTAAAGATTCTTGTACTTTTTGTTTAAAAGCATCTGGATTGGTACTCATTAACTCGTTAGATTCTTCAAAAGAAATGCCTACAGGGTAATAACCACCTGCCCAAGGGTTGTGCAAAGATGTTTGGTCGGATCCTAAATGAATAAAAATATTTTCATCATAAAAACGTTCCCAAACCTCTACAATATTCCCAATGTAAGCAATAGAAACAACCTCTTTATTTTGCTGTGCTTTTTTGGTTCTTATAACTAGATCATCAATAGTATCTATTAAAACATCTACCCAACCTTGTGCGTGTCTTTTTGTTGCGGCAGCTGCATTAACCTCTGCGCAAACTGTTATACAACCAGCAATGTTACCCGCTTTTGGTTGTGCGCCACTCATACCACCTAAACCAGCAGTTAAAAATATTTTTCCAGCTGAATCTTCATTTGGTTGCAATACTTTTCTAAACGCATTCATAACCGTAATTGTGGTTCCGTGCACAATACCTTGCGGGCCAATGTACATATAAGAACCAGCAGTCATTTGTCCGTATTGTGTAACACCAAGTGCATTGTATTTTTCCCAGTCGTCTGGCTTAGAATAGTTAGGAATCATCATACCATTAGTAACTACAACACGTGGAGCCTCTTTAGTCGATGGAAAAAGTCCCATTGGATGACCAGAATAGATATGCAAAGTTTGCTCGTCTGTCATTGTTGCTAAATACTGCATTGTTAGTAAGTATTGCGCCCAATTCTGAAAAACAGCTCCATTACCACCATATGTAATTAGTTCCTCTGGATGTTGTGCAACCGCAGGATCTAAGTTATTCTGAATCATCAACTGTAAGGCAGCTGCTTGTGATGTTTTAGCAGGGTATTCTGATATTGGTCTTGCGTATATTTTATAGTCTGGCTTAAACCGAAACATATAAATACGACCATAGTTTTGTAATTCACTCGCAAATTCTTCTGATAATTCTGTATGCCAAGCAACAGGAAAATAACGCAATGCATTTCTAAGCGCTAACTTTTTCTCTTCTAAAGAAAGAATGTCTTTTCTTTTTGGAGCATGATTAGCATCTAGCGCATATACTTTTTTGACAGGCAATGAAGATGGAATACCTTGAAGAATTTGAGATTTAAAATCCATTTTAATCTATTTTAATATTGAAATATTTTTAACTATCTTATTGATCTAAAAATCAATTTTAGCACCGTTTTTCCAAACCATTTCTGGTTTTAGTTGTCCTTGTTGGTATAAAATTTCTTTATAGTTTGATGTAGGAAAGGCGGAAAAATCTGCTAACAAACCACTTTTTAATACACCTCTATCTTTAAGGTTTAAAGCAGCAGCAGCTCTAAATGTAATACCAGATAAAATTTCGGCATTACTTAGTTTTTGAAAAGTTCCTAAAATTGAAGCTTGTGTAAGTAAATCTCCCATAGGAGCAGAACCCGGATTATGGTCACTGGCAATAGCAATTGCACCTCCAGCATCTAATATTTTACGAGCAGGTGTAAATGCACATCCTAAACCAATACTTGCACCAGGTAAGGCGGTAGCAATAACTGTACTCTTTGCTAATATTTCTATTTCTTCAGCGGTACTAGCTTCTAAATGATCTGCGCTTATTGCATTAAAATCTACAGCTACTTTACTACCACCAGTAGAGAACTGATCTGCGTGTACTGTAATTGTAAAACCCATTTCCTTTGCCTTTTTAAAGTAAGGCGCAATTACTTCTGCAGTAAATGCACCTTCTTCAATAAAAGCATCAATTCTGGTTGTTAAACGTTCTTCTTTTAAAAGGGGGAAAAGGGAGATGCTTATTTCTTCTAAATACTCACTTGCCGTACCAGAGTAATCTTTAGGGTGCATATGTGCAGCCAAGCAAGTAGAGATTAAATCTGCTTTAATTCTGTTATCTACATTTTTTATAGCGCGTAGCATTTTAAGTTCTTCATAAACCGATAAACCGTAGCCACTTTTAACCTCTATAGTAGTAACGCCATTTTTTAAATGTTTGTTAGCTCTTTTAGTAATGCCATCTTCTAATTCTAAAATACTAGCTTTTCTGGTTTGTGTAACGGTATCCCAAATGCCACCGCCAGCTTTAGAAATTTCTAAATAAGTTTTGCCGGCATTACGCATAGCATAATCATTAGCTCTGGTGCCACCAAAACAAATATGTGTATGTGAATCTATAAAACCAGGTAGGCATACAGAGTCGCCCTTTACTTCTTCAAGTAATGTGTCTTTTATATCTATCTGTTTTAATAAATCTTTGTACTGGCCAATAGCAATTATAATATTATTCTCTACTATAATACCACCATTTTCTATGACTAATAATTGCTCGTCTTTTACTGCTCCATTAACAGTAATTCCTGTCATCGGTAATAATTGCGTAAAAGGGCCTATAAGTTTCTGTTTCATATTAATAGTTTTCAAATTCGTCAGCAAACGGAATTTCCATTGTAAGTTGTTCGCGTTCTTTTACTTTTTCTATAGCGTTTAAAATAGTTCTGTTTTGTATCATTTCTATTCCTGCTTCTATATCCGTAGAAAAAACACGGTCTTTATCTGCAAAAGCAACTTTTTTACGTATTTCGCTATGTACTTCTTCTAAAAATAATCCAGATTTTAGCGGTTTTCTAAATTCAAATGCCTGTGCTGCCGTTAGCATTTCTATAGCTAATATTTTTTCTACATTACCAATAACCTGTAACGCTTTACGTCCGCCAATAGAACCCATACTTACGTGGTCTTCTTGTCCTAAAGACGTTGGTATACTATCTGCGCTAGACGGAAAACAAAGTCCTTTATTTTCACTAGCCAAGGCAGCAGTAGTGTATTGTAAAATCATATAACCAGAATTAATTCCGGTTTCATTCATTAATAGTTTAGGAACTCCAGGACTATTACCTTCTAGAGCTAAGTATATTCTTCGGTCAGATATGTTACCAACTTCAGATGCTGCTAAACAGGCATAATCTAAAGCCATAGCTAATGGTTGCCCGTGAAAACTACCACCACTAATTGTTAGTTCTTCATCTATAATAATAGGGTTATCTGTAACCGAATTTAATTCAATCTCTAACAATTCTTTTAAATGTAGCCACGCATTTCTAGATGCACCGTGTACTTGTGGTATACAGCGTAAAGAATAGGGGTCTTGTACACGATCACAATTTGCATGATCTTCCATAATTTCTGACCCTTTTAGCAAACGTTTCACTTTTTTTGCAACATATAAATTACCTTTAAATGGACGTAATGCGTGTAATTCGTTATAAAAAGGTTTAATAGAACCTTGCAAACCTTCAATCATCATAGCGCCAATAATATCGGCTTGTGCAAGACAACTTTGTAGTTTTTCTACCACTTTTACTGCGTGTGCTGCAATAAACTGTGTGCCATTAATTAAGGCTAAACCTTCTTTAGGGCCTAAGTCTACACTTTCCATCTCTGTTTTTTCAAACAAAGAAGAAGTCTCCATAATATAACCATTATAGTCAACCTTACCTAAACCAATTAATGGTAAAAATAAGTGGGAAAGTGGAGCTAAATCACCAGATGCACCAACAGAACCTTGAGACGGTACAATAGGAATAGCGTTATTATCTATATGCCATAAAATACGGTCTAAAGTTGTTTCTGCAATGCCAGAATATCCTTGAGCAAGGCTATTCATTTTTAAGATAAGCATAAGTTTAGCAATCTCCTTATCTATTGGTTCTCCAACCCCAACACTATGACTTTTTAAAATATTAGATTGTAATATTTTAGTTTCTTCTTTAGATATTTTAGTAGTACATAAGGGACCAAAACCAGTGTTTATACCATAAACAGGGTCTCCTTTTTCTACTATGTTAGCAACAGTTTTACTGCTGTTTCTTATTTTTATACGAGAAAAATCTGAAATTAATCCTTTGGTTTTACCTCTAGCAATAGATAATGCAATACCTGCGGTTAAGTGATCTTCTCCAAAATTAAATGTCTTAGGTGCTTTAAGCATGGCTTATATTTTAATACTATAAATTTATTGATTAAGTTTGATAATTACCAATATCATATTTATCAACTACTAATAACTATGGGTTATCAAATAGAGCTTCGTCATTTTCATTATTTTTTAGCTGTTGCAGAAGAATTACACTTTAGAAAAGCAGCAGAACGTTTATTTATATCGCAACCCGGATTAAGTAGGCAAATAAAACAAATGGAAGAAATTTTAGAGACACAGCTTTTTATCAGAAATAAAAAAAAGGTCACTTTAACAGCTGCTGGGGTTTATTTAAAAGATGAAATAGAGTTTATTTTAAATCACTTAGAGTTAACAAAACGACATATTAAACTGGTAAGTCAGGGTAAATTTGGAGAGCTTAATATAGGTTTTCTAGGCTCTGCAATGCAAACCGTAATTCCAGATTTGTTATTAAAGTTGAAAGATACTTTCCCAGAAATTAATACAAGTTTAGAAGAACTCTCTAACAATGCACAGTTAAATGCTGTTTTAAAAGATGGTTTAGATATTGGTTTTGTACGTATGGTTAGGGTACCAAAGGGTTTGTGTATTAAACCAGTATTTAATGATACATTTTCTGTTGTTGTACCAGCAAACCATAAAATAACAGAAACTAAATTTAATGGAATGGAACAGTTTAAAGGAGAAAATTTTATTCTGTTTTCACAAGATTACAGTCCGCTGTATTATGATACGGTAATGAGTATTTGTGAAGATGCTGGGTTTACGCCAAAAGTATCTCATAAGTCTGTACACGCCCAAACTATATTTACGTTGGTAGAAAATAATTTGGGAGTGGCAATTGTACCTACATCTTTACAGCAAGGTTTTAATATGAATGTGAAATTTATAGAACTTAAAAAAATACCACAGCGAGCAGTATTGTCTGTTATTTGGAAAGAAGATAATAGAAATCCGGTTTTAAAACATTGTATGCAGTTGTTGTTGGGTGATGAAAAATAGATGCAAACAATTAACAAATACTTTTAAAACGTATACTGTCTTAACTTATATATTTGTAACACTTAAAATTGAATTATGATTTTTGATATAATAAAGAAGAGGAGATCTGTATTTCCTGCACAGTATAATGATAAGCCAATAGCTAGAGAATTAATTGAAAAAGTATTGGAGGCTGGTAATTGGGCACCATCGCACAAAAAAACAGAACCTTGGCGTTTTAAAGTAATTCAGGGTGAAACCAGAGCAAAATTAGGAATGTTTTTGTCTTTAAAATATATGGAGAATGATCCTAAGCCAAAGCAGTTTAAGGTTGAAAAACTAATAAACAATCCGCAAAAGGCAGGAGCAATAATTGCTATTTGTATGCAAAGAGATCCTAATGAGTCTGTACCAGAATGGGAAGAAGTTGCAGCAACTGCAATGGCAGTGCAAAATATGTGGCTTACGTGCACGGATTTAGGTATTGGTAGTTATTGGAGTTCTCCTGGCTTAATAAAACATATGGGAGAATTTTTTGCAATGGAAGAAGGGGAAATTTGTTTAGGTTTCTTTTATATGGGGTACACAGATGATGAGTTACAAGATGGTGAAAGAGGAGCTGTTGAAGATAAAACAACTTGGCTTTAACTATTAGAGTTCCTTAATAGTAATATACAGTTGCTGAATAACGGCACTCATTTTATTTATGTTTAATGTTTCAAGAGAATCTTTATTTGTGTGGTAATTCTTGTTGCGGTAAAAAGAGGTATTGGTGATCATAACTGCTGGGTAATTTAAATTCCAGTAGTTTAAATGATCTGAAAAATCCACGCCAGTAACAAGAGAAGACCCTTTAAAAGATACAGTAGGTATCAGTTTCTGTTTCTTCATTAAGTTTTCAATTTTAGAACCAAAATTGCCACTTTTTTCATTTTGAACAACAGTTATAAAATTAGCACGATTGCCATAAATGGCGCTCATCTCTTTAATTGGGCAGGTTTGTGTATTGGCTTCGTCCTTATAATAACCAATCATCTCTAAGCAAATCATACCTTTTACGGTTATGCTGTTTTCCTTTAAGTAATTTGCATGCACATAACTTCCCATTTTCTCAGTTCTAAAAAAAGGAGGTTCTTCTAGAGTATAGGCAACAAAATCTATTCTATAATCAAGTTTCTCTTTAGCTAATAACCGCGCCAATTCTAATAATCCTGCAACGCCACTTGCGTTATCATCTGCACCTTCTTGATCGCCGTATACATCATAGTGGGCACCAATAATTAATCGTTCTTTATGTTCTGTGCCAATAGAGCCAAGGACATTTTATAAGTTTCATTCTCAACCTTATATTCTTGGTAGGTAGTAGAATCGCACACCTTAGCAAGTTCCACTTTAATGTAGCTCGCAATTGAGTTAAGTGTTTTTATATTTTTATAATTCCGGCTATTTTGTGTTTTTGTAATTTTTAGCAAGTCTTTTTTAATACGTATCGTATCTATATTAGTTACAGTTTGGGTGCTACCCTTTTTTTGTCCACAAGAAATTAAAAGGGAAAGTAGTAGAATGGCTGATAGTATTTTTTTCATACTTATGGTTTTAATTGTAGAAAAACGGAAAAAGTTCTTCGCTAAATTCCCAAACTTTAGCAATAAACAGACCTATATATATTATAGAGAGCATAAATTTTAAAAAAGTACCAGTTAAAAAGCCAATAAAAGAACCAAATGCGGCTTTAAAAGCTGTTTTTTGGTCGGCTTTATTTATAAGTTCCCCTACAAAAGCACCTACAAAGGGCCAAACTACAATTCCAAATATACCCAATACAGGAAAAAATATAGCAACCAATAAACCAATAGTTGTACCTATCATACCAGCTTTTGTACCTCCAAATTTTTTAGTTCCAATTGCGGGAATAATATAATCCAAAGCAAAAACTACTAATGCTATTACCAATGTTATACCAAGAAAAACCCAGTCGTAGGGTATTGCTTTTGTTAAGTATAGCACTAGTAAACCTAGCCAACTTATTGGTGGCCCAGGTAAAACAGGTAAAAAACTACCAATAATACCAGTTAACATTAGAATAATACCTAGTACTAAAAGTGCTATATCCATTATTTAATTTACTTGTTTGACGAATATAGTGACAATTTGTTACAAATTTTTCACCTAAAATATTAGTTTAAACTAAAATATTAGTTATATTAGCGGGAGAATATCAGATAAATAGTACTAAATTAATATTCACAGTATTCTAGAATTTACATAAATTAAAAAAGAATGAAGCAGTTAACTAAGGCAGAAGAAGAGATTATGCAGGTGCTATGGGAGTTAGAAAAAACGAGCGTAGCAGATGTAATAGAGGAGTTGCCAACACCAAAGCCAGCATACAATACAGTATCTACTATTGTACGTATTTTAGAAAATAAGGGCTTTGTTGGTCACGAAAAATTAGGAAGAGGCTATTTGTATTTTCCTTTGATAAAAAAGGCCGATTATAGCAATCAGTCTATTAATAAATTAATGGAGGGTTATTTTCAAGGTTCATTTAAAAGTATGGTATCGTTTTTTATGAAAAAGAACGATATGAGTTTATCTGAATTGGAATCTATTTTAGAAGATATTAAAGAAGACGATAAAAAATAATAGTTATGGTACAGTATATAGTTTTATTGGTAACATTTCAGTTGTTGTTTTTAGCAATTTATGATTTGTTTTTAAAAAAGGAGACTTTTTTTCAGAGCAACCGGGTGTATTTAATAGGTACGTTTTTAGTGTCTTTATTTTTACCTTTTGTAAAGTTGCCAGTATTTAAAACTGTAGTGTCACAACAATATGCAGCCATTGTTTTAGATGAAATTGTAGTAACAGCAAATTCATCACAAGCTGCAGCAGAGAGCAGTTTTCCTTGGCTTAAAGTGGTATTTGTAATTGGAGCAGTAATATCATTCGCTTTATTTGTTTATAAAATTTATCAAATTATAAAATTGAAGCAATCGGGAGAAAAGCAAAAATTCACAGACTATATAAAAGTTACAATCCCTAAAAGCAATAATGCCTTTTCATTTTA
>NZ_FPIY01000003.1:162298-526244 GCF_900119145.1 Cellulophaga fucicola | reverse complement strand
CGTTGGCAATAATTAAAACCAAATGAGAAACTTTCTTATTCTATTGATGTTTTTTACTTTCAATAAGCTTATTTCACAAGAAATAATTGGAATGAAAGAAGTTTACATTGACAATGATTTAGTTTATAAAAGTGCTGATGATGGACTTTTTACTGGAATTGCTCAAAGCAAACGGAAAAGCGGACATTTAGTTTATGAAGAGGAATATGAAAAAGGAATTATTTTATCAAGCAAATTATACTATAACGGAAAAGAAAAAAGAGTTTCAAATAAAGCCATATATAATCCGAAGAAACCATTAATTCTTTCAAAAGAATACAGCTACGACCTAAAAAGTGAGATTTTTGAAATTACTACTTATAACAATGATGGATTAAAAATACTTTATGAACAATTTACAAATGGAAAAGTTTCCTATAGTTGCGAATATTTAGGAAAGAAAAAACACGGACTTGAATTGGGTTATAGAGATGGTGGAGAAAAAATGACCTTTAGTTGCGAATATATTAACGGAAAGAAAAACGGAACCGAATATTGCTTAAAGGAAGATGGAACGGAAAGGAAAAGGCAATTTAAGCTCGGAAAAAAAGTAAAATAACTATTGCCAACAATGTATAAAAATAATCGCTCAATTTTGGGCTTAAACAAAGGTCGTTGCAAATTTACTACGTCTGATTTTCCTTCGGAAAATCCTCGCACGTAAACCCGCAACTATTCTTATACTAGAACGTTGTGGTGCATTAGAAAAACCAATTATGAAAAACAGAAAATTAGGACTTACTTTATCAATCATTGGTTTTTTGATTGCTATATCTGGAATATTTTTTGACAACCTTGATGAAGGATTAACAGTTATTAATGGAATGAAATATTTGGGTGTTTTTATGTTGATTTCGGGTTCTTTGATAACCTATTTTTCATCTCAACCTTATACCTTAGAATTTAAGGAAAATGATTGGCAAGAAACGAAGGAAGGATATCAAATTCTTATTAAAAATAAAAAACATAAAAAAAATAGCCCATTATGTACTATTTTAATGAGAAACAATGAAGGTTTTGAAGAAATATTTACAGACATTCAAATAAATCCAGATGCCGTTTTATTCAAAATATCAGGCTCAACTTTTGACGGAAAATTAATTATTAAATAGAATAAGTTTGCAAAAAATAGAATACGGAGATATCAATAAATTTTTAGTTTCAATTGGACTTGTTCTAATTGGACTTGCTGTATTGACGCCATACTTGTATTTAAAAGAAGATTTTGGATTATTTATAACAACTAAAGAGTTTAACGAATTTCAAGAACCTATTCAATCACTTATTCTTGATAAGCAGAAAAAAGTTGCATTTATCCAATGTATTATAAATTGGATTCCACTTGTACTATCTTTAAGTGGTATTGGGTTAATTATTTGGGGACTTCGCAGATGGTTTGAAAGACAATCGAAAATCGATGAACGATTTGACAAAGAAATACTAATTTTAGACCTACAAATTGAAAAACAATCTGCGACAGAAAAATTACAAAATATCAGTAGAGATTTGAATGAAATTCAAATTGGAGAAAGTAGTAATCCAAATCAAATACAGCAAAAAGTATTCAAGAAATATTTAGACGTTGAGAAAAAAGTTGCAGAATTATTTGAAAGCTATAACAGCCCTAATTTTAGTATTTACACAGATATTAAAATTGACAAAAAATATGATGTCGATATCTTATTACGTTCGAAAAACAACAAGTTTTCAGACAGAATAGTGGAAATAAAATACTTTTCGGACTTTTTACAAACTAATATTTTGGAGTCAGCTCTAAACAGGTTAAACAGAACATCAAACCATTATTTTAAATTAACGAATAAAAAAATAGTTCCTGTTTTCATTGTAGTTTATGACAAAGCAAAAGTTAATCAAGAATCAATCGAGAAAAGTAAAAAACAGTTGTCTGAATTCACGAAAGAAATTGACATTTTTAAGAGAATAAAAATAGAATTTATTGATGAAAACTCGATTTCAGGGTTTGATGTAAAGTCCGTGCTGAAAAAATAACGCACCACAACAATGTATAAAAAACATAGGGCATTTGTGGCTTAACCGAAAGTTTGGGCTTATTAACAAAGTCCGCTAAATATAAAATTTGGCGTTTATTGTAGAAAAGATAAAAGCAAAATATTTATATTTAGCTAAGTGATAAACCGAAACGATAGTGCTTGTTAACTGCCCTACGTTTCTTATACGTAGACGTTGGCAGTAATTAAAAACCAAACTTATCCTTAAGATACTTAGGAATAGTTCTCGCTGTTGAAATTGTTGTATGAATTGACCTTAAAACATTTTCTGAAACATTCCCAACCGCTCTTTCAGGATTTTCAATTAAGAAATTAATGATATCTTGTTTATTGAAAGTTCTAATTTCAGAACAATTCACATAACTATCATAATCTAAAAAGGAATGATTTTGTTTATCTATTAAAACGTGTAGGCTTTTAAGATAAGGTGTAGGAAAAACATTTTGATTAATTTCTGTATTAATAATAACGTAAGCTAATAAAAATTCATCATCATTTTTAGATACTACAATGACATATTTTGGATAATTTACATCAATATCTTCAATTTTAACGAGGATTGACTTACCTATATCAATACTTCTTTCTGCAAAATTTTGTTTTAAATTATCAGGAAATAAATCACCTAAACTCATCGAAGCTCTATACTTTCATTAATCATTTGCTGATTAATATACCTTAACACATCATCACTTGCCCCAATTGCCTTAGCCATATCTGAATAGCCAATAATCCAATTAGATTTTTCATAAGCAAAATCGTGAGATTTGCTCGTAAGTTCAGGAAAAGTTAGATTTTTGTTTTCTTCAATTGATTCAAGCAAACATTCGACATCTGATTCTGACAAATAATCCAAATTCGCATCTTTTAAAGACTTTATAAAATAACGATTATACTTTGCTACAACCTCTTCCAAACCATCAATATCTTCATCCACAACATTTTTGACAAATGAAGGAACTGGTCCATATTGCATTTTTACGTAAGTATCACCCAAGATTGGTCTACCATACTTTAATAAATGCTTTTGGTCTGCAAAATATAATATTTTGTAGGTTTTGTGAGTGTCAGCTTTTTCAAGTTTATTAATCACAAACAAAAGACTATTTACAGCTTTTTCTCTATGTAAATTAAATTCTTTCATATTCTAACGAAGTTTCTATTTGTTGAAAAATAGAGATGACAAAGTTACAATAAAAATAACTACTGCCAACAATGTATATAAAAAATAGCTAATTTCGTGCCAAATTCAATTTGCATCGTCTACTTAATAACGTTAATTTAGTCGGGAAAGTATATCTGTACTTACACGCTACTTTTCATATACAGAGACGTTGCCAGTAATTTAAGAAACCTACGAAATGAAAGAACAAATCGAACGCATAAAAACAAAATTTGACCGATTAAAACAGTTGGACAAGAATTTTGAAGTGTTCGGTTCTGAAAAGCATAATTACTTGTTTAATCGAACAAAATCGGAAAAAGAATTAATTGATTTCGAGAAAAGTCACAGCATAAAATTACCAATTCAATATAAAGAATTTTTAATGAAAATCGGAAATGGTGGAGCTGGACCATATTACGGATTGGAACCGATTGAAAACGGACTTTTTGCTGACCTTGATTATAAAGACAAGAATTACCTGAATGACTTATCCAAACCTTTTCCTCATACCGAACATTGGAATTTGGATTTTGGAGAAGTAACTGACGAAAATGAAGATGAGTATTTTGAACAAAAAGACAAAGAATATTTTCAAAATAAATGGGCAAATGGACTTTTAAGAGTTTCTAATTTTGGATGTGGAGTTTCAATGAATTTAGTTGTTAACGGAAAAGAATATGGTAATTTATGGGTTGACGACAGATGCAACGACCAAGGAATTTATCCTAATCCTTACGTTGAAAATAGAGATAGAATAACGTTTCTCGATTGGTATGAACATTGGATTGACAATGAACTGAAAGAAAAAACTACTGGCAACACCGTGTATAATTAATTGCTTTTTTCTTCTCTACTTGCGAATATTCCTGCGGAATATTCACGGGTTCGTAAATGTTTACTAACTTAGTTGCTTAACCACGCAACTAACCATACACAACAACGTTAGCATACATTTACAATAACAACAATTGGGTTTAAAAAACTACATTATAATAGTCTTTTGTTTTCTATTTCTTTCGTGTAATTCGGACAAGAATTCAATAGTTGGTAATTGGAACATTATTTCACTCCAAAGTGAAAGAGGAAATGAATTAAAAGAAGGAGATTATATCTATACTTATAAGTTCAGAAAAGATGGAACTTATAAAAATCATTTTCAAGATGATATTATAGAAGGGAACTGGATTCTAGACTCGAAAAATAAAACGATTGTATTAGATGAAGGTTTTAAAGTGATTAAAGGGACTTACAAATTGAATTTCAATATTCTTACCCTTGAGGTCAAAAAATATATTGGAGAACGAGAAAACTCTACATTTGGGACAATTATTATAGAACTTGAAAAGCTAGAGTAATACGGAGCAAAAAACATTTGCTAACAATGCCAAAACGTAATGCGGATTTAAGGGTAAAACCGAAAGGTCTGTGTATATTTATAATGTCGCTAAATCTTATGGATTTAGCTTTGGACAAGAAAAAATAAAATATAAAACTTTGGCTTTGTGTTAATCCAAAAAGTTAGTGTTTTATACACAAAGCCATTACATCTAAATAAAAATGAAACCAAAACTACTAAAGACAAAAATTAAGCTTGAGAACGATCGCGTTCTACTACTCCCTTTTGAGGACAAACGAAATGAAGAACTACAAGAAATAATCTTTGATAAAGAAATCTGGGAGTTTATGGGTATGAGCATAAACAACGAACAAGGTTTTAAAAACTACATTTCTAAGACAATTAAAGATAAAAACAATGGCTTATGCTACCCCTTTCTAGTTATAGATAAACTAACTAATAAAGTGGTGGGAAGCACTAGATACGGTAATATAAATACTGCAAACCAGAAATGCGAAATTGGTTGGACCTGGTATGGAACCGAATTTCAAGGTACCGGCATAAACAAAGCATGCAAGTACGAGCTATTAAAATATGGTTTTGAAAAAATAGGGTTTAGAAGAATACAGTTTAGTGCTGATAAAGATAACTCAAGGTCTCTAAAAGCAATTGAAAATTTAGGGGCTAAAAAAGAAGGGGTTTTTAGAAATAACTACATTGCACCCAACGGAGAAAGTAGAACCGATGTTTATTTTAGCATCATTAAAAACGAGTGGATTGCCATTAAGGAAGAACGCTTTTCTGAATTTGAAACTTATTAAAAAATAAGTGCAACAATTATAAAACAACTAAAATTATCTTTGGTACAACTACTTAAAACAACATTTTTAATTAATCTGGACTGCAAATAGTTTTACAAAGAACCTAGTGTTAAAAAAATTATGCCCAATAGCATAAAACTAAAATATGGTTGTCCTAATATTTCTGGACAACCATATTTTTTTAAAGTGAAAGGATAACCAAACCCAAGAATTCTGTTATAAGAATTAAACTATATCAAATATAATATTCTCTAGATCGCAACCATAAAAAATGCTGTTTTTATAGCTTTCGAACTTTGCTGGTAACGTAACTTTTTTAAGCTTTTTATTACTTCCAAAACTTTCCTTTGGTATTTCTGTTAAATGCTCCGGAATAGTCAGTTCTACAAACTCGTTCTCCGCAAAACAATCGTTAGCCATATCTAATACTGTTTCCGGTAAATTTAAACTAGTAAGTGCATTACCAACAAAGCAAAACATTGGTAAAAATTCAATATCAGACTCTATAACAAGTTTTTCAATTTTATTTCTCCCAAAAGCACCACCACCAATTTTGTTCACTTTATTAGGTATTATTATTTCTTTTAATTCATTCACATAAAAAGCATCTTCACCTATATATTCTAATAAACTTGGTAATGTAACCGCTTCAATTCCTTTCTTATAAAAAGCCTCTTTAAAGATATAAAGTACAGGCTTATTATTTATGTAATCTGGTATGCTAATGTTTTTAGCTTCCCCTGTATAATCTATAATTGCTATACCATCATTAACTTCTTTAAAAGAGTAATCTTTATTAACTGAATCTGATTGTTCCATAGTTCTATTATTTTATATTAAAATTAGTACCCCTTTTGGGGTCAAAAATATCTTTTATGTCATCTAAAGTAAACGGAAGGTAGAAGTCATCAAAAAGCAATTTGTTTTCGTAGCTATTGTTTTTATATTCGTAACTTTTGGTAATTAATGTATATAAAAACAAATAGTTTAAATTTACAATACTAGAATAGCACAAAACAGAAGATAACAAGCACTATTAAAAAGAAAATTAAGATGAAAACTGCATTTAAAATAGTAGTTCTACTTGTAACCTTTGTTTTTATTTCTTGCAAGGGAAATGCACAAGAGACTAAAAAAAGTACCTTTCCAGAATCTATTGGAATTATAAACGATTACAGTGAAATTTTAACTGAATTACAGCGTAATGAACTAACAAAAACTCTTTACAATTATAATATTAAAACTACCAGACAAATTAAAGTAGTAACAGTTGATAGCATAAGCCCTTATACCAAAATTCAGAAATATGCTACCGATTTAGGTAACCATTGGGGAGTAGGTACAGCAGAAAAAAATAACGGACTTACCATAGTTGTCTGTACACCTTGTAGAGAAATGGCAATAGCCACCGGTACAGGCACAGAGCTTGTATTAACTAATGAAATTTGCTCAACTGTACTAGAAAAAACAATACTACCAGAATTTAAAAAAGGTGATTTTTATAGCGGAATTAAAAAAGGCATAACGGAATTAATTGAAATATGGGAGTAACTTATTTTTTATAAGTAACCCAAAAAAATACTATGATAGAAAGTTTACTATTCTTATTCTTTAGCATTGTTGGCAGCATATTACTTATAACATCCTTAATTTTTCTAGTATTTGGAATAATTAATACATCTTCAAAACTTAAAAAAATAGCTATAGGAACAGGTATTGCTTCCTCGTTATGTTTTGGTATAATTGTCTTTTGGTATAAAATAGCAATTCCCTCTTTTAACAAAACAGAATTTAACAATTATGCTGGAGTTTACCAACTACAAACTATTGAGCGTATAACAGAAAACAACAATTCTAAATTGGAGTTGTTTGCTAACGGAACTTATAACTTCACTGGAGATAAAAGTATGGGGTTAAGTAAAAAAGGAACCTGGAAAACTGGAGGTATTAATGGTAATTTTGAATTTTATGATGCAAATGAAAATCTAATTGAATACGCCACACCTTTTGATGAAAACGGAAGTAAAAAAATTATTTTTGATCTTTACAATTCTAATGAAAAGAGGTTTATAAAAAGGTAAAAGCTTTTACTAATTATTTCTACACTAACAACATTGCATTACAAGCCTTTTGAAAGACAATCTCCTAAAAGGTACACTAACACCTGCCAGCAGATAGTAGACTTGCTAAAACACAACAAAAACGAACAAGAGCGGTTTATTCTTGATCTAACTGCGCTTGTGTAACATTCTGGAAAGAAGGTAAACTCTCTGTAATACTACCAGCACCTTTTTTGTTAATTTTAAAAATAACATCTTTAGTTGTTGTAAATAACAACACAGAAAAGAAAGACTTTCTTAAATGTGGTTTTAAAACCAAAAAAGCCTCATCTAAAGTAAGCTCCTCTTCCACATCTTCTGTTTCTCTAGACCTGTACCTAAACTTAAGTAAAACCTTAAAGCCGTCTTTAGAATATACAGGTCTAACAAATATGTTTTTTAAGTCTGGTTTACCTATAGTTTTTGCCATAGTTAACTTGGCAAAATTACCTTCTTCTACACTTTCTTTTACTTGCTCCCAGAAAACAAGAAACACATCTTGGTAAGGCATAAACTATAAATTAAATAATATCTATTTTGGAGCACCAAAAGTAACACTAATAATTCAATTCATAAATTACTAACTGCCCTAATCTAGTAACGTAGCATATAAATAGCCATTTTGGACTATATTTTATAGTTAAGGTCTACCCCTATTTACAATACTACATTTTAATTTTACAAATACCCATAGTAGTATACTAAATACAATGAATTTACACCCAAGTATATATTTTATTTTTTCTATTTAAAAAACAATCCTGAAAAGAAATCTCTATTTAAGAGAATATATTCAGATCCTTGGGTGATTGGTATTCCACTAATTATTATAACAGTAATATTAGGTGCTGAAAGAGTAAAAGATTGGATTGATTCATATATTAACAGACTATAAAAAACGGTAGCCAACACGGTGTATAATTCATTGCTAATTATAGCCTACGTACGAGCATTACTTGCAGAATATTCTATCTGTATTAATTTACTAACTTTAGTACTTAAAAAAACGTAAAAATCACTTACAACAACCTTGTAACCATTTGAAGCATATGCCCATTAACAAATTGAAATATTTTAACTTTTTAATATGTTGTTCTCTTTTAACAATTATGGCTTGTAACACAACTGGTAAAAAGAATAAAAATGTAATTGAACAGAATGTTGACAGCGAAATACCTGATAGTTCTACGACAGTTAAGAATACAAGTTTATTGAATTACAAGACAACAGTGGATACCCTTGAAATAATTGTTGTTCAATGTGCAAATGGATATGAATACGCTCAACACGGTTATGATTTTAATCCAATAATAGAAAAAGAACTACACTATTTTGAAAATATTAACATTAAGCCATTTCCATTAAAAACTCTGATGGGAGTACCATATCAAGGCGTTTTTGATAAAAAATATTGTCCGCCAATTATTGAAAAAGTAAGTGCAGATTACCTAATATTAACTCGGTTTGATAAAGGCTTAGGAATTTTTGATAGTAACAAACAAAAATGGGGGTATGAGTTGAGAGTTGTTAACACCAAAACATTGGAACAAGTAAACTCTATTGCAGCACATAACTTAAAAGACTATTCCGAAATTGAGAAACATATAAAAAACAATATTGAACAACTTAAAATAGATATTGAGAAATTAAACTAATACAAACATCTAGAATAATTTTAAAAAGGCTTACCAACAAAATTACGCTCTCCAAAACACACAACAAACCAAACACAAACCGTTAAGTACATACTAAAAAACAGAATGGAAAATAAGACAATAACCAAAAGATTTGCTATTTGGCGTTTTAAAGATGTTCCAGGTGCGCATGTTCCTAAAAAACTGGCTAAAGAGATTGATAATAATGGGTTTACAGATATCTCTTGAAAAAAAATCGCTACTTATAATTGCTAACAGCAATCTAACCTTACAATACTAAACTAATGAAGAACCTTTTTACTGCACTATTTTTAATAATAACGCTTACTAGTTTTTGCCCTACAAACAACAACACTCCTGATAACGAGGCTCTTATTAAGCTATACATTAAAGCTAGAAATAATTATAAAACATCAAAAATAATAACTCTGGTTGATAAAGGTTACAAAGAAACATTTGTTGATGGAAGTTTAGAAATTAAAGATCTAGAACACCTAAAAGAGACTATTCTATTTCAAAAAGGAATAGAATCTAAAATTAAATTAATAAGCTTAGAATCTACAGATGAGAATACAGTAACAACCATAGAAGAGTACAGTAGCTATATTGATATTGCTCTTGGAAGAAAATTGAGGACGTTTAAAATAATCTACACAATTAAAAATGGTAGAATTTTAAATCAGAAAATGATCCCTTTAAAAGGGTATGATGAAATCACGGAATTCAATATTAAATGTTGGGGAAAATTTACTGATTTTTGTAGTAAAAACAAAGTAGAATTTGATGATTCTAAAATGAATTATGAAATGGCTGTTAATTTAAAACAAGCATTAGAAAAATACTTGAATAGCAAAAAATAACTGTACACAATAATGTAAAAACATAAAAATATGGGCTGGGATATAAGTTATCATCCAATTTCTGAAAAACAAATAAATGAATGGTATTTTAATGTGTTAGACAACCAAGATCTAATAGAAAAATTAGCATCAGAAAATAACATTGAAGACTTTTATAAAGAAAAGTATGCAGATACTATTAAAGTCGGTTTAGAAACCAAAGATGATGCTGTATTTGATATTAATCACGGGTATTACGTTGCAGTTGTTCAAGGTTTTTTTCAAAAATATTTCTACACTAGAGGTGCTGCTCTTTCGTTTTCAGAAACCTCAATACTTCAAAAGTATTTTAAAAATTGGAGTGACATTATACCAAATAACAAACTGACTAAAAATGTAAACAACCGTATAATTAACAACTACTGTTCTGGTGTCTATATTCCAGAAAACAAAGTAACTGAGCTAATTAACGATTATAACAACGATCCTGAAATTAAAAAAGAAATAGATCATTTGTTTTCTCACAATAGAATTAATGAATTTCTAAAAGCTTTAAACTTTGCAAAAGATAATAATTTAGGGTTATTAGAGGCTACAGAAGTTGTAGAACCAAACCCTATAGATTTAAACGATTCTTCTTGCTACTCTAACCTGTTTAATTGCGATCCAGCAGGCGCTTTACTTTATCAACAAACAGCTATGGAACAATTTGCTGAAATTGAAAAAAGACAAAATTTACCTAAAGGAGAAATAGCATCAAAAGCTATATATGAAGTAACCAATATTGCTTCTGTTAAGAAAAAGGAAAAAGTAGGATTTTGGAAAAAACTATTCGGGAAATAAAAACTATTACAAAAAACCAAGTATAAGCAATTACTACCTCTTGCCTACTTTACAAATTCTAAAGCTTTGAGACTCCTAGGTTTTATATTCAATTTTTATTTTATAAATTAGAAGCTTAATCAAGAGTTAGTACACATTTGCTAACGTATAATTTTCCTCTAGAAAACAGACCATACAGCCTCGAAATTATTATTATACAAGCCAACTAGCAATAATTCACCAATGAACCCGGAATACAAAACACTTAATATAATAGTATTCTTTCGTTTCATTATTTTTATGATTTTCACTACTCCTGTTGCTGTTTTTTTAATGTTTGTTTCTGAAGATAAAGCCTATTTAGCATACTACCCCTTAATTATTTTGTACGGCCTATTTATGACATATGTTATAACATCTATTGGCAACTCTAGAAAATTTAAAAGAAATGTTACTACTAAACGTACAATACCATATTATACATTTTTTTACGAAAAAGAAGAGTGGAATGCTTTTGTAGGTAAAGATTTAAAATCTACTAAAAAAATAATTAGAAAATTAACTTTTATAGTATTACCCATAGCCCTTTTATTGTGTTTTATAGGCACTGTAAAACAAGATTTGACCACTTTTATTGTTTTGGGGTTAATAAGTCTACTTTTATTAATATGCTTTGTATTCTTATTATATATTCAAAAGATAAAGCCACTGAGTGCAGAATTAAACTCAAGCACAAGAAAAATAGTCTTTTTTAATGAAGGGCAAATTCTAGGTAGTAATCATATTTTGAATTTCTACAGGAACAACCAGCAGATGTCATTAAACGAAATTACCATTGAAGAAATAGATGAAATTGCTAATTTATGTTTTAATGCCACTATAAAAGTATATGAAAGTGGGCATGATGATGATATTATAAAAAAAGACTATATTCCTATTCCTCTAAAAGATCAGCATATAGCTATGGAGCTATTAAAATTATTTTCAGAGAACCTACAAAAAAGGAAGCACAAAAAAAGAATGAAAAACAAAAATACTGCAAAAAAAACCGAGTATAATTAATTATCTAGTTCAAGCCTATTTGCAAAATACCAAAGTTATTATATTCAAAGTAATCGTTTTACAGCAAGTGCAGCTAGAAACCTAAGTAATAAAGTTTGTTTTTAGTGCAAAACCAAACTTAACCTAGCACATTTTCAATTGTAGAACGAATATATATTTTACGTCTACGCTTATACCTTTGGCTTTTTTTTCAAAAGGTAAAACCGCTACTTTTAGCGCTCACAAATACAAGACGTAAAATAATCTTTTGTTTACTTCTTAAAAATAACAGTGACATAATTTAGGTAACTTATGAAAACCAAGATTCTACTAAACATACTATTCGCTTTTTTTATAACATCTTGCCTAGCACAAAATAATAGAATTGAAAATGCACTTACAGCATGTACCTACGAGGCTTTTTCTGATAATGGAATAGCATTTAAAAATAAAATTAGCTCTTACCAAAATTTACTAATTAAGGAAAAAATAATAACGGACCCAAGTGGAAAAAGTTACTTACAACTTTTGCAAAAATTTGCAGACGGAAAAGGGTTAAACAAAGTTCCTTCTAAATTTTTTATAGCACAACTACAAACAATTGAAAGTCCAAACAGTGATAAAGTTCGAGAATGTCAGAAAATAACTAAAAACGAATCTGAACAGTACAACAACTCTACTTTTAAAGCTTTTGAGAAAGTAATAAGCAATCAATATTCACCTAACTCACTTGTTGTAGCGCTTTTAAAACTACTAATAGAAGAAGATCTTGAACTTGATTTTTATAAGATAAGAATTCTTGTCCTTACTAGTAAAATCTACATGGAATAAAGAAGCAATAAAAACAAACAAAATGAAAAATATAGTTCGTGTTTTAATATTGTTTTTAGTATTTACTTCTTGTAAATACATATCAAAAAACGCAGGAGAAAATCTATCTTACGCCAGAAATTCAATTTCCCAACCAGCTATTAATGAGACTCAAATAATTGTTCAAAAAACACTTGACCTTCCTGAAATTCAATGGATTTACCATCAAGAATTAAAAGAAAGGTTGCCTGTAAAAGTGTTAGAATCTAAATTAATTAATAAACGTTTAATCCTGAATAAATTTGGACAAACGGTTAGCATACTATCAATGTCTGAATTAGAAAAAGAAGAAATTAAAGATTATGTCGTATTTAATAAAATAGAAATAGGCAAAGACATAGCTTATTTTGCACTGAATTATAAAATAGAAGGCGCTGGTTGCTGCGGAAAGCTCGTAAAAGAAAACGGAGAATGGAGCTTTAGTAATTATAGTGTTTGGGAGCGTTAAAATCTAGACACAAAATAGTCTCTAATCTTCTTAAAAAATGAAATAACATAAAACAATAAACACCCTATTTAAGTAATAATGTAGCACAAGGACGCCTGCTAAAATTGCGGCACGTATTCTATTTGGTTTCTATTTCCTAAATTAGGCGTTTAATACAAACTAACCATACGCTAGCACGTTGTTTTTAACTCTATAAAATGAAACTTCACATTAAAAGATTTCTTCTAATTGTAAATCTTCAAACCTTACTAATTTCTGGATTAGCTGTTATTTCTACAGCAATATGCATTCATTTTAAATATGAAGCTGAGTTTCCGTTAACCTTGGTTGCTACGTCTATTATTTTTCCTATTGTATTTTCTATTGGTGGTGCGTATAAAAGAAGAGAAGCTGCTTTAAAAGAATATGCAGCTATTAAAGGTTATTTACGTGCTATATACTTTGTTTCTAGAGATTGGATAGATGCTCCAAAACCAGAGAATGTAACAAAGATGAACAACATAATATACGATTTTTTTAGCAACTTTAAAATTATGTTTACCAGTCCAAAGTCAGATTTAATAGAGAATGAAAAACGTGTGTACGATAGTTTCTCTGACTTTTCTCTATACATAAAACACGAGTTAAGAGGAGAAGGCTTGTCTGCTGGAGAATGCTCTAGAACAAATCAGTATTTACAAAAAATGATGATTTCTTTTGAGTCTATAAAACACATTTACCAATACAGAACACCAAGAACACTACGTGCTTTTAGTTCTTTATTTATAAAAGTACTCCCAATTGTTTACGGTCCTTATTTTGCTTTTAAAGCAGAAGAAATGTCTTGGGGGTTAGAGTTTGTAATTCCTATACTCTTAACTATGATTCTTGTTAGCTTAGAAAACATACAAGAACATTTAGAAAACCCTTTTGACCAAATTGGCGAAGACGATATTAAGTTTAATGTAGACAAGTTTATAGAACGTTTAAACCATAAATCTACAGACAGTAATTAGCAACTAGTCGTTATCTTGCATAACACTTGCCAAGTAACTAGCATCTTTAGACACGCCACCTAAAGTAGCAGAACCACGTGTAAACATCCACGGTAAGCCAATAAAATACAAGCCAGTAATATTACTAACGCCTCTGTAATTTTTAGGGTAACTATCTGCATCTAGCTCAAGACCTTCAATCCACTTAAAATTGGGTCTGTAGCCTGTTGCCCATACAATGTTTTTAATGGTAGAAACTTTTTTGGTTTTAAACACAATCTCGTTTTGCAAGGCATCTTTTGTTCTACCAACCGATATTACATTTTTTCTAGAAAGAATTTCTTTAACATCTGTACCTATAACGGGTTGGGTAGACGAGTTTATTTTTTTCCCGATCCAACTATACTTGCTATAGCTTAAAAAACCAACCAAGGTAAACCACCACCAAATTGTTTTACCCAAAAAGTGTTGCGGTATAGATTTTACTGTAGTATCCCCAGAAAAATAAACCGTTCTAGAAGCATCCTTAGAGATCTCGTTTAATATTTGGTATCCAGAATCCCCGCCACCAACAACTAAAGCGTCACCGTCTTGCAATTGGTGTACACCCTTGTAATAGTTGCTATGCATTTGCAATACGTTGTCTGCAATTTTTGTGTTGCAAGGCGGTGTATATGGTGTATGAAAAGGCCCTGTGGCAATAACTACATTCTTAGCCGCTAACTCGCCATCTTTATGGGTAATAAAAAAACCTTCTTCTGTTTTGCGTACCGCAGTAACCAATGTGTTTAACTGTACCGGTATAGCAAACTCTTTTACATATAATTTAAAGTAATTGGCAACTTCTACTTTGGTTGGGTAATGGCCTTTAGGGGCATTAAATTTTAAACCAGGTAAGTGATTATATTGGGTTGGTGTAAATAATTTTAAAGAGTCCCATCTATTTAACCAAGAAGCTCCAATTTCTTTTTCGCCATCTAGTACAACAAACTCTTTTTTCATCATTTTTAAATGGTACGCCATAGCTAACCCAGCTTGTGCACCACCAATTACCACATAATCTAACATCTAAACCTTTTATAATTCTATGTAAAAGTAGAAACAAAAGTAGGACTAGCTAGTAGATCTGCGTTTAATTTTAAGTCTAGTAAAAATATAACTGTTATTGTAACCCTACACAAAAACATACCAACAATATGCTATTTTGGTGCAATTACACAAATACATATTTCTAATATAAAAAATAGTTTTAAATTGTAAGAAAAATAGGAACAAGATACTCAAGAAATGTTTGAACTTGACTCCGAACCAGAAGTGCATACTTATTTAGGAAATAATCCGATTAAAACACTTAATGAAGCTGAAAAAAAATAGAATGTCCAAAGTTAATAAATTTGATTACGAGAATCTTCCTCATAACTTTTACATTATGAAGAAAAATGAATGGAATAAAGGCCGAATTGCTAACACGGTATAAAAACATAGGGCGTTTGTGCTAAACCGAAAGGTCTGTGAATATTAACAAAGTCCGCTAAATATAAACCGAAACGATAGTGCTTATCACCTGCCCTACGTTTCTTATACTGAACGTAGTGCAAGCGCAGAAAAACCAGAATAGGAGTTAGAATATGCTAATTGAACATTTAATAACTAAAGCTGAACTGAATCCGAAAAAACTCTTTTTGATAGACGGATTTGGAGCAATTCTATCAGCCTTTTTATTAGGAGTTGTATTGGTTAAATTTGAAATAATCTTTGGAATTCCTTCTTCAACATTATATCTTCTTACCATAATGCCAATATTCTTTGCAACCTATGATTTCTATTGTTATCGAAAAACACATCAAAGAACTGGACAACTCTTAAAAGGAATCGCAGTACTGAATTTAATATATTGTTGTATATCAATAGGGTTCATGTTTTATCATTTTGGGACAATTACTAATTTAGGGTGGGTATATATCTTAATTGAAATTGCAATAGTATTACTCCTTGCTATACTTGAATTTAGAGTGGGAAGAAAAATGATTAAAGCCAGTACACAACACGTTTGCGGTAATGCAAAAAAAACACATATATAGACAGACTAAAATGATTAAGACTGACACTGAAAAACTCTAAATGAGATAGATACAATACACCTGCGTTCTTCTGAAGCAATAGAACAGAAACAATTTGATGATTATATTAATATTTTTTCAGAAAAATTAACATACAAACAATTCAATGGAAAAATAATTGACAAAAAGCAATTAACAAAAGATACCATAGTTTATTTTAGTCGATTAAAAACCTTAAAGAGTAAGTACGAAAGAAAAAATTATTCTATTGAGGGAAATCGATTTACAGAAAATTTAATTCAACAGGCAACCGTATCAATTACAGTATTTTTCTTTTTTACAAAGAAGTGGACTATTGAAAGAGAAGGAACTTATGAATGGAATAAAACTGAGGGTAATTGGAAAATTGAAAAAGTAGAAATTCTTAAGGAGAAAGTTTACTGATAAAAAAGCATAAACCGAAACAAAAATAATGCTACTTTACAAAGAGCTAAGGTATAAAGCAACTCCAAATTAAGGGCCTAATAAGGGGTAACAGTAATTAAACAAAATGAGGAACTATTTAGAAACATTTGATATACTTACCCCAGATGAAATTGATTTTTTTGAAAAAAAGGTAGTTCTTAAAAAATTGAAAAAAGATGATTTTTATATCAAAGAAGGTCAAACTTGTAAAGAAGTCGGTTTTGTAACTTCAGGATTATTTAGGTCATTTTACCATTCGTCAATAGAGGAAGAAGTAACATATTGCTTTACATTTTCCAATTCATTTGTGAGTGCCTATTCTTCTTTTTTATCTCAAAACAAAACAGTAGAGAATATACAAGCGCTAACCGATATTGAGATGTTAACAATATCAAGAAATGAAATTTTAAAGTTAGAGCAATCTAGCACCAATTGGTTAAAATTTTTTAAATTAATTGCAGAACAAGAATATATTAAAATGGAAAAAAGAATTTTCTTGTTACAAAAAGAAACAGCAGAAAAACGCTATCGTGATTTACTTATGAATCAACCAGAATTCTTGCAGTTAATTCCTCTTAATTTCCTTTCTTCATATTTAGGTATTACTCAAAGACATTTAAGCCGCATAAGAAAGTCTATTTCAAATTAGACATATGTCCTTTCTTAAAAAACTAATTGTGTAGTTCTTTGTAAAAAACATAGAACAAATATGAAACAAGTTTTAATAATTAATGGACACCCTGATAAAGAGAGTTTTAACTATGCTTTATCAGAAGCCTATATAAAAGGTGCAAATAAAACAGATGCAACATTGACCCAAATTAATATTTCTGAATTGGAGTTTAATCCCAATTTAGCATTTGGTTATCGGAAAAGAATGGAATTAGAACCCAATTTAATTGATGCAATTGACAAAATTAAAAAAGCTGACCATGTTGTATGGGTATTTCCAATGTGGTGGTATGGTTACCCTGCATTAATGAAAGGTTTTATTGACAGAATATTTTTGCCTGGAATTACCTACCTGCCTATTGAGGGAAAACCGTTACCAGAAAAACTCTTGAAAGGAAAATCGGCACGTTTAATTATTACAGCTGACACACCAAAATGGTACGATTTTCTAATTATGAAAAGACCAGCCATAAATCAGTTTAAAAAAGGGACTTTACAATTTTGCGGAATAAGCCCTGTTAAAGTAACTTACATTGCAGCAATTAAAAATTCAAGCTCAGGTTTTAGAGATAAATGGTTAAAAAAGGTATCTGTTTTAGGAGAAGCATTAAAATAACTACTACCAATACAGAACTCAAAATAAAAAATTAATAAATTATTCCTTAATTTGGGGTATTATTACAGCTAGTTCTTAGGTTGTAAAAACTAGTTTTTTACTTGCTATGTTTAAACATAAAACCACAGGCTACAATACACACAAATGAACAAATTAAAATTACTGTTAATCTGAATTGTATTAATTTCTTGCAATAATCAAAAAAGGAAAAAACTAGATAAAGGAACTTTAATTAACGGAAACAGAACTATGAAAGTTTATGATATTCACAGTAAACTTGAAGAGGTTTTAAAATTTATAAACAGAGAATATATTGAATACCATTAGCTAACAAATAGCTAAGATAAAGCAACCACAAATGAAAACACCTATTAAGCTATTCTTGTTACTGCTTTTTACTCTTTCTAGTATAAATTGTCTTTCTCAGAAAATAATTGACTATTATGAGCCTGTAAAAAATGACAGTCTAAGAGTTGGCCCTGGAGAAAATGATTTTTTACCTTTTATTCAGAAAGGTTATACGCTAATGCTTCCTGAAAATAAAGAAATTAAAGGTGTACTTATTTTCCTAGAGGACTCTATGTACGACAAGAAAAATAGGAGTTCAAAACAAATGTATAATCAAGCATATAAAAAAAACTTTGCAGTACTATCTGTTTCAACCGAAATTCCTCTTGACTTTTATTTTTCTAAATCATCTATGGTTTCTGCGCATAAGCTAATACATAAAGCCTTTACCACGTACAATTTGCCAAATAAAAATGTTTTCTTCTTGGGAGCTAGTTTAGTTGGGCATAGAGCTATGCGGTATATTAAATTTATGAAAGAGAGTCAATCTCAATTTCAACTTAACATAAAAGGTATTGTCATTTGCAATTTTACGTTAGATTTTACAAGAAAATGGCACCAACATAAGCGTGATATTAGAATTAACAGAATTGACCTTTGGGAACCAAAATTTATAAATTATTTGTTAGAAACACATTTAAAAGGCACACCCAAAACCAATCCAGAGAGTTATAAAAATTTCTCATCATACAGTTACTTTGATGAAAAAAACAAAAATGTAACCATTTATAAAAATTACGCTATTAGAGCCTATATAGAACCTTCTATAAAATATAAGTTAACAAAGCAGCTAAGAACCTTGTACGAGAATAACGCTACAGATATAGTTAGTTTTTTAGCTGAGTTAGAACTACAGGGAAATAAAAACACCGAATTAATTGTTTTACAACCTGAAGATAATACATCGTTAAAAAAGAATACCCAGTCTACCTGGGATGCTTTAAATAAAGATGAACTTATAGATTGGGTTTTAAAGCAAACGGAAAAGTAACTATAAAACAATGGTTATAATCAACACAAAAAGATAAAACAAAATTCTTATAAATTATTAATTCATAGTTTGTTACCTTTAATTATACCATTAACCGTTGCCATGAGCTTGTACTAATTATGAAAAACTTAATATACATTTTAGCTTTAGTCCTGTGTTTTTCTTCTAAAGCGCAGAACAAAGATTTAAAAACAGAAAAAAATAATGGCTTAGAAATTGACGGTAAATTGCTCTACAAAAATATTTTAGGAAACAACCAAGTTGCAAATTTTACAGGTATTGGAGCAAAAGACAATAAGACTTTAACAAATGCTTTATTAATAAAATCTATAGATAGCAGCTCTATTGAGTACCGAATTGAAACCTTAGTAGACTGGAAGTCACAAAAAGATAAAAAAGGAATTGCTGTTTTAGATACGTCATCACTTAACAGCGAAAAGTGGAAAATTAAAAACAAAGATGGAGGTTTAGAACCTGTCTTTAGATTTGTAGATAAAAGAAGTAATTGTATAATAGAGATTTTAATATCAAAAAAAGATTACAAAAACTCAATCTCAATAGTAAACCAAATTTGTAACGGTAAATCTACCTTACTAACCGCGAAAATGAGGTATAAATAAAAAGCTTGGTCCAAGTTATTAATTCATAGCTTATTACCTTTAATTTATGAAACTAACCATTGCCGTAACCTTGTACTAATTATGAAAAACTCTATTTCCAGAAGTCTAAACAATGGAATTTAGCTTTATTTAAAGATCAAAATAATAACATTGGTTATATAGATCGTAACGGAAATAAATAGTACAAATAACCTGCTAAGACTTATAAAAAAGCGTTCTTAGCAAACAATTTATAAGCTATAGAATTAAAATAGTGATGAATTTAAAAGAACCTTATACCTTTTTCTCTTTAGTAGTGTTCCTAAATATAGTTGCCTATCTAGCAAACATAGGTATTAGCTATTTTTGGAATAAAGCTTTTAAACACCAAACAACTATTAATAAAAAAGAAGTTTTATCTTCTTTACTTACCCTATTTATAAATATTGCAATTGCTATTCCTGGTTATATATTATGGACAAAGAATATAATTACATTTTCTAGCTTAAATATGTGGCTAACTTTTATACTACTTTTTATTGTTATGGATCTTTTAATGTATCTTTTGCATTGGGCTTCTCATAACATACCTATTTTAAAAAAAATTCATTTAAAACACCATGAACATACAGAGAGTTTTAATTGTGTAAGCTTGTATTATATGTCTCCTTGGGAGTCTGTTTTGTTTGGTGTATTGATAACCGTAATTGCAATTGTATTGCCAGTATCTATTTATGGCTTTATAATATTTCTTATTTTCAATTGGTTTTATGGCGTTGTAACACATTTAAATAACAGTGCTAACAATCCGTATTTCTTAATTTTTACAACTAATAATTTTCATAAAAATCATCACCATTTATTTTTTAAAAATTATGGCTTCTATACTTTTTTTTGGGATAAACTGTTTAAGACAGAAAAGAAAGATTAATATCTAAAAATAAGAGATGATTAAACTGTTTTCTAATATCTTAAAATGGATTTTGATTATACTATTTTTTCCGTTGTCATTAATTTTTATAGCATATTATAAGCAGAAAAAAGAAAAGAGTACTTATTGGGAAAAAGAAGAACCTAAATAAAATATAACCTACTACTATTAATATGAAAATTTTTAAAATACTATTACTTATTTTAGTCACATTCTCTAGTAGTTGTATTTCTATAAAATCTACTGCAACTGAAGATGTAATAGAACTTAATAATGCTACTATTAATAAAATTAACGGGACTTACTCTAATGTAGCAAAAAATAAATTAGAAACTGAATACACTTCTTTATGGAAACAAATGAAGTTTTTAAAAAAAGATACCATACCCAACTGGGAAGATCATAAAGTAGAATTAAAAGCAAAGAACAAACATAGAATAGAAGCCAAATTATGGTATAAAAATGTTCTAGTTTCCCAAAGAATGTTAAGAGGCAGAATTAGAGACAATCATTTCTCTGTAAAAAGACAAATTAAAATAGTTGGTGTTCCTTTTATATTCTTTTTTACAAAAGATAATAAGTACAAGATAGGACTTACAAAAGACAACCAATTATTACTAAACAGAGCAACAGATGATATAGGGATGATATTTCTTATGTCTGCCGGAAAATCTGAGCAATTTAACGCTCTCTACACTAAAGAATAATACAAAATAGATTATTAAATGCCTATAGATAACATACCTGAAATTTACTTTGATACACCATTAAAAAGCAAAGACATTTTTGTGTACGATTTTAAAATGACTAACGATGTTGTAAAAAGCAAGGTCAATTTAAGTATGAATATGTTTAGCTTTCTCCAAGTAGGAAAAAAACAAGTGCATTTTGCTAATACCTCTAAAGCAGTTAATAGCGAACAGTCTTTACTTTTAAAAAAAGGGAACTGGCTTTGGACAGAGTTACTAGATACAGAAACTATTTACTATTGCAAATTGTTTTTTTTCTCTGAAAAAAAACTAACCGATTTTTTAAGCAAATACACCAAAGACGTTAAGCCGTACCAAGAAAAAGTGCCTTATTTTGTGATTGAAAACGATGATTATATTGCATCATTTATAAGCTCTTTATCTTCTAAATCTTTTGAAGATAGTAGGTATTGCGACGCAATGCTAGCTTTAAAATTTGAAGAAATACTACTTTATTTACTAGATAAATATGGTAGTGTGTTTGAGCATTACTTGCACGCCTTAATATCTAAAGAGGTTTCACCATTTAAAAGTATTGTAGAAGACAATGTACACTCTAACTTAAAGCTAGAAGAGATTGCATTCTTGTGTAATATGAGCTTATCTACCTTTAAAAGACATTTTACTGCAGAGTACAAAGAAGCCCCAGGAAAGTGGTTAAAAGATAAGCGCCTGCAGAAAGCAAAAGAACTTTTACAAAGTGGCGACTTAAAGGCTTCAGATATTTATTTAGATATTGGCTATAACAACCTGTCTAACTTTAGTATAGCCTTTAAAAACAAGTTCGGAATTAGTCCAACAGATATTTAAAAAATTACAAATACACGTAAATACCTGATTATCATTAATCTAAAATAAGTTAGAAATTAAAAAGAGTTATTTTGAGCTTTTTTCATAAGTTTTTGAGCCATATCAATAAATAAGAAGCTTCTACTCCATTATACATTTGCATCATAATTACAAACGCTTGTTTTATCAGGCATTTAAAAAAATATATTTATGGCAAATGTAACTAAACCCGAATTTAAAGCGAAGTATGGTAACTTTATCGGAGGTAAATTTGTTGACCCAATAAAAGGGCAATATTTTGAAAACAGATCTCCAGTAGATGGTAAAGTATTTACCCAAGCTGCCCGCTCTACACAAGAAGATATAGACCTTGCTTTAGATGCAGCACATGAGGCGTTCCCTGCTTGGAGCAATTCTTCTGCAACAGAACGTAGCAATGCGTTATTAAAAATTGCTCAGGTTATGGAAGATAACCTTGAGTATTTGGCTACTCTAGAAACTATAGACAATGGTAAACCAATTCGTGAAGCCCGTGCAGCAGATATTCCTTACTGTATAGATCACTTCCGTTATTTTGCAGGTGTTATACGTGCAGATGAAGGTAGTATTTCTGAACATGATAAAGATACTGTTAGTATTGTATTACACGAGCCTGTTGGGGTTGTTGGTGAAATTATTCCTTGGAATTTTCCAATGCTAATGTTAGCTTGGAAAATAGCACCTGCATTAGCTGCTGGTTGTACAGCTGTTGTTAAACCCGCAGAACAAACTCCTACAAGTGTTATGATGTTAATGGAACTAATTGGTGATATTTTACCAGCTGGTGTATTAAATATTGTAACTGGTTTTGGTAAAGAAGCTGGTGCTGCTTTAGCAACGTCTAAACGTATTGCAAAATTATCGTTTACAGGTTCTACAGAAACAGGCCGTACGGTATTACACAATGCAGCAGAAAACATTATTCCAGTAACTATGGAATTAGGTGGTAAATCTCCTAACATTTTTCTTCCGTCTGTAGCAGACAAAGATGATGAATTCTTTAGCAAAGCAATAGAAGGTGCATTAATGTTTGCCTTAAATCAAGGTGAAATATGCACGTCTCCTTCACGTATTTTAGTACACGAAGATATTGCAGATCGTTTTGTAGAAAAAATGCAAGAACGTTTAAAATTAGTTAAAGCCGGAAACCCGCTAGATCCAGAAACAATGATTGGTTCTCAAGTATCTAAGGCACAATACGAAAAAATACTTAACTATATTAAAATTGGTATAGAAGAAGGTGCAACTGTATTGGCTGGTGGCGATGCTGGTAATTATGAAGGTGAATTATCTGAAGGTTACTACGTACAACCAACAGTTTTAAAGGGTGATAACAAAATGCGTGTTTTCCAAGAAGAAATTTTTGGCCCTGTTGTAGCATTAACAACTTTTAAAACTACGGAAGAAGCTATTGCTATTGCAAACGACACACCTTACGGTTTAGGTGCTGGTGTTTGGTCTAGAGATGCACATGAATTATACCAAGTACCACGTGCTATACAAGCAGGTAGAGTTTGGGTAAACCAATACAACACCTATCCTGCACACGCTCCTTTTGGTGGTGTTAAGGAATCTGGTTTTGGTCGTGAAAACCATAAAATGGCATTAGATCATTACCGTGTTGTAAAAAACATGCTAATCTCTTATAATAAAAAACCAATGGGTTTCTTTTAATTAAACTTTTTTAATTAATAAATATAAGGCAGGTTTCAGTTTTTACTGAGACCTGCCTTTTTTAATACGACATCAAAATAAAACCAGAAGGTCATAAATTTTTCTTCACGAATATACATTCCCACCTTTAAAATATACAATGCCAAATACAGATGAAGTCAAGTATTTCTATCTTAGTGAAAATAAAGATTTTTTATGAGGATGAATAAAATTTTAACGACTCTAGTTTTGGCCATCTTATGTACAGCCTGCACAAAAAAAATAGGAAAAGACAAATTAGATTTAGAAAACTTTAGCCTAAGCTTTAATGTAGATGATTTTTATGCTGATGAAATAGCAAAAGAAAAAACGTACGAGTCACAAATAGTTCAAATTTATAACGATAAAAAAAAAGAAGAAGACTTTGGAGATGACTTAGTAACTATGTGGGATTTTTTTTCAATAACTACGGATACAATTCATATAGGTCATTTTTATGACGATGAAAAAAATGATATTGTTGGTATAGATTATACTATGGGATCTTGGCGTGTTAACGATAGCCTAGCCTATTACAATAAAATGTATTTTGAAAAAATTAATATAATGAAAACTTCTGATGATGATTTTATTGCTTTAGCTGCTACAAATGAAAGTTATGGCGTTGAAAATTTTGAAAACTTATTACACTATATAACCAGTAAGCACGGAGAACCTAAAATAACTGAAGATAAATTTTATGACGATTATTATTTGTACTCTTGGTTAATAGATAACAATTTAGTGGCTATAACATCTACACACGATAATAAAAATAATACATTAAACCTGGATCTTATCATAAACAAAGGTAATGCTAACCCTGACACGGTAAAAAAACCAACAGTGAATACAAGATTGTTTGTAGTAAATAAAAAATACAAAGACTCTATTACTGGACAACAATGGAGTGGAGATTGGATCTATCTAAAGCTAAAATAACCAATACGCAACTCTAATAAATATGAAAAACAGAATAAAGATACTACTGTTAATATTACCTTATTTTCTATTTAGTTTTTCTACACAAGAAGACGTGTTAAGCTATTTTGTCACTGCTAAATCCGGACTTAATTACCGAGATGCTGCAAACGGAAAAATACTAGGCAAACTACCTTATTTAGCAGAAGTAAAAATTGTTGCTTATACAGGTATTTTTGATGAAATTAAAGATGAAAACAAGCTCATAAAAGGAGAATGGGTTGGTGTACAGCAAAACAACAAAACCGTTTATGTTTTTAATGCATTTTTATCTACATCTAAAATAGAGGTTACCCAAGAACAAAACACTATACTAAACAAAGATCAAGAAAATTTATATGCAGGGTTTAAGGTGTTTGATCTAACTAATAATAGTGATATAGAAAACTCACCAGGCTTTGTAAATCTATCAGAATTATTAGATTACGAAGAAGAACAAGGTGTGTCTATGGTTCCTGAAAAATATTTAGAGAGCATTAGTATAGAAGAATCTAGAAGTTATTTAAAAATAGAAGACACTTACAGAGATTACTTTTTTAAAAACACAAAAATATCTAAAACTGATAAATTGTTTATTTACAATTATAAGTTAGATGTACTTTTAACGTTTAATCTAAAAGATTTAGATGTTGTAATTTATTTAAGCCCGTACGAAGGTCACACTAGCGGAATTACCGATAGTGATTACATGTATGGTTTTAAAATTGATGCAAAACACATTAAAAACTGGGGAAAGTATAGCCTTAATTCTTTTGTATATTTAGGTAAAGAAAACCCATTTACAAGAGGCAAAATGAAACCTATGATTTGGACTAAAATTCCTCCAAGTCAATTTCCTTTAGATTTAAAAAGCTATAGCGTTACCATAGACCAAAAACTTAAAGGTTTATATACATTTAAAAATGATGATTTAACGTATTACTATTCAGATTATGGGCATTTAGTTGTTTTAGATGCTGAAAAAAAAGTGAAACTTAACGAAATTCTATACCAAGGAGAGTCTGCTAGTTTAGCTCCAATTTCTATAGTAGGAGAAGAAAATTCTGAAACAGAAAAGGAACAATGGGCAGGCACATTATTTAAAGACAAATCCTCTGTGTTATTTGGTTTTCATTACGTATCGTTTGGTTGCCCGCATATAAAGGTTATAAGTAATGAATTTAATTATATTCCGATTCTTTGCGATAACAGACATTAGCAATACCCTTACACAAATTACAGTTTAAAAATAAAGTTGTATTTTACTAGAATGTTACAAAGTCAAAGAATACAATTTAAGCCCTTAAGTATAACCTACAAAAAACCATTAGAAGACTTGTTTTGCAAAAATCCACTTGTAATGCAAAATACGCTAAAAGGGCGCGTTTTAACTGCTAACGAACTACAAAAAATAGTTGAAGATGATTTTATTACCTCAACAGATGAAACTGTTGGTTTCTGGTGCTTAACCAATAAAGAAGACAATACATTTATTGGGGTTTCGGGCTTATTAAAATGCGATTATTTAGGTAAAGAAAGTTATGAATTTGGTTTTATATTAGACGATAATTTTTGGGGAAAAGGCATTGCTACAGAAATAGGAGAATTCTGGATAGACTATGCCAAAAACCAACTTAAACTAGATGAAATCTTGGCTACGGCTAGCCCAGAAAATCACGCATCTAGGAGAGTATTAGAAAAGTTAAATTTACATATGGTACGCCAGTTTACATCAAAAGAGCGTGGAGCTAGACTATTGTATAGTAAAAAACTATAGAACCTTATTTATTTAACCACGTTTTAAAACTTTTAAGAGCAAACTTACTAACGAGTATGGGTTTTGTGCTTGCGTGGGCAACCTTTAAATGCAGTTCTATTTTTTGCGGACTGTGTTTTACTATTTCCTTAATGGCACTTATGTGTATAATATAGTTTCGGTTTACCTTAAAAAAAGTTTCTGTATTTAGTTTTTCAGAAATATCACGCAAGGTGTCTTTATACAAGTAGTTTTCTGAATTAGTTGTAAACAGAAATAAATTTTTTCCTTCGCTATAAAAAAAAGCTACATCTACACTTTCTATAGATTTTAAATGATGTCCAGAATTTACCAAAAAGCGTTCTTGCAGCGTTTTACTCTCTAATGCCTCTATTGACTTTGCCGTATTGTAAAATGAAAAATTCTCTTTTATCTGTGTATACTTTTGTAAAGCCATAATTACATCTTGAGACTCAAAAGGCTTTAATAAATAGTCTATTGTAAAGTGTTTAAAGACCCGTATGGCATAATCATCATAAGCAGTAGTAAATACTATAGGAGCTGTAATATTTGTTTGTGTAAAGGCCTCTAAACTTTTGCCATCACCCAAATGAATATCCATAAAAATTAAACTTGGTTGTGTGCTACTAAAAAAAGAAATCATTTCTTGTACAGATGTTAAATGCTTTATTTCTGTGATAGGAACAACGGTCTGCTTTTTTAATAAACCAATTAGATATTCTGCTGCCAAATCTTCATCTTCTACAACAACTACAAGCATATTCTTTTTTTATCAAAAATAAAAAAACCCGATAGAACTATCGGGTTTAATTGGGCAAATATTGCCCGTCGACTAACTCGTGAATACTATAATTCCGGGTTATTAAATCTTGCTGCCTCTGGAAAAGGCAATGTATATCTTGGATCGTTTTCTATAAGTATAAAATCTTCTCCGCTTATTGTATGTGTTATTGTTTTTTGATTGCTTCTCCTTAGATCAAACCAACGGTGACCTTCTAATGCCAATTCTCTTCTTCGTTCTTTATACAATTCTGATAAAAACGCTGTAGCAGACATACCACTTATAGATGCTGTTAAGCTAGCCATATAAGAGGTTTGGTATCTGTTTTTAACAAAACCTAACAATGTAGTTTTGGCAGCGTCTAAGTTGTTTAATTTAGCTTCTGCTTCTGCTTTTAACAATAGTAATTCTGACACTCTAAACGAGCATTTAAATTCTTGCTCACCACCTTTAGCTGCTTTGTAACTACTACCATCTGCTGTAAAATACAATCCAAATCTTAAATCGTTTGTAGTATCATAAACAGCCAATAAATCTTCAGAAATAGTAGAGCTGTTTCTAACTCTAGAGTCAAACACATCTTCTAATGCCATAATAGACTCCACAGATGTGTATAAATTTGGTAGTTCTGGTGTCTCATTTAAATTTACAATAGAATTGTTTAGTGCTAAAGCAGCATTAATAGCTGTTAAAGCAGCCTCGCTGTTATTCATATACGTATGCACCCTAGCTTCTAAAGCTAAAATTGCTGTTTTAGTAAATCTGTAATTTAAACCAGCATCAAACTTTGTAACGTTTAAAAGTATTTTTGCCTTTTCTATATCCTTTAATACTTGGTCATAAACCGCTTGTACAGAAACTGGTATAAAAACCTGTTCTAAATCTATTTCTAAAGCCAAAGGCACAGCTATGTCTGTAGTTGCTGTTGCCGCATTGTATGGTTTACCGTAAAGGTTAACAAGATCAAAATGTGCATAAGCACGTAATGCATAAGCCTCACCAATTAACTGATTTTTTTCTTGTGATGCTTCAATTTTTTCTGCACCATCTTCTATAACGTGGTTGGCATAGAAAATAGAATTATACATTTGTATGTAAGGATAAGGTGTTGTTTGCGGATCTGGATTCGCATCTTTCCAAGAATAAATATCCTTGTAATCAGAAAAATTGAAGCTATTCTCATCTAAAACCAACTCGTCTGCTCTATAGGTAACTACAGATTTTTGTTCAGGAAAAACTCTATATCCGGTTGTCAAAACAGCTCTAAATTCTTCTAAGGTTTCTGGTATAACTTTTCCTTCTGGTTCTATTTCCAAATAGTCATCACAACCTACCACAAAAAGGGTAAGTAAAGCCAGTATATATGTTTGTATGTCTTTCATAATTTAATTTTTTTAAAAAGTTACATTTAAACCTAAGGCAACTGTTTTTGAAATAGGCTGCGCGTAGATATTTCCGTAAGTTTCAGGGTCAAAATAGCCATCATAATCAGATCCAAACACCAGTAAATTTCTTCCTTCAAGACTTAAACGAAAACTGTTAATGTTCAACTTAGAAGTTAAAGATTTAGGGAAACTGTAGCCTACGCGCATACTATTAATTCTTACATAACTCATTTCTTTTACCCAAGTATCTAGTAATGGCATTGTTTCTATTGGGTTTATACCTCCAAACCATTTGTATGCCATCCAAGAATCTCCTGTTCCAGAAGTTTCACCTACAACAGCTGGTAAATTACTAGCAGTATTTGTTGGCGACCAAGCATCTAAAATTCTTGCAGAGTAATTTTGTCCACGATCTGTTTGCGTACCATTGTATGGCTGGCGCTCTACAACAGTTTGCTTTAAGTTAAAGTTGGCTGCAACTGTAAAGTCTAAGTTTTTAAACTTAAATGTGTTTATTACACCACCACTAAACTTAGGATCTCTATCGCCTACATATGTGAACAAGTCTCTAAACTCCTCATTAGTTAGCTCAGACTCTGTTAAAAATCCAGGGAAAAAATCTGCCCAAGGATCTTTTAATTTAAAAAGCTCTACAGCAGAAACTACCTCATCTCCACGTTTAAATAATGGGTAGCCATTTTCATCTATACCAGCTGTTTTTAAAGCAAACACAGAGTTAACAGGCAAACCTTCTCTAGATGGTAAAAAACTATTTTCTCTAACTTGTATATTATCTACAGTACTCTTATTATGAGAGATATTAATGTTTGTAGTCCAAGAAAAATCTTTGGTTACAATGTTTCTGGTAGACAGGCTAATCTCGTACCCTTTATTAGTAACCTCTGCCCAGTTAAGGTTGGTAAACTCAAAACCATTTTCTAATGGCACAGAACGTAAACCAATTAAATCTGTACTGTTACGCCTATATAGATCTGCAGCAATATTAATTCTGCCATGAAACAAACCTAAATCCATACCTACATTGGTATTGGTTGTTTTCTCCCAACGCAATTTTGCGTTTGGCGGAGACGTTACCACAATTGTTTCTTCAGATGTTCCTGGTAAAATGCTAGTTTTATCGTACTCACCAACAACAAACGGAGATGTATTACGGTCTATATTACCTTGCAAACCATAAGATGCTCTAAAACGCAAGTTAGATACAACATCACTAGTCTTTAAAAAATCTTCCTCACTAGCCAACCAAGATCCAGAAACAGACCATAATGGCAAGTATTTGTATTTAGGATCTACACCAAATAAGTTAGACCCATCATAACGTACACTACCAAAAAACGTGTATTTACGATCGTACGTATAAGAACCTGTAGCGTAAAAAGATGCATATGCATTCTCTGCTGTAGATTTTTCATACATTTTATATGTACTCTCATTAGCAACACTTTCGTTAGGAAAAATAATAGGTGTAGTAGTTAAGGTGTTGCTATTATACCCAAAACCACGACTCATAATACTAGTATATTTAGAACGTCTAAATTCAGACCCTAACAAACCTTCAATTTCGTGCTTACCAAAACTAGTGTCATAGGTTAGCAATGATTTCCAGTTGTACTGAAAAAAGTCATCATTCCAGTTTTGTATAATTCCACCTTCTGGCAAAAAGTAATAATAGTCGCTTATACTAGAATCGTACAGTCTACTCTTCTCGCGTTCTTTTCTAGAAAAATAAGTTTCTTCTGCAGCATATTTCTCTGTGCTTGTTTTATCAAACTGTAACCCTAATTGTGTAGAAAGTGTTAGGTCGTTTGTAATTTTATAAGCACCATCAAAAATAGCTTTTATAGCCTGATTTTTTAAATCGTAAGACGTGTTTTGACGCTCTTCTAAAAAGTTAAATGGCACATATCTACCATCTGTACCTTCTATATCTTGATCGTAATTAAAAGAGCCATCTTCTGCATATGGCATAAAATAAGGATTTACATTTCTACTATAATTTGCAGGATTTGTAAATGCATCTGTACCCGTTAAGTACGACTCTTTTTTAGACTGAGAAAGAAAGATAGAAGCACCAGCGCTTAAACGATCGCTGATATCAAAATTGTTTTTTAGGGTGATGTTGTAACGCTCTAAACCAGTACCAATAGTAGTACCCTCTTCATCATAATACCCAAAAGAAAAGTAATAATCAGATGTGTCTGTGCCACCAGAGATCCCTAAACTATATTGTTTGTTTGCACTAGATTGATATAATAAATCTCCCCAATTAGCATTGTTATTCTTAAGCGAATTTATAGCTGTTTGTGTACCTGCACTTAATGAAGAAAAACCGTTAGTCTGGTAAGTTCCTAATTCACCTGAAGCATTTAAAATACGTGCAACTTCTCCTTTATTAGTTCTGTAATCTAAATCTGTACGTGCAGCCAAGCCTAGCTCAAAATCTACTTTCTGCTGAGCATTCATTAGATTTAGCTTATCAAAATTTGGCTTAGAAGAAAAGAAAGTATTAGCCGAAAAATTAACTCGCATTTTACCACTTTTACCTCTCTTAGTTGTAACTACTATAACACCATTTGCAGCTCTAGCACCATAAATTGCAGTAGCAGCGGCATCTTTTAAAATGGTAATATCTTCAATATCATTAGGGTTTAAACCCGCAATTGCATAATTACGCAATTGGTCTATATTATCTTTATCGCTAAAATCTGGTACATCATTACCCTCTAAAGGCAAACCATCTACAACCCATAAAGGATCTTGCGGACCAGATAAAGAGGCTGTACCTCTAATTCTAATTTTAGCTGGCGCACCAGGCGCTCCTGTTTGTGTAGTAGCAACCACACCAGCAACTTGCCCTTGCAATAATTGGTCTACACTAGCAACACCAATTTGCTCAATATCTTCCATTTCTATTTTAGCAACAGAAGAAGTTAGTTTTCTTTTCTCTACCTTTTGGTATCCTGTTAGTATAACCTCATCTAAACTATCTACATTTTCACTCAAAGAAATAGAATAGCTTGTTGCACTAGTTAAGTTTATTGTTTTGGTTTGATAGCCTAAATAAGAAACCGTTATTTGTGTTACAGCAGCTGGTAATTTTAAAGAAAATTTACCATTAAAATCTACAACAACACCAATAGATGTGTTTTCTATTACACCAGCAACTCCGGTTTCATTGGCAATCATATTTTTAGAGACGTAAACCGATGCTCCAGGCAGCGGTAAACCATCCTCTGCTCCTATTACCTCTCCGGTAATTGTTCTCGTATCCTGTGCCCATACTGCGGTAACAGCAAGGAAGAATAACGTAAAAAGGAATTTATTCATAAAGTTGGTTTTGGGTTAAAGTTAAAATTTTAGAGTGTTTTTAATGCGATATATTAAATCATTATAATGTGCCTGCGTATTTGCATCACCTTTACGCTTCTTTTTTTCTAGTAATTGCAATACATTTTGCAACTCTTGTCTTTTGTATGATGTTATCTCTGAAGTACGCTTCATAGAGGTATAATTAATATTACGTGCCTGTTTTTTTTCGTTTAAAGCAACCGAACAAAAACTACCATCTAAATGAAAATCTAGTGTAGCACTATTTTTAACTGTAGTTTTCTCCATGATCTTTTGTGTTCCAACAAGCAATACATCTACGTAATTTTTTTGTGTCATACGATCTACCAATTCAAGCGACTTGCCTTTTTTAGTATTTCTAAAAATATGTGAACGCAAATCTGTAAATAAGTTTTGTACAGAGTAACGTGGTTCATTTTCTGGATTGTACAATTTAGCTTCTACCAAGCGTAACAAACGTTCGTCTTCTAAAAGGTTGTATAAAGCATCATACTGCAATGCTCTTGCTAAAGTATATGGTGTTTGCTCAAACGGACCAAGAGGGGAATCTTTTATAGCGTAGGTATGTTTTAAAACCGGATTAAAAAACAACCACTCTGGTAATGTAAATACATTTTTACTTAAGTAAGCTACGGCATCTTTTTGTAGTTGATAAGAAACTGGCTTGTAACTCTCCTTACCGTCTCCGTGCTGTATGGTGTTTAAATATACACCACCTACATTGTTTGTTACGTGCGCATTGTACATATTCCACTGCCCAATAACTCCCAAATACAGTTTACCTGTTTTGTAATAGTCTTCACCTTCTTGGTAAGTCCATTTTTCAAGATTATTAGTTACTCGCTTTAAATTTTTTAATCCGTATGTGCTTGCAAGCATTGCATTATCTCCTAAATCTTCAGATTGTGACCTAGGATCAACCGTATTTTTATAAGATTGTTGTTCACCGTAAAAATAAAGCGGATCGTTATTATGACTATTTACTAGTTTTTGAAGCTCGCGTTTTTCATCAACCTTATTTTTAAACCATTGGTATCCCCATTGAATAGCATATGTATCATAAACTCCAATTTTTGGTGTAATTGCCGTAACATTATCCTCTGGTTGTGCAACGTAATTGTAACGTGCATAATCCATTATTGATGGTGCAGTACCACCCATTTTATCTGTAAATGTTTTAGAGCGAAGAGAATCTACAGGAAAACTATATGAAGCTCCCATATTATGTTTAAGTCCAAATGTATGCCCTACCTCATGAGAAGACACAAATCTAATAGCCTCTCCCATATGCGCATCATTAAAAACATTACCTCTAGACTTGCTATCTATGGGTCCTGTTTGTATACGCATCCAACTTTGTAAAGATGTCATTACATTATGCCACCAAATAATATCGGCTTCTATAATTTCTCCACTTCTTGGATCTACAACAGATGGCCCCATTGCATTTGCTTTAGGTGATGCTGCATATGTAATTACCGAATAACGCACATCATCTACATCAAAATCTTTATCATTTGCATCCGGTTCTTTTGCTGTAATTGCATTTTTAAAACCTGCTTTTTCAAACGCAACCTGCCAATCTTTAACACCTTGTATAATATAGTTTCTCCATTGCTTAGGTGTTGCAGGATCTATATAATATACTATTGGTTTTTTTGGCTCTACCAATTCACCTCTTGTATATTTTTCTACATCTTCTGCCTTAGGCTCTAAGCGCCATCTGGTAATAAGCTCTTGCTCTTTCATAGCTTGTTGCTTATCATTAAAAGACCAATGTTTTTCTGTAAAAAAACCAACACGTTTATCTAACTGTCTCGCTTGCATTGGTACTTTTGGTAACAATACAATATTACTTGTTACACCCAACGTTATATACATTGCTGCACCACCCTCACTAACCGTTGTTGTTAATTGCGACTTAATAACCACGTTTTTAGGAAAGGTTTTAATTTTTTCTATGTATGATAAATCGCTTTTAACACTACCGCCTAAACCAATGTTATTTAGCACGTCGTTAAAGCTTTTCTCTTTACCATTAAAAACTTTATTCACCTTAATTAAAATGGCGTTTGTTTTAGTGTTGTAGCTTTCAATATCAAATTTTTCTATAATAGATTCTGCAAAATTATCTTTTACAGACAATGTAATTGCATCCTCTTCTGGAGAAGAAACCATTGGTTTGCTTGTTTTTACCCAAATTGCTTTAGAAATACTGTCTTTATGAAACGTAATTAACTTATTTTCATAGTTCATCCCTTTATTAAGACCAGTCTCATTTATAGCTAAAGGAACCTGAGATATTTTATTTACTACCAAAAATTCTCTCGCAAAAAGGCTATCCGGAATTTCAAAATAATAATCGTTTTCAGATTTAATTATAGAAAACAAACCTTTAGTTACTGTTGCTTTTTCTATAAGTTTATCATAATCCTTGTACCCTTTACTTAGGCTATCTTTAGGTTCTTCCTTAACTTTTTTACTAGTACTTTTCTGAGCAGAAACAGCCAAAGTACTTCCTAAGAAAAAAACAAACAGTCCTATTTTAAGAATAGAAACGAACTGATTTTTACGCATAATAAGATTTTTATTTTGCCTAAAAATCTAGATTTTAGAAGATACTAACAAAAAAACAAGAGTGAGTGGATATTATTGCGGAGTGAATGGTTTATTTAACAACTATGTAAGGCAAAAAACATATATATTGCTTATTTTTCTGATAATTTGTGAAATTAGTTACATTATAAAATTTATAGATGTGTTTTAAATAATCTATACCAAAATGATTGCTTTCTTGTAGTTTTGCAATTGGCTGGTAGTTATTTACGACTTCTATACCGTCTTCTTTTAAAGTCACCGTAATTGTTAATGGTTTTGTCTTGGTTACTTCATTATGCTTAATTGCATTCTCTACTAAGCTTTGCAAGGCCAAAAACGGAATGTAATAATTTTTTACCGCGTGCTCGTCTCCCAAGATAACAACAACCAAACTCTTATTAAATCGTGTTTGCTGCAAGTAAATGTATTCATTTAATAGGGCAAGTTCTTTTTCTACTGGCGTAATATTATTTGTTGGCGGAGATATAAAATACCTGTATAATTTAGATAGCTTTAAAGCAAAGACTTTAGACTTTTCTTTATTAATGTCTATTAGCATATATAATGCATTTAGAGCATTAAATAAAAAATGTGGATTTATTTGCTCTTTTAATTGTTGTAGCTGAAGAAAAGTACTTTCTTTTTCTGAAATTTGATTTTGTACAATAAGATTATTTTTCTCTTTTAATAATCGTTCTTTTTCTATGTATTGATTTTTTATTCTTCGGTTAAAAAAGTAGAACACAAACACCAATAGCATTGTAGAAATACCATAGATTAAAAAAGTATACTGTCTTATTTTAGTAACATTTTCTTCGCTTATATTTTTAGGTGAACTCACAGCAATATACCAAGATGCTTGTTTTAATTTTAGCGGCTGCAAATACCTTATTACATCTAATTCTAGATATTCCGATTTAACAACAACTGCTTTTTCTGTACCAGTAGTAATACCAACAGTATCTTTAGGGGTTATAGAATTAAAAGAAAACACACTTTTACCTAACAACTTTTCATCTGGATGAAGAATACACAAGCCTTCTTTGTTAAAAACATAGGCATAGCTGGCCGACTTAGAATCTACGTTTGTAAAATACTTTTGTAAATCTTTAAGTGCAATATCATACCCTAAAAACAAACTGTCTTTTTTAGGTGTAACCAATGTAAGTTTATTGCGCCATACATAACCTTTTTGTACAGGCACTAAAAAGCTTTGTTTTTTTACAACTGAAAAAAAATGACCCTCTGTATTTAATGGTAAAATTGTGTCTTGCAAAGTAGTAATTGCTGGTAATGGTTCTAGATTTTCTAATGCAGATAAATGTTGCCAAGTAACCAAAGAGTCTAATTGTTGTGGTTGAAAAGAGGTCCAAGTTTTAAAATTATTTTGCAACTCTGTTACCGAGCTAGACGTTTCTACTATTTGTTCTATTCTCCCTAAAAAACTCTCTAATCTGGTAAGTTCCGCATTTGTACCATCGTATTTTTCCCTAAAATTACGTTTAGCAATATCCTCACTAACTATAGCAATTTCACCACTAATTAAGTAACTCAAAGCCAAAGTACTAAGCACTGTTACAATTACCATAACAAGCACCAATGTAGTGTACTTTATTTTAGAAAAAAAGATTTTAAAACTCATATCGCAAATAGTAGTTGTCCTGCTTAATTGTGCAAATAAACAAAATTGAGTTTCAGTAAAAAAAATATTATGCGAAGCAATTGTAAGCTTTTTTTACTTTACAAAAGACACCTCTAAAAATCTTAACAAAAAACCAACACTGTAAGTTATTACAAAAGCTAGATGTTCTATATTTTTGCAACACTACTAAACCTGAAATAGTATTATTTTTATTTCAGTATAACACATAATATATAATGGAAAACATAAAAGGACAAAAAGCACTTATTACTGGTGGTAGCAGAGGACTAGGAAAAGCAACTGCTTTGGCTTTAGCTAAAGAAGGTGTAGATATTGCTATTACTGGCAGAAACAAAGAAACATTAGAAGCAACAGTTACAGAAATTAAGGCCTTAGGCGTAGATGCAACTTATGCTGTCTTTGATGTTGGCAACCAAGCTGAAGTTAAAAAAGGAATTAAATCTATTTTTGATGCTTTTGGAAGCATAGATATTTTAGTAAACAACGCTGGTATTGCTGCTTTTGGATCTTTTAACGATATGGAAGCAGACCAATGGGCACAAATTATGCAAACTAATGTAATGGGAGTTTACTATGTAACTAAAGAGATTTTACCTCATTTAATAGAGAAAAACTCTGGTGATATTATTAATATTTCTTCTACTGCTGGTTTAAATGGTAATGCTAATACATCTGCATACTCAGCATCTAAATTTGCTGTTATTGGTATGTCTGAATCTTTAATGAAAGAGGTACGTAAAAACAACATTAGAGTTTGTACATTAACACCTAGTACTATTGCATCAGACATGTCTATCGATTTAGGAATAGCAACTAAAGATTCTGAAGATAGCGTGTTGCAACCTGAAGATTTTGCAGAGCTTATTGTTGCTGGTTTAAAACTGCCTAGAAGAGCTATGCTTAAGAACGCATCTTTATGGTCTACAAACCCATAATAAACGCTTATAACTACAGCACACTACTTTTGCTTTTTAAGTATAAAGTAGTGTGTAAATAACCTTATTAGCACTTAACTTAACAAGCCAACCAACCAATGACTCTAGAGAAAAACGATTACAAACTTGAGTCTAAGAAAGCCTTTCTAGAAAAGATAGAAAACCACTACAAACCAATAACTGATGAGAAAATACCAGAAAGTATATTCTCTGATCTGTGCAAGTACTTAGCACGTTCGCTGCACAAATCTTATAAGACATTAAGAAAAAGACATCCACAGTCTAAAGAGCGGTATTCTTCATTTAAAATTAAAGACCTACAATATCCTTTTACACAATATTGCATTACCAATTTTTTAAAAGAAAAAGATGCTATAAATTACTCCAAGTATTCAAAAATTATTTTTCAAATGACAGAAAATGAATTTAAAGATTACGAAAAACAAAAACACGCTTACGAAACTAAATAGACTATGACACACGCTATAAAAAACGCCACTCTTTTAGTTCTTAATTACGATGATGCTATTACATTTTATACTCAAAAATTAAATTTTATTTTGGTTGAAGATGTACAACTTGGTGATGGCAAAAGATGGGTTACAATACAAGCAAAAAATCAACCCGATTTTGGTTTAGTACTATCTCTAGCTAGTTCTGAGTTGCAAAAAGCAACTGTAGGTAAACAAGCTGGTGATGGCGTTGCATTTTTTATGCAGACTAGTGATACCAAAAGAGACTATACCCTTTTTAGTAAAAACGGGGTTGTATTTATACAAGAGCCTACAGAACAACCTTATGGCATTGTTGCTATATTTAAAGATTTGTACGGAAATAAATGGGATTTAATTCAGCCTACAGCATAGTACACTTAAGCCTTCTTTTCTTTATAAAATAGATAAATCCATATTATTCTAGAATACTTGTAATTGGTTGTACTTAGTAAAAGTGCAAAGAATATTACACCAAAAAACGTATACAATATTGGGAAGTGAAGTATAAAGTAAAAAACTACTGCAAACGCTACAAACTCTGCTACTGCCAAAGCATAACTAACAAACATAGCCCCAAAAAAAAAGCCAGGTTCCTTCTCATATTTAAAATTGCAATTTTTACACACCTGATCCATCTCTGGTATAGACAAAAAGAACAATCCCTGAACAGTATTAAAAATGCTTCTTTTTTTACACTGCGGACATTTCCCTTTTAACAATGATAAGAATTGTGATGCCATAATTTATTTTTTTAAGCAAATGTACAGTGATTCATCAATAAAAAAATCATACAAAATTCGCCATTTTTTGTACTTTTAGGACATATTAGATTAAAATGAAGAATATACCGGTATTAGATATAGAGCAATTTGAACAAAATGTACCACTATCCGACTTTTATAGCAATGACTTAAAGTCGCACTTAATAAAAAATGAGTCGGTTATAAACAAACCACACAGTCACAACTTTTATCTATGCGTTCTGTTCACAAAAGGCGATGGTATACATGAAATAGATTTTAACAGCTATACCGTTACAACTGGAAGCGTATTTTTTCTAAAACCAGGACAAACCCACTATTGGCAATTTACCAGCGAACCAGAAGGCTATATCTTTTTTCATACTCAGGATTTTTATGAACTTCATTTCTCTAAAAGTAAATTAGAACAGTTTCCGTTTTATTACTCTCATAAAAATGCGCCAGATATAGTTTTGGAGCCTAATAAACTAAATAGTATAGCTACTATATTCTCTAGTATTAACAATGAATATTACAACGACTTGCCTTATAAAAAACAGAAGATAGCCAGTCTTATACACACTGCATATATAGATTTAGCTAGACAATACGGAAATAGCAAAATATCTACAAAAGCAACTTCTACCACCTATATTGAAACTTTGCGCGCACTAGAAAAAGAAATAGAATTGCATTATAAAACAGAAAAGTCGGCACAATTTTATGCAGAAAAATTACATATAACACCAAAGCATTTAAATCGTATTTGTAAAGCAACACTAGGCAAAACAACTACAGACATAATTACAGAACGTGTACTGTTAGAATCTAAACGGTTAATTGTGCATTCTAAAAACACATTAGCTAGTATTGCAGATATTTTAGGCTTTAAAGATTATGCTTATTTTTCTAAAATATTTAAGGCAAAAACCAATCTTACACCGCTTCAGTTTAAAAAAAGTTATCAATAAATAATATGTAATTTAGTGGTAATGAAAAATAAGTTACACATATTTAAAAGCGTTGCGCAACACGCAAGTTTTACCAAAGCTGCAGAACAACTTTTTATCTCTCAGCCAGCTGTTTCCAAAGCCATTAGAAATTTAGAAGACGATTATAAATGTGCTTTTTTTATTAGAAAAAGAAACTCAATAGAGCTTACAGACAACGGCAAAGCTTTTTTAGTTTACGCAAACAGAATTTTAGACATCTACTCAGAAATAGACCAGCAATTTTTAGACAAGGAAAAAGCTTTTCCGGATGAGATAAGCTTTGGTGTAAGCACTACTATTGCCAATTATATTATACCCAAAGTAATAGCCAAATTTAGAACGCAGTTTCCTAATACAAACTTTAAAATTGATAGTGAAAATTCTGATGAAATTGAAGAGCTAATTTTAAATCAGCAACTAGATTTTGGCATCACCGAAGGTAAAAACACAAACCCTAAACTACAATTTAAAGAATTTATTAAAGATGAAATTGTTTTGGTTACCAATGCTAAAAATACAAGTTATAAAAAAGGAATAATACCGTTAAAAGAACTAGAAAGGCTACCCGTAATAGCTAGAGAAATGGGATCTGGAACAAGAGAAATTATACAGCAATTTTTATTAAAAAATAATATTAAAAAGCTAAACACCGTAGTAACTCTTAACAGCACAGAAGCCATTAAAAACTACTTATACCACGCTAATAGTTACGCTTTACTATCTATTAATGCAGTTACAGAAGACTTACTTAATAACAAGCTAAAAGTAATAGACATTAAAGATTTTACCATAGAACGTTGGTTCTATTTTGTTTCTAGAACAGGCTACCAGTCTAAGACTATGGATACTTTTGAAAAATACGTACGCAATAACTATAACTTATAGTTATACTAGATAGCTTTTAAATTCGCTTAAAAGTTATACATCTAATTTACTTTTGTATCAAAATAATCTAATTGATATGAAAAATTTAGGACCAAAATTAATCTATCTAGGTATAGTAATAGCAGCAATGCTAGGAGTAATTAATAGCCCCACCGCACTAGTTTTGGGTTTTGTATTTACATTATTTTTAAAAAATCCGTTTAAAACATATAGTCACAAGGCAATACATTACTTTTTAAAAATATCTGTAGTAGGTCTTGGTTTTGGAATGTTTCTAAAAGAGACAATACAAACAGGTAAAGAAGGGCTAAGTCTTACCTTTTTCTCTATTGTACTAACTGTAAGTTTGGGCCTTATACTAACTAGATTATTAAAAATAGATTTAAAACTAGGACATTTAATAACATCAGGAACATCTATTTGCGGTGGTAGTGCCATAGCTGCAATTGCACCTGTAATAAAGGCTAAAGGAAAAACTATTAGTATTGCATTGGGCATTATATTTCTATTAAACTCTATAGCTTTATTTGTATTTCCGTTACTAGGTCACGCATTAGATTTAAGTCAGACTCAATTTGGACTTTGGTGTGCTATTGCCATTCACGATACCAGCTCTGTAGTTGGCGCAGCATTGGGTTACGGAGATGAAGCTTTAAAGATTGCTACAACAGTAAAATTATCTAGAACTTTATGGATTATACCGCTTTCTATAGTATCAATGTTTATTTTTAAAACTAAAGGAGAAAAAATAAAAATACCTTATTTTATTTTACTTTTTGTGGCTGCAATTGTAATTAACAGTTACCATATTTTGCCAGCTTTTGTTACAACAAATATTGTTTTATACTCTAAACGCTTGTTAGTACTAACTCTTTTTATTGTAGGTACTACAATCTCTATTAAAGATCTAAAAAATACAGGCCCAAAACCTATAATACTAGCTGTTAGTTTGTGGGTTTTTATCTCTATTTTTTCTCTCTTGTATATTACAAATATGTAAAAAATAACGATTGGTATAAATATTTAAATTATACCATAACCTTTCTAAAAAGACCTTTAATCAACTCAATTTCGGAGCTATAAGATGTTTTGGTTCTATTGGCAAAATACAAGGTATTGGTCAGTTTTTTATGGCCTTTCCAAAGCAATTTAACCTTACCTTCTTCTATCTCTTTTTTGCATAGAAAATCTGGAATTACGGCCAAGCCTTTTGCACTACTTAAACACCTAAGTATAGAGTTTAAGTTGGGCACAATATAGTTGGGTCTAAAATCTGGTTGATGCCCAAAATTGTATTGCCAAAATCGAAACAAATGTTCCATATCTCCTGTAGTTCCGTACCATTTTTCTTGCTTTAAACAGTTTTCAGCTTCGGTATATTTTTTAGCCCTTATCAATTGCTGAAAATTAGCATCATTTACTTCACTACCACCTACCAAAACAATAGTTTCAGAAGAAAATGCTTCATAACTAATGCTTGCAGAATTTCCTTTTTGTGGTGATATAATTAAATCAAGAATGCCTTTATCTAAGTTATCCAACATTTCTTGGTATTCGCCAAACCTAATAATAACATTAAAGGGTAAAGTAGAAATGTACTGCTCTAAAGTAATCTGAAAAGTTTCAAAACACATTCCAATACTAATTGTTGGCGTATGCTTCTCTGTACTTTGCTTGTAATTTTTTTCAGCTTCCTCTAAAATGTGTAATCCTTCAGAAACTACATTATATAATATCTTTCCACGCTCTGTAGGTATCATTTTTCGTCCTGTACGATCAAAAAGCTTATAACCAACATAACTCTCTAAAGAACTTAAATGTAGACTAACACCTGGCTGAGAAATATACAAAGCATTTGCTGCGCTTGTAAGTGTTCCTGTCTTATATATTGCCTTAAAAGTTCTATACCATTCTAAGTTTACCATAGCTAAACTATTATAATTATAATACAAAGGTATAATTTATACTATTTTAATAATAACATTTAACCCTATAACTTTGTCCTATAGTAAAACAAGAGAAAAAATGAAACACATATTTATAATAAATGCAGGACAAAACTTTGGACACTCTAGCGGCCAGTTTAATAAAACAATAACAGACACAACAGTTGCTTTTTTTAACAAGATGTCTAACGTAGAAGTAAAAACAACCCACATAACAGATGGCTACAATGCGATTGAAGAGGTAGAAAAATTTACTTGGGCAGACGTAGTTATCTACCACACTCCTATCTGGTGGTTTCAGGTACCGCACGACTTTAAAAAATATATAGATGTGGTGTTTACAGAAGGTCACAACAAAGGCATTTACCACAGTGATGGTAGACGTTCTGCAAACCCAGATATAAACTATGGTACAGGTGGATTAATGACGGGTAAAAAGTATATGGTAACCTCTAGCTGGAATGCACCTGCTACCGCTTTTACAATGCCAGGGGAGTTTTTTAATGAGACTAGCGTAGATGATGGACCTTTATTTGGTTTTCATAAAATGAATGCTTTTACAGGGATGACACCTATTAAAAGTTTCCATTTTCACGATGTAGAAAAAAATGCAAATATAGATAGGGATATGATCATTTATTCGCAACATTTGCAACATCAATTTAAATATTAGAAATATGAAAATTTATGTAACCGCAATAGTAAAAAGTAAACCAGAGTATACTGAAGAAGTTAAAGCTGCTTTACAAAATATGGTAGTTGAGACTTTAAAAGAAAAGGCTTGTATTAAATACGACTTACAACAGGGCTTAACAGATAAGACTACTTTTGTTTTTCATGAAATATGGGAAAATGAAGAAGGATTAGATTTACACGGAAAACAACCTTACATAACTGAATTTAAAGCTTTGGCTGCTACTAAATTTGCTGAAAAACCAGTAGTTTTAAGAACGCAACTTATATAAGCTAAAAAAAGAATATCATTTTTTACAAAAAACTACAAGTACATTTCTTTAATACACAAAGAGCGACGAAACAACAACGTTGCTCTTCTTTTTTGCAAAAAATAGACAGACTTGTCTACTTTAAATAAAATATACTATATTTGCCGTGTGAAACATTCAGAGATCAAACAAAATATAATAGAAACAGCATCTATCCTATTCTATAGAAATGGGTATAACTCTACTGGTATAAATGAAATTATAGCTGAAGCTGGAATTGCAAAAGCCACGCTTTACAATCATTTTAAATCTAAAGAGGATATTTGTTTGGCTTACCTAGAATTTATGAATGTTACTTTTATAAAAGATATAAAAAGCTTTTGCGAACGTAAACCTAAAGGAGAGCAGCGTGTTCTTGCCTTGTTCGATTTTTTAGACGTATTTTTTCTTCAAAAAGATTTTAATGGTTGTTGGTGTATAAAAACGGTATCAGAAATACCAAAAGACAACGAACGTATTAGAAGAGAAATACAAAACCAAAAGAAAAATTTTATAGCCTTAATTTCTAATTTAATTGCTGATAATTTAGAACTTAAAAACAACAAAAGCCTTGATAGTTACGCAAGGCAAATATACCTATTGTATGAGAGTGCAGTTGCAGAGAGCCACTTACACCAAGACAATTGGCCTATAAAAGAAACAAAAAATATATGTTCGCAAATCATAACATAAAAAAATTTGCTTTAAAAAAGACAGACTTGTCTGTTCGTAATTAACAATAAAACATAAAAAAATGGAAGATTTAAAAAACAAAGTAGCCATTGTAATTGGTGGTACTAGTGGAATTGGAAAAGCTACAACAGAAGAGTTATTAGCTAATGGAGCAAGTGTAATTGTAGTTGGTAGAAATACCGATAAAATAGAAGACACTCCAAAACTATTTAAAATAAAGGCCGATATTACCAATAGTGAAGACTTAAAACAATTGGTTAGTTCTATTGATGCTTTAGAAGATGTAGATTACTTAGTTAATGCTTCAGGTATATTTAATCCAAAACCTTTTTTAGATCATAATGAAGAAGATTACAACTCGTACTTAGACCTAAACAGAGGCTTTTTCTTTTTAACTCAGGCTGTGGCTAAAAAAATGAAAGCTACCAAAGGTGGTTCTATTGTAAATGTGGGTTCTATGTGGGCAAAACAAGCAGTAAAAATGACTCCTTCTTCTGCTTACTCTATGCAAAAAGCAGGTTTACACTCTTTAACGCAGCATTTAGCAATGGAATTAGCAGATGATAACATTAGAGTTAATGCAGTATCACCAGCTGTCGTTGATACACCAGTATATCACGGTGTTTTTGGCGGTAAAGACGAAGCTAAAAAAGCATTAGAAGGTCTTAATGGCTTTCATCCAATTGGTCGTACTGGTACTCCGCAAGATGTTGCTAATAGCATTGTATTTTTATTATCTAATAAAGCATCTTGGGTTACAGGTGCAATTTGGGATACAGATGGCGGCGTAATAGCTGGTAGAAATTAAAACATATATTAAACCAAAAAAAAATCGATTTAGAAAATTATCTAAATCGATTTTTTATATACCCATTAGTATATATAACAATAACACCTTTTAAATTAAGAGGTTAAAAAAAATATACCAATTATTATTTATCTACAAATAAAGCTTTAAGTTCTGTTGCTTCGTTGGGTTTTAATTTCCCTGCCAATACTAAACTTAATTGCTTTCTACGCAAAGCAGCTTCAAAACGTTCCACTTCTAATGCTGTTTCAGGAATTAGCGCTGGTACTTCTGTAGGTTTTCCTGTATCATCTACAGCAACAAAAGTATATATAGCCTCGTTAGCTTTTGTTTTCTCGCCACTAAACCTATCTTCTATCCAAACATCTATAAAGATCTCCATAGAAGTCTTAAAAGCTCTAGAAACGGCAGCTTCTACAGTAACAACACTACCAAGAGGAATAGATCTATTAAAAGCTACGTGGTTTACAGATGCAGTTACAACTATACGTCTACTATGTCTACGTGCAGCAATACTAGCAGCTCTATCCATACGAGCTAACAGTTCGCCACCAAACAAATTGTTTAGCGGATTGGTCTCACTAGGGAGAACCAAATCTGTCATAACTGTTCTACTATCTTTAGGTGTATGCATTTCTTCTTTTTTAAATTTTGCGCAAAGATACTGTGCTTTTACTTTAAAAAAGAAAATATTTTACTTTACAGAAAGCATCCAAGCATCTGCAGACACAGTTGTTTTTATCTTGTTAAGAAATTTTAAGCCTTCGTTTACCTCACTAAAACTAGCATAAGCAACTTGGTGTAAACCATATTTGTTTACGCCTGCGTAACTAGCATTGTAACCTTCTTTTTTAAGCTCTTCTATTTTTCTGTTTGCGTTTTTTTCTATTCTAAACGCTCCGGCAATTACAAAATGCTCTTGAGAGGCTGGTTTAGCAATAATATCTAAAGATAAAGAAGGTAATTCTAATGGTGCTGTATTAAAAAATGTTGCCTCTTGTATACTTCTAGATATTTGCTCTTGGGCTTCTTGCTGTGCAATTTCTTGCATAGCAACAGTAGTATTATAATAACGCAAACCTGTTAATCCTGTAGAAATAGCCAATAATGCTACTGCTGCATATTTTAACAATGGTCTAAATGTAGTTTCTCTTCTTCTTTCCGGAGTTATAATAAACGGAACTTCTTGCTCTAAGGTAACAACTTCCTCTTTTAAAACTTCTCTGGTTACTGGTGATGCAACAACAGACGACAATCCAAAAGAAGTAGTAAGGTAATTTACTTTGTTTGCAGGTATAAATTCAATTTTATCATCTTGATTTAAAGACAATTCACCTACAGATCCAAATTTTATTTTTTGACCAAGTTTTAGCATTCTATTCCAATGCTCTACTTCTTTTGTCAACTCTTCTAAAACTACTTCGTAAGTAGATTTTTCTGCAGTTGCTATGTAAGTTACTAACAAGCCATCGTTAGATTTTACTTGCTGGTTAAATGATACTACTTTACTTGGAGGCGTAAATGTGTTGGTGTTTTCATCTAGTTGCGCAGCTCTTTTTTGCGTTAAAAAAGCCCCAAACGCTGGTATTACAACACAGTTGTACCTATATAATAATTCTTCAATATAATGTTCTGTTCGCATTGTGACAAATATTGTAAAAAATCATCATGCTTTAAACACTTTGTCTAACTTTTTATTAACATTTTATTTATTGTATTTTGCACCTAACTATAGAAACCACCTAAATGACTACTACAGAATTAATTGCGACACTTCGCTTACAGAACATACCAAACATTGGCAGCGTAACTGCAAAAAAATTAATTTCACATTGTGGTAGTGCTTCCAATATTTTTACTGCTCCAAAAGAACAACTTTTAAAAATAGACGGTATTGGCACTCTAAAACTGAAGAACATTTATGACACATCACATTTAGAAGCTGCTGAAGAAGAATGCCAGTTTATAAAAAAGAACGACATTGAAGTAATTTATTTTACTGATGCCGATTATCCAGATTATTTAAAACACGCTATAGATGCTCCAATAATTTTATTTAAAAGAGGAAATATAGATTTAAAGAACAGAAAAATTATTAGTGTTGTTGGCACGCGTAAAATTACAAGCTACGGCACTGCCTTTTGCGAAAAATTTATCGCAGACATTGCACCTTTAAACCCTGTTATCGTTAGTGGTTTTGCATACGGTGTAGACATCTGTATACAAAAAGAAGCAATAAAACACGGATTACAAACAATTGGTTGCTTGGCACACGGATTAAACCAAATGTACCCAAAGGTGCACAGCAAATACAGTTTAGATATTGAAAAAAATGGTGGATTTTTTACTGAATTTTGGAGTTCTAGCACTCCAGAACGAGAAAACTTTTTAAAACGAAATAGAATTATTGCTGGCCTAAGTGAAGCAACTGTAGTTATAGAATCTGCAGAAAAAGGAGGAAGTTTAGTTACGGCAGACATTGCACATAGTTACAATAGAGATGTTTTTGCTGTTCCTGGAAGAACTGAAGATAAGTACAGCCTAGGTTGTAATAATTTAATTAAACAGCAAAAGGCACATATGCTTACATCGGCGGCAGATTTAATTTACTTACTTGGCTGGGATACCCAACAGAAAGAAAAACAAAGTGTGCAAAAACAACTATTTGTAGATTTAGACGATACAGAACAGAAAATACATAATTACCTACAAGCAGAAGGCAAACAACTATTAGATAGTATTGCGCTAGCTTGTAGTATTCCTGTTTTTAAAACCTCATCTACTTTATTACAAATGGAAATGAAAGGTGTAATTAGACCTTTACCCGGAAAACTGTTTGAAGCTTTGTAAACACCTAAAACCTTACAAATTCTATAATTATTACTAAAAAATTACGTGTTATAAAAAGACTAGTCAGTTTGCTAATAGTGATTTACCAGTCGTGCATTGTGTAAACACAGGCATTTACCCATTAAACACAACAATACACCTACCAAACAGCCCTTTTTACTTCGCTTTTAACTTACATCACAAACTAAATGGTTTGTTTTATGTTTTTAGAGTATAGAAACGCACAAATGTAAGAATCCTACAGATTTTAGTTATTTTCGCATTAAATTATATATCAAAAATGAAAAAATTATTAGTTGTAGCAATAGCACTTTTTATAGGTGTTGCTGGTTTTGCTCAAAAAAAGAAGGATTTAATTAAAGAAGTTGCGGCTTTAAAAACTGAAGCCACTTCGCTTAAAAACGAATTAAATCAAATTAAAAAAGCCAAAGAAGTAAATTTAAATGATAGTATACACAAGTTTAGCTATGCTTTTGCTGTTGAAATAGGAAATAGCTTAAAACAAGTTGGAGTAGAATCTATAGACTACAACATTTTTGCCATTGCTTTACAAGAAACATTGGAAGGAAACGAACAAATATCTAAAGAAGACGCACAGTCTTACATACGCAAAAGCATTACAGAAATAAAAGAAAGAGAGGCAGAAAGGTTAAGTGCAGAAGGCAAACTCTTTTTAACTGAAAATGTAAAAAAACAAGGTATTACAACTACAGAAAGTGGTTTACAATACAAGGTTTTAAAGATGGGTGATGGTAAAAAACCAACTGCAGACGACAAAGTAGAAGTGCATTACGAAGGAAAACTTATAGACGGAACTGTTTTTGATAGCTCTATAGAACGTGGAGAACCAATAGTTTTTGGAGTTTCTCAAGTTATAAAAGGATGGACAGAAGCTTTACAACTTATGCCAGTTGGCTCTAAATGGAGAGTTTACATTCCGCAAGACTTAGCCTATGGAGAAAGAGGAGCAGGAGGCCAAATACCTCCTTACGCCACTTTAATTTTTGATGTTGAGTTACTATCTATTGAAAAGTAATTTACTTAACAATAAGGGAGTAGGATCTAAAATTAATATCCAATTTTAGATCTTACTCTTTCTAATACCCCATTTGCTACAGCACTAGCTTTTGCAGCGCCTATAGCTAAGGCAGCATCTATCTCTTCTAGATTATTCATATAATAATCATATTTTTCACGAGCATCAGCAAATTTAGCTACAATAACCTCGTATAAAGCTTGCTTTGCGTGACCATAACCATAATTACCACCTTTGTAATTAGCACGCATTTCTTCAACTTGTTCTGGAGTTGCTAATACTTTATACAATTCAAACACGTTATCACCTTCTGGCTCCTTAGGATCTTCCATTGGAGTACTATCTGTTTGAATACCCATAATTTGTTTACGCAACTTCTTATCAGTCTGAAACAAATTAATTAAGTTCCCTTTACTTTTACTCATTTTATCACCATCTGTACCCGGAATAAACTTAGCTTCTTCCTGTACTTTTCCCTGTGGCAAAACAAATGTTTCTCCAAGTTGCGCGTGGAACCTAGATGCAACATCTCTTGTAATCTCTAAATGCTGCATTTGGTCTTTACCTACCGGTACAACCTCAGCATCGTATAACAATATATCTGCAGCCATAAGCATAGGATACGTAAACAAACCTGCATTAACATCGTCTAACCTATCTGCCTTATCCTTAAAAGAATGTGCCAAGGTTAACCTCTGGTACGGAAAAAAACAACTTAAGTACCAAGACAATTCTGTGGTTTGCGGAACATCACTCTGTCTGTAAAAAACTGTTTTATCTATATCTAAACCAAAAGCAAGCCAGGTAGCAGCAACTGCGTAAGTGTTGTTACGTAATTCTTCTCCGTTTTTTATTTGCGTTAGCGAATGCATATCTGCTATAAAAAGAAAAGATTCGTTTTTAGGGTCGTTAGCCATTTCTATAGCTGGCATAATTGCTCCTAAAATATTACCTAAATGTGGCACTCCTGTGCTCTGTACTCCTGTTAAAACTCTTGCCATTTTGTTTAAAATAATTGTAAAAATCAAAGGTAGCACAAAATAGAATAATAGACCAAGATTTGACTTTTGGTTTTATATCATCTTTTTTACGTAAAAAGTAAACTTTTTTAACCTTAGTTTTATTTAATTGCTATTTTTGAACCTATGCTAACCTTTTTTAAAAACATTGGACACTTATTATATCGTATTTGGTTTTACATTCTTGTTGCTTTACCTATAATATTGTTTTTCCCCTTTCTATTTCTATTCTGTATTAAAGAAAAATGGTACCCCTATTTTTTTTGGTTGGCACGTAACCTTTGGGCTAGACCAATTTTACTAGGTATGGGTTGCCCACAACAAGTAAAAAGAGAACAAAAAATAGAAAAAAACAAAAGCTACATGCTAGTCGCAAACCACACAAGTATGTTAGACATTATGCTAATGCTACGCGTAAGTAGAAATCCGTTTGTTTTTGTTGGCAAAAAAGAGTTGTCTAAAATTCCAATTTTTGGATTCTTTTACAAACGTGTTTGTATTATGGTAGACCGAAGCGATACAAAAAGTAGAACTGGTGTTTATATGCGTGCACAAAGAAGATTAAAACAAGGACTTAGTATTTGTATTTTTCCTGAAGGCGGTGTGCCAGAAGAAGACGTTATATTAGACGCTTTTAAAGATGGCGCTTTTAAAATGGCAATTGCTCACAAAATACCAATTGTACCAATGACATTTTTAGATTGTAAAAAACGATTTTCTTTTACTTTTTTTAGCGGAAGCCCAGGCTTACTACGCGTAAAAATTCATTCTTTTTTTGAAACCAAGGAGTTAGATGAAGAACATAAAGCAACATTAAGAGAAGACGTGCGAAACGTTATACTTAAAGAGCTGCAAAGCAAAAAACCAACTGGTATATCATTTTAGACAGATATATCACTAACATATAAATTTTCATCTCTTTTTTAAGCAGAAAGGGTATAGTAACAATAATACTATTTTTAATAGTATTCAACTTCAATAGTTTTTTCTATTTGAATTTCATCATTAATAATCTTATAAATAATAAACTCATTAATCCAAGAATCCATATTAAGCAGTAAATAATGATAAACAATATACCTATTGGAACTAATTTCTATAGGGTCAGAAAATGAATGACATCTGCCAGATACAGATTCTTTATCATAAGCAACAATACCCTTGTCTTTTAAGTCTATTATATTATGAATACTATTTTCTGGTATGCTTTTAATTACCTTAGTAACAATCTCCTTGGACAAGTACTTTGCTAACCTATTATTATTTTTAGAATCCATCTCTAAATAATACCTAAAAGCGTCATTATCTGCCTTTTTAAAAACCCTCAATTCTAGCGACTTTTTTTGCGCTGCATAAGCAATACTATTCTGCTTAGTTATTACACCACTTTTAATTTTATTAGACAATGCAATGCCCTCAAGCTTATTTACTAATGTATCTTTTGCTACAACATAAGAAATAATGTCTTTTGCTTCATTGCTATTCTTTTGAGCATAAGAGCCCCAAAAAATAAGTGCAAATAGTAAAAAGCTTAAAAGATTTTTCATATTGATAATATTTAAGAAATGTTAAAATATAATATAAAAATAAGAATAAACCTACATAAAATACCTTTGATAAGGTTTTTATATTCTATAAAAGAATCTAAAACTTAAAACTAAGACCACTATAAACGCCCATAGAAAAAGGCTGAAAATCTCCCGAGCTATTAGAAAACGTATTTAACTGATATTTAAACATTGGCTCTATATTAAATCTAACTTTTTTTGTAAAGTTATAATTAAGACCAAAGCCAACATTGGTACTAAAGTTTAAACTATTAATAGTACTAGACTCCCCTATTTTGGTTTTTAAATTATCTGACTCTAAAGAAATAGAATCATCTACCAAAAACAAAGAACTAACACCCCCAATTAAATTAACTCCAAACTTACCCTCTGTAAGCGCATAATTAAGTTCTAGCGGAATTTCTATATATCCAAATTGCTGCACCATTGTACCTTCTCTAGAAGTACTCTTAGCAGCGTAACTATACTCTTCTGACTTAATATTTTGCGGAGCAGAAAGCGCGTCGTTATTAGTTTCTACAACAATACTTTCTGCACCAGCATCATAATCTATAGTACTAACCATACTGTTATGTTCTGGACTAAAAGTAGATTTAAAAAACACATTATTGGTATTAAAACCATAATCTACTTTATGTACACCAGACCTAACACTTAGTTTTTTACTTACCGCATACGCTACAGTAACGCCGTAACTCATATTAACATTACCCGATTTAGAATTAGACACAAAGCTAGGATCTACAGGAGACCCATCTTTTAAAGAGTTAAAGTACACAGGTGCTACATTAGCCCCAACCGACCATTTATTAGCTTTATTAGCCACTATAGCATCTTCTTCTTCATTCTCCCTTATTTCATCATAGATAGATTTTTTAACAATTGTATCTTGCTTCACCACAGCTCCACTTTTGTTCTTATCTAAGATTAGGTCTTTATTTTTTTGTAAGATTGATGATTCTTTAGAATCTACATTAGAAGCAACGTCTTTATGCAAAGCTCCATTCTTATTTATTTCTTGATTAAAGATTGATGCTACCCCAACAGTATCTTTATACATTGCCATATTGGTTGATGAATTTTTACTGCCGCCAACATTGTTTTCACCTGAAGAATTCATAATAGTAGTTAAATCTATAGTAGAGCTTACAGCCATACCATTTGTTAAGCTATTATTAGATATACTTGCTTCTTGTTTTAAAGATTTCCCAGCACCAATCTTTTCTTTATCATTTTTAGTTGTAGCAATTTCTATATCATCTACACTTTCTATTACCCCTGAACCTGTAGCATCTTCCTGTGGTTTTTCTTCTGTTTTTATTTTAGGTGCCACATACTCCTTAACCACCTGGCCATCTGTGTTTAATTCTATCTTTTCTGTATCTGTAATCGCAGGCGCTACATTCTCCACTTTTTCAAAAGGGTTAATTACAAAAAACAACAATGCAAGAGCAGCAGCTATTCCTCCAAGCTTCCACCAAATAGGAATAACCTTCCTATTTTTTTTCTTTTCGTCTAAAGACGCCTCTAGCCTTTGCCAAACTTTGTCGTCTGGCAATTCTCCAAAGTCCTTAAACTTTTCTTGGAACAGCTTATCTAAATTATCTTTACTCATTCTATATTTTTAAACTACCTACAACCATTAATACAATTGTAGTAAACAAAATAGTAGTACTGTTACCACTATTTTTAGCTTTGTTTTACTTATTTTACTCTTTAAAATTTGTCTTGCTCGTGCCAAATTAGATTTAGACGTACCTGCGGTAGTACCCAACAACTCACCTATTTCTTTGTGCGTGTAACCATCTAAAACATACAAGTTAAATGTTGTTCTATATTTATGCGGCAACTCTTGTATACAATTTAGCAATGTGGCTAGTGACGGGGAATTATCTGCTACATCTAACTCTACAGTTTCTTCTTCTATAGCTTCTTCTACTAAAGAAACATAAGCCTCTTTTCTATATTTTTGTAATACGGTATTTACAGTAATTCGCTTTAACCAACCGTCAAAAGAACCATTAAACTTAAACTGACCAATTTTATTAAAAATAGTCATAAAACTATCGTGTAAATTATCTTCGGCTTCTTCTTTGTTTTTAGAGTACTTTAAACAAACCCCATAAAGCATAGGAGCATAATGGCGATAAAGTTGCTCTTGCGCAGCTCTATTCCCTTTTACACAATCATGTATAGTTTCGTTTAAGTCCAAAAACTGTAAAGTTGGTTTATAAAATGCAGCTTACCTTAGTTAACAGGTACAACAATTTCTAAGTATTCATCTTCGCCATCTGCATTTTTACCTGTCCAAAATTTAAACAAGTAATCTTCCTTATAAATTACTTCAAAATCAAAAGAAACTTCTACCTCTTCTGTACTTTCTTGACAATCGCTATTACTACCAACTAACTCTGTACCTATTGGGTAAACTTCTCTTTCTGTTAACTGATGCTTATGTATATCAAAACCTTCAAAATAAGTACACGTATTTGGATTAGCATACGTTACATTAATGGTATACTTTTCTCCAAACTCAAAAGTCTCAGGAACATCTGCACTTAGTACTTCTAAATTTACGTATTTAAAATTAGTATTATCATCGTCATCTAAAGAACAAGCTGTAAAAGAAAAACTTGCTACTACAAGCATCAAAATACTCAACCTTTTTTTCATCTCTTTTTAATTTTATTATTTACTAGATAGATGAGAGCTAAACGGTAGGGTTGCGTTAAAAACGACAAAATCCCGAAAAAATCGGGATTTTGTATCTATTTCTTCATTTTAACAAAGAAACAATAGTATTTAAAAGTAACTTTTAAGCCATTAATGCCTTAATAGCTTCTTTAATTTTCACTTCTAACTCTTCAAGTAATTCTGGGTTATCTGCTAAAATACTCTTAACAGCATCTCTACCTTGACCAAGTTTTGTATCTCCATAACTAAACCAAGATCCACTTTTCTTAATTATTTCGTACTGTACTCCTAAATCTAAAATTTCTCCAACTTTAGAAATACCCTCACCGTACATAATATCAAACTCCGTAGTTCTAAAAGGCGGTGCTACTTTATTTTTCACAACCTTAACACGTGTTTTGTTACCTAACACATCACCGTCCGTGCTCTTAATTTGCGTAGATCTTCTAATATCTAAACGTACAGAAGCATAGAACTTTAATGCATTACCACCAGTTGTTGTCTCAGGGTTACCAAACATAACACCAATTTTTTCTCTTAACTGATTAATAAATATAACCGTACAATTAGTTTTACTAATAGAACTAGTTAATTTACGTAATGCTTGCGACATAAGTCTTGCGTGTAATCCCATTTTAGAATCACCCATTTCACCTTCAATCTCACTCTTAGGGGTTAATGCTGCAACTGAATCTATTACAATAATATCTATAGCACCAGATCTAATTAAATTATCCGCAATTTCTAATGCTTGCTCACCATGATCTGGCTGAGAAATAATTAAATTATCTATATCTACTCCTAATTTTTCTGCGTAAAAACGATCAAAAGCGTGTTCTGCATCAATAAATGCTGCAATACCACCTGCTTTTTGAGCCTCAGCAATAGCGTGCAACGTTAATGTTGTCTTACCAGAAGATTCTGGTCCGTATATTTCTATAACTCTACCACGAGGATAACCACTTACACCTAAGGCAATATCTAAACCTAAAGATCCAGAAGAGATAACAGCTACATCTTCTACAACTTTATCACCCATTTTCATTACAGCACCTTTACCGTAAGTCTTATCTAGCTTGTCTAAAGTTAATTTTAACGCTTTTAATTTTGCTTCTTTTTCGTTGCTCATTTCTAATAGTGTTTGTAGCGCTAAATTACCATTTCTTTTGTCATAATACAATGCCCACGCAACCTTTTTAAAAAAGCTGCATCTACAAGGTGTGTTTACCTTCTATCTAAAAAAGAAGGTGCTTCAACTTTCTACAATGTTGAGGCATAATTACTTTTTTTCAGCTTTGTTGGTTAAGCAGAAAAAAGTTTAAAAAGGGTTTTAACTTATGTTAAGACCCTTTTTTGTTGGGTATAAATGTAATATTATCTAATTTTGCAGCTATTCTTTAACTTAATAAATTTAGTATAGCATGCAACTGTACAATACATTAAGCGCAAAAGAGAGAGCAGCCCTTATTGAAGAGGCTGGTAAGGAACGCCTAACCATTTCTTTCTATAAATACGCGCACATTGGCAACACATCTTTATTTAGAGATCACCTATTTATTACTTGGGACCAAATGGAAGTTCTAGGTCGTATATACGTAGCTACAGAAGGCATTAATGCCCAACTATCTGTACCTGCAGAAAACTTTAATGCTTTTAAAGAACATTTAGACAGTATTACATTTTTAGAAAATGTGCGACTAAACATTGCCATTGAGCAAGACAATATGTCCTTTTTAAAGTTAAAAGTAAAAGTCCGTAACAAAATTGTTGCAGATGGTTTAAACGATGACTCTTTTGATGTAACAGACAGAGGCATACACGTTAATGCTGAAAAATTTAATGAGCTTATTGAAGATCCAAATACTGTTTTGGTAGATATGCGTAACCACTACGAGAGTGAAATTGGTCATTTTAAAAATGCTGTTACGCCAGATGTAGATACTTTTAGAGATTCCCTAGATATTATAGAGAACGATTTAAAAGACCACAAAGAAGACAAAAAATTAGTTATGTATTGCACCGGAGGTATACGTTGCGAAAAAGCCAGTGCATATTACAAACACAAAGGCTTCAAAAACGTTTACCAATTAGATGGTGGTATAATTGAGTATACCAGGCAAGTAAACGACAAAAACTTAGAAAATAAATTTATTGGCAAAAACTTTGTGTTTGACCATAGACGTGGCGAGCGTATAACGGAGGACGTTATTGCAAATTGCCACCAATGCGGAGAAGCTTGTGACGAGCACGTAAATTGTGCCAACGAGGCTTGCCACTTATTATTTATACAGTGCAAAAAATGCGCAGCAACAATGAACAATTGCTGCTCTACAGAATGTAAAGAAGTGCATGAGCTTCCGTTTGAAGAGCAGAAAGCCCTAAGACGCGGCAAAACTGTAAGTAATAAGATATTTAAAAAAGGAAGATCAGAAGTTTTAAAATATAAGAAATAAAACACATTTTAAATCTAAAAATAGATTATCAAAAGCCTTTGAAACTTAAAAATTTCAAAGGCTTTTTTTATACCTAAATAAGCACAAAAAACAACTAATTTATCAGTTAAAAACAAGCAATTAAAACTGTATTACTTTTACTTTACAGCTTAAACGCATTACATTAAACATCTCACTTATTATTTTCAACTTAAAAATAGTATCTTTACCGTTAAGTAAATTAATATGAACCTTTTTTGACAAAAAAGCAGCTTTGCTTTCAGAGTCAAATCAATATATATAATATGGGTTGTAGCAGTTGTTCAACTGGTAAAGACGGCCAACCAAAAGGATGTAAGAACAATGGTACTTGCGGAACAGATGGCTGTAATAAATTAACGGTTTTTGATTGGCTTTCTAATATGTCATTGCCAAATGGCAGTGAGCCTTTTAACTATGTAGAAGTACGCTTTAAAAATAGCCGAAAAGAATTTTTTAAAAACACAGATAAATTATCACTTTCTATAGGTGACTTAGTTGTAACCGAAGCAAAATCTGGTTTTGACGTAGGTATGGTAACACTAACAGGTGAACTTGTAAGAGTTCAAATGAAAAAGAAAAAAGCCATTATAGACGGTGAAGAAGTTTATAAAATACACAGAAAAGCACACCAAAAAGATGTAGATACCTGGCAAAATTGCAGAGATCGCGAAGAAGAAATTAAAAAGCGAGCTAGAGAAATTGCAATTGCCCTAAAACTACAGATGAAAATTTCTGATGTAGAGTTTCAAGGAGATGGCTCCAAAGCTACATTTTACTACACTGCAGAAGACAGAGTAGATTTTAGACAACTTATAAAAGATATGGCAAAAGCATTTTCTATTCGTATAGAAATGCGCCAAATTGGATACAGACAAGAAGCACAGCGTTTAGGCGGTATTGGATCTTGCGGTAGAGAACTATGCTGCTCTACTTGGTTAACAGATTTTAGATCTGTAAGCACAGCAGCGGCACGCTACCAACAATTATCTTTAAATCCGCAAAAATTGGCTGGCCAATGTGGTAAACTTAAGTGTTGTCTTAATTACGAGTTAGATGTCTACTTAGATGCTCTTAAAGATTTCCCTAACCAAGACACTAAAATATTTACAGAAAAAGGCGTTGCTTATTGTCAAAAAACCGACATTTTTAAGGAGATGCTTTGGTTTTCTTATAAAGATGATGCCGCAAACTGGCACATGCTTAGCAAGCACCAAGTAAACGAACTTGTTGCACGCAACAAAAACAAGGAGAAAATTACCAGCTTAGAAGACTACGCTATAGAAAACGTGGTAGAAGAAAAAGCAATGGTTTTTGAAAATGTTGTTGGTCAAGATAGTTTAACTCGTTTTGATAAGCCAAAGAGCTCAAACAAAAAGAAAAGAAACAATAACAAAAAAAGAAACAACAACAACAACAACAACAACAACAACAACAACAACAACAACAACAACAAGAGTAAAAACAAAAAAAGACCCGTTAAAAATGCTAAGAAATAGCTTTATCATTTTTTTACTTATTGCCCTTAGCTCTTGCAATTCTAACATTGTAGAAACTGAGTACAAAGCAACTAAAAATGGCGTTTGGAATAAGGATGAAGCCGCTGCGTTTTCATTTAAAGCTCCAGACACAATTAATAGATATAATATTTTTATAAATCTTAGGAACGATAATACTTTTCCGTACAGCAACTTATTTTTAATATCAGAATTAAGTTTCCCAAACGGCACAATTATAAAAGATACCCTAGAATATCAAATGGCTCTACCAAATGGCGAGTGGCTTGGCAAGGGTAATGGCTCGGTTAAAGAGAATAAACTGTGGCTTAAAGAAAACATCGTTTTCCCAGAAAATGGCGTATATACACTAGACATATCACAAGCTATGCGCAAAAACGGTAATGTAGATGGTGTTGTAAATTTAGAAGGCATCACTGATGTTGGGTATCAAATAGAAAAAAATTAAGAGTAGCAATGGCAAAGGCTGTAAAGAAAAAAGAAAGTAAACCATTTTTTAAGTTTGTAAAATGGTTTTGGATATTATTTTTAGTAGGTATTATCTCTGCTGTAATGGTATTTTTATTAGCATCTTCTGGTGCTTTTGGGGATTTACCAGATTTTGAACGTTTAGAGAATCCTCAAACAAATTTAGCTAGTCAAATTATTTCTTCTGATGGAGAATTACTAGGTAAATACTATTTAGATGACAACAGAACAGATGTTGCTTATGACCAGTTACCAAAACACTTAGTAGATGCCTTAGTTGCTACTGAAGATGCTCGCTATTTTGAGCATTCTGGAATAGATGCTCGCGGTACACTTAGAGCTTTTTTCTATTTAGGTAAAAAAGGTGGTGCAAGTACAATTTCTCAGCAATTAGCAAAACAATTGTTTACAGGTTTAGCTGCTAGAGGATGGCAACGTTATACTCAAAAAATTAAAGAATGGGTTATTGCAACTCGTTTAGAGCGCCAGTATACCAAAGAAGAAATTATAGCAATGTACTTTAACATTTATGATTTTGGTAACAATGCAGATGGTATACGTTCTGCGTCTCGTATTTATTTTGGTAAAGAACCTAAAGATTTAGATGTTAAAGAATCTGCTATGTTGGTAGGTATGTTTAAAAATTCATCTTTATACAACCCTACCCCAAACAGAAACCCAAAAGGGACATTAAATCGTAGAAATGTAGTTTTAGCACAAATGGCTAAATATGGCTACATTGCTCAAAAAGAGAAAGATTCTTTACAAAAAATACCGCTAAGTCTAAATTTTTCTCCAGAAAACCACCGAGAAGGTCTTGCAACTTATTTTAGAATGTACCTACAAGGTTTCATGAACGATTGGGCAAAGAAAAATCCAAAACCAGCACTAAAAGGAGAACGCGACAAATGGAATTTATTCCTAGACGGATTAAAGATTTACACGACTATTGACTCTAGAATGCAAAAAAACGCAGAAGTAGCAGTAGAAAAACATATGACAAAGCTACAGGCTGAGTTTTTTGTACAGAATACTCCTGAACGCAATAAAACTGCTCCGTTTTTAGATATTAATAAAGAAGAAATAAATAGAATTATGGAGCGCGGTATGAAAACATCTGACCGCTGGAGAGAAATGAAAAAAGCTGGTAAATCTGAAAAAGAGATTAGAGCTTCTTTCACAAAGGCCATTCCAATGAAAATCTTTAGCTGGACGTCTAAAACCAGAAGTAAAGACACTGTAATGACTCCACTAGACTCTATTAGATACCACAAATCTATTTTAAGAACAGCAATGATGTCTATGGAACCACAAACAGGACACGTAAAAGCGTGGGTTGGCGGCATAAACTATACTCACTTTCAGTATGACAATGTATATAGGGGAACCAGACAAGTTGGCTCTACTTTTAAACCATTTGTATATGCTGCAGCTATAGACCAATTACGTAAGTCTCCGTGCGATCATATTATGGATACACAACACTGTATTGCCGCTGGAAAACACGGAAACACAGATGCCTGGTGTCCTAAAAACTCTAACGGCAAGTATTCTGGTGAAATGATGACTTTAAAAGAGGCATTAGCAAACTCTGTTAACTCCATTACAGCTAAATTAATAGACGAAGTTGGCCCAGAACCAGTTGTTGCTATGGCAAAAAGATTAGGTATTACAAGTGATATACCTGCTGTACCATCTATAGCATTAGGAACAACAGATGTTAGTGTATACGAAATGGTAGGTGCCTATGGCGCTTTTGCAAACCAAGGCGTATATGTTAAACCAGTAATGGTTACAAGAATTGAAGATAAAAACGGTACTGTATTATACGAATACACTCCAGAAACAAGAGATGTAATGAGCAAAGATGTTGCTTACGCAATGGTAAACCTTATGGAAGGTGTTACCCATGGCGGTTCTGGAACGCGTTTAAGAACGTCTGGGGCAAACAGCAATATGTACAAAGAAATTATAACAGGATACCCTTACGGATTTAAAAACCCCATAGCTGGTAAAACAGGTACTACACAAAAACAAAGTGACGGTTGGTTTATGGGTATGGTGCCTAACCTAGTTACTGGCGTATGGGTTGGTGGCGAAGAAAGAGCAACTCACTTTAAAAGTGTTTTATATGGTCAGGGTGCTTCTATGGCATTACCTATTTGGGGATTATATATGAAATCTAACTACGAGAACAAAGATCTTGGCATATCAGACAAAGCTTTTACCAAACCTAAAAACTTGTCTATTAACGTAGATTGTGCAAAAGTAAATCAAGAATTAGAAGAAGAGAATAATCCTGCAGATGATTTAGACGATCTAGATTTTTAATTAATTCTTATATAAAATGATTAGAAAAACAGTAGCTAATGTTAAAGATGCTTTAAAAGGCGTAAAAGACAATATGACTTTTATGGTTGGGGGCTTTGGCTTATGCGGTATTCCAGAAAATGCAATAGAAGAATTAGTAGACCTAAATGTAACAGGTATAACTTGCATATCTAACAATGCTGGTGTAGACGATTTTGGTCTTGGTCTTTTACTTCAAAAACGTCAGGTAAAAAAAATGGTGTCTTCTTACGTTGGTGAGAATGATGAGTTTGAAAGACAGATGTTAAGTGGAGAGTTAGAAGTAGAATTAACGCCACAAGGTACTTTAGCAGAAAAATGTAGAGCAGCACAAGCAGGTTTTCCAGCCTTTTATACTCCTGCTGGCTATGGTACAGAAGTAGCAGAGGGCAAAGAAACAAGAGAGTTTAACGGTAAAATGTATGTTCTAGAAGAAGCTGCAAAAGCAGATTTTGCTTTTGTAAAAGCTTGGAAGGGTGATGAAGCTGGAAACCTTATATTTAAAGGAACAGCTCGCAATTTTAATGCAGTTATGTGTGGCGCAGCTAAAATCACTGTTGCAGAAGTTGAAGAGCTTTTACCAGCCGGAAGTTTAAACCCAAATGAGATTCACGTTCCTGGAATTTTTGTACAACGCATATTTCAAGGAAAAGATTATCAAAAAAGAATAGAACAGCGCACTGTTAGAAAAAAGGAGTAATTACTTTAATATTAGTGTATGAAACTAGAGTATAGATGTCCGTCTTGCAAAGCCACAAATTACTACACGCCAGTAATTGCTACAAGAGGTGACTTACATATGAAGATTGGCGATAATTTTGACGCCAATTGCAGAAGTTGTAACTCTAAAGAAAAAGTACACATTAATAAAATTACAGCAGTACAAAATAAAAAGTTAATACTAATAGGTGCTGCAATTGGTCTTATAACAGCAGTTATTTTATGGTCAATTTTTGGTGCTATTGGTACAGTTGCCTTGGGTATCCCTATACTTTTTATGACTGTAGAAAGCAGTGCAACAAATTCTTTTAACAAGTATATGATAAGACGCAGGTAACTTATCAAATTAAAGCAGGTAACTTATCAAATTAAAAATATTCAATTTTATAGTAAACATTATGCTAGATAAAAACGGAATAGCAAAACGAATTGCAAAGGAAGTACAAGATGGTTATTACGTAAATTTAGGTATTGGTATACCTACATTAGTAGCTAATTTTGTAAATAATGATATAAATGTTGAGTTTCAAAGTGAAAATGGTGTTCTAGGAATGGGACCTTTTCCTTTTGAAGGCGAAGAAGATGCAGATATTATTAACGCAGGAAAACAGACTATAACAACACTTCCTGGAGCTTCTTTTTTTGATTCTGCCACTAGTTTTGCTATGATTAGAGGACAACACGTAGACCTTACTATACTTGGCGCTATGGAGGTATCTGAAACTGGCGATATTGCCAATTGGAAAATTCCGGGGAAAATGGTAAAAGGTATGGGTGGCGCAATGGACCTTGTTGCATCAGCAGAAAATATAATTGTTGCAATGATGCATACAAACCGTGCTGGGGAATCTAAATTACTAGATAAATGCACATTACCATTAACAGGTGTTGGTTGTGTAAAAAAGATAGTAACTAACCTTGCTGTTTTAGAGGTCACAAAAGATGGCTTCTTATTACAAGAACGTGCACCAGGTGTTACTGTAGAAGAAATTAAAAACGCTACAAAAGGAACATTAATTATAAACGGAGATGTACCAGAAATGGACATTTAAAGCCTATTTTTAACTTTCACAACAAATTATTCTTTTTTCACAACAAAAATTTAAATAGTAAGCATTCCGCTCCTATATTTACAATGTATTAAAAGTTTAACCCCAAATTACAACTTTAAACAACCTAAAATTATGAATGCCCAAATTTACCCAACATCAGAAAAAGTAATCTACAAAAGAAATTTCTTTTCTGGGATTATTAGCCTAACGAAAAAACTATTTATGCTTTCATAAATGAGTTTAAAGAAAAAAACAAAAGGAGCTACATTTTACAAAATGTAGCTCCTTTTTTAGTTCCACTTGTTTCTGCATCCCTACCGCATCAAAAGAAATAAAAGCAACCAAGAAACCAACTACACATACGCCTTAATATATCAATTTAAAGACTCGTAAAACTCTTTCTCTTCAGATTAAGTGTATAACTCGGTTTTATCATAAAAAAGGCTTAAAACTCTTTAAAAAACAAAATAAACTAGATAACTTAGTGTAAAAATTACTTTCAATGAAGACATACACAAATACAATTCAACTTCTATTTTTACTATTATGCTCTTTAACAGCAATAGCACAAGTTTCAAAAGACCATAATAACAGAGAACGCTTATTAGGTGAAATTAACAAAACAGACTTAACTCAAAATTCTTTTGCTAATTGGTTTACTCCAAAATACGACAACTACAAAGTAGATACAGAAACATTAAAGACAATAGAAAGCAAGCTTAAAAACTACAAAATAGTTGCCTTTATGGGTACGTGGTGCGGAGATAGCAAAAGAGAAACTCCACCTTTTTACAAAATATTAGAAGCTGCAAATTTTCCTATGGAAAATTTTAAATTGGTAGCAGTAGATAATGCAAGAAACAATTACAAGAAAAGCCCAGGTGGCGAGGAAAAAGGACTAGATATTACACATGTACCTACATTTATCCTATACAAAGACGGTAAAGAAGTAAACCGCATAGTAGAATCTCCTATAATTAGCTTAGAAAAAGATTTACAAGCTATTGTTAATGATGACACTTACATTCCTAATTACACAGACTAAACTCTAGATAAAAACATAAAAAAAATCCCAAACTGTATCTACAGTTTGGGATTTCTTAATTTATAATAAAAAGCGTTATGCTTATCCTTTAATATTTGCGCTTAAGAATTCGCGATTCATACGTGCAATGTTCTCTAAAGAAATTCCTTTAGGGCATTCAACTTCACAAGCACCAGTGTTAGTACAGTTACCAAAACCTTCTAAATCCATTTGAGCAACCATATTTTTAACACGGTCTGTAGCCTCTACTTGACCTTGTGGCAATAATGCATATTGAGATACTTTAGCACCAACAAATAACATAGCAGAAGAGTTTTTACAACTCGCCACACAAGCACCACAACCAATACAAGTTGCAGCATCCATAGCCTCATCTGCTGCGTGTTTAGAAATAGGGATAGCATTAGCATCTTGCGTATTACCAGAAGTGTTTACAGAAATGTAACCACCTGCATGTTGTATACGATCAAAAGCTCCTCTGTCTACAACTAAATCCTTTAATACAGGAAAAGCTTTAGCTCTAAATGGCTCTATTGTAATAGTATCACCATCTTTAAACATACGCATATGCAATTGACAAGTAGTTACGCCCCTATCTGGACCGTGAGCCTCTCCATTAATATACATAGAACACATACCGCAAATACCTTCACGACAATCATGATCAAAAGCTACTGGTTCTTCACCAGTGTTAATTAACTGCTCGTTTAAAACATCCATCATTTCTAAGAAAGACATATGTTCTGAGATTTCAGTCACTTTATAATCGACCATTTTACCCTTCGACTGAGCATCTTTTTGACGCCAAATTTTAAGTGTTAAATTCATAATGTCTATCTTATTTGTATGAACGTTGTTTTAATTCAATTTCTTTAAACTCTAGCTCCTCTTTATGTAAAACAGCATCACCAGGTTCTCCTTTATATTCCCAAGCAGAAACAAAAGCAAACTCTTTATCGTTACGCTTAGCTTCACCCTCTTGTTCACCATCTAACTCAACAGATTCTTCTCTAAAGTGTCCTCCACAAGATTCTTCTCTCTCAAGTGCATCTTTAGCAAAAAGCTCTCCCAATTCTAAGAAATCCGCTACACGACCTGCTTTTTCAAGCTCAGCATTTAACTCATTAGCAGCTCCAGGAACACTTACATTTTTGTAGAAGTCTTCACGTAAAGCTTTAATTTCTACCATCGCCTCTTTTAAACCTTTTGCATTACGAGACATACCACACTTGTCCCACATAATCTTACCTAATTTCTTGTGGTAATAATCTACAGAGTGAGATCCTTTATTGTTTACAAAGAAATCTATTTTATCAGTCACTTCTTTCTCAGCAGCATCAAACTCAGGAGTATCCGTAGGGATTTTTCCTGTTCTAATCTCATGAGATAAGTAATCACCTATTGTATAAGGCAACACAAAATAACCATCTGCCAAGCCTTGCATTAAAGCAGAAGCTCCTAATCTGTTTGCACCGTGATCAGAGAAGTTTGCTTCACCAATACAGTATAAACCATCTACAGTAGTCATTAAGTTATAATCTACCCAAACACCACCCATTGTGTAATGTACCGCCGGGTATATCATCATTGGAGTTTTGTACGGATCTTGATCTACAATCTTCTCATACATTTGAAAAAGGTTACCATACTTTGCTTTCACAATAGCAGCACCTAATTCATATATTTTATCTGCAGAAGCATTTGCTATGTTATGAATTTTAGCTTGCTCTTTACCATAACGTTCTATTGCAGAAGCAAAATCTAAATAAACAGCTTCTCCTGTTGCATTAACACCATAACCAGCATCACAACGCTCTTTTGCCGCTCTAGAAGCAACATCACGAGGCACTAAGTTACCAAACGCAGGGTATCTTCTTTCTAAGTAATAATCTCTTTCATCCTCAGACAAATCTGTTGGCTTTTTCTTGCCTTCACGAATTGCCATTACATCATCCATATTCTTAGGAACCCAAATACGACCATCATTACGCAAAGATTCTGACATCAATGTTAATTTAGATTGATAGTCTCCTGAACGTGGAATACACGTTGGGTGAATCTGAGTATAACAAGGGTTAGCAAAGAATGCTCCTTTTTTATGTATTTTCCAAGCAGCAGTTGCATTAGAACCCATTGCATTAGTAGATAAGAAATAAACATTACCGTAACCACCTGAAGCAATAACTACTGCATGGGCAGAGTGACGTTCTATTTCGCCAGTAACTAGGTTACGAGCAATAATACCACGAGCTTTACCATCTACCTTTACAACATCTAACATTTCATGACGATTGAACGGAGTAATTTTACCACGTGCAATTTGTCTGTTCATTGCAGAATAAGCTCCTAACAATAACTGTTGTCCTGTTTGTCCTTTTGCGTAAAAAGTTCTAGATACCAATACACCACCAAAAGAACGGTTATCTAATAATCCACCATAATCACGTGCAAAAGGAACACCTTGAGCAACACACTGGTCAATAATATTTGCAGAAACCTCAGCTAAACGATAAACGTTTGCCTCTCTAGATCTGTAATCACCACCTTTTACCGTATCGTAAAACAAACGATATGTAGAATCACCATCACCTTGATAGTTTTTAGCTGCGTTAATACCACCTTGAGCCGCAATAGAGTGAGCTCTACGCGGAGAATCTTGGTAACAAAAAGTTTTTACATTATAACCTAATTCTGCTAATGTAGCAGCAGCAGAACCACCCGCCAAACCAGTACCAACAACAATAACATCTATGTTACGTTTGTTTGCAGGGTTAACTAAATCTATATGGTTTTTATAATCGGTCCACTTAGTTTTAAGAGGGCCTTTAGGTACTTTAGAATCTAATACAGACATATGATACTATATTATTAATGATTAAAATGATGAAAAAGGGCTATAAAAATAAATCCTAAAGGAATTATTATAGCATAAGCCTTACCAAAAGCCTGAAGCTTTTGTTTTCTCATAGAGCTAACTCCAGAAGATTGAAACGCAGAACTAAATCCGTGCATAAGGTGTAAAGATAAAAACACAAATGCCAAGACATAAGCGCCAACTCTTAATGGGTTAACAAACTTGTGCGTAAGCTCTTCGTAATAACGAAAACCTTCGCCATCTGCCAATAATCCAGACATATCGCCTTGGATGTATTTAGTGTTTATTTCTGGTAACCAGAAATCGATAAAGTGAAGTACTAAGAAACCCAATATAGCCAAACCGCTATATATCATATTTCTACTCATCCAGCTAGAATTAGCTGCTCCATTGTTTTTTGCGTACTTAACTACTCTTGCTTGTCTATTTTTAAATTCAAGAATAAAGCCCATAATAAAATGGTACATTACTCCAAAAATTAGAACCGGTTGCAATAGATACTGCACTGCCCAGAATGTCCCCATAAAATGAGATGCCTCATTAAAAGCATTAGGACTAAAAACCGATAAAATATTAATGGCAAAATGTTGTAGTAGAAAAAACATTAAAAATAAAGCAGAAAGCGCCATTGCATACTTTCTACCAATTGAAGATTTAAAAAATCCGCTCATTTGTTGTTAGTTTTGATTACAAATTTACGACTCCTACTAGTTATCAACAAACTTTGCTATAAATATGTACAGTATTTAGAATAATTTTAAAGAAACCTTAAGTGTGCATTGTCGTATTCATTATTTTTGACCGATATTACATACTAAATTTTTAAGTTTAAAAAATGGATATTGGGTTACTTTCTGTTAGTTTGGGTGTGTATTCTACCCGTAGAATTGCTGAAGAAGCAGAAATACGTGGGCATTACATAGATTTAATAGACCATACCAAATGCTCTGTTAAATTAGGCTCGGACACACCTAAAATTTACCTGAATAAAGAAGACGTAACTAATGAGTTTGACGCTATTATTCCAAGAATTGGTGCTAAAGTAACCAAACACGGTGCTGCAATAGTAAATGAGTTTGAACTTAATGGTGTTTTTACAACTGCAAAGTCATCAAGTATTATAAAAGCTCGCAACAAAGTAAAGACGCTACAAATAATGGCTAGGTGCGGTGTTCCCATTCCGGAAACACTATTTTCCATTAACCCAGATAATATAGAAACTCAGCTTACATTATTAGGTGGTGCACCAGTAATAATAAAACTACAAGAAGGCACACAGGGCTTAGGCGTAATTTTAGCCGAGTCAAAAAAATCTGCAAAATCTATTATAGATACATTTTACAAAATGGATACTAGTATTTTATTGCAGCGATTTATAAAAGAATCTAACGGAGAAGATATTAGAATATTTATTGTAGGTAATAAAGTTGTTGCCTCTATGAAAAGAACTAGTGAAGCTGGTGAATTTAGATCTAATGTACATAGAGGCGCCTCTACCCTAGCTATAGAACCTACAGCCTACGAATGTAAAATAGCACTAAGAGCGGTAAAAGAATTAGATTTAGGTGTTGCTGGTGTAGATTTAATACGGTCTAAAAACGGGCCATTACTAATAGAGGTTAATGCATCGCCAGGGCTAGAAGGCATAGAAGATGCAACAGGAGTAAATATTGCTAAAAAAATTATAGAATACGTAGAAAAAAATGCATTTAAAAGACGAAAATAAAACCATTACTATTGGTGAAGAAAATGTGCGTCCAGGAGAAGAGAAACTGGTAAGCATAAAAATTGATAGGTTACCAACAGGTACTATTATAGATATTCCTATCTACGTATTTAACTCTAAAGTCCCAGGACCAACACTATTAGTGCAAGCTGGTTTACATGGCGATGAAATTAACGGTATAGAAATAGTACGTAGAATGCTAGACAAAAAGCATTTTAAAGTTACTAAAGGATGTATTATAGCTGTTCCTATTTTAAACATTTTTGGCTTTATTCACTTCTCTAGAGAATTACCAGATGGCAAAGATGTTAACCGTAGTTTTCCCGGATCAAAGCTAGGCTCATTGGCTAGCAGAATTGCATATCATTTTACAAAAGAAATTTTTCCACAGATAGATTTCGGAATCGACCTACACACAGGTGGCGGAAGCAGATCTAACTATCCGCAGGTACGCTATACCGCAACTGACAAAAAAAGCGAAGAACTTGCCGCTATATTTAATGCTCCTTTTACATTTTCGTCTGACTTAATTCCTAAATCATTTAGAAAAACAGCATTTAGCAAAGGCATACCAACTATTGTTTATGAAGCTGGCGAAAGTATGCGTTTTAATGAGTACGCTATAGAACAAGGAGTACAAGGTATATTAAACACATTACACCATTTTGACATGTTAGCCAAAACAGATGATCTTTTACCTGAAAAAGAAGAAACTGTTTACCTAACAAACAGAAGATGGGTACGCGCACCAACTGCAGGTATGTTTTTACCTAAAATTAAAAATGGGAGCGACATAAAAAAAGGAGCTGTTATTGGTATTGTTACCGATGCTTTTTCTAGAAGAAGCAAAGAGATTAAAGCACCTTTTAATGGGTGTGTTTTTTGTGTTAATCACCAAGCAGTAGTAAACCAAGGTGAAGCTCTTTTTCATATAGGAGAATTGGCCTAATTAAGACCAATTCTTCACTTTATAAGTTCCAAATCTTTAAAATATAATTTAGTTTTTACAAACTGAGTGGTTTGTTTTTGCGTTCTATTCTCTTCAAAAATGAACAAAAAGTGCATTTCATCGAAAAAAAGAAAAAAGTAAACTCCCATCTGCAATAAAGAAGGAAAACATCAACTTTAAAAAACAAACCAACTGGTCTTTTTAGTAGTTATTCCTATTAAGAATAATTACAATTATTAACCTTCTCTTAAAGTAGTAACATAAAGACAAAATTAACTTAATATAAAGACTATAATGTATTAACAGGCTTAGCAATGTTGGATGATATTTTTGTCCCGAGAAATAATAACCAACAACACTAAGAAAATGTACAAAAAATTAATACGTAAAGCATTTGTATTCTCTTTAATGGGAGCAAGTATTATTAGTTGTGATCCAGAAGATGGTATGGATGGCACAAAAGGAATTGACGGTATTGACGGAATTAATGGTCAAGACGGAAAAGATGGTGAAGACTACACTCCAGAACTAACAATGTTTGAAGATAAGTCTAACCTTAAACCGTTAGTTGCAATGGATCCACAGTTTAACTTTGTAGAAGCTTTTTCTTTAGTTAGCTCTAGCGATGTATTAAACTTTAATGGTTCGGATTTTAGAATTGGCGGTGGTGCAGATGGTGCTGGATTATTAAAAAACGGAGAAGGTTACGAGTATGTTGTAAACTTTGAAGATCATTTTGCTGTTGCTAGACTATCACTAGACAAAAACTTTAACATAACAGATGCAACTTACCTTTTAAACTCTAGTGTTGCAGATTTTGCACGCCAGTGTTCTGGTACTATGTGGGAAAAAGAAATTCACGGTGGATCCAAAGATTTATTCTTATCTGCCTCTGAAGCTTTTAATTATGATGTAAAAGCAATAGACCCATTAGTTGAAACACCAACACCTACTGCAGATTTTGGATTAGATGCATTAGGGGAATTTGCCTGGGAAAATGCAACACCACTACCACAAGGCGCATATGCAGGACAAACAGTTATAGTTGGTGGAGATGATGATTCTTCTGGTTCTGAAGGACAAGTTATTATGTATCATTCTACTGCTGGTGATGCAGACTTAACTGGTGGAAAAATATACGTATTACGTTTAAAGCAAATTTCTGACGGTGCAGATGGTGTACAAACTGCTGCTACAGATATGCAGTATGATGAAGGAAACTTAGATTTTCAGAAAACATACGACATAGAGTTTGTAGAGATTGTTGACGGAGCTAGCCTTACAGTCGAAGAAATGGAAACAGCATGTAATGATGTATTAGCATCACAATTTATGCGTGTTGAAGATGTAGACTACCAAAAAGGTAGTGATGCAAACGGAAGAAATGTATTTTTTGCTGTAACGGGTCGTGGTCCAGGAAGAGGAACTTATAACGACTGGGGAACAGTTTATAAATTAGAATTAGATGCTACAAACCCATTAGAAGGTAAATTAACACAGATTGTTAGTGGTAATACAGACACCAACAATATGGATGGTAATCTAGCCGAATTACAAAGTCCAGACAACTTATGTGTTACAGAAAACTACGTATACATACAAGAAGACCCTAACTCTTTCTCTAGAGGACACTCAGCTTATATTTACCAAGCAGATTTAAACGGTAATAACTCTAAAAAAGTAATGGAGTTAGTTGTTAGAAACGATTTAGCAAAAGATAAATCTACTGGTATAAGTGGCGAGTTTGGTTCATTAATAGATATTTCTGATAAGGTTGGTGAGCCAGGTACTTTTATGCTAGCGCTACAACCTCACTATTGGGAAAGTGATGAATTTGCAGGTGTAGACGGCGGTACACAGTCTCTACAACATCCATGGCTAGGAAATATGCCATACCTAGAAGGTTCGCAAATTGTAATACTTAGAGGTTTACCTAGATAAACAACAATATACTTTTTATAAAAAAGATCCCTGTAGCAAGTGTTACAGGGACTTTTTAATATAAATCTACATAACAAAATGCTTAAAAAAAGTTTAAGAGTTTTAGCTGTATTATTATTACTAGCAAGTGCTTGTAAGGAGAAGGAGAATTACAAAAAAACAATCACCAAGGACAATGTTAAATGGAAACTTGCTCAAGATTATTACCTTGAACATATTACAACAGCAACTAACTTGGTAGACTCTTTAGCACTTTTAAAAATTGAAGACTCAGCAGCTAAACCATTATTCTTTAAACTTAGAGCAGCATTTAAAAAGGCAGAACCTTATGCAGGGGTACTAAATTCGGCAGTAACACACAGAGCAAACGGACCAGCCTTGCCAATTTACAATGACGATAGCGGAAGAGTTGTTGCGCCAATTGGTCTGCAAAAGTTAGAAGAAACCCTATTTACAGAAGGAGCAACACAAAAAGATTACTTAAGGGAGCTGTATTACCAAAAAGGGTTTTTAACAAACCTTAAAGTAAATATTAAAGAAAAAAAACTTAACCCAAAAAGATTTTTTATTGGTACACACCAGCAATTAATGCGTATTACCAGCTTAGCATTAGTAGGTTTTGACACTCCAGCAACAGGAAAAAGCATTGCTGAAACAGCAATTTCATTAGAAAGTCTACACACCGTTTACAAACTATCTATACAACCATTAATTACACAAGAGGACAATAATTTAGATCTAAAATTTACTAAAAACATAAAAAATGCCATAGCCTTTATTAACAAAGATTCAGGTTTTAATACTTTTGATAGGTACACCTTTATTAGAGAATACCTTAACCCAATTACAAGAAACTGGGTTAAAATTAGACAAATAAGTGGTTTATGGGATGGTAAAACAAATGCATTTCCGTATAATTTTGACGCACCTACTTTTTTTGAAGAAGACAGTTTTAATGTAAATTACTTTTTAGATGTAAATGATAGAAATCCGTCTAAAGAAAAAATTGCACTAGGAGAAAAACTATTCTTTGATGAAAAACTATCGGAAACAGGCACTATGTCTTGCGCTACTTGCCACTTACCTGGTAAAGGATATACAGATGGCTTAGCCTTAAGTAAAGACAATAAAAACAACCTACAACAAAGAAACACACCTACGCTATTAAATAGTATCTATCAAAAAGCTTTTTTCTGGGACGGAAGAGCCAATACCATAGAAAACCAAATAAGTGCTGTTTTTAAAAACGACAAAGAGTTTAACACAGATGTACATCGTTTCTCTGGAAACATATTAAAAGACACCGCCTATATAACACAGTTTAAAAAAGTGTTTGGAACCATACCAAAAAGCAACAAAGAAACCGTTAGAGCTATTTCCGTCTACGTTTCTACTTTAAATGGTTTCAACTCTAAGTTTGATAAAGATATGCGTGGAGAAACTAACAGTTTTACTACTGAAGAAAAAAATGGTTTCAATTTATTTATGGGAAAAGCATTATGTGCTACATGCCATTTTATTCCGCTTACAAACGGCACTGTACCGCCTTATTTTAACGAAACCGAAAAAGAAGTAATAGGAGTTCCAAAAAATAGTAAAAACAAAGAAATAGATACCGACAGAGGTTTTTACTGGGTATTTAAAGAAAGTATACACGACAAAATGTTTAAAACACCAACAATAAGGAATATTGATTCTACCGGTCCGTATATGCACAACGGAATTTACAACACTCTAGAGGAAGTTATAAACTTTTATAATTTAGGCGGCGGTGCAGGACTAGGTTTTAACCTTGAACACCAAACATTACCTTTTGATGAGTTAAACCTAACAGAGAAAGAACAAAAAGAGCTAGTTGCCTTTATGCACACATTAACAGATACTGCTGTTTCTATAAACTAAAGTAAAAAGTATTATTACTTTTTACTTTTTTTATTTAAATTAATATAACCCCCAAAAACAATATTCCATTGAGAAAAAGCAAAGCTTTGTTTACCTCTATCAGAATCATTTGGTGTAGTAGTAATACTAGGCAAATTTATATAACCACCTTTTAGTTCCGATTGAATAAAAAACACATCGAAAAAGGTAACATTTAAACCTCCCGTTGCACCAACTCCATAGCCAGACAAATGAAACTCATCGTTTCTACCTCTATTTAAAAAATTAGAGTTTGTTTTAGGAATTACAACACCTGCATTAACACCTGCTAAAAGATTAAAATCTACACTACTTCCTAACTTTGCTATACGGTCGTTTCTCCTTAAAGCAACATTTACATAATTTAAACCATCTGTGTGTTCAAAACTTAAAAAACTATCACCGTCAATAACAATATTATCATTATCGTAAACACCATCATATGCCGTACCTGTATTCTCTATATAACCAGATATTTTTACTGTCTGCAAATTATTTACAACATATTTCATATGGTCAGTACCAATAGAAATATCCCAATTATCATCTAAAAAATACCCTACCCTAAAGTTAAACTGAGGAATGGTTAACCTACTTGGATTAAGGTGTTTACCAATTTTCCATTCTAAATCCGTATCTCTAGCCTTTACATTTTTTAATGTAAAATTATGATCATCTCCTTTAAATTCTATATCCGATGACGAATAGTTTGCCTTATTCCATCCCCAATAAAAATAAAGTTTTCCTTTTTTAGAACTTAAATTACTATTTATAGTCTCTTGACCAAAACCAACCCCAACTACACTTAATAAAAAGAATAGCGAAAAAAATATACGCATTTAACTAAATAAAAAAATTAATAAAAATAAAGAACTGCAAAATTAAGACTTTAAAAAACCACAAACTATACGTTCTATTATTTTAACATTAAAAAAAAGGGTCAGAACAAATGTTCTGACCCTTGAAAAAAAACTGTTTGGTATTTTATTTTATTTCAAATGTTGTGCTATCTGTAGCTGCATTTCCAGATAACTCTATTTTATACTTTCCTTTTGGCAAATATGTTTTACCATCTTTTGCCTGTGTTAACGCAACTTTATTCTTTTTTAAATAATTAGATTTTCCTGATTTAGAAAAAGCCACATCATAAGAAAGCACGTTAAAACCTTTTGTTGCATCTACAGTAACAGCACTAACTTCTGTATTATTCATTGTTAAAATTTTAGCCATAAAACTACCCTCTTTAGCAGCATAAAAATTAACGTCTATTCCTGGTGTGTTAGGTCTAAATCTTGTAGAAGGCGCATTACCCCATCTACTAGAATGTCTTATATCATCAGCTTTAAATAAGTGTAATTTTTTAGCCAATGTAGAGGAAGTCATTTCTTGTAACTTACTAATATTGGTTTTGTATACACTACGTCCGTGTGTGCCAACTAATAAATCTTTAGCCGTTGGTTGTATCACCAAATCATGCACTGCTACCGCAGGCATTCCGTTTGTAAAAAGCTCCCAAGATTCTCCCATATTAAAAGATACATACAAACCATTATCTGTACCAACAAACAATAAGTTTTCGTTTTCAGGGTCTTCTAAAATTACATTTACTGGAGATGCAGGAATTGTCTCCCCTATATTCTTCCAACTTTTTCCATAATCATTACTCATATAAACATAAGGTGTATAGTTATCCCAACGGTATCCGTTTAAAGTAACATACACTCGCTCTTGTTTATGCTTAGACGCAGCTACCCTAGTTACCCAAAGTTCTTCATTCTTAAGATTATCGCTTATTTTTTCCCAAGAACCTCCACCGTTTTTAGTAATTTGTATTGCACCATCATCACTACCCGTATATATCAATCCAAATTTAAAAGGAGACTCAGACACCGTAGTTAATGTACCGTAGGCAACATTTCCTTTTTTACCACCGTTTGTTAAATCGCCCGAAATAGTTTCCCAAGCATCACCTTGATTTAAGGATCTGTGCAATTTATTTCCGCCTAAATATAAAATATCTTGGTTGTGAGAAGATAGCAAAATTGGTGTTTGCCAGTTAAAACGATATGGACTCTCTCCCAAGTCGTGCTTTGGCTGAATGTATTTCTGACTGTTCTTTTCTCTATCAATTCTAAAATAGTTTCCAAACTGAAAACCCGTATACAAAACATTAGAATTTCTGCTATCTATTTGTATTTGCATACCATCACCCCCCATTAAACTCTTCCAAGGGTACTGACCTGTTTGTTGCCATCTACTGCTTTCTCTAGCATTATTTGCACCAACCCAAACCCCGTTATCTTGCAAACCACCGTATACATTGTATGGTTTTTCATTATCTACATTTATTGCGTAAAACTGACCTACAGCAGGAGAGTTATTTTTAATCCAGCTTTTGCCATCATCGTAAGAAATGTTAATTCCACCATCATTACCATTAATTAAGTGGCCTTTAAGGTCCGGATTAATCCATAATGCATGATGATCCGAGTGTACGTTTGGACCATCTATATTTTCAAAAGTTTTACCACCATCATTAGACTTAATTAACGGAACACCTGCTAAATAAATCTCGTCTTTATTTTTAGGATGAATTCTAATTTGAGCAAAATAATATCCGTAGCTATAGAACAAATTATCTATATGCTCTTCATTTGTCTTTTTCCACGTTTTACCAGCGTCATCACTTCTAAAAACCTCTGCTCCAATAACTGGAGTATCAAACAACATAGAGTTAGCATCTTCTAAAAACTTAGCAATGTCTACTGGTTTAACCGTACCAACACGTACCATTTGCTTTACATTTGGTGCCCTATGCTTTTCATGAAATCCGTTCGTCTTTAAAAATGCATTTAATTTAGAATCTGATAACGCTAAAAACTCTTTAGTAGACATTGTCTTAAAATCGTTTTTCACTAAATCATCAGACTTTTTTTCTTTTTTAGTTTCTTCAGGTCTTCTAAACTGACTATCATGTACTGCATAAACAGTATTTTCATCAAACACAGCTAAACCAATTCTCCCAACACCTTCTCCAATTGGAAATCCACTTTCTTTAGTCGATATTTTTGTCCAGCTACTACCACCATCAGTACTTTTATATATTGCAGAGTTAGATCCGTTACCAGAAAAATTCCAAGCTTTACGGTCTTTCTCCCAAGCAGCAGCATATTGCACATTAAAATTAGTTGGCACCATAGCAACATCTATAATACCTGTAACATCATTTACAAAAAGTGTTTTGTTCCAACTTTTACCACCATCTGTAGTTTTATAAATTCCTCTTTCTTCATTTGAAGAATACAAATGTCCGGTTGCACCAACAACTACTTCATTAGGGTTTTCTGGATTAATAAGTATACGTCCAATATGATGAGAATCTACCAAGCCCATATTTTGCCAAGTTTCTCCTCTATCTGTAGATTTTAATAATCCAACACCAGCATAAGAAGATCTAGAAGAATTATTTTCTCCTGTACCAACCCAAATTGTTCCCGATTTCCAATCTACTGCAATATCTCCTATATTTTGAGTGCTAGCTTGGTCCATAACCGGAGTAAAAGTTGTACCGTTATTATTTGTATACCATAAACCACCAGAAGCATAAGCTGCATAAAACTCGGTTGGTTTGTCTGGATTAACAGCAACATCTACAATACGGCCACTCATAACTGTTGGGCCTATATTAGAAAATGCAATGTTTTTAACTATAGAAGTTTCTTCCATTTGTTTCTTTTGCTTTAGTGCACTTTCTACAACGTTTTTGGATGATGAAGCAGGTTGCGCCCAGCTTAATGCAGTAGTTAGCAAAAAGCAAAAAGATAGCATTTTTTTCATTTTTCAGGTTTTAGTTTGTAAGGTTTTGTTCTCTTTTTTAATCTGTATTTTACACCTACGGAAGTTATAAAGAAAGGCTATCATCACAAAATTAATTTTTAAACTGAATAATACGCGAAAAAGATAGTTTTAGCTTGGTGTATTGAATACGTTAAAAGGAGGCTAAATACTATTTTTTGTTGTGCATCAAAATAGATATTCATTACTTTTGATACAACTTGTAGTTTTTAGCACTTACTCCGCCAAAACTGCATCAATACAAACTGAAAAATTAAGAAATGAAGTACAATCCTATTGATTCTAAATTATTCGTAAAAAACCGCAAAAAATTTATGGCTCAAATGAAGCCAAAAAGCGTTGCTGTTTTTAATTCTAATGATATTTATCCAATTGGCGCAGATAGCGCTATGCCTTTTGAGCAACATAGAAATATTTTTTACCTAACAGGTGCAGACCAAGAAGAAACTATTTTAGTTCTTTTTCCTGATGCATTAGACCCAAAACACAAAGAAATATTATTTGTTCGTGAAACTAACGAGCATATTGCAGTATGGGAAGGCGAAAAACTTACAAAAGAACGTGCCACAGAAGTATCTGGAATAGAAACTGTATACTGGTTAACAGATTTTGACAAGATTTTCTTTGATGTAATGACAGAGGCAGAAACTGTTTATTTTGACACCAATGAACATTACAGACAAGCAGTAGAAACAGAAACAAGAGAAGACCGATTTATTAAAAAATGTAAAGCCGACTACCCTGCACACCAATGGGCAAAGAGTTTTACAATAATGCAAAACATAAGAGGCGTAAAAGAACCTGAAGAGTTGGCATTAATGCAAGAGGCCTGTAACATTACAGAAAAAGGATTTAGACGTCTACTAGGATTTGTAAAGCCTGGCGTTTGGGAATACGAAATTGAAGCGGAATTATTGCACGAGTTTGTACGTAACCGCTCTAAAGGTTTTGCCTATACACCAATTATTGCTTCTGGTGCAAATGCAAATGTATTACACTATATAGAAAACAACCAACAATGTAAAGATGGCGATGTTATTCTTATGGATGTTGCTGCAGAATACGCAAATTACTCTAGTGACTTAAGTAGAAGTATCCCTGTAAGCGGAAAATTCACTAAAAGACAAAAAGAAGTATACAACGCAGTTTTACGCGTAAAGAATGATGCTACAAAAATGCTTGTTCCTGGTACACTTTGGGCAGAATACCATAAAGAAGTTGGCGAGTTAATGACTAGCGAATTATTAGGTTTAGGCTTATTAGATAAAGCAGATATACAAAACCAAGATAAGAACTGGCCAGCATATAAAAAATACTTTATGCACGGCACTAGTCACCATATAGGTTTAAATACACACGATTATGGCGAATTAAAAACACCAATGAAGGCCAATATGGTTTTTACAGTAGAACCAGGTATTTATATTCCTAACGAAAATTTAGGCATTAGACTAGAAGATGACGTTGTTATACAAGAAAAAGGAGAGCCTTTTAACTTAATGGCTAACATCCCTATAGAAGCCGATGAAATTGAAGAATTAATGCAAGCTAAATAGCATTAAAATTTGTTTTAATAATAAACCTCTTCCACTACGGAAGAGGTTTTTTTATACTTAATCTTTATCTTCTTCAAAGCCTGTATTTACATACGTATCGTACTTATTTTTAGATACAATAAATTCTACCCTTCTATTTTTTAATCGTCCTGTTTCACTTTTGTTAGTTGCAAGCGGAATTTTGGCTCCATAACCTTGCCACTTAATCCTATTAAAACCTAGCCCGTTATCTAATAAAAACTCTCCAACAGATTTTGCTCTATTTAAAGAAAGTAGCTTATTGTAAGCAGGATCACCTTCGTTATCTGAGTGTCCAAAAATTGTAACATTAAGACCTGGGTTTCTTTTTAAATGTCTAACCAAAGAACTTAACTGACTTTTAGCTTCATGATTAATTACAAAACTATCTGACGTAAATAAGAGATCTTTTATAACATAAATCTCATCCAAGTTAATTTTATCATCTAACTCAACAGACACTTGATCTATGTAGTAATATGATGCTTTACGCAAATTTTCGCCTGTAATTTTTCTTCTGGTTCTTTTGTCTCTTTTAAAATTACCTAACGTAATATACTGCTCTGTACCGTTTGCAGTAAAACTAGTAGACACATTAATCCACTTCCTTTTATTAACGTAACCAGAAGGCGCCCTAGCCCTTAATAGCTTAATTTCTTCTGCGTTGTTTACATAATCTATTGATATGTTTTTTTTGGTACTCCACTTAGGTAACTTTTCAGTAAATAATATCTGAAACTCGTCTACAGCTAAACCTGCTTTATCTGCTAGACTCACCATAAAAGAAACTTTATAGTGTTTTCCTTTGATTAAAGTCTGCGTTAAGTTTCCTGTGATATATTCTCTATAGTTATCTGGGCCAAGCATATAAAAACCAGCAAAAGCTTTGCCGTGATACACTTGTTGCCTCCCTATAAAGTTATGATTAGTACTCATTTCAGGGCTACAATCACTATAATAATCTGTACTACCGTCTGATGGTGTACGCCAATCTATAACATCCTTTTGAAAATTTCCTGGTTTTTTTGTACATTTCTTAGAATCCTCAAAACTTGGATTCTTCACTAAATTTTGGGCCTTAACACTTAAAATTGAGATTATTAAAAATAAGCCTATAATGTATTTATTTGTGCGTTTTGTTTGGGGAACTTTTTGCATAAAAAATATTTTGTAATTTCTTGTTCACCTTGCAATTAACATATATTTGCTTAATAATGAGTGTTTTACACACTACATTGTTGTGAAATGCTAACTTTTTGTAGGTGAATATGCGAATTAACAAGGTGTAAAAAACGCAAAAAACCCTGTAAAACGCAGTTTTACAGGGTTAAAGTGTTCTACTTAATACTAAAAAATTATTCTAAAACAGAGTAATCTCCAATACTTATAGTTTCGTAAGTACCATTATATTTTACGTGATTACCAATCATTGCGTTGTCTAAATTGGCGTTCGTAATTTTACTATTAGTTTGTATTAAACTATTTTTAATAGTTGAGTTTTCTATAACTGTATTATCACCTACAGATACATAAGGACCAACAGTTGTGTTTTTAAGCACAACGTTTTCACCAATATAGCAAGGTTCTATAATATTTGCATTCTCCAAGATAACAGATTTAGAAATTATTGCTTCACCATCCTTTTCTAAAAAGCCTAACATTCTCATATTAGTTTCTACGGTAACATTTTTATTACCACAGTCCATCCACTCATCAACTTTACCAGAAACAAATTTTTTGCCTTTTTGCATCATCTGTTTAATACCATCATTAATCTGGTACTCTCCGCCATTAATAATATTATTATCTAATACATGTTGTAACTCATCTTTTAAAACAGCAACGTCTTTAAAGTAGTATATACCAATTACAGCAAGATCAGAGACAAATTGTTCCGGTTTCTCTACCAACTCAACAATTTCGTTTTCATCGTTTAATTTAACAACACCAAAAGCTTCTGGCTTTTCTACTTGCTTAACCCAAATAACGCTGTCTGCAGTTTTATCTAAATCAAAATCTGCTCTAATAAGTGTATCTGCATAAGCAATTACAGCCGGACCACTTAAAGAATCCTTAGCACACATTATAGCGTGTCCTGTACCCAAAGGCTGGTCTTGCCTGTAAATAGATGCTTTTGCCCCTAAACCTTCTGCTAATTCCTTTAAACTAGCTATAACATCATCACCAAAGAAAGCTGGATCACCTAAAATAAAAGCAACCTCTTCTATTGGCTCGTCTAAAACTTTTGCAATATCACTTACCAAACGGTGTACTATCGGTTTACCTGCAATTGGTATTAATGGCTTTGGAACAGTTAATGTATGTGGTCTAAGACGAGATCCTCTTCCCGCCATTGGAACTATAATTTTCATTTTTTCTTTTTTAGTGTAAGCACAAATTAATGCACTTGTATTAATAATGGTTTATGTTTATATTATTTTTATTTTGTTCCTGTACTACCAAAGCCACCTTCTCCTCTGTCTGTTTCAGATAATTCTTTAACCTCTATCCATTCTGCTCTTTCGTGCTTTGCAATTACTAATTGTGCAATGCGTTCGCCATTTTCTACTGTAAAATCATCCTCAGATAGGTTCACTAAAATTACTCCTATTTCTCCTCTATAATCTGCATCTACAGTACCTGGAGCATTTAAAACTGTAACTCCTTTTTTAGCCGCTAATCCGCTTCGCGGTCGAACTTGAGCCTCATACCCAACTGGCAACTCAATAAAAAGACCCGTTTTAATAATTGCTCTTTGTAAAGGTTTTAACGTAATAGATTCTAAAATATTGGCTCTTAAGTCCATTCCGGCTGAAGCAAAAGTTTCATAACTAGGAGTTGCGTGTGCCGATTTATTAATTATTTTAATTGTCATTTTTTCTTTATTATTTTTCGTAATACTTCGTTTTCCATTTTGTACACTAACCCTAAGAACACTAGTAATAGTGAACAACCAACCCATAAATTTCTATTAAAAATATAAAAAGATAGAATTGAAAATACCACAGATAACGTAAAATAGAATATTATTTTACGCATATTATATGGTATTGGGTAATTCTTTTTTCCAAACCAGTAAGAGAGTACCATCATAATACCATATGCAAATACGGTTGCAATTGCAGAAGCCATATAACTTAATGTAGATATAAGCACTAGGTTTATAACAATAGTAACCACTGCGCCAATTACAGAGATAAATGCGCCATACCTTGTTTTATCTGTTACCTTATACCAAACAGATAAATTATGGTAAATTCCTAAAAAGAAATTAGCCAATACAATTAGAGGAACAACTTTCATTGCCTCCCAATAATCTGAATTTTTTACAAATAACACTTTTAATACATCTGCAAAAACCACTACAGCAAGTAAAATTACACTCCCTAGTATTACAAAATAATTGGTAATTTGGGCGTAAGTTTTTTGAGGGTTTTTAGAATTAGAATGACTAAAAAAGAAAGGCTCTATTCCCATTCTAAATGCGGTGGCAAATAGCGTCATAAACAATGCTAATTTGTAGCAAGCAGCATATTTACCCATTTCTGCACTAGCAATATCTTCTGGTAACATCCATTCTAATAAAATCTTATCAAAAACCTCATTAATAGTAAATGCAATACCCGCTACCAAAACTGGCGTAGCGTATTTCATCATAGAACGCCACAAAGCCTTATCAAAAACATACTTATTTTTAATATATAAGTTTAAAGTAAGTAACAACGTAACTGCACTTGCAATTAAGTTAGAGATAAATATGTATGATATTTGAAAATCTTCTTTATAGATTGATGCAAAAATAGAATCTGTAGCATCACCGACTAATTTAGGCAAAAGCAGTAAGAAGAATAGATTTAATCCAAGGTTGATACAGATGTTTGCAATTTTAATAATTGCATACTTCATTGGTTTTTCTGTAGCCCTAAGCCAAGCAAACGGAATAATAACCAATGCATCTAAAGTCAAAATATAAATAGCATAAGTAATGTACTCTTCTGAAATCCCCGTAAAACTTAACAAAGTCCCCTCTAAAAATAGCGCCAACACAAAAAACACAGCTGTGGATACCGCAATAGAAATTAAAGATGTAGAAACAACTTTATCTTTTTCATTAGACTTATGATAAAACCTAAAAAAAGCCGTCTCCATACCATATGCCAAAAACACATTAAAAATAGCAAACCAAGAAAATATAAGAGCAACCTCCCCATATAAACCAGGAGCCATTACGTCTGTATATAAAGGAACTAGCATAAAGGACAGCATTCTAGGCAACACTGTTGCCAAGCCATACACAAAGGTTTGCTTAAAAAGTTTTTTAAAAGGATTCAATACAGTTTAATTAGAGCTTAAAAGTAGTTATTTATACCCTAGTAAACAAAGTGTTATTCTCTTGGTTTAGAAGGGTACATTATAGCCTGCTTGTGCTTTATACCCGTAACCTTAACGTAGTTTATAACATCTCCCTTATAATAGCTTAAAACAGCCTCATCATAATTCAATTCAAACGGAAAGTCTACATCTGCACTTTTAGTGTTGGGCGTATTACCAACTTCTTGTTTAGGATCTGCATGAGCAATCATATCTTTAGGAGCTTTAGCTTTTTTAGCCTTAAGATTAGCTACTATATATTTTTGTCCATCTTCATCTAAGACTTTAACATAAGCTTGTTGACCTCTAAAAAAAATAGAATTAACCCTATAACCATCAAGATTTGCTACCGGAATCTTAACTAACATTTCTGACCCTGATGACGCTCTACCTCCATATGATTCTTGGCAATAACCACTTCCTATTTCAAAAGGGGCACTTCCTTGTAAACTCTTTTGAGAAGAACAACTAGTTAACATTCCTAAGATTACGATAAATGTATATATAGAATTTTTCATATTGGGGGTGGTTTTAATGTTTATAAAGATACAAAGACAAATTTAATGCCAAGTATTTTGCAAGTACCTTCCAAAACAACAAAAACCTCACGAGAAGTGAGGTTTTTAATTTTATTATTCGTCTAACTGTGTAATTACCCAGTTAATTTATAGATAAGCTTTACTAGTTATTAAGTGCTTCTGCACCACCAACGATCTCCAAGATCTCGTTAGTAATAGCTGCTTGTCTTGCTTTGTTATATGTTAATTTTAACTGATCTCTTAATTCAGTTGCATTATCTGTTGCTTTATGCATTGCTGTCATACGTGCACCGTGTTCGCTTGCAAAAGAATCTCTAACACCCTTGTATAATTGTGTTTTTAAAGACTTAGGTATTAATTGCTCTACAATTTCTTTTTCAGAAGGTTCGTAAATATAATCTGTACCATTATTTGGAACTTCATTTTCTGCTACAACAGCTACAATTGGTAAAAACTGCTCAGTCATTACTATTTGTGTTGCTGCATTCTTAAACTTATTGTAGACAATTTCTATTTTGTCATAAGTACCATCAACAAATAACTTCATTAATTCTTCTGCAATTGCAGAAACATTATCAAAAGTTAAATCATCAAAAACAGAACTATGATTAGCAATTACATTATAGTTTCTAGAAAGAAAATCGTTCGATTTTTTTCCTATTGCAAGAAATTCTACTTCTTTACCAGCGTATGTGTTTTCTGCTAAAGAAACACTTTGCTTAAGAATGTTAGAATTAAAAGCACCACATAAACCACGGTTAGAAGTTATAGATACTATTAATACTTTTTTAATTTCTCTTTCTTCAGAAAACCTACTACCAGAATCCGCATCTAAATTAGCACTTAAGCTTTGTAAAAGCTCAGTTAATTTATCAGAATAAGGCCTCATTGCAGTAATTGCATCTTGTGCCTTCTTTAACTTAGCTGCAGATACCATCTTCATTGCGCTGGTAATCTGCATCGTTGAAGATACTGATGCTATTCTGTTACGTATTTCTTTTAAGTTTGCCATATTTTAGTCAGTAGTATTGAGAATTGAACAGTAAAGCTATTACACCTTACTGTTCAAACTAAAAAATCTGTTTTATGCTTTGTATTTTGCAGAAAGGTCTTTACATACAGCTACCAAAGTATCTGTTACCTCGTCAGTTAATTTACCTGACTTTAAAGTATCTAAAACATCTCTGTGTTTAGCGTTTAAGAACTCAATATATTCTGCTTCAAATTCTTTTACTTTTTCTACAGGAACATCTCTTAACAAGTTCTTAGAACCTGCATATATAACTGCTACCTGATCTTCTACCGTGTAAGGATCGTTTTGACCTTGCTTTAAGATCTCTACATTACGCTTACCTTTATTAATTACATTTAAAGTAGTTGCATCTAAATCTGATCCAAACTTAGCAAACGCTTCTAATTCACGGTACTGAGCTTGATCTAATTTTAAAGTACCAGATACTTTTTTCATAGACTTAATCTGTGCGTTACCACCAACACGAGATACAGAAATACCTACGTTAATTGCTGGACGAACACCAGAGTTAAATAAATCTCCATCTAAGAAGATTTGCCCATCTGTAATAGAAATTACGTTTGTTGGGATATATGCAGAAACATCACCAGCTTGAGTTTCAATAATTGGTAATGCAGTTAAAGAACCACCACCTTTTACTATTGGCTTTAAAGTCTCCGGTAAATCGTTCATATCTTTTGCAATAGCATCATCATTAATAACTTTTGCAGAACGCTCTAATAATCTAGAGTGAAGGTAAAACACATCACCTGGGTACGCCTCACGTCCTGGAGGACGACGTAATAATAAAGATACCTCACGGTAAGCAACTGCTTGTTTAGATAAATCATCAAAAACAATTAAAGCTGGCCTACCAGTATCTCTAAAGTACTCACCAATAGAAGCACCTGTAAAAGGAGCATAAACTTGCATTGCAGCAGGATCTGATGCATTTGCAGCTACTATTGTTGTGTAAGCTAAAGCTCCTTTTTCTTCAAGAGTCTTAGCAATTAAAGCCACTGTAGAAGCCTTTTGACCTACAGCAACATATATACAATATACAGGGTTACCTGCATCGTAAAATTCTTTTTGATTTAAGATGGCATCAATACAAACTGTAGTTTTACCAGTTTGTCTATCTCCAATTACCAACTCACGTTGACCTCTACCAACTGGGATCATAGCATCAATTGCTTTAATACCTGTTTGTAATGGCTCTGTAACAGGCTCACGATAAATAACACCTGGAGCTTTACGCTCTAAAGGCATTTCGTAAGTTGTTCCAGCGATAGGACCTTTACCATCTATTGGATTACCCAAAGTATCTACAACACGACCAACAATACCTTCACCTACTTTTACAGATGCAATACGGTTTGTACGTTTTACAGTAGAGCCTTCTTTAACTCCTTTAGAACCACCTAATAATACAATACCAACGTTATCTTCTTCTAAGTTAAGTACTATACCTTCTAAACCACCTTCAAATTCTACTAACTCTCCGTATTGAGCGTTAGCTAATCCGTAAGCGCGTACAATACCATCACCTACTTGTAATACTGACCCTACTTCATCTAAAGATGCGCTAGCGTCAAATCCTGATAATTGTTGCTTTAAAATTGCTGATACTTCAGCGGCTTTTACTCCTGCCATGTTGTTTTAATTAATATTTACAAAGTCCGTAGTGTAAACCAAAGACTATAGACTGTTTGAAAATTCTCTTTTTAAACTGTTTAATTTATTAGCTACACTTGCATTGTATTGCAAATCGCCAATTCTTAATACAAAACCACCAATAATACTTTCGTCTATAACATTAGTTATAGTCACTTTTTTACCAGTTAGTGTTGTTAATTGCTCTAAAATTCTTGCTTCTAAATCTGCAGTCAAAGGTACTGCTGTAGTTACTACCGCAGTTTCTTCTCCTTTAATTTTTTCGCTTAAAACAATATAGTGCTGAGCAACTTCTTTTAAAAGCGATACTCTTTTATTATCTACAAGCAAAGAAATAAGTCCCTGAGAAACAGTATTAGTTCCTGCAAAAACAGCTAATAAAGCATTCTTTTTTAATTGCCCCTCAACTATTGGACTAGCCAATAAATCTTGAAGTTCTTTGCTGTCAGAAATTGTTTCTACAACAGAATACATGTCTTTTTCAACTGCTTCTGTAACCTTAGCTTCAACCGATTGGTTTAAAATGGCTTTTGCGTATCTAATAGCTGCTCTAGACTCGTTCATGTTCTCTTATTAGTTAAGCTTAATATCGGCTAACATATCTTCTACCAACTTTAACTGATTGTCTTTGTTAGACAATTGTTCTTTGATAACTTTTTCTGCAATTTCTACAGACAAGTTAGCTACTTGGTTTTTAATATCTGCTACTGCTGCTTTCTTTTCGCTTTCTATAGTAGCTTTTGCTTGCGCAATTATTTTATCACCCTCTACAACAGATAATTCTTTTGCATCTGCAACAATTTTTTCTTTGATCTCGCGAGCTTCTTTTAACATAGCATCGCGTTCTGAACGCGCCTCTTGCAATAACCTTTCGTTATCCGCATGCAGGTTCTGCATTTCTTTTTTAGCATTTTCAGCAGACTCCAACGCATCATTTATTGCTTCTTCTCTACCTTTTACAGCTCCTAAAATAGGCTTCCAGGCAAACTTTTTTAACAATATAAAGAATACGACAAAAATTAAAGTAGTCCAAAAAATTAAACTTTCTGGTGCAGTAAAGTTCATAACTATAATATTTATTTAATTATTTTTTAATTTAAAGTCTTCCCAAAACCAACCGTCAAGGGAAGACTTAGTCTTTTTCAAAAATTATTTTGCAATTAATGCAACAACAATAGCAAAAAGAGCAGCACCTTCAATAAGTGCAGCAGCAATAATCATTGCAGTTTGAATTTTTGAAGCAGCTTCTGGCTGACGAGCAATTGCTTCCATCGCAGATCCACCAATTTTTCCGATACCTAGTCCTGCTCCAATAACAGCAAGTCCAGCACCAATTCCAGCTAATACCATAATAGTAAATTTATTTAGTTAATAATTAAAAAACTCATATTTAATGATGATCGTGCTCTGCTACAGCCTGACCAATATATAATGCCGATAACAATGTAAATACATACGCTTGTAAAACGGCTACTAACATCTCTAAAACACTCATGAACAATACAAACACACCTGATATTGGCGCTATAAAAATGCTCTTGAATATAAATATTAGAGATATTAAACTTAATATAATTATATGACCCGCTGTGATGTTAGCAAACAAACGAATCATTAATGCGAATGGCTTAGTAATAAGCCCTATAATTTCAATAGGAATCATAATAGGATATAAAGCTTTTGGCACTGGTGGTGCAAAAACGTGTCCCCAGTAATCTTTATTACCACTAAAAGAAGTAATTAAAAATGTAATTACAGATAGTACAAAAGTAAAGAATATATTCCCTGTTAAGTTAGAACTAAATGGGAAGAATGGAATTAAACCTATTACGTTATTTATCCAAATAAAGAAAAATATTGTTAGCAAGTATGGCATATACTTAGCGTATTTTTTTTCACCAATATTAGGAATAGCTATATCGTCTCGTACAAAAATAACTAAAGGCTCTAAAAAACCAGCAATACCCTTAGGCGCCTTATCATTTTTCTTGTATGATCTTGCTACTGCAAAAAACAATAAAAACAAAATAACTGAAGCCATTAACATTGAAAAAACAAGCTTTGTAATAGAAAAATCTAGTGGCCTTACATCAAGATTAAAGGCACCTTTTTCGTCTTCTGATAAAGCCTCGAACTTATCTTTATAAAAAATAACCTCATTATATCTAACAAACTCTTGACCATTTGCTTCTACAACATGATGTCCAGTATTATCATGATGAAATTTTTCAGATGAAAAAACAGTTAAACCGTTATCTGACCATAAAATAACTGGAAGGTAAAATGTAATTGGGTGTCCGTCCCAATCTGCAATATGAAACTCATGAGAATCCCCAATATGTCCATTGATCAACTCACTTGCATCAAACTCCTTACCATCACCGTGATCTCCAACTTCCTCTCCTGCAACTGCAAATAAGGGAAGTAAAGAAAAAACTAATATTGCAATTAATTTGATAGATTTTTGTGCTATCATCATACCTTTTATAATAAAAATTATCGTTCCAAAATTTCGGTGCAAATGTACGGCATTAATTATAATTTCAAAGCCACAACGCAAAAAAAAGTTTTTGATTTAATCTCCTCATTATTAGACGCTTTAAAACTTACTTTTGATTTATGATTTTAAGCACATAAAAGGTTTCTAAAAACAAGAATAAAAAATATGGAATAAAAAATGCAAAAACATCATTAATACCATATTGCTCTTTAACCTGAATAAGAGGTAATAAAAACACAAACGCAGCCATCATTTTTAATAAACTACTGCCCATAAATACAAAACCTGTTTTATCTGGAAGTATTTTATTTACAAAAAGAACAAGCATATAAATGATTAGTGTAACAAAAAAATGAAACACATATATACTCCACGTATTATAAAAAAAAGTTCCTTCTTGTTCTTTTACAAGGCTAACAATATAAAATTGAATTCCAAAAAAGAGCAATGTAAACGGAATTAAGACAAGTAGAAAAGACTTTAATTTGGTACTCATTTTTTATCTTTATTTAAACTAATAACTTTTTTTATCACTAAATACATTGCAAGAATAACTCCTACTAATGAAAAAATTACAGTGTTAAGACTATAACTGTTTGGAAATTTTTTATCTAGCCAAACACCAAAATATGAAAAGATACCAATTACAGCTATCATCTGAAATGCTATTCCAGAAAACCGTATATAAGTATTGATCTGCTTTCTATTTTGATTTTTTTCTGACATTATACAACTTCTATAATAACTACTAAAGCTCTAAACCTATTGTTATTTTACAATTAACAGCAAGGATACAATAATGTATCTACTTTAAAAACTAAACTCTATAAAATAAATAGCATCCCTTTTCTATATAAATAAGAAAAGGGATGCTAAATGTTTTTACTATTACAAATCTTTAACTAGCTTTTAGCTGGTTCATTTGCTTTTTTAAAGTTTGAAGCTCCATTTTTACCTTTCATAATACAAGATGCATTAAAAGTTGCCCCAGGCTCTACTGCAAGCTTAGAAACAGAAACTGTACCTTCTATAACTGCAGATGATTTTAAAGACAATAAGTCCGTAACTAATAACTCACCATTAAAACCGCCTTCTATGTCTGCATTAACACACTCTACTTTACCGTGTATGTAGCCATCTTTGCCAATAACTACCTTACCAGATGTTTTTACGTTACCGTCTAACTTACCGTCTATTCTAAAGTCGGCTTCTGAAGTAATATCCCCTTTTATCTGGGTATTTTTTCCAATTCTGTTAGGCTGGCCGCCCATATCTACAACATCTCTAGGCTTACTTTTATCTGAAAACATATTTTTATTACGGTTTTGGAGTTAATAGTGTTTTTTTGTATTCATTTAATTTCTTGTGCACTTGTACAACTTTATAGTTGTCCGATAAAATTACAAAATTCTCTCGACCAACCTTATAATCTTTGTTGTTTTTTAATAATTCTGCATATCCTAATGCAAACTCTTCAGAAGCAAACCCATGTACTATAACAAACTGTTGCTCTAAATTATAAATATCTTTAGACACTTTATTCTTATATTTTAAATCTACTATAGACTTATTTAGCAACTCAAAAAGATCGTTTGCAGCTACATCGTCGCTTCTTTCAAATGTAAAAACAACTTTCCAGCTACCTTTTACGTTTCCTTCTTGATTCACAAAATCAGACTTTTCTAATTGTGTCAATTGATTTTTAATCATATCCTGAGCTCTTTTACCCTCTGGATTGTTAGGATAATTTAAAGCCACATAGTTTAATGCCTCTTTAAAAGCATCAAAACCTTGTATTCTACCAATTGCCATTGCCTTTAGCATCTCAAACTTTGGAGCAATCTCGTCACCAGTATATCTATTTATATTTTCTTCTGCACCAGTGATAGCTTTTAAATACTCCTGATTCTGATACATTTTATACAATGCAGTGTACCTAGCTTGCGGCGTATCTGAGCCACCCGCTAATATTGCTTCCGGATTTAACAACACCTCTGCATATCTAGAACCTTGGTAATTTGTAATAATATCTTGCTTCATTGCTTCAGCTAAATTACTCCCAGACTCTTCGTAAATTTTATACAAATTATATTTAGATGGCAATATTAAACGCTCTTCTGGATTAGATTTTAATACAGACTCTAACTTACCAGCCGCTAAAAGATTCTCTTTAAACTTCTCTTTATAAATTAACCCCAATTGATAATTTGCAAAGTTCTGTTCCGTTTTTAAACTATCTATAACAGCAACATCTGTTGGTATTTTATCCATATAATAAGCAACAGAATACTCTTTTCCTTCTGCTTCTTCTGCATTATCTGCCACTGCATCTACATTTGCATTATCATCTTCGGCTGGCATTATAATGTTCTTATTAGACCATCTCCAATCGTCCTCTAATTTACGAGAGCCCCATGCTGTTTTAAAGTCGGTTTTACCATACCCCAAGCTAGTTACATTATAAAAGTAGAATTTACCCTTATTTTGTTTACCAGCTTTTGTATTAGCAAAAGCTGCAACACCTGCATTTTGGCGTTCTTTTTCTTTTTTAGCAGCAGCTTCTTCTTTTTCTTTTTTCTCTTCTATGTACTTTTCAAAATAAGCAAGTTGCTTATCTTTAGGTAATTTATATAATGTTATAACACTATCTGTATACTGTACAATATCCTCATACTTAATAACATCTTCTAGGTTGTCTAATTTCTTTTTAATTAAACGATGCTTTTTACTTGTCTCTACCAAATTAGTAAGTGTACTATCAAAATAAGCACCAGCATCTTTGTAATTGTGCTCGTCAAAATAGTACTCACCTAAATTCTCGTAGTTAAGTGCATTTAACCTATTGTCATTTGTGGTAGCGCGCAAAGACTTATCAAAATAAACCAAAGCCAAACTATCTTGTTTTTGATCTAAATGATATTGTGCTACTTGCCTGTAAATCTTATCTAAAAAAGGTCTGTTTTCTCTGTTTTCTTCTAACTCCGTTAAATACTCTAACATTTCTTCTTTGTTAGATGCAGTAACATCGGTATTCATTATTTTCTGCAAATGTGCATTAATAAAGTACACACGAGGAGATCTTCTGTTTAAATCTATAATTTTATCAAAAGCATAATTGGCGCTATCTTTTTTGTTAAGCTTGTTATACAACTGTCCAATTATAAAAAAATATCGCCCTTTTTCTTCTTGCTTTTTTGTGTAGACAGATGCTCTTTTTAATTGCTGAATTGCAGTGTCTGGCGCATTTAAATTTATATAAGCTTGTGCCATAACAGCTCTTGCATCTGCATATTCTTGATCTGATAATTGATCGTATTTAAAAAGCTTTTTTAAGTTTTTAATTGCCAACTCATCATTCTCTAGTCTAACATTGGTTTTTTCTCTCCAAATACGGGCTTCGTTAAATTTATCACTTTGTAAGTAATTTTTTAAAACGTAGTTAAACGCTTCTTGTGCAGGTATAAAACGCTGATCAAAATAACGTGCTTTTCCTAATAACAAAAAAGCCTCATCTGTTTGCGGGTTGCGCTCCTTATCTTTTATAACCATACTGTGTTTCTGTATGGCCTTAGTTGCTTTTTCTTCAGCAATAATAAAATTAGGATTGTTGTTTTCAGAATCTAGTTTAACATCATCCGTAACCTCCAAACGTTCTATTGGCAATACATCCCAGTAATTATCTTTGTAGTTTGCTTTAAGTTCTTCTCTTCCTTTTTCAAAAGCAATATTACCGTTGTACAGCACATTAAACTTTGTGTTTAGCGCGTGCCATTCCCTATTAACTAAGGCGTTTTTTTTGGTAGAACAGGCATTAAAAAGTAATGCTGCTATTGCTACTGTTCCTATAATTTTCGTTTGAAGCTTCAAAATTGTCTATATTCTTACTTAAACAAAACAGAAAAACCGCAGTATTATTATGTTTAAGGGTCTATAAATTTACTATTTATTTTTATTTGTTTGGTTTGATGAGCTACTTAAACAAAAAGACTCATCAATTTAAATACAAATTGATGAGTCTATATTTTACATTCAGCAGTTTTTACACTACAAGAAACGTTTATTCTTCGTCTTCAAAAACAGCAACTGCAGCATCTGGTGCTTCTGCTCCAGAAAAGAAAATTTCTAACTCTTTTAATGTAGCTGCAGATGTTTTTATATCCTTTACCAACTCTCCTTTATCTAACACAACTATACGCTCGCACACCTCTGTAACGTGACTTAAATCGTGACTAGAAACCAACACCGTTGTATTCTGGTTTGCTGCTAAATTCTTAATTATACCTTTTAGTCTAATTTGTGTTGTAGGATCTAAATTTGCAAAAGGTTCATCTAAAATAACAACCTCTGGCTTACCAATAAAAGAGGCTACAATACCTGCTTTTTTCTGATTTCCTTTAGATAAATCTCTTAAATATTTTTTCTGATTTAATATTTCTCCGTGGAAAAAATCTTCAAAACTATGTACAAGTGCATCTACATCTGCTTTGTTTTGCCCACGCAACTCACCTATAAAGTAAAAGTACTCTTCCGGAGTTAAGTAGCCTATTAAAAAAGATTCATCTATAAATGCAGATGTAAAAGGCTTCCAAGCCTCACTACTATCTACCTGTACATCGTTATTAATAATATGCCCTGTAGTAGGCTGAATAAGATCTAACAACAAACTAAAAAATGTTGTTTTACCTGCTCCGTTATTCCCTACTAAACCAAAACATTGGCCTTTAGGAATTTCTAAATTTTCTATGTTTAAAACCGTAGCTGTGCCGTATGTTTTTGTAAGGTTCTGTGCTTTTATCATGGTTTTTTATTTTTATGGTGAAGCTCTTTAAAAGAGCTAAATTATTTATGCTTTTTGTTTGTATGCTTTTATGGTTTTGTACTTCTCTTTTTTGTAGATCTTTTCAATCTTATCAAAAACAATATTTCTAAATGCCATTCCTAAAATACCAGCTGCTGCAACAAGTATATAACCTGTTGTTGCATTTACAAAGTAATATCCTGCAGCAAATATTAGCATTGGCAATATTAATTTAGGAAGCGATAATAACATTGTTTTCATATTAAAAGCCTGTTTGTCTCCAAATGCTTTTTTATTAGACGTTAAATCTATTGGCATTTTTATAAATGCGCCTCCTAATAGTACTAAGTGCGAGTTTACACCTATATTATAAATAGCACCAACCAACACTGCCAGGTAAGCATTTATACCAAAGAACAAGTAAAACGAAGCCAGAACAGTACTAATCACCGTTGCAATTACTATTAAATACCATTTAGAGGTAATGTAATCTCTGTATTTAATATTCTGACTCATCATTAATTGGTAATACGCACTATCCCAACTTGGCACAAACTGTCCAAATGTGAATAAGAATCCGCCCGAAACAAATATTCCACCAAATATTTGCCAAATAGGTCCGTCATAAACTTCTACTGCTCCAGAACCAAATAATAGTCCGTAAAACAAGAATAAAAAGCTCATTAAACCAGCTGTTTTTGGTCGCTTGTTTCTTTTTATTAATTTAATATCGTTCTTTAAAAAAGTTCCCGTATTTCCAAATCTGTTTAAGAAAGATAAATCTTCTGTTTTAGCTACTGTTTGTTTACCTTTTAAACCAGCATCTAAATACATGTTCTTTTTAAAGTAGTTAAATGCCGCAAAGTACAATCCTATCATAGCTACCCATGGCAAAATAACCATCCAGGGTGCATTATATAGTCCATTAAAAAATGGAGCCGTATAGTTTGTAACATCAAAAACACCAAAGTACTGACAAACACCTAAAGCAATAAAAATTGCGATTACTGGATAAAAAACACTGTCTTTATTATTTACCAATACATTTATAAAATTACTACAGTAAATAAGTGCAAAAATACCAAAGTGCCACGCTACAACGCCAAGCGGATTATAGCCCTCTATTAGCAAGACAATAGAAAATGGCAAAAAGAAAAATGCATAACCCCAGTTAAAGAAAGAAGCGACTGTTTTACCTAAAGAGTAATGAACAACTTGCCCTTTTTTAAGTGGCAAATACAACAAGGGCTTAATGTTTGTTATAGGCATTTTCTGTATCATATACCTTATTAGTAAATCTAACACAAAAAGGTATATTATGTATTTATTTACTACCTCTAAAGGATCTCCTATTTCTGCTTTTTCAATAAGATAATAAGAGCCAACGCCCATAAACAGAAATGCAACTATAAAATATAGCGCAAAAAAGCCCATAAATATTTTAAGTGCCAAATTGGTTTTAAAAGAGGCCGATCTAAAAAAAGACTTCCATTGAAGGCTTAAAAAGTGTTTTAACATAATTAAGGTTGATTGATTGTATTTTGTTAGTTGCAGCAATTGACAAATTGTTACACTATTTTAAATTAAATTATATTCTGGGTATGTTTCTTCTAACAATTCTTGGGCTTTGCTAGGCATTACATAAGCTGTAATGTAAAAAACTAAACACAATAAAGTAACTACAATAGCAATTAGTACCAGCCAGTAGCTATGCAACTCACTAAAATTAAAACGCGAAATGCTTATAATATTAAAAAAGTTAACCAACGTAATTACAGAAAAACCATTTCTGGTATCGCCAATCATAGCTTCTAACATAAACACCTTTTCTTTTTTCCGCTTTTGTGTTTTCTCTTTTTTTCTTCTTTTAAATTGATGGTAAAGATCTACAGCTACCAAAATTAATATTGAACCCATTAGTACGTATGATGCTTGTTTTAAATGAAGCACCAGAAAAAACAACACAAAAATTACAATAGTGGTTAACAGCTTTGGCAACTGAAACCACTCTTTAACAAACCTAAAAAGTATTTTTCTGTAACGTTTGTTCATAGCTTTTTGGCGTTTTTCTACCACATCCATAAAACAAAAAACACCAAACTTTTTAAATTCAACTTGCAAAGCATCGTCAAAAGATAACTTTGGGTTTTGTTGCAGTTGTTCTTCTATACCATTACTTAAATGGTCTACAAGTTCTGTTTGCAAATCATAATGCACTACATAATGCTTGCGGGTAAATACATACAACTTCTCTATTTGTTCTTTGCTTAGTTTCATGCGAGTTTTTTATGAATTGAATTGTATTTTTTAAGTTGATTAACAAACAATTGAATAGCTGTGTAGAAAAAAGGAAACAACAATGCAAAAACTATAAATATATAAGTAAATGACAATTGCTCACCTTCATCTAAAAATATTTTAGGACCTAATAACAAAGCATTTATAAAACTTACACCAGAAATACTAGATAATAAAGAAGTATTAATAGTTAATGACTTCAGCGTATTTTTAAGATTAAATAATGCAATTAAACACGGGATTAATGACATAACCATTAATAACAACAACACAGTTTTATGCATAGCCTTAGTACTAAAAAACTCTTTGGTATATAAAAATAAAATGAGAACACAAGCGTATACTATTAATGATTTGGTATTAGCAAAAAATAGCTTTAACGCTTTTCGTTGAAGTTTCGCAAAGCCCTTAGTTAACCCTTGTTTTTTTTCTTCAATTAACCGCTTATAACCAGACGAATCTGCATACAAACTAGGGAAAGTATCCCAACCGGTATTTTCCTTGTTTAGTCTTTTTATAGTTAAATCATTACCAAATTTAATGTGAACAGCTTGCATTGCATTGGTAAAACTAGATCCTACTTTCATTAGAGCTTCTACTTCATTACTAATATGGTCTATAAGCTCCATACGAACATACCAGTATTTCACCTTATTTTTAATAAGATAATCATCTATAAATTCTATTTGTTCTTTGCTTAATTTCATTTTTAAACAATAGTATAATGGTTGGTATATTTTTTATGAAGATCTAGAATCACTGTAATAAAAGCAGTAGATAGACCCAGCAATAAAACAAAAACTAAGGTAAAATAGTAGTCGTTTGTGATTACAGATTTTTCATTAAAAAAAGGATTTTGAAAAGCGTTATAAAGTTGAAACAAGAAAGTTAGTATAAGTCCAGCTCTTTCAATTCCAGAGAAACGCTGCTTACGCTTTTTAAGCACTACAATGTAATATACTAGTATAGTAATTATTAAAAAACCAAATGGTACAAATTTTAGAAACTTCTTTTCTCCTAGAGGAAAAAACTGTATTAAAAGGAAAAAGCTGGCTACCATAATACAGACATTTAATGGCGCTATAAACTTTTTAAAAAGCGATTTAAGCACTATTTTATCTGTGGTTTTTCTAAACTGTTTATTGTATTGTAGCAAGTCTTTTTTATGCACAACCATATACGCCTTAAAAGCGTCATAAAACGTAAGGTTCTTGCTATCCATTTCTTCTGATACCGCTGTAGCAACATGGTCTACCATTTCTGTTCTGACATCTGTAAACATAATATCAGAATTTTTAAGATAGGTATCTATAAATTTTATGTTTTCTTTGGTTAGACTCATGCTAAAACATCATTTAAAAATTTATATTCTTTTTTAATTTTCTTTTGCTTACTTGTAACCTCAACTAAAGCCGCAATGTTAAGTAGCAAAGCAAAACCGATATATCCTATAAACAATTGTGGATACTCTAAAAAAAATTCTTTAAATGGAGTAAACATATAAAGTAGTAAATGAGGCAAACTGAAAATATTAAAAAGGTAATTAGCACTTAATAATTTTATTTTAAGTCTATACCTATAGTGATTGTAAAAAAAGAAAATAAACTGAAAAACAATAACACTAAAAAAAGGAAACAGTACAGCCTTTTCAAATAACTCTAGACTAAGAATTGTATACAATTGAAAATACACAAAAGCTACAACAAACGTAATTAAATAGAAATAAGGTGATTTCATAAAAACCAAAACTCGCTTCCAAACATCTTTTTGATATCTCCAATGCATAGTCTTAGCCTTAGCTTCACTCACTTGTTTGCACCAAGTAATTCTTTTACGTAAAAAACTATCTAAATCTGGGCAGTTATCAAGAGATTCATACTCAGATACCAAATGGTCTATTAGCTCAAACCTTACATCTACAAACTTTATATCTTTCTTTTTTAGATAAGCGTTTATGTTTAATATGTCTTCTTTAGTTAATTTCATACCTCTACTCTATACTCCATTTAGGATTTACTAAATTTTGCATACTACGTATAAACTCTTCTAGCTCTGCTAATCTGTTTACGGTTTCTTTTTCACCTGCTTCAGTTAGCTTGTAATATTTACGTAAACGGTTATCTACTTTGGCAACCTCAACATCTAATAGTCCTTCTGCTTCTAATTTATGCAAAGCTGGGTATAATGCACCTTCCGTAATTTTAAGTTCTCCTTTGGTTAACTCTTTTACTTTTTGCGTAATCTCATACCCATACATCTTGCCTTTTTCTTCAAGCAACTTTAAAATAATAGTATTTAAACTACCCTTGTATAATTTAGAATTTCCCATTTTTTCTATTCTCTTATTTTGCTCTTAAAACAAACATCACCTATTTATATAGCAATTTTTAATGCTAAAATTGCTATTACGAATATATACATAATTTTCTTATGCATAAGAATTCTATGCATTAAATTTTAGCAAACTTGGTTTTTTATCAATAAGGCAATGTGTATTTTTGTAGAAAATATTTTTGTTATGAATCATTTTCACCCGTTAACGGTACAACATATAAAGGCATTAACACCTAGCTCTGTAGCAATAACTTTTGCTATTCCTAAAGAATTAACTCAGACTTTTAAGTTTGTTTCTGGTCAATACATCACTATAAAGAAAGATATTAAAGGAAAAGAATTGCGTAGAGCCTACTCTATTAGCTCTTCTCCTAAAAAAGACTGCATTACTATTGGTATTAAAAAAGTAGATAATGGTGGTTTTTCAGACTATGCACACTCAAAATTAAAAGAAGGAGATGTATTAGAGGTTATGCCTCCAGATGGTAGGTTTGTTTTTAAACCAACAGATGCCGTTAAAAATGTTGCTGCTTTTGCTGCTGGTAGCGGTATTACACCAATTATTAGCATTGCTAGATCTGTGTTAGATAGCAACCCAAAAAACAAGTTTGTATTAGCTTATGGTAACAAATCTTTTGAAGAAACTATGTTTCATACAGATTTAGCTAAGTTACAATTAGATTATGCAGATCGCTTTTTTGTACACTTTATATACAGTCAAGAACAAGATGAAAACTCTATTTTTGGTCGTATAGACAGGTCTACTGTTAACTACATTACCAAAAACAAATACAAAGACATTGCTTTTGACGATATATACTTATGCGGACCAGAAGCTATGATTAATACAGTTATAGATACTTTAAAAGAGAATGAAATAAGTGAAGATAAGATTCATTTTGAGCTTTTTACTGCTACTGAGATTAAAGATGAGATGCCTGTAAAAGAAGGTGGTAAAACTGCTGTTACGGTTATTGTAGATGATGAAGAGTTTACGTTTAATATGGATAAAAGTACTATTGTACTAGATGCTGTTTTAAAAGAAAACATAGACGCTCCTTATTCTTGTCAAGGTGGAGTTTGCAGTAGCTGTATTGCAAGAGTTACTGAGGGGAATGCCGAAATGGTTAAAAATCAGATTTTAACTGATGGCGAAATTAAAGAAGGACTTATTTTAACTTGTCAAGCACACGCAACTACACCTACTTTAAAAGTAGATTTTGATGATGTTTAATTGTATTTTAATATAAAAAATAAAAAAGCTGTTCTGTAAAAGAGCAGCTTTTTTTAGTTTTAATATGTCTTGCATTCTTTTTCAAAAACTCTGCAAGCGGCATCGTACCCAATTAAATATGCCTTTTCTATACCTTTACGGTCTAACAAGCCAATACGTTCTATCTCTCTAGATTCTAATAATAAGTTACAAGCTCTTAATTTTTTCTTTGCTGATGCGTATATCATTAAACCAGTAACCCTACCCGTAAGTTGCAGTGAGTTTTTTAAATCTTTTTCATCTAATCTACCCACAATAGATACATTACTCCCAATAATATAGTCGCACGTATTAAGTAACGGCTCTAGCGGAAAATTATTCATAATACCACCATCTGCATATAAATTGCCATTAATTTGTATAGGCGAAAAAACAGGCGGTAACGCAGCAGAAGCTAACATTGGTCTAATTAGTTCACCTGAGGAAAAAAACTCCTCATCCCCGTCCTGAAGGTTAGTAGCAACAATGTGTAATTCTCTTATTAAAGCCGAAAATGCATTCTCAGGAAAATACTTTTCAAATACGCTTATATACTTTTCTGTATCTAAAAAACCTGCTTTTGCAATAGTTAAAAAATGATAACTAAAAAGAGGTGTTTCTTTAAAGAACGTAAGCATATCATCTATAGAATTGCCATTAGCATATAAAGCACCAACCAAAGCACCAACACTACTACCAGAAACAATTTTAGCATCAATTCCAAATTCATTCATTGCCCTTATTAACCCAATATGAGCCATACCGCGAACGCCTCCACCAGAAAGTACAAGACCAATAGATTTTGATGTAGAAATTTTAGCTTCCATTTTACGTATTTTTCTCAAATTTAACACAAAATGCGTATACAAAACAGCTATTTTTTTAAACTGATTGGTTTGTTGTTCTATTAATGTGATTCTGTTTTGAGTAAAAAAGAAACATTCAACTTAAAAAAACCAACGCTCATAGACTTTACTACCTATTTGATGCTTTTGCAAAAAAGAAAAACCAACTATACAGTTGGTTCTTCTTACTATATGCAATATCATTAATTCACAAGTATTTCGCGTGCTTCAGTTAGCAATTCTACTCTCTTTTTTAAGTCAATTTCTAATGGTAATTGTGCCAATCCAATTATTCTACGAAGCATTTCTACAGCCATATATTTATAGCATAATTCCACATTTAAATCAGCTAAAGATGTATACCTGTCTATTGCTTTTTTAATTATATCGTTAGGCTGATCTGCCATTTTTAAATGTGCCAACGTAACACCAATTTCGAACTCTGCTAAACCAAAAAAACAAAACTCTGGATCAATAATTTTTACACCAGAAACGGTAGCCAACCAACTACCAGGAAAATAATCTCCGTGCAATAGAATATCACCATCTTTTAGGTATAATTTTCCTAGTTTTTGTACTTCTGTCTTTAAAATTTCGTCTTCTATAAACACATTTGCCTCTTGTTGTAATCCAGGCAAAACATCATCTAAATTAATACCGTTATCTTTAAGATACGGGTAATTAAATATATGCTCGTGGTTTAACTCGCGCATTTCGCAGTTTGTAATTTTATAAGGACACGTATCTGTACTTATACTTGTATGTAATGTTGCTATAAAATCTATAACCGCAAACAAGTCTTCTTCTAAAAAGACTTTACCTTCTTGGTACAAATAAGTAAAGTCCGAGCCGTTACCAAGATCATCCATAACCATAACGCTATTTTCCTTATCTAAGCCAATTAGTGTAGGCATCATTTCTTTTAGTGTCGGTACAGTTTCTATTAACTCATAAAACTCTGCTTCTCTTAATACACGTTCTGCTGGCGCTGCCACTTGCGGGTATTTCTCTACATACTCACGACTTTGCTTTATAATAAAGGTTCTAGCTTTGGTTATTACACGTAACGTAAAGTTCATATTACCTTCTCCAGGCTTTTCTAAGGCAGTAATAACCTCATCTTCTTTGAGCCAGTTTTTACTTTTAAGGTAGCTGGTTAGGCTGTCTATATTGGTGTTTAGTTTTATCACTTTAGTTTGCTTTAAAGGTTGACATTAGTTTTTGGTGAAACCCTGGAACCACATCATAACAATAGGTTACTGGTGCGCCTTCTTCTTTTGTACAAAGTAAGTACGACTTATATGTTTCTTTATTATTTTCTTTTACCGTATCGTCTAAATTAATCTCTAAACGAGCAAGTAATGGTTCTGATACAATGTCTTCTGGTGCAATAATATAATGACTAGCCATAACATCAAACGGATTAAAACCATCTGCTCCTTGATTCTTCCATTGCTCTAACCAAGGTTGTGATGCTGTTGCTAACCATTTCATACCAGGAGTAGTAGTTTTAAACGCTTCTAAATCTTCTTGCTTTACCCAAACTTTACTAGAAATCTCATACGGGCAAAATACCAACGGAACCTTGTTTTCTAACAAAACACGAAAAGCAGTATTATCCAAGTCAAAATTTAAATCTTGTGCTTGCACTCCCTTATTCCCTATTTTAAAATAGTCATTAGCTGTTCTACGACCAGCAACCAAAACAACCTCAACAATTTGAGATTTTAGTTCGGGGTATTTTAATAGCAGTAAACCAACATTAGTAGCTGGGCCAATAGCTAAAATAGTAAGTGGTTGCTTTTTTAATGCTGTTGCCATTGCTTCTACAGCGTCATTGGTAACTACACTGTCTAAATTTATTGCCGAACCCGCTCCTTTATACACCTCTATTTTTTGCGCAGCAAATTCCTTGTTTATATACGTGCCAATTGCAAATGCATTCTCTATACTGTTGTTTCCAAAAACAGTACTTAAGCCTAAAACTTGTACATTATCTGCTTGTAATAATTGCAAAACCGCATAACCATCATCTACATCCGAATAGCCAGGTCTTCCTATATTCTTTTTTCCAACAGCCAAGTCTGCATCAATCCAGACTTGCTTTTTCCCATTCACAACTCCTGTTAGTATAGGTGCTTTTGCCATAGCTGTTTCTACTTCTGCAACAGGCTCTTTTACTTGCTCTTTACAGGCAAAAAGCATTGTAAACACACATAAAATACCGAATAGTTTAATTTTTTGTTTCATATTATAATTGTTATTTTTCCCACCAGCCTTTGCTGTTTATATTATCGCCACCAATACGTTCCGCAGCTACTTTATAATTTTCACTATTTGTTGCTTGCTCAGATTCTGGATACAAATACCGAACGGGATATTTATCGTTATTAAAATTATCTGGACCAGGAACTAAGTTTGGAATTCCCGTTCTACGTACATTAAACCAAGCCTCGTGACCAACATTAATTAAGCTTAGCCATTTTTGAGTAAGTATCTTTGTAAGGTCGTCTGCAGAACCATCTAACGCAACTGTTGGTCTTGCAAAATAATCTGCAGGCAATGTAGTATTGTAATACTCAAAACTAGCCGTTACTGCATTTTGGTAATAAGTATTTACATCACCCGTTATATATCCTCTAGCAGCAGCCTCTGCTAACGCAAATTGCACTTCTGAATACTGCATATATTGCGCATCTATACCATCTGCTACGTCTCTAAAAATACTACCAAATAAAGAAATAGCACTTAAATCTACTCCGTTTGCATTTATTGTACTACTAGATTGCCCGTTTAACAATCCTTTGTATTCTGGTGTGGCAGAATTGTTACTTGCTTCGGTTGGTTTGTAAAGTACAGAAACACGAGGATCGTTCCAAGAAGTTAAAATAGTCTCTACCGTTTTAGTCATTGTGTGCTCTTGGTACAAACCTAAAGCTGCATTAAACATAGGAAATTGATTTGGTGCAGATGCCAAATAAGGAACAACAGCATTATCACTATTAGACTGCATTAGTTTACCAGAGTCTACCAAAGCCTGTAAATCTGCGAAATCTGTTGCTCTTTTACTAGTACGCAATAAATAACGCACTTGAAGCGAATTTGCAAAACGCACCCATTTGTCTAAATCTCCTTGAAACATAATATCTCCCTGAACAACATTGTTTGTATTTTCAAGCATGGTAACAGCTTTTTTAAGCACTGCTAATATTCCAGTTTCTGCATCTGTATAAATACTTTCTTGTGTATCGTACTTTGGAGAAAAAGTCCCTTCTAAAGCAGCTACTGCTTCTGTGTAAGGCACATCGTTCCAAAGATCTGTTAACTGAGAAAAAAGGTAACTCTGCATAATATCACCTACAGCAACGTAAGCGTCGTTTGCCGCTGGTGAGGCTTTCATCGATTTAATATCTGATAATAATCTAAAAATAGCACTCCAGTACTCACTATTAGAGCCCATTTCATAACGGTCTATACGCTCAAACTCTATACTAGCTGCAAATTGCGCTAAGTAATTGGCTTGTCTAAATCCTTGTTGGTATGCACTAAGATCTGACGAAACCGAAACTACATTGGTTAATAAAAACTGTGGATCTACGCTTTCTGGCGCATTAGGATTTGTGTTTTTTTCTTCAAAATCATTAGTACAAGCAGTAAAAACTATGCTTGCTATTGTGGTTGCTACAAATAGCTTTATATATTTTTTCATTTTTTTACTTCTTAAAATTCGGTTTTTAAACTAACTCCAAAACTCCTTGTAGACGGATATGAAAAATCTTCTACGCCATACGTAATACGCTGTTCTTGCAAGCCATTTAGTTCTGGGTCAAAATGTGGGTTCTCTGTAAATAACAATAAATTGCTACCTACTAAACCTATTTTTATCTTATTAAAACCAATAGCATCTACTATTTTATCTGGAAAATTGTAATAGATACTTACTTGCCTAAGTTTAACATAAGAAGCACTGTACAAAGCACTAGCCTCGTTACCACGATCAAAAAATGCATTGTTATACGCCTGTGCCGTTACCACGGTTGTATTTGGTGTGTATTGCGGATTATCTGCAGTACCTGTATTTACAACGCCAACACCAACAATACCTGTTTCTCTACCTTCTAATGTTTCTTTTAAAACACCAGAAGTACTACCTAAGGCCTTTGTTCTAGAAACTATGGTTCCGCCTTTACGCCAATCGAACAAAAAGGTAAAATCTAATCCTTTATAAGAGAATTTATTATTAAAGCCCATTGTAAAATCTGGATTGTAATTGCCTAATAAACGCAGGTTAGGATCTTGAACAGGAAACCCATTAGAATCGTGCACAACTTGTCCGTCTACCTCAACAAAACCAGTACCGTACATATCACCAACACGGCCATCTTTTTTAGCAATGTAAAAAACGGAGTTAGATCCGCCACCGCCAGAAAATATATTAGCTGTACCTGTTACAAACTGGTCTACACCATTTGGCAGCTCTTTAACCTTACTCCTAAACGTAGAAAAGTTTACCGAACTCTGCCATTGAAAATCGGCATTTTTAATTACAGTTCCGCTAAGTAAAAGCTCTAAACCTGTGGTTTGTACTTTACCACCATTTACGTTAAAACTACCAAAACCACTAGATTCTGATATTGGTCTAGATATAATTTGATCTACACTTGTATTTTGGTACCCAGCAGCATCTAATTGCAACCTACCATTAAAAAACCAAGCCTCTAAACCAGCTTCAAACGCATTAAGACGTTCTGGTTTTAGATTTGCATTTTTTAAAACTGTCTCGTTGGTAACTCTAAAATTTGAACCATAATTCTGGTTGAATAAGAAGTTTTGTGTGTTTTGATACGGATTGGTATCATTACCAACACTAGCCGCACTAAACCTAAAGTTTAGGTAAGATATTGGCTCTGGTAATTGAAAAAGGCTACTAGCCACAAAACTTAATCCGGCTGAGTAATACCCAAATGAATTGTTGTTAGATGGTAGCGTGCTGCTCCAATCGTTACGATAGGTAAGGTCTAAATACAAAGCATCTTTATAAGATAAATTACCGGTGCCGTAAACACTATTAATTCTTTTTTCAAACAACCTGCTATCTCCTTTAAGCGGAGTTCTAGAGTTTGCTAGGGTGTAAATACCCGGCAATGCTAGTTGTGAAGCTTCAGCATAGCTGTATTTAATTTCTTGATCAAACCTATTTGCACCTACAGAAACAGTGTATTTTAAATCATCGTTTATAGCATCTTTATAAGACAATAAAACATCTGTATTTAACTCCCTAAAGTCAATATTATCTTCTCTAAAAGAACCTTGCGGATTTGCATTTGTACTTACCGCTCTTCTAAACTCGCGCTTATCTGCATACGTATCTATACCCGCACGTACCACAACATTTAATTTATCTGTAATATCATAAACAGCTGCAACATTACCTAAAACTCTATTTTTATTAAAGCTATTAGTGTTTTCATTAACCGTTAAGTATGGGTTTGTAAGCCACAAGTAGTTAATATCATAATGTTGTACACCATCTTGGCCTGCTTGCCAGTAATTTTTTAAAGCAGCAACATCTGCCTGTCTGCCTGTCCAGTTAAAACCATACAAAGGATTCTCATAACCGTAACCAAGGTTTGGCCTGTTACCACTGCGCGTATTTATATAATTTACAAAAGCATTTACATTTAATTGCTCTGTTAATTTCTGATTTAAACTAAGCGAAATACCATCACGATCTAAATCGGTGTTTGGCACAATACCTTCATTCCTTAAATTACTATAAGACAATCTACTACTTCCGTTTTCACCTGAAGAATTAATAGCAATATTATTCTGTTTGGTAATTCCTGTTTCAAAAAAATTGCGCACATTATTTGGGTTAGATACCCAAGGAGTAGCGGTTATTGGTGTAAAACTGCCATCTGCATTTGTACGTGCAATAACATCACCTGCACGCACAGGATTACCGTTAATATCTACAGAAGGACTATCAAACTGATTTACCAATAAACCTTGATCTAATCTAGGTCCGTAGCTACTTAAACCACCATCATTAATGCCTGCGCCTTTTCCGTTCTGGAAAGAGTATTGACCGTTAGAACCACCACCATATACGTTTTGGTAATCTGGTAAGGTTAATAATGTTTCTACCGTTAAAGAATTGCTCGTTGTAACACCAAAGCCTTTTTTATTTTTTCCTCGTTTTGTAGTAATAACTACAACTCCATTTGCTGCTCTTGCTCCATAAAGTGCAGCAGAACCAGCACCTTTTAATATAGAGATTGATGCAATATCGTCTGGAGAAATTTCTGAACCACCGTTACCAAAATCTACTTCTTGCAAAGCACCGTTATTAACTAAATCGCTCGTAATTTGTTCGTTGCTAATTGGCACACCATCTACCACAAACAATGGCTGATTGCTTCCGCTTAAAGAATTTTCTCCACGTATAACAATTCTAGATGAAGAACCAACCCCAGAAGAACCGTTTGTTATTTGCACACCAGCAACTTGACCAGCTAAACTATTAACCACATTGGTAAGGGTAACTTCTGTTAATTTGTCTGATGATACTCTGGTTACTGCAGATACCAAAGATTGTTTTTCTCTTTCTATACCCAAAGCAGTCACAACAATTTCGTTTAATTGTTCTGCCGATGCACTTAAGGTAATGCTCTTTGGAAAATTACCGTCTGTAATGGTAACTTTTGTTGCTACAAAACCAATAGAAGAAATCTCTATTACAAAGTTAGTAGAACTTGTTTGCAATGTAAAATCGCCATCTATATTAGTTGTGGTATAATTTTCTTTACCCAGTTCTTTAACTGTAGCAAACGGTATTGGTTGGTTATCTTGATCTACTACTGTAGACGTATAGGTATTTGTTTGCGCAAATACCATAAAGGCAAATAGCTGCATTACAGCTACTATTGCTATTTTCATAATTGAATGTAATAAGGTTGATAAATTATCTCATAAGTGCGTACAAACAGTTATAGATCTGATTGTAATTACTTATAATTATGTGTTCTGTTGATAATTTATGCGCTAGGCGGACCTCTACGTAAAAATGAAGAGGCATAAAAGCTAGATACTACAGACGTAGTTATTTTTATAGCTGTGTGTTCTGTTTTATGAATGTGCTTTAAGATAAAGCTACTTAAAACAGTAGTAGGATTTGCGTACGCAAAATGAAGTACAGACTTTGTAGTATCTATATCTACTAAAGTCTCTAAAACTGTATAAGATTCTGTATTTGCAACTGCTAAAGCATTAATCTCTGTTGCTAAGCCACTTGTTAACCAAGGTAAGTTTTTAAAAGTATGCTCATTAAAAGCTGCTTTATTTAAACCCAAAAGATAAATACCACCATCTTTAGACGGACCAAATACGACTTGCTTAGTAGCTAATGCTTCTATTGCATATTGTATATGTTTTGCTGTTAGGTTGGGAGTATCATTACCTATAGAAACTACATTGGTATATCCTTGCGCATACAAACTCTTGTAAGCATTGGTATAACGCTCTGCAAAAGTATCTCCTTGTTGCTGTGTTTCATCTAACCAAACAACATCTACACCACTTTTATGAGCAACCTTAAGTGTGTTAGAAATAAGCAAGTTAAAAAACTGCTTAGAAACATTTCTTTTTTGACCACCAAACAAGGGTTTCCGTTCTGCCTCTAAACGAGCAGAAAGCGAAAAAACTAACAAAACCGTTTTGTTACTGTGTAGCCTCATAGTTGTTGTTTGGTCGGTAAAAACCTTAAACCTTAATTTCTTTTTTAAAAATAGTATCTAAATTTTAATTAACACCCATATTATAAGACAAATACTACACAAATGAGTCAAAAAAACAACTTGTAACTAATTTTTTTTAGGTATTTAGGGCAATAATAAAACAAACTAGTTAGTTTATACAGTTAGATAAACTCTATTTTAAATACTATTAAAGTGTAGTTTGTCGTTCCCATTACCGTTTACAACCTAAAAAAATCACTTTGTTGCAAAAAATGACAAGCTTGCAACAAACTAACCAGTCTTTTTGGCGTAAAAAGAAGCAAAAATGGAAAAGAATCTAAAACGTATGGCCACTATGCAAAGAATGCAGTCTGTAGGTCTTGCTATTTTTTATAAAAGAGGATATTATGATACTAGCGTAGACGATGTTTTAAAAGAACTATCATTATCTAAAGGCGCATTTTATTATCACTTTAAATCCAAAGAAGAATTTTTTATAAGCATTTTACAAAACATTATTTTTCAGAAAGTCTATAGCGAGTTAATTGCACCTTTTGAAGGGCAAGAAAACCCTGCTGTAGTATTAGATAAGTGTTTTGATAATGCATTAGAAACCGCAGAGCATAACGAACTAGATAATGGCTTTGTACTTAGTAATTTTATGACCGAGTTTAGTGGTAAAAACGAAACCATTGTAAAGCTCTTAAAAGAGATTTTTAAGGTGTGGGAAGTAAATCTTATTACCAATCTACAAAAAGGGAAAACAGATGGCTATATAGACCGCCACGTAGATAGTGACGCTGTAGCTAGCTTTTTAATGTCTTCTTATATGGGTGTGCGTTTATTAATGGTAGAAGGCAATGCTAAATTACTTCGCTACAAATACATTCAGCAATTGCGCAGTTACTTTAAAACTATTGCTGTGAAGCGGTAGAGATTAAATTATCGTTTTTTAAGGTATTTAGGTTTAAAAATAGAAATTTAGAAATATTTATGCCATTACGAGCTACCCAACAACCTCTAAAACCTTTTTTACAACATTGTCTGGTAGTATGGTTTCCATAGCTTTTTCATAACCTAGTGGAAATTTATTGCCATAAACAGATGTTGGTATTAAAGGGTATTTTTCTCTGTTTGCTAACAATGCATTTGTACTTTGTTGCGCAAATGGGTAAAAACCAGCAAATGGGTGTGTAACTCCCCAAAGTGTAATAGTTGGCACGGCAAACATTGCGCTTAGGTGTGCGTTACCACTATCCATAGCCAACATAACGTCTAAGTTGGATATTAAAGAGAGTTCTTCTTTAAAACTTAACTTTTTAACCACAGAAACACAATTGCTATAGGTTTGTTCCCATTTATCTAAAACTTCTTTTTCTTTATCTCCTCCTCCAAAAAGGATAACTGTGTAAGTATTGGTGGTATTTAAACTACTTATTACTTGTTCCATAAGTTCTAAAGGGTACGTTTTACCCTCAAAAGCAGCAAACGGTGCAATACCTATCCATTTCTTAGGTTCTTTTGGTAGTAACGCAATAGCTGTATCAGATAATTTTTCTTTTACCAAAGCACAAGAATCATCAAGCTTAATAGAAAATCCTAATTTACTAAAAACAGTAGCGTAGCGTTCTTGCGTTGTTTGCAGTTGCTTAAAAACTTTGTTTTTATTTGCTGTTAACGCCTTTTTATCGGCTCTGCCTTTATCAATTTGTATAAAAGGAATGCCTGAAAATTTAAAGAACTGTTTTAAAATATTAGAACGCAAAACATTATGTAAGTCGGCCACAGCTGTAACCTGCATTGCTCTAAGTTCTTTGTACAACTTAAAAAGGCCAGCAACACCTTTGTGCTTACCCTTTACATCTGCTTCATAAACGTCTACATTAGGCAGTTGCGCAAACATAGGGGTAAAAAACTGCCTTGTTAAAACGGTAACTTTTAAGCTTGGATTTTGCTTTAATAAACCTTTAACCACAGGAACCGCCATAGCAACGTCTCCCATAGCAGATAAACGTATAATTAAAATATGTTCTTGAGTTTTACTTTCCACGAAGTACAGGGTTTAGCTCGTCATCGTTGTACATTTTCATTTGTTTGTAAACTTTCATGTACTTGGTTCCTGCTTCAATATCTGCTAATAATTGATCTACTGCTGTAGAAAGATCTTTCTTTTGTTCTAATAAAACGTCTAATTTGATCTGACATTTTTGTTTGTGCTCTGCAGAAGCATCTGTCCTAGTTGCTTCTTCTTGCATGTGGTATACTTTTAATGCTAGAATAGACAACCTATCTATAGCCCAAGCTGGACTTTCTGTATTTATAGTAGCACCTTCTTTTACTTGTACCGACTGGTATTTATCTAAGAAATAACTATCTATATATTCTACTAAATCTGTACGATCTTGGTTACTGGCATCAATTTTACGTTTTAAAACTAACGCACTAGTAGGGTCTATGTTAGGGTCTCTAATAATATCCTCATAATGCCATTGCACAGTATCTATCCAGTTTTTTCTATATAGCAAATGAGCTATCTCATCTTTTGGATACGGATTACTAAACGACTGATAGACATCATCTTTAATATGGTATTTATCTATACTTTCGTTAAATATTTTAAATGCAAAATCACTAAACATACTGTCAATTTTAGACAAATATACCAATTTTTACTTCAGTAAAACCTTAAAAATAAATACAGATATTGGCACTAGAATAGCCACAAGTAGGGCAAATTCTTTAAAACGAGGTTTACGAATTATCTCTACATAGTTGGTTAAGAAGACTGCGGCAGGAAAAAAGGTAACCATAATAGGAAAAGCATCCCTAGAAATCTCGAATAAGGTTACAAATATACCAATAGTGAAAGAAATAGCAACCAAGCGCATACTTGCTAAACGTCCTACCCCTGTTTTACCTAATTTAACACTACTATATACACCAACAAAAATAACCACGATAAGGTAAATTAACAACACAGAACTTTTGCCCCATTCTGAAAACATAGCAGGATCTAAATCTATTTTAAATACATAATGGTCTTGTATAAATTGAAGCTTATTTATAGCCGATAAAAAAGCAACCGTTAACAAACCAACAGCAAAAAATGCAGAAAAAGGAATAAACCAATTTCTTATGTTTTTAGGTTCGTAAATATAAACAGCTATAAATACCCAAACTAAATACAACATAGCCCAGTCGTAAAAGAGACTTGCTACGATGATCCACATTGCGGCATCAAATATTTTATACTTTATTTCTTTTAAAGACTTTAAACTGATAAGCTTTCTTGTAGCCAAAACCAGGAAAAAACTGCAAAAAATAGCATTAGAGTCTAACAGCGAATTTGGAAAAAAAACACATAACAAACCGTAAAAAAGGACTGCATAAGAGTTGGCTTTTGTAATTTTATTACGCTTTACTATGAAGTTGACAGCAAAAAATGTTGAAAAAAGGACTAAAAGTATCCCTAAATTTAAAAATAATAACTCGGGTGTTAATACCACGTCTTTGCCCAAAAAACGCACCAAACAATAGAATACAAACAAGAGTGCAAGTACAATTATGTAATTAATAGGTTTTGTTTTTCCAAAAAAGCTTGAAATCATCTAGAGTTTTTATATTTTTGCAGGGTAAATATACATATAAGATGAAAACATTTTTTAAAGCAATAGAGGATTTATTTGTTAATGTACTTTTTGCACCTTTGGATGCTTTACGCGCATTGGAGCTAGAAAGTTGGTGGGCAGCAAATACGCTTAACTGGATTTTTATGATTATTGGTGCCGTAGCAATGGTATATTGGATGTTACAACTTAAAGAACATTCTAATAACGGCGAAGAAGATAAGAGCGTAAACGCACACTCTTATATTAAAATTTAAATATTTATTTAGCTGTACCGGCTAAACTTATATACAAAGAAACCCAACTATATACACAAGGTATGTTAGTTGGGTTTTTATTTATGTTAGATTTTAGTTTTTATAAATCGAATCCTAAATCTTTTCTATAGTTCATTTTATCAAAATGAAGCTTTTCTACGTTTTTATACGATTGCGCTAATGCATCTTTAAAGTTAGCACCAAATGACGTCACAGCCATTACACGACCACCGCTAGTAACAACTTTACCATTTTCTAGTGTTGTACCTGCATGGAAAACAATAGAGCCATCTACGCTCTCTAAACCAGTAATTTCTTTTCCTTTCTCATACGCTTCTGGATATCCACCAGAAACTGTCATTATAGTCGTTGCAGTTCTTTCATCAATCTTAATATCAATTGTATCTAGTGTCTGATTTGCTACTGCAGTAAACACATCAACTAAATCATTCTCTATTCTTGGTAAAACAACTTCAGTCTCAGGATCTCCTAAACGAACATTATACTCTATAACCTTTGGTTGGTCACCAACTTTTATCAAACCAATAAAAATAAATCCTTTATAAGGTAGGTTATCTTTAACTAGACCCTCTACTGTTGGTTTTACAACTTGGGTATGTATCTTATTCATAAAATCTTCACTAGCAAACGGAACAGGAGAAATAGCACCCATACCACCAGTATTTAAACCTGTATCGCCCTCGCCAATGCGCTTGTAATCCTTTGCTGTTGGTAATACCTTGTAGTTTTTACCATCTGTAAGTACAAAAACACTAAGCTCTATACCGTCTAAAAACTCTTCTATAACAACAGTTGTGCTAGCATCTCCAAATTTAGAATCTACCAACATAGACGCTAGTTCCTTTTTAGCTTCATCTAAATCTTGTAAAATTAAAACACCTTTACCTGCTGCTAAACCATCTGCTTTTAAAACATAAGGAGCTTTTAAATTTTCCAAAAAAGCTTGTCCGTCTGCCAACGTATCTGCGGTAAAACTTTGATATGCTGCAGTAGGAATGTTATGACGCATCATAAATTCCTTTGCAAAGTCTTTACTACCTTCTAAAGTTGCTGCTGCTTTTTGCGGACCAATTACAGGAATATTTTTTAGATCGATGTCGTTTAAGAAAAAGTCATGGACACCATTTACCAAAGGATCTTCTGGTCCAACTATAACCATAGTAATTTGCTCGGCAAGAACAACTTCTTTTATAGCTTGAAAATCATTTACACCAATTGGTATATTTTTGGCGATTTGTGCAGTGCCAGCATTACCAGGTGCTACAAAGAGTTTGCTAAGCTTTTTACTTTGATTAAGTTTCCAAGCAATAGTATGTTCTCTACCGCCAGATCCAAGGATAAGAATATTCATAATGTAAAAGTTTGTTCAAAAATACAGTATGACAAACTAATATCCTTTAAAAAAAAGAAAAAAGAAGTGAGATTATAGACCGCTACGCTGTTAGAACAAAGAATATAGACTTATTTTGCGGGAAATTAGATTCAAGACGGTTTCACTACTAGATTCAGGATACAAGACTGAATTATTCTCGTTATGACAAAGACATCTCTTTTATCTATTCTCTCTGCTCTATTTTCTTGGCTCTTGACTCCAAAAAGAAAAAAGATCGCTGCGCTGTTAGAACAAAGATTATAGACTTATTGTTGCGGGAAACGGAAAGTAGAACGCTGCGCTGTTAGATTCAAGAAACTAGACAAAAATTTGTTGTCTATGCTCTATGTTCTCTTCTCTATTTTCTTAGCTCTCTACTTAGAAAAATCTCTGTGTTCTTTATCTTGTAGCTCTTCTGGTGTTAGAGATTTAAAATAATCGAATACTATTTTTAATCCCTCTGATCTAGAAACTTGTGGTTCCCAACCTAGCAATTCCTTTGCTTTAGTAATATCTGGTTGTCTTTGCATTGGATCATCTGTTGGTAAAGGCTTGTAAATTACCTTTTGTTCTGTTCCTGTAAGTTTTATTATTTCTTCTGCAAATTCGCCTATTGTAGTCTCATGCGGATTACCTATGTTAACTGGGTAACTATAATCGCTCATTAGAAGCCTATAAATACCCTCTACTTGATCATCTATGTAACAGAAGGACCTAGTTTGCTTTCCGTCGCCAAAGACCGTTAAATCTTCTCCTCGCAAAGCCTGACCCATAAACGCTGGAACAACACGACCATCGTTTAGTCGCATTCTTGGTCCATAGGTATTAAATATTCGTACTATTCTAGTTTCTATTCCGTGAAAACGATGGTACGCCATGGTAATAGATTCCATAAAACGTTTGGCCTCATCATACACGCCACGTGGTCCAACCGGACTAACATTTCCGTAATATTCTTCGGTTTGCGGGTGCACTAATGGATCTCCGTATACTTCAGATGTAGAAGCAACTAGTATTCTTGCATTCTTTTCTTTTGCTACGCCTAATAAATTATGGGTTCCCAATGCTCCAACTTTTAGCGTCTGAATAGGAATTTTTAAATAATCTATAGGGCTTGCTGGTGATGCAAAATGTAATATATAATCTAATTTACCTGGAATATGAATAAACTTAGAAACATCATGATGTTGAAACTCAAAATTCTCTAATGGAAAAAGGTGCTCAATATTTTTTAAGTCTCCCGTAATTAAATTGTCCATTGCAATTACGTAGAAACCTTCTTTTATGAACCTGTCGCATAAATGAGATCCTAAAAATCCTGCTGCTCCAGTTATAAGTACTTTTTTCATTTTATATGTTAATATGCTTTTTCTTCTCCAGAAACAGCGTTAAGTACGGTTTGTACTATAATTTTTAAATCTAAAAATAAAGACCAGTTTTCAATATAAAAAATATCGAATTTAGTTCTGTTTAATATGTCTTCGTCTTTTTCTATCTCCCCTCTATACCCTCTTACTTGTGCTAAACCTGTAATACCTGGTTTAACAAAGTGTCTTACCATGTATTTATTTACTTTGGTTGCATACTCACTTGTATGCTTTACCATATGCGGTCGTGGACCAACTACTGACATAGACCCAAATAATACATTATAAAACTGAGGCAACTCATCTATACTAGTTTTACGTATAAACCTACCTACTTTGGTTATGCGCATATCGTTTTTAGTTGCCATATGGTTATCTGCATCATTGTTTGGTGCCATAGACCTAAACTTGTAGCAGTAAAATTCTTCATTATCTACACCGTTTCTTTTTTGCCTAAAAAAAACAGGACCTTTAGACTCAAGGCTTATAATAATTGCCATTAAAGGGATAAGCCAAGATAAAAGAAAAACAATGACTAGTAAAGCAAAAACAACATCAAACAATCGTTTTACAAATGAGTTTATGCCTTCGTGCAAAGGAATTTCTCGCAATGAAAGTACTGGTATATAGTCATAGTACTCAAATTTTAATTTTTTAGAAAAGATGTTTTTATTGTCTGGTATAAACTTTAGCGTTTTTAAATTATTATCTGCGAAATTAATAAGGTGAGTCATTTCCTTATTTGTTAGTTCTGAAACCGAACAATAAATTTCATCTATATTATTTTCAGATATATAGTCAAAACTATTTTCTAATTTAAAACCATCTACCTTAGTTGAAAACTGTTTAAAAAACTGAAAACCATATTCTACACGTTCTTTAAAAACATTTACCAACTGATCTGCTTTTTTGTTTTTACCAATAACAACTACGTTTCTTAAATTGCCTTTTATCCTTTTTCTATAGCTCATTAAAAGATAATAATTTAAAAACTTGACAATAGATATTACCAGACCTACATACAAAAAGTACTTACCCAACTCTAGCCTACTTATATTGGGCTGCTTAAAAAACCCAATAAAAGCATAGAGAATTAAAAAGAAAAATACAAACTGTGTAAAAAGTAATATTAATATTCTGGTTGCCTTACTATATCTGTAAACTTCATAAAAATTACTTTTTAGTGATAGTATCACCCAAGCACAAGATAGGTAACAATGAAATAATAGCGCATTCTCAAAATTAATAGGCAAGTAAAAAGCTAGTAGATTTATTATAAGTAAATCTAGTCCATATGAAAACGGCACAAGTAAAGAAGAAAATCTGTGTTGGTTAGATAGCATTTAGTGAATTACCTATTTCTTAAGTTTATATTTTAGCACATCAAAAATAAAAAAACAAACAGATAAAGGGTAATATAATAAGTATCTTTTGATTAATTTAGGTTCATCAATCATTCTATAAAGCCATCGTAAATTATATTTATCATAAAACTTAGGGTAATAATTAATTCCTTTTGATGTTTGATGAATAAACCCCCCACAAGTATACCCTTCACCTTTCCAACCACTATTTTTTAAGCTAACTAAGAATTCCTCTTGGTGAGGTGTACCCATTCCTACAACTAAAATATCAGGTTCAATCTTAGCTAAATTATTAATAAACTTTTGTTTTTCTTGTACATCACTAAAATATCCATTTCTATAGCCTAATACATTTAGATTTTTATATTCAGAATTAATAGTACTAATAAATCCTTCTATTGCAGTATCTGTTGAACCAACAAAGTAAATAGACTTTTTGTATTTAATACAATCGTTAAATACAATCGGAGCCAAAGAGGTCATATCAAAACTTTTCCTTTTTGTTTTAACCCCAATAAGTCTAAAAAAATAAACTAAAAAGATTCCATCTACATAAATTTTATCAATCTCATCAACAGTTGATTTAATTTTTCGCAACTCCAGGTAAGAATATGGATTAACAAATGTAATTAGATGAATATCCTCCCTCTCTAATTTGTTAATTTTTGTAATTATTTTTTTTATAAAACTCATAAAAATGTTTAATAAACATCGGTAAATTCAAAAACCAAATCGATTTAAGAATAGAATTATCAATTCGCGTTAGATAAAATAATCTAACCTTTTCAAAACAAAGTGGTCAACAGTAAATAATATCATTTATTTATAACAAAATTATCTTTAGGCCCTTCATATGGAGTTATTAATAAAAACAAAATGGAGAACAAAACAATTCCTTTATGTGTTTCAATTAAAGATTCAAACAAAGAAAAGTAAGCAAACATAAGGACTATTATTATATAAAAATGTTTTTTAGTCTTTATTAGTAATCTACAAATAACAATAAAAATTAAAATATATGATAGGAAACCAAAAAAACCTGAAGCTAAATAGTTTTGTAAATATTGATTATGAGCATCAAATGAATGATCTATTCCTTCTTTAAAATCAATTCTAAAATATTCTTTTTTTAATTCATCTTTTACATCTCCTATACCTATACCTAAAATGTAGTTGCGTTTAATGATTTCTGTAGCACTATTTACATTTTGTAATCTATTAATAAACCCACCCACTTGTGTATCCTTTTTATTATCTGAAATAAACTCTGAATATGTTTTTCTAAAACGCTGTTTCACAATCGGAACGTATAAATAGACAGAAATTAAAATCAAGCATAAACCAACCAAAGAAATAGCCACTCCCTTAATCTTATATTTTATATATCCATTTCTAGTTAATAATATAACCGTACATACGAGGTAAAAAAAGATGAGAGATCTAGATGAAAGAAGAAACAAAAAAAACAACTGCACTATATAAACAATCAAAAATATAATTTTACTTTTAATTAAATTTACTCTATAAAAAAAAACACCAATTAAATTAAGAACTATTATCACTGAAAAATAGTTAGGCCCAAAATCTAAATAAGAACTTAAATGATGATGATTATACTTCCAATCTAGCCACCAATTAGTAGGAATCTCATTTACTACAAAAAACAAATAGTTATTAAAAAGACAGAAAACACAAGCAACTGCTGTTGACACATTAAGTATTTTTAAGAAAAAAATTCTATTTAACAAGATAGGTTTATTAATCATAAAAATTAAAGGAAAAACTATTATTGAAAGAGAACGTTCTATTGCTCTCCATCCAGTACTTAAGTTATCTGAGTACAGTAATGAAAAAAAACGAGTCAAAAAATAAATAATAAACAATAAATATATCTTATTATAAAAAACCTCTTTTTCTTTAATTAATTTAATTAAAGATACTGCTGTTAATAACAAAATAGCAATACTATTAATGCCTATGGAAAAAGGATACGAAATTAACACAAGTAGAAAAGCAATAAAAACCATTCTATCATTGATAGTTTTCAAATTGTTCTCTTGAACAATTGACTTCAATATTTTCGACATTAAATAAAAATTTTTTTAATAATTACAAATACACAAAACTTATTACTTAAATTTAGATATCCACCTTATATAAATACAACTTCCAGTAAGAGTTAGAATTGCTGAAAGATTTTAAAAACTTAAAGTTAATTTCTTCATAATTCATAATTGGAACCGATGAAATTAAGTATTTACCATTCATCTCTTTAAATACCTTTGCATCTAAATCAAGGTTTTTAACCACAGTATTTGTCTTTTTAGAAAACAGATACTTTCTTCCTAGTTCTGATGAAAACAAATAGCATCTACTTCCCCAATTAATGAAATACATTTTTATTTTATCATTTTTGTAAAGTTCTTCCTTAATGATTTTCTCAAACTGGTGCTTATATGAAAGTTGATAGTTATTCTGATAACTATCTAAGGTTTTAAATCCGTTATATTGAGCTATATTAGGATAAATTCCTAAATTCAGAAAGTTGTGTTTAGCAACCTCTTCCCTTCCTAAAAAAGTACTAATTTCCTCAAATAAGTCTTCTGCATAAAACTCATTAAAATTTGGCCCACCAATCTCTAAACCAAAATAAGATTTTATATTATTAGTATACTCTTTATTATTATCGATAATATTAAACAAACAAAAGGTCAATAAAAGAACTCCTATTAATTTCTTAATTGATGATTTAGCATTTAGCTTATTCAAAATCAAAGCAAGTAATAGTAGCCACAAAAATGGTAAAATAAAATAAAACCTTAATGAGTTAAAACTTCTAAAAATACTAAAATCATTTAAAAAATATACCAAATAGGGATTTAAGCACACCCATATTATAATGAATAATATGCTACAGAAAACAAACTTTACTTCACCCTTAAATTTTAACTTTGAAAATAATATTGCTATTAGAAACAGAGCCAATATAGGTCTAACATCTAAAAGTCCTGAATGATAATGTGTTGCACTAAAATATGTCTTTGCCGTATCTAAAACATTATTAAATGAAGGTTTTAAAACTTGCCATTCAGTCCTATGAGAAATTATGTCAGATTGAAAAAAAGTTGTGTAAATAAGCTGTATTTCTACAAGTAAATTAACCAAGCATAAAATTAGAATTCCTAAAAAAAAATTTCTAGGAAAACTGTTTTTTTTAGTATAAATTAAACCTAATAACAAAAGAAAAGGAACAAAAAAAGGTAGTGTCACAATTAAAAATGAGAAGAACGGAAACAAGACAATAATACACCAATCATACCACTTTTGTTTTTTATAAAGTAAATTTAAAAATGCGAAAAGCAGTATTGGCTGTCCCGAAATTGATATTCCATATTGTATTTGATAATATGATAAAAAGCCAAAACACAATGATATTAGCACAACTAACCAATCATTATTTTTTACAAAAAACCTTTTTAACAATAAATACATTCCAACAAACCCAATAATATGGACGAACAAATGATTAGTTATATAAGCTATAATGGGTGACAATAAAGCAAAAAGCAAAAACGTAAAGTTTAACCCACTCCTCAACAATCCCCTAGGAAGACCATTCATCACCCTTTCTATAATTGGCTCGGAACCAAAACTAAGAGTTACCCCTTCTTCTATAATATTTTTGATGTATACAAATTCAGAATCTATATTATCGTGGATTAACACATAAGATTCACCAGCTAAACTATACCAAAAAAAATACGGAGTTACCAAAATAAATAATCCCCCAAAAAACAAAACGTTTTGTCTAAAAAAACTACTTAATTTCCTCATATGATATAATATTATTGAAAATAGTTCTTTTTATTGATAATAGTAATAGTCCTAAAATAACAGTGCTTATAATTAAAACACAAATAATAAGTATACTAGAACCAATAGTACTAGCCCAACCTAAAATAGCTGTATGTAAAATAAATTTACTGTATAGAACGTACCCCCCTAAAACAATATTAAAACAAATTAAAGCAAAAAAGAATTTGATTAAAAAATATAAAATTTCTTCTGAATATTCAATTAAAGACGAAAGTCCATGAAAGACTAAATTTTTATGACTCATTTTTGACTTACCATCAATTCTATGCTGCCTATCAAAACGAACTTTATTAATCTTAAATTTTTGCTTAGATAAAAAAGCTGCATAATGCGAAAACCGCTGATTATGAATAGAAAAAAGAACATTTGGATTAATAAGTGAGTAATTTCCAAATGTTATACTTTTACCGACAACCATCTTAAACAATCCTTTATAAAAAAAATAACCTACCTTAAAAAGGAGCCCTTCTTTTCTTTTCCCCCTACTTACAAAGACAATATCAAAATCTTTTAATTTTATAAGTTCTTTTATTGCGTTAGGATCATCTTCTCCGTCACTATCCATTACAATAACACCTTCAATATCGTCTTTGAATTTATTTACATAATTAAGACCAATATTTATAGCTGCTTGATGCCCCATATTAAAATTAAGTCGTATTATTTTTAAAGTAAAACTTTCGCTGCTAAATCGAAAACCCTTAAGTATACTTAGACTCAAATCTAAAGAAGCATCGTCCACAATTACTACCGTAAATTCTGCATCTGTTTTAACTAATTTTGTTTCTAAATCCTTGAGAAATCTTTCAATTACTTTTTCTTCATTATAACATGGTGCAATGATAAAGTATCTTTTACTCATAACTTCCTATTAAATTCGTTAAAGGCCACTACAAGGGCTTAAGGTTAACTTTATTTTCGTGATTGTTTTTCATTAGAAACATCATTAACCCTATTAAAATGAAAACAATAGATTGAGAAGTAAAAAAATAATAATTATTCAATAAAAAAGAACATATCTCAAATAAAAAAACAGAAACAAAAACAAGCCGCTGATAATTAACACTACCACCATAATTCATTTTTTTTCTTATAAACTTAAAAAGAGTAATAAATAAAATCGCCTGGTAAGATAAAAATATTGTAAGTCCTATAATGCCCCCTTCTGCAAAAAATAATAAAAAATTATTATGTGCAGCAACTCCATCTTTACCTTTAGCATCTCTATAAAAATTATTAAAACCACCTAATCCAATACCTACCGCCTTTTCGTAAGCACTCATAGCATTATATGTATTCTCTATAATTTCTATTCTAGTCTTGGTTGAGTTATCTCTAAGAGAGTTTTTCGAGACAAATACTTTTTTTAATCTAGGCGATATTTCAGTATTTACTACAATTGAATAAGAGGAAACTAATAAAATAATAACACCTACAGATACTTTTATAATTTTAATAATTTTTTTTAATTTTAAAAGAGTATAAGTCACATATGAAATTATTAAAAAGAGTAATGGCATCCTAGAATGGGTATTTAGGAAAAGGTATGCCAAGCCTACTAATACTAAAAAATTAAGAAAACCCATCTTTTTTTGCACAACAAAATATTCTATCCAAAGAATTATAACTATACCTAAAAACATAGAGTCTGCTAAAGGGTGTAATTTAAAAGAGCCGGATAGTCTATATGCTCCGTTCATAAATCTAACAGAACCAAAAAAAACTTCGTAATATCCAAATACAAGTGCCACTATTACTAAACAGACAGTAAACCTCTTAACCGACTTATTAAATTGATTTAATCCTTCATTCATTAAATACTGATATGCAACTAGAGTTAAAAAATAGTACATACAAAATCTAAAAAAACTAGGTAAAATTTCTAATGGCGTATTAGAAAAAACTCCTACCAATAAAAGCCAAAAAACAAGTAACCCATATAAATTTAAAGGAGTAAAACTTGTGATTTTCCCATTCTTTAATACTGCAAATGAAGACAATAAAAATATTGTCATAGCTAGTAAAACATTTATCACCTTTGCAAAATCAAATGACAATATATCCTTTAGGCTATAGTTGACAATATAACTAACCGAGCTTAAAATAATTAAAGCCATTATAGCATATATATATTTTAATCTCATTGTGTTTTGATATTATATTGATCCTTCATCCATTCAGAAAACATTATGGATACTTTGTTTGCTCCTAACCAATTTACATGTATTAAATCTAAAAAATCTTCTTTTTTTAAATCTAATTTTTTATAAGCCTTATTTAAGTCTAAAACTTTAACCCCGTACTTATTAAAATAATAACTAGAAAGCAACAAAAATATATTCCATGACTTATTTGGAATTATATAATAAAGAGCAAAAACAATAGGGAAAAAGAGCAAAAACTCCAAAGAATTAAAAACCATATTAAGTTAATTTTTTGATGCTTTCTGAAATATTCTTAACTGAATTTTGAGTTTCTGCTGAGAGAAATTTATTTTCTACAGGTATATCATAAACCACTTTATCCTCTTCTAATTCGTTTTTTATTCTAAAACTCAATTCATTTTTTGTAAATATTTTACTAATACTTGGTTCTTTTAAAAAACCATTTTTAAATTTCCAATAAGGGAAATTAATTAAAATAGAATGAACTTTTACACCCTTGTTTACACCTTCAACAATACAAGTAGAAATATTACTAAAAAGCAATTTATAGTTTTTAAAAGTTTCTACCAATGGCTCTCCCACAACTAATTGTATCCTTTTACTATTTTTAAAAAGGTCATAATCCTCCATACGCTCTCTAGGGTGCAATTTAACATATAATTTTATTTCATCATCTTTAGGGTATATCTCATTAATACATTCTTGAATTAATAAAATATCTTGGATTTGAGAATCATGAAAGTGGTCTAAATTATGCCATTTGTATGCAGAAGTAATAAAACATATCGATTTAGGTTTTTTAGGAATAAAAAAAGTCTCGTTCTCTAAAAAATGTTGCCGCATACGAGGTAATCCAAACGAAAAAACTTTTGTTGTTTTATGCTTATGGTTTTCTATATAAGATTTAGAAAAATCTCCTATAGTATATATTTCATTTAGATTACTAGAGCCAATAGTACTCGGTAAATATGGACTAATACTACTACCTGAGAACAATTTAGAAATAAAATACTTAAAACTGTCTATTGCTTTTATTTTAACATCTTTTATTTTTTCCTTAGATTGAAAAAGAACATCGCTATAAGAGTACTTATTAGCCCCTACAAGGCCATCTAGAATCATTACCGATGGTTTATCTTGTTTCTTTGCGTAATAATTTACTAAACGTTGTAAGGCGCCATCATTTCCAAAAACAAACAAATCGTATTCATCCGCAAGAGATTTAATTACTTTTCTTACTGATCGTATATAAATAATTCTATCTATACTGCTTAAATGGTAAAAAGAATTTTCTAATTCAGGAAAAAAAACCTTACTAAAATTACATCCAGAGTTAAACTCTAACTTTTGTTTGTATACTGCTCTTGTATCTAAATATTCACACTTAAAATCAGACTTCTGTAACTCTTCTAAAACAGGGTTCATATTTAAGACATGTTCATTATTTTGAGGAAAAAATAATATTTTCTTATTCATAATTATTATATTTTTTCTAATAATTCTACACGGTCATTATTCAAAAACATAGTATTCCAGGTATTTAACCTAGGTGATAAAACCCCTAATTGTTTTTCAAAATATGGGTAAAGAACTTTTACTTTATGGTTATTTATCATTGAGCCATAAACCAATAAAGAAGATCCAATTCCATAAATTATTAGTTGTTTTTTCTTTACAAAAAGCACCTCCATTATAATGTCATTAGAAATGACTTCTACATGAGTTCCATTCGCTTCTATTTTTTTAACAATCTGCTGCTGAGTTAATTTTGACTGAAATGGATGAAACTTTATTGATATATTTTTTCCCTTGAAATATATTTCAGAAAACCAATCTACAAACTTATTTAAATCTTCCTCCTTTATAACTTTCTGTTCCACAACAGCGTCAAAAACAAATAGAACATCATTCTTTAAGTTCTGTTTATTAAAAAAAGAAATCTCGTCTATGTTTAATACAACTTTATTATTATTTGATTGATTATCATACGCCTTTTTATTTATGCAGTATACTACTGATTTTTTGTTTTTGAAGTTCCCCATAAAGTCTATGTTTAAATACCTCAACCTATTACTGCAAAACCAGGGTAGAAATTTTAAAAAAAAATCTATTACTAACAAATGTTTTGGTATCTTTTTGGGGTACTTACTCTCTAGTTCTTTAGCTGGCAAATAAGCATCCATTCCGTCTTCTATATAATGAACTTCACTGCATTTCTTATGAGAAAAAAAAGCTCTATAAAATGGAACTCTACTATTTGCACAAAAATAAATAAATTCACCTCCTAGTGTAGCTGATTTTATAATCGAATCTATTTCAGCTAGAATAGCTTTATTTTTTAAGAAATTTAAATTTTTTAACTTTTTTATAGTATTAAATGGATGATAGTAAATATTTTCAGGGATATCAATAGTGTTAACCAAAAAACTTGTCTTTATACCTCTATTTAGTAAAAAAAAAACATCTTCTTTTCGGTAGTTACATTTTTCTACAATACCAATTGCAACTAATAAATTAATATTACTGTGTATGTGGAATAAGTATTTCATAAATAATGAACAATAAAATTAGCAGCAGATTAAATAAAATAATTAACTTTTTTTCAAATTTAACAAAACTAGTTTCAAGTATTTTATAGTTTTTCAATGCTACAAACCAAGAATAAAAAAATAAATACGACAAAATTCCTGCAATAGGTATTGCCATTATAGAAAGTATAGGAAATAATACCGAAGTAAGTAATAATAACAATATACCTGTTACAATTAAACCAATATGACCAATTACCCTATTTTTCATAAAGGTATACAACTGTAAGTGCATTGCAGTAAACCTCTCTATAAATAAATAAAATCCCATACAAACAAGCATCATATTAGAGACAAAAGTCACGTTTGATCCTATAAGAGAAATTAAATAGTTTCCAAAAAACAATAAACCTACAATACCAATAAAATTTACTCCATAGGAAAATAACATTGCTTGTTTTACTTCCTTAACTAAAAGAAATATTTTGTTCTGAGCTCTTAATTTTGAAAACCTAGGGATATTAGAATAAAAGGGGGCCCTTGAAACCTCTTTCAATTGATCTAATAACCTATCTGCCAATAAATAAGAAGCAGAAATTTCTGCGCTCACTAAATTCGCAATAATTAAATTTAAACCATACTTTGTTCCCGTACCTGCTAATCCAGCAACAAAGGTTCTCCATGAAGGCTCTATGATGCTTTTACTTACATCTAAATAATGTTTTTTATTAAACTTATCGTAATCAATTAAAAAAGAGTTTTTTGTTTTTTTTACTAAATAGTAATTTCTTAAAACATTAATAATCACCCAAAAATTCATTATTATTATTATGTTTAATAAGCTAGGAACTGTAAGCATTACTAAAATTATTGAAAAAGAGGTTAATAAGCCAAAAAAGGTATCCCAACGTTTTAATAATGCCACTTTATTTATACCTATAAGGTATGAAGTAAATAAATTACCAAATAAAAAAATACAAGATCCTAATAGTAAAATTAACCAGGCTATCCAATTGTCTTCTCTAGCTCCAATTAAACCGTACAAACTAATTGTGCCTATTATACCTAGTACTAATATTGCTAAAATAAAGACTATACTATAATACTTTACCGATTTATTATAAATAGAAGCTATTAATAAAAAGTTTGGCTCGTTGCTTGTTTCTTGACTTTCTATGTTACCAATAGAACTTATATCTTTAACCCCTCCACAGGCATAAGAATACAATCTAGAAACGTTATTTTTTAGCCCAAAGTCAAATATGTCTTTAAATCTAAAAATAGTCATAAATACAAACCAAATATTGGCCTCCGCTAAAGAAAATTTAGTTAAAACTAAAGGCAATACAAAAATTGTATTTGCAGAAAGAACCACTAAACTAGCCCAAGTTGTAATAGTTGGAGAATTCCATAAGCGGTATGCTAATTTCTTCATTAACTTTTAATTACTCTTTGAATTGATCTTGTATTTATGATGTTCTGCTTTTTGAGGCTTTTTGTCTTTGCTACCGTTTATAGTTACTGCTTTTTTAATCTCTTTTACATAATTAGCCAATTCCCCTTTTGTCAAATCTAAAGCAACACCATCAAAATGAATCCAATCCAAGTTTCCAAATTTAACATGTTTCTCCAACATTAACGCTCCTGCGCTAACAGCCATTTGACTAGCCAATGGTCCTACATCATGGCTTGAGTAACCTGGAATTATATTATCGTAATCTGATATTTTTAAATTATTATAGTGGTTTATAACCGCTATATTGCAAGATTCTGGTGGCGCAGGATATGAAGATGTGCATTGTAAAAGGAATAAGTTATTACTCTTATTAAAAGATTGTAACACAAATGACTCATATTCTTTATCTGTAAACCCCGTCGAAACAACAACATCTCCGGTAAATGTTTCTGCTACCAAGCTCAAATAATTTCTATGATTAGAAATAGTACTTGGAAGCTTAATAAGCGGAGGATCGTATTTTAAAATATAATCATATGAATTCTTATCTAGAATTGATGTAAACCAACATATTTCATTTAACTTACATTCTTCTATTAATACTTCAAACAAATAGTCGGTAAGCTCAACAGATTCTCTGTAATCCTTTAATGTCTTACCAAACGGTGAATTATAATCACTCTCAAGTTCTTCTTTGGTGTAAAAAGTACTAACATCCCTTTTCTGTACTTTAATCATATCTGCACCTTGCTCTTTGGACAACCGTATCATCGTTCTTAAACGTTCTTCATCTCCTATATGGTTGTTCGTAAGCTCTGCCACGACTACGGGTATATTGTTAGCTATTTGCAATTTTATATCTTCATACAACTCTATATTAGTTTTATACTTGTAGTCTTCTTTTATACTTTCCTTATTAAATTTAAATACTGAAGTTTTGCTATATATTTTTTCTCCAACATGAATAACATTTAGAGACGCAAAATTTTTATCAATATAACTCTTCACACTTTTAAATAAGTCTTCCTGTGTATGTAAAATAGCATCTGCCAACGCCTTTGAGTGCCCTGAGTGGTCCTCTACAATTTTAACAGTGTTAGCATCACCAAAATCAAAACCCAAGAAATAAACATCTAACTTTATGTTCAATGTTCTGGCTGTATATAATACCAGCTGTATTGCCGTTATAAATAAAAAATCAGAAATTACAACAGGCTTACTTAGCAACGAACTACTTATCGAATTAAAACTTTCGTAGTTATCTGGTTCGTATTCTAGTTTTATAGAATTAATATGTTCCGGGAAACTCCTATCTGAAATATAACATTTAGATTTAAATTCATTTTGCTGAACACTCTGAAAAGCCCAAAAACTATGTAATATTGAGAAATGACCAGGATAAAACCTTTCAGAATCATTAAGATTAAACACAACACCATCAACTAATCTATCTGGGTTAATATTAGCCAGACTTGGTCCTTTTCCTACTATATATACTTTATTCGTTTGTAATTCTGAAAGTATGTTTTTTATTTGGTTCAAGTAATTCTCCATAATATGATTTATTATTTACAACAATTTTAAGGCCATTCTCAATGGCTAAATTTAACCCTCCTATTATATCCCAAACATATGCTCCTTTTATATTTTCAAATGAATAATATGATCCCATTACTACATTATACATATTATACACGCAACATCCAATTATTCTATATTCAAAACCAGGCTCTAACTTTAGCATATCTTCTTTTGTAAGGCTTGATGATATTCCAGAAATCCTTGAATTAAATTTTTCAATTTTATCTCCTGTTTTTAAATAACAGTTTAATTCAGGCATAGCTAATAAAGATTCTTGGTGTTTTCCATTCTTATAATAGGAAAGAGCTACACCCCATTCTTTTAATCCAGAAATAAAGTTTTCTGTCCCATCTATGGGGTCCAAAATTAATACTTCAGGCTTTTTAACATTCTCAATATTATCTGTAGGGCTTTCTTCTGATACTAAAAAGATATTAGGGTGATTTTCTTTTAAAAAATTTTTAATTAATTCTTCGCATAGTAGATCTCCCTTAGACACATAACTATTATCAGGCTTTAAAGTCTTTTGAGACCTAAGCGAAATTATCTCTTCTAGATTATTTTCGATTAATTCTTTAATACTAGTGCATATACTTTTGGACATTATTGCTATTTTTAATTAAACTTTCAACTATAATAAAATCATCCTCATCATCAATATCTAAACCACACAATTTAGGAATAATTAAACCTTTTACATTATCTCCTAAAAATGAATCCGATATATTTTTAGGAATCCCTCTAAACACATCTGTACTAAACACTTTAAATTTTGACTCCATATCTTGCCTTCGTATCATAGATTTTCCATAGTCCTCAAAACAGGCTTCAATTTTATCAGACTTAGTTAATCTGTATAATCTTGATTCTGACTCACAAATTGTTCTTACCGCACTAATCTCTTCTTCCTCTATTAATGTACTAATTGCCTTTTTAATAATATCTAAATCTCTAAAAACAAACGTGGGTCTTAACCAAACGATAATATCAGGATATAACATATCGTGTCTATCAAAACATTTATATAAATCTTCTAATATATCCTCCTCCATAGCATTATCTGCTGAAGCCTTTGAACTTCTTAAAAAAGGGACTTCGGCACCATATTTCTGAGCAATTTTAGCATACTCACCGGAGTCTGTTGAACAAATTATTTTATCTACTCCTAGCTTTTTGGCAAAGTCTATAGAATACGCCATTAGAGGCTTTCCTCCCAACTCTTTTATATTTTTATCTTTAAACCCTTTTGACCCTGAACGAGATGGTATAATAGCATATATGTTACTTTTTTTCATTTTTTTCAATTTAATATTATTTTAGGCAACGAATTACCTGTTTTAACTAAAACATCAAAATTGTTCCCAAGACAAAGGTGTTCCCTTCTTAAAATCTCCTGTAAATTCTTTACCAATCACTTCATTGTAATGCTTAGGATGCATACCATAACCTGGTCTTACAGACCTAATATTCTCCTTCGTAATAACATCTCCTTCTTTTACATCTTGTGACACATATAGCGATCTTGAAAACTCTCTACTTTTTTTCTTTTTATCGGTCATTTCATAATCTACTTTACCCATCAGCTTTTCGGTGAGCCTTACTGCATCTACCATTTGCTTAAATTCCTTTTCATCTAAGGAAAAGTGAGCATCTGCTCCCCCTATTGTTTTATCTAAAATAAAGTGTTTTTCAATTACTTTTGCGCCCAATGCTGTAGCAATCATAGGCGCTTCAATACCCAATGTATGATCGGACAACCCAGCTTTCACTCCAAATCGCTTTGCTATATCAGGAATAGATAACAGGTTGGCATCTTCTGGCGCTGCAGGATAAGCAGATGTGCATTTTAATATAGTAATGTCCTTATTTCCTGCAAGGATACATGTTTCTATTGCCAACTCAATATCTTCAATGGTAGCTATGCCTGTAGAAATTATTATTGGTTTTCCTTTGGAAGCCATATAGCTTATTAAAGGAATATCCGTTATTTCAAAGGAAGCTACTTTATAAATAGGCGTATTTAATTCCTCCAAAAAATCTACTGCAGTCTTATCAAATGGGGAAGAAAAACAAATTAGACCTTCTTCCTTAGCTAAATCATATAATGGCTTATGCCATTTCCATGGCAAAGAAGCGCCTTTATATAAATCATATAAATATTGGCCATCCCAAGCTGTACCTTGAGTAATTTTAAAATCATCTGTTCTTACATTAAGTGTTATTGTATCTGCGGTATACGTTTGTAATTTAATAGCGTCAGCACCGGCACGCTTAGCCGCTCTTACGGTTTCCTTGGCTATCTCTAAAGATCCGCCATGATTTGCTGATAATTCGGCTATTATAAAACATTTATGGTTTAACATTGTTTTTTTCTAATTTATATATAAGACTAGGTTCTCCCTTAACATTTTCCTTTTTATAAAAAGAATAACCAGAGTTCTCAAATGATTTAATTGAAGCTTTATTTTCTTCTTTAATATAAGCAAAAATAGGAAGATCATTTTGTTCAAAATATTTTTTTGCCGATTCCCTTAAAAAATAAGGAGCCATTTTTTTTCCTCGAAATTTTTTTGCGATTAAGACTCCTACTGTTGCAAATTTATCATTCATTTCATAGCGGATAATCCCTGCAGACTCATTATTAAACAAGGCAATTAAAAACAAACAATTTTTATCTGTTATTTTACTCTCAAACCATTTTTTATGACTTTCAAGTACAATTGGTTTTGAATTATAGGAAAAATACCTAACAGTTTCATCATTAGACAAATCATATACCATTAGCATATCTTCTACTTTGGCTAATCTAAATGTTATCAATAAAGGGTTTAATAGTTCTAATAAATTATTTTTACTATCTCCGCTAAAGAGTCTCTTTTGGTTTTTAATAAAGTGACTTATTTCGCTATGTTTTAATATTTCCTCAACTTTAACTTCAAAGTCTTGAACAGTGTAATTATTAAAACTACCTCCTCCATAAATAGCGCCTGATTTTAGTAATGAGTCATAAATACCCCTCTGATTGTCTACAAAATACCCAGATAAGATTGGCAGCTTTATTGAGCATAACTCATATACAATCGTACTAGAAGGTGCAATTGCAAAATTACATAGTTGTATAGTTTTTATTAAATCTTCTTCACTAAGATTTCTATATGTTTTTATTTTACCAGAATATTTTTCTTCTAAATAAAAAATTTCTTTATGCTTATACGCAGCCCCTAAAACAACGTGTATATTTTTAAAATTAGAAATTTTTAAAAGCGATTCAACAGCTTTCAAACTTAAATTAAAAGGATCTGCACCGCCAAAACATACAAATACACTATCAATTACGTTTATAACTCTATTCTTTTTAGCTTCTTTTAAAAAAAGCGGTCTCAATAACGCGTATTTAGTCCCTAAAGCTAGCTTTGTGTATGCTTCCTTTTCATAGTCTATATCCTGAATATAAGGTGAATGATTTATAACCACGTCTGCGTACATGTATTCTTTGGATAAATCATCAATATAAATTAAACTATAGCCTTTTTGCTTTATTTCTTTTTGATAAGACGATATAAATTGATAGCCATCAGCAATTATGATATATTCTTGAGGTGAATAATTTACTGCTAACCATTTTGGTTCATCTTCCGTTTTAATGTTTTCCGGTATAACTTCTTTATTATAATTTGAAGGAATAACTGAAACTGTTGAAGTTTCGTTTGTTAAAAAAACAAACTCAAAAGTATCTTTAACAATTTCTACAAGACTAAATAATCTGTATAAATGACCTAATCCAGTTGTGGAGCTTCCATCTGCTCTAAAGATTATTTTCTTAGTCATTGAGTAGGAGTTTATATTTAATTTCTGCTAGTTTCCAATCCGTTTCAGTATCAATATCTTGGGCTTCTAGTTCCGAAATAATTATAGCTCCAGAGTTATCTGTAAATAACTTTTTATTATTATTAAAAGATGTAGATTTTAACCAATAAAACTGACCAGAATCGTGGTATCTAGACTCTAAATCCTGCGAACGCGTATTTAAGTGTTCACTCCAAACCATAGCTACTTTATCTGCTTCTATTTTTAGAGAACGTTGTATTGGAAAAGAAAATTCTAATACAGGAAAAACACTATCAAAATTATTGTCTATAAATGTGGTATATGCTTCATTAATTTTTTTGAAAGTTACAAAAGGTGCCGTTGGTAGTATACAGCAGATATTATCAAATTTCTTGTTTTTCTCTTTGTATTTACTTACAACTTCTTGAACTACATCTGCTAAAACAGCAAAATCGTTAGCATTATTTTTACTTCTCAAAAACGGAACTGTTGCTCCATATTTTTTAGCTATTTGTGCAATTTCCTCATCATCTGTAGATACCATAACCTCATCAAACAAATTACTTTGTATCGCGGCTTCTATTGAATAGGCCATAATAGGTTTGCCCAAAAAAACTTTGATATTCTTTCTTGGAATTCGTTTGCTTCCTCCTCTTGCCGGTATGATTGCTAAATTAGCCATTAATATAAGTTAATACTTTTTCGATAACAAAAGCCTGTTCCTCATCTTTTAAGCTAGGGTACATTGGTAAACTAATACATTTAGAGTAATAATGTTCAGAATTATCTAAATTAGCCTCATTGTATCCTATTTTCTTATAATAAGGCAGCGTATGTACAGGTATATAATGTATTTGAGAAAAAATGTTATGCTCTCTCAAGTAATTATATAAACCTTTTCTATCGTCAACTTCAATAACAAATAAGTGGTGTGCATTTAAAACGTCTTCAGGCAAGTTTTGATACTTGATTATTCCCTTAAAGGCTTCTTTATATGCATTCGCTATTTCGTTTCTTCTGGCTACTCCTGCTTTGTTCTTAGCAAGTTGTGTAATTCCAAGAGCAGATTGAATATCCGTAAGCCTATAATTATACCCTAATTCTTGCATTTCGTAAAACCATCCTCCATGGTTTTCCGCCATATTTTCTTTGGTTATTCCGTGTGTTCTAAGTGATGCTAGCTTTTTATATACTTCTTCAGAATTTGTTGTTACCATTCCACCTTCACCACAAGCAATGTGTTTTACAGGGTGAAAAGAAAAGATTCCTATATCTGCGTAATTACCGTTTCCACACATTTGTTTTATACCCTTGGAGTCTGTAAAGTATCCTCCTGGTGCATGGCAAGCATCTTCAATTATCCATAAACCATGTTCATCAGCTAATTTCTTAAATGCTTCTAAATCTACAGGTAACCCTGCAAAATCAACTGGTATAATACCTTTAAAAAAACCTTTAGGTTTACTTTCAATAAGTTTTTTAGTGCTCTCTAAAGATAATACATACGAGTCTGAGTCTATATCTGCAAACCAAACTTCTCCTCCTGCATATCTAATACAATTAGCTGATGCTGCAAAAGTAATTGGTGTTGTAATAACACGTTCTCCTTCTTTTAAACCTAAAGCTAAAACTGCTAAATGTAAACCAGAAGTAGCATTATTTACTGCCACTGAATACTTAGCACCAACATATACTGCAAACTTCTCTTCAAACTCTTTAACCTTAGGTCCTTGAGTTAAAAAATCTGCAGTAAGCGTTTTAACGACAGCATCAATATCATCTTGTTCTATGTTTTGTCTTCCGTATGGTATAGAATTCATTATGCTATAAAATTAGGGTCTACATGTTCTATTATTAATTTCCTTAAACTTTCTATGGTCTCCCACTCTTCATTATCTCCAGAATTATAACTAAAACCCTCAGATACCTTTTCCGCATTAAAAGTTGTCTTAAAATCATCTATTTTCCATTTGTGGGTTGCTGGAATAATAACATAATACTTACCTAAATCGTAAGTGTAAAAAGAATCTGAAGATGTAATCATTTCTTCATGTACTTTTTCTCCAGGCCTAATACCAACTATTGGCTTTTCACAACTAGGGCCTATTGCCTCAGCAACATCCATAATCCTATAAGACGGTATTTTTGGAACAAAGATTTCTCCTCCCCAAGCATTTTCCAACGCATGCATAACCATATCAACACCACCTTGCAGAGAAATATTAAAACGAGTCATTTTTGGGTCAGTAATAGGAAGTTTCCCCTCCGTATTCTTTTTATTAATAAAAAAAGGAATAACAGAACCATTAGAACCCATTACATTCCCATAACGAACTACTGAAAACCTAATAGGACTATCTCCTTTAATATTATTTGCTGCAACAAAGAGTTTATCTGAAGTTAATTTTGTTGCTCCATATAAATTTATTGGAGCACAAGCTTTATCTGTAGATAGGGCCACAACTCTTTCTACATTAGTTTCAAAACAGGCATCTACCACATTTTGAGCACCTCCTACATTAGTTTTTATACATTCTTCAGGGTTATATTCAGCTAAATGAACATGTTTCATAGCTGCCGCGTGAATAACATAATCAACACCCTTAAAAGCTCTGATTAACCTATCTTTATCTCTAACATCTCCAATAAAAAACCTAATTTGAGGGAATTTTGAAACTGGAAACTCTTGAGCCATTTGGAATTGTTTTTGCTCATCGCGAGAAAAAATAATTAATCTTCTTATCTCCGAATGATTACTTAAAATATGACTGGTTAGTGCTTTGCCTAAAGATCCCGTACCTCCTGTAATTAATAATGATTTTCCTTTAAACTCCATATTATTTTTTATTATAATTATTACATTATCAACAATAAAAAAACTTGTTATTTAATAAATAATGTTAAATTGTTTTTTAAACACCTCCCTCACCAATTCTGTAATACACAAAACCAATTTCTTGAAGCTTATTTTTATCTAAAACACCTCTACCGTCAAAAACAAAGGCTGGTTTGTGCATATTATCATAAATACGCTGCCAATCATACGTATTAAATTCCTCCCACTCTGTTAAAACAGCAATAGCGTGTGAATTTTTACACGCTTCATAAGGGTCTTTAGCAACCTGTAACTTGTTATCAACCTCATCGGCTTCAATAGAACCTAGTGTATTAATATCTGTATAAACTTGTGCGTCTTTAACCTTGGGATCCCAAACTGATATTTTAGCCTGTTCTAACAACAACTCTTCTGCCACATAAATAGCAGGAGACTCTCTAGTATCGTTTGTATCTTTTTTAAATGCCCATCCTAAAAATGCAATTTTCTTATCTGATACGGTATTGTATAATGTTTTAACAATATTATGCGCAAATCTTCTCTTTTGGTGATCGTTCATTAAAATTACTTGCTCCCAATAATCTGCTACTTCGTTTAAACCATAAGATTTAGCTATATAAACTAAGTTTAAAATATCTTTTTGAAAACAAGAGCCACCAAAGCCGACTGACGATTTTAGAAATTTTGGGCCAATACGACTATCCATTCCTATTGCCTTTGCAACTTCGTCTACATTTGCCCCTGTTATTTCACACAGTTCACTCATTGCATTAATAGAGGAAACTCTTTGCGCTAAAAAGGCATTCGCAGTTAGTTTAGATAATTCTGATGACCATAAATTAGTGGTTAAAATTTTATCTTTAGGGACCCAATTTGCATAAATACTCACTAAAGCCTCTACAGCTTGCTTTCCTTTTTCAGTTTCTTGCTGACCACCTATTAACACTCTATCTGGATTAGTTAAATCTGATACGGCAGTACCTTCTGCTAAAAATTCTGGATTAGATAATATCTCAAAGTTAACATCGTTACCTGTATGATCTAATATATTTTTAAGAGCTTGAGCTGTTCTAACAGGCAAGGTAGATTTTTCTACTACAATTTTATCAGACTTTGCAACTCGTGCTATTTGCCTTGCACAAAGCTCTATATATTTTAAATCTGCTGCCATACCTTTACCTTTACCATATGTTTTGGTTGGCGTATTTACAGAGATGAAAATCATATCTGACTCATCTATAGCTTTATCTATATCAGTATCAAAAAACAAGTTTCTTCCTCTTGCCTCTGCAACCACATCAGATAAACCGGGCTCATATATCGGAATATTAGATACATCTGTATCATTCCATTGATCAATTCGTTTCTGATTTAAATCAACTACCGTAATCTCGATTTCTGGACACTTTTGAGCAATAATAGCCATTGTTGGTCCCCCAACATATCCTGCTCCTATACAACAAATCTTCTTTATCACTTTCTGTATTTTTTTATTACAACCTAAACTAGTTACACAAAAGTGTACTATTCTTAGGCCTTTTAGCAAAACTACGATAATTATTAGCCCTTACAAGCTTTGTAGTCTTATCTAACTTATTATTTTTTAAAACTTCACTAGCAAAACTATACCAAGTCATTGGTTTATTATCTGTAAAATGCTTCACTCCAAAACTTTTATTATTAGAACTAACTAATTCCAAAATATATTTTGCAAGATTATTTGCATTTGTAGGGCAACCTGTTTCTGTATCTATAACGGCTAAGTCTTCTCCCTTTCTTGCTTTATATAAAATTGTTTTATAAAAATTATGCCCAAATTCTGAATACAACCAAGATGTTCTTACTATAAAATATTTTTTTACTATTTCTCTAATATAATTTTCTCCTATTAATTTAGATTTTCCATACTCATTAATAGGGTTTGTGCTATCTGATATTGCATATGGTGAGCCTTTTTCTCCATCAAAAACATAATCTGTTGATATATGAACAAGTATTATATTATATTTTTCACACTCTTTTGCAATATTTCTTGCACCATCACCATTAACTAAATAAGCCTTTTCTGGAGTTTTCTCTGATTGCTCTACATTTGTATAAGCAGCACAATTTATGCAATAGCGAAATTCATTAGTGCTAAAAAATTCTTTTACTTCTTCAGTATTCGTTATATCTAAATCCTTAGAATTACAAAATGTAAAGTCTATATCAATATAATTGTCTTTTATAGCCTGAATACTCTGTCCTAATTGTCCGTTTGCACCAGTTACTAAAATCTTTATCATACCAATGCGCTCTTAAAAGTTGGTAAAATCAAATCTTTTTCTGAAACTTTAATTTCTTCTGATTTAAGCTTCCAATCAATATTTAAAGTTGCATCGTTATAGATTATTCCACCTTCAGATTTTTTGTTGTAATAATTATCACACTTATATAGAACTTCAGCAGTATCACTCAACACAGAAAACCCATGTGCAAAACCTTTTGGTACAAATAACTGTTTTTTATTTTCTGAAGATAGTTCAACTGAAAAATATTCTCCGTAGGTTTTAGAATGGGGCCTTAAATCTACCACCACATCTAAAATAACACCATTTAAAACACGAATTAACTTTGCTTGAGCGTCATCACCCTTTTGAAAATGTAATGCCCTTACAACTCCTCTCGTTGAAAATGATTGGTTATCCTGAACAAAATTAATTTCATTTCCAATAGCAGTATTAAACCGTTCGGTATTAAAACTTTCAAAGAAGTATCCTCTTTCATCATTAAATAGCGTAGGCTCTATAACTACACAACCTTCCAATTTTGTTTTTGTAACCTTCATTCTTATTTATCCAATATTCCTAAAAGGTTCTTCCCATAACCACTTTTTAACAATGGTTCTGCCAAAGCTATAAATTGATCTTTGTTGATATAACCCATTTCATATGCTGCGGCTTCAATGGCTCCAATAGTCAAACCTTGACGCTCTTCTAAAACCTCTACAAATTGTGATGCTTGCATTAAAGATTGAAAAGTACCCGTATCTAACCAAGCTGTACCGCGATCTAAAATACTTACACTTAACTTGCCTTGCTCTAAATATGCTTTATTTACATCCGTAATTTCTAGTTCTCCACGATTACTTGGCTTCATATTTTTAGCTATAGAAACTACTGTATTGTCATAAAAATAAATACCTGGAACAGCATAATTAGATTTAGGTTCTTCTGGCTTTTCTTCTATACTAATAGCCTTACCTTCATCATTAAACTCAACTACTCCATAACGTTCTGGATCATGTACCCTGTAAGCATATATTATTCCTCCTTCAGGATCATTATTAGATTGTAATAATTGTGCTAATCCGGAACCATAAAAAATATTATCACCCAATATAAGAGCAACCTTATCGTTACCTATAAAATCTTCTCCTATAATAAAAGCCTCTGCCAATCCATTAGGACTTTCTTGAACAGCATACTGAAAATTACAGCCATATTTTGTTCCATCTCCCAACAAATCTTTAAATAACAGTAAATCTTTTGGAGTAGATATTATTAAAATTTCTTTTATACCTGCGTACATTAGGGTAGATAGCGGGTAGTAAATCATTGGCTTGTCATAAATAGGCATTAATTGCTTGCTTACACTTAATGTAAGCGGATGCAATCTAGATCCAGATCCCCCTGCAAGTATTATACCTTTCATAACTCTTATTTAATTGTACTGTTTTTTATAGTAATCCTGATATGCTCCGGAAGTTACACTTTCTAGCCATTCTTCATTTTGTAAATACCAGTCTACAGTTTTTTCTAAGCCTTCTTCAAAAGTTACAGATGGTTCCCAACCCAATTCTTTATTAATTTTTGATGCGTCTATAGCATAACGTAAATCGTGACCTGGTCTATCTTTAACATAGGTAATTAGCTTTTCGCTATTACCATTAAGTCTCTCCAGTTTAGCATCCATTATTTTACACAATAATTTTACTAAATCAATATTCTTCCATTCGTTGAATCCGCCTATATTATACGTTTCTCCATTTTTCCCTTTATGAAAAACCAAATCTATAGCTCTGGCATGATCTATTACATATAGCCAATCTCTAGTATAATTACCATCTCCATAAACAGGTAATGCCTTTTTATGTATGATATTATTGATAAATAACGGAATCAATTTTTCCGGAAAATGATTTGGCCCGTAATTATTAGAGCAATTAGTTATTACATATGGTAACTTATACGTTTCTCCGTATGCTCTTACAAAGTGGTCTGAACTTGCTTTAGAAGCTGAGTAGGGCGAATTAGGATCGTACTCCGTAGACTCCGTAAATAAACCAGATTCTCCTAAAGCTCCGTACACTTCATCTGTACTTATATGATAAAATCGTTTACTTTCCAAGTCATTTTTCCAACAATCTCTGGCAGCATTAAGCAAATTTACTGTTCCAATCACATTTGTTTTCACAAAAGCCATAGGGTCTGCAATGGATCTATCTACATGTGATTCCGCTGCTAAATGAATAACTCCATCAAAATTATATTTTTTGAATATATCTTGAATAAAATTCTCATTTGTAATATCACCCTTTATAAACGTATAATTTGACAATCCTTCTATATCTGATAAATTCTCTAAATTACCAGCATACGTTAAGACATCTACGTTATAAATATGATATTTTGGATATGACTGCACAAACCTCCTAACTACATGAGATCCGATAAACCCTGCCCCTCCTGTAATTAAGATATTCATTATTTTTTAGTATAACTCTTTAATGCTTTGTTCAACTCTAATAACAATAACAAAATTAAAACCAAAGAAACCAATAATAAAGGCAATAAAAATTTATACTGATTTGTAATCCCACCTAACTTAACACCTCTTGTTGGAAAATCAGATATTACATTAAGAATGGTTGCTTTATTTGCTTTTTCTAAGTTTAACTCTACTATTTTCTCTTTTAAATCGTCTCTTTCTTTTAAGAGCTCTATCTCTTTGTTTTTACCACTTCCATTATCTGCAAGATTAATGTTCGTTCCTCCTATTTCCTTAGAAGCTTCTTTAACCATTACATCTTTATACAATTGCTGTAGAGAAATAATTTCGTTTAATTGTTGCTTATAAATCTCTTCTTGAAAACCAATATTCTTATCGTTAGTTTCTTTTTGCTCTTTAAAGTAACCGTTACTAGATATTGATTTAACTATTGTTGGCTGAGCCTTTTTAGCAACAGTACTATTTGTACTTACCAAGTTAATCTTATGAAAACGTGCATCAAACGTATTAAAGTTTTTTAAATAAGCTTCAAAATCAAGGTTCTTTACCGTGGTCGAATCTAACTCTCTAATAAACTTATCAAATAATAGCACCTTCTGGTTTTCATCTGAAAACGACTCTATTTCAAACTTCTTAATACTAGCCGCTTCTTTAGCTGTTATCTTTAAAGCACTTGCCAAAGTAATTGAATCCTGAGCTTTTGCCAATTCGTTATAAAAGCTAATGTTATTGTACAACTGTTGCACACTATTAAAATTAGGCTCTACAACCATACTAGAAACAAAAACATCTTGCTTTCTCAAGTCTAAATATACACCTAAACCAATACCAATTACTCCTGCAATCACAAATTTTATAAAGTGCTTTTGAATAAAGATTAAAAACAACATTATAAAATGAAAAACCCCTTTAAAAATACTACCTATAAAAGCAAATAGCTTTTTAAAAGCATTTCCTATTAACTGAAATAACTGCCCTAAATCTATTTCTTCTGAACCTGGTTGTGGCTGTTGATTGTTACTCATTATTATGAATTAAATAATTGTTTTAATATTTTGTCTGTAATTAAATATGTTGGTTTTACCCCTGTAGTTCCCAGACCACCAGATGCTAATGTACCACCTGTTTCTAATGGGTTATCTGATGCATAATACGCATACCTAACCTTTACGTCTTCTTTAATACTTTTTCGTATTCTAGAAGCTGCTTGTATTGCTTTTTGGTAATGCACACCTTCCATTTCTAGACCAATAACACCCCAAGTAGAATCTTTAAAAAATTGCAGGATATTTTTATTCTGTAAAGACGTTCCCAATACGGTTACCATTGTCCCTTCTAGAACCTTAAGACCGTGACCTTCAAAATCAGATGCAGATAATTCGTTTTTAAATGGATAGTTATCTGCTGTGCCTTCAAAAATATGAGCAGTAGCAATCATAATATCGCCTTTACCTCCTTCTAATATTCCTGCTTTCCCCATAATAGAGACCGACTCAATATTTAAAAATTCTTTTTCGTCAGCTTTTTCATATGGCTTTAGCAACTCATCAATAGTCTCGTAAGCTTGCTCACCAAAAGCATAATCCATTACAAAAATAACGGGTTTATCATCTTCCGATGTCCCTTTTGGAAGATCAAAACAGCAAGCACTATCTCCAAACTTAGCTGTATCAAAAATTTGTACATCAATGTTTGTTCCTGAAGTATCCTTTAGAGAAATCATACCATTTTTCTTGGCATAAGCAGTTACTTTAGCTCTTAGCTTATTATTTTGCTCTTTACTTAAATCTTCGTAAATCTCTAAGCTATCTTTAGAATTTGGATATTCTTTTGCAAGTGCTTTTTTAGCGAATAAAGAATTCATTACACTGTGCATATTAGCACTAATGATATGAATTGGTCTGTGCAAAATTCCGTTTTCCTCTAATGTCTCTTTTATAGTTAACGCCCAACGGTCTCCATGTATATGGTGCCCTAAACGCTCACGTAAAACGGGACTAAAAGTAATTATTCTTTTATCACCTAGAGTTTCTTCTTCAATTGCTAATTTACCCATCCAATAAATGGTACGTAAAAACTTTTCTGGATTCTCTTTAGTAGCAAAAACTTGATGCATTTCTTTTACCTCAACAAAAGATCTACCTAAGATATTTGCGGTGTAACTTAACGCTACTTCTAGTTCAGCCTGAGTTAACTCTTCCGTTTCTAAGGCAGCCTCTAACTTACTCCAATCTCTAATTGTTTTTTTAGTATCCTCTATTAAAACACGTTTACATATTTTCTCTGATTCAATAAACAAAAATGTAAGGTGTGTTAGAATATCATAAATATCAGACCTTCCTCTGGTAATTACAATATTCATTTGATCCTCATCTATGCGGTAACAATCTCTTCTTCTTTTTGCTGGAATTATAGCTTTAAAATGAGAATCGCCATAACCTTCATCTGATGTTAAATTTATATACCTACATTGCTCTATGCCTTCTGGAAGACGCTCTAAAACATAAGTTAAACCACTTAATTCCGATTTTTCTTCCCCTATAGACCCATAAATCTCTGGTCTTAATTGCAATAATGCATTGCGTAATGTTTCTCCTGAAACACCCATAGGTTTATAAAAACCTCTATTAAACAAGTGTCTCATTGTAATATACAAACGCTCAATGGCATTTGTAGACTCCTGTGCTCTGGTTGTATTTATTATCTTATTCATATATATTATTCATGCAAATCTACACAAATTAACACTAATTTGTTAAGGCAGACTTTTTAGTTTAACGTAAATTCTTTCAATCCGTCTGCCAGTTTTCTGTCATCAGACAAACGTTGTACTTTGTTTTGGCCTCCAAATTTGCCAATCCCAATCATATAATTTTTAAAACCGTCTTTATTTACTTTGGTGATTTTTAAGGTTTGTAGCACCTTCCCATCAATTAAATCAAAATAATAACTATTCTGCTCTTGTAACTTTTCATCTAAAATAGAAATAAACTGCGCCATATTGGTAGGTTCCTTCTCAAACTCAATAAACCACTCATGGTAAGGAAGTTCTTTCTCTTTTGGGGCTGTCTGCGGAGCAACTGTAAATTCATTTATTCTGGCCCCTGTTTTTTTTATTGCAATTTGCATTGCCTCTTCTACTTCTTTAGCAATTACATGTTCTCCAAAGGCAGAAATAAAATGCTTAATTCTTCCTGAAACTACTATTTTATAAGGAGCTACAGAAATAAACTGAATGGTATCTCCTAAATTATACCCCCACAAACCAGCATTAGTAGAAATTATCATCACATAATTTACGCCTATTTCTACATCTTTTAGAGTGATGCGTTCTGCATTATCCTCATAGAATTCATCTGCTTTTATAAACTCATAAAAAATTCCAGAGTTCAAAAGCAACAACATTCCCTTTTTATATTGAGAATTCTGGTATGCAAAGAAACCTTCACTAGCAGGAAAAAGCTCTATACTATCTACTTTACGACCTATTAAGTTCTCAAATTTAGATCTATAAGGTTCGTAGTTAACACCGCCATATATAAACAATTGAAAATTTTGAAATAGATCTCCGACTTTTTTACCTGTAGTAGATTCAAGTTTTTCAAAATACATTTGCACCCAAGATGGTATACCAGCAATAACGCTCATATCCTCTGCCTTGGTCTCTTCTACTATTTTATTTACTTTGGTTTCCCAATCTTCAATACAATTGGTTTCCCAACTTGGCAATCTGTTTCTTTGTAAATACTTAGGAACATAATGAGCAGATATTCCTGAAAGTCGACCTAATTTTATTCCATTTTTTTCTTGTAAAACCGGACTTCCTTGTAAAAATATCATTCTACCATCTACAAAATTTGCCTGTCCTGTTTCGTGTATGTAATTTAAAATTGCATCTCTAGATGCCTCTATTTGGTATTTAATAGATTCTTTTGTTATTGGTATGTATTTAGCTCCAGATGTTGTTCCAGATGTTTTAGCAAAGTATAATGGTTTTCCTGGCCATAGTATATCTGGTTGCCCTTCAACAACTTTTTCTACATACACTTTTAACGCTTCATAATCTCTAACTGGCACATTAGTCACAAAATCTTGGTGCGACTTAATACTTTTAAAATTATGATCCTTACCAAATTGGGTCTGCGCTGCCTTTTCTATTAATTGTTTAAATACTTTTTCTTGGGCTTCTATAGGGTTAGAAATCCATTTGGCATTTTTAGCCACTATTTTTTTAGCAAAGATTTTTGCTGCAAAAGATTTTAAAGACATAATTTATTATTTAAAATCTATATAATTAGTTGGGTTAACAGAAGTTCCGTTATTCCACAATTCAAAATGTAAATGAGGCCCAGTTGTTAACTCGCCCGTATTTCCTATAGTTGCAATTACCTCGCCAGCTTTTACAATTTCACCTTGCGATTTGTGCAACGTACTATTGTGCTTGTAAACTGATAGTAAGTTATCTTTATGCTCTATTATAATTACATAACCGGTTTCTGTTGTCCAGTCCGCAAATATTACCGTTCCTTGCGCTACAGATTTTATTGGACTATCTTTTGGAGCCACAACGTCTACAGCAAAGTGTTTTTTATCTTTATCGTAATCTTGAGAAATTGTACCGCTCACAGGAGAAAACAACACCAATGAAGATTCAGTTTTTGTATTGCCAAACAAATTGTACTTATCCTCTAGTGCTACTTGTGCCCTTAAGTTTAAATCTTCCTTAATTGGACTAAGATCTACAGTATTGGGATCTATTTTAACTTGCTCAAAAAGCGAATCTCTATTCATTTTATTATTGGCCACATCACCACTTAACACCATACGTATATTAGATAAATACTTATTGGTATAATTCAAAACATTTACCAAAGAATCTGTTTTATACGTAAGCTCCGTTGCTTGTCTTTTTAATTTAGTAGATGAATAACCCGGTATATATTCTCGCAGCGGAGTAAATGCAATAAGTACTGTAGTTAATGCAATTAAAACAAAAGTAGAAACCCAGCCGAGTACAAAAACATTAAGTCTACTAAGTTTGAATGAAATTTTTTCTTCAAAAGTATCTTCGTTAAGTATAACCAAACGATACTTATTTAAAAGCTTGCGTTTAATTTCCTTTCTTTTTTTACTTTCTTTTGCCATAACAAACAAATATAAACTTTAGAATTTTATTACACTAACAAAATAGGGCAACTAAGCATCAAAATTAAGTTAATAATGCCTAATTTAATTACTCTTTTCATAAAAACTAATTCTATTTCTAATATTAACAGTGTTGTATTTAGTTTTTATTATCTTTGTTCTACAAAAATTAATTATTATGATTTCATCAAATATTATGTTGGCCATACCAGGTGGTGCATCTATAGCACTTATAGTTGTTGCCGTTTTATTGCTTTTTGGAGGTAAAAAAATACCTGAATTAATGCGAGGTTTAGGAAGCGGAATAAAAGAATTTAAAGATGCTTCTAAAGAAGATGATTCTAATGACAAGCTAGAAGAGAAAAAGTAATTTTTCACTATATAAATTTACACAATCCCTGCATTTATGCGGGGTTTTTTGTTTTTAAAAAATCCTGAATAAAAACAAGAAGGATATTTTAAAACAACATTATCTACTACTTTTAAACACATATTTCTTCTCTTATACAAGAATAAAAGTAGTCTTGTATATGAGGCTTGTATCTTTGATACTTCATCTGAAAATTAAAGACAACTTTCCTATCTAAGTTACCTATTTTAAGTCCCTATACTTAAGAAAGATATACGTTACTCCAACCCACCTGCATATGTATTTATTAACAAGTTATACACGAAAAGTTAATTTTAAGCGTTAATTATAGAATAAGGGAGCTATAGACGTTCTTATTTGAGACCTATAAACTTAACCGAAAGAATTAATACATGGTATAATTATACCATAACGAACTTAAAAACTTAGCTATAGAAGTAACATATAAATGTGAGTTTTGCTTCTGTAAAATAAAATCCATTAGATTTTTTAACAATTCCCAATGAAAAAAATAGTACCTACTTGTCTGCTTTTATTTTCTTTAAGTATCTTCTCCCAAGAAGTAAAAAAAGAAACTACTACAACTCAAAACAGCCCTACCAAAGAGGCTGAATATCCTGTTATGGATTTGAATAACTATTCATTTACAGACGATGCAGAGACTAACGACATAATTAAAAAATCCAAATCGTCAGGAAACAATAACAAGCTAATTGAAAGAGCTAATGCATATTTTGATATGCTTTGGTATGCAGAAGCAGCAGAATTGTATGATGAGGCTTTAAACAAAGACAAAGAAAATTACACTCAAGAAATATTACAAAAAGCAGGAGATTCTCACTACTACAATACCAATATGGAAATGGCTTACCATTGGTATAAAATTCTATATGATACTTATAAAGATGATTTAAGTGCCGATCAAATTTTTAAATATTCTCATGCATTAAAAGGGAATGGAAAATACGGAAAAGCAAAGCGTTTTATGCGTTTGTACAATCGTATGAAAAAAGATGCTCCTTTAGAGTCTGGTTTAACTTTAGAAACTAGCGAGCGTAACGAGCAAGTTTTAGATGGTATTTTAAGCAGAAAGCCAAACTCAGAACTTAAAAACTTATCAGTAAACACCGAGAATTCAGATTTTTCTCCAATGTTTTACAACAAAGAAGAAATTGTATTTGCTTCTGCCAAAGATTCATCATTTTTTAGTACAAGAAAATACAAGTGGAACAATCAACCTTATTTAGACTTATATGTTGCAAAAATAAATCAGCAATCAGACGATTTAAAAGACGCTATAAAATTCTCTAAAAAGGTAAATACAAAGTATCATGAAGCATCTGTTACGTTTTCTCCAGATAACAAAACAATGTATTTTACTAGAAATAACTATGGTAAAAAATTAAGAAGAGATAAAAATGGCGTGAACAACCTTAAGCTATATATGTCTAAGAAAATTGATGGTGAATGGACAGAGGCAGTAGAGTTACCATTTAATAGCGATGAGTATTCTACAGGACACCCTGCATTAAGCCCAGACGGTAAACAGTTGTATTTTGTATCTGATATGCCTGGAAGTATAGGCGAAACAGATATTTTTGTTGTAGACGTTTTAGAAGATGGTTTATTTTCTTCTCCAAAAAACTTAGGTCCAAAAATTAACACAGAACAAAAAGAAATGTTTCCGTTTATTAACGGTAAAAAATTATACTTTTCTTCTAACGGGCACGTAGGTTTAGGTGGTTTAGACGTATATGAAGTTGCTTATGATGAAGACGGATTTAAAGACGTTGTTAATGTTGGACAACCCATAAATAGTAATAAAGACGATTTCTCTTATATAATTAACGAAGAAACACAAAAAGGATACTTTGCATCTAACAGACAAGGTGGCAAAGGGGATGACGATATTTACTCGTTTAAGAATTTAATGGTAGAAGAGGTAAACAAAAATGCAATTGCTGGTGTAGTAACAGAAATTGTAACAGGAGAACTTATGCCTAAAGCTTTAATTACATTGTTAGATGAAAACAATATTAAACTTAAAGAGGTTTTAACAGAAGACGATGGTAGTTTTGTTTTTGAAGATTTAGACAGTAATACTAAGTACAAAATACAAACTAACAAAGAAACATACTTTGGCGAAGAACTAGCAACAACAACTAAAGAGAATGAAGTAGTAAATGTGGGTATTGCTATGAGAAAACTTCATGAAATGATTGCTATAGAAAATGGAATTAAGAAACTTAAAACAGAAAAAATCTTCTTTAATTTTGATAAATCTTATATAAGACAAGATGCTGGTGAAGAATTAGACAAACTTGTTTCTGTAATGAACGAGTATCCAGAAATGAGAATTAAAATTGAATCTCATACAGATGCAAGAGGTAACAATGCGTATAACAAGTATTTATCAGACAAAAGAGCAAAATCTACAGAAAAATATATAATCTCTAAAGGCATAGATCCAAGCAGAATTATAAGTGCTATTGGTTATGGAGAAGAGCAATTGATAAACGAATGCGCGGATGGAGTTAGCTGCACAAGAAAAGAACACCAAGAAAACAGACGTTCAGAATTTATAATTGTAGATATGTAATATACAAACACAACATTATTTTAAAAAAACAAAATGTAAATAAAAAGTCTCAAGCTAAAGTTTGAGACTTTTTTGATTTACAAATACTACAAATCCTTTATAAGTTATAAGGTATTACTTACAAGGCAGAAACACAGTTAACTGCCTGATAATGTAGTTTATCGGTGTTATTTTTTTAAGCGGGAATAGAACCTTTTTATGTTGCAGTTTAACTAGAATCTTTGCTTTGTACCGAGCACTTAGACGATTTTCATGGTTTATTAACTTAAATGCAAGCTTATGAAAGGAATTTTACTTTGTAAAGAAATCTATTTAAATGGATTTAAAAACCTTGGGCATTTTATCCTTAAAAATTATCTGAAAGCGTTTTCTTGGTTCTGTTTTGCCTTGATCGCCGTTGCAGCTTATGCTTTATTGTATAGAGTACTTACAGGTTTCGCTTTTGTTTAAATGGCAATTAGATTTAAACAGAAGAACAAATTAAAGACTAACCGTTGCATTTATTTGTGCAATACTATGTGAAAATTAAAGGCTCCAATTTTATTGGAGCCTTTTTAGTTATATCTGTTATGTGTGTAAGTCGTTATTCGGCCGTTTTAGGCACAAAACGTAATGTTTTAACAATTGCTTCAAGCTCAAACATAAAGTCTCTCTTAACAGCTGCAGGAGCAAATGTGAAGCCTTCTACAACCAACTTACGATTGTTTTCTTTATCATTTATAATATAAGACACATATGGACCAGCCATAGAATAATTATAGATTTCCCAACGACCTCTAACCTCAGCGGCTTTTTTACCTCCTATTTCTGCAGGATAAACAGATGGAGCAAATGCCTTTTCTGTATCCATGTACGTACCTTCATTAGGTCCTGGAATATATTTTTTACCTATAGAATCTCTCTTTCTAACTATATCGCTAATAAAAGTAGCATCATTACTAAAAGAATCCCAAGGCAAAGCGTAAACAATTAAATTCATTGTACCGTTTTTAATACTACGGTCTAGCCAAACAAAATTATCTTCACTCTTACCAACGTTATAAACAGAAGGAATATCCATCTTAACACCAAACTTATCTTGTATATCTGTTTCTTTATTTAAAGAGCGCTTAAAGTTACCCTGCGTTACCTTTAAGTCTGTTTTATTAAATTCTGATATAATATGATCTGCCTGCTTATTAAGCGTTTCTATAATCCCTTCTTCTGTTGACCCAACAACAACCGCTACGTTTTGCGGACGCGCATACATATTAGAGTTAATATAAGACATATTTGTTGTGTCCTTCTTTTGCACAACTAAAACAGATCTAGATTTACGCACAGCTCCAGTAAATACGGTTTCTGGTAAATGGCGCAACGTAAAAATAGGTTCGTTCCAAGCAATACCAACTACAGATGCAGCAAAATGATCTCTAACATTATCTCCTACTTTCCCTTCCCAAAGTTCATTGCTCATTACTACAGTAAGTGAGTTTACCTGACCTATAGAGCTTGGCGTAAAATCTTCTTTGGTGCTACCACCTTCTTTACACGACGTTAATGCTAAACAAATAGCAAAAACTAAGATTGATAATTTTTTCATCTGATGACTAATTGGTTTATTACGGTTATATTTTTTTCTCAGAGCAATCGCACAACATAATTTTTGTACCTAGCTTAAGATTCTTACCGCTAATACCGTTCCAATCTTTTAAATTGTCTACAGAAATTCCAGTATATTTTTGAGAAATGGTCCAAAGTGAATCTCCAGATTGCACTGTATGCGTCTTAGTACCAGGCGGAATAGACTTTTTCTTGTATTGTGGTTTTGCAGATGCTATTGCTTTAGAATTTCTAGAATAGATAGTTAAGCGCTGTCCAATTTTTAAATTGTTACTTCTTAATCCGTTCCAACGTTTAATTTCACTAACCCTAACTCCAAATTTCTCTGCAATTTTACCAAGAAAATCACCGCTTCTAACTCTATATCTAGATTGCGACTCTGCCTCTACCAATTTAGCTAATGGCTTTTCTTCTTTTTTTAATTCTTCTTCAGCTAAAACATAAATAGCATCTTCATTAGTTACAAACTTACCCATAACACCTGTTGGCAGGCGTAAAGAGTGGTCTCTACCTTCTTGAAAAGGAATTATATTTAATTTGTATGATGGATTTAAAACCTCTAACTCTTCTACTGTAACGCCAGTAAATCTAGAAATCTGATCAAAAGTTAAAAGACTTTTAACGTGCACTGTATCAGTTTCAAAATAAGGACGCTCTACCACTTCTCCAGATATACCGTGTTCCTTGGCATATTCAAAAATATACATAGTAGCTAAAAATGCAGGAACATAACCAGCAGTTTCTCTAGGTAAATGATTTCTAATATTCCAGTAATTTGTATATCCACCAGAACGCCTAATTGCTTTATTTACATTTCCTGGTCCAGAATTATATGCTGCTAATGCTAAATCCCAATCGTTATAAATACTATACAAACGCGTTAAATATTCGCATGCAGCTCTTGTAGATTTTATAGGGTCGCTACGCTCATCTACATAACTATTAACCTCTAAATTTTGTTCTTTACCTGTACCGTACATAAATTGCCACAAACCAGTTGCACCAACTCTAGATTTAGCCCTAGGATTAAGCGCAGATTCTATAATAGCCAAATATTTCATTTCTAAAGGCATATTAAAGTTATCTAATTCCTGCTCAAACATAGGAAAGTAAAACTGACTAACAGTTTGCATACGCTCCATTAGACCTCTATTACGAGTAAGATACGATTTTATAACGCGTTCTAAAGACTCGTTATATTCTACATTAAAAGGTGTTTTTGCATTTAAACGAGCCAACCTAGCTTTTAAAGTATCTGTAGGTAAGTCTATATGACTAACCTTCATGTCTTCTATACGTTCATCTGCTATTTTATTGTAAATAGTATCATAAAGAGAAGCACTCTTACGCATTTGCTCTAACCACAAACGATCGTAAGCAGCGGCATTTTTATGGTCTGCCAACTCATACTTAGTCTTATTAGAATCATTTACAATAAGAGCAGTAATAGGTCTAACCTTTTCAGGCATATTACTTGCTTTTTTTGCTATAGAATCTACAGTGTCATTTTTAATAACACTTAATATTTCTTGACTTGCTGTAATAGACGATATACTATCTTTTTCTTGTGCAAAAATAGAGGCGCTAGAGAGCAACAGTACTCCTAAATAAATACTTTTCATTTTAATTATATTTTGGCGTGTTTAGTTGGTGCGGTGTAAAGTCGCACTTTTTTATTTAAAAATAAAATTTTTAACGCTTTTTACAACACACAACAATTATGCCTAAGCTAAGTTTTATGCTTTAATAGCAGCAATTCCAGGTAAAGATTTACCCTCTAAGCTTTCTAACATTGCCCCGCCACCAGTAGACACATAGCTAACTTTGTCTTGAAAACCGAATTGTTTAACAGCCGCTACAGAATCGCCACCACCTACTAAAGAGAAGGCACCGTTTTTTGTAGCTTCAGCTATATTGTTTCCTATAGAGATAGTTCCGTTTGCAAAACTTTCCATTTCAAAAACACCAATTGGTCCATTCCAAAGTATTGTTTTAGATTTTAAAATAACTTCTTTAAATATCTCTAACGTTTTTGGTCCGGCATCTAAACCTTGCCAACCAGCTTCAATCTTATCTACGTCTACTATTTTAGTGTTTGCAGTATTACTAAAATCATCTGCTGCAATTACATCTACAGGTATATGTACTTCTACGCCTTTTGCTTTTGCCTGTTTTAAAATTTCTAATGCTAATTCCATTTTATCGTCTTCGCAGATAGAATCCCCCACTTGTCCGCCTTTAGCTTTTACAAAAGTATACGTCATACCACCACCAATAATTAAGTGGTCTACTTTATCTAAAATATTCTCTATAATGGTAATTTTAGAAGAAACTTTTGCGCCTCCCAAAATTGCAGTAACTGGCTTTTCACCTGTTTCCATTACTTTATCTATAGCTGTAATTTCTTTGGCTAATAAAGAACCAAAACATTTATTTTCTGGAAAAAATTTAGCAACAACTGTTGTAGATGCATGTGCTCTGTGCGCTGTACCAAAAGCATCGTTAATGTAAACATCTCCTAATTTAGATAGTTGTTCTGCAAATGCTTCTCCGCCTTTTTCTTCTTCTGCATTAAAACGTAAGTTTTCTAACAATAACACTTGTCCGCTTACCAAACTAGAAGCTGCTTTTTCTGCTTCTTCGCCTACAGAACTAGCAACAAAATTTACTTGTACGCCTAAAACTTCAGACACTTTACTACAGATATGTTCTAGAGATAATTCTGGAACAACTTGCCCTTTTGGTCTACCTAAGTGACTCATTAAAACAACACTACCACCATCTTCTAACACTTTTATAATTGTTGGCTTTGCAGCTTCAATACGGTTAGTATCTGTTACATTAAAATTTTCATCCATAGGAACATTAAAATCTACACGAATTAATGCTCTCTTATTTTCAAAATTAAAATCGTTTATCGTTTTCATACTATACTTAGGTTTAATTTTTGCTCTGTTACGTTTAACAAACACCAAATGTAAAGATTTAAGTATAGCATGTAAAACCATTAACAGTATTTTTAGCTTTGAACAGCGTAAAGTCAATATCATTATCATAAAAAGCTTTTTAGGCCATCATTTTTATGTTATTTACATTTACTATGGCATCATTTTAGAAAAAACAAGAATAATAAAACCTAAAAGCTGCTATTTTTACCCCATAACAAAATTTTTAGTTGCGCTCACTTTGCATATCTTTGACGTTATGCTATTTCAAGATATTTTAGGACTTTCTCATATAAAAAAGCACTTGTGTTTAAGCGCAGATGCAGGTAGAATTCCGCATGCACAATTATTTGTGGGTAATGAGGGTTGTGGCACTTTACCAATGGCAATTGCTTATGCACAATATATGTTGTGTAAAAATACAGATGCCGAAAACACAGGCGGTATAGAAGCTTGCAATTTAAAATGCGGAAATTTATCGCACCCAGATATGCATTTTGCTTTTCCGGTAACCAACTCGGACAAAGTAAAAAGCCACGCAGTTAGTAACCACTATATGCAAGATTGGCGACAGTTTGTAAACGAGCAGCCTTATGGTAATTTGTTTGACTGGTACCGACTTATTGGTATTGAAAAAAAACAAGGCCAAATTGGTGTAGATGAAGCCCAAGACATTGTAAAAAAACTGTCCTTAAAGTCTTATGAAGGTGGTTATAAGGTGATGATTGTTTGGATGGCTGATAAAATGAATACTGCCGCAGCAAACAAATTGCTTAAACTTATTGAAGAGCCACCAGAAAAAACCATATTTATTTTAATTGCTGAAGATGAAGAGCAAATAATACAAACCATACGTTCTAGATGTCAGATTTTACATTTTCCGCCTTTGGCTGAAAACGCAATAACATCTGCATTAATAAAAAAAGGTTTAAACCAACAAGCCGCTTTTAAAATTGCACATGAAGCTAATGGCAATTTTAATAAAGCATTAGATTTAATGAACAATGATTCTGAAGATCTTGTTTTTGAAAAATGGTTTGTACAATGGGTGCGTTCTGCATTTAGAGCAAAAGGAAACAAAGCAGCAATACAAGATTTAATTTTATGGAGTAACGAAATTGCAAAAACAGGAAGGGAAACACAGAAAAAATTCCTGACCTATTGTATGGCTATAATGCGCCAAGCAATGTTGGTAAATTACAACACAAAAGAGTTGGCTTTTATGGAAATACACGTAGAAGGTTTTAAACTAGAAAAGTTTGCACCCTTTATTCATGAGAATAACATTATAGACATTATTACAGAGCTAGAAACAGCAATGTACCATATAGAACGTAATGGTAATGCAAAACTAATTTTAACCGATTTATCTATAAAACTAACTAGATTTTTACATAAAAAAGCAAACTAAAAAATGAATAATTTACACGAAAATATTACAGAAGTACTATTGCTAATCTTTTTAATTATTACTTTTTTGCAAAGTGGTTTTGATAAGGTTGCAGACTGGAAAGGAAACCTATCTTGGCTAAAAGGGCATTTTAGTGCTACGCCTTTAAAAAACACGGTTCCGTTATTATTAGGTATTATCTTAGTGATAGAGGTTATAGCTGGTGCACTTTGTGGCTTTGGTGTTGTACAATTTATTATAGACGGCAAAAGCAGTATGGCTATTTACGGTACTATTTTATCTTGTATTACATTGTTGTTCTTACTATTTGGTCAGCGAATAGCTAAAGATTACGAAGGTGCAAAAACCATAGTTATTTACTTTATGCCTGCTATATTTCTACTTTACCTATTAGCTAATAAGTAGACATTTGAAGAAAAAACAATTCGAAATTTTAATGCTATTGCTAGTCATAGTAATGGCATTGTCTTTTTTATATTTTGAAATAACAAATTACAATTACCTCATCTTTATTCCAGCAGCGGCTTACATTGCAAGCGGAAGATTATTCTTTAAAAAATGACACATTTTCCAGCAACTGCCTCTACCCTATCTGCAACAGCTTTAGGCTTGCTGGTAAAAGAACAATACAATTTATCTAGTGATTTTAACTGTACTTTATTTAGAACAGGCATAAACCACACCTACTTTTTAAAAAACAAAGACACTACATATGTTTTGCGTGTGTATTCTTGCAATTGGAGATCTAAACAAGAAATTCTAGAAGAAATTAAACTTTTAGAACTTTTAAAAAGAAACGAGTTGTCTGTGTCTTATGCTTTAAAAGATAAAAACAGTGCATATTTACAAACTATACACGCTCCGGAAGGTAAGCGTTATGCAGTACTTTTTTCTTTTGCTGAAGGAGGAAAAGTAAGGTTTATAGATCATGAAACTAGTTTTGCAGTTGGTGCTTTAATGGGTAAAATACATAATGTTACCATTCATAAAACTGTAGCACGTGTAAATTATACTACAGATACCCTTGTTCATAAGCCATATGACTTTTTAAAGACGTATTTTTCTGAAGATTTACCAGAACTTAAATTTGTTAAAGCACAAGGAGAACAAGTTACAAACACCTTTAAAGATATAGCCTTAGATGATATACCAAAAGGTATTATTCATTTAGATATTTGGTATGATAATATGAGCATTACCGATAACAGAGAAATTACAATTTTCGATTTCGATTTTTGTGGCAACGGTTATTTGGTGTTAGATGTTGCTTATTTCTGTATGCAGCTTTTTCATATAGAAACAGATAAAGAGGCGTACGAGTTGAAAGTAAAAGAGTTTTTAAAAGGCTACCAAAAACAAAGAGCACTTACAAAACAAGAATTAGACTTAATACCTACAGCAGGCAAAGCCATTTGGTTGTTTTATTTAGGAGTACAAGCACAACGTTTTGATTGGTCTAATATATTTTTAAGTGAAAACTACCTAAAAATGTATTTAGGAAGATTAAAAAACTGGACAAGCTTTTGCGAAGAAAACCAAAATGCTTTTATAGTGTAAGCAACCCATCTCTTTTCTTAGTTAAATATGCCTTTTCTACCTGGTTGGTTACTTTAGTAATGGCTGTATTTAAACAATTAACAGCAGCGCTAACATTACCCGTACTTTGGTAATATTTTGCCTTTACCCCATAATACAAATAAGATCGTTGTTCTAAGCTAGACGGACTTAACTCTTCTAATATTTCTAACGCTTTTTCTGGTTGCTGTAACTGTATAAACACAATTGCCATAGCCAAAGAAACAACTGCATTTTTATCATTCTCTTGCAATTGCTTGTATAATGTTAGAATTTTTTGCCAATTGGTTTCTTCAAATGTTTTGGCTTTTACGTGTTCTGCAGCAATAGCCGCCTCTAAATGATATGTAGAAAAATCTGAGTAGTCTTCTGCTTTCTCTAAAGCATTGTGTCCTAAATTAATTAAAGGAAAATACCATTTGGTACGATCTTGGTTTTTTAAATTGATACTATTAAAATCTGAATCTACCTTAGCCTCTAAACGAGACGAATGAAAACACATTAAAGAAAATAAGGCATAACTGGCTCCGCACCTTAATTCATCTTTAGATAAAATCATTTTAGTTAATCTAAGCGCTTCTCCGCATAATTCTTTGCGCACCAATAACTTTTTGTGGTTAGAGTGAAAACCTTCGTTAAAAATAAGGTAAATTACCTCTAACGCGCTATGTAAACGTTCTTGCAGCTTATTCTTTGCTGGAAATTTAAAATCTATATTTTTATCTACAATTGTTTTCTTAGCTCTAGCTAAACGCTTCTTTACTGTTTCTGGTTTTAAAAGCAATGCTGCAGCTATTTCTGATGTACTAAAACCGCCAATAGTTTTTAATGCAAACGCTATTTGGTCTTTAGAATTTAGTAGAGGGTGGCATGCAGTAAAAATCATTCTTAATTCACTGTCTTGTATTTCTTCTTTTTCAAATAAATTAGTAAACGAGATTGCCGAAACACTATACTTTAACTTCTCTATTCGGTTTTTATCAGCATCTATTTTTCGCAATAAATCTATCACCCTATTTTTAGACGCTGTAGTGAACCAAGCTTCAGGGTTTTCAGGAATTTTAGTACGCCATTGCACAGTAGCTTTTGCAAAAGTATCTTGTACGGCATCTTCTATAAGTTCAAAATTTTTGAATCCAAAAATGCGCGTTAAAATAGAAACCATCTTTCCGTACTGATGTCTAAAAAGATGGTCTATTACTTGTTGTTCTTGCATTCTTAGAAATTATCAAAAACCATTACCTCACGTACCTCTACGGTATTACCAAGATCAAAATCTGGAAAATCTTGCGCAATTGCACATGCTGCATCTAAATCTTTAGCTTTTATCATATAATAACCCCCAACAATTTCTTTAAGTTCTGCAGCTGTACGGTCTGTAACCGTTCTGTTAGGACCACTAATTTGTCTTACTTCTGGGTGTAAAGCCTCTCCGTGTTTTACAATACCTTGCTTTTCCATTTTTTGGCTCCAAGCAAACCATTTACCCATACGTTCTTGCATTTGTTCTGGAGAAAGGCCTAGGTCTGTATATTCTTTTCCAATAAAAATTAGCATAAAATCTTTCATCGTTTTTTGTTTTAAAATTAGTAATAAATTAAACTTCAACCTTATAACGATACTGAAATAAAAAAGGGGACATTATATAAAAAAGAATTTAAAGGTTTACTTAAGGTTAAAAAAACATAGCTTATTGTAAACTTATTCTTAAGTTTTTTACTAAAAAACGCCCGTTCAACGAAAAACCAATATTCTAAAAAATAGAAAGGCTCTGAGAACGTTCTTATAGTGTAGTCAATTAAAAACCCCAAGCATTAGTAACTTTCCTGTTGCTAGTGTACTACATATACACATAGAAAATGATTCAAAAATGGTGGAAATCTTACCTGCAATGGTATTTAGATTATACTAATCTTACACAAGAAAAAGAACAAACAAGCATAGCTTATTTTAGAAGCATCTTGTTTATCTCTATATTACTATTAGTTACACTTATTGGTGTTATTGCTTATATACCAACAGTAATAGTTGGTTTTATAAATGAAAATTGGATTGTAGTATTCACAGATACTTTTGCAATAGGTGTTGTATTATTTGTTACTTTTTTTAAGCCCTTGACTTTAAGTGCTAAAAAAAATATATTCTCTGCAAATCTGCTTTTATTATCTTCTGTATTGTTTATAAATCACGAACTAAGTGGTAATGGTCCTGTGCTTTTATTTATGACTACCAGTATTATTACACTTTATAGTGGGCGAAAAGCGGGCCTGTATTCCTTTTTTATAGCTATGTTAATTTATACGCTTATATTATTAAGTTATTATTTTAATGTTATTGAGCTTGTGTATACTGTTAATTATCATTTTACAGAGTTCATTATTATAGCTTTAAATAACTTACTATTTAACTTGGTAATTATTTTCTCTATTTCGTTTTTAATAAACCAATTACACAGAGCCTTTATAAAAGAAACAAAATTACAACAAGAACTAATTGTAAAACACAACGATGCCGTTTCTGCAAAAATTAGAGCTGAAAAATCTGAACAACTAAAAACTGCTTTCTTAACAAATTTAAGTCACGAAGTTGGCACACCAATGTATGGTATTTTGGGTACTACAGATTTTTTAAAGGAATATAATAAAGACGATAAAGAATACCAAGATTACATAAAACTTATAGAAAACAATGGTACTAGGCTTATAAACTTAATAGCTAGTATTGTTAACATTTCTAAAGTAGAAACCGGACTAATGCAAGTAAATGCCTCTACTTTTAATATATCTGATGTTATAGACGAAGTTTACGCAACTTTGGCACCTGCTGCCAAGGAAAAAGGCATTGTTTTTGCAAAAAATAACTTAATTAATGCCAATGAAGCAATTATACATTCAGACAGCGAAAAGTTAAAAGAAGTACTTAAACAACTATTAGAAAATGCCATTAAATACACAGAAAAAGGGTCTATAGATTTTAGATGTTTTTATAGTGATGAAAATACCATTGAATTCTTAATTAAAGATACCGGAATTGGTATTCCGCAAGATAAATTTGAATCTATTTTTAACGCTTTTTATCAAGTAGATACCGAACATAAAAATGCTTTGCACGGTTCTGGTATTGGCCTGGCAATAGCAAAGGCATATACACAAATGTTAGGAGGAAAATTAAGCTTAGAAAACAACTGGGAATTAGGCACCACATTTAGGTTTACTATAGATATACATTTACAAAAGAAAGCAGAAGGATCTTCTGCTTATAAAAATACCTCTGCCTAAAATATATTGTTCATGTTCTCTATGATTATTAAATAGAATTCTTCTTAAAAATTTATTTAATGTTCCTTGTAAAAACAATTTTGTACTAAAATGCCTTGCTAAGCCTTATATTATTAAGAATAAACCTATTGTTAACTACACCAAAAAGAAAAAGGGGGCTAAATAGTTTGTTAAAAGTTGTGTTTTAAAGCATAACTAGTTAAAAATAATAACTTTAAAATTACTACTTTTAGTAAAACTATTAACCAAAACCAACCACTTGTATCAAAAAAAATTGACTTGTGGACGCTATAATAAACCCTAAGATGATTCAGAAATGGTGGAAATCTTATATAAACTGGTATGTAAGTTACAGTAATTTTAAAGAGTTAAATAAGAAAAAAGGCCTTGACTATTTTAGAGATAAACTGTTTATCTCTATTCTTTTACTCACTTTTTTAATTGGCATTCTATCTTATATGCCCAGTAGTTATGTTGCTGTTACAAGAGGAGATTGGTTTGTTTTAGTTGCAGATACAATTGCAGTATTGGTTTTAACTTTTATAGTTCTAAATAAAAGAATAGATTTTGAAACTAAAAAAACAATATTTTCTATAAACCTTTATCTCTTATCCTTTGCTTTATTATTACACCTTGGGTTTAAAGGAAACGGAAGTATTTTAATTTTTACAACTACAGGATTAATTACATTATACAAAGGTAGAAAGGCTGGTATAAATTCGGTTTTAATAAGTGTAGTATTGTATGTAATTTTAATAGCCGCTTTTTACTTTAACTTCTTTCATCTTCCAATTTTTAACGAGTACGATTTTGATGTATTTGCGGTAGTTACTGTTAATAATGTGCTCTTTAATTTTATTCTGGTTTTTTCTATTTCATTTTTAATAGAGCAATTGCATAATGCCCTAATTAAAGAAAATTTATTACAGCAAGAATTGGTAGTAAAGCACAACAATGCAGTTGCTGCAAAACTTAGAGCCGAAAAGTCTGACCAATTAAAATCTGCATTTTTAACAAATGTAAGTCACGAAATTGGCACACCAATGTATGGTATTCTAGGCTGCACAGATTTTTTAAAAGAATATAATAAAGAAGATAAAGAATACCAAGAGTACGTAGAACTTATAAATAATAACGGAAATAAGCTATTAGACATTATTTCTGATATTGTAAATATCTCTAAAGTAGAAACAGGTTTAATGCTTGTAGAGGCATCTACTTTTAATGTAACCGAAGTTATAGATCTTGTACACAATACATTGTTACCAACGGCCAAAGAAAAGGGAATTGTATTTACCAAGAACAACTTAATTAGTACAACTGAAGCCATTATATATTCTGACAAAGAAAAGCTCACAGAAGTGCTAAAACACCTCTTAAAAAACGCTATTAAGTATACCGAAAAGGGAACCATAGACTTTAGGTGTTTTTATAAAGACCAAAACACTATTGAGTTTTTAATTAAAGACAGTGGTATTGGCATTCCTAAAGATAAGTTTAATGCTATTTTTAAAGCATTTTACCAAGTAGATGTAGACCATAAAAATGCATTACACGGTTCTGGTATTGGCCTAACTATTGCAAAGGCATATACAGAAATGCTTGGCGGTAAATTAACCTTAGAAAGCAACGCAGAAATTGGTGCTACATTTAGGTTTACAATTAACACGTATTTAAAAAACACGTAACTTGTTATACTAATTTCACCATTTTGAATCTGAGACCAAACACAAACGTGCTACTTAACAATATAAGAAAATCAAGGATTTATTAACAAAAAGATGACACCTACCACAGCTGTTAACACAAGAGCTAAAATTAATTTAATACCAATTGGTTTATGATTGGGTTTTAATTTTTTTCTGAGGATAAAAACATCTAAAAGAATAAAAAGTACAGTAGTAATACTAGCAATTAAAGCAGAATCTATCATTAAAGTTAAACCATAACCCCAATCCATTAATTGCTCTAAAAATGTTACGGCTATTTTTTTTGGACCTATCCATAAACGTACTAGCCCTAATGAAGAAAGACAAATTAGAATAGCCCAAAGAATGTAACCAAGAATGAGTTTTACTATTTTCATAAATACTTTTAAGGCTGAGAAATACTAGCTAGCTATTTATAGGCTCACTTTTTTAAACAAAATGATAACCAAACATAAGAATTAAAATAGGGATTATGCCAAAAACTAGCGCGTAAACAAGAGTAGTCCAGAATTGGTAATTACGTTTTTCTTTTTTTACAATGCTTATTACCAAAAACACAATAGCTAGTAGCAACATTAGTTGAGAAAGAATACTTAAATAAAATATTCTTTCTTCATAATTATATACTTCACCAGTAATACTATTAAAGTTTATTTTAAAGAAAAGGGATATTCCATTTATAATAAAGCTCCAAATAGTAAAATGAAATGCCCACTTTTTAAAATTTATCTCATTCATATTTTAATTTTACAGTGTAGCGCAAATAACCTCTGTTTTAAAGCTGTTTTAAGCGCTTTTTAGAGACAAAACCAATAATAGCAACAAACTAACGTTGGTTTTTTTAAAGTGGTTAATTTAAGCTTAAATAAAAGATTACTGACTAACTGCAAAAGGATATTTTTCTGCTGGCAAGTCTAAAGTTGCTAATACTTTATCTAAGCTTTTAAGAGATTTTTCTTCTACATCTTTACTATAAACAACCAACTCGGACTTTGCAGTTTTTATAATATACTGATCATCTGTTTTTCTTAAATAACTTATATCTTCTAATGCTGTTTTTTTACGAAAAAAATTTCTTTCTTTTATAATACCATTGTCTATAGACAGGTAATAATTGGTAGATTTTAGTATGCATTTTATAAACCAAATAATAGCTATAATTAGTAAAATAAAGCCAATCCACTTTATAGAATCACTTTTTATAGTAAGATATACCGATTTGTATAATGCATAAATAACAAACAAAAATGAGAATAGAATATTGGTACGTACCTTTTTTTTAGTGTATCTGATTTTCATAAAGCCAGCTTTAAATTATTGTTTGTTGAATTAGTAAGCTCTGATTTCTTATGCTTTTGAGAAACTAATTTTAATAGTTTATTTTGAAATTCCTCATTAACTTTATTACTTTTCTTCAACTCTGACAAAATATAATAATCATAATCAACCCTATTAATTGTATTATAAATTGTTGAAGCAACAAAAAACAAGGAAATACCCAAAGAAATATAGGTCAATATTGTATTTCGTCTTCCTAATTTTATGTTCTCTTTTTGTTGATATTCCAATAAAGATAATAGCTCTTTATTATTCTCTATTAGAAGTTCATTTTGAGTGCTTATTTTCTCATAAACATCAGATAAACCTACATCAGACCAAGCTAGATCATCATTATTCAAAGGCTCTAAATTCATCTTTGTTGGTATGTTATTAAATCAATTAAAAAATAAATCTTGGGGGAAAGAATTGCTTCTCAAATATAACAGATAATCGCAATAAAAAATTACGGAAATACGTAAAAAGCTAAAAACAAGACAGTTTTTACCTACGTTGTTTTCAGCTTAAAAATAAAATAATTATTGTTTTACACTATAAACACTAGTGTTTCCATAATTTCCAGAAGGATTTTTGGGTAGTTTTAGTTGTGGTAGTATCAAGCTTATTTTTTGGTGCGTGATGTTCTTCTATAATAGAAAAAACACGGCTGTAGTTGTAGTCTACACCATCGTACACTTTTTGCCACGTAATGTTTTTAATTTCTATTCTAGTGTCTATAAATCCGTTCCAAGACACTGTAAAGCCATTTTCTCTTAATAGGGTAACAATTCTGTTTGCTACGGCTTCTGCTGCACTATCTGTTGGTTCTATACTATCATATCCAATATAAAGCATTCCGTCTTCTCCTAGCGCTCTCTGTAAGTCTTGAGCGTGGTAATAGCAATACCCTTTTGCTATTATGCCAATAGCGCCTAGTTCGTCTACTATTTCTCTACAATCGTCCTGGGCATCTTGCCTGGTGTAGCCAGCTTTATGTAGGCTTACTATTTTTTCTTTGTTTAGTTGGTCAAAAACAGATACAAGTCTTGTAAATATGGTTTGCTTGTTCCAGCTAGTACTATTGTTTTTATGCGCTACAAATTGTTTGTTTATTTCTTTGGTAAGCCAATCGTCATCAAAATCTTCTGCATCGTAAAATGCATCGCTTATACTATTAAATATTTCTTCTTCACTATAAAAACCAAACAGAACATCTTCCTTGATCATCTCTAATGCTTCTGTCTTTATTTCTTGAGTCATACAATTGTTTTAGTAGCGCTTTTACGCGAGTGTACAAATTATAGAACTATAAATATAGATTTTTTAATTTAGAGGTAAAAACAAAAAAGCCCCAGCAAATGCTGAGACTCTTAATATGTGTTACTTACAAGTTATTATTTCTTGTAGTTATCATTTAAGATCTTAGTAATTTCATCAGTAAGGTCATCTGCTTCTGATCCGTATAATACGCTACCACCGTCTCCACCACCAAAGATGTAAGAGAAACCGTTTGTTGTACCATATGCTTTAATCTCTCTTTTTACTTTAGCAACTAAGCTATCCATTTCTGTTTGGCTGGTTACTTGTAATTGCTTTTCTTCTGCTTGCAACTGTTGACCAATACGCTGGCTCATTTGCTGTAACATACCGTACTCTTCTTGTGCTTTAGCCTGTGCCATTTTCTGAGCCTTTACTTGGAAAGCTTGTGCTTCCATCTGAAAAGCTTGCTGTACGCTATCTCTTTTTTTACCAAAAGCTTCAATCTTAGCTTTAAACTTAGTTTCAAGATCTACTTTCTCTTTATAATCGTTCATTAGTTTTACGTTATCTACGTAACCCATTTTACTTTGTTGGCATCCTACTAAACCGATGAATGCAAGTGCAAAAATAATTTTTTTCATTTCTAGGTTTTTAATATAAAACTTCCGAACCGACGGAAAGTCAAAATTTAAGTTGAGCAAAAATAGAAAAGTTTTTTAATCTTCAACAAAAACAGATGTTAGTTTTAAAATTGATTGAAATTTAGTTTTTAGTCTTTTTCTAAAAAAACATCATTTTAGAAACTATAATGAAAATAGATAGAAAACAGCTATTTAAATCAATAAAAACTATAATCAATAAAAACTATTAATATAAACATATTAAATAGTTAAAAACTATCAAAAACAGCTTTCATAAATAACTTTTAATCAATTAAAAAAGAAAAAAGGGCTTATTACTCGCTGCAAGCACTAAACCCTTCTTAAATAGCTTTAAAATACGTTTTAGCTCTTTTTTAGGATGTATATGATAGAAGAATGTTCGTTAGTCTTCATCGCAGATATATTAGAACGTAATCCTCTATAAAATGCTGTTAGCATATTCTGGTTTCCGGTTTTGTATCTTTCAGATAATAGCGAAACATAAAATGCATCAAACAACATTGGCTTGGTTTGTACCAGTTTCATATTATGTTTTGCAAAAATCTTTTTTATTGCTGTTTTAGAAAAATGCCACAAATGTCTAGGGACATCATAAGCAGCCCAAAATTCTTTATAGTGTTTGGCATCGTAACTATTAAAATTAGGAACAGCTATAATTAAAGTTCCGTCTTCAGTTAATTTAGATTCTAGTGTTTTTATTTGTTCATCCAAATTTGGCAAATGTTCTAAAACGTGCCAAAGCGTAATTACGTTATATTTTTTTTCTGGTAAAGTTTCTAAACTGCTAAAAAGCTCTAAACCTTTTTGTGTTGCTTTTTCTCTTGCAGATGTACTTGGCTCTACACCATCGCAAATCCATTTATTATTTTTGGCTGTAATTAAAAAGTCGCCAGTACCTGCACCAACATCTAATAATGTTTTTTCTCCTTTTGTAAACTTGGTTAAGATTTGTATCTTTTTCTGTAAACTATAATTTTTTACAGTTTGGTACATTTTGTCTACAACTGTTTTTTTAGAATCTGTATGAGAGATATAATCATCGCTCTCGTAATACACTCCTAAATTTTTTGGTTGCGGATCTGTAACCAACATATCTAAATCTGCATTATAGTTTAATGTAAACTCTTCTTGAGTTACAGAGTGGTCTTTAGTTTTTAAATAAAACTTCATTGTAATTGTGCGTAGCTAAATATTCTTTCTTTAAAGCACGAAGATAGTTTAAAACTAAAGGACGTGAAAGTGATTTTTTATCCAAGCAATCTTTTCCGCTTTCATCATAAGCGTTAATAGCAATATAATAATTACCATCTATACGCAATTTAGGCTGCTCATTAAAAAAATCAGAAGGATTGTTCTCTGAACCTATAGCTCTATTTGCAAGAACACCTAGAGTAGGAGAAAGTATGTCTATACTCTTATCTTTCTTTTCTACTTCGTAAAACGAAAAATAATAAGGTGTGTTATTTATAAAAAAAGGAACATTGTCAAAAACATCTGCATTGTATAACTGAAACTTTGTGTTTATATAATTATAAAATTCACTTTCGTTTTTTGGATCTTCAAAAACAAAAACTCGCTGTTTGGGTAAACCTCTCTTAAAAGTTTTGCCTTTGGTAATTTTGTAATCTTCAATATTGGGAGCAACACGCAAAGGAATACAAGATTGAAAAAAAATTAAAACTACAACAACAACAAATACGTTTTTCATTTTACGTTTTTTAGAATGAATTTATTTTTTAATAGCAACAAAAATTAAACCAAGAATTATTTAGAAAGTAGAAAGTAGAAAGTAGAAAGTAGAAAGTAGAAAGTAGAAAGTAGAAAGTAGAAAGTAGAAAGTAGAAAGTAGAAAGTAGAAAGTAGAAAGTAGAAAGTAGAAAGTAGAAAGTAGAAAAATTAAATTATCAGAAATACAAATCAAAATTAAATTGCAAAAAAATGAAACATAAATAACAGCACTTTTTTAGACACTACCCTACTAATTCAAGTTTAAAAAATAGTACCTCTTTTATATTTTTTAGGGCGATAAAAAAGACGATAACAGAAAATTAAAAGTTAGACAAACAATGAATTTTTAAATCGAGTTTAGAAATTTAAATGAAGTAAAATTTAAATATAAAACTGAAACAAAAACTTGAATTAAAGTTTACAAAACAAAAATGAAAAGCTTAAAAAAATGAATCACAAAACATACACATAATTTTGTTTCAGAAATTAATTCTCAAGAAAAATGAAATAAAAAAAAGTATTAAAAAAATGAAATTCTAAAAACCAAAAAAGAATAGAAACTGAAGAATAAATTCATTTTAAAAAAACATTAAAAATGAAAAATTGTAGACAAAAACAGATTTATAAAAATGATAAATTTCAAGAATTAAAAAATGAGATTTTAAGAAAAAATAAAAATTAAAAAAGCACCTAAGAACAAAAATTAATTGAAATAAAATTGAAAAAATAAGACTCAAAAAAAATGAAAATAATTCCTCTTTTAAAATTTAAATTGAGTGCAAAAAAAAAATAAAAAATTAAGAAAAATTACTACAGTGTTTTTGACCTAAAATTTTTGAATATTTAATTCAAAAATACGAGAAGAAAAATGAAAAACAAAAATCAACTTTTTCACTTTTAAATTAAAAACAGGAGTCTAAAAAAACTACAAAAAAGGAGCCCTAAAATTTAAAACCAAAATTAGATTTAAAATAGAAATTGAAAAATTCTTAATAAAAAAAATGGTCTGCTAAAAAAAACTTAAAAAGGCAAAAAGTAAATTTCAAAGAATTAGATTTTAAAAGACAAACTACAAACATTATCTAAAGAACAAAATCTAAAATAGAAAGAGTAAAAAAATAAGCTACAAAAAATAAATGGAGATCAGTTTTAAAACAAAAACTCAAAAGATAAACTTGTATAAAGGAGACAATAAAAAGATCTACACAACCGTTTTATAGATGTGAAAAAATAGCGCAACCAAGACATACCAAAAAACAAAAAAACCCAATTGTTCCACGTGGAACAATTGGGTAAATTCTTTATTATATAAACTTAAGTTACCTGCCCATAAAAACAAGTAACACACTAATGTCACTAGGCGAAACACCACTAATTCTAGATGCTTGCGATATAGTTACAGGCCTTATAGCTTCTAACTTTTCACGTGCTTCGTAAGACAATGACTTTAATAATCTATAATCAAAATTCTCTGGAATTTTAATATTCTCTAGGCGCTGTAGCTTATCTGCATTGTTCTTTTCTTTAGCAATGTAACCTGAATATTTAACCTGAATTTCGGTCTGCTCCATTACCTCTCCATCTATATTTTCCTTCTCTATAAAGTCTGCTACAGACTTTAAATTACGCATGTGATCCATAGTGACATTTGGCCTAGAAAAGCTCTTAAACATCTTGTGAGATTGTTTAACAGGAGCCGAATTTACAGATTCTAAAATAGGATTTATATCCTCTGGAACAACACTTGTCTCTCTAAAAAAGTTTACAAAAGCATCAGATTTTTTAAGCTTTTCTTCCATTCTTTTTAGACGAGAATCAGAAGCTAAACCAATTTTATGGCCCATTGGAGTAAGCCTAATATCAGCATTATCTTGTCTTAATAATGTTCTATATTCTGCTCTAGAAGTAAACATTCTGTATGGCTCTTCTGTACCTTTTGTAATTAAATCATCTATTAAAACACCTATGTAAGCCTCGTCCCTATTTAGTATTAAAGGGCTTTCTTCTTTCACTTTTAAGTGCGCATTTATACCTGCCATTAGACCTTGACTTGCTGCTTCCTCGTACCCAGTTGTGCCATTAATTTGACCAGCAAAATACAAGTTATTTATAAGCTTAGTTTCTAATGTATGCTTTAATTGTGTAGGCGGAAAATAATCGTATTCTATAGCATAACCAGGTCTAAAAAACTTCACATTTTCGAACCCAACTACAGAACGTAAAGCCTTAAATTGAACGTCTTCTGGTAGCGATGTAGAGAAGCCATTTACATAAACTTCAACCGTATCCCACCCCTCTGGCTCAACAAATAATTGGTGCTTATCCTTGTCTGCAAACCTATTAATTTTATCCTCAATTGACGGACAATATCTTGGTCCAAGACTTTTAATTCTACCATTAAACATAGGAGATCTATCAAAACCTTCACGCAATAAATCGTGTACTAAAGTACTCGTATGCGTCATATGACAATCTCTTTGATGAGATAAAGCTTTGGTATTTGTATAGCTAAATTTCTCTGGAATTTCATCCCCAGGCTGCACTATCATTTTAGAATAATCTAGTGATCTACCATCTACTCTAGGAGGTGTTCCGGTCTTCATTCTACCACTTTCAAAACCTAAATCTACTAGTTGTTCTGTGATACCTGTAGCTGCTTTTTCACCTGCTCTACCACCTCCTAATTGGCGCTCTCCTATATGAATTAATCCATTTAAAAAGGTGCCATTTGTAAGTACAACAGACTTAGATCTTATCTCTATTCCTAAAGAAGTTTTAACTCCGCATACCTTTTCTCCTTCTATAATTAAGCCAGAAACCATCTCTTGATAGAAGTCAACTTTAGGTGTTCGCTCTAGTGCTAAACGCCATTCTTCAGCAAAACGCATACGGTCATTTTGTGTTCTAGGACTCCACATTGCAGGTCCTTTAGACTTGTTAAGCATCTTAAATTGTATGGCAGATTTATCAGAAATAATTCCACTATACCCACCTAACGCATCAATTTCTCTTACTATTTGCCCTTTAGCAATACCGCCCATAGCAGGGTTACAGGACATTTGTCCAATAGTTTGCAGGTTCATAGTAACCAAGAGGGTTTTAGAACCCAGGTTAGCTGCAGCAGCTGCTGCTTCAGCACCAGCGTGACCGGCACCTACTACAATAACATCGTATTCTTTATCAAACATAACTTTAATGTTCCACGTGGAACAATTTAATTTTTTCTTCTTCTTTACTTCTCATTAAAGCAGCTTCTTCTGTAGATTTATCTTTAAAACCACATAAATGTAGTATGCCGTGAGCCATAACTCTAAGCAATTCTTGACTAAAATCTACCTTAAAATCTACTGCATTCTCTTTAACTCTGTCTACTGAAATGTAGATATCTGACCCAATTAGCTTACCATCTGTATAGTCAAAAGTGATGATATCTGTATAGGTATCGTGATCTAAGTACTGCTGATTGATGTTTAAAAGGTAAGCATCATCACAAAAAATGTAATTAATATCACCTACTAAATGCTCCTCAGAAGCTATAATCCTATTAATCCAATCGATATACTTGGTATTATCTTCTAGACTAAATTCTGTTTCATAATGAAAATCAATCATTTGTTTTAAAATAACGTTGCACTTTATTTTGGAAAATTTGCTGCAAAGGTAGTGCTTGTCTATTTAAAATTTCTATTTCGTTACGATAATTCTCCAATGCTTCAGGCTTAGTCGTAATAGGATTCTTAAACTTATTTTTAGCCTTATTAGCTTCTCTTGTACTCTTTTCTCCTTGCTTTAAGGAAGCATTCTCTAACTTTAGAAGTTGGTGTTGTATGTTATTAGCCTTGTCTTGGGTCCTATTAGTTATACCATTTTCTAGTAAATCGTTCTCAAAATCTTCCATTTGTTGTAACAATTTCTTAGCTAAATCCTTGTCTTCTTTAGCAATCATATCATTTAATTGCTTCTCTAACTCCTGTCTAATTGTTTGTTGTTGTTTGTAAATTTCGAAGATTTCTTGTAATTCTTCCTCAGATTGGCCACCTAGTTGACCACCTTTTCCTTCTCCATTTTCACCTTTAGAACCAGCTTTACCTCCTTCACCATTTTCACCAGACTCACCCTTTTTTCCACCTTTACCTTCTTTACCCTGCTCACCAGATTTACCTTTTTCACCCTCAGAACCGGGTTTTCCTTCCGCTCCTTTTTCTCCTTCACCAGGCTTTTTGCCTTCAGAAGATTTAGATTTACCTTGTTCACCCATCTTCTTTTTAAGGCTATTTTGAGCTTTAATTATATCTGGTAGCTGAAAACCCTGACCCTTTCCCTGACCTTTACCTGCACCAGATTTCATACTCTGGTTCATATTGTCAAGTAAATTAGCTAAAAAATCTGCCAAACTATTAGATGCGTTAAGTACATACTTTTGGTTAGCAGTAGCCAAGAAAGACCTGTTTTCTGCAAGTTGTTCAAGAGATTTATCAAGGTTATAATACACTTCTGTAATGTCTTTATTCACCTGTTCAGATATCTCCGCCTGACGTAAAGACAAAGCAAAAATGCTATCATCTACGTGTTCAAACATTGTTCTTAACTCCTTTTGACGCTTAATAGTTGTAGAAAACTTAGAAACATCTTCATCTCTAGAACTAATATCTTGGTATAATTGTTCTTGCTTAAAAGAAAAAATAACTAAATTTTCCAGGATTTGACGCAACATTTCAGCATCCTCAGTAATAGATTCTCCACTACCCCCAGATGCAGATTGTTGCATTTTATCACTCATTTGCTTCATTTTCTCTGCAGCAGATTTCTGTTTTTTAGCAGCTTTACTGTCAGATTTGCTATCAGATTTAGAAGAATTATCACTCCCCTGCTCCTTATTTAACTCCTCTAAAGCATCATTCTGGTCTTGTTTAACGTCATCTTCTTTGGCTTTATCAGAATTAATATCTAGTGGTTTTTGTAGTTTTTGGTTATCTTTTTTAAGTTCCTCTAGCTCTTTAGTAAACTCATCAAACTTCTTATTAAGTTTTTCTTGTTCCTTTTTTTCAAAATCTTGATCTTGATTAAGCTTAGAAAGCAATTCTTGTTTCTCAGCTAACTTCTCTAAATCTTGGCCTAATTGAGCTAATTTTTCAGTTACATAGTACTTTTTAGTAAGTTCCAGTAACTGTTCTAAGTTACGCTCACTGTTTTTTTGGCTCTTAGCAAGCTCTTCCAAACGCTTTGTTAATTCAGATTTATTAATTTTATCAGCTACTTTATTCAACTCTTCAAGCAGTTTCTGATTCTTTTTTGCTTCTTTTTCCTGACGCTCTAGCCTTTCTTGTAATAATTTATTCTGTTTATCTTCTGTATTATTCTTATCTAAATTTTCTTTTAACTGCTTGCTAAACTTCTCCATCATCTGTTCTTGCTGAACTTGTTTTTGCAAATAGTCTTTAACTTCAGACTGTTCGGTATAATTTAAAGTAGCTTTCTCTTTTTGCTTGGTATTTATGTCATCTAATTTCTCTTTCTGTTCCTTAAACTTCTCTAAGGAATTATCTAAGTTGTCTAACAGCTGTTGTTGTTGCTTTAAATCGTTGTTTTTAAGGGCATTATCATCTAGTAAAACAGTGCTAAATACCTGACTTTTAATACTTTTACCATTATGAATAGCGTCATTGTCTGTAGCTACAAAGTAGAAATTGTAGTTTGTATTTGATTCTAAATTTAGTCCAGAAGGAAAGGTATAATAGAACTGAGCAACGTTACTTTTGGGAACATTTAATGTAATACTTTGTTTATTATTAGGGTTGTTTTCTGGATAACAAACTAATTTTATACTTATTAGTTTATTATCATCAGATGCATTACCGGCATAATACAAAACATTTGGATTAAGAGAGTCCTTAACCTGTGTAACATTAATAGTTGGGTTTGCGTCTTTTAAAACATTGAAACGGTATCCAAGTTTTTCAAAATTAGTAACATTCTGGTTAGATGTACCTATTATATAATCTAGATTATTGTAAACTTTTTTAGATAATTGATAACTGTCATCAGCTTTAGAAAATAAAATCGTTGTGTCTTTTGTTTCTAATGATATAGTGCTAATATGCTCTCCCTTAATAAACCAACTAACATTTGTACCCTCTGGAAACGTGGCATTACCAGTACTTTTTAAGACTTCAGGTTTACGGTTTAAATAGCTTGGGTACGTTAATTTAAGGCTAAAATCTTCTAATAACGGAACAGCCAATACTTCTAAATTATACTGTTTAGAAGTTACATTGTTAGCTTTAAAGTAAAAAGAAACACTTTTACTAGGAGCAGCAAAGGTATACTCAAAAAATCCGTTATTTTCTTGTAAAAAAAGTTCCTTATCATCTATAACAATAGCAACGTTTTCTGGTTTAACCTCTCCTTTAGTACTTAATTGTAACGTAATACTTTCTCCTTTTAAAACAGTTAGCTTGGTATTGTTTAAGAAAAAAGAAAAAGGTGCTGGTTGCTCAAAGGCCATTTTATAGTTAACTACCCTATCATAAGAACCAAAAAAAGAACTTAAGTTACCTGATAACCAAATAAGTACCATTAATAAAACAGGTATAGCTAAGTATTTTAAATATTTTAAATTGTCTTTTAAATTGATAGCTTTAACAAAAGGAACTGCATCCATTGCACTAGACCGTTGTTCTATACTAGCTAAAAGAAGTTCTGACTTATTAGGATCATCCGCCAGATCTAATAAATTATACAATTTATCGCCTACCTCCGGAAAATGTTTACCTATTAATAATGAAGCTTCTTTATTAGTAATACCTTTTCTAAGCTGAAATAAATAAAAAATAGGTGTTACTATATAGGTATATAATAGGTATACTGTAACTACAATTAAACATAAAAAAAGTATTAGTCTGCCTGTAGAATTAAACCATAGCAAGTACTCTAAGCCTAATATTACTAAGAAAGTAAGTAAACCAAAGCTTAAAAAAAGAAGCAATCCTTTAAGTAACGTCTTGGCATAATACCGCTTAGTAAAGGCCCTTAATTTTATTAAAATATGGTCTAAACTATTCAAAATGGATAATATTTAATACCAAGATACCTACAGTTTAAGAAAAATTTAGAAAAAAATTGTTAAAAAGTGACTATAACACTTTAATAGGACAAATAAGTAACTGTATCTTTGCCCTTTTAATAACAAATTTATGAGTTCTAAAGTAAGAGTACGTTTTGCTCCTAGTCCTACCGGACCACTACATATTGGTGGTGTCCGTACTGCCCTATTTAACTACCTTTTTGCCAAAAAAAATGGTGGTGAATTTATTTTAAGGATAGAAGACACAGATCAAAACCGTTATGTAAAAGGTGCTGAGCAATATATAATTGACAGTTTAAACTGGTGCGGAATTGGATTTGATGAAGGTCCTGGTAAAGAAGGAAAATTTGGTCCTTACAGACAGAGCGAGCGTAAACATTTGTATAAAAAATATGCCGACGATTTAATAGAAAGTGGTAATGCATATTATGCTTTTGATTCGGCAGAAAGTTTAGATGAACACAGAAAACAACATGAAGCAGAAGGAAAAACGTTTATATACAACTGGCATAACCGTTTAAAACTAAACAACTCACTTTCTCTTACAAAAGAAGAAGTTGATGCTAAATTAGCTGCAAATGAGGCATTTGTAATTCGTTTTAAAAGTCCTGAGAATCAAAAATTAGAGTTAAAAGATATTATACGTGGTACTATTAATATAGATACTAATGTGTTAGATGATAAAGTTCTTTTTAAGAGTGATGGTATGCCTACCTATCATTTAGCAAATATTGTTGATGATCATTTAATGGAAATTACACACGTTATACGTGGCGAAGAATGGCTACCATCTTTAGCATTACATAAGCAATTGTATGATGCTTTTGGTTGGCAAGCACCAGAATTTGCACATTTACCATTAATTATGAAGCCTGTAGGTAAAGGAAAATTAAGTAAGCGTGATGGTGAAAAACTTGGTTTCCCTGTGTTTCCGCTATCATGGAACGAGTCTGTAGGATATAAAGAAGAAGGTTATTTTCCTGAAGCAGTTGTTAACTTTTTAGCACTACTTGGTTGGAACCCAGGAACTGAACAAGAATTATTTAGTTTAGAAGAGCTTATAAAGGAGTTTTCTTTAGAGCGAGTAAACAAATCTGGTGCACGTTTTGACCCAGATAAAACCAAATGGTATAATACACAATATTTACAAGCTAAATCTGATGCTGAAATAGCAAGCCTATTTATGCCTGTAGTTCTAAGTCACGTTAAAGAAAGTCACAAATTAGCAACTACAGAAACTGTAGAACGTTTGGTTGGTTTACTAAAAGAAAGAGCAACATTTGTACATGATATTTGGGATCTTGCAGACTATTTTTACATAGCTCCTACTTCTTATGCAGAAAAAGCCGTGAAAAAACAATGGAAAGAGGGTACTAAAGACATATTAAACCAATTGGTATTTGTTTTAGATTCAATAACAGACTTTAGTTCTACAAAAACAGAAACTATTGTAAAACAATGGATTACAGATAAAGAATTATCTTTTGGAAAGGTAATGCCTCCTTTTAGACTAGTACTAGTTGGTGATATGAAAGGGCCGCATGTTTTTGATATTATAGAAATACTTGGCAAAGAAGAAACAATAACAAGAATAAAGACTGCTATTGAAAGATTAGCATAGTCTACATATCAATTTATTAAAAGCTACAACCGTTTAATTACGCTTGTAGCTTTTTTTTTATAAAAATGTAACATATCCCCTATTTTACCTACATATATATGTACAGTATTTGTACATTTAAAACATAAACCTAAAAACGTAAAAAAATTATGGGAGATTATTTATTTATACCAGGACTAGTATTTTTGGTCTTTGTTATTTTTTCTGCAGCTTTCTCTGTAAAACAACAAACAGCAGCTATAATAGAAACATTTGGTAAATTTAGTAGTATTAGACAGTCTGGTCTACATTTTAAAATACCATTTATACAAAGAATTGCAGGGAGATTAAGTTTAAAAATTCAGCAATTAGATGTAATTATTGAAACAAAAACCTTAGATGATGTTTTTGTAAAATTGAAAGTTTCTGTACAATACAAAGTAATAAAAGATAAAGTCTATGATGCATTTTACAAATTAGACTATCCACATGATCAAATAACATCTTATGTATTTGATGTTGTACGTGCAGAAGTACCAAAAATGAAATTAGATGACGTTTTTGTAAAAAAAGATGATATTGCTTTGGCTGTAAAAGCTGAATTAAATGATGCTATGATGGATTATGGCTTTGATATTATTAGAACTTTAGTAACTGATATTGATCCAGATCCTCAAGTAAAAATTGCAATGAACCGTATTAATGCTGCCGATAGAGAAAAAACTGCTGCACAATATGAAGGTGATGCTGCACGTATTTTAATTGTAGAAAAAGCAAAAGCTGAAGCAGAAAGTAAGCGTTTACAAGGTCAAGGTATTGCAGATCAACGTAGAGAAATTGCTCGTGGATTAGAAGAATCTGTAGAAGTATTAAATAAAGTTGGCATAAATTCTCAAGAAGCTTCTGCCCTAATTGTTGTTACTCAGCATTATGATACTTTACAATCTATTGGTCAAGAAACAAATAGTAATTTAATATTATTACCAAATTCACCACAAGCTGGTAGCCAAATGTTAAATGACATGGTTGCATCATTTACAGCAAGTAATATGATTGGTGAAAATATGAAGAAAGCAAATAACACAGGTAAAGCTAAAAAATTAGACAAACCAAAAAATGACTAATTTTTAAGTAATAGTTTTAAAATCAAAAAAATCCGATAGAAATTAAGTTTTCTATCGGATTTTTTATGTTTTACAGTTTTCTAAGGTTTAGAACAGAAGAATACTAAAAATTGAGATCTTAAAAGGCTAAAAATTATTTTAAAGCCCGGTATTTTATCATCTAAAGTAAACTCTTATAATCACCTTTCTGTTTTTTAAAAACTCATTAAAAAGGCTTAAAAAAGGTCTTTTTTAATAGAAAATACCAATTGTTTTTCAATTAGTATCAATAAACCTTATGTTACTTTTTTTCTGCAATTTTAGCCCAAGAATCTCGTAAACCAACAGTTTTATTAAAAACTAAATTTTCAGGAGTACTATCTGTATCAATATTAAAATAACCCATTCTCTGGAACTGAAAACGATCTCCTACTTTTGCTTCTTTTAAACTTGGCTCTACAAAACCTTTTATCACTTCTAAAGAATTTGGATTTATAAATTCCATAAAATCTTTGTCTTTATGTGTATCCGGACTTTCATCTGTAAATAATCTGTCATATAATCTAATTTCAGATTCTATTGCGTGTTTTACAGAAACCCAATGTAATGTTCCTTTTACTTTACGTAAACTTTCTTCAGTACCACTTCCACTTTTACTTTTTGTATCATACGTACATTGAATCTCGGTAATATTCCCATCGGTATCTTTTGTACAAGATTCCGCTTTAATAATATAACCTCCTTTTAAACGTACCTCTCCTCCTAGTTTTAATCTAAAGAATTTTTTGTTTGCCTCTTCTTTAAAATCTGCTTTTTCAATATAAATTTCTCTAGAAAAAGGAATTTCTCTACTACCAGATTCTGGATCTTCAGGGTTATTTTCTATCTCTAACCACTCTTCTTGACCTTCTGGATAATTCGTAATTACCACTTTTACAGGGTCTAAAACACCCATAACACGAGTAGTAATTTTATTTAAATGCTCACGAACATGAAACTCTAATAAAGAAACATCTATTAAATTATCTCTTTTAGCTATACCAATTGTATCTGCAAAATTACGGATAGACTCTGGTGTAAAACCTCTTCTACGCATACCAGAAATAGTTGGCATTCTTGGATCGTCCCAAGATTTTACAACACCTTCTTGTACTAATTTTAGTAGCTTTCTTTTACTTACTATTGTATGACTAAGGTTACGTCTTGCAAATTCTCTTTGTTTAGGACGTGTTTTTTTAGAATCATAAACTTGGTCTAAAAACCAATCGTATAATTCTCTGTGCATAGCAAACTCTAATGTACAGAAAGAATGAGATACTTGCTCTAAATAATCGCTTTCTCCGTGTGTCCAATCGTACATAGGATAAATACACCAATCGGTATTTGTTCTATGGTGTGCTTTATGTAAAATACGATACATAAGAGGGTCACGCATTAGCATATTAGAAGAAGACATATCTATTTTAGCACGTAAAACGTGTTCACCTTCTTTAAAATCGCCATTTTTCATACGGTTAAAAAGATCAAGATTTTCTTCTACAGTTCTGTCTCTAAACGGACTAGCAACACCTACAGTTGTTGGTGTACCTTTTTGTTCTGCCATTGCATCTGAAGATTGGCTATCTACATATGCTTTACCTTCTCTTATAAGAAAAATTGCCCAATCGTACAACTTTTGAAAATAATCTGAAGCAAAGCACTCGTGGTCCCATTTATAGCCCAACCAAGCAACATCTTTCTTAATTGCATCTACGTATTCCTGTTCTTCTTTAGCAGGATTTGTATCGTCAAAACGCAGATTTACAGGTGCATTATAACGCAAACCAAGGCCAAAATTTAAGCAAATAGAACTAGCGTGTCCTATATGTAAATAGCCGTTAGGTTCTGGCGGAAAACGAAAACGTAAATCCTCTTTTGAGAAACCATTTTTCAGGTCTTCCTCGATAATGTGTTCTATAAAATTTAATGATTTTTCGCCTTCACTCATAGGATAAAATTAAGCGGTAAAGGTACAAAATAAGATTAATTCTAGGACTTAAAAATTCGGTCACCATACAATAACCCCATTTTCACAACATATTTAAATACTACTACAACAATAAATTTATGAACAAGTTATAAACAACCATATTTGTTTAAGCAAATTTCGCACCCGCGTTAAAATGTTTGCAGAAATTTTAAACGTTTAATCTTAATCAACTATGTCCCCAGACAATAAAATAGTTACAAAAACAAACATCTCATGAGAACAACACCTACTACAATTCTTTTGGTACTATTATTGTTAATTACCTGTTCATTTACAGCAACAGCTCAAATCTTGAATGCTCCAGAACCTATTGCCAACCCTAGTGGTAGCGGTTCTAGCGGATGGACAGCTGCCTGTGGATCGGCAAGTTTTAACTCTTACTGGGTTAATTTTACTTGGATTAATGCTCCAGCTGTAAACAGCGACAACAAATTTATTCTTGAACTGTCTGATGCCAATGGTAACTTTGGTAGCCCAGTAGCATTAGCTACTTTAGACGACAAAAACTCAACATCTGATTTTAATATACAGTTTGCTCTACCTACAGACACAAGAGGTGAGAACTATAAAATTAGGGTAAAAAGCACAAGTCCAGAGAAGGTAAGTCCTACTGCAGGCCCTTTCTCTATGTATTATGTAGATTACAATTCTCCTATTTTAATGAGCCAGGATGGTAATGGTAACATTCCATCAGGTGGTACAATAGAGGTTTGTGATGGTACTGCTATTACAATGGCTCCACATAATGTACCTAATCCAGAAACTTACCAATACAATTGGTATAAGAGTGGCACATTATTATCAGAAAAAGGACCTTCTTTAACTACTACACAAGCAGGTATGTATTCTGTACAAATAGATTACGGAACAATTTGTTCTGGTTCTGCAAGTACAGATTCTAACATCATAGAGGTAACAACAGGTACTAGTTTAGGTGTTGCACTAAATACACCATCTAAAACTAGTTTATGCTCTACAGACACAGAAACACTAACAGCAAACATATCTGGCCAAGGATTAACATATGTTTGGTATAAAGATAATGTTGCTATTACTACACCAACAGTAGATGACCATACGTATACCGTAAATGGTGCAACTGCTGGTTTTGAAGGTGATTACTCTGTAGAGATTAGTGGTACAGGAGCTTGTTTAGAGCGTTCTGCTGCAATTTCTATAACTACAGCGTCTAATGTTACACTTACTAGAGATAACGAAGCAAATCTTGTTATTTTACCTAGTAAAACAAAAACTTTACAAGTAACTAGCAGTAGTGCTGCTGTTACGTATTCTTGGTACAAAGATGGAGCTGTTATTACAGGTGAAACATCTAACACTATTACAATAAACAGTGCAGGTGAATACTTTGCACGAATTACAGATAATGGAGGTAGTTGTCCTTTTACAATTGACTCTGAGAAAACAACAGTGGTATCTCCAGTATCATTTAATATAGTTATAGACTATACTGCACCATATACTTCTTGTGAAAGCACTTCTACTACTTTAGATGCTACAACAATAGAAGCTGTTGCCGCAGATGGTACTAAAACAGATGTTACTGCAGATTTAAAAAACGAATTTACATACCAATGGAAGAAGAACAGCGTGGCTGTGTCTGGACAAACAAGCAACTCTATTGCTTTAACAGATATAACTGCTAATGGTGATTATACACTAAATGCTAGTATTGCTGGCTATAGTGCACTGGATTCTAACACATTAAATGTAAACCTATTAACATCTGAAACTGTTACAATTGCTACTAGTACTACAACTTTTTGCAACCCTAGTAACCCAGTAGTTATAAGCACAACAACAACATTAGCAGGTGAAACTTTTACTTGGTATAAAGATGGTGTTAGCTATAACACTACAGATGAAACTCTAAATAGTACTGAAACAGGAACGTTTGTTTTAGAAGTACTAAAAAATGGTTGTCCGTTACGTTCTAACGAAATTGTTATTTCTCCTTTAGATGAAGATTTAATAACATTAGACAGCTCTGACCCAGTTATCCTTGTAGAAGGACAAACTAAAACAATAACTGCAAGCGGTGGTACAAGTTACCAGTGGCTAGACGCAGCTAATGTAGAACTAAGCACAACTGCATCTGTTAATTTAACAGAAGAAGGTAGTTACACGCTTATTGCTAAGATAGACGACTGTGAAGTAATAAATCAATTCACGGTTTCATATAAAGATACTTTTAATGTTCCTAACGTAGTAACACCTAATGGAGACGGTAAAAACGATCTATGGGTATTGCCAAATTCTTATTCTAATAACCCAGATGCAACTGTTATTATTTTTAATAGTAATGGTGAGGAAATCCTAAATGAAAAGAGCTACAAAAACAATTGGCCTAGTTCATCTATGAGTTTCCCTAAGCAAAACATGGTGTTTTATTACAAGATTATTGATGGCAAAAATGGTCAAAAACAAGGGACTATAACAATCATAAGATAATTTAAAATGTTTAAGTTTAAGTACATATACTTTCTATTATTATTAACGGTGCTAACCAATGTTAGCGCCCAAGAGGTTAATCCTTATCTATCGTACGATGTTCCTTCACAGAACCTCTTAAAGTACAATAGGTTCTTAATAAACCCTACCTTTTCTACGGTAAGGGAAGATAAGTCGTACGTAAACTTATTACATAGAAACCAATCGGTAGAATTTTCAGATAACAACCAAAACTACTTTTTAAGTTATAGTGGTCGTGTTAATGACCGTGTAGGTTTAGGGGTAAGTATTTACCAACAAACTGCTGGTACATTAACAAACTATGGCGTGCTTGCTAACTACGCTTATGGCGTTAAGTTAAGCGATAAAAGTAACTTTACTTTTGGAGCAAACTTCTCTTACTACGCAAGTGGTTTAGATAAGAGTAGGGTAAATGCTGCAGATCCTGACGATCCGTTTTTAAATGGACAAACAGATAATTTATTACAATTTCAGCCAGGTGTAAACTTGTCTTATGATAAGTTTGATATTGGTTTATACGCAGAAAATTTATTTGACTACAACCTAAAATCTAATGAATCTATAACAGAATTTGCTGAAAAAACATTTTCTGGACACTTACAATATACTCATCAGTTTGATAAAACATCTGGTATTCTAGAACAAGGTAGATTAATGCCATTGGCTAGAGTTCGTATGGCGGGTGAAGAGGATATAGTTTTAGGTGGTAGTCTTATTTTAGACTTACCAAAAATAGGTTGGGCACAAGTAGGTTATGATGACCACTATGGAGCAGCAGCTGGTTTAGGTTTTAACCTTAACAAACGTTTATCTCTAGGGTATACAATGGAAAAAGGAATCTCCGGAGACCTTGATAATTTTGGACTTACACATGAGATATCATTAGCATACTCATTTACACCTAACTTAACAGAAGACCGTGTAATGTTAGAGGATGATAGTGATGAGGAATTAGCCTTAAACGATGAAGAAATAAACGAAGACGATGAGTCAAAATCTGAAAAATTTGAAGAATTAAAACAACGATTAGCAGAAAATGACCAAGTATTGGCAGAGCTAATGTACAGACAAGATTCTTTAGAAATTAATAGACAAAGAGACTTAGAAACAAGGTTTGAAAGAGTGTTACGTATGGTACGTAGCGAAACTCAAGGTAATAGACCAGATTTAGAAGAAAGAGCTAAGAAAATGTATTTTATTAATAACGATGATAATGCAGTAGCAGATAATACAACTTCTAATTCTAACAATACAATTGGGCAAGATTTAGTAGATGATTTTTCAAACACAAAAACACCAGCTACAAACTCTGGTTACCAGAGCTCAACACAAAATAATACTCCAAAAAATACTATAACTAAAGATGCTACATCAACTAACCAAGCAGTTGCAAACAATACATCTTCTAATAGTGTAACAAAAACGGCTTCATCAATAAAGAGTCGAAAGTTTAAAAACTTAGATGGCGTAGAGCAGGGTTATTATGTAATAGCCAATGTTTATAAAGGTCAAGGCTACCTTAATAAGTTTATGTCAGACCTAGAAGATAAAGGAATTACTGCAGATTACATTAAAGATCCAAAAAGTGGATTAAAGTATGTGTATTTAGAAAAATATGATACTTGGCAAGAAGCAGCAGATGCTCATAATTCTAAAATGAATGGTGCTTATACAGATACAATGTGGATAATGAATGTAGATAATAATACATCTACAGATGCTAGGTACTCTAACACAGCATATGCTAGCAATAACCAAACACAAGATAAAACAGCAATACAAGCTAAAGATGATTACAGAAATTCTAAATTTAGAAACCCAGTACAAAAAGACAATGTTGCTGGTGCTTACCCAACTCCAAAAGTTGTAAAATTTGATGGTGTAGACTCTGGATATTATATTATTGCAAATGTTTTTGCTAGTGCTAAAAATGCAAACAGTTTTGTTAGACTACTTAACAAACAAGGTTTAAATGCTAGTTACTTTATTAACCCAGAAAACAATTATAGATATGTTTATTTAAAAAAGCACGGTTCATGGAACAATGCTTTACTATCATATTATTCTAATATAAATAGCTCTTACCAAGACCGTATGTGGATCATGAGAGTTACTCCTAATCTAGTTGCGTAATGGATAAAATATTTTCAAAAATAATACTTTTTTGTGCACTGCTGCTTACTTGTATAGCATTAGCTAATACAAAAAATACCGATAAGTATACTATAAAATTCAATGACAGTATAACAACAAACAACTCAACTCAAATTAATTACTCACCAACAAACACTAAAAACATTCTATCTAATGAATAAGTTTTTAAAATCATTATTAATTATTCTTGTCTTGGCCATGTCCCACCTAGGATTTAGTCAAGTTAAAAACAATTTTGAACCAAGGTATGATAATAGCATCCGTGGAGACTTAACTATTGTAGCAAATAACATTGTAAACCGTGAAGGTAATGAAGTTACAAGAGAAAGACGATGGATAAATACTTGGTGGGGAGGATACTGGGAGTATTATAATGTATTTACACCAGTAGATGCAGATGACCCATATAACCAAACAGGAAATAGCTCTACTGCTAATGATAGTTGGGATATGCAATACATAGATATAGATGGTGATGCATCTACATTTAGTTCTAGTAGTTCAACTTTAACTGTACCAGATGCTAGCTGTTCTAGAGTTAGGTATGTTGGTTTATATTGGTCTGCTGTATATGCAAATGAAACAGACCGTAGCAATATTGGAAATATTAAATTTAAAACACCTAGTGGTTCATATGTAGATATCTCTGCAGATGAAGTACTTTTTGATGGTTTTGGTGATGCAGACTTTGGTTATTATAGTCCTTATGCTTGTTATAAAGATATTACTTCAATAGTAACAGGTTTAGCAGACCCTAATGGTGAATATACTGTTGCAAACATTAGAGCTAGCGTTGGTGAAAGTCCATCTGGTGGTGTATCTGGTGGTTGGACAATGGTTGTGGTTTATGAAAACCCAACATACCCAGGTAAATATATTACCACTTTTGATGGTTATGCAGGTATTAAATCAGGAGAATCTGTAGATATTCCTGTATCTGGATTTACAACATTGCCTGCTCCTTTTCCTGTAAATGCCAGATTAGGTGTAAGTACTTTAGAAGGTGATAACGGTATTTCGGGTGATGGCTTGTCTATTAAAGCAAGTGGTAGACCAACTTATACTCCTCTAGGTACAAATACAGGTGGAGTTAATAGAAGTAACAACTTTTTTGACAGTAATGTCACTTTTGAAAACAATATCGTAACTACCCGTAACCCCAATAGTAGAAATACATTAGGATGGGATGCAGACCTTTTTACAATACCTAACACAGGTTGGTCTACCATCCCTAATGATGAAACAAGCGCTATATTAAGAGCAACTTCTACACAAGATAAATACGATATTTTCTTTACATCTTTTGATGTAGAAATTATAGAACCACAAATGCACTTAGCCAAAAGGGTAGAGGACATTGGTGGTACAGACATTACTGGCCAAGGTGTAAATTTAGGTCAAGTTTTAGATTATGTATTATCTTTCCAAAATGTTGGTAATGATGATGCAGATAACTACACTATAAAAGATATTTTACCTGTAAATGTAACATTAGACGAAACTAATATTACAATGCCAGCAGGCGTTACTTATACGTATAACCCAGCAAATAGAGAAGTTATCTTTTCTATTCCAAATAATTTAGTAGAACAGGGCGGACCATTAGAAAGCATACGTATGCGTGTACGTGTAGCAGAAAATTGTTTCGACTTTATAGATGCATGCTCAGATCTTATTCAAAATTTAGCATACTCTACATACAGAGGTGTTATAAACTCTAGCGAGATTACAGATGATCCAAGTGTTACAGATTTTGATACTTGTGGTTTTACAACTCCTGGTGCTACAAACTTTTTATTAGACGATTTAGAAAGTTGTGACTATAGCAGAAGTGTAGAAATCTGTGGTGCAGATGCTATTCTAGATTCTGGTGATGGTTTTGACGATTACGTTTGGTATAAAGATGAAAACGGAAACGGTGTTATTGACGCTGGTGATACTGTACAAAATGATGGTAATCCTGATGGTGATTTAAGCACACTTATTGTAGATGATATAGGTGTTTATATAGTTGATAAAATTATTGCAGATCCTTGTAAAGGTTTTCAAGAAATAATAACTGTAACACGTTTTGGAACTACACAAACAAACCCAATAACAGCATTAATTAACGATACTACAAATACTGTTGATGGTGAGGTTACAATTTGTCCAATAGACGGTGATCCGCTACCAAAAATATTTTTATGTGGTTTAAATGATGTAGAACCAATAAACATTAATATTCCTGATGCAACAAGCATACAATGGGAAAAGTTAGACGAGGGTAGTTGTACTGCATCTGTAGAAGACTGTGCTAATAAAAACGGTACTTGTACTTGGACACAGGTAGCAACCGGACAAACTTTTAATGCTGAAGATGAAGGGCAATATAGAGTAGTAATTAACTATTTAAATGGTTGTTTTACAAGATTCTATTTTAATGTATTTAAAAATAATTTAGACCCTAGAGCTACTATAAAAGACATTATTTGTACAACAGACGGTAGCATAAGTGTTACTAACGTTCCTGCAAATTATGATTTTCAATTATTAGATGCTGCAACAGGTAACATTTTAGTTCCTTACAGTGCAAATAACGGTCCTGTTTTCCCTATCACTAACAACGGAGCATACACAGTAGAAATGCGCCAACAAGGTGTGGTAGACGGTTGTGTATTTAGATTAGAAAATTTAGGTGTACTAGAAAGAGATTATAAAGTTAATATAACTACAAAAGATACTGATTGTACAGGTTTAGGAGAAATAAGAATTTCTGCTGAAGATGTAGAGCCACAATACTATTTTGCAATATCTCAAGGTGGTGTAAATGTAGATACTTTTGGACCTACAGATGATAATGACCATACATTTTTGGGCTTAAACGATGGTGTTTATGATGTAACAGTTACAACAGACGACGGTTGTACATTTACACAAGAAGTAACTATTAATGATGTATCTGATTTAGCAGGTACCGCATTAACAACAAAATCTATAGACTGTACAGATGGTATTATATCTGTAACAGCTACGGGTGGTGTTGCTGCACCAACTTATTCATATGCAATATGGAGTAAAGGTGGTGTAGATTTATATCCAGCTCCTTTTTCTATAAGTGATATTCCTGCAAGTGCATACCAAACTACAAGCGATTTTTACTTTGGTGCAGCAGATGCAGATACCTATGAGTTTATTGTAGTAGGTAGTAACAACTGTTATATTATTACTAATGAAGCTACAGTAGATATTGCACCTGCAATAGTTTACACACCAATTATAGAAGATGAAAAATGTTTTGGTGCAGAAGACGGTAGTTATAACATAAACATTACAAATAGTAATGGTTATACTATGTCTTATAGCCTATTATATCCAGATGGTACAACTACAGCTGTAAATAACTCAGGTTCTTTTACTTCTTTACCTCAAGGAGATTACATACTAACAATTACACAAACCAATGGTGGTACATCTTGCGATGTAGATGAACTTTTCACAATTGGTGGCCCTGTTGATGGTGTAACGGGAGATGCTGTTTTAACTCTAGATTATACGTGTTTACAAGAAGCTACTATACAAGTACAAAATGTTACTGGTGGTGCAACTCCTTATTCTTACAGTATAGATGGTGTTAATTTTAGCGCTGCTCCAGGTGCAGATACTTTTGCAAACTTAACTAATGGTGCTTATACTATTACAATTAGAGATGCTAACTTATGTACGTTTGTAACTAACGAAATTGTTATAGATGCTTTAAACCCACCAACAGATTTAGACTTTACAGCAACTGCTCCAAACTGTCCTACACAAACATCAGATGTTACTGTAACAGTTACGAATGGTACTGCTCCTTATACTTTTGAAATTATTGCTCCGGTAGCAGCTGTGGCAACAAGTACTACAGGAAATACAGCAACATTTGCTGGTTTAGCTCCAGATACCTATACCTTTAGAGTAACAGACGCTAAAGGTTGTGAATATGATGAGAGCTTTACAATTAGACCAGTAGACCCTATTACGGTAACTAGTAACTTAGTTAGTAATATTTCTTGTTTTGATGATACAGATGGTGAAGCAGAATTTAATGTAACTGGTTTTAATTCTACATACAATTATACCATAACAGGACCAACAGCTGTACCATCTGGTACAACGGTAAATAATACTTTAATATCCTTATCTAATTTAGATAATGGTACCTATACAATTACAGTAACAGATACAGAAACTAATTGTACTGCAACTGCAGATGTTATTATAAACGCACCTACTGCTGCATTAGCATTAAGTGTAAATGAAACACAACCAACATGTACAACAGATGGTAGCGTTGCTTTAACAGCTACTGGCGGTTGGGGTGGTAATGACTTTACAATTATATATCCAGATGGTACAACTACATTTACCAATGGTTCTGGTACGTTTAATAACTTAAACCAAACAGGAACTTATAATGTAAGCGTAGAAGATGCAAACGGTTGTATAGTAACGGCAAGTTTTGACTTAGATGCATCAGTTGCTCCTAATTTAGAAATTATTCCAAATGATGCTTGTTTTACTGCAGCTGCAGGACTAGAACTTACAGCAAATGTAACAGCTGGCGGAGATGGCACTTATCAATATAGAATAAACGGTGGTGCTTATAGCGCTAATAATGTGTTCTCTGGTTTAAACCCAGGAACTTACACAATAGACGTAATAGACGGTAAAAATTGTACTGGTACTGCTACTATTACAGTAAATCCAGAATTGACAGTAACAGCAGCAGCAGATGACATTACATCTTGTGGTACAGATGCAATTGTTACAATTACTCCTGCTGGTGGTAGTGGTGTAAACTATGTATATGCAATTGTTGCTGATGGGGCTACTCCGGTTACAACAGATTTTTCAACTACTAATCCTAGAACTGTTACTACAGGTGCTGGTGATTATGATGTATATGTACGTGATAATAATGGAACAGGAACTTTCTGTGAAGCTAAGTTTGATTTAAACATTGCTCAAGATGCTCCTTTAACTGTTTCTACAGCAAGTACAGACATACTTTGTAGTGGTGAATCGCAATCTACTATAACAATTACTGCTGGGGGTGGAGAAGCTCCATACACATATAGTATTGGGGGTGCTTATAAAACTTCTAATGTTTTTAATAATTTACCCGCTGGAAGCTATAGTATTAGTGTTAGAGATGCTAATAATTGTACAGTAACAACTACACATACCATAACAGAACCATTTACGTTATCTGCTTCTGCTGCAGTTACAGCATTATATGAATGTAACCCAACTACTGGTGCTGAGGTTAGAATAACAAATGCTCAAGGTGGTACACCTAATTATGAGTATAGTTTTGATGGTGGTGCTAATTATAGTACTAACCCAATTAACAACTTATTACCAGGTACACATACATTATATATTAGAGATGCTAATTTATGTACGTTTGAAATGACAGTAACTGTAGATCCTGCGCCAATTGCGCCTACATTTGCTCCTTCTGTTTCTTATGATTGTGAAGGTCTTGGTGAAATTACAGTTACACCAAATAGTACAGATTTTGATTATATCTATTCGATAGATGGTGGATTTAACTCACCAGATACCAGTAATGTATTTACAGATGTTACTGCAGGTACACATACTATTAAAGTAGATTATACATCTAATGTAGCTCCTACACCTAGTAATTTATTATCAGAAAACTTTGGTTCAGGACCAAATACATCAATAACACAAATAGATCCAGTATACTGTTATGAGCCACAAAATTTTACAACTGATGTTTGTAATTCTCCTAATGGAAGGATTAATGATGGTGAATATTCAGTAACGCAAAATATAGGTTTACTTTTTTCTGGTTGGATAAATCCAAATGATCATACAGGTAACCCTAACGGAAGGTTTTTAGCCATGAACGTTGGTGGTGTAGCTGGTGTTGGTGGTATTGTATATGCCAAAAGAGGTATAGAAGTTATACCAAATAGAGATATTACAATATCTACATGGGGCTTTAATTTAATAAGCTCAAATCCAGCTTTTAGCGGGCTTGCAGATCCTAGTATAGTTATAGAATTGGTAGATGCTGGTGGTGTGGTAATTGCTAATACTTCTACAGGTGAAATTCCTAAACATAATAATGCTGACGATTGGCATAATTATACAGTAACATTAAATCCAGGAACTAATACAAACCTTGATATTGTTATCCGTACAAATTCTGTTGCAACCAATGGTAATGATATTGCAATAGACGATATACAAGCATTTCAATTACCAGAAGTATGTTCTTCATCTGTAACTTTTGATGTAGTGGTAGAGGCTGGTAAAGCTTTTGCTGCAACAGTTACAAACCCTAAAAACATCTCTTGTTTTGGAGGTAATGATGGCGAATTTGTTATTAATGCTTCTAATTTTGGAGCAGGCGGATTTGAATATACTATAGATGGTGGTACTTCTTATGCTGGACCTTTTACAACTTCGCAAACCGTAACTGGTTTAACTGCACAAAACTATACTATTGAAGTTAGAGATGTAGATGATAATGCGTGTACTATTCCATTAACACAAGAATTAACAGAACCTACAGAAATTACAGTAACTGCATCTATAACAGATGAATTTACTTGTAACAATACTGGAGCTACAATAACTGCTGTTGCTAACGGTGGTACACCAACGTATAACTATCAATTAGAAATATACAATACAGTAACAACAACTTCTACTGTTTTTAGAGCATATCAATCTTCTGCTATATTTACAGATGTACCTGCAAATGCAGCTGATGAAAACTATATAGTAAGAGTACAAGATGATAAATTATGTACAAATGTTGTTACTCCTGCAATAACTGTTACTGCCCCAGAGGTACCAACTTTTGCAGCAACCCCAACTGCGTGTTACTCTGGTGCAAATGATGGTGAAATACAAGTAGATATTACTTCTATTCCTGGTAACGAAAATTTCCAGTTTAGTATTAACGGTGGTGCTTGGATTACTCCAACTCCAGCAACTGCAACAACATATACTTTTACTAATCTTGCAAACGGATCTTATACAATAGACGTTAAAGATGGTTTTGGTTGTGTTGCTATACAAGAAACGGTTGTTTTAAATCCTTCTTTAAGAGCTACAACAGTTCTAAATAACGATTTAACCTGTTTAGTAGATGCATCAATAGATGTAAATGTTACTGGAGGTTCTGGTACTTATACTTATGAATGGTCTACTACTAATTCTGGACCTTGGAATGCTACAAACTTTACAGGAAATAACTTTACTACAGATACAGATGGTACATACTTTTTTAGAGTAACAGATAATACAACTCCTGTTGCATGTACATACATTACAAACTCTGTAATTGTATTACCAGCAGAATTACCTGTAATAACTAGTGTAACTCCAACAGATTTAAATTGTAACGGAGACGATTCTGGTAGTTTAGATATTGTAATAGATACTAGTGTTGGTTTAGCTCCTTATACAATTAATGTTACAAACACAACTACAGCACAAGATTATGGTACACAAACATCTGGTTTAACAGCAGGCGATTATACTGTAACTGTTACAGATTCTAAAGGTTGTATAGTTACAGAAACAACAACAATTAATGAACCTGCAGTAATAAATTATACTGTTACAAGTCAACCAATAACTTGTAATATAATTGGTGGTAATACAAATCCCGGTTCTATAACAATAACAAATACAAGTGGTGGTACTGCAGAATATACGTATATACTAACTGCTAATAATGGTATTGCACCACAAACTTACAATACAACAGCAACTACAAGAGACCATACTTTTGATATTTTAACTTTTGGTATTTATGAAGTAGATATTGTTGATGCTAATGGTTGTTCTGCTTTTACAACACAAGTTATATCATCTCCACCAGATGATTTAGATATAGATGTAAGCACATCTACAGCAAATTGTGCAGATGGTGGTACTGCAATAGTAGAAGTTTCTGCATTGGTTGGTAGTGGTAATTATGAGTTTGGTATTTTAGAAGATTTTAATTCTCCTTATACATCAACTTATTATTCTCCAGATACAGCAGGAGGTAGTATTATTACATTCTCTCAAACGGCTAATGGCGTATACTTAACACCTGGTATAACATATACTTTTGTTGTACACGATTTAACAACTAATTGTTATTATTTTGAAACTGCAGCGACACCTATAGATAGCCCGTCTAATATGACAGCAAATTTAGATGTAGTAGCTAACGTAACATGTACAGGTTCTAACGATGGTAATATATCTTTTACTTTTGACAATTATGATGCCTCAGCAACAGCAGTAGATTATGAAATTTTCTATAAGCAATCTAACGCACAAATAACACCTACTCCTGTTACTGGCTCAACTCCAGTTTCTGGACCGGTAACAGCAATGACTGTATCTAATTTTGCAACATTACCTCCAGGTCAATATTATTTATTATTATCTGAAGTTGGTGGTCCGTTTAATGGTTGTACTGTTTACGGTGGTGAATTTACTATACGTGAGTCTGTTAACTTATTAGAGATAGATTTAACCCTAACTAAAAATGATAACTGTAACACAGACGCAGGTGTAATAACTGCTAGTGGTCAATATGGAACAGGCCCTTATGAATATCAAATTTTACCAACAGGTGCTACAGCGCCAACATTAACCACTTGGACAGGTTCTTCTGTAAACGTATTTAATGTAGAAGGTGGTACTTATGACGTTTATATTAAAGATGCATATGGTTGTATACAAACAGAATCTATATTTGTACCAACTGATGTTTCACCAGAAATATCTTTAACATTAGTAAATGAATGTGTAGCAGAAGGAAATTACGAAGTTTTAGTAACTTTAGATATTCCAAGTACAACACCTTATTCTCTAAGTGTTAATGGTGCTGCTTTCCAAAATATTACATTTATAGCTGGTGAGTATACCATAACTGGACTAAGTTCTGGTGCTGCACAAACAGTAGAAATAAAAGATTTAAATGGTTGTGGAGAAACAGAAACGTTTACAATTTATCCTAAATTTCAAGCTACTGCAGCAGTAACTAAATTGTTAGACTGTTCTGCAATGCCAAATGCAGAAATTACAATCACTGCTTTTGATGGTTCTGGTTCTTATGCATACGAAATTGATGGTCCTGGTACTAATGACTTACCAAGAACTAATTTACCATCACCTGCAAATGCTGATGTTTGGAATGGTGCAACTGTATCTGGTACTTATGTAGTATCAGTATATGATAACAATACTCCATCTTGTCCTCCAACAGTATTTAATATTGTTGTAGAAGATGCCGTAACTCCAATATTTACACACACATTTACAGATATTACTTGTAATACTGCTGATGATGGTACAATAACTTTATATCAAACAGATAATGGTATTAATCCATTAACATATACAATAACACCTTTAGCTGGTACTTTTGATGCTGCAACAAGCACATTCTCAAACTTACCTCCTAATACATATACAGTAACTGCAACAGGTACAAATGGTTGTACAGCAACTATTACAAATATTGTAATTGCAGATGTAGATCCTATTGTAATTGTAGATACAGATGTTGTAGAATTTGGTTGTACACCTACAAGTGGTAATACAAATAACAATGCAAGTATTACAGTAGAAAATACTGTAACTAATATTACAGGTGGTAGTGGAACATATGTTATTTATGAATTTATAAATGATAACAATACACCTACAACTGCTGATGATGTTATTGTACAAACTGGTTCTAGTAATGTTTATATAGAAACAAATACTGTTGGTGGTTCTTATACAATTAATGTATATGATGATAATGGTTGTGTTGGAACAATTGAAGAAGATATAGCTCCTTATGATGAGTTACTAACAGCTACTGCTGCAATTACAGGCGATATTACTTGTGATCCTGGTACAGATGGTGAAATAACTATTACTGCTACATCAAATACAAATGATACTTCTAAATTTGAGTATAGTATTGATAACGGAACAACGTGGCAACCTTCAAATGTTTTTGGTGGTTTAGATGTTGGTACTCATAATTTCTTAGTAAGACATACAGATACTGGTTGTGTTATAACAACATCAGAAACTATAACTAGTCCAGATGTATTAGAATTAGATGCAACTGTATTAAGTAATGTAATTTGTTTTGGTGGTAATGATGGTAGTGTAGAATTTAATTTACATGATAATGCTAATGTTACTTATACAGGTGCAATAGCATACATACTTTACCAAGATATATTCAATACTCCTGCAGATACTACAGATGATACACAAACTCCAGGTATTGCACCAAATGGTAATTTTGTAATTAATAATTTAGTAGCTGGTACGTACTATATAGAAGTAGAACAAACTCCAGATCCTAGATGTACGTATACACAGGCATTTACTATTGCTGGTCCTAGTGCTGCAATAACAGCTGCTACAGAAGTTACACCAGTAACTTGTTTAGGTAATGACGGAGTTATAGAAGTTATTAATGCTGCTGGTGGTTGGGGAGACTATGTTTACTTTGTAGATGTAGCAACTAATCCTGCTCCAGTATATCCAACAGATTATGTTTCTAATCCTAGATTTACTGGTTTATCTGGTGCTGCAGCTCCGGCTGGTACAGATTACCAAGTTTGGATTGCAGATAAAAATGGATGTATTATTCAATTAGCAGATGTTAATTTAGTAGAGCCAATAGATATAACTGCAACTTTACAGGTAAACCAAGAAAACTGTACAAACCTAGAAGGTGAAATTGAAGTTATTGGAACTACAGGTGGACAAGGAAGCAACTACACATACCAACTTATTAAAGATGGTACAGCAGTTGGTTCTCCACAGACTACTACAATATTCTCTGGTTTAGGTGCTGGTTCTTACACAGTATTAATTAACGATCAATGGTCTTGTGACTTTACAACAGTTGCAACAGTTTTATATGAAGAAATAAATGTTTCGACAATTGTTGATAAGCCAATAGATTGTACTGTAGATCCAGGCGGACAAATAACAGTAAATGTAACTGGTGGTTCTACAAACCTAGAATTTACTGCTACATTACCAATAAGTAGTACAACAATTACAAATACAACTGGTGTGTTCACTGGTTTAACAGAAGTTGGTGTGTATAGCTTTAGGGTTCGTGATTTAGACACAAGTGCACCAATATGTGAAAAAACAGTTACACAAGAATTAACTGATAAGGTAGATCCTATTTTATTAGCTTCAACTATAGAAAATGTTAGTTGTTTTGGTTTATCAGACGGTAGTATAACTGCTAATTTAGATCCTGCAACAAATGTAGATCCTATATATAACTATAATTTATATGATGCTACAGGAGTAACTCAAATAGGAGTAACTCAAACTAGCCCAACTTTTACAGGTTTAGCTGCTGCTTTTTATCAAATAGAAGTAGTATCTGCTAAAGGTTGTGCTATTAGACAAACTGTTGAGGTTACTCAGCCTACAGAATTACTAATAAGTGCAGTTGCAACAGACTTTGCTTGTGCTCCTAATAACACTGTAAATACAGCAACAATTACAGTAACTATAGAAGATGGTGCTACAACACCAGGAATTCCTTCTGGTTCTAATCCGTACTTATATAGTATAGATAATGTAAACTTCCAGACAGGAAATACATTTACTGTTACAGATACAGGAGTTACACAAACAATTACAGTTTATGTTAAAGATGATAATAGTTGTCCGCAAACAACAATAGTAACTATAGAGCCTATTAATAAATTTACTGCTGTAATTGCTCAAGACACTGCCATATCATGTAATGGTCCAGAAGAGGTTACTATTACAGTAACAGATAATGGTGATGCTACAAATGTATACACGTATGAGTTATTACCAATTGGTAATACAAATGCTACGCAAATAACAACACCAACATATAACACTGCAACTTTTGAATTAACAGCAGTGGGTGGTTATGTATTTAGAGTTACAGATACAACTACCGGTTGTTATGTAGATACAGAAGTGTATAACATTGCACAATACGATTTAATTAAGGTTTCTGCTAGAGCAACTTCTCCTATAACTTGTTTTGGAGGTACAGACGGCGAAATAGAAGTAACAGTTACAGATACTACAGGACCATTTACGTATACAGTTTTAAATGCTGATGGTACCTTAACAGGTATTAATGGTAATGCAACAACAAACACATTTACTATAACTGGTTTATCTGGTGGTAATTATTACGTAGCAGTTACAGAAGATAATGCTCCTTTTTGTACTGAAGATTCTAATGTAATAACAATAGTTTCTCCAGATATGGCATTAACAGCAACAGTAACACAAACTGCAGCTGTAACTTGCGATGATAATGCTGGTGAAATAGTAGTACAACCAACAGGTGGTTATGCTCTTTATGATATTGTTTTAAGAAACAATGCTACAGCTGTAGAAACTACTTTTACAGATGTTTCTTCTGTAAGTTTTGTTAGATTAAGTGCTGCTACGTATACTGTAACAGTAACAGATGATGGTGGTTGTTTATTTACAGATACAATAACATTAGATCCTGCTATACCTATTACAGCAGATATCACTCCACTTACACAAATGTTAACTTGTTTTGGAGATAGTAATGGTAGTGTAAGCGCTACTAACGTATTAAATGGTGAAGGTGTTTACAATTACCAATTAAATGTTTATGATGATGCTGGTACAACTGTTTTATACACCAGTGCTACACAGACAAGTCCAATATTTAACAATTTAAGTGCTGGTATATATACGATAACAGTATCTGATGGTTGGAACTGTGATGTAGAAACTATACAGGCTATTATAACAGAGCCAACAGATATTACTGGATCTTTGGTACAGGTTTCACAATTAACGTGCGTAGATCCAGCAGAAATAAGATTAACAGCTACTGGTGGTACTGCTCCTTATGAGTTTAGTGTAGATGGTATAAACTTTACGCCAATGACTGGTGGAGATACACATACATTTACAGTAACAGCAGGTGTTTACCAATACTATGTAAGAGATGATTTTAACTGTGGTAACATTATCAGTAATCTAGTTACAATAGATGCTGTACCACCGTTAACTATTGCTTTAGACGAAAGTGCTGCAATTATTAATTGTAATGGTGAGTCTACAGCAACCATAAGCTCAAGAGCTAGTGGTGGTTTAGGTAATTATTCTTATGAGTTATTAGATAACCCAACAAGTACTAGTCCTTTACAAGGACCACAAACTACGGGTGATTTTAGAAACTTACCAATTGGTACTTACTATATAAAAGTAACATCAGATGGTGGTTGTGAAACAGTATCTAGAGCAATAACAATAATAGAACCTACTCCTTTAGTAATAGAAAATGAGGAATACACAGATGTAACTTGTTTTGGTGAAGAAAATGGTACTATAACTGTTGAGGTTAGTGGTGGTACAGGAGAAATTAAATACTCTATAACACCTAACTTAGATCAGTTTGATACTAAAAACGTATTTACAGATTTAGCACCTGGAGTTTATGATGTAATTGCACAAGATGAAAACGGTTGTTTTATAGCTTTTGACTTTACAATTAGCGAACCAACTGTAATACAGTTAAGCGCTTCTACAACAGGTGAAACTTGTACAGGTAATGAAGATGGTATGGCTACAGTTACAATAACTGGTGGTACTGCTCCTTACAGAACTAGTTTAGATTCTAACGATCCTGCAGATTATGTATTAGACAGAGTAGATTTCTCTGGATTATCTTCTGGAGCACATGTAATATTAGTTAAAGATGCTAATGGTTGTGATGCTAATATTGTAATAGATATTGCGCCAGGTGTTAACTTAAAAGCAACTGCAACACCTATTTACGAGTGTAGTACAGATACGCCTACAAATTATTTAGACGTTGTTTTAGAAGACAACACAATAACAGACGTATTATACGGTTTAGATACTACAGATCCTGCTGCAATGCAATTAACTCCAGACTTTACAAATATGTCTGCTGGTAATCATTATTTATACATATTGCATGCAAATGGATGTTCTGAAACTATTGACTTTACAGTAGATGCTTTTGATCCGTTAACACTTGTATTACAGAATACTAATATTAACGAAATAACGGCAATTGCTGCAGGTGGTAACCCTAAATATACTTTCTATCTGGAAGGAAACAATAATGGGGAAGACAATACGTTCAGGATACGTAAGACAGATACTTATACCGTTGTTGTGAGAGACGAAAATGGTTGTGAAACGACTCAAGATATATTTATTGAGTTTATAGATATAGAAATCCCAAATTTCTTTACACCTAACGGTGATTCTGAGAACAACACATGGAAACCTAAAAACACAGCAGGGTTCCCTAATATCTTAACTATTATCTATGATAGATATGGTAGAGAATTATATAGAATGGGAGCAAATGATGCAGGCTGGGACGGCTATTATAATAATAATGAAGTACCATCTGGAGATTACTGGTATACTATTAAGCTTAAAGGTGAAGAAGACGACAGAGAGTTTGTTGGACACTTTACATTGTACAGATAAAAAATAAAAGAACTTAACCTATAATTATGCGATTTAAATTAGCAATCTTATCTCTATTTGCCGGCACAATGCTTTCGAATGCACAGGAGCTAAATTCACCACAACTCTCCCAATATTTGGCAGACAACCCATTTGTTTTATCACCAACATACGCAGGTATTGGTGATCATGTAAAAATTAGGATGAATGGTCTTGCTCAATGGGTAGGTATAGAAGATGCACCAAGAACACAGTCTTTAGCGGCTGATGCCAGAATTGGTAACAAGTCTGGACTAGGTATATTTTTATATAATGATAAAAACGGATACACTAAACAACAGGGAGCAAGAATTTCTTTTGCACACCATTTAACTTTAGATAGGTATGAAGATGAGTTTTTATCTTTTGGTATCTCTTATAACTTTAATCAGTTTAGAATAGACATACAAGAGTTTAACTTAGTTGCTACTCCAGATAATGCAGTAACAGACGATAGGTCTACAACAAACCACAACTTTGATGTTGGTCTTATGTATAGAATTAATAAGTTTTATGCCAGTTTAAATGTATCTAACTTAATAGATAAAGATATTTCTAACTTTAATGAAACTTTTGAACCTAATGCATTAAGAAACTACTACTTGTATACTGGTTACAGATACAAAAAGAGTAGAAATAGTGATTGGGAAATAGAGCCATCTGTACTTTATAAAATGTTTGAAAGTGATGGAAGGTCTGAAACAGATTTAAATTTAAAATTTAGAAAATACGATTTTGAAGATTATTACTATGCAGGTGTAAACTATAGATTTTTAAACGATCAAATTGGTAAACCCTTATATTTAGCGCCTTTTGCAGGTCTAAAGAAAGATAATTATTACTTTGGTTACTCGTATCAAATAATTTTAAACGATATTTTAAATTACAGTACAGGTACACACGTTATAACAATTGGTGTAGATTTATTCCAGGGATTAAGTAATTGTAGATGTACTTACTAATTATTAATATGATTAGTTAAGTTTGCACATCTAAATAAAACCAAATGGGAAAAATAACAGTAAGTAATATTAAAACTTACGCATACCACGGTTGCTTGCAAGAAGAAGCATTAATTGGTAGCGATTATCTAGTAAATGTTACTGTACATGCAGATTTAAAAAAAGCATCTGTATCTGATGATTTAGAAGATACGGTAGATTATGTACATATAAACCATATTGTAAAACAAGAAATGGCAATAAGATCTAAATTATTAGAGCACGTTGCCAAGAGAATTATAGACCGAATTTTTTCAGAACTGAGTATTGTAAATGAGTCAGAAGTTACAGTTTCTAAATTAAACCCTCCAATTGGTGGTGATGTAGAAATGGTTTCGATAACGGTACAATTAACTCGTTAAACTGCAAGAAAAGAAGTTTCATATACTTGTGAATATATGTACATTTGATCTCTCCCCCGTATTAAAAATGGCATTGTGGTCGAAATGGATAGACATAATCCCGCAAGGATTATCATAGTGGTTCGAATCCACTCGATGCCTCGAAAAAAAATGCAAAATTGATTTAAAAAAACTTATTTGCTTATGAATTTATTTTTGTAAGTTTGCAGTCCTAAAATGGCATCGTGGCCGAGTGGCTAGGCAGAGCTCTGCAAAAGCTTGTACAGCAGTTCGAATCTGCTCGATGCCTCAAAAACCTTCACTAACGTGGAGGTTTTTTTGTTTATAATTATACCAAAATAATTATCTATCTTATTATCAAATAAATACAAATTTATAACAGTTCTTTAGCGTTAAAAGATGCTGAGTTTAATACAATACTATTTTATATTTTTTTTTTATAATAGGAAGTAATCCTATAGAAACTAAGCGTTTATTGCTACCAAAATATTCTAGAAATTTGTTAGATTTCATTATTCTAATTTTTTCACATTCACTTTTAAACTTAAAGTAATCCATTCCATTTTCTTTTAAAAAATTACCGGCGTAGCTATTTTTATTAGCTAGCATAGCAAGTATTATATGTTCTGAATTTACTTTTTTATCTGAATAGATGCGGGCATAAAATGCACTATTTTTTAAAATATGATCTAACTCTTTAGTTAAATAGTACTTTGTAACTATTTTTTTATCATCGGACCTTAAAAGTTCTATTAGTTTTTGAAATTTCCAATCGTAAGATTTAAATATTTTTTGAGGAATATTATTAGATTTTAAAGTAGCTATTAAAAAATGAAAAGAAGATATATACTCAGAATTTAAATCTATAGCTACTATTCTACTATTAGCTATTATTTTTTCGAGTTCAGGATCAAATTTCATTATTAAAATAGTATTTAATAATAAGAAGTTATTTATCTAAAAGTTCTAAACCTTCTTGAATATTTAATTGGTCTTTAGGTAAAAACCCTTTTGTAATAAGTACCAAACCACAAATAACAAGTATAATACCTAGTATTTTTTTAGTTAAAAAAATACGTTTGGGAGTTAAATATCTTTTAAGCTGTTTAGCCAAAAGTATTTTAATAATATCTGTAACAAAATAAGTACCTAACATAGCAGAAAAGAAAACTACAATTCTGTTAGAGTCGTTATCTAAACTAGGACCAACTACTAGAATAACACCAAGCCAAAATACTAAAACTCCAATATTTATAAAGTTTAATAAAAAGCCTTTAATAAATAAACTTAAGTATGCACTTTTACTAGATTTAAGCGCTGTTGGTTTTTCTTTTACGGGTTTTTTTATAATAACAATAACCCCATAAACTAGAAGTATAACACCTCCAAAAATGTATAATCCTGGTAAATTACTTAAATTTTCTAGTAGTTGATAACTACTAAAATAAGCAACCGTTAAAAATAAAATATCGGCTAAAATTACACCAAGATCAAAAATCAATGCAGCTCTAAATCCTTTAACTGCACTGGTTTCTAAAAGAACAAAAAAAACAGGACCAATCATAAAACTTAAAAAAAAGCCTAATGGTATTGCTGCCTGTATATCATCTAACATGTAATAATTTTTCTATTTTCTAATTATTTTACCACCAAAAACTGTTTTCTCATCCATTTTTGTTGGATCGCCATAAACTAAAACTTCGCCACCAGCCTTAACCGATGCTTGCACATAATTTGTAGCAAAAATTTCTGCATTACCACCAGCATTTACACTAATTGTGGTAAGTTCTGTTTTAAAACCTTTTCCGTAATAAATACCACCAGTATTAATTTTTACGTCTTGGTTTTTTGCAGATCCTGTTGTTGTAATTACACCACCAGTAACAGATTTAACTAATAACTGTGTTACTTTAGCATCTATAATTAGTTCTCCTCCTTCTTGAGATTTTAACTCTAATAAATCTTGTTTAATAGTTTCATTAGAGCTAATTCTTGCATCTTCATTTACATCTATAACAGTTAACATATCTGTATAGTAAACATCTACAAATGTTCTATAACCACTAAAAATTTTATCAATTTCCATACGTAATTTTAGAACACCATCGTTATTAACAATTGAAACTTTTTGTGTGTTAGCACCCGTTATAATTGCCTCGTTTTTAGTAGACTTAATAAGGTTTACAGATAAGCCGTCAAAAGCTTTTACTTCTGTAAAACTTTCTAATTTTTGCGTAATTTTTTCGTTTTGTGCATGTACTAAACTAATAGTAAATAGCAAAAACGTAAATAAGTTTAACTTATTCATTTTGTTGTTTTTAGGTATATATTCCTAATATAATTTACAAAATTCGTTCCACAAATATATTACTCTGCTTTTCTAAGTAACGAAAAATCTAAATGTCTTTTTACTAAATCTGTACTTTTTACCATTACTACAACTTGTTCTCCTAGCTGGTAGCTCTTTTTAGTACGTTCTCCTACTATAGAATAGCTTTTCTCATCATAAGTATAGTAATCGTCTTTAATATCTCTTATACGCACCATACCCTCGCATTTGTTATCTACGATTTCTACATAGATACCCCATTCTGTAACTCCAGAAATTACACCTACAAATTCTGCATCTTTATGGTCGTCCATAAATTTAATTTGCATGTATTTAATAGAGTCTCTTTCTGCGCTAGAGGCAAGGCCTTCCATATCTGATGAATGCTTACATTTTTCTTCGTAAACTTCTTGTTTTGCACTTGCACCACCATCTAAATAATGTTGTAATAAACGGTGCACCATTACATCTGGATACCTACGTATTGGAGATGTAAAGTGAGAATAATAATCAAAAGCTAAACCGTAATGACCAATATTGTCTGTTGTATAAATAGCTTTACTCATACTACGTATAGCAAGTGTATCTACTAAATTTTGCTCTTTTTTACCTTTTACATCTTCTAGTAATTGGTTTAAAGACTCACTAATAGATTTTTTGCTTTTAAAATCTAATTTGTGACCAAATCTAGAAATAATACCATTTAAATTGGCTAATTTTTCTTCGTTTGGCTCGTCATGTACTCTATAAATAAATGTTTTTTCTGGTTTTTGCTTACCAATAAACTCGGCTACTTTTCTGTTAGCCAATAACATAAATTCTTCAATTAGTTTGTTAGCATCTTTAGATTCTTTAAAGTAAACTCCTTCTGGATTACTATTTTCATCTAAACTAAATCTAACCTCAACCTTATCAAAAGATATTGCACCAGCTTTCATACGTTTAGCACGCATAATTTTAGCCAATTTATCTAATGTTAAAGTAGCTTCTACTATAGCATCATCAACTGTATATGCACCACTTTCTCTAATAGAAATAGCTTCAGGAATTGTATTTTCTCCTGTTTCTATAATATGTTGTGCTTCTTCATAAGCAAAACGTTCGTTAGAATTTGTTACTGTTCTACCAAACCATTGGTTTATTAACATTGCTTGTTCATTAATCTCGAAAACCGCAGAAAAAGTATATTTTTCTTCATTAGGTCTTAGAGAACAAGCGTTGTTAGATAGTACTTCTGGTAACATTGGTACAACACGGTCTACTAAATATACAGATGTTGCTCTTTGGTAGGCTTCATCATCTAAAATAGTATCTGGTTCTAAGTAGTGAGATACATCTGCAATGTGTATACCTATTTCGTAATTACCATTTTCTAATTTTACAAAAGATAAAGCATCATCAAAATCTTTTGCATCTTTAGGGTCTATTGTAAACGTAAGAGTATCTCTCATATCTCTACGTTTAGCAATTTCTTCTGGTTTAATTGAGGTATCTATTTTATTAGCATAACTTTCTACTTCTAACGGAAATTGATATGGTAATCCATATTCTGCTAAAATTGAATGTATTTCTGTATTATGTTCACCTGGTTTACCAAGAACTTCTATTATTTCTCCGTAAGGTGAATCTGCATCATCTGGCCAATCGCTTAGTTTTACTATAACTTTATCACCGTCTTGTGCATTATTAATTTTATCTTTTGGAATAAAGAAGTCAGTATACATTCTAAAATCTGTAGATGTTACAAAAGCGTAGTTCTTTTGTAATTGTACAATACCAACAAAGTTAGTTTTGTCTCTTTCTATTATTCTAGTTATTTCGCCTTCTAATTTGCGACCTTTTCTTCTTGGAAAAATATAGACTTCTACTATATCTCTATGAAAAGCTTTCTTTAATTTATTACTAGCGATAAAAACATCATCATCTAGGCCTTCTATAACTATGTATGCATTGCCTTTACTAGTTACGTCTACTTTACCTGTATGGTATGTTTTAGAACTTCTAGCAACTGCTTTATATTTACCTCTACTTTCTTCTAGTATTCTCTTTTTTTCTTTTAACTGTACTAATCTCTTTACTAGTATGTTTCTTGTATTTGCGTCTGTTATTCCTAATTTAGCAGCTATTTGCTTGTAGTTAAAACTTTCGCTAGGATCTTTTTCTAGTACCGTAAATATACCTTTAGTAATAAAGTTACGGTCTTTGTTATTAGTTCCTTTTTTAATCTTTGTCATTCATTTTATTTATTTGTGGAAAATTACAAATTATAATCTACTCTTATCTACTTAAACCAATTTCTTAATTTAATAGTAAAGAAAACGTTGTTATAAACATATATATAATATACTATTATTCTTTTATTAAATTTTAAAAAAAAGAGGTGGTTATTATAGTGTGTTAATATGTACAATAAAATTATGCAATATTTCTTGTACTGAACAGTAATGTAAATTTATTGTAAACTTATGAGACGTTTATATTCTATTCTATTCTTAAAAATCAATCTATTACAATACTTATTAACGGTTATTAACAACTTCTATTAACAACGTTTTTTTAATAAATAGACTCTTAATAATTGTTTACATTATCAACATTAGTCTTAATATCTTTTATCTAAAAAGTTAAAAATAGATTTGGTTGAGGAAATTCTATGCTATAATGCAACTATTTTTAGAAAAAACAAAATTTATGTTTTGTATACTTATTAAAGTGTTGTGAACAACTTGTTAGTTGTATGTGATACAATCAAAAATGTATGTAAAAATGGGGGTTTGTATTTATTAACAATTTTAGAATAGTAAATACAAAGGTATTTGTACTTTTGTAATGTAAAACTACAAAAAACAATACAATGCATATAGCTATAGGTAATGACCACGCTGGTACAGATTATAAATTTGCGGTACTAGAACTTTTAAAAGAAAAAGGTATAGAAGTTACCAATTACGGTACAGATAGTAATGATAGTGTAGATTATCCAGATTTTGTACATCCTGTAGCTGCAGATGTAGAAAATAAAAAAGTAGATTTTGGTATCCTTATATGTGGTAGTGGTAATGGTGTTTCTATGACCGCTAACAAATATCAAAAAGTAAGAGCTGCTTTATGTTGGACAAAAGAGATTGTTTCTCTTGCTCGCCAACACAATAATGCTAATATATTAAGTATACCAGCACGTTTTGTTTCTTTACCACAAGCTTTAGAAATGGTTAAAACATTTTTAGATACTGATTTTGAAGGTGGAAGACACCAAAACAGAGTTGAAAAAATAGCTTGTAATTAACATACCTTATTATGTTAGTAAGTGTTAAAAGTTTTAAGGAACTAACTACAAAAGATGTATACGCAGTTCTACAATTAAGATCAGAGATTTTTGTTGTAGAACAAAACTGTGTTTACCAAGATGTAGATGGTAAAGATTTTAAAGCATTTCATGTTTTGGGATACAAAGACAACAATTTAGTTGCTTATACACGTATTTTTAAATCTGGCGATTATTTTAAAGAAGCCAGTATTGGTAGGGTAGTAGTTAAAAAATCTGAAAGAAAGCATAAGTACGGTTACGTAATTATGCAAGAATCTATAGCTGCTGTAAAAGAACATTTACAAGAAACAACAATTAAAATTTCGGCTCAAAAATACCTTCTAAAATTTTATAATAATTTAGGTTTTAAAGAAGAAGGAGAAGAGTATTTAGAAGATGGTATACCACATATGGTCATGTACAAACACTAAATTTTAATTGGCGTTTTATTACTTAGGTTTATATCATCTAGCATATCTGCTGTAAATTTAAAATGTCCTTTAGTTGTTATAATTCTAAACCTATTAGAATTCATTCTACTTAAAGTGTCTAAAAACAGCCATTTAGATTTTAGTAATTTTGGTTTGTCCGATTTTAAACTTATCTCAAAAAAGTATTTTCTACCATTTTTCATAGCAACAATATCTGGTGTTATTTTAGCACCAGTACTTTTTCTAATATAAGACTTTGGTATTTCGCAATCTGTTGCGTCTGCCTTTATATTTGTAAAGCCTCTAGATTCTAAATAGGAAATAGACTTTAATATAATCTCTGTATTTTCTAGTTTATCTGTCTCAATCATAGTTATCAACATAACAAAATAAACTTTAATTTCCTAATTTAAATACTGATTAACAGTACTTTAACGTAGTTATTAACATTAGAATGTTCATTTTATCTACATTAAAATAAAATTTTCATAATTTCACTCTTCCATTTAAAATAGATTAAAAATGAAATTAAGAATCAATTCTAACATATCATTTATTGCACTTGCAGGACTTTTGGTATTAGGTAGTTGTAAAAATGAAGAAGAAGTAAAAAATCCTATTTTAGAATATATAGATGATGTAAAAACAATATATGCACCAGATAAACGTGTTGCTCTTTTTAATATTGATTCTAAAGCCGTTAACAACAGTTTTGTTTTAAAAGGAGAATCTAACCTACCAGAAGCCGTAAAAGAGCTTAAAACAAAGTTAAATAAGGCTAATATTACATATACAGATAGTATACAATTATTACCAACGGCAGAATTTAAAAATAGCAATTGGGCAATTGTTAAAATATCTGTAGCTAATTTAAGAAGCAAAGCAGGACACTCGCAAGAACTTGCCACACAAGCAACCTTAGGTACACCTGTAAAAGTGTTTAAGAATGATGGTGATTGGTATTTAATACAAACACCAGATAATTATTTGGCTTGGGTAGATAAAGGAGGTATAGAAATTTTAAAGAATGATGATTTTAAAACCTGGAAAACAGCTAAAAAAATTATATATACTGATATTACAGGTTTTTCTTACACGTCAACAACACGTCAAGAAATTGTATCTGATTTGGTTGCTGGTAGCATTTTAGAGTTGGTAGCAGATGAAGGGTTATTGTACCAAGTAAAATACCCAGATGGTAGGCTTGCTTTTGTAAAAAAGGAAGAAGCACAAACGTATAATAGTTGGTTAGCAGCCTTAAACCCAACAGAAGAATCTTTGGTAGCAACATCTAAACAATTAATGGGTTTGCCTTATTTATGGGGAGGTACCTCTAGTAAAGGGGTAGATTGTAGTGGGTTTACCAAAACAATTTACTTTTTAAATGGTATGGTGTTACCAAGAGATGCATCTCAACAAGTAAACGCAGGTACAGTAGTAGATAAAGACAAAGACTTTAGTAAACTTACTGTGGGAGATTTATTGTTCTTTGGTAAGCCAGCAACAGATTCTACCAAGCAAAGAGTAGTACACGTAGGTATGTGGATTGGTAATAACCAGTTTATACATTCTTCTGGTCGTGTACATATTAGCAGTATAGATAAAGAGGCTACTAATTTTGATGAATTTAATTTAAATAGGTATTTACAAAGTAACCGTATGTTACACCAAAATACAGAAGCTATTTTAAAATTAAAAAAGGCTAAGCTTTTTATGGATTAATAAATTTTATTAAAATGAGTAAAATAATTAGCATTCTAATAATGGTATCTGTTCTTACGGCCTGCAATGGTATAAAAAAAGAGAACCTTCTTGCTGCAGATACTAATGATACAGTCCTAAATTTTCAAGACGCTTTAGAAAGTTACAAGGCACAAGAGCATCGTTTTGAAATTAAAGCTTGTAAATTGTATTATAATGAACAACATGTGGTCTTAGATAGTCTTCATCTTTTTGAAAAAGTAATGGGAAGCAATTACTCTTCAGATGATGATGATTATTACAATGATAAACCTATAAGTTTTCAGACTAAATGGTTAGGGAAAATGTATAATCTCGATAAAACAAATGGTTTAGACAATAGGCCTAGAATGGTTTATAGTATCGCCATAAAATTATCTGATGATACCGAGTTTTTAAAAAATAGAAAAGAGGGATATACATCTAGGTTAAAGCAAAGGGATTCCTTATTTTATAATTTACCCACCTTAGAAGGATATGTGCTTATTGACGGCCAACTTATTAATGCAAATACAAAAATTAAAGACTTTAATAAAGATAGAAAAAATAATAAATTGCCCTTATATACACCATTTTTAGGTCAAGGAAGATCTCAAGGAATTTGGTATGGACAAAGTTATTGTAAACCGGCATATAATGGAGTTGGTTTAACAGAAATTACACTTTTTTATAATGATGAAAACTATTTAGAAAAGAATTACAAGGTAACTACTATAAAAGAAGTTCGCTATAATTATGAACAGCCATATTAATGAGTAAAATAATAACTATTACAAACGCCTGTTTGTAAAGAGTGCTGAGTATAAGTAAAAACAACAAAAGCTATCTAGTAATTTAGGTAGCTTTTTATTTATATAGACATAATTTTATGTCTATTGTCTTTTCCTATTTTTCATTTTTTGCTTGTAGAACTCTTTATTCGCTACATAAATGGTTTTATGTACCAAGCAAAAAGTAGTAGCACCATCTGCACTTTTTATTTCTGTAGTTTTTTTAATCTCAATTTCATTTTCTGTAGCAATACGGTTTTTAATATCTTGTAGTTCTTCTTCAGTATAGTTAAAAACAGCATATACGTTCTCTTTTGCAGGCTTTTTAAAACGTATATCAGCAGCTTTATCCCAGACCACATAATCATCACCAATTAAATACAACAACTGTATCATTGGTATTGGGTCTACGGCAGAAAATAAACTACCACCAAAAATAGAATTTACATAGTTTCTGTTTTTCCAACTAATAGGAATCTTCACCTTTATGTGTAGTAAATCTTTAGTAATTTCAATTATTTTACCCGTACTTCTTTTGTACATAGGCGAATAATTAAATCCGTATTTAAAAAGTATGTGTTTAGAAAATATTTTTTGACCAACACTGGCCATTTTTTGGTAAACAGACATAGTATTTTTACGTATTCTACTTTAAATATTCGTTGTATTTGGTAGTATTGTTAAGCAATTCTGTAGCAGTTAAAATAGCATCGTCTTGCGTTAAGTAATACTCGTACAAGCCTTCTTTATAAAAATATCGTTTTACAATTTCGTCTTCAATATTTTTTACAATTTCGTCTTTATACTTATCTAAAGCCTTAAATTTATTTTTATTAATATCTACTAGAAGGCTTTTGTACTTGTCTTGTATCTCTTCACCAAAAATAGCACTGTCATTACTGTTTATAGCGGCTGTTAATGCTTTTTCTGTTTCGGTTTCAAAAGAAAAATTAGATTCTTTTACAAACTCTTTAAAGTCAATAAAATTGGCATCAGTAAAATTAAAATCTGCAATAGAGGCTACTTTATTGTTGTAATAGTAATTGGTTGCAAAGTCAAAAATAACATTGTTTAAAAGTAATGCTTTGGTAAGTGCATTGGTTTTAGCAGCTGCAATTTGTATTTCTGGTAATACACCACCACCATCTTGTACTTTACGTCCGTTTTTAGTTTTAAAATCGTTAAACGTAGTGTTTTTAACAGCTTTACCATCTGCATCTCTATGCCAGTAATCTAGAGACTGTATACATCTACCAGAAGGCGTGTAATATCTAGAAATAGTTACTTTAAGTTGTGTACCATAAGTAAGTTTAAGAGGTCTTTGCACTAAACCTTTACCAAAACTACGGGCACCAACAATTACGGCTCTGTCTAAATCTTGCAGGCTACCAGAAACAATTTCACTGGCAGAAGCACTAGAACCATTTACAAGTACAACCAACGGTATTTCTGTATCTACCGCAGCATTTCTTGTTTTGTATACTTTATTAAATTTTTTAACCTTAGATTTTGTGGTTACAATAAGCTCTCCTCTAGGAACAAATAAATTGGTAACATTTATAGCCTCAGATAATAATCCGCCCGGGTTTCCTCTTAAATCTAATATTATTTTTTTTGCGCCTTCGTTTTTAAGATTAACCAAAGCTTCTTTTGTTTGTGAAGATGCCTTTTGGTTAAACTTAGTTAATACAATATAACCCGTTGTTGCATCTACCATTTTATAAAACGGTACTGCATCTACATCTATATCTTCTCTATTTATTGTTGTGGTGTTTGTTTTGTTTTGCCTCTTATAAACCACACTTACACCTGTGCTACTAGCTCCTTTAAGCAGCTCTGTTGCATCATCTTTAAAAGTTGCAACATCTGTATCACCAATCTTTATAATTTCATCTCCAGCCTTTAAACCAGCTTTATCTGCAGGCGAATCTTTATAAGCTTCTATAATTAACATTTTGTCTTTATACGTGCGTACAACAGCACCAATACCAGAATATTTACCAGCATTGTTAATGCGGTAAGCTTCTACGTCTTGTTCATTTAAAAAACGAGTGTAAGGGTCTAAACCATTTAGCATATTTTTAATGGCATTGTCCATTAATTCAGCCGGATTGGTTTCATCCACATAATTCATATTTAACTCTTTAAAGAGCGTAGTAAAGATTTCTATTTGCTTCGCTATTTCAAAAAAATCGCCTTTAAAACTACTTGCTCCAAGTAAAATACAAACAGCAAAAACCGGAATTATTATTTTCTTTTTAAATAGCTTCTTCATTGGTTACTTTCTTATAAAATTTGGTAAGCGCCTCTATTATAGATTGCTCTATCTCTGCATAATCTGGCATCTTTTTACCAAGATATAAAAATAGTAACGCAAAATCTTGATCTATGTTGTTAAAAACAATGTGTTTATTAAGCCTATACGCTTCTCGTAATAATCTTTTAATTTTATTACGGTCTACAGCACTTTTAAAATTACGCTTAGGTACAGTAACACCAACGTTTAAAGAGGTGTTTTCTAAACTACATGGTAAGTAAATTAATTTAACAGGAAAACTAGATACACTTTTACCATCTTTAAATAACTCCTCTATTAATTTTTTGCTTTTAAGCTTTTCTTTCTTTGGATAAGAAAAATTAGGAGTAGTAGTATCTGCTAGCGTAGGCATTAAAGATGTATTAGTTAATTATTTTAAATGATAAGATAACTGTGTACTTGGTATCTCGTTTTTTAAACAGAAACAAAGGTATTATAAAGATACTATTTTTAACTGTTTATTGGTTTTTATATCTAGTTTGATGCAATTTATGGGCACAAAAAAATCCGTTTAAAGTAAAACTCTAAACGGATTTTTAAAAATTAAAAGGAAGATTTACTCTACCTCGTAAACATTATTTTCTTTGTTCACATCTGCCATAAGGTTAGATGGGTCTATAACAATTGCTTTAATACTTGCTTTTGGCTTGTTAATAGTAAAGCTGTAGTTAGAGTTTGCCCAAGGCCAATCTGGCAATACAGTTCTTTTTAAATCTGTATAAGGGTTTTCTTTTTCACCACGCATCATACGTAATGGCGCATAAAATGTTTCTTTTGTACCATCTGTGTAAACAACTAAAACATCTATAGGCATTGGCATTAAACCAATTCTTTCTAAAGATACCGTAGAAGTATTATTAGCTTCTGTAACTTCTTTAATGCTGTAGTCTATAGTATTTGTAGTTTGTGTCCAGTCTGTTAAATACCAGTCTAACTCCATACCAGAAACTTTCTCTGCTGTTCTTTTAATATCGTTAGGTGTTGGATGCTTAAATTTAAAATCTTCATAGTATTTATGAATCGTTTTCATTAAATTATCTTGTCCAACAATGTATCCTAATTGAGATAAAAAGATAGATCCTTTACTGTAAGCAGCAATGCTATAAGGCATATTTGCGTGGTAACGGTCTGCGTGTGTAGTTTGTGGTTGTTCTTTGCCAGTACTTACTAAGTAGTAATACCCACGGTAAGAACCTTCAAAAGGATTGTCTTTTTTCTGATCCATAACCTCGTTCATACATAAAGAAGAAATAAAAGTTGTAAAACCTTCATCCATCCACTCGTGTTTAGCTTCATTACTAGCTAATACATGCTGAAACCAAGAGTGAGCCATTTCATGTGCAGTTGTACCCGCAAGGCTACCAAACTTTTTACCACCAGCAATTAAAGTACTCATAGCGTACTCCATACCACCATCTCCACCTTGTATAATAGAATATTGTTTGTATGGGTATTCGCCAATGTTTTTATTAAAAAACTGCATCATCTCTGCAGCTTTAGGCTGTACTTTTTCCCAGTTAGCTTTAGTTTCTGCATCATCACCTTGGTATAAAAAGTGTAATAACGGACCATTTTCTACCTGTAAAGTATCATGAATATAATCTGGATCTGCAGCCCACATAAAGTCATGTACCATTGGCGCTTTAAAGTGCCATGTTAATTTTTTACCACGTTGCTTTTTTACTTTAGTTCCAGGAGCCTCGTAACCGTGACCTATTTCATTAGCATTTTGTAAGTAACCAGTACCACCAACAACGTAATCTTTATCTATTGTAAGTTTTACATCAAAATCTCCCCAAACACCATGAAATTCTCTTGCGATGTAAGGATCTGCATGCCAACCTTCAAAATCGTACTCAGCTAATTTTGGATACCACTGTGTCATAGATAATGATACACCATCATTACTATTACGACCAGATCTACGTACTTGTACAGGAACCTGACCTTTAAAAACCATATCAAAAGTAGTTTTAGCACCAGGAGCAATTGGTTTAGCCAATTCTACCACTAAAACAGTACCTTCTACATTGTATTTTACAGCAGTACCATCTTGTTTTAAAGAAGAAACTTTAATAAAGCCAATCTCGTCTTCTTTTAAAGTTTCAATTCTGCTGTTTTTGTCTTTATCTGTCATTCTACCATCAGGATCAGAAATACTATGCAGACGTGCATCCATTTCGCTACCTGGTTGAAAAGCATTAAAATACAAATGATAATATACACGTGTTAACTCATCTGGTGAGTTGTTTGTGTATACTAATTTCTGTGTACCATCATATTGGTAATTTTCAACATTCATATCTATATCCATAGAATAGTCTACGTGTTGTTGCCAATACGGACTATTCTGTGCAGATAAAGGAGAAAGCAGCGTTGTAAACGCTGCTACTCCTGCAATTAATAATTTTTTCATATTTATAGTTTTACTTGTCCTTTAGAAACACTTTCAGCTAATAAAAGTGCATTGTATAAATTTACCATTTTACCAGAAGTAGATAAATTATCTAACGTATTACTGTTAGCAGGGTCACCACCAACAACAACCTTAGTTTTTGTAGGTATACCAGACTGCATAATAATTTTTTTAACTTGTGCCGCTGTTAATTTAGGATACTGAGAACGAATTACTGCAGCAACACCAGCAACAGCAGGAGAAGCCATAGATGTACCGCCCATAAACTCGTATTTACTACCTGGTACTGTAGAATAAATTGCTGCACCTGGAGCAAATACATCTACATTAATTTTACCGTAGTTAGAGAAATCTGCAACCATTGTAGAACCGTATTTGTTAGCTAAAGCACCAACTGTAATTACATTATCTGCAAATTCTGGACCATTTTTAATTTGGTCGTTAGGGTAGTTAGGATTGTTTTCATAATCGTCTAAATCTGCACCATCGTTACCAGCAGCATGTATAAAAAGAACATCTTTTTCTGCAGCATATTTTAAAGCTTCGTAAACCCATTCTGCTTTTGGAGAAAATGCTTTACCAAAACTAGCGTTTATAACTTTAGCTCCGTTATCTACTGCGTAACGTATACCTAAAGCAATATCCTTATCGTACTCATCACCATTAGGTACTGCTCTAACACTCATAAGCTCAACATTGTTAGCTACACCGTTAGCGCCTTTACCATTGTTACGTTCTGCAGCAATAATACCAGCAACGTGTGTACCGTGACTTTCACTATCTACAGAGTTCATTGGGTTACCATTACCGTATTTAGTATCTGTAAGGTCGTAAGGGTTATCACCAACTGGCTTTCTACCATCAAAATCTTTGTTTAAGTTATAATTTACTTGGTCTGTAAAGTATGTAATACCACCAGTAATACTTTCTATAGCTTCTGGTATAGAGCTACTAAAAGAATACATTTGGTTTAATACAGCTAGGTTACGTTGCATAGCCTCGTCTTTAGCAGTAATACCAGCTATATCTTCTTTTGTGTAACTGTCTTTTCCTAATTCTTTTTTAACAGCAGCATCTGCAGTATTTACAGCTTGTAAAATTTGCTCGTATCTTTGTTTACCAGCTAAAGCTTCTTCATAATCAGGCTCAATTTTAGCCTTAGCTTTTGCTTGTAAAGCAGCATCACCAAGATTTAATCTTAAAATTCTAGCAGCTTCTAATTGTTCGTTATAAGAATCTCCTAAAAAGTTATAGCCGTGAACATCATCAATAAAACCGTTGTTGTCATCATCTTTATTGTTTCCTGGAATTTCTTTAGCATTAGTCCATAAAACATTTTTTAAATCTTCATGGGTTAAGTCCATACCAGAATCCATAACAGCAACAATAACTTTGGTTCCTTTTTTGTTACCAATAAGTTCTTTGTAGGCTTTATCTACACTCATTCCTGGTATAGTGTCTGTAGCAAGATCTGCGTGACCCCAGTTTTGTTTTTGTTGTTCTGTTAGTTCAGATACTTTTAAAGGCAAAGCATCTATGTTATCTACAGGAGTAGAAACTAAAGTAGGAGCAGATCCACAGCTAGCCATTATTAAGGCAATAGCAGATAAGCTTAAAACAGATTTTGTTATTCTGATATTCATATTGAGTTAATTTAATTTGTATTTTTTAATAGCGTCTAAAATTACTAAATTCTTAGTAAATGATTAATATAGTTGAGTTTATAGTATTCCCTTTAATTAAAGAGCTCGTTAAATGTGAAAATTTCATTTAAACGCACTCCTTTTTCTGTATGTTTTACAGTGCATATTTCATTATGCGCATCATGTTCTAAAACCAAATAATAATTATTGTCTGCAGCGGTGTTTAAAAACAACTCTTTTTCAGACAAGGTTAACAACGGTCTAGTATCAAAACCCATAACGTAGGGTAGCGGTATATGGCCAACTGTAGGTAATAAATCTGCCATAAAAACCAATGTTTTTCCTTTGTACTGTATGTGAGGAATCATTTGTTTTTCTGTATGTCCGTCTGCATAAAAAATTCCAAAACCAAGTTCTGACTCAGCTTCAAATTGATGCTGATTTGGTTTTAAAAAGTTTAATTGCCCGCTTTCTTGCATTGGTAGTATGTTTTCAGTTAAAAACGATGCTTTTTCGCGTGCATTAGGTTTTGTTGCCCAGTTCCAATGGTTTTCGTTAGTCCAAAACTTAGCATTTTTAAACGCAACTTGATACCCTGTATGGTCTTTGTTCCAAATAGCGCAACCACCAGAATGATCAAAATGTAAGTGTGTTAAAAAAACGTCAGTAATATCGTCCTTACTAAAACCTAATTTTTTTAAAGACTTGTCTAACGTATGGTCACCCCACATGTAGTAATACCCAAAAAACTTGTCGGACTGTTTGTTGCCCATACCAGTATCTATTAATATAAGTCTGTTGCCATCTTCTATTAATAAACAACGGCCAGCAATATCTATCATATTATTAGCATCTGCTGGGTTGGTTCTTGTCCAAATAGCTTTTGGTACAACACCAAACATTGCACCACCGTCTAATTTAAAATTGCCTGTTTCTATTGGGTAAATTTTCATAAATACAAAATTAGGTAAAGTAATATGTTTATATGATGCTATTTTATGTTAACATTATTGTAAAATTTGATGCAATTGCTTACCAAAATATAGCATTGCTTTTACTTCTTGTACACTAAGTAAACGCTCTTTTTTAATAATTAACAGCGCAGATCCGTTGCATTCTATGTGGTAGTACGGATTACTTTCTAAAAACAAAATAAGTTCATTTGTAAATAATTTATGTATCTCATTAGGCTTTTCTCCGCTTAAATAAAATCTACGGTTAAAATCGGGATGGTTTTTTATAGCAATATCTTTAAAACCAGCTAAGCTGTAAATATATTTAATAAGACCTTCTTTGTCTAATGTAAAAATAGGCACTTCCCTATCTAATTTAATATGTAAAATGGTAGTTTTAATAACTTCTCGGGCAATAAAAGCACCCTCAGTAAACTCAACATCCATTAAAGCAACCTTGTTATTCTCTGCTTTAAGCTGATTGTAGAAATAGCGTATTTCTCTACTTTTAAAGAATACAAAGTCTTTTAAAAATGTAGTTTCTCTATTTTTATTTGGAATATAATCCCATTTAAAATCTGCTGCAGCATTCTTTAACAACAGTTGTCTTTTGGTTAGGTTACCGCCTACAGGAGCTAATTTTTCTGCAAATGGTATAATTTTACGAATAGCAAATGGGTGTTCAGAATCTGCTCCGTGTTTGTCTAAGCCAATAAGCTCTATGCTACCACCTTTTTTACTAAAAGTATCTATGTAACCTTCCAGACCTTCCATAACGGTGTGGTCTACAAAATTACACATAGAAAAATCTAGAACAACATCGTTGTTTTCTGGTATAGCATCTAACTTATTTTTAAGTTTATAAAAATTAAGAAAGCTACAAAAGTATTTTACGCTAATATAAAAGTTACCACCATCTGGCTCTTTAAACATTAAAATATTAGGCTTTAATAGGTTTTTAAAAAAGATAGAAAAGCTTTTATTTATAATAATGTGTATTACAAACGTAATTAAAATACCAGCACTAATACCTGTAATTAAATTGGTAAAAAGTGTAGTAAATAGGGTTACTAAAAATATAATTATTTGCTCTTTACCAATTTTAGCAACTTTTTGCAATGTTTTTGGTGTAGCTAATTTGTAACCTGTGTATACTAAAATAGCAGCTAATGCAGCTAGTGGTATTTTACGCAACTGCTCTTGAAAAAGAAGCACAAAACCAGCTAAAAATACTGCCTGAAAAAAGTTAGCAGATCTGTTAGTAGCGCCATTATTAACATTTACAGAACTACGAGCTATAACTGTTACTACATTTATACCTCCTAAAAGACCACTTGCAATAGATGCTACACCCAATGCTTTTAAATCTTTATTTACGTTAGAACGCCTGTTTAAAGGATCTAGTTTGTCTACCGCTTTTATACTTAGTAAAGACTCTATGCTAGCAATTAGTGTGATAGAAAAAACGGCAACTATAAAGTTGGGTTGGTATATTTTTGAAAAATTTGGAAATGCTAAATTAGATGTAACATCTGCAGGTATTTTTACAAGAAAATCTTCAGTTAATGGGTGGTCTATTTGAAAAGCAGCTAGTATGTAACTTAAACCAACCACAAGCACAATAATCCACATAGGTGCTGGTATTAATTGAAAATACTTATTTCTAATTTTTGCATAGAAAACCATTATCAGCAAACTAATAACACCAACTGCTGCCGCAATTAAAACACTACTATCTGTAGTTAGCCATAGGTTTTGTACACCAGCAGGAAACTGCAATACAAGCGGAATTATTTTTCCGTTGATACTGTTGTTCCCTAACATAATATGAAACTGTTTAGAGAGTATACCAATACCAATAGCGGCTAACATACCTTCTATAGCAGAAGCAGGAAAAAAATCTGCAAGCCTACCCATTTTTAAAAAGCCAAGTATAATCATTACCACACCAGACATTACAATTGCAGCCAGTGTTATTAAATATCCTTGGTATAAATCGCCATCACCTAGAGTAGAAATAGCACTTAAAAGTACTATAACCATACCATTTCCAGGACCTGTAATTGTAACATTAGAACCACCTAGGATAGATACAATAAAGCCACCAACAATAGCAGCAATAACACCAGAAATTGGTGGCGCCTCACTTGCTAGAGCTAGCCCTAAACCTAATGGTAATGCTATTAATGAAACTACAAATCCAGAAAATATATTCTTTGGTAATGCGCTTACAAATATTTTTGTTTTATTAGTTTTCGGAGTCAAATCGGTTACGTATTATAAATAAATCTGTTGGTAAATCAGATAAAATGTATTCTATATCATGCGGAAAAATACGATCTAAAATACCTGTTTTGGAAGGTGCATTCATTACCAATAAATCTGCCCTAACAACCGCAGCATAATGTCCAATAGAGTATCCTCTTTTGCCAAAAATACTTTGGTTTTTTATTTTAATTCCTTGTTTACAACTATCAGGAATATCTTTTACAATTTCTCTTACTCTTTGTTCTTCACGATGTTTTAATCGTTCTTTAACAATGTTTGCTTTTTTTAGTGATTTATCATCTTGTACCGTTACTTGTATGTCTTTTTGCAAAATTTCTTCTACAATTGTAAGCTGTGGTGCTCCCAGTGCATCTGCAATATAAAAAGCGGCATTAATACTAAGTGGTGTGTCTGGTGCATCTAAACCATTAACAACAATACTCTTACAAGGTACACGTGCTACAGAAGGCTTAATAAGTAATAATACAGAGCAACAAACTTTACGGGTTAGCTTACGAGCAATAGAACCTACGTAAAATTTATACCTATTTTCTTTCTGTAAGGCACCAAGAATCAATAAATCTATACTGCTTGTTTTACAGGTGTTTACAATAATATCTATAGGGTCACCTTCTTTCCAATGTACTTCTATATCTAAATCCTTATATTCTGCCTCTCTAAGAAAAGTTGTAATTTTATCTTCCTTTTCTTGAGTTTTAGAACCAACGTGAAGCAATATTAACTTGGCATTAAAAAAGTGTGCAATTCGGGAGGTTTCTAGAATATTTATTTTCAATTTTGGTGAAAATGCAAACCCAAAAAGAATCGTTTTAAAAGGACGATTTTTATATACCATACACTAAATTTAGCCCAATATAATACAATTATATAAGAAAAGTATTTAGGATTGAAAATTGCTTTTTAAAATTAAAATACTATTTTTCAAAAAAAATGAAATATGCTAGAGTTAGCCGGAATTATAATACTTGGAATAATAGCGCAATGGTTTGCTTGGAGATTAAAATTACCCGCAATTTTACCCTTAATCTTAATAGGGTTATTGGTAGGGCCAATTGCTACTCTTTTTACAGAAGATGGTAGTAAAATAATAGAACCAATTTGGAACGGAAAAACAGGACTTTTCCCAGGAGATAGCTTGTACTATTTTGTTTCTTTGGCTATTAGTATTATTTTATTTGAAGGTGGTTTAACTCTAAAACGATCTGAAATTAAAAATGTAGGGCCTGTAATATCTAAGTTAATAACCATAGGTTCTTTGGTTACTTTTTTTGGTGCTGGTGTAACTGCACACTATATTTTTGGACTTAGTTGGGAGATATCTTTCTTGTTTTCTGGATTAATTATAGTAACAGGGCCAACAGTAATTACACCTATTTTAAGAAATATACCGCTTAAGAACGATATTTCTGCGGTTCTTAAATGGGAAGGTATTTTAATAGATCCTATAGGTGCATTAGTTGCTGTATTAGTGTATGAGTTTATAAGTGTTGGTGGCGGTGGCGATTTTACATTTACTGCATTGATAGAGTTTGGTAAAATATTATTATTTGGTACCACATTTGGTTTTACGTTTGCACACGGTTTAACAGCCGCAGTAAAACGTAATTTTATACCACACTATTTACTTAATGTAGTGTCTTTATCTGTTGTATTACTTGTTTTTGTAATGTCAGATGTTTTTGCACACGAGTCTGGTTTATTAGCTGTAGTGGTTATGGGTATGGTTATGGGGAACACAGATTTACCAAATATTAAAGAGTTATTGTACTTTAAAGAATCTTTAAGTGTGTTGTTAATATCTATCTTATTTATACTACTATCTGCAAATATTAATATATCAGATTTAGAGCTTATTTACAATTGGAATACTTTAATATTATTCGCAATTATTGTTTTTTTAGTAAGGCCTTTGGGTGTCTTTTTAAGTACAAGAGGTTCCAATTTAAAGTTAAACGAAAAACTATTTATTAGTTGGGTTGGCCCTAGAGGTATTGTTGCAGCAGGTATAGCTTCCTTATTTGGGTCTAAACTACTATCTAAAGGAGTTACCGGTGCAGAATATATTACACCTCTAGTTTTTATGATTGTTTTAGGTACCGTTTTACTTAATGCAACTACAGCAAGGATGTTTGCAAAACTGGTTGGTGTTTTCTTAAAAAGATCGGAGGGTATTTTAATTATTGGTGGCTCTAAATTATCTAGATTAATTGCTAATTACTTAAATGACCATAACAGACACGTAGTACTAATAGATAATAACCAAACCAATATAAACAAGGCAAAAAGTTTAGGTTTAGATGCTATTAACGCCAATATTTATTCAGATTCTTTAACAGATAATATTGAGTTAAGTGATATGGGTTACGTTATGGCACTAACGGCAAACTCAGATATTAACAATTTTGCAGTTAAAAAGTTTGGAAAGCAATTTGGTGAAAACGGATCTTTTAGATTGGTAAATGCAGATGAGATGAACGACCCACAGAATAACCCTAAAGAAGGTTTGTTTTCTCATACAGATGATTTTATTAGGCTTACAGAAATAGCTCGTAAATACCCATCTATACACGAAATAAAGTTAAAAGATCAAACCCATTATGAAGGTTTAATAGAGATTACAAAAGCAGATGAAAATATAGTGCCTATATTTTTAAAGTTTCCAGATGGTGAGCTTCATATTATATCTTCATTTAGCAAAGATTTTACAGATATAACAGAAGAGTTTGAGCTGGTATATTTAGGTAAAATGTTAGATGTTGATAAGCACTCAGATCAAACAGAAGAAGAATAGAAATTAGTTTTTAATATAAAAAGGCTTCCTGATTAGAAAGCCTTTTTTGGTTTTGTGCAGTTACAACTGGTCATTAAAAAAATAGGGTTCAGCCTAAATTTAGCCCAACTTATCAGAAAATAGTTTTGCTAAAGCTTTAATTCATATACATTTATAACATCAATCTTAAGCGAACAGTTATGAATGCGTTAGCAAAAATTATTATTATTTCAATTTTAGGAGTCTTATCAGCTCAAGCTCAAAGTAAAATTTCTGGTTTAATAACAGAACAAAACATACCGCTAGAGTATGCTAATGTTATTCTATACAATCAAACATTAAGTAAAGTAGTAACTGGTACAATTTCTAGTAAAACCGGAACATATGTTTTTAACGATGTTGTAAACGGTAGTTACTATATAGAAGTTTCTATGTTGGGTTTTAAAACAACAACATCTAAAGTTTTTGAGTTAACTACAGATAAAGAATTAAATTTTTCTTTAAGTGAAGAGGCAGAATCTTTAAACGAGGTTGTTGTAAAAAGTAAGCGACCAGTAATTAGGCAAACGGCAGAAAAGCTTGTTGTAGATTTAGAAAATTCTGAAATGATAAATTCTAATTTAAAAGATGTAATGAAACGTGTTCCTGGCGTAATTGTAACTAATAACGGTATAAGTTATGCAGGACAAAACAATATTAGAATATTAATTAATGGTAAAACTACCGATTATATGGATATGAATACGTTGCTGCGCGATATGCCTGCAGATAACATAGCCAGAGTAGAAATGGTAGAGCAACCTGGTGCCGAGTTTGATGCTGCAGGTTCCGGGCCAATTATAAACATAATACTAAAGAAAAATGTAAGACTAGGTACAAATGGTACTGTTGTAGGTTGGGTAGGAGAAGATGAAGGAGTAGAGTACGGTACAAGTGCCTCTATTGGTAGTTACAAAAACAAGTTAAACTGGCAAGCAAGTGCAGGATATTCTAGTCCCACTTGGAGAGAAGATTTATTTATTAAAAGAACCGTAGATGGCGCAACATACAACCAAGCTACAATAGAGCCTTACAACCCTAAAACTGCAAGAGTAAGTGGTAGTGTAGATTATTATATTACAGAAGAACATACCATAGGAGTTGGTGTTAGAAACATAAATACAAACTCGGACCGTAACTCTAATAGTTCTAATATAATTACAAGTAACAATGGTACAGATTATTTGTTATCTCAGAATAGTTTTAATAGGGACCAAGTTGTTTTTAATGTGAATCCTTATTATGAATATAAAACAGAGAAACAAAAGTTAACGGTAGATTTTAATTTTGTAGACTACTCCAATGATAATATTAATACCATATCTTCTTTAGAGGGTAGCACAGTTCCTTATACAAATCAGCGTTATTTACAAGATGGCGAATATCAAATAAAAACTTATAAAGTAGATTATTCTAAACAATTTACAAAAGACTTTAAACTTAGTTTTGGTAGTAAGTACGCAGCAGTAGACACAGATAGCGATTTAATGTCTTTTAGTGAAAATACAAACGGAGAATTTACGTTTAATGAAGCTGCTAGTAACCGGTTTTTAGTTGAAGAAAATATTTTTGCACTGTATTCTAAATTAAATATTACTAGCGGAGAATGGTCTTTTTCTGGTGGGTTACGTTTTGAAGACAGCAACACAAAAGGAACGTCTAATACAACCAATGTAACTAGAGAGCGTAAAATATCTAAACTGTTCCCTAGTGCATCTGTAAGTAAAAAACTAGGAGAAAGCCTAAGTGCTAATGTAGCTTATAGTTACCGTATAAGTAGACCAAGTTACAGTACACTAAACTCTTTTGTAACGTATTATGATCCACTATCTTCAGATGTTGGAAATGAAAATTTAAAACCAGCTTTTACCAATAATTACCAGTTTAACTTAACTTTTGATGGTCAACCGTTTTTTACTATTGGTTATAGTGAAACAAAAGATGCAATGTTTCAATACGTATCTCAAAATACAGATACGGCAGAAATTAGCAGAACAACTATTAACTTAACAGATAGTGAAAACTGGAATTTTAGACTATTTGGGCCATTAAGCTTTATAGAAGGTGTAGATGGGTATACTGGGTTTATTGTAAATTACAATAAATTAGAGTCTGTACCAGATAATTTAAATTTAGATAAATGGAGCTTAATTTGGTTTACACAAGCCAGTTACGAGCTTCCTTGGGAAATTAATGCTGAAATAAGTGGTAACTACGGTACAGGAGCATTAGATGGTGGTTTAGATGTAGACTGGTTTGCGGGCATAGATTTTTCTTTAGGCAAAACCTTTTTAGATGACAGACTAAAAGTAAACCTAGGACTAAGTAAAATACTGAATAGAGGTTATGTTGGTAAAATTAATTACAATAATTTGTTTGCAGATGTAGAAAGTAACGAGTCTAGAAGAAACGTACAATTAAGAGTATCTTACAGTTTTGGATCTAGATATGGCAAGCAGAAAAATAGAGAAAACTCATCTAAAGAGGAGCAAAATAGAATTGATGATAATAACTAATACAGAAACTGTCTAATGAACAAAAAAATAAACAAATCAGATGTATTACTAATGGTAGTTTATTTTATAATTTCTTTTTCTATTCAAGGCTTAGAGTATTATAATAAAGATGCTATGCTTAAGGAATATCTCCTAGATTTTCCAACAGATTTAATAACTATAAGTAGTATTATTTTCTTATTTGTTTTTTGGCTAATACCCAAGTTTGTAAAAGAAAAAAAGTATGTGCTATTTGCAATTTTTGGTATTGTTATTCTAGTAACACTTACAGGAATTCAATTTACAGTTGGGTATTGGACAGGAGAAAACGATTGGAGTAAGTTTCCAACGGGTATAGATTTTGTAATAGATATGATAAACAGAGGCGCCAGTGATACTGCATTTCCTTTTGCTTTATTACTTACCAAAAAATTTTATGAAGGACAAAACCAGTTATTAAAATTTGAAAAACAGCAGAAAGAAAACGAGCTAAAGTTATTGCGTTCACAAATAGATCCTCATTTTTTATTCAATAATTTAAACACACTAGACTCTTTAATAGATAGTGATGCTGAAAAAGCAAAAGAGTATATTAACAGATTGTCACTAATTTATAGGTATCTAATAAAAACAAAAGATGCAGAGGTTATGGAGCTGTCTGATGAAATAGAATCTGCAGAAAACTATATATTTTTAATAAAAACTCGCTTTGCAGACGATTATGATTTTAAAATAGTGAAGCTCATCACCTTAGAAGATAAATTTATACCTACAGGAGCTGTACAGGCACTATTAGAGAATGTTGTAAAGCATAATAAACCAAATAAACACAATAGTATAAAAACGGTAATATCTATTACAGAGAGCGTGTTAAAAGTGTCTAATATTAAATCTAATATTAGAGCAAAAAACGAGTCGTTTGGTACGGGTCTAGAGAACTTAAAGGCACGTTATAAATTATTATCAGACAAAGACGTATTAATAATAAATACTGACAAAGAATTTATTATTTCAATTCCGATTATTAAATTGATTGAAGAAAATTAAAGCAATGAGAATTTTAATTTTAGAAGATGAGATACCAGCATACCAAAAACTAGTTTCTTTTGTTAAGGACTATTATGAAGAAGATATTCCTCATGATTGGGCACGTTCTAACGCAGAAGGTAAAGAGTTTTTAGCTGAAAATAAATACGACTTTATACTATCTGATATTCAGCTGTTAGATGGTGTTTCTTTTGATTTGTATAACGAGGTTTCTATAGACGTGCCAATATTATTTTGTTCTGCGCATGACGAGTATTTGTTCGAGGCATTTAATACAAACGGTATAGCATATATATTAAAGCCATACACACAATTGGACTTTAAAAAGGCAATGGAAAAATACCAGTCCTTGTTTATCCAAGGAGATTATAACTCGCTTTCCCATAAAACCATTTCTAAACTTAAACTTGCTTTACAAGAAGAGCATAACAATTATAAAAAACGATTTGTAATAAAAAAGGCAAAGGGAATTCAGCTTTTAAATGTTTCAGAAATTTGCAAGGTAGAGGCTTCAGGAGATTTTTGTATTGCTACAGATGCTAACGGTAAACGACATACAATTTCTTCAAATTTAGGCACAATTCACCAACAGCTGCATCCATCTAAATTTTTTAAAATAAATAGAAGCGAGCTAATAAACATAGACTATATAGAAAACATAGAAAGTCATTTTAAAAATAGATTGCTATTAAAAATGAATGGTATAAAAGAAAAAGTAATGACAAGTTCGTCTACAACAGCAGAGTTTAGAAAGTGGTTAGAGCAATAATGTAATTAGTATAGTACTGCTTTTTGTAAAAAATAAAACCCGATTCTACTATATAGAATCGGGTTTTTTATTTGATTGTAAAATGTTTATAATTTACCGTGTTTATGCTCACTTTGCCACTTTTTCAAGTCGGCCCATTTACCTTCATAACACATTTTGGCTTGCATAGGCCAAGAAGAAGGATCATGTATTCTGTAACGTTCGCCACCAGAGTTTAAAACCTCTTGGCATTTAGCAACAGGAGCTTCAGATAAAGCTTTCCAGGTTTTAATATCAAAATTATGGAATAAGCCTTCAATTTTAGGTCCAATACCTTCAACTAGTTTTAAATCGTCTTGTTTTACTTTTTTACCAAAAGCAGTTTTTGCTGCAAGAGCATCAAAAGCAATGCCTGTGTTTTCGGTAGGAGTTGGTGCCATTGCAACAGGAGCAACAGTAGCAGTAGCAGTTTTAGCTTTTGCTCTACACGCATCTAAATCTGCCTGTAATTGTGAGTTGTTAGCTGCAAGTTTATCTTTGTCTGTAACAAGCTTAGAGTTCTTGTCTTTCCAGATTTGAAGATCCTCAGAGTTGTCTATTACTTCTTTGTTTCCTCTTCCTAATAGGTAACCTAGAATTGCGCAAATTATCCCTACTAAAGCAGGTATAATCCAACACCAGATGTTTGTGTTTTCCATGTTTAATTTAGTTTATGTGTTATTACTTTAATGTTACTACTGTTCTTCTATTTTTTGCTCTGCCTTCTTCTGTGTCATTGGTTTCTATAGGTACATCTGGACCTTTAGAAGAAGCACTAACTTTGGTAGCAGAAATACCATTGTTTACTAAATATTGTTTTGCAAATTCTGCTCTACTAAGACCTAAGCTTATATTTTTATTTCTATCCCCTGTATTATCTGTATGTCCAATTACAGTACAAAGAGCACCGTCTACTTTGTCTAAGTAGATAGATATATCTGCAATTTTTTGACGTTGTTCAGCAGTTAAGTTAATAGCAGCTTCTCCTGTTTTAAAATGTAGAACTAAAGGGTTATCTTTTATTTTTTGATAAAGCGTACTCATCTGTTCGCTATTATCTTCATTTACGCCAACAGTGTATGCAACTGGTCCTAAATAAATAGAATCTTTAGCAACCATATCTTCTTTTAATTGTCCTGTTATATTAAGGTTAGAAGATGGTATACCTTTAGCAACCATATAATTTTTAACAGTATTAGCTCTTGCAATACCTAAATTAGGAAATGCAGAATTGTTGGTTTCACTGTCTTTATAATAGCCAGTAATAGTTACGGCATTGTTTGGGTCTTGTTCTACATACTTCTTTATGGCATCTACACCAGTATCTACTTTTTTGGATAATGGATCTAAAATGGCAAAACCAGAAGTATTAAAGTTAAAGTTGTCGTTTGTAGTATAACTAAATCCGTTTCCTTCTAAAGAAAAGGGGTACGATGTTGCTTCTGGAACAACAGGGGTTTTTACTTGTTCTTGGTTTTTATCTACAGGTGTATCTGTTGCGGTATTTCCACAGCATGAACAACAAGTATAATAAAAGTAAGTTCCTACTAGAATTGTAATAATAATTCCGAGCAGGTACATTAGTTTTTTTGTCATAATGGTCTGGTTTTTTTGTGTTTACGCTACAATTTAGAAAAAAAAATATGTAAAATGTTAAAAATGTTAAAGAAATATACATTGTTAAACTTTTTTTAATCAATATTTTACTTTCAATATGCAATTTTACCAGTTATGTACAAAAACCTACCAGATATACATTGTTTGTAGACAGATATATATTTGTATGAAAAAATATGGGATAATAGTTTTACTTTTAAAGTATCATAGTAGATGAAAAAACCCTGTTCTCCCGAAAAGTTCGGCATTGAATTTGGGTTTTTTTTTATTCAATGATTTAGTTATATATATAGGTACAATAAAGCCGCTGTCTACATTAAGTAAACAGCGGCTTTTTATAAGGGGTAGTACTTATCCTTATAAGTTAAATTTAATACCTTGAGCCAAAGGTAGCTCTGTAGTATAGTTAATTGTATTTGTTTGTCTTCTCATATATACTTTCCAAGCATCAGATCCAGACTCACGTCCGCCACCTGTTTCTTTTTCACCACCAAAAGCACCGCCTATTTCGGCACCAGAAGTTCCTATGTTTACGTTAGCAATACCACAATCTGATCCTTGTACAGATAAGAAGTGTTCTGCTTCTCGTAAGTTGTTTGTCATTATAGCAGAAGATAATCCTTGTGCCACACCATTTTGTATGTCAAGCGCATTTTCTATAGTGCCAGAGTATTTTAATAAATACAAGATAGGAGCAAAAGTTTCGTGCTGTACAATTTCAAAAGAATTTTCAGCTTCAGCAATTGCAGGTTTTACATAGCAACCACTTTCATAACCTTCTCCTTCTAAAACGCCACCTTCAACAACAATATTGCCACCTTCTGCAACTACTTTTTCTAGTGCATTTTGGTACATTTTTACCGCATCTTTATCTATAATTGGACCAACATGGTTGTTTTCGTCTAATGGGTTACCAATACGTAATTGGTTGTATGCACTTACTACAGCATCTTTTACCTTATCGTACATAGATTCATGTATAATTAATCTACGTGTAGAAGTACAACGTTGGCCAGCTGTACCTACGGCTCCAAATACGGCACCAATAACTGTCATTTTAATATCTGCATCTGGAGTAACAATAATTGCATTGTTACCACCTAATTCTAATAAAGTATTTCCTAAACGACCAGCAACTTCTTTTGCAACAATTTTACCCATTCTTGTAGATCCTGTAGCAGAAATTAAAGGAATACGAGTATCTTTAGTCATCATTTCACCAACAGCATAGTCACCATTAATTAGGTTACAAATACCTTCTGGTAAACCGTTAGCAGCAAATACTTCTGCAGCTATGTTTTGGCAAGCAACACCACACATTGGTGTTTTTTCACTTGGTTTCCAAACACAAACATCTCCACAGATCCAAGCTAAAGCTGTATTCCAAGCCCAAACTGCAACTGGAAAGTTAAAAGCAGAAATTATACCTACAACACCAAGCGGGTGGTATTGCTCGTACATTCTGTGTCCTGGGCGTTCAGAGTGCATTGTTAGACCATGTAATTGTCTAGATAAACCAACTGCAAAGTCACAGATGTCTATCATTTCTTGTACCTCTCCTAAACCTTCTTGGTAACTTTTACCCATTTCATAAGAAACAAGTTTACCAAGAGCTTCTTTTTTTTCTCTTAATTTATCTCCAAACTGACGCACAATTTCTCCACGTAAAGGAGCTGGTGTTGTTCTCCAAGTTTTAAAAGCAGAAGTAGCAGCTTGCATTACTTTAGCGTAATCTTCTTTAGTAGTGGCTTTTACTTTACCAATAAGTTTACCATCTACAGGAGAATAACTCTCTATAATATCTCCACTAGAAAAATTAGTAGAACCCGTTGAGGTTCCTTCATTAATATCTTTAAGGCCTAATTGTTTTAAGGCGCTTTCTATTCCAAAAGTTGCTGCTATTTTTGACATTTTTATAACTTTTATATTAAAAATTGTTGTGTTTCTCACAAATTTACAAATAAATGTGCTTTGTTTAACAAAACAAAAGAGTTGGTTTTGGATGGTAAAATTTAAGGTAAATTACCTAATCTTCATCTGCAATATACCTAGTGTCTACAGGCATTACAGTACCACAATTATCACAAGTACGGTGCTCTTTAGAACCATAAAATGTTTTAAAATGACCTAAAAAATCTTTTTCTATATCATTAAGTGTAAAGTAGGCCTCATACAACTTGTGGTTGCAATTATCACAATACCAAAGCAAGCCATCATCTACACCAAGATTGTTACGCTTTCTTTCTATTACTAAGCCAATAGAGTCTTTTTGGCGCACGGGTGAATGGGGTACTTTTGCAGGGTGTAAATACATATCTCCTGGACCAAGTTGCATTGTCTTTTTTTTGCCATCTTCTTGTATGTGTACTTCTATATTACCTTCTAATTGGTAAAAAAGTTCTTCAGTTTCATTGTAATGATAATCTTTTCTGGCATTAGGACCAGCAACTACCATAACTATATAGTCACCAGCATCTTTGTATAAATTCTTATTGCCAACAGGTGGTTTAAGTGTGTCTCTATTTTCAGAGATCCATTTGTTTAAATTAAAAGGTGCTTTTATAGACATAATTCTTTTCTTTTTTAAGCTAAGTGCTCATCAAATTTAAGAAAAGAAAATAGTTTTATACAGCTTAAGGATATAAGATTTTTGTAAAGTAGTAATACCTTATATTATCATCTAAAAAATGAAATATTGAGACTGTTAAAAGGAAAAATATTATTTGTAGAACAATTGAGTAAAGTAATAATTGCCATCTTGTTTGTGCATAACACTAATTCCCGTATGGGTGTACTCTCCTTCTAAGTTGGCTTTATGGTCACTACTTTGTAACCAATTAAGCATTACTTGTTCTGCAGTGTCATAATTACTGGCAATATTTTCAGCAATATAATTAGCATTTGTTTTTGCAGATATAGCTTTTGCTCTTTCTTGAAAATTAGTGTGACTAAAATCTGCTGTAGTAACCATATACAAGGTGTGCTCTTCTGCATATTGTTGTGCAACTTTACTTTGTTCTAGTGGTAGTATACCTAAAGACTCTCTGTGTTGGTTGACTAGCGTAAATAATTTAGCCTCTATTTCTTTGTTGCTGGTTGTTAGTGAATTGTTGTCTGTACTGTCTTTAGAACAGCTTATAAATACCAGTACAAATAGTATTGATAAAAAAAATGGTTTGTTTAACATGCGTAATCTACAAAATGGGACGTTAGTAGTTTATGATATGGTTAAGATATATAAAAAGTTTATAAAAAACTCTAAATAAATGCGTTCTTAACACAATTATTTGTTTTAACAAGACATTCCCCTGTTTTCAGGGAGTATTGTATGTCCTATTTAACTGTACTTTTACCAAAACTAATTTTTTATGAAAACCAAGTCTATCCTTTTTATGCTGTTAATTGCCCTTTTTTTTGGGTGTAAAAAAAAGACAACAGTTGTAGATGCTGAGTCTGCCGCAAAATATGTGGAGTATGTGTCTGAGTATACAAACGGTATAATATCTACCAATTCTCCTATACATATAGTATTAGCACAACCAGTAGAAGCTTGGAAAAGCGGAAAGGAATTAAATTCTAATATTCTAGAGATAAGCCCCAGTGTAAACGGAACTTTAAAAGCTTTAAATGATAAAACTATTGTTTTTACGCCTAAAGAACCATTAAAGCAAGATTCGCAGTATACATTTCAATTAAATTTAAAAGAGATTTATAAAGATGTACCAGAAGATTTAGAAGAGTTTGCTTTTTTTATAAATACAATTAAACAAGATTTTAGTGTAACACTAAGCCCAATGCAGGCATACTCTAAAGAATATCAATATATAGATATGCAGGTTAGAACTGCAGATGAATTGTCTTTAGAAACTGCAAAAAAATTAGTAAAAGGTTTATATAAAGGAAAAGAATTAAAAATTAAATACAACAACCAACCAGAAAGTGGTACTCAATTTCAGTTTAAGTTAGATAGTATTAAAAGGTACAAGGAAGATGAAAAACTTGTTATAGCATACAGCGGTAAATCTTTTAATATAGATACAGAAGGTAAGATAGATGTTGTAATCCCAGGTAAAAATAATTTTTCAATTTTAGATGTAACTGTAGAGCAGACTCAAAGCCCTGTAGTTAAAATAAATTTTTCTGATCCACTTAAAAAAGGTCAGAATTTTAAAGGTTTAGTACTTTTAGAGAACGATGAAAATCCAAGATTTTCAATTAAAGGAAATACATTAAGAGTATACCCATCAGACAGTCACTCTGGTACTGTTTTATTAGAAGTTTTTGATGGTATACAAAGTGTAGATGGCGTAAAGCTTAAGAATAAGTTTGAAGAGCGTATTGCTTTTGAACAAATTAAGCCACAAGTTAGAGTATTGTCTAATGCAACTATATTGCCTTCTTCAACCAACTTAAAAGTAAATTTTGAAGCTGTTAATTTAAAAGCAGTAGACGTTAAGGTTTTTCGTATTTATGAAAACAATGTACTTCAGTTTTTACAAGTAAGTGAATTAAACGGAAGTAATGAGTTACGTAGAGTAGCAAGACCAATAGGAGGTAAAAAATTAGAACTTCAAGATAGATTAACGGTAAACAATGGTAAATGGCAAGCACATGCTTTAGATTTAACTAATTTAATTACTCCAGAAAAAGGAGCTATTTATAGAGTAGAGTTTTCATTTAAACCACAATACAGTTTATATACTTGTGATGGTACTAATTTTGATTCAGAGGAAGAAGAGAAAGAAGAATCTTTTGATGAAGAAACAGAGAGTAGCTATTGGGATTATTCTGAAGACTACTATAATTATGATTATGATTGGAGCGAGAGAGAAAATCCTTGTCATACATCTTACTATAGAAATAAAAAAGCTAGTGTAAATATACTTGCTACAGATATTGGTGTAACAATTAAGAAAGGTCTAAACAATAGTTATTTTGTTGCTACGGCAGATCTTGTTACAACAAAGCCTATTGTAGGTGCAAAGGTTACTTTTTACAATTACCAACAACACGCACTAGGTACAGTTACAACAAGTGCAGAAGGAGTTTCTTTCTTTGATGCAGAAAGCGTTGCCTTTTTTGCAGTTGCAGAACATAAAGGACAAAAAACATATATAAAACTTAACGATGGTAATGCACTATCTGTAAGTAAGTTTAAGGTAGCTGGTGTTAAATTGCAAAAAGGAATTAAAGGATATATTTTTGCAGAACGTGGTGTTTGGCGCCCAGGAGATAATATATTCTTATCTTTTGTTTTAAATGATAATGCTAACAAATTACCAGCAAATCATCCTGTAAAATTAGAATTATTAGACCCATATAATAAAGTTGTACATAGAGAGATAAAGACAAATAGTTTAAACAATTTCTACAACTTTCCTGTACAAACAGATGATGATGTACCTACAGGAGACTGGTTGGTAAAAGTATCTGTTGGTGGAGCAGAATTTACAAAGACTATTAAAATTGAGACCATTAAACCTAACCGTTTAAAAATTAAGAACGATTTTGGAGCAGATATCTTGGTTGGTGGTAAGCAAATAAAAGGAACTATGGAGGTTAAGTGGTTGCACGGTGCAATTGCTAAAAACTTAAATACAGATATAGCAGCTAAATTTAATACTAAGACAACAGAGTTTAAAAACTACCCAGGTTATGTTTTTGACGATCCAAGTAGGTCTTTTTCTGCAGAGGAACAAATGGTTTACAGTGGTAAGATAGATGCAGAAGGTAAAGCCAACTTCTCTATTAATCCGCAGTTAGAGGGTAACCCTCCAGGAATGTTACAAGCTGCTTTTGTAACTAAAGTTTATGAAAACGGAGGCGATTTTAGCACAGACGTTTTTACAAAACCATATTCTCCTTACAACACATATATAGGTCTTAATGCTCCTAAAGGCGATAAGTCTAAAGGGATGTTGTTAACAGATATAAAACATAATTTTGAAGTGGTTTCTGTTGATGAAAACGGAAATCCAAAAGCAGCTAAAAACCTAAAAGTTACTATCTACAAAATACAGTGGAGATGGTGGTGGGACACTTCTGAAGATAACCTAACTCACTACGGAAATAGTGGTTATAGAAATAAGGTTTACGAAAAAACAATTACTACAAACTCTAAAGGAAAAGGTAATTTTGAGTTTGAACTTAAGTACCCAGACTGGGGAAGATATTTAGTTAGAGTTGAAGATGAAAATGGCGGACATGCAACTGGTAAAGCAGTGTATATAGATTGGCCAGGTTGGGCAGGAAAATCTAAAAAGAACGATCCTTCTGCAGCAACAATGTTATTGTTCTCATCAGACAAAGAAAAGTATAATGTAGGCGAAACAGCAACATTTACATTTCCAAGTTCTGAAAACGGAAGAGCTTTAGTTACTGTAGAAAATGGTAGCGAGGTGTTAGAATCTATTTGGGTAGAAACCGAAAAAGGTGAAACCAAATTTACAATGCCAATGACTAAAGAATATACGCCAAATGTATTTATACATATTTCTTTATTACAACCACACGCATCTACGCTAAACGATTTACCTATTAGAATGTATGGTGTAATTCCGATTTCTGTAGAAAACAAAGAAACAAAGTTACAGCCAAAAATTACAATGCCAGATGTATTACGTCCAGAGGAAACAGTAACGGTTAATGTTGGCGAAGAAAATGGCAAAGCAATGACGTATACTATAGCTATTGTAGACGAAGGATTATTAGACTTAACAAGGTTTAAAACACCAAACCCTTGGGGAACATTCTATGCTAATGAAGCATTGGGTGTAAAAACTTGGGATATTTATGATGATGTTATTGGTGCCTTTGGAGGTAGAATTAATCAAGTATTTGCTATTGGTGGAGATGATGAAATGGCAGGTGCTAAAAATAAAAAAGCGAATAGGTTTGAGCCTATGGTTGTGCATTTAGGTCCTTTTAAATTAGAAAAAGGACAAACTAAAGCACATAAAATTAAAATACCTAAATATGTAGGTTCTGTTAGAACTATGGTGGTTGCTGCAGATGCAGAAAAAGAAGCGTACGGTAGCGAAGAAAAAACAACGCCAGTACGTAAACCATTAATGATTTTAGCTTCTTTACCACGTAAAATAACTCCGGGTGAGTCTGTAATACTTCCTGTGACTGTTTTTGCAATGGAGAAAAAAGTTAAGAACGTAAAAATAAAAATTAAGGACAACGAAGCATTTACAATAGAAGCAGGCAATACTAAGTCACTTAGATTTGATCAACCAGATGAGAAAATGGCTTATTTTGTACTAAAAGTATCAGACTTTAAAGGTATTGGTAAGGTTGTCGTAGAAGCTTCAGGTGGTGGAGAAAAAGCATCTTTTGAAATTCCAATAGATGTTGTAAATCCTAACCCAGTAACAGCAGATGCATCAAACTATGTAGTAGAACCAAATAGCACACAAACAATAGATTTACAAACGTTTGGTGTTGCGGGTACAAATACTGCAGAAATAGAAGTGTCTACATTACCAGCAATGAATTTTAATGGTAGAATGCAGTACTTAATTCGTTACCCACACGGTTGCGTAGAGCAAACTACATCTGGTGCTTTTCCTCAGTTATTTTTAGCAGATATTTTTGATATGCCTAAGGCTAAAAAAGAAGAAGTACAGAAAAATGTAGAAATGGCTGTAAATCGTTTAGCAGGTTTTCAAACTAATAGTGGTGGTTTGTCTTACTGGCAAGGACAAAGCAATCCTAACGATTGGGGAACAAGTTATGCTGGTCACTTTATGTTAGAAGCAGAGAAAAAAGGTTATGTATTACCAATTGGTTTTAAATCTAAGTGGATTACATATCAGAAAAACGTAGCAAAACAATTTAGAAATAGCGGAAGATATACAGAGTTAACACAAGCATACCGTTTGTACACACTTGCATTGGCAGGTAGTGCAGATGTAGCTTCTATGAACAGGTTACAAGAATCTAAAGATTTATCTAACCAATCTAAATTAAGATTAGCAGCTGCGTATGCACTTATTGGACAAAAATCTGTAGCTACTAGTTTAATGAATAGTGCTGTGTTAGAGTTTACAAACGAGAGACACAACTATTCTACCTTTGGCTCATCAGAAAGAAACAGAGCAATGGCGTTAGAGACTATGGTGCTTATGCAAAATAAGGTTAAGTCTCAGCAATTGGCATTAACAGTTGCAGAAAGACTAAATAGCAAGGATTATATGAGTACACAGAGTACAGCATATAGTTTATTAGCAATGGCAAAATTTGCAAACCTGGTTGGTGGTAAAGGCATTAAGGCAACCATAAAAGTTAATGGTAAGAGCGAAACTATCTCAACAAGTAAAACACTTGCAAATAGAATCTTAAATATCAAAAGAGGAAACAACTCTATAACACTTAAAAATAACGAGGGCAATACGCTTTATGTTACTTTAGTAAATAGCGGTAAGTTGCCTGTTGGTGAAGAAAGAGCGGTGCAAAACAACCTTTCGGCAACTATAGTTTATAAGTCTAGAAATGGTAGTACTATAGACCCTTCAAAAATAGAGCAAGGAACAGATTTTGTTGCAGAGGTAACACTTAAAAACACAACTGGTAACAGCATAAAAAATGTAGCTTTAACAGAGGTTTTCCCTAGCGGATGGGAAATTGTAAACACACGTTTTACAGACTTTGGAAACTTTGCAGAAAACAATGTTACACATACAGATTTAAGAGATGATAGGGCTAATTTCTACTTTGATTTAAGAGAGAATGAAACAAAAAGCTTTAGAATATTATTAAACGCATCTTATTTAGGAACGTACTACTTGCCAGGCGTACAAGCAGAGGCAATGTACGATCATGATTACTTAGTGCGTACCAAAGGTCATTGGGTAGAAGTTGTAAAATAAAAGCAACTTCTACGCAACCATTTAATCTTTTTAGATTCTACTTATTATATAACAATATAAAATTAGAATTATGAAAATTAAGTTAATTGGTGTTTGTTTACTAGGTTTTTTATTTTTTAACTGTAATACAGATAACGAGCCTAGTTGTGCAGAAGATTTTACCGGAGCTTTAACGGCTACAGAAACTGTTTTAGAAGGTACATGGGCGTTAACAGCAATAGAATCTAGTGTAGCAATAGACTTAACAGACGATCAAGAAGATAACGCTATAAAAGACATTTATAGTCAAAGTACAGATTGCCAAAACGATGCTGTTTATAGTTTTTTGTCTAGTAGATCTTTTAGTTTAAAACAAGGGTATGTTGCAGAAGATTGTGAGCAAAAAAGCAGTATAACAGGTAGCTGGCAATTATCAGGAGACATATTAAGTCTTGTAAATTCTTGTACTGTTTTTAATGTAGAAATAGAAGTTAACGAAGAAGAAACGGCCTTTACAGTAAGTAATGTTTTAAATCTAAGAGATATAGACAATAAAATTGTGCAGGCAAACGTAACATATACATACACTAAAAGTTAAATTTTAGTATAATAAATTAGAGCACCTAAGTTCTTCTTAGGTGTTTTTTTATTGCTTTTTTTAAATGCTATTGCTAAAAAGTTAAAGTGTATCTGTGGTGTTAGTTTCTGTATTGGTTTCTTCCATAACATAAGCAAACACAAGCTCACCAATCCTTTTAACAGGATTGTAAAGTGCAGAACTTTCTATAGTTTCTTGTTTTACAATTTCTAAATTATTATTGGCCTTGTCTAAAAATATAAGCAATGCACCAATAATTATAGCCACTTTTAAAGTGCCAAAAATAGCACCAGCTAATCGGTTTAAGGTTCCTAGCATAACAGCTTTTGCAACTTTGGTAAGTAATTTACCAACAAGATTTATTATAAGAACAACAACAATAAAAGTTAAAATAGAAGAAGAAATATTAATGGTACTTTGGTCCCATTGCCATTTTTCTGTAAGATAATTACCAATAATATAAGAGAAATGAATAGCAGCATAAATACCAGCAATAAGGGCAACTAAAGAAGCAAGTTCTATTAAAAGTCCGTTTTTAATGCCTTTGTAAAGGCCCCAAATTAGTAGTATTCCTAAAATAATGTCTAAAAAATTCATTCTCAAGTGTTTTTACAAATATAGGATATTGATTTGTACCTTTACATCTTTGTAAAAAACAGAAGAAAATAGAACTAAATTGTAATTATAAGAATGTCAAGAGATACCGAATTAAAAGAAAGATGGGATGTTCTAATAGAAAAATTATCGGCACAATTTGCAGATGGTGATGTGTTAGAGTTAGATGCAATTATTTACTTGGTAGGTGTACAAGAATTAGGTAAGCCACACGCTACATATAAAAAAGACGAAAAAATAAACTTAATGCATATTGCCATTTGTAGGTTATTAGAACCATACGGGTATTATGAGTTTGAGATGTTTGACGAAGAAGGCTGGCCACATTACATTATAAAAGAAGAATTACCAACATTAAAAGCAGGTGAACAAACTGTTCTTATGAAAGAAGCGTTGGTAAACTACTTTATAGAAAAACAATATATAGTATAAGTTTTTAGGTTGATATTGCTGTGGGTATTAAAGTAATTTTTAAATAGAATGAAGAATAACGAACCATATTACGCTGTAATTTTTACATCAACCAAAACAATAGAAGATAACGGGTACAACCAAATGGCTATTCAGATGGAAGAATTGGCTCAAAAACAACCTGGATTTTTAGGTATAGAAAGCGCTAGAGAATCTGTTGGTATTACGGTAAGTTACTGGCAGAGTTTAGAGGCTATTGCCAATTGGAAAAACCACGCAGACCATACATTTGCCCAACACAAAGGAAACAAGGAATGGTACACTTGGTATAAAGTTAGAATTTGTAAAGTAGAGCGCGAGTATGAGTTTTTTAAGTAAGATAAAAAACACTAGCGTTGGTAGGTTTGTAGCAAAACATCCTAAAAAGAGCAGCGTGTTGGCAATACTCTTAATTGCCTATTATTTCTGTTTGCCAAAACAACTTTTTAATTCGCCTACAGCAACCGTTGTAGAGAGTAGAGAGGGCGTTCTTTTAGGAGCCCAAATAGCTAGCGATGGCCAATGGCGTTTTCCAGAAGTAGATAGTATTCCTAAAAAGTTTGAGCATTGTTTACTTCAGTTTGAAGATGCACATTTTTACCAACACTTTGGTTTTAATCCGGTTTCTATAGCAAATGCAGTTGTACAAAATATAAAAGCAGGTAAAACAGTACGTGGTGGTAGTACCATTACACAACAAGTAATACGTTTGGCTCGTGAGGGTAAAAAAAGATCGTACGCAGAAAAATTTATAGAACTTATTTGGGCAACACGTTTAGAGTTGAGGTCTTCTAAAGAAGAAATTTTAAAAATGTATGCCAGTAACGCACCTTATGGTGGTAATGTTGTTGGTTTAGAAGTTGCTTCTTGGCGTTATTTTGGGTTAAAATCGCATCAATTATCTTGGGCAGAAACAGCTACTTTAGCCGTTTTGCCAAATGCACCAAGTTTAATATATCCAGGTAAAAATCAACAACGGTTGTTAAAAAAGAGAAACCGATTACTAAAAAAACTTTTAGAAGAGGGTATAATAGACAAAACTACATACAGTTTATCACTTTTAGAAGAATTGCCGCAAAAACCATATGCTTTGCCGCAAACAGCACAACATTTGGTAACGCATATTGCCCAAAAACATAAGGGAGAAAGAATAGTAAGTAGCATTAAAGCACCATTGCAAGCCAATGTAAATGCTGTGGTTCAAAAACATTATTCGCACTTAAAACAAAATCAGGTGTTTAATGCCGCTGTTTTGGTTTTAGACGTGCATACCCGTAAAGTTATGGCGTATGTAGGGAACACAAAAACAGACAGACAACACCAGAAAGATGTAGATATGGTACAAGCCAACCGTAGTACAGGTAGTACCATAAAACCATTATTGTACACAGCAATGTTAGATGCTGGCGAGCTTATACCAGATATGTTGGTAGCAGATATACCAACGCAAATAGCAGGATACTCGCCTCAGAATTTTAATGAGAATTTTAGTGGCGCAGTACAAGCAAAAAAGGCATTGGCTAGATCGTTAAATATTCCGTCAGTTAGATTATTACAATCGTACGGGTTGCAAAAATTTAGAGACCAATTAGAATTTTTTAATCTAAAAGGAATTAATAAGCCAGCAGATCATTACGGACTAACTCTAATTTTAGGAGGTGCAGAAAGTAGCTTGTGGGATTTATGTAAAACCTATGCTTCTATGGCTTCTACAGTAAATCATTTTAATACAACCTCTAGCGAGTATTATACAAAAGAGTTTGCAGAACCTATTTTACAAGATAGTCAAGAGGTAGATTTTGGATCTAAATCTACCCAAAAAACAATTTTTGATGCCGCAAGTATGTACTTAACTTTTGAGGCTATGAAAGAGGTAAACAGACCAGAAGGACAAGAGTCTTGGGAGTTTTATGATTCTTCTAAACAAATTGCGTGGAAAACAGGAACTAGTTTTGGAAACAAAGATGCTTGGGCAATTGGTGTTACAAAAGACCAAGTTGTTGGTGTATGGGTTGGTAATGCAGATGGCGAGGGAAGACCTAATGTAACCGGTGTTTCTAGTGCAGCTCCTATTTTGTTCGATGTTTTTAATGTACTGCCTAAGACAAAATGGTTTTTAGAACCTTTAGATGAGTTTACAGAAATAGATGTTTGTGCTACTAGCGGGTATTTGGCAACTCCTATTTGTCCGGTAAAGAAAATAAAGATTCCTGCTAAGCAAAACTACGTAGAAGCTTGTCCGTACCATAAATTGGTGCATTTAGATGCTAAGCAACAGTTTCAGGTAAATACGTCTTGTGAGCCCTTAGAAACAATGGTGAGTAAGCCTTGGTTTGTATTACCTCCATTACAAGAGTTTTATTATAAAAAAACCAATGTTACTTATAAAACGTTACCAAGTTTTAGAAACGATTGTAAAACAGAGAATGCTAAGGTAATGGAGTTTATTTACCCTAAAAGCGGCGCAAAAATAACGTTGCCTAAAAACTTTGAAGGAAACACCAATGAGGTTGTTTTTAAGTTGGCACACGCTAAAACAAAAACCAAGGTTTTTTGGTATGTAGATGATGAGTTTGTAAAACAAACTTCGGACTTTCACGAAATTGCTGTGAAACCCAAACCGGGAGTACATAAAATTACAGTGGTAGATGAGGTTGGTAACGATGCTGTAATTTGGATAACAATACTAGAATAACTTAAAAGTTATTCTAGTATTGTTATTGCATTTTTATGGTAATATTACGTTTGCTACTTTAAATGTATGCTCTTTTAAAGCACCGTCACTTTCTATTAAAATCTCAATCTTCCAGTTAGGCTGTGCTGCTTCTTTTAAACTAATACTAAGTTTGTGTTCTCCGTATTGACTTCTACCATAGTTCATTTTTTTACCTTCAGCATTAAAGATTAAAATATCTACAATTTTCTCTTTAGGGTCTTCTAGGTAAAACGACAAGGCATTTTCATCACCAAAACCACCAAAACCTTCAAAAAATTGTTTAAAAGCATCAACAGTTTCTGCCATACCTTCGCCAAGGACTCCAGATTCCTTAAGCTCATCAACCTTTTTCTGGTATTCTTTTTCGTCCTTCTCTTTTAGTTTATCTAAAGCCTCTTTGTCTACCAAAGTAAGCTTTACATCCTTGTATTTTTTAGACAGTAAATTTTTGTTGTAACTCTCTAGCGGGTTGTTAATTATTACTTTTCCGCCATTAGCTTCAGTTGGACTAAAATATTTTATTACACCATCAATGTTAACTAGTTTAGTAGCTTTACGTGTTGGCGCTTCTAGTTTAATTTTAAATTCGTTGTCGCTACTGTAATCGTCTCCAAAAAAGCTTTCTTTTTTCTGTAAGGTATTTCCATCATCTGCAGAAGCATTTGTAATAGATTTTATTTTTATCTGGTTTAGATCATCAATCTTAATACCTTGTACTAAAGCTGTTAGTTCTACATAACTATCATCTGTATCTAAACGTCTTTCTTCTTTTACATCTTTTATAAATAAATTTATTTCTTGTGCGGCAGCAAACTTAGCGCAAAGACCAAAGACAATGCATACGAGTATTTTTTTTGTCATTTTTAATTTTTTAAAATTGAATGGTAGAAAAATAAATTGTCTTTTTATAACCAGCTGCATATAGCTTGTTTCTTATTTTGTTATACTGTTGTACGTGTGTTGGTGTGTACATAAAGTATGTAGGGATTTCTTGGTTGTCTACCGTTAAAAATAGTGGTATAAGTGCTTCCGTTTTACTTTCTAGAGGTAATTTATGCATTACCTTATATTCGCATTTTAAGCCTTTAGCTTCGCACTCTTTTGTTATTTCACTAATAGCGATTATGGCATCTACTCTAAGTTTACCAGATGCGTTAACATTTGGAACTTGAATACCTAGCTCATTATTAATGTTGGTTTTAAATACAAGTTTGTCGTTTTCTAAGTTTAAATCTTGGTACTGAAAAATTAAACCTTCGTCTAATAAAGCAGCTGTTTTTTTAGTGCCCAAAGCACCTCTAATTAAAACAATTGGTGTAATAATTATAAAAATGATAATAGCTAAAACAAGGCCTATTATTGATGAAATAATTGCGCGTCCGCTAAAGCAACTTTTAAAAATTAAATCCCAGTAATTGGCAATAGAGTTTGTTTGAAAACAGTAGGTAACTATTTTAATAATATTACCAGAGTTTATAAAAAAGTTGATAAGTAAAATAATAACACCAGCTACTAGCAAGAGTACTCTTAGTCCGTCCATAAGGTTATAAATTTGGTTAAGGTTATTTGTTTTAAGTGTATACTTAAAACTGGTTAAAATTTAGAACGACGCTATTTAAGTAAAAGTATCTTTTGGTCACTTTTTTAGTTGTAAAGAACTAAATGCGGCAGGTTAATACATTGCATTTGGGTTTTTAGATGTCTTAGGTATTTGCTGTATAGCATCCCAATGTTCTACTATTTTACCGGCGGTATTAAACCTAAAAAAATCCATTGTAATGTATTGGTCATTCCCAGGCCAAATTTGGTGCGTATGTAAAGCAACCAGATTACCTTCTGTAATGGCTCTAACAAACTCTATAGTTTTATCTGGGTATTCAGTTTGCATACGCTCAAAATAAGCTATAAAACCCTCTGTGCCGTTTTCTACATCTGGGTTGTGTTGTATATATTCTTCGCCTACGTATAATTCTACAGCTTTTTTAGGATTACCTAAGTAAGCTGTTTTGTAAAATGCAATTGCTTTTTCTTTAAGTTCTTGACTCATAGTAGCTTTTTTTTAAAGATAGTAATTATTTAAAAGAGGCTTATTTATTGTAGATAAAAGATTATTCTATTAGGTTTTGTTTTTTGATTGGTACTATTCTTTTATAGGTATATTTACCAGCTTCTTAAATAGAAATTGAATACAGAAAAAAACACAGAGAAATGGCTCTCCTGGGTAGATGAGCTTTCTTGTAACGACTACGTAATTATTGACGATTTTTTAGATACAGACACGTATCTAGATGTTAAAACCTTCTTTTTATCTAAACTAGATTACTTTGCACAGGCGGGTATTGGTGCGTTAGATAAAAATATGATACAGACAGAAATTCGTGGAGACCATACTTTTTGGTTAAATAAAGAACGAGATACAGAAATAGCTCCTTTTTGGGATGTACTAGACCAAGCTATGTATGTTTTTAATAGGTATTGTTTTTTAAGTTTGGCTGGGTACGAGTTTCATTTTGCGAATTACCCTCCAGGAGGATATTACAAAAAGCATTTAGATCAATTTAAAAATAGAAACAACAGAACCATTTCTTTTATTATTTATTTAAATGATAATTGGCAAAAGGGTGATGGTGGTGAGCTAGAAATTTATACACCAGATAACAAGTCGTTTTTAGTAGAACCCTTAGCAGGTAGGTGCGTATTGTTTAAGAGTGATGTTGTACCACACGCTGTACTAAAATCTTACAAAAACAGGTATAGTTTAACGGGTTGGTTGTTGCAAAAACCACAAAAATTAGGACAGTTTTTAGGATAAAAATTAATGCTTTTTAGTGGTGAATGCTATGGCTAAAAAAACTAATAATAAAATTACTTTACCTAATAAATAACCAATACCATAATGGGTTAGTCTACTAAGGTCTGAAATTAATAGCTGCGTAATATTTATAAATAATATAAGAGCAAATAATAGCGAGGTGTAACATATTATTTTTTTCATAAGTATATAAAATGTAAAAGAGAAAGCTAAGGAGGTTAACCCTAGTCTTTCTCTTTTTGGTTTGGTATTATTTAATAACTTTTGTAATTGTTGGTGCGTATATACCAAGAGTAAGACCCGTAACTAAACCGGTAATAAAAGAATGCGATGTAGTTACCGTATAGTTCTCTGCGCCACCAGCCATAGCTCTAGAGTCAGAACTACCAACAGGAGCTAAACCATAAATTAGGTAATGGTTCCATTCCTTAGTTTCACTGTTTCCTTGAGCTCCTGTACCTACAACACTGGTGTACGAGTAACAAGAGGTTAATAACATTGCAGATGCACATAGTGCAACCATCATTTTTGTTGAGTTTTTAATCATCTTTTTAATTTTAATATTAAGTACTACTCATTTTGAGTCTATGGTTATTTAGCAGCTAATTGCAATAAAATAGCTGTGGCAATTGTAAAATGCCATATTAAATACAACCACGATAGTACTCTATTTTTGCAATAAAAGTCAATGGACAATTTATAGACAGGCTGATTATTAGATGATTAAAATTATTTTTTTAATACAATTTTTTTACCACGAAGAATAGGCTTGTTACTTGGTATTGCTGTAAAGTGGTGTGATTTTTAAACAAAGAATGGTGTCGTATAATTTTTTATACAACACAATTTATTTTTATTGTATGTCCATACTTTGTCTATACCACATAAAAGTTAAAGGACATTTTTAAATAGAAACCAGAAAAATAACCTCTTTTCTGGCTTGGTTTATTATAATTAGTAAGAACTAAAGAAGCTATTGCTTTTGGAACTAGAAAAACCTTTACTATTTAGAGGTTTATCTAAATAGTAAAGGCTTAATTTAAGTTGTAAAGTGGCACAAAAATTATTCTGCTACTTCTGTTGTTTCAACTTCTTTTAAGGAGTAAAGAATTTTATTCATTTCTTCTTTATTCCTATTTTCTTTGTTAGCTAGTGTCCAGGTTAGCAATTGGTAGTAGTCTTCTTCACCTTGGTATAAGCCTATAGCATAGAAGATGTCTAAATCATCTATTTGAGCTTTAAGTGAGACTATTTTAGCAGGCATATTGTTTATTATAGTATCTGTTGCTTTAGAGACTACAGGGTTTATTAGAGACTCCTTAAAGTTATCTATCATTAATTTAGAATACCCACTAATGTCGTTTTTATAATTGTCTGCTAGGCCTCCTTCTTCTAAGGCTTCTTCTAGGTCTATTACTGGCTCGTAAATAACTATTGCATAAAACTCTCTTATGGCATTTTGGTATTGTAAAGACGCATCATCATTTAAGTCACTTGTTTTAGATAAAAAAGAAGGCAAAGTAAGCTCGTATTTATTTTCTACAGTTACAGTTTGGTAGCTGTCTTTTGCCCCGCAAGAATATAATAATAACGCTGTTACTATTAGCGTTAAAGTACATTTAAGGCTGTGTTTTGTGTAATTCATAATTTATGGTTTTGTTATTTAATGGTATTATAAAACGTAATTGGTAAATAATTTTTCTAAGGTTGCTTCTGGATTGTTACACAGACCAGGATGGGTCTTAGAGCTTTGTATAACGGTACTTCTAGAGGCTGCTAACCATCTAAACCTATCAGACAACTCTAACTTACCAATTGCGCCACCAGCGGGTTCACCTTTGCAAACAAGTTCCCACGCTTTTAGGTAATCTACAAGCAAGTTATAATCTAGCTCTTTACAAAAGGCCTCTAACTTGTTGCGATCTATATGGTACTTTACACCTAAAAACTTTTTTCGTTTACTAAATAAAATAACCCCAATGTTAAAAAACTCTTCGCGTTCTACTTTGGGTACTATTCTAATAACAGCATATTCAAACGTAACTTTATCTTGCATCTTTTGCTTCTTTTACGAGTGCGTCTATCATTGTAAGCTTTGCATTTAAATACGCAGTATATGCAGCTCTCATTTGCGCAGGAGTTAAAGAATCGGTGTCGTTTACCAACCAATCTTCTGGTATGTTGGTAATAATATCTTCTATAATTTGTGGTGTAATTGCGGTTGTAATTTCTTCTTTTGCTTGGTCTAATGCTGTTGCTTGTTGCAATAACACGTGGTCTTTTATTAACGGAAAAGTTCTTGTTAAGTGACTCTCCCACAATGGCCAGTTATGATGAAAATAAAAGCTAGCGCCATTGTCTATAATCCACAATTGCTTGTTCCAAATAAGTAAATTTGTATTTTTTGCAGTACGGTCTATATTGCTAATAATACTGTCTAGCAACACCACTTTAGAAGCTGTTTGTGCGTCTACGGTAGTTACTAACGGATCGTACGTTATGGCACTAGATAAGTAATGCAAACCAAGATTTAGACCTACACTAAATTTAAGCAAATCTTGTATTTCCTCGTCTGGTTCTGTTTTGCTAAAAGAGTCGTCTAGGTTAGCAAATACCAATTCTGGTACTCTTAAACCAATGGCACGTGCAAGCTCGCCTCCAATAAATTCTGATATTAAGGCTTTTTTACCTTGTCCGGCGCCTCTAAATTTTAAAACATAAAGAAAGTCGTCATCTGCCTTAACAATAGCAGGTAAAGAACCACCTTCTCGTAAGGGTTGTACATACTGCACAACGTTTACAGTTCTAATGTCTATTTTGTTCATAAAACTAAGGTACTAAAAATTACAAGTTGCAACTATAGCAAAGCACGAGTAATGGTAATTATGATACTATTTTTTAGGCTGATGTTACCTGGTGTTATTTTTTAAGCAAACGTAACAGAGGCGCTCTGTACTCGTTATCTTTTTCGTTTAAATTGATGGTGTTTTTTGCAAAGTCAAAATTTACGAACAGCTCAGCATAATCGTCCTTACCCTCTAAAAATATTTTAAATTTACCAGTACCTTTATTGTAATCTATGTCTTGGGTATTAAGGTTTGCACAAGTAAATTCTTGTGTGTCTTTAAGTTTGTTATTGCTGCTATTAATCTCGTATTTTTTAGCTAAAAACTCTAGTAGCATATTACTTTGCTCACCCATAGAAATAAAGCTAACGCCTTGGTCTATAAACATATTTTTAGGTTCGCCATTTACAAAACCAGCTTTAATTCCTTTTTTAAGCTTTACAAGCATACCAATGGTATCTGTATCAACAATTGCCCTAATGGTGTAGGTGTTGTAATTGTCTGTTTCTTGCGTATTTGTAATGGTTAGTGGTATGTCTACAAAACCATCTACGCCGTATAGGTTAGATAAGTTTGCAATTTTTACGGGTTCGTCTGTTTTGCAACCAATAACTGTTAGTATTAGGGCAAGTAGCATAAGTTTTATTTTCATAGTATAGGGTTGCTTGGGTAATTAGTTAGTCAAATAATAATCCGCTTTGTATATCAAACTGTTTTTGTTCTTCGGCAGACATTTGGTTGCGTAGTACTTTAATAGTGTATGCGCCTTTGGCTATTTTATCATCAAAATACATCCAATCACTAATGTTAGATTCATCTATCTCAATAGTATCACCATACTTTACATTAATGTCGTACAAAGGCTTATTGCCAACAATACCTTTAAATTTAGCATTGTTATAGGTTATATCTTGTATCCAAATGTGTTCTTAGTTATCATCGGCATCTTTAAATTTTTGTTTTAGCGTAAAGCCGTAGTAGTTTTTATTATTGCTTTGTATAGCTGTTTTAAAGTTAGATAGGGTTATGTTGGCTTCTTCAATAGCTCGGTTCATAGCAACATTTTCACTAGCAACATTCAACACATCTGGCTCACCGTCTCGTTCTATTTTTAAAGATGTAGTTTCTTTACAGGCACTAAAAAACAATAAAAAGAGAACGGAAACAGATAGTATTTTTTTCATAGTATTATGTATTATTTTAAACGAACGCTTTCAAAATCGTTTTTCATTTTATCTAAAGTAGGACTTAAAAATACCATATAAAGTATAATTAAAAGTCCAAAAAGCATAAAGTCTTGTTTTAAAAATAGAATTATAAAAGTTGCACTTTCTAAAATTGCCAAACGCACTATAGATGCGGTTTGGTACACACCAAATTTGTCTTCTAAGGTCTTAATGTCTTTTGCTTGTTTTAGTATGTTTTTAAACATAAACGTACTGGCAAAAACCGCAATAAGAGGTAATGCAAAAAAGATGATAGAACCTGCGTTTACCTCTGGCACTTTAAAGTTCTGTAGCGCAGAAATATCGCCTATAAAAATATAAGCTAAGGTAGAACCTGCTGTTATAGCAAGGTGAATAATTTTTAATATTTTTATTTTTTCATCCATAGTTTTTTTAGTTAAGGCTATTGGTTGTTTTTTTTCTTTGAAATTAATAAGTTTACGGTATAAACTACAGCAATTAAGGTTACTACCAACATACTAATGTATAAGATAGATGTTGAATTTTTAAAATTTAACATTGCTGCCCAAAAAAGAGCTTTGGTTACTAAGAAAAGTAGAAATACAATTTTTTTAAAGTTAATTTTTTTTAACGATTTATCTTGAATTACAAAGGTTTTAGAAAGCTTATCATGTAATGCAATTTCATCATCGCTAACTGCAGATAAGACACTGTAAAAACGAATCCAATTGCGTATGGCCAATCTTAAAAAATGGGGCCTTTGTTTTTTAGCATCTACTACAATGCTTCTAGTTTCAAATTTACCAGGTGTACGTCCACATATCATTTCAAAAATCATATAATATAACCATCTACAACTGTAAAATATAGCTATAAGGTAAAGTATAGAGTCTGTCTCTATATAAAAATAAGTAGCAATTGGCGCGGCTATTAAAGAAGATAGAATAAAATCTATATAAAAGTTTTCAATTCTAGCATCTTCTGATGCTAGATTGAAGTCAATAAACTTAGTGTTGGTAATTTTCATTTTATCTTAAGTTTATTTAGGCATAAACCTATTAGGATCTTCTTTTGCTTTGCGCTCTTGTTCTTTGTTTATTTTTTCTTCTTCTTGTGTAGCAGTTGTAGTAGTGTTTGCCGCAGCTGGTTCTTTAAGTTGTGTTGCTGTCTTTTGTTCTTTTTTATAAGACTTACCCAGAAATGATAATAGAATTAATGCAGCTAAAATTCCCCAGACAATACCCACTAAAAGATCTGTTATAGAGTCTCCTTTTTTATTTTCTGTAGTAATTTCGCTTTGTGGATCTTCAGATACTATATTAGGGTCTTCTTTTAAATAGTACAGTTTTAGCTTAGGAAAGCTTGGTAACTCTGTTAAAGAAATTTCGTCTGTATATGCACGTCCGTCTACTGTAAAAGAATAATTAAACTTATATGTTTTTATTACCCTAGCAACAGTTGTTTCTGTGTATTCACTAGACAAATCTGCCATAACAAAAGTGTTATCGTCTAGCATTTGTTGGCGCTGTTCTATTTTATCCTTATCACCTTTGTACACGTAATCTGTGACACAAGATTTTGCCAAAAGAGAGCATACAATTATAAGTACAATTCTATATAGTACAGATTTAATGCTTTTCATTGTTGTAGGTTATTTAGTGGTTTGTTGGTATTGCAAGGTTTAAACGTTCTTAAGCCATAATTTCTTATAATTTATGTTGTTTTTGTTAATGACCCAATAAAAAAGCTTGTTTTTACAGCAATTATAAGATCACTTTAAAAACAAGCTTTACTAAAAGAGTATTGTACTGTTTGTGTTAGTCTAATTTTTCAGTTAAATTATTAAACACTTTTTTAGGGTTTTTACCATCATATAAAATAGCATAAACAGCATCTATAATTGGTGTTTTAGACTTTTTAGTGTGTTTTTCGTTTAATAAGTGTGCACTCTTGGTTGCGTAATAGCCTTCTGCTACCATACTCATTTCCATCATAGCACTTTTAACGGTGTATCCTTTACCAATCATATTACCAAACATTCTATTTCTACTAAAAACAGAGTATCCTGTAACAAGTAAATCGCCTAAGTAAGCCGAGTTGTTTATGTTACGTTTCATATGGTGTACACGTTTAATAAAACGTTTCATTTCTCTAATAGCATTACTCATTAGTACACTCTGGAAGTTATCTCCGTAGCCTAAACCGTGAGCCATACCAGCAGCAATAGCATAAATATTTTTTAATACAGCAGCGTATTCTGTGCCAATAATATCGTCAGATGTTTTTGTCTTTATATAATCGCTACTTAAGTTTTTAGCCACTAATTTTGCTTTTTTCTCATCTGCACAGGCAATTGTAAGGTAAGATAAACGCTCTAGTGCAACCTCTTCTGCATGACAAGGACCTGCAATAACACCTATATTATTTAATGGTACATTATAGGTCTGGTTAAAATGTTCTCCTACAATTAATCCGGTTTCTGGTACTATACCTTTAATAGCAGAAAATATAATTTTACCTTCTAAAGAAACCGTTAGCTTTTCTAATTCTTTTACTAAAAAGGCAGACGGAATTGCAAAAATTACAACATCGGCATTAGAAATAGCAGTGTTAATATCTGAAGTCAGCTCTAACTGATCTACATTAAACTCTACGGCGCTTATATAATTAGGGTTGTGACTGTGCTCTTTAATATGCGCAATGGCATCTGTATTACGCATATACCAATTTACTGTGCTTACATTTTCGGTAAGCATTTTTACAATTGCAGTAGCCCAGCTACCACCACCTAAAACAGCGAATTTTGTAGTATTTTTCATAAAATTGATTTAGTAAATCAAAAGTAGATAAAATTTTGATGATAGCGGAAATTTGGTGCCTGTAGATTATCAAATTAACAAAAGAATGTGTGTACTAGTGCTAGTGTTTTTTTAGCTAATTTATGTTCTTTTTAAAACATCAACCTATACAAAAGAAATAAGTTTAGCTGTTTTTGTTTTTATTACTCGTTGTTAATCAGTGGTTTGTAATTTTTGGCACAGCCTTTGTTTTAGAGTAAACAGAACCAATACATTTTTATTATGAGAACAAAACTACTATTTGGATTACTGCTATTGGGAACTTTAGTTTCATCTTGCTACTCAGAGATTATAATTGATCACGATTATATAGAGCCAGGAATTTCTGTAGAAAATGCGATTCATAAATATGATCTTTGGTATGTAGATATTAATGCTACCCAAGGAAACGGAGAAGTGCCTTTTTTACAACGTGCATTTACCATAACATTTAACAATGGCCGTTTGTATGCTAATAATAATATTGTTGGTATTGGTAAAACAGGTAATGGCTACGGTATAGATGTTGGTAATTACGATGTTTTTAATGATGGTATACGTATTAACCACGCTGTAGATGGTAGATGGCCTTTAGAGGTCTATGTTGTTAACAGCAATACATTAGAGTTGTTAGATGTTGCTACAAACACATCTTACTATTTAAAAGGATACAGGCAAAGCACGTTTGATTATGATTATGTTTTTTATGATAACCTAAAGTACTTTTTACAAGAATACAATGCTTGGGAAAAAACATACACAAGTGAAGAGGGTGCTATAAATGATTTTGATGCAGAGAACTTTTTACAGTTTTTTACAGATAGAGGTACAGATACATTTAGGTCTTCTATAGATAACAATGGTACACGCCCTAACAACTTAACTTGGGATTACGAAGGTGATTATAAAGTGTTTGACGTTGATGGTGATGAAACTTTAAAATTATTAGAGTTAGATTATGATTACTTAGGAGACGATTATTTTGAGCTTTATGTAATAAATGATAGAACAATAGAATTGTATCATCCAAACTCTGGCACGGTTTATGACTTTACAGGAGTAGGATACAGAGAGTACATAAAAGGTGATGCCTCTGTAACAGATAAAAAAAGAACGAAGTCTACAAACGATGTAAAAACAGTGAAGAGACTACGAACAAAATAGAAGAATTTTTAGGTTGGTTATTAGTTGTAAAACCGTCTTAAACAGTGGTATGTTTAAGGCGGTTTTTTTGTACTCTAATTTTAAAGTACAGTACACTAAAACCTTGTTTATGGTGTAAAGTAATAACAAACTTGTTTAGAGTAATAGAGTTTAGACAGGTTTGTATTAAAAACAAAAACCTTCATTATTAAATGAAGGTTTTTCTATATCTAAAAATTGTAAATTACAATGTAATAAAATTAATCGTTAAGCTTTAATACGGCCATAAATGCTTCTTGTGGTACCTCTACGTTACCAACCTGGCGCATACGTTTTTTACCTTTTTTCTGTTTCTCTAAAAGTTTACGTTTTCTAGAAATATCACCACCATAACATTTAGCGGTAACATCTTTACGTAAAGCCTTAGTTGTTTCTCTAGAGATAATTTTAGCTCCAATTGCAGCCTGTATAGGAATATCAAACTGTTGTCTTGGGATTAACTCTTTTAACTTCTCGCACATTTTTTTACCAATATGTACGGCATTGTCTGCGTGTATAAGAGCAGATAAAGCATCAACCGGTTGTGCGTTTAATAAAATATCTACACGTACTAATTTAGATACGCGCATACCTATAGGTGTATAATCAAAAGAAGCATACCCTTTAGATACTGTTTTTAATCTATCATAAAAATCGAAAACAATTTCTGCAAGTGGCATATCAAAAGACAACTCTACACGCTCTGGTGTTAAGTAATTCTGATTTGTAATTTGTCCACGTTTCTCTATACATAAAGACATAACATTACCCACAAAATCAGATTTTGTAATAATGGTAGCTTTAATATATGGTTCTTCTACACGGTCTACACTAGACGGGTCTGGTAAATCTGTAGGGTTATTAACAATAAGTGGCGTATCTGGGTCTTTACGAGTAAATGCGTGGTAACTAACGTTAGGTACTGTTGTAATAACAGTCATATTAAACTCGCGCTCTAAACGTTCTTGTATAATCTCCATATGTAGCATTCCTAAGAAGCCACAACGAAAACCAAAACCAAGAGCAGCACTACTTTCTGGTGCAAAAACCAAAGAGGCATCATTTAACTGCAATTTCTCCATAGAAGAACGTAATTCTTCAAACTCATCTGTATCTACAGGGTAAATACCAGCAAATACCATTGGTTTTACATCTTCAAAACCTGCAATAGGGTTAACTGTTGGGTTTGCAGAGTCTGTAATAGTATCACCCACTTTAACCTCACGGGCATCTTTAATACCTGTAATTAAGTAACCAACATCACCAGCTTTTACACTTTGCTTTATAACCTGTGACAGTTTTAATGTACCAACTTCATCTGCAAAATAACTCTTGCCAGTTGCTACAAATTTTATTTTTTGTCCTTTTTTAATTTCACCATTAATAACTCTAAAATATGTTTCTACACCTCTAAAAGGATTGTAAACAGAGTCAAACACTAATGCCTGTAACGGTTCGTCTACGTTACCAACTGGTGCAGGTATACGTTCTATAACTGCAGATAAAATATTATCTACACCAAAGCCAGTTTTACCACTTGCGTGTATAACATCTTCTGGTTTGCAACCTAAAAGCTCAACAATATCATCTGTTACTTCTTCTGGGTTTGCACTAGGTAAATCTACCTTATTAAGAACCGGAATTATTTCTAAATCGTTTTCTAAAGCAAGATATAGGTTAGATATTGTTTGCGCTTGTATACTTTGTGCAGCATCTACAATTAATAAAGCACCTTCACAAGCAGCAATAGATCTAGATACCTCATAGCTAAAATCTACGTGGCCAGGAGTATCAATTAAATTTAGAATATATTGTTCTCCTTTATATTCAAAGTCCATTTGTATGGCGTGCGATTTTATGGTAATACCACGTTCTCGCTCCAAGTCCATACTATCTAAAAGTTGATCTTGTTTTTCACGGTCTGTCACAGAACCCGTAAAGTCTAAAAGCCTATCTGCTAATGTACTTTTTCCGTGATCTATGTGTGCAATAATGCAAAAATTCCTAATATTCTTCATATATATTACTAAAGTAGCTGCAAATATAGTTTATATTTTATAGGTTATGAACGTCTAATATTTAAAGGGTCTATAATTTAGATAAAGAAAATGAACAAGACAAGGGTTCTTTTGCCTTTTAAGAGTAGTTATTTCTTGTTTTTTAGGCTTAAAATAGCTTAAAAGTGATGTTTTGAGTTGTTTAATTCTTATTTTTTTTGAGTCGTATCTATTTGATAATTAGTTGTTAGTGTGTAAATATTAATTGTAAAAAATCTATTTTTAGTTTCTACCCGTATCTATAGCAGAACAAAACAAAACTTAAAATTATGAAGAAGATATCATTAGCGTTAGCCGCAGTAGTTTTATTGGGATCATGTGTTTCTAAAAAGAAATATGTAGAATTGCAACAAGCTCACGGTGAAACTAAAAGTCAATTAACCAAGACTGCTGTTGAAAAAGAAGAGTTAGAAGCAAAATTTGCTAAAATTGAAGCAAGAGTTGCAGATTACAACTCTAAAATTACTGCTTTAACAGAAGATAACGATGCTAAATTAATTTCTGCAGATGGTGCAGTTATTTCTAACAATGTTAAAGCTAAAATGCGTGAGACATTAAAAAACGTTAGTCCAGAACAATTAATGGGTGCTAAAACACTTAAAGATTCTATGAACTTAGCATTGTCTCATAACTTAAAAAAATCTATTGGTACAAATAGTTTAAATGAAGATGATGATATCGCAATTGATATTGACGATACTGTTGTAATGATTTCTATTTCTGATAAATTATTATTTAACACTGCTAGCTACAATGTAAGCAACAAAGCAGATGCTATTTTACAAAAATTAGCAGACGTTATTAACTCTGAGCCTAGCATTGAAGTTATGGTAGAAGGGCATACAGATGCAAGATCTATTAGTACTCCTAAAGTAACAGATAACTGGGACTTAAGTGTATTAAGAGCAACATCTATTGTACGTAAATTACAAACTAAATATAATGTAGCACCAGAGAAATTAATTGCATCTGGTAGAAGTAGCTATAAGCCTTTAGCATCTAACGATTCTAAAGAAGATAGAGCTAAAAATAGAAGAACACGTATTGTAATCTTACCTAACATAGATAAGTTTTTTGCATTAATGGCTTCTAACGAATAAGCGACACACTAGCTAACAACTATAAATTGTTAAAGCGGAATTCCTTAATTGGATTTTCGCTTTTTTTATGTTTAAAAACTACCAATGGTATATACTCCTAAGTACGTAAGGTTATTAATTTCTAAAGACATAGGGTTAAGATAGAATCTTTTCTATTTTTTAGATAGCGGATATGTTGTAAATTTGCCGAATGCCAAAAATAGGAGACATACAGTTACCAGATTTTCCGTTGTTGTTAGCACCAATGGAAGACGTAAGCGACCCACCGTTTAGAGCGTTATGCAAAGAACAAGGAGCAGATGTGGTGTATACAGAGTTTATATCATCAGAAGGTTTAATTCGTGATGCTGCAAAAAGCGTTATGAAATTAGATATTTATGAAAAAGAACGCCCAGTAGGCATACAAATTTTTGGTGCAAATTTAGATTCTATGTTACGATCTGTAGAGATTGTAGAAAAATCTAATCCAGATATAATAGACATTAATTTTGGCTGTCCCGTAAAAAAGGTAGTAAGTAAAGGTGCAGGAGCAGGTATCTTAAAAGACATAGACCTAATGGTTAAGTTAACCGATGCTATGGTAAAACATACCAACTTGCCAATTACAGTAAAAACCCGTTTAGGATGGGATGCAGACTCTATTAAAATTGTTGAGGTTGCAGAACGCTTACAAGATGTAGGTTGTGCAGCAATAGCTATACACGGTAGAACACGTGTACAAATGTATAAAGGCGATGCAGATTGGGCACCAATTGCTCAGGTTAAAAATAACCAACGTATGCATATTCCTGTTTTTGGTAATGGTGATGTAAATACACCAGAAGCAGCGGTAAAAATGCGAGACGAGTACGGTTTAGATGGCGCTATGATAGGTAGAGCAAGCATTGGTTACCCTTGGTTCTTTAACGAGGTTAAACATTTTATAGAAACAGGAGAACACAAAGCACCACCAACAATGCAAGAACGTGTAGAGGCAGCTCGTAGGCATTTACAAATGGCAATTGATTGGAAAGGTGAAAAGCTAGGTGTTTTTGAAACACGCAGACATTATACAAACTATTTTAAAGGTATTCCAGATTTTAAAGAATATCGTATGAAAATGGTTACTAGTGATGAATCTCCAGATGTTTTTGCCACGTTTGATGCAGTTTTAGATAAGTTTGGAGATTACCAGTTTTCTTAGTGGAGTAGTACAAAGTCCTAAAAAAATATTAAGTACAAAGTCTTTAGTGTAAAGTTTTAATTACGGGGTAGAATTTCTAAAAAGAAGTAATTTTATTGAGTAATTAACTTTTTACTTATTCTACTACTAGCAATTTTTGCAGAAATAAGACCCAATACTATAATAGTGGCTAAAACAATAGCAACGTTTAATAGCTTGTACTCTACAGGGTATGCTAAAAATGCGTTTATTTTAAGCCATCCAAAGGCTAATTGCGACCATATTAGTAGAGATCCTATAAAAACACCAACCAAGCCACCAATACTAGTAACCAAGGTGCCTTGCACAAAATAAATACTTCGTAACTCTTTAATTGTAGTACCTAAGTAGTAAAGTGTTTTAGAGTTTTGTTGCTTGTCTAAAATCATCATAATAATAGCGCCTACAACATTAAATAAGGCAATAATAAGCACTAAGGTAAAAATTAGGTATGTTGCCAGGTTCTCTGTGTTTAACATACGGTGTAGCGTACTATTTTGCTCCTGTCTATCTTTTAAAATCACATTATTTTGTAAAACAGTAGTAATGCTCTGCTTAATGGCAGCAATATCTTTAGTTGCGTCTATTTTAAAGTTTAGAGCAGAAACCTGTAAGCTATCTTTTTCTAAAAGCTTTTGTACTACAGGTAAATCTGTAAATAAGTATTTTTTGTCTAAATCTTCGGCAACGTTATACATACCGCTAATCACAACATTGTGTTGGTTGTACGGAGCCTTGTTTAGTCCGCCTTGGTTAATAGCTCCTTTTTTAGATTTAGGAACTAGTATTTGTAATGGGCTTCTGTAATTGTTTATAGTTAAGCCTAGCAAATTAGCAATACCAATACCAACTACACCTCTCTGGCTGTCTATTAACCACTCACCAAAATATAACGTACTATCTATACCTGTAACTTTGTTGTAGTTGTTATCTACGCCTTTAATGTAACCAATATGGCTTTTCTCGTTATGTAAAAAGTATACCTTTTCTTCTAGTTCTTTAGAAAAGGCAAGTACACCATCTATTTTAGATAATTTAGCTTCTTGTTCAGGTAAAACCGATATAAATTTTCCGGTTAAGGGAGAAGCTTTTAAATCGGGATCAAAACTTTCACTAAAACTAAGGCTGTATGTTTTTAATCCGGCAAAGCCAGACAAAACAATAAAAAGCGCTGCAGAACCAATTACGATAACTAAAAAAGTAATAAAATTGATAATATTTACAGCGTTTTGACTGCTTTTAGAACGTAAGTATCGCTTAGCGATGTACAGCGGAAAATTCAATCTTAAGATTTTTTTCTGCGTTCTAATAAATCTGGGTTCTCTATTGGGTTTTCTTCCCTTTTTAAAGATTTTTCTATACCATCTATGTACTCCAAGGAATCGTCTATAAAAAATAACAATTCTGGTACACGACGTAATTGGTTTTTGGTACGTTGAGAAAGTTCGTGCTTTATAAGCGGTTGGTTAGACTGTATACCTTCTAAAAGTTCTTTCGAATTTTTATGAGGAAAAATACTAATATATACTTTAGCTATAGACAAATCTGTAGTAACAACCACCTTAGAAACAGATATAAGTGTTCCACGCAAACCTCCATCAATCACTGCGCGTTGTAAGATATCTGCGATATCTTTTTGTATTACGCCTCCTATTTTTTTCTGTCTTTGAGTTTCCATGGGGCAAAAGTACAATTTATATCATTAGACTCCTATACCTTAGCCTAGTATCCTAGGGATTACGCAAAAGATTTATTGTTGTAATTTTAGCTTTTATATTTTTAAAGATCGATTATGCAAAAAATAGAACATATAGGAATAGCAGTTAAGGACTTAAAAGCATCTAACATCTTGTTTGAAAAGCTTTTAGGAACACCAAGTTATAAGGAAGAAGAAGTAGCGTCTGAAGGTGTTAAGACTTCTTTTTTTATGCAAGGACCAAATAAAATAGAATTGTTAGAGGCAACAAAAGAAGATAGCCCTATAGCAAAGTTTATTGCAAAAAAAGGAGAAGGTGTACACCATATAGCTTTTGCTGTGGATAATATAGTTGCAGAAATTGCACGTTTAAAAGCAGAAGGTTTTGTGGTTTTAAATGAAACACCTAAAAAAGGAGCAGATAATAAGCTAGTTGCTTTTTTACATCCTAAGGGTACAAATGGCACATTAATAGAGCTTTGCCAAGAAGCGCCAACGGTAGCCAAATAAAAAAGTAAATATAACTGCAATCTTATTTTGGATTGTAACAAAATAAATAGTAATATTGCATCCGCAATTTGCGGGTCCTATAGCTCAGCTGGTTAGAGCACCTGACTCATAATCAGGGGGTCCATGGTTCGAGCCCATGTGGGACCACAAGCAAACAAAAGCCTTTACAGAAATGTAAAGGCTTTTTTGGTTTTAATAACGATTAGTAGTATATAAATTACTACTAATTCTATTTTTCATATAATTTATTGGCCTTTTGTAGTTTTGAGTGTATTCTTTCTCTTAATTTTTTAGGTTTAATAACTTTTATAGAATCTCCAAAACCTAAAATCATTCTTTCTAGCTCAAAATTTATTTTTACAAAAATGTTAAAAATAACTCCATCCTCTGTTTTTTCTATAATTCTTTGAGACCTATGAAAAGGTTTTGTCTCTACGTATGGAGCGTTATTTTTATCTACCCAAAATTGTATACGTTCTGCTCTAATATTAGTAACTGTAACCCCTATTACATCTTTATAATATTTGTCGCCATCAAAATTATCTAATTTATATTCTATAGATGTATCATAATCTATATTAATAATTCTATCTAAAGCAAAAGTTACAATTTGTTCTGATTTTCTACCAACTAAAAACCACCTATTATTAAATTCTTTTAAAATATAAGGATGAAAGCCAATTACAGAGGGCGTCTCTGCTTTAAAGGATTGATAAGTTAATTTTATTGCTATTTTTTTTAATATTGCTTGATATATAACATCTAAAAACTCAAGTCCTTTTAATTTTTCATTTTTGTCTAAATGAATAATTGAAGACTGTTGAGTTTTTTCTGAATATACTTTGTCTTCTAACCTTTGTATAATTCCACCAAGTTCACTAAAAAGTGAAAAATCTTTAAATTGTTTTAGCATTTCAACTGTTTCAGATAACACATTCATATCATTTTCATTTAAAGGAATATTAGTTATTGAAAAGCTTTCATCTTCATATTTGTAAAACTTTTTATCATAAACAACTATAGGAGCATTGTAACCTAGTTTATCACTCCTCATCATTTGTATATCTAATTGTATAGTTCGCTTGCTCACATTAATTTCTCTTCCTTCATATTCATAAAGTGCATCAGAACAAGAAGATATTAAACTTTCTAATGTCCATTTACGGTATCTATTTTGAAGGCATTTATCAATTGTTTTATACCTAATTAAAGCATTTTTGTTAACGGACATAAAATATTTTTATAGAAAAGTATAACTTTTTTTTACCTACGCAAAATGATTGCGTAGGTAGGGCTAATATTTGTACCGGAATCATAATTAAGACCTTAGTAAAGGTTATTTGTAGTACTCCGCCGAACAAGGAGTCGGCGGAGTTAAAAAAGGTAAATATGGAAAACAAAAAGAGAATTACAGGAGAAGATTTAATTAAAATGGGATATAAGCCAGCTAAATGGTTTAAAGAAGCTCTAAATTTTATTAATGATAACGATTTAAAAGGAAATGCATTAACAACATATTTAACCAATTTTAAATTTCCAGAACCTTTAGGCTTAAATAACAATAAAGTTCTATTTAATATTAATATAAAAGCAGAGAATGAGATAGAGGAGGTAAATGTAAAGAATGTTACAGATACAATGGTAGAGTTAATGAAAACACCAACTATTGTATCAGGAGTAATAATGCCAGATGCTTGCCCAACTGGCCCAATAGGTACTATTCCTGTAGGTGGAGTGGCTGTAGCAAATAATGCAATTCATCCAGGTATGCATAGTGCAGACATTTGTTGTTCCGTAATGTTAACTGACTTTGGAAAAGTTAGTCCCAAAGATGTTTTAGACGTAGCACAAAGTATTACACATTTTGGACCAGGTGGTAGGTCAAGAGACTCTCAATTTAGATTTCCATCAGACCTATTAGAGGAAATAGAGGCTAATTACTTTTTAAATAATCAAAAATGTATTTCTGTTGCTAGGTCACATTTGGGAACTCAAGGAGATGGTAATCATTTTTTGTTTGTAGGTACATCAAAAAAAACAGGAAATACAATGATGATTACACACCACGGAAGTAGGGGACTTGGAGCAAACTTATATTCCAAAGGTATGAAAGTTGCAGAACGTTTTAGAAAAGAGTTATCTCCAGAAACATTAAAGCAAAATGCTTGGATTCCTTTTAATACAGAAGAAGGAGAAGAGTACTGGAAAGCTTTACAGATAGTAAGGAAATGGACAAAAAAGAATCACGAATGTTTGCATCATGCTACTTTAGAAAAGCTTGGGGTGGAAAAAAAGAATAGGTATTGGAACGAACATAATTTTGTATTTAAAGATGGTGATTTGTTTTACCATGCAAAAGGAGCAACTCCGCTAGATAAAAAATTTATGCCAGACATCACAGGTCCTAGATTAATACCGTTAAATATGGCGGAACCAGTTTTAATTGTTGAAGGAGAAACAACCTCAACAAATTTAGGATTTGCACCTCACGGAGCAGGTAGAAATATGAGTAGAACACAGCATAGAAAAAGTAAATTAGGTACTTTAGAAGATATTTTTAACGAAGAAACTAAAAATTTAGATGTTCGTTTTTATTCTAATGAAATTGATATAACAGAATTGCCAAGTGCATATAAAAATGCAGCTAGTGTACGTAGGCAAATGAACGATTTTGACCTAGGGAAAGTTGTAGATGAAGTTTTACCATATGGTTGTATAATGGCGGGTAACTGGAAAAAGAATGCCCCATGGAAGAAAAAAAGAAAATAAAAAAAGCCTCTCTAAACTAATTTTTAGAGGGGCTTTTCAATTTTCTAATTAATTCTTTAGAAGCTGAAATAAGTTTAGTATTGCCGTTATTATAGTTTCGCATTAAGATTACTCCGTACTGGCTTTCTTTATCAAAAAAAAGACAGCAAGTATAACCTGCAACTCCTCCGCCGTGGCCAACTGTAGAAACGTTACTATCTTGATAAAGAAAAAAGCCTAAGCCATAATTTTCTTCTGGCGTATGCTTGCTTTGCATTGTGTCTAAACTATGCTTGCTTAGTAATGTTGTATATCCCATATTAGCTGCCGCAAATTTTGCTAAATCATTAGGTGTAGCATAAATACCACCATTTGGTACCTTATATCCTCGACCTTTATGCTCTAGTTCTGCTTTGGAGTTATTTTTTCCAGCAGAAGAGGTGTCCATACCTTTTGCAAGATGAGTTATTCTGTCTTTGGGTACAATAAAAAAGCTATTGGTCATATGTAACGGATTAAATATTTTCTCTTTAACCAATGTTATAAACGATTTTTTTGCGGCTCTAGAAATGGCTAATCCTAAAATTGCGTAGCCTATGTTAGAATAGCTGTATTGTTCTCTAAGCTTATATTTAAAAGATGTTTTTGGAATTGATTGTAAAACTTTACTTTCCCATTCTTCAATAGTACCAGAGGCAGCATTCTTTAATTTGGGTTCTCTAATTAATCCAGATGTATGACTGGCTAAATGTTTAAAAGTGATTTTTGTTGCATCTGAATAACCATTTAGTTCACTAATCTCTGGCAAATACTTCTCTATTGGGTCATCTAATTTAATAGTTCCGTCTTCAACCAGTTGCATCATTAAAAAGGCTGTAAAAGATTTAGAGATAGATCCTGTACGATAAATACTTGCGGAATCTGCCTTTAAATTGTTATTGTAGTCCGCATACCCATAAGCACCAGACCAAATAATAGAATTTCCTTTTACTATAGCAATAGATATACTGCCTTTAGTATTATCTTCTTCTATGTCTTTTTTTATACTGTTTGCAAAACTGGTAATTATAGAGTTAAGGTTATTTTCTTTTTTCGATTGCGCATTTAAAGTAGAACAAAGCCCTATTAGAGTAATTATTACTGCTTTTAGTTTCATATACTATTTTGCTATGTATATAGCCTTTAATTTGGGTAAGATATTTAAATACAGTAATGTGTGTAGGTAAAGAGTAGTATATGCGTAGCAGTGCAAGTAAGCAGTACTACGCATTTGTAATTTTTTAAGACTATTTATCTCCAAAATAAGATACACCGCCACCACTTAAGAAATCTTCTCTTACAGGGCTAAATGTGTCTATTAACATTCCTTCTTCTAGGCAAACAGCACTGTGTAATAAATTAGGTTCAATATAGACACCGTCTCCTGCTTCTACGATTTTCTTTTCTCCATCAATTTCAAATTCAAATTTACCTGAAACACAAAAAGTAGCTTGTGTATGAAAATGTTGGTGAGGCGCTCCTAATGCACCTTTTTCAAACTTTACTTTTACCATCATAATTTGGTTATCGTAACCTAAGAACTTTCTTGATACTCCACCACCAAGTTTTTCCCATTCTAGTTCTTTTGTGCTGATGTATTTTTTACTAAATCTTTCCATTTTTTATAGCTTTACTGTTTTGTGTTTAAGCTCCTAATTTAGCAAATAGAAACTGAATAGAAAAACTGGAGTTTTATTGTGAGAGAACAAAAACTAAGTATTAGTGTTAATTGTAGGTAGTGTTTACCCAACATTTACGTTAAAAATATAACCAACTAGAGCAGTTAGTCCCATTGCAACAGTTCCCCAGAATGTAATTCTAACAATAGCTTTTTTAATACTAGAGCCGCCTGTTTTAGCTGCTAATGCACCTAAAATAATAAGAAAAAATAGGGCAAAACTGTAAAGAGAATATTCCATACTTTTTAATGGCAGAAAGAGCGTTACTAAAAAAGGAAGTAACCCACCAACTGTAAATGCTGCGCCAGAAGCAAATGCAGCTTGTATAGGTTTAGCTTGACTAATGTCGTTAATTCCTAATTCGTCTCTAATATGTGCTCCTAAAGCATCGTGCTCCGTTAATTCTTTAGCTACTGTTAAGGCTGTTTCTTTTTTTAAACCTCTTTTTTCATAAATTTCAGCTAGTCGTTGTAATTCAATTTCTGGCATCTCAAATAATTCTTTCTTTTCTCGTTCAATATCAGCTTTTTCAACATCTGTTTGCGAACTTACAGAAACATATTCTCCAGCGGCCATAGATAAAGCGCCAGCAACCAACCCAGCTAATGTTGCCAAAATAACAGGTTCTCTTAAGTTACTTGCAGCAGCAACACCAATTGCAATACTTGCTGTTGATAAAATTCCGTCATTAGCTCCAAGGACAGCAGCTCTTAACCAATTACTACGATGTATATAGTGATTGTCTAAATAGTGGTCTAATTCATCTGTTTTTTCTTCCATTTTAATTTTGTTCAAATTAGGAGTAGTAATTACGTAAACAGGACCCTGCCAAATAATTAATTAAACACGCTGTTTTGCACTATTTTTTATTCTTTTTTTATGTTAATATTAGGTATTTGAACAATTTCAAAAGTAGTAGAAGCTAGTTTTACTTTGCCGTCTGTCTTTTGAATTTCTTTTCCAATTAACTCATTTAATATACTTTTTGTGTATCTCCTTTTTTTATAATCTACTATATAACGCAGATTAAACTGTATCCAATTATCTGTCATAGTTATTGCTAAAGTAGGGTCGACTTCGGCATTTTCAATATAAAATTTGTTTACAACTTGGCTCCATTCTGATATAGATTTTGATACATATTCAGACAAGGTTTCAGAAGCAATTTTTACTACAATAGCTTTGGCTAATTCTACATCAGAACCATATCTTATAGGAATATTAAATTCGTCCCAAACAAAAGGAAAGTCTTTAGAATAATTATATACAGGTCCTTTAAAAACAAAGGCGTTACTTAACTTAACAATTCTACCACTATAATTATCACTAGAAACCCATTCTCCAATTTCCATCATAGTTGTGTATACGCTATCAATATCAATTACATCTCCCTTTATATTATTAATTTCTATTCTGTCTCCGGGCTTGTATACACCAACAAAAAAGATATAGAAAGAGCCAGCTACACTTAGAATTAACTCTTGTAGTGTTATTGTAATGCCAGCTGTAAGAAACCCGACAGCGAGTGCAAAGTCCTTGATACTACCTGTAAAGAAAGATATTGTAATTATTAATAGCAGTACATAGCCAAAAAATTCAACTGCTTTTTGAGATTTGTATCTTACTCCTGTGTCTGGTAGCTTTTTTCTTAAAAGTCGTCTTAGAAAAGCAATTATAAACAATATAAATACAGCCCAAATTAAATATTTAATAATATTTGTAGAAACAGGATGTTCATTCATCCACTTACTTATATTTTCAAATATTTCCATAATTTTATATAGTATAATAGCAGCTATCTGTTTTCTATTCTAATTCTACAAACTTTATTTAAAAGTTAGTCTTTATGTCTGCTATGAGATTGATATTAATGATGTTTATCAATTTTCTTTTTTATTAAGTTAAAAAAATACGTAGTTATGCTAAGAACAAAGTCGTAGTCAATTTAGTGACTAGGATAAAAAGTAGAATTATAAATACCTAATTTAGTAAATAAAAATAAGGCAAAACTCTAAAAAAAATTATTAAATAATAACTAGCAACTAATTACAAATTTTATGATTTTTTACACGAGTTCTTTTTACACAAAAGCAGACCTAGTAAAACAATAATGACTTTTTTTTGATACTAGAATTACTCGTTATAGTGAACATATTTTTGCAAATTGGCATCTTCACAGATAAAGGATAAATCAGAATTGTAAATACCTTTATATTCAGAATACACTTGGCCACAATTGGTTTCGTTATAATGGTTTATGATAACCAGTTTATCTGAGTCTAAAAAGCTTTGAGCTCCAGATTGGTTCCACCAATTTTTATCATTGCTATAAGATTCATATAAAACACCATCAAAATTAGAAGCGTGTTCTACCAAATTTTTAGCCATACATTTCATTCCTTTTAGGTGAACATAATCACAGAGTTCTTGATAATAAGCTATACCCTCTTCTTCTGTAACCTGAAACCCATAAGTAGCCCTTAATTCATCATCATAACACCAATCCATATTATCAAATTCGACCCAATCACAGCCCCAAGAGGCTATTTGGTCTATACGTGCTTTCATTATATCTAGTATGCCAGTGGTTGTAGAATTTACAAAATATTCATCTGGCCACTCTCCCCAAGATGTAGTTACTAAAAAAGGTGTCATTTTAGTAAAGTCATCTCTGTAGTTTTCACCTGTACCAATGCTAATATAGGCGCCAACCTCATTTCCGTTTGCCTTTATTGCTGCAATTGAAGCAGAAACATTATCTGCAAATGGGTCAAGTAAAACATATCCGTTTTTTGCATTTACAAGAATATCTTCAATTTTATCTGGTTCAAAATTTTCATTATAGGCTTGGTTATAAATGGGAATAGCGCTATTTAAAGTTGGAGCTTCTTCCGAATTATCAGATTGGTTACAAGAAATTAAAATGGATATTATAGCAACTAAGAGGATACGATTCATTTTATAGTTTTGATTTTGTGTACGAGTATTTTTCTCTAAAAGAACAATTTTTATTTTAATAAAGTAGCCTTTTGATTTTTAACATTGTGGCCAAGAAATAAAAAGAGAATATTTAATATAAATATTTTTTCATAAAGACCTATTTTAATGAGTGTAAAATGCTTATTTACATATTGTTGTGTGGTATCTAGACTAAATTAGAAATAAAATCTTAAATAGAGTAAATCTTATGTCTAATTTTTATTTGTGTGATATTGATTTGCCTAAATGTTATACGCTTTTTTAATACTCATTTATAGTTTGTACTATATTAATGTCATTGGTTTTGCTTTATATAGTTAAGAGTAATTTATTTCTTTTCTGTTCTCATAATTTTTTCCATTTTACGACCCTTCGCTAATTCATCAATAAGTTTTTCCATACGTCTACATTGCTTGTACAGTTCAAACTCATCCTCTATTTCTTCAATTCTATAGCCACAAACGACTCCTTTAACTAAGTGTGCGTTTTGATGTATTTTGGCTTTTTGAAAAAAAGTTCTAAAGGTTGCTTTTTCATCAATAAGTGTTTGTAAAGCATTTTCATCAAAACCAGTAAACCATTTAATTACTTGATTGAGTTCTTCTTTTGTTCTTCTTTTGTTCTTCCATTTTTCTCCAGCCTATTTAGGTAAAGAGGATAAATGGATGCAAATATCATATTAGCAACTTTTTCATTTTTTTCAGCTGTAACTTTCATTTATTTAATGTTTAATGAGTGCTAACGGTTTGTGTAAAAATACTGTGTGAATGAGTATCTAATTTAGGAAATAAAAACTGAACAGAAAATCAGCAAGGGTTTTAGTAAGTTGTATGTGGCAATTAAACTTGAATAGTTTTTTATTTCTTTTAATTACTCATCACTCTCATTTAAAAAATCAATTGTAGCAACAGTAGCATATAACATTACGGCGGCTATAGCTAGTTCTTTTTCTTCTAAAGTGTTGTACTTATTACTTTGTCCAAGTATAATATCTTCTTTTTGCAAAAGATTAAAATAGTGCTTATTATTTTTTGTTATTTTACTTTGGTAGCAGTCATAATCGTATGCATTTTGTTTAATAAAAATTATTTGCTGCTTGCATAGTTTAAGAGTTTTGCAAGTTTCGCCATATAATATTATTTCATCCTCACTTGTTTTAAGGTTAAAGTAAAACGTATTAGTAATAGTCTTTTTTACTTCGTAGTAAGGCTTAGTCATAGTAGTTGTGGGTAGAGAATATAGATTTGTACTAATAACTTACACTATATTAGAGAATTGCGTAAAGTAGAGGTCTTACTTGCTAAATTGGATAACTTCCCCCATTACCTTTTTAGCAAGCAGACCTAATACCATTTGTGTTATATATGTTAGTAATAACAAAGCAAATTTAGAACCATAAAATAATAAAGCATTACGGATATCCGTAATGGCTATGCTAAATACGTATTTACGTAAAAGGTTAGCAGACTTTTGTTATACTTTAGCTATTTAAAATAAATTATAGATGTTAAAAAAGTTATTGTTTTTATTCTTTGTTACAATTAGATTAACTGTATTCTCGCAAACGGAAGAAGTTAAATTAGTTTCTTGGAACATTAGAGATTTTGGAAAAACAAAGAGTAGCGAGGAGTTAAATAGTATAGCAGAGATTGTTAAAACTTATGATATTATTGCCATACAAGAGGTTGTTGCTGGCTACGGAGGTGCACAAGCGGTGGCTAAATTATCTGATATTTTAAATAGAAAAGGTAGTAAGTGGGACTATGTAATTAGCAACCCTACTAATAGCTCTAAATATGTAACAGAGCGTTACGCCTTTATTTGGAAAACAAAACATATTAAAATTAAAAATAGAGGACGGCTGGTAAAGGAGCTAGATATAGAAATAGATAGAGAACCTTTTTTGTTAGACTTTTACTTAGGTAAAGAAAAGTTTACAGTACTTAATTTTCATTCTAGACCCTATAATAGAGACCCAGAAACAGAGATTAAGGCGCTATCTAAGTTTGTGTTAAACTCGTTTTCTACACCAGTACTAATTGCTGGAGATTTTAATGTAAATGAAAAAGAAGTAGTTTTTAATCAGTTAAAAAATAGAGGGTACAATGCAACTCTTTCCAATAAAAAAACAACATTAAAAAGAACCTGTCCTAATGGCAATTATTTAAACCACGCAATAGATAATATTTTTTACTCTAAACAAATAAAAAAGTTAGATGGTAATGTTCTAGATTTTATTAAAGCCTGTAATAATTTGGAAGCAGGAAGAAACCTATCAGATCACCTTCCTGTTTTTTTAAAGTTTTCTATGAATTAGTAATTTAGGAATTAAATAATTCCGTCTCTCGTAAGTTTAGCAATTAGGTGCGTTGTGTTTTTTGCTTCAAAATCATCAAACAATTTACTAATTCTTTTGTCTATTGTGCTTTCGCTACTAGGCGAGATATTATTTTGCTTAAACTTTAGTACAATTTCTTTTTTACTTAAACCTTCAGCTAATTCTTTTAAAATAAGAAAATCATAATCATCTAACTCAATAATTGTATTGTTAGCGTTCATATTTATTTGTGGAGAAACGTAGTCGTTGCCGTCATAAACATCTTGTATAGCTATCATAAGTTCGTTAAGGTTTTCTCTACCTTTACATACAAACCCATTTATTTTTTGCTCTTCAAAAAGGGCTTTTATTTTTGTTGGGTTATCTTCCATAGAGTTTACAATAACCTTTATATTTGGTTGTACTCTTTTTATGGCGTTTATAAGTTCTATGCCAGAGGTAAGCTTACGGTCTGCATAACCTTCTTTAAACTGTAAATCTGTTACTAAAAGCTGAAAAGGAGAATTGTTATTACAAGCAACCACTGCTCGGTTGTAAGCTTTGTCACAATACAATTCTTCTTTAATTTCTGCAATAGATAGTTTTTTTGTTATAGCAGCTACTATACCATTATTGGTGTCCTGAAAATCTTCGGCTATTAATACTTTAGTAAACATAAAACAGCTATTTTTTAATTAGGAATTTTAATTAAGGTTTTAAAACCTTTGTGTTTGTCGGTTTCAAATATAATTGTTCCGTTTATGGCTTTAATACGCTTTTCCGTATTCAGTAGTCCATTTTTTGTATTTAGAGCATTTTTTTCTGCTCCAATACCATTATCAGAACAAATAACCTCTAAAATTTTAGCTGTTTGATTAAAGTTAATTTTTATTGCTGTTGCCTTACTGTGCTTTTTAGTGTTTATTATTAGTTCTCTAAGTACCTTATACAATACTGTTTTATTTATATTGTTTACCGCACTCCAATCTATGTCTTTACCACCTGTAATAATTAGTTTGGTACTTTGGGGCTTGTTTTGTTGTAACATACCATATAAATGGTCTTTGTAATTTTCACTTGTATCTACATCGTTTATTTCTCTAGAAAAGTCTCTACTTTGTTTGTACAAGTCTTCTAAAGAATCTAATATTTTACTGGTATCTGTATTACTTTGTACTAATACCATTGCGTGATTTATTTTTGCTCCAAAATCGTCATGCAGCTTTCTAGACAGTTGTGCTTCGGTTTCTAAAGTAGCTTGTAGTTTGTCTAATTTGTTTTGTTGTTTTAGCCTTTTACTGCGCTGTGTGTAAAAGTAAAACAGAAAGCCTAACCCAAGTAAAAGAACCATAACGCCAATACTATATCCCTGCTTTTGTGCACGTTGTTGCGTAAGTTCTAACTCCTTTTGAGCTTTTTCTTTTTCAAGTCGTAAAATAGATTCCTCTTTTAAGGCATCATCATATTTATACTTAGCAAACTGAGTTTTTACTTTTAAATCATTTTTATAAAGACTATCCTGTATAAATAAATACCGATCTCTATAATTTATATTTTTAGGGTGTACTTTAATTAAAAAACTTAGTGCGTCTTTTTCAGCTTTAGGGTTTTTTACCACCTTAGATAAGGTAATAACCGAATCTAAATATGAAGAAGCTTTTTTAGGGTTTTCAGCTAAATAAAACTCGCCTAAATGAGTGTAACTAGCAATTTTACCCTTTAAATCTTTATGTTTGGTTCTTTGTAGTAAAGCGTTTAGCAAGTCTGCCTCTATATTATGTGTACTGCCGTTTAACCATTTAGCATAGGCTAAGTTATCTAGTACCCTTGCTGCTTGTTTTTTATCATTTTGGGTTAAATCATTTTCATATACCTCAGTTAATAAAGTAATTGCCTTAGTATATTTTTTAGCACTAATATAAGAGGCTGCTAAATTGTTTTTGTACGTAAGTGCACTGTTTGGGTTTGTAGTTAAATTAATGGCTTTTTTATAGTATAGTTCAGCATCGTTAAAATTTAATAATTTCCTGTGGTTTGTAGCTAAACTATTGTAAGCATGGGCAACAGTTATACTATCTTTATCTGGGATTAAATATTGTAATGCTTCTGTAATGGTTTCTTTACTGCCAAAAAAATCACTTTTATTTTTTTGAATATTACTAATGCTAATTAAGTTTTTAGCAATCCAACTACTATCATTAACAGCTTTGTATTGGTTTTTAGATAAATTGTAATTTACAAAAGCACTATCTATATTATTAGCTATAGTATAAAAATAGTATGCCTTTAAATAATGTATATACCCTAGATTTGTTTTGTTTTTTGTGTACTTAGAATGATTTATAAACAGTTTACTGTAAAACAGCAAACTATCATATTGTTGTAGAAGAAGATGAGTATGTGTTTTTTGAGTTAAAACAGTATTGTATAATTCATCATTTGTAAACTTTACCAGGTTATAGGCTTTGTTAACAATCTCTATTTTTTTAATAGGTTTAAGTTTTGAGTTGGCAGCCTTATTAAGATAAAAAGAAACACTATCTAATTTAGATGCTGTACTTGGTGTAGTAGCGTTTTGTTTAGAAGTACAGGAAAAAAATAGGAGAACTACTATAAATACAAAAAACTTACCCAAAATATAATTTTTTGCATAAATGTATTCAAAAAAAGAGAGCTACACCAAAAGGTGTAGCTCATTTTTTTTTAGTTAACAGTATTAGGTATTGGAGGTGGTTCTGGTAAAGGAATATCTTCTCCATCATCACCTTCTGTTGCCTGTGTTTCATACAATGCATCGTTAGCGTCAACAGAATCTACAGAGCAAGAAAACATAGACATATTAAGAACTAGTGCCGTTAAGGCTATAAATACTTTTTTCATAATTTTTTTTAAAATTTTTAGACATAGGCGTTGCTGTCCGATCCGTTGTTCGAAAGTTTTTTTAGGTTGCAACAACCCTTTAAAATGTTAGGATTACTCCTTTGTTTTTGAGAAGTAGAAATTGTAATGCAGCAGTTTTTAACTACTTCTCGTCCGGCTAATCACCAACCGCATTACAGATTTCCGTAAGAAAGATTTTTCTAGAATAGCTATGTTAGCAACACACAGCTGTAAACCAATCTTGGGGCAAAGTAAATTGATTAAGAAAGTTTTGTTATAGACACATTAGGGACTTATATAAGACAATTAACAGACACCAGTGTTTACAGCGTTTGTAGAAGGTTGTGTCTTTACTTTGTCTAATTGATAATTTGTATTTTTGAACTAATGGAGCGTAATTATTTAAAAGAGATTGTTTGTGAATCATTTAAAAAAGCAAAAGAAGAGTGTGCTTCTCATTCTAAGTATGCACTGGCTATGCATATTGCAGATAAAACAACATTAAGTGCTAAAACTTTAGAGAGAGCTTATGATAAATATGTAAGTAATAAGGAGTCTAAGTACAAGAATATTAATGATTCTAGCGTCAACCTATTGTGCAAATATTTAGGTTATGAGAATTATAAAGAATATGTAAAAGCTAACCCAGCAAATAAAACGCAGAAAGAAAGCAAAACAGGTTCTTTAAATTCAACAAGAGATGATAAGGTGAATAAAAGGAGTGCTTTAATAATCATTATGTTATTAGTTTGTGCTTTAGGAGCCGCTGTTTATTTTTTTAGTCAAGCACCAGGTAGCCAAACAGAAAAATGTATGGTTTGGGTAAAAACGGAGTACCAGCTAATAGACTGTACTACTAATTTACAACCAGAATATAGAACTCAGATTTTACCTTATGATAAAAATAAATTGAAAAATTTTAAAAAAGTTGAGGTTACTATGGTTACTAATTTTTTTGATGAAATAACTAGTAAGCCTTTATTGTGGTATTGTAAAAATAATGATGAAATAGAGTACTTCTCTAGCCCTGGATTACACCCTGTTACGGGTAAAACACTCAGGGCAATTACACCATATATTGTAGAGAAGTATGTGCCTTTACATTCTAATAATAAAAGTTCCTTTATAAACGAATAAACTAATATTTCATTTATTTTTGATGTTTTAAAGAAGAAAACAATCAACCTTTTAGGTTTGTTAGATCATTTCGTTGGTATGAAAAAAAATTACAATTATTTAGTAATAGCATTTTTAGTAGCTGTAACACTGCAGACTGCACAGGCACAAAAGAAGTATGAAGCTCCTAAACTATCTAACCCAAACTCTTGGAGTTTAATCTTGGTACCAGATACCCAAAACTACGTTAAGTACCAACGTAACCAAGGCACTTTAGATTTAATGACGGCTTGGATAAGTGAAAACATAGATTCGCTAAATATTAAAATGGTACTGTGTACTGGTGATTTGGTAGAACAAAATGATATGATTGTCCCTGACGGTAAAAACGGAAATCAAACAAGTAGAGAACAATGGTTAGCGGTATCTAGAATGTTTGGTAGGCTAGACGGGCAAGTACCTTATGTCTTGGCTGCAGGTAATCACGATTATGGTTACAAAGCAATAGAGCACAGAGGTTCTAATTACAATACATATTTTCCGGCACATAAAAACCAAGCAAATTATAAATTACTTAGCGCAGCTGCTAAAAATGCAGGCGGACACCCAAGTTTAGAAAATTCAGCGTTTGATTTTACAGCTCCAGACGGGCGTAAATTTTTATTTATGACCTTAGAGTTTGCACCAAGAGATACTATTGTTCAATGGGCGAAAGGTGTTGTAGACGATAAAAAATACAAAGAGCATACTGTTGCAGTACTTACGCACTCGTATTTAAACGCTAAAAACCAGCGTATAGAAAAAGAGAACTATTCTATAAAAGATGCTAACTACGGCGAGGCAGTTTGGCAAAAATTGGTAGAGCCATCTAAAAACATACAACTTGTTTTTTCTGGCCATATAGGAGGTGCAGACAATTTTAAGGCACACGTAGGCTTTAAAGAAGATAAAAATAAAGGAGGTAAAAAAGTAAGTCAAATGGCATTTAACGCCCAAGCTATGGGTGGTGGTTGGCAAGGTAATGGTGGCGATGGCTGGTTAAGAATACTAGAGTTTTTACCAGATGGTAAAACAGTGCAAGTGCATACGTTTTCTCCTTTATTTGCAGCATCACCAGCAACCAAGCATTTAGCGTGGAGTACAGAAACATTTAACGACTTTTCTTTTTCTTTGGATTAGTAGTTTTTATCAATTTATAGAAATAGAAATTTACTAGCGTTTAAAATTCTGTTGTAATTTACTTAGGCTATATTTGTGTTTCTTACAAACAACAAAACTAAATTATGCTTAAAAAAATTACATCAAACCTACTGTTTAAAGTATTTATTGCCATTGTTTTAGGTATTTTAATTGGTTTGTATTTACCAGAATCTATAAATAGACTGTTTAATACTTTTAAAGCATTTTTTAGCGAGTTTCTTGGGTTTGCCATTCCGTTAATTATTTTAGGCTTAATTATGCCTGCAATTGCAGATTTAGGCAAAGGGGCTGGTAAGCTGTTGCTTATTACAGCCGCAATTGCATATGGGTCTACTTTATTCTCTGGGTTTTCAACCTATTTTGTAGCATCGGGTCTTTTTCCTTCATTTATAGAACCACAAACAGTAGAAAATGTTGGTGAGGGTGTAGAAAAATTAAGTCCGTTTTTTTCCATAACAATTCCGCCAGTATTAGATGTTATGTCGGCATTAGTCTTAGCTTTTGTTATTGGTTTAGGATTGGCATCTCAAGGAGAAAGTACCTTAAAAAAGGTAGCGTCAGACTTTCAGAAAATAATTATGCTAGTGATAGAAAAAGTAATTATTCCTCTATTGCCACTTTACATTTTAGGAATCTTTTCTGCTATAGCATATAATGGCCAGGTAGAATCTGTTTTAAGTGTATTCTTAAAAATTATAGGTATTATATTTATTATGCACCTTGCTTTAATGCTAGTACAGTTTATAATAGCTGGAGCAATAACAAAAAAGAATCCAATAAGAGCATTACTAAATATGGCACCTGCGTATTTAACAGCTTTAGGGACACAGTCGTCTGCTGCAACAATACCAGTTACATTACAGCAAGTACAGAAAAATGGTGTATCTCCTAAGGTTGCTAATTTTGTAGTGCCACTTTGTGCAACCATACATTTGGCAGGTAGTACAATGAAAATTGTTGCTTGTGCAGTAGCGTTAATGCTTATGCAAGGTTTAGATTTTAATTTTGGAATGTTTGCAGGTTTTGTAATGATGCTAGGTATAGCAATGGTTGCAGCTCCAGGAGTTCCTGGTGGTGCAATTATGGCTGCTGTTGGTATATTACAAACAATGTTAGGTTTTAATGCAGAAGCGCAAGCATTAATGATTGCACTTTATATTGCAATGGATAGTTTTGGTACAGCAGCAAACATTACCGGTGATGGTGCTATTGCACTTATAGTAAACAAAATTGTAGATAAGGATACTATTGTAGTATAACCTTAACTTTTTAAACTATATAAAAGAAGCCTTACTGTAGAGTAAGGCTTTTTTGTTTCCTGTTTTTTTAATTAAAAAGAATAACTCTTCAGTATATGTAGTATAAAACATATGGTAATTGCCAAGATGTCAAGACTTTACTATTTGTTAATATTTTTAACAAAAACCTTTCAATTATTTAATATGTATAGAGATTTGACCTAACAATGAGATTTGATATTTGCGACAGAACAACTAATAAATGTTTCCAAATATTAAAGAAAATGAAAAAAAACCAACTAACCCTAATTATTGCTTTACTGGCAATTTTTGTAGGCTATTCCCAAGGTTCGCTTAAAGGAAAAGTCTTAGACGAGAGCAATGTTCCATTGGGTGGAGCATCAGTTATTATTAAAGGAACCAAAACAGGTGTGGCTACTGATTTTGATGGTAATTTTGAGATTAGCTCTTTACAAGAAAACACAACACTTTTAGTATCATACATAGGCTATGTAACAAAAGAAGTTGCTATTACTAATGAAGCTTTTGTAACTATTCAGCTTTTGCCAGATTCTGAAAAGCTAAATGAGATTGTAGTTACTGCCTTGGGAATTACAAAGTCTGAGAAAAAGATTGGGTATGCAACGCAGAAGATAGATACAGAGATTATAGATGAAATAAATACACCTAACGTTGGTAATTTATTTACAGGTCAGGTAGCAGGTCTTTCTGTTAGTAATCCAACAGGTCTTTTACAGAGTCCGTCTTTTTCTCTACGTGGTAAAACACCTTTAATAGTAATAGATGGTATAGCAGTAGAAACAGATTTCTTTGACGTGTCTGGAAACAATATTGCAGATATAAATGTACTTAAAGGTACTACAGCATCTGCTTTATATGGCTCTAGAGGTAGAAACGGAGCTATTTTAATTACAACAAAAAATGCTAAAGTAGAAGGCTTAGAGGTTTCTGTAAGTCATAATACAATGGTATCTGCAGGTTTCACAGTTTTTCCAGAAACACAAACGGAATATGGTAATGGTTCTAACGGAAAATATGAGTTTTGGGATGGTAAAGATGGCGGTATTTCTGATGGAGATATGATTTGGGGACCAAAATTTGAGCCAGGTGTACTGGTATCTCAATGGAACAGTCCAATTTATGATAATGTTACTGGCGAAACTACACCTTGGTGGGGAGATGTTGCAGGTACGGAGTATGATGATAAATCTCGTTATTCTAGAGTTCCAACTCCTTGGGAATACCATAATAACTTAAAAGATTTTATGGGAACCGGTGTTATTTCATCAACAGATTTTTCTATAGCTAGTAAGTCAGAAAAAGGATCTTTTCGGTTGTCAGGTAATTACTCTTCACAAAAAGATAGAGTGCCAAATTCCGAATTAAAGACAGGAGGATTAAGTTTTAAAAGTACAACCAACCTAACCAATTCACTTACTTTAGACAGTAAACTATCTTATAATAAAGTATATTCTCCTAATTATCCGCGTCACGGTTACGGACCAAAAAACCATATGTATACTATTCTTATTTGGATGGGTGATGATGTAAATGGTAAAGAGTTACAAGAACATATGTATGTGCCAGGACAAGAGGGTTATAGACAAGCCAACTGGAACTATGCTTGGTATAATAACGTATATTTTGCAGCTAATGAGCTTAACCAAAAGTATGATGCTAACCTTATTAATGCACAACTAAAATTAAATTATAAAATAACAGATGACCTTAAGTTACAAGCTAGAGGATCTGCAGTTCTAAAAGATGTTTTTGAAGATAGAGAAAGTCCTAAAACGTATTTAAATTATGGAGATGCTAGAGAGGGCGATTATAAAACTTGGAATAACGAAAGGTTAACAATAGATTATGATGTTCTTGCATCTTATAATAAAGCTATTAATGATAATATTTCTTTTGATGTAAATGCTGGTGCATCTACCTTTTATAGAAAATACCAACAAGAGTATAACTCTACAGATGGTTTAGTAGTTCCTTTTGTATACAGTTTAAATAATACTAAAGGAAACTTAAACGCTAGTACGTATTTAGAAGAAAAAGCTATAAACAGTGTATACGGCACCTTGGGTTTAGACCTATATAATGCAGTGTTTTTAACTGTTGCCGCAAGGAACGATTGGTCTTCTACTTTACCAGAAGAGAATAGGTCTTATTTTTACCCTTCAGCCTCATTAAGTACCATTGTGTCTAACTACATAACAATGCCTAAAGCAATAGATTATGTTAAGTTTTTTGGATCTTGGGCAAAAGTATCTAACGATTTAAGTCCGTATAACACAGAAGCATATTACTCTAATAATGGTGTTTTTGGTGGTAACGTAAAATTACAATACCCTAATGGGTTGGTTAATGCAGATATTAAGCCAGAAAGCTCTACATCTTTTGAGTTAGGTATGTCTACAGCGTTCTTAAAAAACAAACTTAGTTTAGATGTAACTTATTACAATGTTGTAGATACAAACCAGATTATAGATTTACCAGTATCTAATACTTCTGGATTTGAAAACAGAAAGGTAAATGGTAACGAGTATACAACTAATGGTTTAGAAGTAGTTTTAAACGCAACACCAATACGTACAGATAACTTTAGATGGGATATTGGTACAAACTGGAGTAAAAAAGTAAAAAAAATCACTGAAATTTATGGTGATAATGATAGGTACAATAATTTAAAATTAAACGAAAGAGCAGATAGTTATTACGCTACGGTTTGGCAAAAATCTGCAGACGGTGATCTAATCTTAGGATCAAACGGTTTACCTATTAAAGATAATTTCCAGAGAAACTTAGGACATTCAGACCCTAGCTGGACATTAGGATTGCAAAACTCTTTTAAGTTTAAAAATTTATCTGTAAACGTTGGTATAGATGGTGTTTGGGGAGGATTAATGAGATCTTTAACGGTAGAGAAAATGTGGTGGGGTGGTAAACATCCAAATTCAACCGAATTTAGAGATGCAGAATATGCAGCAGGACAACCTGTTTATGTGCCTAAAGGAGTAAATGTAACAAGCGGAGAGTTGGTTACAGATACAGATGGTACTGTACTGTCTGATACAAGAGAATATCAAGAAAATACAACGGCAGTTAGCTGGCAGACTTGGTCACAAAATTACCCTTATAGAGCGGCTGTATCTTATAAAGAGAATAAAAAGTTTGCCAATATTTTTGATCGTAGCTTCTTTAAACTACGTACACTTTCTTTTAAGTACAATTTTACAGAGTTAGTAAATATAGAAGGTGTTAAAAACTTAGATGTAACACTTAGTGGTTACAATTTATTTGTGTGGAAAAAGGCAGATATTATAGATCCAGACTACGGAAACGATAATAATTTGCAAGATCCGTCTACAAGATATTTAGGTATTGGTGTTAATGTTAAATTTTAGTAATACAAACAAAATGAAGAAAATAGGAATTTTATTCGGTTTACTTATTTTGATAGCGGTTTCTGCTTGTCAAGATTTATCAGATATAAACGATAACCCAAATAATGTTAATCAAACTCATCCGCAGTTATTATTAACAAACATAGCGAGTAGTGCTTTTAGTGTTAATGGCACATCTTCGTTATATGCATCTCGTATGTTGGTGCAGACAGATGGTGAAAACAACAATCAATATTACAATTGGGATAGAGCGGGCTTTGGTGATTACAATATGTTAGGTGAGGTTACTAAAATGATCCAAGAAGGAGAAAGAATAGAAAGTAAAGAATACGTAGCCATTGGTAAATTTTTTAGAGCTTATTATTTTTACAATCTAACTTTAACCTTTGGAGACATACCATATAGTGAAGCTTTACAAGGAGAAACAGATGCTAGTTTTAGTCCTAAATACGATTCTCAAAAAGAAGTTTTTATTGGTGTTTTAAAAGAACTTGAAGAAGCAAACACACTTTTAAAAGACAATAATGCTATTGTAGCAGGAGATATTATTTATAATGGAGATATGTCTCAGTGGCAAAAACTTATAAATTCGTTTAGGTTAAAAGTGCTTATAACATTATCTAAAAAAGAAGGAGATGCAGATTTAAATGTAAAAAGTGCTTTTTCGGCTATTTATGCTAACGAATCTATAATGCAGTCTATAGAAGATAATGGGCAACTTGTATTTTTAGATCAAGAAGGTAGTAGGTATACAGAGTTTAATTCTAGTGGTTATGGTTCTGGTATGTATATGTCTTCTACGTTTATTAAAAGATTACAAGATAGAGAAGATCCTAGGTTGTTTATTTTTTGCGGAAGAACAAAAAATGCCAAAGAAACTGGTTTAGCTCTAGACGATTTTAATGCTTACGAAGGCGGAGATCCATTAGCTCCTTATGCGGAGGTTAATGATAAAGCTGCAGCTGGTGATGTTTCTAAAGTAAATTTAAGATATACAACAGACCCAACAACAGAACCACACAATTTATTAAGTTATTCTGAAGTAGAATTTATTTTAGCAGAAGCAGCGGTTCGTGGTTGGATTTCTACAGATGCTAAAATGCATTATGAAAACGGAATAAAGGCATCATTTAGTTTTTACAATAGGTACGCCAAAGGTTTTGAAAATTATGTAGAGTCTACAGATGCAGATACATATATGGCAGGCTCTTTGGTTGCTTTTAACACTAGTGCTAGTTTAGCAGAGAAGTTAGATTTTATTTTAACGCAAAAGTATTTTACTTCTTTTCTTCACTCTGGCTGGCGTATGTATTTTGATCACTTAAGAACAGGTTATCCAACATTTGTGCAATCGGCTGGGGCAACACCACCAACAAGATGGATTTATCCTTTATCAGAATACAACAACAACTCAGATAATGTTGCAAGCGCAATAGAGTCTCAGTTTGGTGCTGGTAACGATAAGATTAGAGAAATAACATGGTGGTTAAAATAAACTGAAAAGCATACTTTTTATAGCTGTTAAAACCAAAGAAAATTATTCTTTGGTTTTAGCTTATAAAGCAACAAGAGCAGTTAACATTCTAAATTAAATATTAATGAAACTAAGACATAAACTATTATTTTTAACACATTTTATAGTTCTGTTGGGTACAGCCCAAAAAACTAAACCAGAAATAATAATTAAGCCATATTTACAAGACGCTACGCCCAGTTCTATTATTGTTAAGTGGGAAACATCTACAGGAGAAGAAAGTGTTGTAGAGTATGGTTTAACGGCTAAACTGGGTAAAAAAACGAAGGGTATTTCGTATGATATTAATTTTAGTGAAAGTAGAATTCACGAAGTTAAATTAACAGATCTAAAAAGGTTTACACCATATTATTATAGAGTTATAACTGGTAATGTAAAATCAGAGGTTTATCAATTTAAGACACCACCTTTTGCAAGCGATAACAAATCGTTTAATATAGTTGCTATGAGTGATATGCAGTATGATAGCAGCGAACCAGAAAAATTCTCAGAAGTTGTAAACCAAGGAGTTTTAGAATACATAAAAAAGGAGTATAACGGAACTTTACCTAATAACTTAGCAATGGTTATGATTCCTGGAGATTTAGTAGTTACAGGGTCTAAATATTACCAATGGAAAGAGCACTTTTTTAACCCTGCAGAAAAATTATTTGCTGAGGTTCCTCTGTACCCTGTACCGGGAAATCACGAAAGAAATTCTATTTTCTATTTTAAATACTTTAGCCTACCAGAAAACGGTACAGCTGCTTATGCAGAACATTGGTGGTATAAAGATTATGGCAATACTAGAATACTTGGCTTAGACTCTAACGATGGTTACCGCAACCTTAATGAGCAACTAGAGTGGTTGCAAAAGGTATTGGATGAAACGGCTAAAAATGATGATATAGATTTTGTTTTTGCACAAATGCACCATCCGCATAAATCGGAATTATGGATTCCTGGAGAAGAAGATTTTTCAGGTAAAGTAGTAGCAAAACTAGAGAAATTTTCAACTAAAACAGGAAAACCAAGTATACACTTTTTTGGGCACACGCATGGCTACTCTAGAGGGCAGTCTAAGGAACATAAACATTTATGGGTAAATGTTGCTTCTGCAGGTGGTGCTATAGATAATTGGGGGGAATTTGAAGGTAGAGATTATGACGAGTTTACTGTAACACAAGACGAGTATGGTTTTGTTATGATAGAAGTAGATGGCAGTGAGGACGACCCTAAATTTACACTAAAAAGAATAAGTAGAGGAAACACAATTAAACCACGTAATAATGAGCAGACAGACAGTATTACAGTTTGGAAAAAAGATAGAAGACCAGCAGCTCCTAAAGCTTTAACGGCGCAAGCAAATACAGATGGTTATAAAAATATTGTCTTAAAGGCAGGTGCATTTAGTAGTAGTTTTGATAATGCTTTTCACGCAGCATCGCATTGGCAAGTTTCTGAAAGTCCAAATTTTGAAAAGTTAGCATACGATAGTTGGAAACAGTTTGAAAATTGGTACTACAAAGAGAATAGACAAAAAGATGATGACCTAACAGATGAAAAAATTAAGAGACTAAATCCTAATGCTACATACTATTGGCGTGTTCGTTATAGAGATCAGAATCTAAATTGGAGTAATTGGTCTAACGTAGAAAAGTTTAAGACGGAGAAGTAAAATATATAAATTGTAGATAACAGTATTGTTAATACAAGTTTTATATTATGTTAACTTTTAAGAAACTAAAAAGAATAACATTTGTGTTAGATTAATTGTTCTTTTATTAATCTAATTTAAGTCAGTTTAAAGCCGATGCATTAGCATCGGCTTTTGTTTTAAAGTGTATTAACTTTTGTGTTTTACTTTAATTGTACTTTGTATATTCTTTTTATCTAGAATATTTTGCTTTATAAATTTAGCAATAAGATCTGTATAGGCATAAGGTATGCCAGCCCAGTTGTGTGTACCTTCTTTGTCTACAACAAGTGTATGTGCAATATCTAAGGCTTCTAATTTTTGTGCAATAGTATAAGAGCCATCTAGCATAATAAAACCAGGTTTATCTTCTTCGCATAAATGATGAGGTGCTGTAGCATATGGCACTAAATTATCTTTAACGCCGTGAAAAAGCATTGTTGGTATAGCCGTTTTTTTGGTAATGTAATTTGCATTAACAATGGCACCAGCAAAAGAAACAACGCCAGTATATTTTATAGAGGTGTAGGGTAGTTTTTTAAAGGCAAATTCGTTCTTCATAAATACGGTGTTTAAAACAGCTTCTGCACCTGCGCTACTACCAACAAGTATTATGTTAGATGGGTTAAACCCTAGTTTATCACTTTTATCAACTAAATACTGCGTAGCTTTTAAAATATCTCTAGAAACAGAAACAAAGGTTTCTATTTTTTGATCGGCCGGACAATTACATCCAAAACCAAGCGGATTGCCTTTACGCACCAATCTATAGCTCATAGAGGCTACAGCGTAGCCTCTTTTTGCCATATCTTCACAAAACTTTATCTCTGATGGATTATCACGTTTTCCCCCACTGAAACCGCCTCCGTGAACTAAAATTAGCAAAGGTTTTTTGATGACTGTATCTTTTTTGTAGCTATAAAAATCCAACTTTAAAGTATCTGCATAACTGTAGGTTTTCATTTTTACTTCAGAAAATATTTTTTGCTCGTATCTAGTTTGGGCATAACCCATACCAGTTGTTAACAATACAAGAAATAGTAGTGCAAAACGTTTATTAACAGTTAGTTTTAAGCTATTCATTACAATTTATTTTAGTGTTAGGGTTGCCTTTAACTGTGCGTTAGAGTTTGCACCTATAAAAAGTTCAAAATCTCCTGGTTCTGCAACAAAATCTAAATTGCTGTTGTAAAACTTTAAGTCATCGGCAGTAAGTACCAAATCTACTTTTTTTGTTTCACCTTTTTTAATAAATACTTTTTTAAATCCTTTTAATTGTCTCATTGGTGGCGTAATGCTACGTACTACATCTCTTAAGTACAATTGTACTACTTCTTCACCATCAAAATTACCAGTGTTTTTTACAGTAACAGAAACTGTCACGTCTTCTCCTTGTGCAATTTCTTTTTTAGATAGGTTGATGTTAGAATACTCAAACGAAGTATAGCTAAGGCCATAACCAAATGGCAGTAAAGGAGTATTTTTAACATCTAAATAGTTGCTTTTAAATTTTTCAAATGCTTCAGTTGGTGCTGGTCTACCTGTATTTTTTATACTATGATAAATAGGAATTTGCCCCACATTTCTTGGCCACGTAGCTGTTAGTTTTCCAGACGGATTGTAATCACCAAAAACAACATCAGCTATGGCATTACCAGCTTCTATACCTGGATGCCAAACCTGAAGAATGCTAACAGGAAGATTAAATTCTTCTTCAATAGTTAGCGGTCTACCGCTCATTAATACCAAAATAACTGGCTTGCCTGTTTTAACTAGTGCTTGTATTAGTTTTTTCTGACTAGCAGGAATAGAAATATCTGTTCTACTAGCTGCCTCACCACTCATTTCTGATGCTTCACCAACTACGGCAACAACAACGTCAGACGTTTTTGCTAAGTCTAAAGCTTCTTGCAAAAGAATCTCAGAAGAGCGTTTGTCTATGTCTACACGTGTACCAAAAACATTTACTTTTTTAGCTAACTCAGCATTATCTGTAATATTTGCACCTTTAGCATACGTTATTTTGGCTTTTGGAGCAACAGTTTTAAATCCTTCTAAAACAGGAATAGACAATTGAGGGTCACCTGTTGGCGCCCAAGTACCCAGCATATTATTTTTGTTATTAGCCAAAGGACCAATTAATGCAATTTTAGCTGTTTTGCTAAGTGGTAATACGTTGTTATGGTTTTTAAACAATACAAAAGATCGTTTAGCAGCATCTCTTGCTAAGGCTTTATTTTCTTTAGTTAAAATGTCTTTTTTAGGTCTTTTAGTGTCAATATACTTGTACGGATCATCAAAAAGGCCAAGCTTATACTTCGCTTCTAAAATTCTTCTACAAGCATTGGTAATTTCTTCTTCTGTAACACGGCCTTCATCTAAAGATTTTTTAAGTGTAGTTAAGAAACCTTCACCAACCATATCCATATCTAAACCAGCTTTTAAAGATAATGCAGATACATCTTGTAAATCTCCAAGTCCGTGTGCAATCATTTCGTTTACAGACGTGTAATCTGATACTACAAAGCCTTTAAACCCCCATTTTTTACGCAGTAAATCTGTAAGCAACCATTTGTTACCACTAGCAGGTATACCGTCTACATCGTTAAAAGAAGTCATTATGCTAGCTGCGCCAGCATCTATACCGGCTTTATAAGGAGGTAAGTACTGGTTAAACATTTTTGTTCTACTCATATCAACCGAATTGTAGTCTCTGCCAGCCTCCGCAGCTCCGTAAAGGGCAAAATGTTTAATAGTAGCTATCATTGTATTTTTAGCAGTTAAATCGTTTCCTTGGTAGCCGTGTACCATTGCTTTTGCAATAGCAGAGCCCAAGTAAGGATCTTCGCCAGCACCTTCTGCAATTCTTCCCCAACGTGGATCACGAGCCACATCTACCATAGGAGAAAAATTCCAGTTTATACCGTCTGCAGTAGCTTCTTGAGCAGCAACTTCAGCCATTTTTTTTGTCAAATTCATATCCCAACTAGATGCTGTTGCAAGCGGAATAGGAAAAGTTGTTTTATAACCGTGTATTATATCGGAACCAAAGAATAACGGAATTTTTAAACGTGTTTCATTTACAGCAAAATCTTGTGCTATTTTTAGTTTTTCTGGACCAGAAATTCCAAACATACCACCAACCTCAGCAGCTTTTATTTTAGACTCTACATTGCTACTTACAACAGAACCAGTGGCAATACCACCACCTGGGGTTACTAAGTTTAATTGTCCAATTTTTTCTTCAATTGTCATTTTAGCAAGCAAGTCCTCTATAAACGGAACTTTAGTTTGTCCTATTGCTAAAAAACCGCTGCAAAGGGCGAGTACTAAGAGTAGGTTTGTTTTTTTCATATACTATATTTTATATCCCGTGGTGGGTTTGTATTTTGTTTTTAAGATTTATGTATTACTTAGCGTAGTTAAAATCTAGTTTGTCTAAACCATTTTTTACATCGGTATTTTGCATAAATAAATTCCAAAGAAGTCCGGTTCTATAATTCTCTACCATAAGTATAATTGGTCCTTGATCTATGGCTAAATATTGCTCTGCTACCCAAAAATTATATTCTGGACTAAATGCATCATAAAAACCAGCAGGTCCTAACAACTTGTCTTTGTTTTTATAGAAATAATGCAATGCTTGCATAGATTCTGTTGGTGTATACGGAAAAGAACTTATGGCTGCTGTTGGAGATATTACACCAGTATCGTTAGACGGACTATGAGCATTGTACCCAATGGTGCCATCTGCATTTCTTGTGTAGCTTGCTGTTAAACCCCAACAATCTTTACCATAATCTGTAAATTGCTTTGGATTTTCTATACTATAGTTGTAATTTATTCTAGCGTGATTTGTGTTTACATTCCAGTAATTTAAATACTCGTCTGATAATCCTTTTGGATTTAAAGCTAAGTACGAGTAATGAGCCCAGAATAAAGGTCCGCCATACTCTTGGTTGTCAGCGTGTTTAGCCAATAAAGGAAACCCATATTTTGTGTTAGATGATGTAATACCACCATTAGAAGCCCAACCGTTTGTATACACCTTTTTAGAAATTGAATAGTCTGGTGAAGCCGCTGCTAAAACATAGGCAATTAGAACTTCATTGTATCCTTTTAACTCCAAGTTTATGGCAAAATCGTTGTTAGGACTCCAGTGCCAATACAACGTATCTTCATTCTTTGTGTACCAATCCCATTCAACACCCTTCCATAGTTCATCTGCTTTAACAGCCAATGCTTTTTCTGTATCTGTACCGTTTTTTAAATACTCTTTTAAGCAGATTAAACCTTGAGTTAAAAAAGCAGTTTCTACCAAATCTCCACCATTATCTAAATCGCTAAAAGGTATAACCTTAGCTGTTTCACCATTAATCCAATGTGGCCAAGCACCGTGAAAACGATCTGCTTTTTCTAAAAAAGATAAAATTTTAGCAAACCTTTCTACACCTTGTTCCCTAGTAATAAATCCCCTTTCTATACCCACAATAAGTGCCATAATACCAAAGCCTGTACCACCTGTGGTAACTGTATTTTTACTGTTATTTGGGTCGTTAGGATGATAGCGCTCTCTTGCTGCACCAGAATTTACCTCAGCAAAATCCCAAAAATATTTAAAGGTTTCAGCTTGTGTTATATCTAGCAACTCCTCGTCTGTTATCGTAGGCGTAGAAATAGGATCGTCATCAGTAGGAAATTCAATTGGAGTATACTCGTAATCATCTCCGCTTTTGCAAGAGATAATTACAAGTATAAGTAGTGTTGTAAAAAGACTATTTTTAATTGTCATTTTTATGTGTTGTAGAGAAACCTAATTTTTCTAATCCCTTGTGTAAGTCTTTATTCTTCATAAATAAATTCCACAACAAACCTGTTCTGTAGTTTTCTATCATTACAGGAATTGGACCTTGATCTATAGCTAAATATCGAGGTAAAGACCAGTTTTTTTCTAAACTAAAAGCATCGTAAGGACCATATTTACCAATAAGAGAATCTTGTTCTGTGTACATATAGCGTAAAAACTGCAAGCTTTCTTTAGGTGTGTATGGCATAGAAGATAACGCAGCTGTAGGTGATATTACACTTAAGTCGTTATCTGGTCTATGACCATCATAACCGTTTATAGAATAACTAGATGTTAACCCCCACATTTTTTTGCCATATCCTTTGTATTTCTTAGGATTGTCTACGGCATAGTTGTATTGTATTTTAGCGTGATTTACATTTAGTTTCCAGTAGTCTGCATAGGCATCTGTTAAGCCTTTTGGATCTAAGCCTAAATACGAATAGTGAGCCCAGAAAAGTGGACCTACAGGTGAAGCATCGTGCTCATAATGATTAAGTACCGTTTCTAGACCGTAAAAAGTTGTGTCTTTTGCAATTTCTCCTTTTAAAGCCCAACCTTGATCATATACCTCTTTTGTTATTGGGTGTGTTGGTGATGCAGCAGCTAGCACATACATTACTAAAGCTTCATTATAACCACCAACGGGGAAATTCATTTTCCATTCTACATTAGGAGACCAATGCCAGTACAAGGTATTTTCACCTCTTGTGTACCAGTCCCATTCTACTTCTTCCCAAAGTTTCTGAATTTGTGCTGCTAGTTTCTGCTCTCTTTCATTACCATTTACGTAGTATTCTTTTACCGTTAGTAAACCTTGAACTAAAAAGGCTGTTTCTACTAAATCTCCACCATCATCATAAGTGCTAAAAGGAGCAACTTTTCCAGAAGGCAATAACCAATGTGGCCAAGCACCGTGAAAACGGTCTGCTTTTTCTAAAAAAGAAACTGCTTTTTCAAACCGAATAAGCGCTTCTTCTTTGGTAATATAACCACGTTCTGCACCAACCAATATTGTCATTAGTCCAAAACCAGAACCACCAATTGTTATAATATCTTTATCGTGAGATGGGTAAATACTATCTAAATGTATACGTTCTCTAGCTAAACCAGAAGTAGGCTCTGCGCCTTCCCAGAAATAACTAAAAGTTTGTTTTTGCACAGTGTCCATTAAGGCTTCATCTGTCCAAACTTGTTTCTGTATTTTTTTTGGATGGTCTTTGCATCCCGTTAATAGGGATGCAGCAACCGCAACTACTAAAAATAATCTCATAAATGAATTAACTAAAAACTAAAAAATGTGTGTATTTTATAAATCTGCGTCTCTAATAGACTGTATCTCTTCTTGTGTAAGTGCTTTGTTGTATAGGCGTAATTCATCAATTAAACTTTGATCTGATAGATGCCCCCATTCAGTAAACCTAGGTGCACCTGAAGCAATTGATAGAATATCACAACCTGTCCAATCTATTCCTGAAAACTCACCTTCAGCTACTATTTCACCATCAAAATACATAACACATTTAGTATCTGAAATTGTAAAAGCAATTTGTACCCATTCACCACTAGATGCTGCTATAGCTGTATTGTCACCGCCGCCAAACCAAATATCTGCTGAGCCGTTGCCTACTATTAATTTAAATTCTTGTCTGTCTGGACTTCCTTCTCTAAAAAAACGAAAACCACTTGTTCTTAGGTTTTGAACATCTGGAAACCCTGCGTTTTCTGTATCAGGTGGTCCCATTACTAAGATTCCTGACCTATCTGGCGTTGCATTTAGTTTGTACCAAAATGTTGCACTAAATTCTGTGCTACCAGTTAAACCTTCTGTAGAATAGCTTAGGTAACTATCTGCAGCTCCTGCATAGGCATTGGTGCCAAGAACACTTTCGCCAGCAAAATTAGGAGTGCCTACTTTTGTTGCTTCAGTTAACGTAATAAGCTCTAAGTAATCACCATCAAAAGGCATATAAAAAGTTTCTCCGTCGTATAATGGCTTATATGGAGGTTCTTTTTCAAAGTTTGTTGATGCTTCAGTAGTCTTACCATCTAAATCTGTTGCAATAATTGTTAGTTGGTGCGTACCATCAACTAAATTATTAAAAACAAGATTGTCTATTAAAACTCTTCTGTAGTCCTTAAAACTAGAGAAGGATTGTATACTGTTGTTGTCTATCTTCACATCTATAGAAGCAATTTCTATATCATCTGTAACTTCAAAATCTATAGTTATAGATGTAACGTCTTCAACAACTCTTATTCTTGTGCCCTCTGTAGGGTAATTTATTTTAACTGCCGGAGCAGTTTCATCTGCGCCTGCAACTACTTGTGTAATGTTATCTATACCTTGGTCACAAGAATATAAAAATAAAGCAGTAACCATACAGATTACGATGTATTTTAAATTTTTCATTGCTTTTTGTTTTTAGTTTGATGGGTTTCCTAATATTGGAAATTGATCTACTTGAGGTTGAGGGTAAGGAAGGTAAACTTTGTCTTCAGAAAAAGTTCTTCCGTCGTAGCTTAGCTCGCTAAATCTACCTAGTCTAACCATATCGTAATAGCGCTTACCCCATTCCATACCTAGTTCTGCAAATTTTTCATCCAATACATTATCTAATGTTACACCAGTAAGTAATGGCATACCTGCTCTTTGTCTCACAATGTTTACAGCATTATCTGCGCTAACAGAAGTTGCAGGTGCTCCCTGTGTTACCGCTTCTGCGTACATTAATAAAATTTCTGCATAACGTATAACACTGTAGTTTTTGTTGCTACCGTATTCTGTTCTACCTTCTATTAGTTGGTTTGATGGTAAATAGTGTTTACCACTAGAGAAAAGTGCTCTAGCATAGTCTTCAATAATATCACCATCTCTTGTTGTATTGTTTACAAAACTTGGTAAACTAGCATAAGCTGGGTCTGTTTGAAGCTCCGCAATACCACGGTCTGTAAATAATACGCTTGTTTCTAAACGCACAGCTTCTCCGCGGTCTAGCATGAATTTAATAAACTTGATGCTAGGCTCATAAAATCCCCATCCAGAACCCGCACCAGTAACAGCAGGTGTCCAGTTTTGTGGTCCGTAAGGTTGTAATAAATGGCCTTCACGATCACCTTCTCCTTGTCCAAAATCTGAATATTGTAAATCTAAAATACTCTCATCACTAAGTTTACCAGGCGTTTTAAAAAGCTCGTAATAATTTGAGAATAAACTAAATTTACCAGAGTTTATAATTTGTCCTGTAGCAGAAGCAACAGCTGGGTAGTTTTTAAGTTCTTGGTTTGCTAGTGCTTTTATAGCAAGAGCAGTATATTTAGTTACGCCACCTGGTACATCTGTACGTTCGTTAGGTCTCATATCTGGTAAAAACGGAATAGCTTCGTCCATTTGGTCAGATAAATGCTGCATAACTTCATCTTTAGTAGGCAATTCTGTTACACTTAAAAGAGCACCAGTGTCTGAAGATTCTGGGATAAAAACGTCTCCCCAAACCTGAGATATTTGAAAAAGCATCATTGCTCTAAGCACTTTAGATTCTGCAATATATTGATTTGCTTTGTCTACACCGTCTGCATCTGCAAACTCTTGGTAACGCGCTATTTGTTCCATAGCTGTATGTGCTGTAATAATATCTACGTATACGTTTTCCCAAAGCGAATTGTACATCCAATAATCTTTGTTGTAGTTAAAAAGATCAGTTTCGGCAAAATCTTGTTGATCTCCCAATCCACCAGCATTAACATCGTCCCCACGAACAGAGATTAGTAACGGTTGCTCCCATCCACGAGATTGGAAAGCATCGTAAACACCAATTAGAGATAATATCATATTCTCTGTTTTGGAAAAATCTGTACCACCAGCAAAATTATTATTCTCCTGAGGCTCGTCTAACTTGTCTGAACACCCAATAAATACCAAAGCAACTAGGGCTAGTAAAAATAAAGGTGAAATGTGTTTTTTATACAGTTTCATAAGTCTTATATTTTAATGTTAACACCCATTGTATATACAGCTGGGATTGGGTATGTTTGGTTATCTACGCCATTAGCAACCTCAGGACTAAATCCGTTGTATCCAAATATGGTTAATGGCTTTTCTGCAGTTAAGTAAATTCGTGTTTTAGGAACACCTTTCATTTTACCATCTTTATTAATGGTATACCCAAGAGTTATATTCTGAATTCTAAAATAATCTCCGTCTTCAACGTAGTAATCGTTTAATTTCTGGTTCCAACCTTTACGTGTTGCAGCAGAAGATGGGTATGAGTTTGTAGTACCCTCACCGTGCCAACGGTTTACAGCAAAATCTCTATCCCAGTTAGTATCACTAGTAAAAATTACTTCTAATCTTTTACGGTTAAGTATTTTGTTACCACCTTGTCCAGAAGCTGTGGCTGTAAAGTCAAAGTTTTTATAATTAAAGCCAAAGTTAAAACCATAAGAGTATGTTGGTAGGTAAGATCCTAAAACTACACGGTCATCATCATCAATAGTAGTTGGGTCACCACCGTTTTCTTTATATTTAAAATCGCCAGGAACTAAATTGTTTGCTACTGCTACAGGATCTGCTAATATCTCTGCTTCATTCTGGTAAACACCAGCAATTTCTCGTCCATAAAAGGCAAAAAGAGGTTCGCCTACAATAGAGCGTTGACGAAATTCTGCTGAACCAGCATCTATATAAGGTTGTCCGTTAAGATCTAAAACTTCATTTTTTAGGGTAGAGAAATTACCGCCAATAGAATAACTAAAATCATCAGATACTTTTTTATTCCAGTTTAATGACATTTCAAAACCAGAGTTTCTTATCTCTCCAACGTTTTGTCTAGTTGTACCTGGAATTAAAGGTCTTTGTACTGGTATAACAGCATCTTGAGTATCTCTAACGTAATAATCTGCTTCTAGAGATAAGTTATTATTTAAGAAATTAGCATTAATACCAACGTTAGTTTCTTCTGTTACTTCCCATTTTAAAGAAGTAAAATCACTTCCTGTATTTAAACCACTAAACATAGTATCTCCTAAGGCAGTAGTAACAACAGTAGAAGTAATAGAACCATTACTACCGGCAACATTATCGTTTCCTAATTTACCCCAACTTGCACGTAGTTTAAGAAAATCGAAGATACCGTTATCTTGCATAAAAGATTCTTCAGACAGTACCCAACCAGCACCAATAGTAGGGAAATAACCCCATTTTTCTTGGTATTTGTTAGTTCCATCAGCCCTAAAGGTTCCATAAAGAAGGTATTTGTCATCATAATTATAAGAAACTCTACTAAAATAAGAGAATCCGTATTCTCTTGCACCACCATCACCAACACTATTTTCTACAATAGTTTGTGCTTGATCTAGGTAATATGCTTCTTCACCTGTTAAAGGAAAGTTTAATCCTGTTGCTCTTAAAGATTGAAAAGATTCGTCTCTAAAAGAAGTACCAGCTAAAACAGTTAAGTTATGGTTTCCAAAAGATTCTTTATAGGTTAATGTATTATCCCAAATTTGGTTAGATATTGTTGTGTTGCTTTTAGCTAAAGAAGCATCTTGTCTCTGAAAACCATTACCTATATAATATGGAAGTCCCACATTTCTAGTTTCAAATGTTTGGTAATTATGGTTGTATGCAGTTTTAAACTTAAGTTTAGTAGGTATTAAGTCTAACTCGGCATAAAAATTAGCAAGTACATTTCTAATTTTTGTTCTGTTTTCATTAAAATCTAAAAGGGGAAAAGGGTTTTGACCGCCTCTGTAGCCTAAGTCTTGTGCGTTAGCGTAGTTTGTAGGGAAAACATTTGGGTCGCTAGCAAGGTTTGTATCATAAATAGGTAAAATAGGAACTGCAAAATAAGCAGAACGCCAAGCGGAGTTTTCGCCATCATACCTTGTAGCATTACTAATTACAGTATTTGCACCTACTCTTAACCTGTCGTTAGCCTTAAATTCTATTTTACTTCTTAGATTAAAACGCTCGTATTCATTTTTCATTTTAAGAATACCTTGTTGACCAAAATAATTAGCACCAACTGAGTAGCTAACATCATCACTACCACCAGTAATGCCTATACTATGGTTTTTAATTATAGCTGGTCTAATAATCTCATCGTACCAATCTGTATTTACATTTGGTACATTTGGATTTACTCTACTACGACCATAACGTTGCATAGCGTTTAAAATAAACTCAGCATCTGGTGCAGAGCCAGACTCTAAGGCTAAGGTTGTAAACTGTTCTGCGTTGGCAACTTTTAATACGTTTTGTGCTATTTGAAAACCTGTGTAGCCATCATATGTAATTTCTGCTTTTTTATTAAAAGCACCAGATTTAGTTTCTATTAAAACAACACCGTTTGCAGCTCTAACCCCATAAATAGCAGATGCAGAAGCATCTTTTAAGACAGAAATAGATGTTATGTCTGATGTGTTTAAAAAGTCGATATTGTCAAAAAACATACCGTCTACAACATACAAAGGAGCAGAAGCGCCTGTGTTGTAAGATCCTATACCTCTTACTCTAATAGTAGGTCCTTGTCCAGGAGAACCACTACTTACAACTTGCATACCTGCAACTTTACCCTGCATTGCTTGCATAGCAGACCCTGTTGGTACCGCCGCTAGTTCATCTGCTTTAATAGTTGTAATAGCAGAGGTTAAATCTTTAGATTTCATTTCTCCATAACCAATTACAACGACCTCATCTAAAGACTGGGCATCTTCTTGTAATGTTACATTAATAGAAGTTTTATTATTTACAGCGATTTCTGAAGTAATAAAACCAATATAGCTAACGACTAAAGTTGCGTTAGTAGGAACCGTGTTTAGTTGGTAGTTACCATCAAAATCTGTCTGTGTTCCTGTTGTTGTACCTTTAATAACAATGCTAGCACCTAATAAAGGCATACCATCATTATCTAATACTTGCCCTTTAACGGCAATACTCTCTTGTGCGTAGGCTGTTGTACCTAGCAAAATAAAGCATATTAATAATATTTGATTGAGTATTTTCATAATACATTAAAAATTGAGTTAGATTTTTACTAAATTAATAAAACAGTGTGTCTAGAGGGGTTTTTGTAACTACATAAAAACTACATCAAAGCAGTATATGCGCTATAAACCACCAATAGTGTGGTTTGCAGTAGTGTTTCTAGAGCACTTTTTAATCACTTTTAACAGTTTGATGTAGTAATGATGTACTGTGTGTTATGTAATTGTTAAGTCGTTTATGACAGAAAAACCTTTATTTAAAGGTGATTAGGAAGTTAGATATGTTTTCTGAGCTATCTATGTTTAACTTTTTACGTAATCTGTAACGATGTATCTCTACGCCTCTAATTGTAATAGCCATTAGTGGTGCAATTTCCTTAGTAGATAGGTTCATTTTAAGGTATGCGCAGAGTTTTAAATCTTTAGGAGTAAGCTTAGGATATTGCTTTAGTAGGTTTTCAAAAAAGTCGCTATGTAATTCTTTAAAATTCATTTCAAAGCGTTTCCAATCTTCTTTGTTATTAACGGAATTGTTTAACCTTTTCATAAAAGATTTATAACGTTGTTGGTTGGTAAATTTGTCTTTATTCTGGACCAACAATGTTTTTACGTCTAAGATTATTTCGTTCTTTTTAGCAATATTTAATGTGGTATTCGCTAATTCTTTCTGTTTAAGTTTTATTTCTTTAGCTAGTTTTTCTTTTTCTAAGAGCGCAATTTTTTCATCTTGTTCTTTTTGCAAATGCTCTTTTAGCTTATTGTGTTTTAAATTTAGCTTGTATTTATTATATTTTCTGATGATAATTATTGCGGTAATTACAAGCAAACAATAAATTAATAGTGCAGGTACAGATAAATACCAAGGTGCTTTTATGGTAAAGTTGATGACATTTGGGGCAGATTTTTTATTGTCAATACCTACGCCAAAAACTTCTAATGTATAATCACCGTAGCTAAGATTCTGAAAAGAAATAAATCCTTTATCTAATTCTGCAAATTGAGCATTTTTTCCGTCTAAACTATAATAATATTTAGGGTGTATTATACCAGGAGAAGCAATTTTTAAAGTAATGTTTCTAGCATCTTTATAAGGTAATGTAATATTTTTGGAGCTAACTTCATAGGTGCTTTGCTTACCTTTAAAGCTAATAAGCTTAGGGGTAGGTAGTCTGTTGTTGTCTTTTAGTTGAGAATTAAGTTTGTTAAAGTTTATTTTGCTGTAGCCATCTACAAGAGAAAAGTAATATGTAGAATCGTTTACCTTAATAATGTTTTCTGCTTCAGGAATTATCCTCTTCTTTAAACTTTGATTTTCAATAATAATATTGTCTTCCTTAAAATTGGTGTAAGTTATTTTTTTACTTTTCTCATTATCTATAAACCAAAAATGATCATTGTTGTAGTATAACAGCTCATTGTTTTTAAAGGAGTCAAACTCTTTTAACGTTACAATCTTATCTAAAATAGGATCATATTTAAACCAATCTCCTTGGCTGTAAAACACAATCTGATTTTTAATATTATATAATTTTACATTGTATTTATTAGGGGCGTTATCACCATTGTATTCTTTGGAGCTAATTACAGAGTCATATGTACTGTTCAATTTAAGTTTATAAAAACCTTTATAAGGATGTGCAACCCAAAGCGTTTTGTTGTCTTCAAAACATAGTTTTTTTACAGGTAAATCAAAGCCTTTTAATTTGGTAACAAGCCAGTTATTAGTATCATCTTTTGAGTATTTTGCAATACCTGTATATGTACCCTGTAAGAATGAAGAATTTCTTTCTGGTGTTTTTTCTATTTGATAGCCTCCAGAAATGTTAGATACTTTTGTTACTCCGTCTTCATTTAGTTTAAATGTTCCTGTATTGTGTCCGCAAAAAAGTTCATTATCTACTACTGCAATATCCCAAACGTGACCTTGTGTTCCTTTTACAAAATGTAGTTTGTTATTGTCTACATAATATAGTCCAGTATTAGAACCTAGGTATACCTTGTTGTTGTAAGTGGCAATGTCGTAAACAGTGCCTAAAACACCCGTAAAATCTGTGTAATATGTAATTGGATGGTCTAGTTGTATGTGGTCTATGCCATTATCTAACCCTAGCCATAATTGGTTTTTAAACACAATCATTGCTAAAATGGTATTGTTTTGTAGACCAACTTCTCTATTTATGCTTTTATATGTTTTTGTGTAGTTGTTATATAAGAAAAGTCCGTTTTTTATGGTTCCAAAAGCAATATTTTTTTGGTCTAGAACTACTATTTTATTTAGTTGATATTGCTTTAGTGTATCGTTAATGGTGCTAGCCCATTCTGTAATTTTACCATCTTTAATAAAATAACAACCACTTAATTTAGTGCCTATTAATAAGCCGTTGTTAAATGTTACCATATCTACAACCGTTTTATCTACAAAAGAAAAACTGTCTTTTAATGGTAATGCTTCTAGAGTTTCTCCGTTAAGCCAAAATAGCCCATCATCGCCACCAGCTACAATTATTTTGTTATTGTGTGCGGTAATATTATTTACAATTATGTCTGATTTTACAACTGTTATTTTATTGTCTTTGTACACATAAACCTTAGAGAAGGATCTAAAAACAATTGAATTATTAAAAGGTATAATTTGCCAGAATTCTTCACTAGTAAATTCGTGATTCTTAATTAGGTGTGTTAAAGAGGTGTATTGTAAAATACCTAAACTATCTTTTTTCCAAAAGCCAAACTCCTCATAAGAACCAGTGTAGACTTTATCTTTTATAGCGGCAACAGAACGTATAGTGGTTTTGCTAGGTAAGGTATTAAGTTTCCATTCTTCGCCATTAAAATGTAGAAGGCCCGCGTTATTGGCAGAGAATAATTCGCCATCTTCACTGGTAGATAATCCCCAGTTGTTGCTGGCCGCATTATAATCAAATATTTTATAGTTACGTATGGGCGGATAGAGGTTTTGGCCAACCATAGATAGGCAGCCAATAAAAAGAAATAGAATAAATGAGGTTAAATTTTTCATAGGGGACATTCAAAATTTAAGATAATATGTTTATGAGCAATAATTTCAAGATAACATTATTGATTAAAAAAGCAATAGTTTATCGCACCAAGATTAATAAAGCGCCAATAGCCGTAAGTATTAATATCATTTTTCTGTAATACTTGTCTTTAATATGTTTTACTAGAAAAGTGCCTGCAATAAAACCAATAAAAATTCCTGGCAAAAGTTTTAGGTTTAATAGTAGTGTATCTGTGGTTATTGTTTTCCAGACAAAAAAATGGAAAGGCAGTTTAAAAATGTTTGTTATTAAAAAAAGCCAAGCTGCTGTACCTATAAATTGTTTTTTAGGTAAGCGCATAGCTAAAAAGTAAATGTTAGAAAAAGAACCAGCAAGATTGCCAATCATTGTGGTTATACCAGCTAGTAGTCCCATTGATCCTGCAAATGCCCAATGTGTAGGTACATTTTTAGATTTTTTCTGATCCCACCAAAGCATCATTATAACGGTAAGTAATATAATAGCGCCCATGCAATACTTAAAAGTAGCTTCAGGTAAATCTTTACCAACAATAACTCCAATTAGTATACCTGTAATCATCCAAGGTAAAAACTTAATAATATATTTCCATTGTGTATGTTTACTGTAGTATATAACGGCAAAAATATCGCCAATAACCAATAAGGGAACTAACAAGCCAGTAGACGCTTTGGTGCCAAAAGCTAAGGCCATAAGCGTAACTACAATAATAGAAATACCTTTTAACCCAGATTTAGAAACACCCATAACAAACACAGCAGTAAATGCCAGTACCCATGCAGTTGTAGAAATGTCTGTTGTTATTAATAGACTCATAAATGGTGTTTAGCTAAAAAAAACAAATGTATTCTAAAAAATAATACCTTTACTAATTAACCAACTACTAAGAAATGGAATTAAGTGTACTAGATTATAGTCTAATCATTGTTTTTTTTACAATTGTTTTGGCTATTGGGATTGTGGTTTCTAAAAAATCAGGAAAAAGTTCATCGGAGTATTTTTTATCAGGAAGAACAATGCCTTGGTGGTTGTTGGGGCTTTCCATGGTAGCTACAACATTCTCTACAGACACACCTAATTTAGTCACAGATATTGTTAGAACAGATGGTGTTTCTGGTAACTGGGTTTGGTGGGCTTTTTTAATTACGGGTATGCTAACCGTTTTTGTTTATGCAAAACTATGGCGTAAGTCTAATGTAAATACAGATTTAGAATTTTATGAATTAAGATACGGTGGTAAGCCTGCTAGTTTTTTAAGAAAATTTAGAGCCATATATCTAGGAGTTATATTTAATGTTATTACAATGTCTGCAGTAACATTGGCTGCTATAAAAATTGGCGGAATAATGCTAGGGTTAGAACCATGGCAAACAGTAGTAAGTGCAGGTTTAATAACAGTTACTTTTAGTGCTTTAGGCGGGTTTAAAGGTGTAGTTTATACAGATTTTCTATTGTTCTTTGTGGCAATGGGCGGTGCTATAGGCGCAGCTTATTACTTGGTAAACTTACCAGAAGTAGGTGGGGTTACAAAATTACTTGCTCACGAAAATGTAAAAGGAAAGCTTTCTATTTTACCAGATTTTAGCAATACAAAAGCTGTAATTACTTTATTAGTTATACCGTTGGCTGTACAGTGGTGGAGTTCTTGGTATCCTGGAGCAGAGCCAGGTGGTGGTGGTTATATTGCGCAACGTATGTTGGCAGCAAAAGATGCAAACCACGCAATAGGGGCAACATTCTTTTTTAATATTATGCATTATGCATTACGTCCTTGGCCTTGGATTTTAGTGGCTTTGGCGTCTATAGTTGTATATCCAGATATTGCAAGTATATCAGAAGCTTTTCCTAATATCGCTGCGGATAAGTTGGGGCACGATTTAGCATACCCAGCAATGTTGACAAAACTGCCAAGCGGACTTTTAGGTTTGGTATTAGCATCTTTAATTGCGGCTTATATGAGTACTATTTCTACACAGCTTAACTGGGGATCTTCTTATATAGTGTATGATTTTTATAAACAACAGGTTAATCCTAATGCATCAGAAAAAAAATTAGTAGCAGTTGGTAGAATTTCTACTGTGATATTAATGGTATTAAGTGCCTGTTTGGCTTTGTTAATGCAGAATGCAATGGAAGTTTTTGATATGTTACTTCTTTTTGGTGCTGGTACAGGTTTAATTTTCATTTTACGTTGGTTCTGGTGGAGAATTAATGCATGGACAGAGATTGCTGCTATGTTTGCATCTGGAGCATTATCTATAATTTTAAAAGTTACGCCTGTAGGTAATTACCTTTTTGCTGCAGAAACTGGTGTTTTCCCAGATTGGTTCCAGATTCCGTTTGTAATGCTTGTAACAACCATAATATGGGTAGCGGCTACTTTTATGACTAAGCCAGAATCTAAAGAGGTCTTAAATAGTTTTTATAAAAAAATTCAGCCAGGAGGTCCAGGTTGGGAAAAGGTTGTAGTTGATGCTAAGGCAGATAATATAGAAATAGTAAATCCTAATGAAAAATGGAGTGTGCCATCTGGTATTGGTGCTATGGTGTTAGGTTGCGTGTTAATATACACTTGTATGTTTGCAACAGGATATTGGATTTATGGAGAAACAATGAAAGGATTAATATTTACGGGTATTGCAATTGTTGCCGGCTTATTCTTGATAAAAGCTTGGAATAGAATGAAAACAGATATTTTGTAAATGAATAATAGAGTTATATCTGTAGACATATTCAGGGGTATTACCATTGTTTTAATGATTTTGGTTAATACGCCTGGAACTTGGTCTAGCATATATGCTCCTTTTTTACACGCAGATTGGCACGGTTATACACCAACAGATTTAGTATTTCCGTTCTTTTTATTTATCGTAGGTATTTCTATTGTATTTGCATATCACAATAGAGAGGTAAGCGGTAGTACCTATCGTAAAATTACTATTAGGTCTTTAAAATTGATAGGTTTGGGCTTGTTTCTAGGTGCATTTACGCTTAATTTTCCTTTTGTTAAAGATTTTGAAAACATACGATTTCCTGGTGTTTTACAGCGTATTGGAGTTGTGTTTTTCTTTTCCTCTATTCTATTTATGAAAATACATTGGAAGGCTTTACTAGTAGTGTGTGTAGCAATTTTAGTTGGTTATTGGTTGTGGATGGGTTTTGTGCCAATTAACGGTGTGGAACCAACTTTTGATAGAGCACCACACAATTGGGCGAATTACATAGATTTAAATGTATTGGGTATACATATGTGGAAAGCAGATTATGACCCAGAAGGAGTATTGAGTACTTTGCCTGCAATTGCATCGGCTTTGTTTGGTGTATTTACGGGTTTAATGTTAAAGTCTAATAAAAATAATAAAACAGGACTTCTTTTTGGGTTAGGTATTGGTCTTTTAGCTCTTGGTTATATTTGGGATCTGTATTTTCCTATAAATAAAGCTATATGGAGCAGTAGTTTTGTACTAGTAACAGCAGGTTGGGCAAATATAATACTATCAGTAATTTATTATTTTTCTGATGTAAAAAACAAAAAGTTTGGAGGTGTTTTTAAATACGCAGGAGCTAATGCTATTACTGTTTTTTTCTTATCTAGTTTTATTTCTAAGCTTTTTGGACTTATAAAAGTAGATGGTACCTCTCTGCATGGATGGTTGTTTAAAAACCTGTATGTACAAGATTTTATGGCGCTAAAATTATCATCCTTATTATATGCACTAACTGTGGTTACATTTTATGTGCTACTAGCGTATGTGCTTTACAGAAAAAAAATCTTTATAAAAGTGTAGTTTATTTTGCAATTAGCTTAGCTACGTATTTACCAATAACATCAAACTCAAGGTTAACAATAGTACCAATTTTATAGGTTTTAAAAACAGTGTTTTCAAACGTATACGGAATTATAGCTACACTAAATGTATTTTTTCCAGAGTTAAAAACAGTTAAGCTAGTACCGTCTATAGTAATAGAACCTTTTTCAATAGTTACATTGTTATAATCGGTATCATATTCAAAACTAAAAACAGAACTACCATCTTTTTCTTCAATAGCCGTACAAATACCTGTTTGGTCTACGTGGCCTTGTACAATGTGTCCGTCTAACCTTGTACCTAAAATCATTGCGCGTTCTAGATTCACAGGAGTATTTACTTGTAAAGAGCCAAGACTTGTTTTTTGCAATGTTTCATCAATAGCGGTAACAGTATAGGTATTATTCTCAATAGCAACAACAGTAAGGCATACACCATTGTGAGCAACACTTTGGTCTATCTTAAGTTCTGGTGTTAAAGTAGATTCTACAGTAATGTGTAGGTTGCTGTCTTCTTTACGTAATGCGGTTACTTTCCCTAAAGTTTCTATAATCCCAGTAAACATATCGTTTTAATTAAGTAGTTTTGCGGTGTAAATTTAGACATTATACAGTTGAATTATGCAAGAAGGCAAAAAAATTAAGGTAGGAATTTCTATAGGCGATTTAAACGGAATTGGCTGTGAAGTTGTTTTAAAGACTTTTGAAGACAACCGAATGCTAGATTTTTGTACTCCAGTTATTTTTGCATCAAACAAGACCATTTCATTTCAGAAGAATGAATTAAAGTTAAACATTAATTACAATGGTATTCAAGATGCAGAAAAAGCAATAGATGGCAAAATTAATGTAGTTAATGTATGGAAAGAAGTACCCAAAACTAAATTTGGAGAAGCTACTGAGGAAAGCGGTAAGTATGCGTTAAAATCTTTGCAGGCAGCAACAAAGGCATTAAAAGAAGATAAGATTGATGTGTTGGTTACAGCACCAATAAATAAAAATAACATACAGTCTGAAGAATTTAATTTCCCAGGGCATACAGATTATTTAGCAAAAGAATTAGGTGGTAAAAGTCTAATGTTTATGGTAACAAGTTCTCTAAAAGTAGGCTTGTTAACAGACCATATAGCTGTAAAAGATGTTGCGGAGGCTATTACTGCTAAGCTTATAAAAGAAAAAGTTGCTACTATAGAACGTTCTTTAAAAGAAGATTTTGCAATACAAAAACCAAAAATAGCATTGTTAGGTATAAATCCGCATAGTGGAGACAATGGTGTTATTGGTAAAGAGGACGATGTTGTATTAAAGCCAACAATAACAGAATTAAAAAACCAAGGTAAAATGGTTTTTGGGCCCTATTCTGCAGATAGTTTCTTTGGCTCTGATGCATATTCTAGTTTCGATGCAATTTTAGCAGCATATCATGATCAAGGTTTAATACCATTTAAGACGTTGTCTTTTGGCAAAGGAGTAAATTACACAGCAGGATTAAGTAAGGTGCGTACATCTCCAGATCATGGAACAGCTTATGAAATAGCAGGTAAAGGAGAAGCAGACCATAGTTCTTTTAAAGAAGCAGTTTTTACAGCTCTAAAAATCTTTAAAAACAGAGAAGAGTATAAGGAGTTAACGCAAAATCCATTAAAAAAACAGCGTTTAAAACGAAAAGAATAAAATATTTTCTCTAGATTTATAGATAATTAGCCCTGAAAATAGGCTAAAACAATACCTAAACTATTAAGTAGTAATATATTTGCAACAAATAGTTGGGTTTTATTAAAATAATAATATCTTTGCACCCGCCTTTAAGGAGGCTGGTACTTTTAAATATAGTGTTGTTATGATGAAGCTAAAGGAGTTTTCCATTCCTTTTTCTGGATTAAAACAGGGAAAGCACAGTTTTGAGTATAATATAGATAATAAGTTCTTTGAAGCATTTGAGTACGACGAGTTTAATAGCGCTAATATACAAATAGAAGTGTTGTTAAATAAGACAAGTACAATGTTGGAGTTAGAGATGAAAGCAGAAGGAACAGTAAATGTTTTTTGCGACATTTCTAGTGAAGCTTATGACCAAGATATAGACTCTACGTTAGAGTTGGTAGTAAAGTTTGGCGACGAGTATAATGATGAGAATGAAGAAATACTGATAATTCCTCACGGAGATTACCAGGTAAATGTTTCGCAGTATTTATACGAAATGCTGGTATTAGCCGTACCATCTAAAAGAATACATCCAGGAGTATTGGATGGCACTTTAAGATCTAAGGCTGTAGATAAGTTGGAAGAACTTCAACCAAAGGAAGAGAAGGAAAATAAAGAAGATATTGATCCCAGATGGGACGCATTAAAAAAATTAATAACGGATAAATAAAGTTTCATAATGGCACATCCAAAGAGAAAAATTTCAAAAACCAGAAGAGACAAGAGAAGAACGCACTATAAAGCGGTAGCTCCAACACTTGCAAAAGATGCAACAACAGGAGAAATTCACTTGTTTCACAGAGCTCACTGGCACGAAGGTAAATTATACTACCGTGGACAAATTTTAATTGACAAAGCAGAAGAGGCAGTAGCTTAATTCTATTTTTGTACAATATTCAAAACTCTCACCGAAAAAGTGAGGGTTTTTTTATTTTTCATCAATTTTTGTCAAAAAATAAACACTTTTGGTAAAAAGTCATAAAAATTGACTAATTTTCCATGATTTTTAGACTTTTTTGAAACTTTTTGATTAAAAAAATCAAACTTTAATATGGGTAAAATATCAGCGGCAATAACTGCAGTAGGTAAGTATGTTCCTGACTTTGTTTTAACTAACAAAGAATTGGAAACGATGGTAGATACAAATGATGAGTGGATTACCACTAGAACAGGTATCAAAGAGAGGCGAATATTAAAAGGAGAAGGTAAAGGAACTTCTTTTATGGCAATTAAAGCAGCTGAAGAATTAATACAAAAAAGAGGTATAGATCCTAAGGAGATAGACTTAGTTATTGTAGGTACCGCAACACCAGACCTACAGGTGGCGGCAACAGCTGCATTTGTAGCATCGCAAATAGGAGCAACTAATGCATTTGCTTTTGATTTAGAAGCTGCATGTTCTAGTTTTCTATACGGTATGTCTACGGCTAGTAGTTATATAGAATCTGGAAGGTATAAGAAAGTATTATTAATAGGAGCAGATAAAATGTCTTCTATATTAGATTATACAGACAGAACTACTTGTATAATTTTTGGTGATGGTGCTGGAGCTGCACTTTTTGAGCCAAATGAAGAAGGTTTAGGTTTTCAAGACGAGTACTTAAGGTCTGATGGTATTGGAAGAAACTTTTTAAAAATAGATGCAGGTGGATCTTTATTACCAGCATCTGAAGAAACAGTAAAAAATAAACAACACTTTGTTTTCCAAGACGGAAAATCTGTTTATAAATATGCCGTATCTAATATGGCTGATGTTTCTGCAAAAATAATGGAACGTAACAACTTAGAGGAGAAAGACGTAGATTGGTTGGTGCCACACCAAGCAAACAAGCGTATTATAGATGCTACAGCTAGCAGAATGGGTGTAGATTCTTCTAAGGTGATGATGAATATTCAGAAATACGGTAATACCACATCTGCTACTTTACCTTTATTGTTAGCAGATTACGAGAAACAACTAAAAAAGGGAGATAATCTAGTTTTTGCTGCCTTTGGTGGTGGCTTTACTTGGGGTTCTATTTACTTAAAATGGGCCTACAACTCTTAATAAAACATATTAAAACTTACAACTAAACAAAATCTAATTTTTATGGATATTAAAGAAATTCAGAGTTTAATTAAGTTCGTTGCAAAATCTGGCGCTAGCGAAGTTAAATTAGAAATGGAAGACATTAAAATTACCATTAGAACAGGAGCACTTAACTCTGGTGGGGAGACTACTATTTTACAGCAGATACCAATGGGGCAACCTCATATGGCACCAGCTGCAGCACCAGCACCGGTTGCAGGAACTGAAGCAGCACCTGCTCCAGCTGAAAGTGAAGATGCTAAATACATTACTATAAAGTCTCCAATTATTGGTACTTTTTATAGAAAACCATCTCCGGACAAACCAGTGTTTGTAGAAGTAGGTGATAGTATTGGTCAAGGAGATGTTCTTTGCGTTATAGAAGCAATGAAACTTTTTAACGATATAGAATCAGAAGTATCTGGTAAAATTGTAAAAGTGTTAGTAGATGATTCTTCTCCAGTAGAATTTGATCAACCTTTATTCTTAGTAGATCCATCATAAGGAATTTTAGACACTAAATACTTTTAGTTTTTTAGAATTTAGGATTTAAAATTTAAAATTTCATAAGATGTTTAAAAAAATACTTATTGCAAATAGAGGAGAGATAGCGTTGCGTATTATTAGGACCTGTAAAGAAATGGGAATTAAAACGGTAGCGGTATACTCTAAGGCAGACGAAGAAAGTTTGCATGTTAGGTTTGCAGATGAGGCTGTATGTATTGGCCCTGCTCCTAGTAGTGAATCTTATTTGAAAATACCGAATATAATTGCAGCAGCAGAAATTACAAATGCAGATGCAATACACCCAGGATATGGGTTTTTATCAGAAAACTCTAAGTTTTCTAAGATATGTGCAGAGCATGAAATTAAATTTATAGGTGCATCTGGCGAGCATATTGACCGTATGGGAGATAAAGCTAGTGCTAGAGAAACTATGAAAAAAGCTGGTGTGCCAACTATTCCTGGTTCAGATGGTTTGCTTAAAGATGTTGCCGAGGCAAAAAAAGTTGCTAAAAAAATGGGGTATCCTGTTATGGTAAAAGCAACTGCCGGTGGTGGTGGTAAAGGTATGCGTGCTGTTTGGTCTGAGGACAAAATGGAAGCTCTTTACGAAAGTGCAGTACAAGAAGCAACAGCTGCTTTTGGTAATGGTGCTATGTATATGGAAAAGCTTATTGAAGAGCCAAGACATATAGAGATACAGATTGTAGGAGATCAATACGGTAAGGCATGTCACTTGTCTGAAAGAGATTGTTCTATACAAAGACGTCATCAAAAACTAACAGAAGAAACACCTTCTCCTTTTATGACAGATCAGCTGCGTAAAGATATGGGAGAGGCTGCGGTTAAAGCTGCAGAATTTATTAAGTATGAAGGTGCAGGTACTATAGAATTTTTAGTAGATAAACACCGTAACTTCTACTTTATGGAGATGAATACTAGAATACAAGTAGAGCATCCTATAACAGAACAAGTAGTAGATTACGATTTAATACGTGAGCAAATTTTAGTTGCAGGTGGTGTGCCAATTTCTGGTAAAAACTATTTTCCTAAATTACACTCTATAGAATGTAGAATTAATGCAGAAGATCCTAGAAACGATTTTAGACCTTCTCCAGGAAAAATAACTACATTACATACACCAGGTGGTCACGGTATACGTTTAGATACTAACGTTTATAGTGGTTACACTATACCTCCTTATTATGATTCTATGATTGCAAAGTTAATTACAACAGCGCAAACTAGAGAAGAGGCTATTAATAAAATGAAACGTGCTTTAGATGAATTTGTGATTGAAGGTGTAAAAACTACAATCCCTTTTCATAGGCAATTAATGGATCATCCAGATTATTTGGCTGGTAATTATACCACAGCCTTTATGGAAAGTTTTGTTATGGAACCGAGTAAAGACGATGAATAAAATAAAAACTCCGATTTAATTATCGGAGTTTTTTTTTGTAGAATAACTAGTTGTTAACTTTTCACGGTTTACAGGGTATAGGCTAGATGGCTTTGGCAATATCTTTGTAGTATCAATTAAAAAGTAACGCAATGTCAACATCAGAAAATAAAGAACAAGAAGTTTTTTTTGTAAAAGAGAACGATAAAATGTCTGTAGCTTATAAAAAAGCACAGGAAACTTTTAAGTTTTTTTGGAGAGAATTATATTGGGAACAGAGACGTATAGTTCCAGCTCATAGTTTAGCAATAGTTAAGTTTCCGTTTGAGCAAATGTTTGAAGGAGATGAAAAACCAACAATTGAATATATGTGGGTTAACGATATTTATTTTGATGGGGAGACTGTTACTGGAGTACTAGTAAATAAGCCTATACAATTAACAAATGTGTCTGAAGGAGACGTAGTTAGTTGTGATTTACATAAAATTAGTGATTGGATGCTTGCTATCTCTGGTAAAACCTATGGAGGTTATACAATTCATGCATTACGATCTGATATGAGTGAAGAAGCAAGGGCACAACATGATAGTTCTTGGGGATTAGATTTTGGCGATTATAATAATATTCTAAATGTGTATAAGCAGCAAGAGAACCCAGAAAACCTTATAGAGCATCCTATGTGTGTAAATATGGGAGATAAATTCTTAGAATTTTTTAAAGAAAACCCAGATCAAGTTACTGCTTTAGATGAAGAAGGCTTTACCGTTTTGCATAGGCAAGCAATTGCAGGTAATAAAAGAACAATAGAGATATTATTAAGTTTAGGTGCCGATAAAGAAGCTAAAAATAATAAAGGAAAAACAGCTTTAGAATATGCCAAGGCATTAAACTGGGAATATGCTATTTCTGCATTAGAGTAATATTTAAGGCGAGCAGTAGTCTAATTAAGAAAGTTTACTCTAATTACAATTTTAAAGGGAAAACATAGTTTACTATTATAATTTTACATCAATATATGTTAAAAAAACTATTTACATACACACTTTTGTTTTGCTCATTGTTATTGTGTACAAGTTGTTTTGAGATTTTAGAAGAGATAAACTTAAATAAAGACGGTACTGGCCGTATAACGGTTACAGCTAACCTAAGTAAAAGTAAGTCTAAGTTAGCGTCTGTAATGCTGTTAGATAGTGTTAATGGGTATAAAGTACCTTCTAAGGACGACATTAACTTGGCTATAAAAAATGCAATAGATCATCTAGGGAAAACAGAAGGTATTTCTAATATAGAAAAGAGTGTAGATTTTGATAATTATATCTTTTCAATTTCTTGTGATTTTAAATCGGTAGAGAATGTTAACTCAATTTTTAAAGAGTTAATTACCAAGCAGAATAAAAGAGAAAAGACAAACTTTAATACTACCAACTTTTCATATAACAATGCAAATCATCAATTTAAAAGACATTTTAGATATGATGGTAGTGTAAAAAAGACATTTAATTCACTTAAACAAGAAGATAAAAAAGTCTTTAACGATGCTAGTTACACAACAATATATAGGTTTAAGTCGCTTGTAAAAAGTGTCTCTAATTCGGCATCAAAAATATCACCAAATAAAAAAGCGGTTTTTTTACGTGTGGCAGCAATGTCTTTAATTTCAGGTGAAAAAACAGTAGAAAATACCATACAATTAATAAATAACTAAAAGAATGAAAAAATTATTACTAAGCCTAACCATTTGTTGCGCTGCTTATACAGCACAAGCGCAAGATTTAATAAAAAATATACCCGCCAATTCTAGTGCGGTTGTTACTATAAAAGGAAGTAATGTTACAGACTTATTTTCTATTAAAGAGTTTGAAAACTCTAAAATAGGACAGGAAATGGTTAAAGAGTTAGCCAGAGAATCAGACGGTGACCTAACAAGTCTTAATGATTTAGGTATAGATTTTAATGCAAGTGCATATTATTTTTTACAAGCAGAAAAAGGTGTTTTTTCTAACTACTTTGCTATTCCGTTACGTTCTAAAAATGGGTTTGATAACCTAATTAAAAAGAATAATAGTAGTACCGAAAAGATAAAAACTGACGGTGATATAACTTATATGCAAGATAATTATGACGGCATTACTGTAGCCTGGAATGATAGAATGCTTGTTGTGGTTATTTCTGAAGATACAAACGAAGATGATGATTATAATTACTACAGTTATGATGATGTTACAGAAATAGAAGAAGCAGTAGAAGTTGCTGTTGATGCCGCAGAAGATGCTGTTGAAGCAGTAGAAGTTGAAGAGGCTGAAGAAGTTATTGAAATTGTAGAAGTAGAAATTGAAGATGTTGAAGAGACGGTAATTGAATCTACCGAAGATGCAACATACTCTAATGATGATTACTATAAAAAAAGAGAAGAGCGTTACAAAAGAGAACGCCAAGAAAGAGAAGCAAAAAGAATAGCTAAAACTCAAAAAGCAAAAGTGCGTAATTTACAAAAGGCAAAAGCTTTTATAAATGGCGACCACTCATCCAATAATATTTTACGTAACAAAAGTTATGTTGCTAGTTTGGGTAAGCAAAATTTTGAAGCGCATGCTTGGGCAGGAGATTTTATGAATCTTTATCAAGAATTAGTTTTAGATCAAATGTATGGTAATGCTTTAGGTATGTATAATGTAGAGCAGTTGTATAACGGTTCTACAGTATCTTCTACTTTAGATTTTACTAAAACTAGTGCAGTTTTAAATATAGATTATACAATGAGCGATATAATGGCTAAACACGCCAAAGCTATGTATGATGGTAAAATGAATAAAGACTTTTTTAAGTATTTTAATGAAGATAAAATGCTGGGTTATATGTCTGTTAATGCAAGTACAGAAGGTTTGCTTACAGAATATCCAAAGCTAATGAAATCTATGTTTGCTAATTCTGCTAATAACGAAATGGCAACTATGATTCCGCTTGGTGCAGATGTGTTATCTATTTTCTTAGATGAAGAAGCAATAGGCGAATTGGTTAGAGGAGATATGTTGTTTGTTGTTAATGATATAGCCAAAAAACAAATAACATACACTACGTATGATTATGATGAGGACTACAACAGAATTCCTATTGAGAAAACAAAAGAGGAAACTGTACCGGACTTTATCTTTATGGCAACATCTAATGGTGAAAGTATTTTTAATAAGCTTATGAATATTGCTGTTAAGGAAAATGAAATGACGGTAGATAACGGTATTTATAAATTTAACACGCCAAGAAGTGTGCCTGTAAATGTGTATGCAATGCATGCTAACGGAGTGTTGTTTTTTGCAACATCTAAAGAGCAGTTATTAGCAATTAGAAATGGAAACTTTAATGGTGGTGTTTCTAGTGAGCACAAGAAAAATATTAGCAAAAACACTTCTGCTGTTTATGTAGATGGTAAAAGTATTATATCTCAAGTGCCAGTTGAAGAATTGCCAAGAGATTTTAGAAAGAAAATAAACTTTATAACTAGCAATACAGAAGACATGCTAATTACTACTAGCAAGTTAAAAGGAAATAAGTCTAGCAGTAAAGTAGTTTTAAATACGCCAGAAGAAGGACATAAAAACGGTTTAGTTTACTTTATTAATTTTATAGATGCTTTTTTAGATTAAGTTTTTAGAACATATGCGTTTAAAAAAAATTTTAAAATTTGTAGTCCCAATAGCCATACTTTTAAGTATTGGTTATTGGGGCTACAACTATATAAACAGGACATCATCATTAATAGGTGTATTGCATAAAGATGCAGATGTAGTTGTAAAAGTAGATCTGCATAGTATAAAAGAGACCTTGATTTTAGATGCGTTATCTGCTCCTAAGTATTATTACAGTAATATTTCTTTTTCTAGTAGTAAAAAAGATAAAGAGAAAGATTCTACACAGAATAAGGGGGTAGATTTACAGCCTTATACTCTGGTTTTATACACATTAAAAAATGTAAAGAATACAGTGTTTGCAACCTTGCCAATAGATAATTCGTTAGACTTTAAAAGCTATATAAAGACTTTTGTTGCAGATAAAAAATCTGTTATAGAGAGAGAAAAAGAGTATCAATATGCTGTTCTAGAAAAATCTAAAGTCATTATTGGTTGGAATACAACACACGTAACAATAGCTGCATCACCAGAAAAACTTACAGCCACCAAAATAGCATCTGTGTTTACAGATGTTCTTGTTGGTAATAAGCTAATTACAGACAAGAATAATGCATTAATACAAAAACTAAAAAGTGCTCAAGACCATATTGTGTATGTAAAAGGTAACGGTTTAGTTGGTGCAAATTTTGTAGACGGTAAATTAGAGTTTTCTGGACAATTAGAGGTAGATAGTACAACTGGTTTTGCTAAAGAAATTTCGGTAAGTAGTATTACAGACGCGTCTTTTCAATTGTATATGGATTATAGTTTTACAGATCCAAAGCATACATCTAATTTTGTGTCGACCTTTAAAAACAGTTCTTTTTTAGAAAAAAGTAATTTAAAAATAGATTCTATAGTAGCCCATAGTAATGGCTTTTTTAGCTTAGCTATAAATGGTAAAACAATGCAACAAGATACTATTGTAAGTTATACTTATGATGACAATTTTAATAAGGTTGCAGCCAAGACGATTCAAGAAAAAGAAGTTCCAAAAATATACCTTAATATAGGATCTAAAAAGAAAGGTTTATCTACATATTTAAAAGAACAAGGGGCAATAGAACAAGATATCTTTACGGCATTCCCGTATTATAATCTTAAGGTGTCTAGCGCAAATAATACGACCTTGTTTTCTACTGATAAGAGTCTGCCTAAAACACAAACGTTTAAAACGGCTAATTTTTTTGAGTGTACCGCAGATTTTAAAAAATTAAACGAACAGTTAAGTTTTCCTAAGTCTGACTTAATATTTGGTCTTTTAAAAACCTTAGATGTTAATGCTAATTTGGTAGAAGAAGGTAAAGTTGGTTTAGAAGGTGTGCTAACGGCACAAAGAGAAGATGTAAATATAATTACACAATTATTTTTTGGTTTAGAAAACGCCAAATAGCAGACAAACATACAATAGCTTAGTTTTAGTTCTTATTTTAGTAGAATGAATTTTAGTTATTGGGAACATAAAACGTGGTTGTCTGCTGTAGATTTTACCATAATTGGTAGTGGTATTGTTGGACTAAACTGTGCTTTACATTTAAGGGCTCGTTTTCCTAAAGCAAAGATTTTAATTTTAGAAAAAGGAATGTTGCCCCAAGGCTCTAGTACTAAAAATGCTGGTTTTGCTTGCTTTGGTAGTATATCAGAAATACTTTCAGACTTAGAGCGGCATACAGAAACAGAAGTTGTTGCTTTGGTAAAAAAGAGGTTAGACGGTATTAATTTGTTGCGCACCAACTTGGGAGACTCAGCTATAGGTTATAAAAATTATGGCGGTCACGAACTGTTTTTAGAGACTAATGTCAATTTATATGAGCATTGCCTAGAGAAAATGACAAGTATAAATACGTTGCTTAAGTCAGTTTTTAAAGAGGAGCCATTTGTAGCAAGTCATAATAGTTTCAACTTTAAAAAAACACAAGAAAACTACATTACGCATAAGCACGAGTCTCAGATAGATACGGGTAAGATGATGCAAAGTTTACTGCAAAAAGTGTATCAACAAGGAATATTAATATTAAATAACACAACGGTAAAAACTTTTACTGCATTAGCTACTAGTGTAGCGGTACAAACAGATACATTTGCGCTACAAACAAAAAAGTTAATAGTAGCAACCAATGGTTTTGCTGCTCAGTTGTTAAATGAAAAAGTGAAGCCGGCTAGGGCGCAAGTATTAGTAACAGAGCCAATAGAGAATTTACATATAAGAGGAACTTTTCATTTGGATGAGGGTTACTATTATTTTAGAAATATAGATAATAGAATTTTATTTGGTGGTGGAAGAAACTTAGATTTTAAAGCAGAAGAAACCACAGAATTTGGACAAACACAATTAGTGCAACATCAACTTGAAAAAATACTTAAAGAAACTATTTTGCCTAATACACCTTTTAAAGTAGATCAAAGATGGAGTGGTGTTATGGGTGTTGGTAAACAGAAAAATCCTATTGTAAAGCAAGTCGCATCTAATGTCTATTGTGGCGTTCGTTTAGGTGGTATGGGTATAGCCATTGGTAGTTTAGTGGGTAAAGAATTAGCAGATTTAGTAGAATGGTAGATAAAGAAGAGCTTTTAAAATTTTGTGCTGGTTTTATAAACGATAGAGTTTCTAGAATACAAAAGAACATAGCGGGTGTGCAAGAATCGTTAACCTCTGAAACAAAAAGTAGTGCTGGCGATAAACACGAGACCGGTAGAGCTATGTTGCAGTTAGAGCGCGAAAAACTTGGTCAACAGTTATTAGAGGCAGAAAAAATGCAACAGTTGTTGTCTAAAGTAAAACCAACAAAGCAGGTAGCTGCCATTGGTTTAGGGAGTGTTGTTTTTACAGAGAAAAATAATTACTTTTTATCTATATCTGCAGGGGAGTATACGCTAAGTGCTAAAAATATATATTGCATATCTGCAAATACACCAATTGGTAAGTTGTTGTTTGGTAAAAGCAAAGGAGAAAATTTTATTTTTAATGGTGAAAGTATAGCTATAACAGACGTACTTTAAAATAAAAAAACCCTCTACCAGCATAGGTATGCCAGAAGAGGATTTTTACACAAAAAAAGATTACCCTTAATTTACTGTAATTGTATTGTCTGTAGCCGTTGGGTTTAAGGGGCAAAAGTATACGTACTCACCTTTTTCTAAAACCGTTGGGTTAGATTTTTCTTTTTTGCCATTAGCAACTGCTTTAGTAACGTAAGCTGTTTTAATGTGGTTTTCTGGCTTGCTAATATCTTGTCCTTTTTTTACGAGTACAAAACCAACATCATGACCAACATTGTTGTTTGCAATTTCAAAGACATAAGTACCTTGACTTAGAGTTAAGTTTTTCTTAGTAAACTCACCTTCAACTTGCTCTAAAGAAACTACTTTAGGAGCTTTTTTGTCCATTTTGTCCTGTGCGTTACTTGTAAATACAGAACCTACTGCTAGTGCTATTAATGCGATTGCGCTTTTTAAATTTTTCATCTTGTTTATTTAATTGTTTGTTATTTTTATTTTAAGCTTCTACTTAGTTTAATGGTTGTGCTAAAGGGAAATCTACAGGCACTTTTGTTGTGCTGTGTACATAGTTAGATATAGTTTTATCGCCAACTAAAACTATAGTGTCTATTAAGTTTTCTTTAGTGTAACCAGCGTTTAAAAAGTTATCTACAACAGTAGTGTTTGTTGCGCCTCTTTTTTCTGTAATGTTTTTAGCTAAAGCTGCTAAAGCATCTAGTTTAGAGTTAAAAGAAGCTTTGCCGGCTCTTAATTCTAATATTTCTGAATCTGTAAAACCATTCATTTTGCCAATTGCAGTATGTGCAGATAAACAGTAAATACATTTGTTAACCTCACTAACTGCTAAGTTTACTGCTTCTTTTTCTTTTGCAGACAAAGAGGTTTTTGCAGCACTTAAATTAAGGTAGTTTTCTAATGCGTTATTAGAATGTGCGTATGCTGCGTATAGGTTAGGTACAAAACCTACTTTTTTCTCTAGTGAATCAAAAATACCTTGATTTTTTTCACTTACTTCTGCTCTTGTTAATACGCTAAAATTGCTCATAATTATTTTTTTAATGTCATTTTTAAGAATGACGATTTGTGTTATTTTTTATTGAAAATTTTGGATAAAAGGTTTTTCTGCATCACAGTAGAAATCGTGATGGTATTTTTTTTCACAATGATCTGTTGCTAATACAGATTGTTGTTTACTTTTTTTCTCTGACCTAAATATTTCAATTAGGTTAAAAATAGATGTATGTATTAAGTTCATAATTGCGTTGTTTTATAATTACAATGCAAAGATGCGACCTATTAAAAGCTTTTTGTTAATAGCAATTTCCCGACGGCTTGTAGAAATTTCCCGAAAGGTTAGTTTTTGTGTAATTCGCGGTATTGAGTAGGAGAATGATTGGTCATTTTTTTAAAAAATGAACTGAAATGAGCTGGATCGTTAAAACCTAAATCGTATGCAATTTCTTGGTTTTGCTTATCTGTAAAATTCATAAGTCGTTTTGCTTCTAATGCAATTCTACTTAATATAATTTGTTGTGGAGTGTTTTGGTTGTAAAGCGCAAAAATATTAGAAAGGGTTTTGGGACTCTTAAAAAGTAGTTCTGCGTAGTCGCTTACTTTACGTTTGGTTTTATAATGCTCATCAACCAAGACATTAAATTTACGAACCAGGTCTATTTGCTCGTTATTTAATTTTTTTAGAGTAAGTTGATCTTTTGCTAAGCGTGTACAGATTATTATAAGCCTTTTTAAGAGCATCTGAAGCATATCTCCTTGTATCTTGTCAGATGTGCTAAATTCGTCTATAAAAATCTCGTATAGGGTGTTAAATTTACGTTGCTGCTCTTCTGGGATAGTTACAATAGGTAGTTCTTGAGTGCCAAAGAATAAGATTCCGTTACAAGACACTTCGCTATCATGGTCTCTAATACAATAAAAAGGTCTATTAAACATAAAAGCAGTTAAGGGCTGCTCTGCTTTTTGATAGGAGACGTAGTGTAAATAAGTAGTTGTTATTAATTGATTAGGCTGTAGTTCTATAGCTGTGTTGTCTATTTCTAAAGTTACGGCGGTGTTATTTTGGTTCCATAAAATGCTTATGGTGTCTTTATTGGTATTAAAATAAGTTAGATGTTTTTTAATGTCGTCTGTCATTCCAAAAACAGAATCAATTTTAGTATCAGTATATTTAAATTTCATAAAGACATTTTTAAGTCAACCTATATAATTAGTCTTTTGGTTGTTTGTATACTTACAATAATAAGGAAAACAATAAACAAAAAAATCCCAGACATTGCCTGGGATTTTTATATCTATTACTAGTTTTTTAAACTATTTCATTGTGCTAGCTTCTACTTCTGTAACGCGTAATGTGTTTACCATACCTTTATTTTTAATTGGCATAGCGGCAAGACTAATAAGCATATCCCCTACTTCTAAAAATCCTTTTTTACAAGCAATTGCATTTACATCGTCTATAGTTTCATCTGTAGACACGTACTTATCGTAATAAAAAGCTTTAACACCCCATAAAAGGTTTAGTTGTGTTAATATTCTTTTATTAGATGTAAATACTAATATGTGTGCACTTGGTCTCCATGCAGAAATCTGAAATGCGGTGTAACCACTATTTGTTAATGTAGAAATTGCTTTTGCTTTAATTTCATTAGCCATAATAGCCGCATGGTAACATACAGATTTTGTAATGTATCTGCTTGTTTTTACATGTGGTGGGTTATGTGGTACAGAAATTAAATCTGATCCTTCTACGCTTTTTAAAATGCTAGTCATTTTTTGTATTACTTGTACTGGGTAATTACCAACAGAAGTTTCTCCTGAAAGCATTACAGCATCTGCACCATCCATAACAGAGTTTGCAACGTCATTAACCTCTGCACGTGTTGGTGTAAGGCTTGTGATCATTGTTTCCATCATTTGTGTAGCAATAATTACAGGAATACGCGCTTTTTTAGCGGTAAGTACTAGTTGTTTCTGAATTAATGGTACCTCATGTGCAGGAACTTCTACTCCTAGATCTCCACGAGCAACCATTAGGCCATCGCAATAAGCAACAATTTTATCTATATTTTCTACAGCTTCAGGTTTTTCAATCTTAGCTATAATTGGAATTTTGTGATCTGTGTGCTTTTTAATTAGCGTTTGTAGGTCAATTAAATCTTGACTAAAACGTACAAAAGAAAGTGCTATCCAATCTACATTTTGTGATATGGCAAAAATTGCATCTTTAATATCTTTTTCTGTTAAAGCAGGTAAAGAGATGTTAGTGTTAGGTAAGTTTACTCCTTTTTTAGATTTTAAAGGGCCACCTTGTATAACTTCAGCTTTTACTTCGTCTTTTTTGTTTGTAGAAAGTACTTTAAACATTAATTTACCATCGTCTAAAAGAACTAATTCTCCTGGCTTAACATCTTTAGGGAAAGAAGCATAGTTCATGTATACTCTTTCTGCAGTACCTTCAAAAGGTTTACCTGTTATAAAAGATATTTTGTCTCCTGGTGAAACAACTACTTCGCCAGCCATTACACCAACTCTAAGTTTAGGTCCTTGTAAATCTCCTAATATAGAAGTGTTAGATCCTAATTCTTCACTTAGTTCACGTATCATTTTAACACGCTCAGTAACATCTGCATAATCTGCATGTGAAAAATTAATTCTAAAGACATCTACTCCAGAATTAATCATATCTCTTAAAACCTCTTTTGTGCTGGTAGCTGGTCCTAGTGTTGCTACTATTTTTGTTTTTTTGTTAGTTGGCATTCTTAAAAAATTAAGTTGTTTTTAGATTTTAGGTTATCAACATCAATACTATAAGCAGTTACAATTTTTGGTATACTTACAATTTGCTTTAAAATTGCAGCTACAATTTGTTTGTCTTCTTGCTCAATCTTTAAAAAATAATCTACGTCCTTATATTCGGGCACTAGATAATGTGTTGTGTATGATAGTTCACTACCAAACAGACCTCCTTGTTCCTCTTGTTCTTCTATTTTACTATGGTTGCTAATTAAAGTCCAGTTATTGTGATTGTCTACATCTTCCCATTCGAAAAAAGGAAATGAAATACGCTGGTTGACATCTAAATCTACTTTAGCTCTTTTAAAATTAGCTTTTAAAAATAAATTGAGATTATAGCCAATTGCATAATCTTCTAGACTGCTGTGTAGAGCAATTAATGAAAAAGAATCTTCAAAAAAATCTTCAGAAATTTTATGTATAGCTCCCATATTCTTTATGTCTGAAAGAGTAAATATAGGATTAAAACAAATACTAGCCTAGTATGTTTTAAGGTTTGAGCAAGGTATTTAGAGCGAAAACGTTTTAGTTAACAATTATTTTACTTAGACTTCTTAATTTTGTCTTGAAGTGCGAAAAAAGCACGCTTAGAAGCAAGCTCTTCTGCCTTCTTTTTAGATGTTGCTCTTGCTTTTGCTATAATATTATTGTCTATAGAAAGTTTTACGGCAAAGTGTTTTAGAGTATCATTACCTGTATCTTCATATACATTATAATTAAACTGCTTTTTTTGTTTTTGGCACCACTCAATAACCAAACTTTTGTAACTTATTACTTTACCTTCTAGTTGTTCTATATCTACATAAGGACCTATTACTCTTTCGCGAATAAATTTTTCGCAATAGTTATATCCTCTATCTAAATAAATAGCACCAACTAGAGCTTCAAAAACATTACCATGTATGTTTTCTCCAAAATGAGATTTGGAGATTCTGCTTTCTACGTATTTAATTAGGTTTAGATCTTTTCCTAATTCGTTTAAATGCTCTCTACTAACAATTTTGGAGCGCATTTTGGTTAGGTAACCTTCGTCTCCTAGAGGAACCTCGTTATATAAGTATTTAGAAATAATTGTGCCTAGCATAGAGTCTCCTAAAAATTCTAGACGCTCGTAGTTTAAAGGATTTCCGTCTTTGTCTTTTTTGTTTGCAGATCTATGCAAAAAAGCTTTCTGGTAAATACTTATATTTTTAGGTTTAAAACCTAAAATGTGTGTTATTCCTAAAAAAAAATCCCCATCTTTTTCTGGATGGGAATTAAATATTTTGGAGATAAAACTCATTATCTTAGTTTATTTTTTTAAAAATTACACAAGCATTGTGCCCTCCAAATCCAAACGTGTTGCTTAGTGCAACTTTCACGTCTCTTTTTTGAGCCTTATTAAGTGTAAGGTTTAACTTAGGATCTATATTCTCATCTACATTCTCATGATTAATAGTAGGCGGTACAATACCGTGTTCCATAGCTAGTATAGATGCAATTGCTTCTATTGCTCCGGCAGCACCAAGTAAGTGCCCTGTCATAGATTTAGTAGAGTTTATATTTATGTTATGTGCGTGCTCACCAAAAACTTTAGTAATAGCTTTTAATTCTGCAACGTCTCCTAATGGAGTAGAGGTACCATGTGTATTTATGGCATCTACATCTTCAGGGTTTAAGCCTGCATCTTTAAGACAGTTTTGCATAACACGTACAACACCAATACCCTCTGGATGTGGAGCTGTCATATGGTAAGCATCACTAGATAAACCGCCACCAGCAACTTCTGCATAAATTTTTGCACCTCTTGCTACTGCATGTTCGTATTCTTCTAATATAAGTGCGCCAGCTCCTTCTCCTAAAACAAAACCATCTCTGGTAGCGTCAAAAGGTCTAGATGCTGTTTTTGGGCTATCGTTTCTTGTAGATAATGCATGCATTGCTCCAAAACCACCCATACCAGCAATGGTTACGGCAGCTTCACTACCACCAGTAACAACAACGTCACAGTGACCTAAACGTATAGTGTTTAATGCATCTATAATTGCATTTGCAGAAGATGCACATGCAGATACAGTAGTATAGTTAGGTCCCATAAATCCATGTTTAATAGATATGTTACCTGGTGCTATATCAGCAATCATTTTTGGTATAAAGAAAGGGTTAAACCTTGGCGTGCCGTCACCAGCAGCAAAATTTAATACTTCGTTTTGGAATGTTTCTAAACCGCCAATACCAGCTCCCCAAATAACACCAACTCTAAATTTGTCTAATGTATCTAAGTCTAATTTAGAATCTGCGATAGCTTCATCTGCAGAAACCATAGCGTATTGAGCAAACTTATCTAGTTTACGTGCTTCTTTTCTGTCAAAAAAATCAGCTGGATTATAGTTTTTTAATTCGCAGGCAAATTTAGTTTTAAATTTTTCCGCGTCATAATAGGTAATAGGGGCGCATCCACTTCTTCCATTTATCAACCCATCCCAGTATTCTTCTATGTTATTGCCTATAGGCGTTAAAGCTCCAAGACCAGTAACTACAACTCGCTTTAATTGCATGAACTCAAATTTTGTTAAATCTATTTATTAGATACGTGTAAATTAAAAAAAAAAATCCATGCAGCAAGACTACCACATGGATATTTTTTTTAAATCTTGTTCAAGATATAATAAATTACTTTGCTTCTTCTATATAACTTATTGCTTGACCAACTGTTGCGATGTTCTCCGCTTGATCATCTGGAATTTGAATATCGAATTCTTTTTCGAACTCCATAATCAACTCAACAGTGTCCAATGAATCTGCTCCTAGGTCGTTTGTAAAGCTCGCTTCCGTAACAACTTCGTTCTCGTCAACTCCTAATTTGTCAACGATTATAGCTTTTACTCTTGATGCAATGTCTGACATAATAATTTTGTTTTAATAATTTTAATTGAAGGCAAAAATAAAAAACTTTGGTTTAAAAACACCAAATGTCGTTAAAATGTGTCAATTTTTAATTTAATTTAATATTGAAGTGTTAATTTTACGACCTTATTTTATCCTTTTATACTAACTTATTTGGCGCTTTATGAAACGTATTGTTCTGCTTGCTTCTGGTTCTGGTTCTAATGTAGAGAACATAGCAAATTATTTTAAAGACAACCCTTTGGTTACTATTGCCACTGTACTTACTAACAAAAGAGATGCCAAAGTTATTGACAGGTGTAATAGATTGAATGTTAATGCGTTGTATTTTAATAGGCAATCGTTTTCTAAGTCAGATTGCTTGCTAAATATTATAAAAGGTATGCAGCCAGACCTAATTATACTTGCTGGTTTTTTACTTAAAATACCTGAAAATTTTGTTGCTGCATTCCCTAATAAGATAGTTAATATACATCCTGCATTGTTGCCAAAATATGGAGGCAAAGGAATGTATGGAATGCATGTGCATAATGCAGTAAAAAATAATAATGAAACAGAAACTGGCATAACAATTCATTATGTAAATGAGAATTATGACGAAGGAGCAATAATTCATCAGGCAAAAACAGCAGTTATTAGCACAGATACGGCAGAAGATATTGCGCAAAAAATTCATGTATTAGAATACGAGCACTTTCCTAAAGTAATAGATCAACTTTTATCAAACTAAATGGGTAAAAAAGGAAAATTTTATACAGTTTGGAAAGGTAAAAAGCCAGGTATTTACGATTCTTGGTCTGCTTGCAAGGCTGCTATTAATAAGGAGAAAGGTGCGCAGTACAAATCTTTCTTAACTTTTGAAGCTGCAAAAAAAGCCTTTAATGGTAGTTATGATGACTATAAAGGTAAAAAGGTAAGCACAACCTTATCTAAAGAAGAGTTGCTTAAAATAGGGCAACCTAATTATAACTCTATATCTGTAGATGCAGCTTCTAGTGGTAATCCCGGTATTATGGAATATAGAGGAGTAGTTACCCAAGGAGCAAAAGAGCTTTTTAAACAAGGTCCGTTTAAACAAGGAACTAATAATATAGGTGAGTTTTTGGCCTTAGTACATGGTTTGGCATATTTAAAGAAAAACAATAGCGACAGAATTTTATATACAGACTCTAGAACCGCTATGAGTTGGGTTCGTAAAAAAAAGTGCAATAGTAAATTAACAGAGTCTGCTAAGAATAAAGATGTTTTTGATTTAATACGAAGGGCGGAAGATTGGCTAAAGAGTAATACTTACACAACTACTATAGTTAAGTGGGAAACCAAAGCTTGGGGAGAAATTCCGGCTGACTTTGGGCGTAAATAGGTGTTTTTCTTTTTTTATAAATTGATGTTCTAATGCTTCGGAATTGCTATTTCAAAAATGTATCTTTGCACCAAAATTAACTTATATGAGCAAATTGTTAATTGTGGGTACTGTAGCTTTTGATGCTATAGAGACTCCTTTTGGTAAAACTGATGTAATCCTTGGCGGTGCAGCAACCTATATAGCTTTAGCGGCTTCACAGTTTAAAGTAAACTCAGCAATAGTATCTATTGTTGGTGAAGATTTCCCTGAAGAACACTTAGATTTATTAAAGAGCAAAAACGTAGATTTATCTGCCTTAGAAATTGTAAAAGGTGGTAAAACATTTTTTTGGAAAGGTAAATATCATAACGATTTAAATTCTAGAGATACTTTAGCAACAGAACTAAACGTATTAGCAGATTTTAAACCAGTTGTTCCAGAGAGCTATAAAAATGCAGATGTTGTAATGTTAGGAAACTTACATCCATCCGTCCAAATGAGTGTTATAGAGCAAATGACAGAAAAACCAAAGCTAATTGTTTTGGATACAATGAATTTCTGGATGGATAATGCTTTAGACGAATTGTTAAACGTAATTAAGCATATAGATGTTATTACAATTAATGATGAAGAGGCAAGACAATTAACAGGAGAATATTCTTTAGTTAAGGCAGCAGCCAAAATACAAACAATGGGGCCAAAATTTGTGGTTATTAAAAAAGGAGAACACGGGGCTTTATTGTTTAAAGACGATAAGGTATTCTTTGCGCCAGCATTACCTTTAGAAGAGGTTTTTGATCCTACTGGAGCAGGTGATACTTTTGCCGGTGGTTTTTCTGGCTATTTAGCAGCGTCTGGTAATGTGTCTTTTGAGAATTTAAAAAGCGCAATTATTCACGGATCTAATTTAGCTTCTTTTTGTGTAGAACGTTTTGGTACAGAGCGTATGGAGAAATTAGAAAAAACAGAAGTAGATAAAAGGCTGCGCCAATTTGCAGAATTAACGCAGTTTAATATAGAATTACAATAACAACAAGCCCATTTATGGGCTTTTTTTAATATCAAATTATAAGAAATGAGTGACGCCATTAAGCACGAATGTGGAATTTCTATGATTAGGCTTTTAAAGCCCTTAGAGTATTACAAAGAAAAGTACGGTACAGCTTTTTACGGAGTAAATAAAATGTATTTAATGATGGAAAAGCAGCACAACCGTGGACAAGACGGCGCAGGTTTTGCTAGCATTAAGTTAGATATGGAACAAGGAGAACGCTACATGAGTAGAGTGCGTTCTGCAGAAAGCCAACCTATACAAGATATTTTTGCACAGATTAACGACCGTATTAACACTGCTATGTTAGAAAATCCAGAATATGTGGATGATGTGGCTGCGCAAAAAAAACACATACCTTATATAGGAGAAGTTTTATTAGGGCACGTACGTTACGGTACTTTTGGTAAAAACAGCATAGAAAGTGTGCACCCGTTTTTAAGACAAAACAATTGGATGCACAGAAACCTTATTGTTGCAGGTAACTTTAACATGACTAATGTTAATGAGCTTTTTGACAATCTAGTGCAAATTGGACAGCACCCAAAAGAAAAAGCAGATACAGTAACTGTTATGGAAAAGATAGGTCATTTTTTAGATGACGCCGTAGCAAAACTATATAAGCAAATAAAAAAAGAGGGTTTTACAAAACTAGAAGCTTCACCATTAATAGCAGAGCGTTTAAATCTTGGTAAAATTCTAAGAAAAGCAGCTAAGAACTGGGATGGTGGTTATGCAATGTCTGGACTTTTAGGTCATGGAGATAGTTTTGTTCTTAGAGATCCGGCTGGTATTAGACCAGTTTATTATTATAAAGATGATGAGGTTGTTGTTGTTGCATCAGAAAGACCAGCAATACAAACTGTATTTAATGTTCCTTTTGAAGAAATACATGAATTAGATCCTGGACACGCACTTATTGTTAAGAAGAGTGGTAAAATGGATTTAAAGCAAATATTAGAACCAACAGAACGTAAAGCTTGTTCTTTTGAGCGTATTTATTTCTCTAGAGGTAGTGATAAAGAAATATACCAAGAGCGTAAAGAGCTAGGTAAGTTGCTTTTTCCACAAATATTAGAATCTATAGAGGATGATATTAAAAATACCGTGTTTTCGTACATACCTAATACAGCAGAAACATCTTTCTATGGTATGGTAAAAGAGGCTCAGAACCACTTAAACCGAAAAAAGGAAGAGCAAATATTATCTATAGGAAGAAAAATTACTTCTGAAGAATTACATGAAATCTTAGAGGTAAGGCCACGTATAGAAAAAGTAGCAATTAAAGATGCTAAATTAAGAACATTTATTACACAAGATAGTAGTAGAGATGATCTTGTAGCGCATGTCTATGATATTTCTTACGGTTCTGTAAAAAAAGGAGATAATTTAGTTATAATAGATGATAGTATTGTTCGTGGTACAACACTTAAAAAGAGTATTTTAAAAATATTAGATAGGTTACTACCAAAGAAAATAGTAGTAGTTTCTTCTGCGCCACAAATTAGATATCCAGATTGTTATGGTATAGATATGGCTAAGTTAGAAGACTTTATTGCTTTTAGAGCTGCGTTGGACTTACATAAGGATAGAGGTACTATGGATATTGTTGAGGGCATTTATAAAAAATGTTTAACGCAAGTAGATTCTGCAGATAAAGATGTTATAAACTATGTAAAAGAATTTTACGAACCATTTACACCAGAAGAGGTTTCTGAGAAAATAGGAGAGTTACTTAGTTCATCTGAAATTAAAGCAGAAGTAGAGATTATATATCAAACAGTAGATAATTTACATAAAGCTTGTCCTAAAAATTTAGGAGACTGGTATTTTACAGGAGATTATCCAACTCCAGGAGGTAACAGAGTGGTAAACAGAGCTTTTATTAACTTTTATGAAGGTAAAAGTGAACGTGCATATTAATTAAAGTCGATAAAAGGTACAATTAGTGTATTTTATCGGTAAAATACGCATTTAGTCTTTTTTATGCAATACAATGGTGTTTCCGTAACTAATTTAGTGGCTACCATAGCATAAGTAGGTTAAGTTCATGGTAAAATTTGGGGAAAAGGTGGAGGAAACTCCGCCTTTTTATTTTTATATTATGCTGTACGTCGGATAATATGTAGTTTGACTGATGAAATGGACGTTAATCCGATAGATTATGTATGTGTGACTTGCATACTATATCTTTGGAGGACCATAGCATAAGTAGGTTAAGTTCATGGTAAGATTTGGGGAAAAAGGTGGAGGAAACTCTACCTTTTTATTTTTTACTACTTTCCCAAATGTAAGTTTTTCTTTTTTTTCAAACATCTTTAATAACACACTTAGTCTAGTAAACTCAATAGTTTAACTAATATTGTTTAACAGGGTTTATTTAAACAATATCTTTGGAGGACCATAGCATAAGTAGGTTAAGTTCATGGTAAGATTTGGGGAAAAAGGCGAGGGAAACTTCGCCTTTTTATTTTTAATTACTTTTCTAGATTTAGATTTTCTGTCTATCTAAAACAATTACACTTTTTCACTTTTATTTTTATTTTGACTCTATGCTGGTTAACAGCTGTAAATTTATTTTATAAAAGCCTAGTAATCCGATGGTTTCACAGTTATTGTTAAAAAAATATTAATATTTCATTATTTGTAAGATTTTATTTACTAATATTGTGAATATATAACTAATTTAAATTTTAAAGAAATGAAAAACTTAAATCGCAAAGTGGCCTATGTATTAGGAGTTACTTTTTTTTCGATGTTGCAATCTTGTAGTAAAGACACAGATGTTGCAGATGTAGAAAGTGCAGAAGAGTCTGTTTTGGCAATTTCAGATGCTTTTCCAGAAGAACTGCATAATTGTGGGTATGTAGACGGTAATTGGAGTAGTACTGCTTTTTTATCTAATTCTATAGGTTCTACATCAGAAACAAACTTTATGCAAACGCAGAATTCTAAGATAGCATCTGTTTGGGGAAGACCAGCAGTGCCGTTATCTTTTGTAAAAGATAACTCTAATCCAAATTCTACGTACAATGCTATATCTTATGGTAGTGGCAAAATTTACTATGGTCAGGCTATTTATAATGCTGCAAAGGCACAAGGGCAAATTGCTAACGTTATGATTTTAGCACATGAGTATGCGCACCAATTACAATTTACTTATGGTTACCCTTCTAAAAATGAAACTACTGCAAGAGCTGCAGAATTAGAGGCAGATGGTATGGCTGGTTATTACCTAAGAAGACCAAATGGGTATAATAAAACTAGTTTTTCTCAGATTGCAGCAGCTTATGAGTTTGCGGAATCTATCGGGGATAATAACACATCTAGTCCTGGACATCATGGTCGTAGTTACCAAAGACGTTCTGCAGTAAGATTAGGTTTTCTTTTAGGAGCTTATGACCTTAATGCAGCTAGTTTTGACTACAATTTCTTTTACTACTATAATGGTGTATTAAATGGTTCTTATAAGCAAGAAAAGTCAGAATTCTTTAATCCAGAAATGGACAAATACATTCGTTCTTATACTAAGGAATTAGAAAGAATTAAGAATGGTGAAATGACAGATGAGGAATATTTTGAGTTAGATTAAAAATTGTAATACAATCATTTTTGTACAAATTTTTAATTGTTACTATAATTTTAACAAAACTATAAGATTTGTGCACAAGTTTTGGTATTAGTTTTTGGATAAAAGGCGAGGGAAACTTCGCCTTTTTATTTGCTTGTAATCAAGCTATTAGGGTGTATTTCATCGATGTTTTTTGCATTTTTTGTTGTTTTTTGATTAATTTTTTTACATAATATTTTTTTTATTAGGCACAATACCAGTAATTTAGCAGAGCCATAGCATAAGTAGGTTAAGTTTATGGTAAGATTTGGGACGAAAAGGGTAGAGACTTCTCTACCCTTTTCTATTTTAAAGAAAGCATTTAAATAAAAGGTATAAAAAAAGCCACTCTAAACTAAGAGTGGCTTTTGTATTTGTAAGAATAATTCTTATTTGTTACTAGCGTAAAGCTCAGATACTTTATCCCAGTTAATTACATTAAAGAAACCTCCAATGTAGTCAGGTCTTCTGTTTTGGTAGTTTAAGTAGTATGCATGTTCCCAAACATCTAAACCTAAGATAGGAAAACCACCACAACCAACACCTGGCATTAATGGGTTATCTTGGTTAGGAGAAGAACAAACTTCTACTTTTCCACCTTTATGTACACATAACCAAGCCCAACCAGAACCAAATCTAGTTGCAGCAGCGTTAGAGAAAGCTTCTTTAAAAGCCTCAAAAGATCCGTAAGCAGCAGTAATAGCATCCGCTAATTCACCTGTTGGCTCGCCGCCTCCGTTTGGAGACATAACTTCCCAGAAAAGAGAATGGTTGTAAAAACCACCACCATTGTTACGTACAGCACCATTGCTCATATCTAAATTAGTTAAGATATCTTCAATAGATTTGTTTGCTAAATCTGTGCCTTCTATAGCGCCATTAAGTTTTGTTGTATATCCGTTATGATGTTTAGTATGGTGAATCTCCATAGTTCTAGCATCAATATGTGGTTCTAACGCATCGTATGCGTAAGGTAATTTTGGTAAATCAAAAGCCATAATTATATCTATTTTTAAGTTAAAAAAATGTCGTAGCTCAAATTTACAATATTCTAGAGCATTTTCCATAAGGTTTCTGTTAAGAACATTGTAATATTATGTAATTTGCAACTAAAAACTACTTGGAAACTTCTCCTTATAAAATATACAGTGCGTCTGCCGGTTCTGGTAAAACATATACCTTAGCCAAGGAATACCTTAAAATTATTTTGTCTTCAGAAACATCTAAAAGTTATAGGCAAATACTTGCTATTACATTTACAAATAAGGCTGTAAACGAAATGAAAGAGCGTATTTTGGATAATTTATACGCTTTTAGTAAAACAGATATAACTGTTACACCGTCAGATTTATTTTTAGATGTAGCTAAAGAGTTAAGTGTAAGTACAGAAGAATTACAGAAAAGAGCAAAACAAGTACATAAAAGTATATTACATAATTATGCTTTTTTTGATATATCTACGATTGATAAATTTACGCATAGACTTATTAGAACCTTCGCTAAAGATTTAAAAATACCTCAAAATTTTGAAGTTGTTTTAGATACCGAATTACTTTTGGCAGAAGCTGTAGAGCGTTTAATAGCAAAAGCGGGTACAGATAAATTGTTAACCAATACATTATTAGAATTTACTTTTGAGAAAATTGATGATGATAAAAGTTGGGATATATCTTTTGATTTAAATAAGGTGGGGAAAATGTTATTTAATGAAAATAACATAGAACATTTAAAGAGTTTTAAAACCAAAAGCATCACAGATTTTTTGGCGTTAAAAAAAACAATTACTACTGCTCTAAAAAATCTAGAAGATGCTAGTATAGAAAAAGCGAAGGCAGTACAAACTATTATAGACACAGAGGGTATAGATATAGCCGATTTTCCAAGGCAAACATTACCAAATCACTTTAAAAAAGTAATAGAGGGTGAGTTTAATCCGACCAAGCTGTATAATAACAAGTTAGAAGAAAATTTACGAGACGGTAAAATATTTAAAGCTAGTGTAAAAAATGCCCCAGAGCATATAGTACCATTACTTTTAGAAATTTATTTAAGTGTAAAGCAAAGTGTTTATCAAAGAGCGCTGTATAAAAATGTATACAATAATATTGTACCATTAACGGTCTTGAACGAAATACAAAAAGAAATTAATGCTATTTGTAAAGAAAGAGACCAATTAACATTAGCTTCTTTTAATGCAATTATTTCTAAAGAAATTAAGAATCAGCCTGCTCCATTTATATACGAACGTTTAGGAGAAAAATACAGACACTATTTTGTAGACGAATTTCAAGATACATCTGAACTTCAGTGGGAAAACTTAGTGCCACTAATAGGTAATGCTTTAGAGAGTTTAGACGATTATGGTAAAATGGGGTCGCTTTTATTAGTGGGTGATGCCAAACAAGCTATTTATAGATGGCGTGGTGGTAAGGCAGAACAGTTTATACAGCTTACCAATAAAGAGAAATTACCTTATGTATTAGAGCCAGTAACCGCAGAATTACCTAAAAACTATAGGAGCTACTCAGAAGTAATTAACTTTAATAATAACTTTTTTAGTCTGTCTAGCGACCTTTTAAATAACCCAACATATGCAGAGTTGTATGTTTCTGGCAATAAACAAGAGGTAAATACAAAAGAAGGTGGTTTGGTTACATTGTCTTTTATTCCTAATGAAAAGGAAGAAAATGATAACGATTTATATTGCACTACTGTTTTAGAAACAATAGAAGAACTTACCTTAGAAAAAAAATACAACTATAAGGATATTTGTATTTTAGTAAGGTCTAATAGTCATAGTTATGTATTAGCAGATTTTTTAACAGCGCAAAACATACCTATTATATCTTCAGAATCTTTACTGTTAAAGAGTAGTACTAAAGTAACTTTTCTTATCAATCTTTTAAAATACAGTACACAGCCAAAAGATAAAGATACTGCTTATGAAATCTTATATTTTTTAGCTGATGAGAAAGAAGGAACTCATAATTTTATACAAACACATTTAAACTCTTTAGAAGAGTTTTTGCATAGTGATTATGGTTTTGCAATAGAGAAATTAAAGCAATCATCTGTTTATGATGCTTTTGAAAAAGCAATTCATCAATTTAAATTAGCAGAAGCATCAGACGCATATCTAATAAGCCTAATGGATGAAGTGTTAGATGTAGAGCAAAAAGATGGTGTTAGTGCGCAAACTTTTTTATCATACTGGGAAAAGAAAAAAGATAAATTGTCTTTAAAAGCTCCCGATAATATTAATGCTGTCCAGATTATGACAGTGCATAAATCTAAGGGGTTAGAGTTTCCTATTGTTATATTTCCGTTTGCAAATTCGTTTATATATGGTAAAGACGAGAAAATTTGGCTTCCGGTAGATCCTGTGCACTTTAATGGCTTTACAGAAATGCTTGTTACTAAGAAACAAGAAATGGAAGAGTACGGTGAGTTAGCAGCACAGTTGTTTACAGAGGAGCATAGTAAAATGGAACTAGATGCTTTTAATGTATTGTATGTGGCACTTACAAGGGCAGTTAAAGCACTGTATGTAATAAGTAAAAAAGAGATTAGTACAAAAGGCGAACCTAATATAAATAAGTATTCTGGTTTGTTTATTAAGTACTTGCAGCAAATGGGAGTTTGGACAGACACGGAGCTTACCTATAGTTTTGGTAATTTAGATGATGCAAAAGCTTCGACTAAAGTAATTAGTGCTTTAAACCATATACCTTATCAATATTCTACAAAAGACAGGCCAAGTTTTAAAATATTAACTCAGTCTGGTATGTTGTGGGAGAGTGGTAGAAACGTAGCTATGGAAAAAGGAAACTTAATACATTTACTCCTTAGTTATATTAAAACAAAGAAAGATGTAGATAAGGCTATTGCTATTTTAATAAGAGATGGGCATTTAGCTCAGCAAGATAAAGAAGTAACTAAGCAAAAAGTACTTACAATAATAGAGCATCCAGATTTAGAGATATATTATAAGGAAGGAAATATTGTTAAGAACGAAAAGGATATAATTACAGCAGAAGGATTACTTTTGCGTCCAGATAGAGTTGTTATTAATATAAATAATGAAGCAACTATCATAGATTACAAAACAGGTGTGCCAAACAATACGTATCACCAACAAGTAAATACTTATGCTACCGCATTAGAAGCTATGAATTATAAAATAGCAACTAAAGTAATAGTATATATTAATGATAACATAACGCCAGAATTTATAATTTAAAATTATGTACGGAAAAATTAAAGAACACTTACAAAACGAAATAGACGCTATTAAAGAAGCAGGTCTTTACAAAACAGAACGTATAATAACTTCTCCGCAAGATGCAGTTATAAAAATATCTACAGGAGAAGAGGTAATTAACTTTTGTGCAAATAATTATTTAGGTTTATCATCTCATCCAGAAGTTATTCAAGCAGCAAAAGATGCTATGGATACACACGGTTTTGGTATGTCGTCTGTACGTTTTATATGTGGTACGCAAGATATACACAAAGAGTTAGAGCAAAAAGTAGCAGATTTTTATGGTACAGAAGATACTATATTATATGCAGCAGCTTTTGATGCTAACGGAGGTGTTTTTGAGCCGTTATTAACTGCAGAAGATGCAATAATATCAGATTCATTAAACCACGCATCTATTATAGATGGTGTTCGTTTGTGTAAAGCAAAGCGATATAGATATGCTAATAATGATATGGCAGATTTAGAAGAGCAGCTCAAGCAAGCCAATGCAGATGGTTCTAGATTTAAAATAATAGTTACCGATGGTGTTTTCTCTATGGATGGTTTATTAGCGCCATTAGATAAAATATGTGACTTAGCAGATAAGTATGATGCATTGGTAATGATTGATGAATGCCATTCTGCAGGTTTTATAGGAGAAACTGGTCGTGGTACATTAGAAGAAAAAGGAGTTTTAGACCGTATAGACATTATTACAGGTACCTTGGGTAAAGCTTTAGGTGGTGCAATGGGTGGTTATACTACAGGTAAAAAAGAAATTATAGAAATTCTAAGACAACGTTCTAGACCTTATTTATTTTCAAACTCTTTAGCCCCAGCAATTGTTGGTGCATCTATTAAAGTGTTTGAGATGTTAGATAAGGATACAACTTTAAGGGATAAGCTTGCAGAAAATACGGCATACTTTAAAAAAGGTATGAAAGCAGCAGGTTTAGATATTATAGATGGAGATTCTGCTATAGTACCCGTAATGCTTTATGATGCAAAACTTTCTCAGAAAATGGCTAATATGTTATTAGAAAGAGGCATATACGTAATAGGATTTTTCTTTCCGGTTGTACCAAAAGACAAGGCTAGAATAAGGGTACAGTTATCTGCGGCCCATGAAAAAGAGCATTTAGACCAAGCAATTAAAGCTTTTACCGAAGTAGGAAAAGAACTTGGAATCATATAATTAACATTTTTTTTTTACATATAATGTTAAAAAAAAGAGTTGTTTGATTTTGTTAATAAATCCTAACAACTTACATTTGCAGCTTACAAACACTTAAAACTTAAATTTTAAAGCATGAAAAATCTTAGCAAATTAATGGTTGTTGCCTTACTTCTAGTAGGTGTAAACAACATGCAAGCGCAAGACGAAAATAATCCTTGGCAGATTAATTTTGGTGTAAACGCAGTTGATATGTGGCCAACTAATGATGAGGATGCCGCTTACCCTACTGGAGAATTGTTTGATGAGTACTTCAATGCTACTGATCACTGGAACATTCTTCCTTCTATCTCTTATATTGGAGTTTCTAGATCTGTAGGTAATGGTTTCTCTGTAGGAGTTAGAGGTTCTTTAAATAGAATTGAAAACTTAGGAGATTGGGCAGCTGATGACCTTTCTTACTACGGTTTAGATGGTGCAATTAAATATGCATTCTTAAAAAATACAACAATTGATCCTTTCGTTGAAATCGGTGGTGGTTACACGTGGGTTGATGAAATCGGTTCTGGTACTGTAAACGGTGGTGTTGGTGTTAACATATGGTTCTCTGAGAACATAGGTTTAACATTACAAACTGGTTACAAGCACGGATTTGAAGATTACAGCGTTAAACATTTCCAACACTTAGCTGGTCTTGCTATCAAATTTGGTGGTGCTGATACAGATGGTGATGGTGTTTATGACAAAGATGATGCTTGTCCAGAAGTTGCTGGTTTAGAAGCTTTCAACGGTTGTCCAGATGCTGATGGTGATGGTATCGAAGACAGCAAAGATGCTTGTCCTAACGAAGCTGGATCTAAAGAAATGAACGGTTGTCCTGATGCTGACGGTGATGGTATCGCTGATAAAGATGATGCTTGTCCTAATGAAGCAGGTACTGCTGCATTAAACGGTTGTCCTGATGCTGATGGTGATGGTGTTGCTGATAAAGATGACAAATGTCCTTCTGAAGCTGGTCCTGCTGCAAACAACGGATGTCCTTGGGAAGATAAAGATAAAGATGGTGTATTAGACAAGGATGATAAATGTCCAGAAGTTGCTGGTACTGTTGCTAACAACGGTTGTCCTGAAGTAACTGAAGAAGTTCAGAAGCAATTAAACGATTACGCTAGAACTATCTTATTTGATACAGGTAAATCTTCTATCAAAGCTGAGTCTACTGCTGTTATGGTAGATATCATTACTATCTTAAAAGAGTACCCTAACGCTAAGTTTACAGTTGAAGGTCACACTGATAGTGTTGGTTCTGCTTCTTTAAACCAGAAATTATCTGAGTCTAGAGCTCTTTCAGTAAAAGAATTTTTAGTAGAAAAAGGAATTGGTGAATTTAGATTATCTGCTGTAGGTTACGGTGAAGATAAGCCAATGGCTACTAACAAAACTAGAGCTGGTAGAAAGCAAAACAGAAGAGTTGAAATCAACTTAGTAAAATAATAAGAGTTTTAAACTCTAATTTTATAGAAAAGGCTCCGCAATTGCGGAGCTTTTTTTATTTTTAACCTATGCAAAGCTTTTTAGAAGAAACACTACTTACCATTATAGAAAAAGAAGGTTCATTAGAGAACCTTATTTTTGTTTTACCAAGTAAACGTGCGGGCACGTTTCTTAAAAACGCAATCTCTCAACATACAGATACAACCATATTTGCTCCAGAAATACAAAGTATAGAAGACTTTGTAGAAACTATATCTGGCTTAGCATATGCGTCTAATACACAACAATTATTTGAGTTATACAAAGCATACGAATCTTCTGTAAAAGGAGAAAGAGATAATTTTTATGCATTTTCTAAATGGGGAACTACCCTATTGCAAGACTTTAATGAAATAGATAGGTATTTAGTAGATACCGCTAAAATCTTTTCTCACCTTAATGCAGTACAAGAAATTAACCATTGGTCTGTAGAAAAAGAGAATAGTACTATTATAACCAATTATATTGCTTTCTGGAACTCTTTAGAAGCTTTGTACACAGCTTTTAATAAAGGACTTAAGCAAGAAGGTCTTGGTCACCAAGGGTTAGTGTATAGGCAAGCCTGTGTTAACCTAGGTGATTACATAGAAGAAACAAAACATAGCAAACACTTATTTATAGGTTTTAATGCTTTAAATACAGCAGAAGAACTAATTCTAGAAACTATTTTAGAAAAAACTGAAGCTGAAATTTACTGGGATTTAGATGAGTATTTCTTTAATGATCCTGTGCATGATGCAGGTTTTTTTATTCGTCAGTTTAATAATAAATGGCGTTATTTTAAAGACAAACCTTTACAAATTACAAAAGGACAATACTTAACTGAGAAAAATATTACCATTACAGGTGTTCCTAAAAATGTATCTCAAGCCAAGTTTGTGGGCAATTTATTAGGAGAAATGCACTTAGAAAAAAAGAGTATGTTAACCAATACAGCAGTTGTTTTGGGAGACGAAACTCTTTTAAATCCTTTAATTAATGCTATACCAGAAGAAATTAATGGTATTAATATTACTATGGGTTTTCCGTTGCACAAATCGCCTTTAGAAAGTTTATTTACGCAATTGTTCGAGGCTTATATACGCCAAGATGTAAAGGGTTGGTACTATCAGCAAGTAATAACACTTTTAAATCACCCTTATATACAATTATTGTTTTCTGCTGAAGATTCAGATAATATTGCAGATACCATTTGTACAGAAATTAAATCTAGAAACTGGATTTATGTAGATGTACCTAAATTAAAGTTAGCTAGTCATAACAATACTACTCATTTAGACTTATTATTTTATACTTCTAATGTAACAGTGCCAGTATTTTTAAAGAAATGTTTAACTCTAATTACCGCAATAAAAGAGCACGTAACAGTAGAGGGTAACGGTTTAGAATTAGAATATTTATATAGATTTCATCAGTTATTTAATCAGTTGAATGATTTAGTGATTAAATACCCGTTTTTAGACGACTTACAATCACTTTTTGGACTGTATAAAGAGTTATTGTCTAGTGAAACATTAGACTTTAAAGGAGAGCCTTTAAAAGGTTTGCAAATTATGGGGATGTTAGAGAGTAGAAATCTAGATTTTGAAACGGTAGTATTAACATCTGTAAACGAGGGTATATTACCATCAGGAAAATCTAATAATTCTTTTATTCCTTTTGATATTAAAAAACTGTACGGTTTGCCTACGTATAAAGAGAAAGATGCAGTTTATACGTATCACTTTTACAGACTTCTTCAAAGAGCAAAAAATATTCATTTGGTATATAACACGGAACCAGATGTGTTAGAAGGTGGTGAGGTTAGTAGGTTAATTAGGCAGCTGGTTGCAGATGATAATATGTCAACTTATATTACTGAATCTATAGCTTTTCCAGAAATTAAATCTCCAGAGAAGAAAGAGGTTTTAATACAGAAAGATACACATTTAATGGAGTTAATTAAGGGCATTGCTGCGTATGGCTTTTCGCCAACATCTTTATCTAACTACATTAGAAATCCTTTAGATTTTTATAAAAAGAATATTTTAAAAATTAACGAACTAGAGGAGGTTGAAGAAACAGTAGCAGCAAATACATTTGGGACTATTGTGCATGAAACTTTAGATGAGCTTTATCAGCCATTTTTAGGCAAATTTTTAGATCCTGAAAAGTTAAACGCATTATTGCCATCTATTAATGCTGTTGTACGCAAACAATTTGCTAAGTTTTATAAGAATGTAAGCTTAGAAGAAGGTAAAAATTTAATAGCGTATAATGTTGTCTTAAAGTATGTGGAGAACTTTATAAAGCTAGAAATTGAGAGTGCTAAAAGGCATAAAATAAAAATAATAGGTTTAGAGTTAGCTCTAAAAACAGCTATAAATGTGCCAGGAATAAATTTTCCTATACATATAAAAGGTAAATTAGATAGGATAGATGAGATAGATGGTGTATTACGAGTAATAGATTATAAAACAGGTAAGGTAGAGCAAAGGAATCTTAATTTATCTTCATGGGAAGACATTGTAGAAGAGTACGATAAAAGTAAAGCTTTTCAGTTGCTTTGCTATGCGTATATGTATAACAGTGAGCACCCTATAGATAAAGTTGAGGCCGGTATTTTTTCGTTTAAAAATATAAAAGCTGGAATTTTAAAGTTTACAGATAATAAGAATACCATAATAACCCAAGATACACTGGAGTTATTTACAAAAGAACTGCAAAGCTTGGTATACGCTATTTGTGATCCAAATACGCCATTTGTAGAAAAAGAGATAAAATAGACTTGAAAGGCATTTCATCGATACTTTTTGTTTTTCATCGGAGTTAAATTTTTTTACAAAAAATACAACTTTATTCAACTACAAAAAACTACCATTCGTCTACACTAAATTACTATTGAACATTGCCCTACAAATTAATTAAAATAGTGCAGTTATATTTGCAATATAAAATTTAGAACTATGAATATTTTATTTATTGAAGACGACATGATAGAGACGATGAAGCTGAAAAGAACAGTTTCTAAGCTTCAATTAAAACATAAAATAACAGAGGCGAAGAATGGAGAGGAAGCTCTAGATATATTAAAATCTGGTAATACTTTACCAGACATTATTTTGTTAGATTTAAATATGCCAAGAATGAGTGGTATAGAGTTTTTGTCTATTTTAAAGGCAGATGATACTTTAAGATACTTGCCTACAATTATATTAACTACATCAGAAAATAGAGCAGATCTATTAGAGTGTTATAGAATTGGCATTGCCGGTTATGTTATTAAACCCCTTAAATATGAGGACTACGAGACTAAAATGCAAAGTGTTCTTAACTACTGGGACAACAACGAACTAGTAAAAGGCTAATGATTTAACGCGTTTCACAACAAAAATTACACTGCAGGTGTTATTTTTCTTACTTTTAATTACTTAAATGTCTAAGTATGAAAGGAGTTGTGTTTACAGAGTTTTTAGAAATGGTAGAATCTAAGTTTGGATTAGAAACTGTAGATAATATTATAGAAAATTCTAATTTACCATCAGAAGGAATTTATACCTCTGTTGGTACCTATAGTTTTAACGAAATGGTAAGTCTTATTACCAGTCTAAGCACAGAAGTTAAAACGCCAGTAGGAGATTTAATCTACGCATTTGGCTTATTTTTATTTAATGGTTTGGCAAGCGCACACCCAGAAGTAATAAAAAGCTATAATTCTCCTTTAAGTTTATTATACTCTATAGAAGACCACATTCATGTACATGTTAAAAAACTGTATCCTGATGCTGAGTTGCCTACATTTAAAATTTTAGAAAAAACAGATACATCTATTTCTATGGTTTATTCTTCGTCTAGAGGTTTATACCAGTTAGCACATGGTCTAATAGAAAAGTCTTTTGAGCATTTTAATAGTACAGCTACAGTAACGTATCAACTTTTAAACGATAACGGAACAGAAGTTAAATTTGATATAGTACAGAATGGATAGTGAGAAAGAAATACACTTGCTAAAAAGGGCATTAGAAAGACAAAAAAAAGCGAGAATACAGGCAGAGAAAATTTTAGAAGATAAATCTAAGGAGCTTTTTGATACTGCGCTACACCTTAAACAGGCAAACAACAAATTAGAAAATTTGTTAACAGAAACAACATCGCAATTAGATGGTGGTTTTGTTAATATTATAGACCCGTATGTTGTTATGGATCTAAATTTTAATGTTGTAAATATGAATAAGTCTGCCCGAGACTTTCTGGGCTATGACAACACTAAAGAAACCATTAGCCTACCCAAATTAGTACACAAAGATTTTATACAATACACTATAGAGTCTTTTCAGCGATTGCTAGAAATTGGGACGTTAAAAAATTACAGAGCTAAAATTATTTTAAAAGATGGTAGCTATAAGTGGATACAAATAAATACAAGTGTTATTTATGATAAAAACTTAAAGCCAATAGGAGCCCAAGGTATAATAAGAGATATTAGTCAGGAAACCGAAATTAAAGAATTACTTAACGAGCAAAAAAAGCAATTAGATATTATTGTAGAAAATTCTCCACTAGGTATTGTTTTAACTGTTGACGATAAAATAATAAAATCTAACACTGCATTTACAAACCTTTTAGGGTATGAAAATGCCGTATTGGAGGAAATAAAATTGTCAAATATTTCTGAACCCGAAGATGTGGAAGCTACAGAAAAGCAGGTTGCAGAAATGACTGCAGGGCTTTTAGATAACTTTTCAACTGTAAAAAAATACTTTAAAAAAGATGGCTCTATAATTTTAGCAAAAACCAATGTAAGTGTTGTTAAAAATGATAAAGGAGAGGTAGAATATCAGGTTTCTGTAATAGAAGATATTACAAAAGAGAGAAAAGCAGAAGAGCAAATTAAAGCAGAAAAAGATAAATACAGTGGTATTATAGCTAATATGAATCTTGGTTTAATAGAGATAACTATTGATGATGAAATTCAGATGGTTAATCAATGCTTTTGCTCTATGAGTGGTTTTACCAAAGAAGAACTTATTGGTAAAAATGCAGTAGATGTATTAAAGTTACAAAACAATAAAGCCGTAGAAGAAAAAACGCGTAAAAGGCTAGAAGGAATTTCAGATTCTTACGAGATTAAAATATCTAATAAAAACGGAGAAATAAGAGATTGGCTTGTTAGTGGCGCTCCAAGATATAACGTAGAAGGTAAGGTTGTTGGTTCTATTGGTATTCATTTAGATATTACAGATCAAAAAAAGTTAGAAGAACAAAAAGAACAATTACTTAAAGAATTAAAAATTAGTAATGATGGTTTGCAAGAGTATGCACATATAGTATCTCATGATCTTAAATCACCATTGCGTAGTATAAGTGCATTAGCAACTTGGACTTATGAAGATTATAAAGATGTGTTAGATGAAGCTGGCGTGCAAAACCTAACACTTATGCAAGAGAAGGTTGCTTTTATGGACAAGTTAATTCACGGTATTTTAGAGTATTCTACTGCCGGAAGCTCGCAAATGTCTAAAGCTAAAGTAGATTTAAATACTATTATTACAGATATAAAAGACAGTATTTATATACCAGAACACGTAACTGTAGTTGTACCAGAAAAACTTCCGTTGTTAAATGCAGACAGTACTAAAATTCATCAATTATTTCAGAATATAATTGGAAATGCTGTTGTGCATATAGAAAAAAAAGAAGGAGTTGTAAAAGTACTGTTTACAGAGCAAAAAGAACATTGGCAATTTTGTATAGAAGATAACGGTGTTGGTATACCAGAGAAATTTCATAAAAAGATATTCGAAATTTTTCAATCTATAGGAGACAACGAGCGTTCTACAGGAATAGGCTTATCAATAGTTAAAAAAATTGTAGATCGCTACCAAGGTAAAGTTTGGATAGAAAGTGAATTAGGAGAAGGAACAAAATTCTTTTTCACACTTAAAAAAAACATTAATTAGAGTTATGAAAATAGTACAAGCAAAAAAAAATAATGGCTCTAGTTTTAAATTTACAACCAAAAAGGTAGCTTTAAACAACCCTTTGGTATTGGTTTTTGGCAATAGATATATGTTAGAGGATGTAAACCTATATACAGAGATTAAACAAATGTTTCCTAACGGAAATATAGTATTTGGTAGTACTTCTGGTGAAATTTTAGGCGATAGTGTAACTGATAATTCAATTGTATTAACGGCTATAGAATTTGAAAAGTCGAGTTATATAGTTAAGAGTAAAAACGTAAAAGAATTTAATAATAATGAGCTTGATTTAGGATCGCAATTAATATCAGAATTTCCTAAAAAAGACCTTAAACATATATACGTAGTATCTGAGGGTAGTACAGTAAATGGCAGTGCTTTAATTGCCGGAATAGAAAAAGAAAAACATATATCTATAGGTTTGTCTGGTGGTTTATGCGGAGACGATGATCGTTTTGAAAGAACGTTAACAGCTTATAATGAGAGTCCTAAAGAAGGTGAAATTGTTGCCATTGGTTTTTATGGTAAAACATTAGAGATTACTAGTGCTAATTATGGAGGCTGGACAGGTTTTGGGCCAGAACGTATTATTACAAAGTCTAAAGGAAATATTTTATATGAGTTAGATGGCAAACCAGCATTAGACCTTTATAAAAAGTATTTAGGAGAAAAAGCAAATGAGTTGCCTAAATCGGCATTATTATACCCTTTAAGTGTAAAAACAGATGAAGATGCAGAGCCTATTGTGCGCACAATTTTAAATATTGATGAAACAGCAAATACAATGATTTTAGCTGGTGATGTGCCAGAAGGTTCTATTGTACAATTAATGATGTCTACTGTAGATGATATTGCAGAAGGCGCAAATAAAGCGGCTATATACGCATCTAGGAACAGAAAAAACAAACCAGAACTTACATTACTTGTAAGTTGCATTGGCCGTAAACTAGTTATGGACCAAAGAACAGAAGAAGAAGTAGAAGAGGTTTTAGATGTAATAGGTAGCCAATCTAAAATCATAGGATATTATTCTTACGGAGAAATGGCACCTTTTGAGGGTGACAATGCCTGTAAGCTGCACAACCAAACAATGACTTTAACTTTAATTAGCGAGTAATGCATTCACTACTAAAAAGACAAATCCGAAAAAATTTGCCAGAAAAGTTTAAAAATGATGCAGACTTAGCATTGCTATTTAGTGCGGTAGAAAAATCTTATGAAGATTATGACGATAAAATTGCTATGATACAACGTGCAACAACTATTAGTGCACAAGAATTAAAAGCAGCAAATTTAGAACTAGCAGCAGAGGCAAAAGAACAAAACAAAACATTAGAGGCACTAGAAAAAGCCATTAATAGCTTAAATATTAACTTAGGAAATACAGAAAATGTTGTTAATACTGGATCTAATATAGTAAGTGCTCAAATGCTAGCAAAGCATATTAGTAAACAGGCAGAACATATTGCAATGGTTACTGTAGAAAAAGATAAGCTTGTAAAGGATTTGGAGGAACAAAATAAGTCTTTAAATAACTATGCGCACGTAGTATCTCATGATTTAAAATCTCCAATGCGTAACATAAATACGCTAATGAGTTGGATTGTGGAAGAAGAAAAGCACAAGTTTGCAGAGGACAGTTTAAATAACTGCTCATTAATATCGCAGAACTTAATAAAAATGGACAATCTAATTAGTGGCATTTTAAAACATGCTACCATTGGGGCTAATGAAGAAACTAAAAGTAATGTAGATTTAACGCAACTTATAAATGATATAGAGAGTACTATATATGTGCCAGAAAACGTTACAATTACAATAGAAGATAAACTGCCAACAATACATATAGATAAGTATAGATTAGATCAGTTGTTTATGAACTTACTTACCAATGCCGTTAAAGCTACAGAGCATTTAAATAAAGGTATAATAAGTATTAGTTATAAAGAAGATGATAAATTTTGGAGGTTTGCTGTAAAAGATAATGGTAAAGGAATTCCGGCAAAGTACCAAAGCAAAATTTTTGAAATGTTTAAAAAGTTAGATAATGATGTAGAATCTAATGGAATAGGTCTGGCATTAGTAGAAAAAATTGTAAATTTCTATGAGGGTGAAATCTGTTTAGAATCAAAAGAAAACGAAGGAACTACATTTTACTTCACTATTAAAAAAGAACAGAATGGAACAGCCTAATCTTAATTACGTAAATACGTTAGCAGACGGTAACCAAGAATTTTTAAACGAATTTATAGCTATTATAAAAAAAGAATTCCCTGGAGAAGTACAGACGTACAGTACAGGAGTTAATACTAAAGACCATATTGCTACAGCAGATATTGTACATAAATTAAAACACAAGTTTAATATACTAGGACTAGAAAAAGCCTACGGATTGGCTGTTACTTATGAAGACGAGCTAAGAGAAGGTAATTTTAAATTAGACTCAGAATTTAAACAGATACTAGATAAAATAACTAGCTACCTAAAAACCATTTAGAATATGAATTGTATTATAGTAGATGACGAAGCAACAGCAAGGCTAATTGTATCTCAGCTATGCTCTAAAATAGATAACTTAGATGTTATAGATGATTTTAGTAGCGCAATAGAGGCTATAAAATTTTTAAATCAGAATACAGTAGATGTTATCTTTTTAGATATACATATGCCTGGTTTTAGTGGTTTCGATTTTGTGCAGACATTAAAAAATCCACCAAAAATAGTTTTAACTACTTCTGATACAAATTTTGCAATAGAAGCTTATGAGTACGAGGCTATTGTAGATTATTTGGTTAAGCCAGTTACATTAGAGCGTTTTGAAAAATCGATACAAAAAGTGAAGAAATCACTTTCTCAACAACCAAAAGTAGAGGCAGTGACGGAAAGTGCATCATCTAACTCAGAACTTGGCGAAGAGCTATATATTAATATAGATAGACGATTAATAAAAATAAATTTTAACGACATACAGTTAATAGAAGCCAAAGGAGATTATATAGAAGTTAAAACAGTAAAAGAAACTTATAGAGTGCGTAATACACTAAAGAAAATTAAAGATAAATTACCAGAAAAGCTGTTTTTACAAATACACAGATCTTACATTATAAACTTTACTAAGATTATAGATATAGAAGATAATAGTGTGTTAATAGAAAAAAATGTAGTGCCTATAAGCAGGTCTAATAGACCAGAACTAATGAGAAGATTAAACTTATTATAAGTTAAGTTTAACTAAAATATAAATAAAGCCTTAGCTATGTGTTAGGGCTTTATTTGTTTATACTGTATTTTTTCTTCAATCTATCTAAAAATAAAGGCTGCTTAGTTAAGTAGTATTTTAGTTTAATACCTACTTCTGTAAACTCAAAACCGGCAGCTGTAGCAGATGCTATATTACTATACTTAGCATATATATCACCTATTAATCTATCAGAAAATTGATGTGTTACTCCAGCTTCTGCTCTAAAGAGAGAACTAGCATCTTGTTCTTCTACATACTGTAGACCTGTAGCTGCACTTGCAAAATAATTAGTTTTAGAGTTTATTTTACCTCTAACGTCCCCAAATAGTTCTAAAGCTTTGTACTTATCTGGGCTAAAATATATTAATGGTAACTGATCTTTAAATGTTATGTATTGGTAGTTTACACCAAATTTTAAGGCAGGTTTGCGTAATACATTGTAATATAAAGAAGTAAATAAAAGGTTTCTTTCGTTGTTGTCTGTCTGTTTTGTGTGTATTAATTGGCTATACCAGCCTAAATTAAAGTTTGTGCTTAAGTTGTAGATTAAGCTATAATGGTTCATCACAATTTCTCTTTCTATTAACTCGGCATTAAAGTTTTGTACTTCTCTTTGGTATCCTAAATCTAGGTTTAAAAAAGACAAAGGCTTCATTTGTAATTTAGCCTGAATAATAGGTTGTGTGTACGCTGTGTTAGAAAACCTAGAGTTGTTAAGTCCAACAGAGGTTAATAAATTAGTTTGTGGCATCAACTTATATTCAATGTCTGCTTGTACAATATGCGAATTTGCCTTGTTGTTTGTTGTGGTATTTTCTGTGGTTCTATATTGATAAGATACCGTTGTTCTAAATTTAGTAGATAACGGAACCATAACAGCACTTCTTAAAGATATTGCCGTATTATCGCCATTATCAAACGTGTAGCTAACTTGTTGTTCTGCAAATGGCGTGTAGTTTGTATTTAATTTTTTAATTAAGCCAGAGGCATCTTTCTGTTTCGGAAAAATATCTAAGGTTTTATATGTAGTTATGTATGCAGGTACAATTTTATCAGACGCAAATAATGCATTTGCTTTACCTAAGTTACCATCAAAAGAAAGACTATCGTTGACTAATATTTTATCATAGTTTGTAATGCTGGTTTTAAATTTAGCAGTGTACATACCCAAGGTAGCTTTTAAAGCCAGAACCCAATTACGATTTGGATATTTTTCTTCTAAGACACTAATTTCTTTTTTCGCGGAGACAAATTTTCTATTCCAGATTAAGGCTTGTACATAACGTTCTTCACTTTTTTCTAAAAGTTCGGTATCTTTAAGTTTAATTGCTTTTTGTTTAGCGTTAATAGCCGTTTCTAGAGCTATTTTTTCTTTTTCTCCTATATGCTCTGCTAGAGCAACACCATTTAGAGCTGTAATAGAGTCTTTAGGTGTTTTAGCGTATTTATAATACGTTTCTTTAGCTTTTTTTACCTCCTTAGTAATTAAAAAGATATTAGCTAGGTTTAATAGTGCATCTTTATCATCCGGAAAATCTTCTAATATTTCGTTTAATAGGCTCTCTCCCTTTTTGTAATTCTGGTTATTTACATAGTAATTAGCATAGCCAAGTTTAATGTATTTTCTAGATACTTTAGCACTACCGTTATTAGGATCTATTTCTAGAGCTTTGTTAACCCATTTTAAAGCGTCTTTGTATTCCTTTAAATTACTTAATGTGTTTGCATACCCTAGTATTGCAGCAAAATTTTCAGGATTTTTAGCAACTAAGTCTGCGTATAAAGGTTTGGCTTCTTGGTATTGATTTGCCCATAAAAAAGATTCGTAATAATTTATCTGTACTTCAAAATCATTAGGGTGCTTTTTTAGTAGGTCTTTAAATATTGTATTAGCTACCTCTGGTTCACCGCTTAAACCAACTGCTCTACCATAACAAATTAAAACAGTTTTGTTTGTAGGTAAGCTTTTTGTAAAGGGTTCAAAAAATGTTTTTGCTTCTTTAAAATCTCCATTCTCTAACAATTTAAAACCAGGAGTAAAGTCTTCTTGTGCGGTTAAAGATATGGTAATAAGGAATATAAAAAAGGATGCAAATTTTCTCATTATAGAACAGGTAGGGTTATTACTACAGTAATATAACGAATACATTTTAGATTTATTAGTGCTTTGTTTTATTTAATTAATACAGAACTAATTTTTTATTTAAAGAGAAAACCTAACCATTCATCTACAGTAAACGTCTAGTCGTCTACAGACGCCAATTTAAGATAATAAGTTCCCTGATATTTGCTGTATCAATAAAACAAAACTTAACCTAAAATATAAAATTATGGCTTTACAAATTAATCATAACAGCTAGTTTTTAGAAGTAAAAGGAAATCTTAACACTCAGAATATGAAGACACTTAACAACCATATCGATTTTTATTTAAAGCGTAACGAAAAATTAATTTTGTCTCTAGAAAGAGTAAACGAAATAGTTTTTTCTAGCGCTAAACAATTAGAGCAATTATATATTAAGGTAGCCAAAAACAATAAAGTTTTAACTATTGTTGGCCAAGAGAATAAGCAAATTGCGCCAGTAATGATTTTGTCTAACACATCTTATATCTTTAGCAATGACCGCGTTTAGTTTTGTAAAAAAGAAGATTACTCCAGAGCAATTATTTATGACAAGTGTACTTGTTGTAAACGGAGGAAACTACCTATATAACTTAATATTAGGTCGTATGTTGGGACCTACTGCCTTTGCAGATGCTGCTTTACTAATAACATTATTATTAGTGTTATCGTTTGTAGGAATGACTTTTCAATTGGTAACTACAAAATTTAATATTTTGTTTTCTGGAGAACAATGGATTGCTTTTGAAAATTATATGCAGAAATACGCTGTTATTTTTGGATTCGCAATTGGAGCATTACTTTTCTTCTTTTCACAAGATTTACAACAATTATTTAATACGCAATCATCTACAATGTTTAAGGTTTTTGCAGTTGGTATTCCACTTTACTTTGTTATGTCTGTTAAAAGAGGAAAATTTCAAGGAAAGCAAGATTACGCAGGTTTATCTGTAACATATCAATCAGAAATGTGGAGTAGACTTTTAATAACGCTAGCATTATTGTTATTTGTTCCTATGAATCCGGCTTTTTTGGTAGCTGTGGGCATAGTTATCTCTTTTGTTTTTGGACTTGTACCAGTAAAATTCAAGAAAATATCTTTTTCGGCTTCTAAAGTTTTAACATCAGAAAACAAAAAGAAAGTAACAACATTTATACTATTAACTGCAGGTTACGAGCTTACACAGATTATAATAAACAATAGCGATGTACTATTAGTTAAGCATTACTTTAACTCTTTAGACGCTGGTCTTTATGCATCTTTAGCATTAATAGGTAGAGTAGTTTACTTTGTAGCCTGGATGTTTGTAATGTTATTATTACCTGCTGTTATAGAAAAAAGAAAAGAAGGAAAACGTACAGCGCCTATTTTATTTAAATATGTTGGTTATATAAGTTTACTATCTGTTGTTATAGTTGCTGCTTGTTATATTTTTCCAGAAACAATAATCTCTTTAATGTTTGGAGATGCTTATTTAGCAATGTCATCATTATTATGGCAATATGCATTGGCAACTTCCCTTTTTGCAATCTCTAACATATTTGCATACTATTTTTTATCTCTAGACTATTATGTGCCGGTTATACTATCTGGCGTATTAGGATTATCACAAATAGTATTAATAGTATTTTTTCATAGCAGTTTAGCTATGGTCGTTCAATTACAAATTATAGTAATGTTAGCATTGCTTTTTGCACAGCTACTTTACTTTTCATCAAAAAGAAATATATAAGACCTACTTATAATATGACTGTTCCCCCCGAGAAACGGCCTAAGACTTTTAATTAAGTTTTGGGCTTTTTTGTTTTTGAGAAACTCTTGTTTAATTACAATAATAAGGTTCTGTTTTTATTAACGCAATAGATAAAACCTTGTTTTTACGTTGTTGTTTTGCTACTAAAACCTCTAATCGCAACACTCTTTTCATTCGTCTATAGTAATAGTTGATTCGTCTCTAATCGCCTTTTAAATAAGGGTTTAAGATGGATATTTGTATAAGAAATTTAACCCAAATAACCTTAAAATCTTAACCTTATGAAATTAGCAATTGTAACAGCGTACCCACCAAGTAAAGTAACTTTAACAGAATACGGATACCACTTGGTAAAACATTTTAGATTACAAAAAGAAGTAACTGAAATTGTCTTAATTACAGACAAAACCAAAGAAGCCAAAGACCTTTCTTTTACTGAAGATGGTTGTAAAATTACAGTTAAAGAATGCTGGGATTTTAATAGCTACAAAAATGTTTTTGGTATTATGGGTGCAATTGCAGACACTAAACCAGACGCAGTTTTATTTAACCTTCAGTTTTTAAAATTTGGAGATAAAAAAGTCCCTGCTGCGTTAGGTTTAATGTTACCATTAATATGTAAATTAAAAGGTATACCAACAATTTCTTTATTACATAATATATTAGAGCAGGTAGATTTAGAAAATGCAGGTATCACTAAAAATAACTTTTTAAAGAAAGCTTATAACTTTATTGGTAGTACACTAACAAAAGTAGTTTTAGCTTCAGATGTTTTAGCCGTTACAATTAGTAAATACAAGAGTATATTAGAAGATAAATATAATTCTAGAAATGTTGCTTTAATACCACACGGTGCTTTTGAAACTCCACCAGAACCAACTTATGAGCTGCCTAAAGGACCTAAGCAAGTAATGGCTTTTGGAAAATTTGGAACTTATAAAAAAGTTGAGGTTTTAATAGAAGCAGTAGAAATTATTCGCCAACGTACAAAACAAGATATAGAAATAGTTATAGCAGGTACAGATAGCCCAAACACACCAGGTTATTTAAATGAAGTGAGCAAAAAATACAACCACGTAGACCAATTAAGGTTTACAGGTTATGTTGCAGAAGAGGATGTGCCTGTTATTTTTGGAGATAGTGCTGTAGTTGTTTTTCCTTACACATCTACAACAGGTAGCTCTGGTGTATTGCACCAAGCAGGTAGTTATGGTAAGGCAGTTGCTTTACCAGATTTAGGAGACTTAAGCATACTAGTTAAAGAAGAAGGTTATAGAGGTGAGTTTTTTGAGCCAGAAAGTGCTGAGTCTTTAGCAGATGCAATAGAAAACATATTAACGTACGACGATTATAGAGAAGAATTATCTAAAGCTAATTATAAAGCTGCTTGTTCTTTACCAATGTCTGATATTACACAGATGTATGTAGATTACTTTACGGCAATACAAATGGCTAAATCTGGTAACGTAAGTATTGATACTATTATAGCAGAAAGAGAAAAGGAAAGAGAAATGAAGAAAGAAGAAGAAGTTGCAAGTGAGCTTATAGCAAAATAATTTACGGTTAGGTTAAGCCCAAAGGGGGGAACAGTATGGTTAGCTGTTTCCCCCTTTATTTTTTTGTTTTTATAAAAGAAATAGCCTCTTTTTCTTTGCCTTCTGTAGTTAATAAACCAAAATATTGTTGTTGTTTTTTACGCCAAGGTAACCTACCAACCACAGCAGTTGGTATAGTTTCAAAGTCATATAAAGTCCACAATATAAAAGGTATATCTTCTTGTTTTACATAGCTTTGCATTTCTTTATAATACTGGGTTTGGTCATTGTTAGATCCGGTGTAAAAATTCCAAAAACCACTATAAGAAGAATAACCGTATTCTTGCAAAACCAAATCCTTGCCTTTACTCTTCTCTTTTAAAACTGCATAAGCATCTAAAAAGTCTTTTGGTTTTTTGTAATAATGAAAAGACACAAAATCTACTTCTTCAACTAAATTTTCTGCTCCTTCTGTACTAGACCAGCCAATAGTAACATTTGTTTTGCTGTCCCACTCTTTTATGTTTTTTATCATTTGTGTAAGCCACGCAGTTACCTTTTCTTTTCCACGAGATTCAAAATCTAAATCGGGTTCATTTTTAATGTCCCAAGCAAGTAACGCGTTATAATCTTTAAGTGCCGTTACAATTTGTTCTGCGTGCCTATGGGTTAAAGTCCAATCTTGAATGTCATAATTACCATAAAAATCAAATAAAGTAACTATTACTTTTAAATTATGCTGTTCTGCAATAGTTAGAGTTTGTTTTAGTTGGGCTAATTTTTTTGGGTCTACAGTGGCTTTGCCAAAGTCTTCATAAGGCACAAAAATCCGAATTGTATTTAGTCCCATTTGCTGTATTAGAGCAAAATCTTTTTGTAAAACAGTGCTATCGTATTTTTTGCCATACATATCCCAAGGTGTATTTTTGGGATAGTAATTAATACCTTTTATATTTTTTGTATCTATAGTTTCTCTTTGGTTTGTGTTGTTCTTTTTAGATTCAGACTCTATTTCAACCAAATGTCTAATTCGCCAAAAACCATCTTCTAAAAGCATCATAACTTTGTAGCTAGGAGCAATATGGTATGTGCCAACCAATTCTTTATTGCTATAAACTTCTTGGTATTGTTCTACATTACGATCTGTAAATACAATTAATTTACCATCTGTGCTGTAAAAATTTACAGTTGGGTTATGCTTTATGGTCGTAGTCTTTAAAGTTGTTCCGTTTTTGGTATTTAACTTTAGGGTGTTGTTTATTTTTTTTCTAGCACTTTCTGTATAGTAATCTTCAATACCATACATATCGTTTGTTGTATAGGCTAGGTTACGAACGTTCCAAGCACTTATATAATCTTTTTCTACAGCTTTTAAAGTCTGGTCTTCTATAGGCCTGCCTTCGTTAGTTGTATTACTCCATGTAATTTTAGGAGTATATGTTTCTTCAAAATTCTGTTCTATGTGTAAAATAGAAGCCCTGTCTGCACCAGTATTTAAATAAGATAAAATAGAGCTAATACCAAAAAGCAGCAATGCGTTTAACCCTATAAAGGATAAAAGCAATAGTATGCGGTATATGTTTCTGTTTCTTTTCATCTTAAATGTAGAGTCTTATTTTTTTTAATGCCAGCGGCTTCAATTGTTATATTGTAGTCGTTAGATTTGTAAAAATCACTGTCAAGATTAAATGTTGCAAACCCTTTTAAAGTGGTTGTTTCTTTAGTGTTTAGGACTATTTTATTAGCATCGTAAATAGTAGCTTTAACGGCAAGTCCGTCTGGCACCAATTGTTGCATAAAACTCTCTATTGGCCCAATAGTTATAGTTCTATTATCTTTAGAAAGAGTAATTGTGTAGTCTACTATTGCAGCATCAAAATCTACAGGCAAATTATTGCTTTTTGCTGCACCAGTAACATATGCTGTAACTACCCAAGACTCTTTTTTTGTTGGGTGTAATAATTTTGCTTTTGCAACACCATTAATAGTGGTGCCATTAGTTTGTAATTGTATGCCATTACTGTTTTTTACCGAGAATAAAACCAAAGTACCATCACTAACTATGTTGCCGTGATTGTCTTTTATGGTAGACGATGTAAACGTAATAATTTGGTTGCCATCTGCGTATTTATGATTTCTAGTATAACCTATGGTAAAGTCAGATGCATTGTCTGGCAAAATAACAGAAGTTAATTCTTTAGATTTGGTACCGCTAGATAAAGAGGTAATTAAAATACGCCCTGTTTTTTTAGGAGAATAAATAGTTGTCCAGGCAACTAAATTTTTTACTCTTAAAGTGTCTATTGTAATCTCTTTTTTAAATTGATGTTTTATGGCCACTTTAGTATCATCTAACATTGGGTTATCTAACCAATCTGTAGGAACATTAACAAGCATAGAAAAATCATTACCGCCAGCAATAATACTTCTTGGTCCTAAATATGTTTCTAGCTTGGTTTTTTTAGTTGTGTCCGTTGTAATTTGTATGCTACCTGTTGCTAGTTTATTAGAATTTAAGATTAATTCCCAATGTATTTTGTTGGCAATACTACTAAAGCTATTAGGGATTTTATAGGTCGATATTTCTTTGTCTGTCTTTGGGCGCAATACCGTAGTTCCGTATACATTTTTTATTATTAAAACAGCTTCATTTTCTTTGGTTGAAGAAAACTTTAATACAATAGAGTCACCAGCTGTAAAAGAATCTTTTTTAGTTATTAGTGTAGATGTTATAGTACTTGTATCCTGTTTTTTTGGAGCATCACTTTTACTGCAGCTAAAGCTGCATATAAGTATAACGAGTATGTATATATAGTGCTTCAAAATTTATTTTGGATTTCCTATGTAACTATTAATCTCTAGTTTAATAAAACTAAAACCTTTTCCTGTTTGCCCCTGTAATTGTTCTGCTATATGTTCTGTTTTTCTATTGGGAAATACTTTTTTTGCAATTTCAATATTTGGAGAACCATTTACAAAACAGTTTGTCATATCATCATTAATAATATGTAAATTCTCTAAGTCTAACAAGTCATAGTTAAAAGACTGTTTTCGTTGTATGCGTACGCCTTCGGTTAAAAAATTATGATCTACCCAGACTAATTTTTTATCGTCATCATAATAAGATATTAATAGCTGTGGTATGGTAACTTCTTGCACACCAGAATTAAATAACGCGCCAGACATTGTGCCATTAGAAAAGTTTAACTCTTGTAAAGACAATTTTTTATATAAATCTGTATTGGCAACATTACCTGCGCATTGCAAGTTAAATTTAGTTGGTATTTCTTCTAAATTAATAGGTGTAAACTCATCTGGGTTAAATGTTGGCGGCAATGTGTCTTTTGTTGATGACCAGGCTATACCTTCAAAATTTATTTTAAAAGAGGTAATCTCCTTTGGCATAAGTTTGTGCTTAATATTGTCTTTAGCATTGTAGTTGGCTAGTTCTTTATTTTTTTGATTGTAAAGTGTGCCTTTTATAACAACATCACAAGGAACATTATCTACGTTTTGTAGTTGACCAATAATGCTATATCTACCATTATATTCTACCAACTTTGCAGTTAAAATTTCTAAAATAGGTTGTTTTAACACATCTTCATGGTGCGTTTGTTCTGTTGTAATTTTACGCCTACCATGATTAAAAAAGGTAGTATTGTTATCTATAAATAATTGGTCTGGTGGTAGGTCATTATCAATTTTAGACGGACTTATATACCACTTGTTTTTTCTTTTCTTTACGGTATGGTAATAGGTTTTGTTAACTGCTTCTAATGGTGTTATCCACCTAGTGTCAACTTTTACTCTAGCACTAGTTTTGGTTCTGCTTACAAAAGAAATGCCTATAGAATCTAACTTGGCATACGAACTTAAAATACCATCTGTTACAGATACCTCTAGCATATATTGAGATAGGCTTACATCATCATCGGGATTTAAATAAGAAAAAGCTCTTTCAAACTCTTTAAAATCTATAGCATCGTAATACGCTGTAACTACATTTTTAGCATTTAACTGAGTGGTATTTTTAGCGTAAAATAAATATCCGCCGTAGGCCAAACAAACCAATACAATTACTGCCCAGATATGATTTACGGTAACTAATTTTCTAGAAAACTTATTGTACACAAGTTTGTACTTTAGATAAGACGGTTCTGGTAATTTTTTAGATTTTAAAACACGTATCCAAACCAATTGTATGTTTATAATAAAAGCAAACAAAATAGTTAATATAGGTATGGTGCTCCACATTATTTTTAAAGTGGTAGAGACATCTTCTTTAGGTATAATGGCAGGTATGGGTGGTACATTTAGTTTTTCCCAAACCATAATACCGTTTTCTAGTTGCTGCAACCTTTGCCATCCGCAGTAATATAAAATAGGGTCGTAAAACTTATCGTTAGAAAATATATACTTTAAATTGTATTTTTCCGGCACGGTTAAAAATTGTTGTAAAGAGCCAATGCCTTCTACTCCCCTAAATTTAGAATTTTCTAATCGTTCTATAGCTCGTGTTGTAAGCTCTGGTAAGCGTCTTGCAGAATGGTAATTACCATCTACCGTCATTGCTTTTGTTTGTGCAGACAGCCACGCCATTTGGTCTCCAAAGCCAAGAGTTAAGTAGCGCCAATGATCATGCTGATCTTGATTTAAGAAGTTTACAATGGGCAACATTTTTATTTTGTCTGGTTGCGATGGTCTAAAATATCCTAAGCTCATTGTAAAAATTACCATAAAGAGAATGCCACCCATAAAAAAGCCGCCAAGAATTCTATGGTAAACAGCTCCAAAACGTTTTTGTAAATTCTGTTTTAAATCTCCTTCTACCATTCGGTAGGCAAATTCTCCAAAAATGGGCAAAGCCATAATAGTAGCCCAAAGGGTAAAGCGGTCTAAGGTTAAAATGTTAAAAGCTGTTTCTCCTAATAATTTTAATGGAATAGGTGTTGTGCCACCAGTTCCTAAAACAAGAAGCATAGAAAAAGAGAGTCCAAAAAATAAATATCTTTTGCTATAAAATCTATAAAAAATGTACGGAAGTATAAACAAGAGAATCCCCCAAGGAATCATAAAAAATACAAGCCCAGAAGAAAGCACCTCTAAAAAGTTATCTCTAGATCCATGCGGTATAGGAACCTGCGTAATTGGATTTTTTTTAGAGTTTATCCAGTACGGTAAAATGCAAAATATAATTAGTAAGAGCGATGAAAAGCCAAAGATTACAATGCGCCAAAAAAGCTTTTTAAAGGCCGCTAAAAATACTTTAAAATTAATGTCTTTAGATTTGTCTACCGTATCTCTTGCGGTATCCATAACCACCATACCAATAAGCGGAAAAATAAAGAATACCATTCCGAAAATTGGTGTAACATGATGAGATGTTACTGTAACAGCAATTAAAGAAAGACTGGTTACTAAGTATCTAATTTTACCCTCTTTTATCCATAAATAAATCTCAGGGATGCTATGTAGTAAAAGGGAGAGCCCCATAATACTAGGTAATTGTCCAAAAATATGTAGTGTCTCTATAAAGGTAGATGAAAATACAGCGAGTAATGCAGTGTAGCCAGCAACACGCCTATTGGCAGTCATTAGTAATCCAAACCTGTATGCACCGGTAATAAATAAGATAATGGCGAGTAGGGCAACGGAAAACATTCCAAATTTTAAACCACCTATGTATGATAAAATTGCAATTAGTTGATGAACCAGTGGCGGGTATGCTTGTACCGTAAAGCCAGTATACCAACGAAAATCCCAAGGCTCAAACCAACTATTAGCGTAATGATCAGCAAAAAATAAATGAATAAGGGCATCATAAGTATTCTCTAGGGTAAAGAAAATACTTGAACCGTGAAAAGCGATGCCTATAATAAGAGCTAATATTAATAAAATATTGGTTCTCTTCATAAATTAAATCCTGTAAGAATATATAACAAGATAAAGATAGGCATATTGTAGCATAATATATAATGTGTGTTGTCCCGGCTTAAAAACCATTCATCTACAGTAAATGGTTACCGACCTTAAAGTCAAGTTTTTAAATAGTATTACGTTATATATTTGCAGAAGAAAAATGACAGTAATAAAAGACTTTTTCTAACCCAAATTAAAAAAACCTTAACCTATGAAAATTTTAGCAATCGACGATCAACAATTAATTTTACTTTCTGTTGAAAAAAAATTAACTGATTTAGGATATCAAGTAGAAACTGCAAGTTCTGGCGCAACCGGAATAGAGATTTTTAACTCTTTTAGTCCAGACCTTGTTATAGTAGATATTAATATGCCAGATATGAGTGGTCTAGATGTGGTAAAACATATTAGAGAAACATCTAAAACTGCTATAATGGTAATGTCTGGTAATACTAATGAGGATACTATTTTAGACGGATTTAATCTTGGTATAGATGATTATATGAAAAAGCCTGTAAGCTTAGATGAGGTTGCCGCTCGTGTAAAACGTATTGTAGGTGTGCCAAGACAACCAAAGGAAACGGTTAAGGTTCAAGGCGGACAAATGCTACAGAAAAACTGTGTGGGTGTTGTAATACCTTGTTATAATGAAGCAGATAGATTATCTAGTGATGCTTTTAAAGATTTTGCGAGCAAAAACCTAGGATACCATTTATGTTTTGTAAACGATGGTAGTACAGATAACACTTTAGAGGTTTTAGAAGAGTTAAGAAAAGGACACGAGAATACAATAAGCATCTACAATTGTGAAAAAAATGGAGGTAAGGCAGAAGCTGTACGCCAGGGAGTATTGCATTTAACTAAAGATTCACAGTTTGATTATATAGGATATTTAGATGCAGATTTATCTACAGATTTTAGAGATTTTGATGAGTTGGTAAAAACATTAGAAAACTCTGAGTATAAAATAGTAAGCGGATCTAGGATTAGTAGAATGGGAGCAGATATTACTAAAGAATCAGCTCGTAAAATAATAAGTAAAACAATAAATCTTATTATTCAGAATATATTAAAAATGCCATTTAAAGATACACAATGTGGTGCTAAAATAATGGACAGAGAAATAGCAACTACAATGTTTAATAAAAAATTTATAACACGTTGGTTGTTTGATGTTGAGATCTTTATGCGTATGAAAAAGAAGTACGGAAAAGATAACGTACAACAATTAATATGTGAGCAGCCACTAAAAAGATGGATACACGCAGATGGATCTAAACTATCTATGAAAGACTCTATAAAAATTGTTGGTCAATTAGCACAAATTAAAATGCATTACGGAAATAAAAGTTATGAAGTTTAGGTTAAGGTTTACTTCTAACTAAAAAAAACCACACTGTAATAGTGTGGTTTTTTCAATTAACTAAACTCAGCTTTTTTAATAAAATAGGCCGTACATAACAAAACAGGCTATAACTAACAAAATAGCTTGTACTCTAAAATTCTTATACCAAACTATACCTTTTAATTCTTTGGTTTCGTCTATCCAAATTTGCTTTGTCCACGTATTTTCTGCAACCTTATCTGCAGGTGGTGGCGCAGTTGCTAAACTAACAACTACAGAAACAACCAAACTTATAATTAGTAACACAGGTGCTAATAGCAAAAAGTGAATAGCTATTTTAACGCCTAATATATATTTTAACGTCATAATTGTTGCGGCAACAGCTAAACCCGCCATAAGACCGCTAAAAGCACCTTTAGCATTGGCTCTCTTCCAGAACAAACCAATAAAAAATGTACCTACAATGGGCGGTGCTAAATAAGAAACTATTTCTTGGTAATACGCAATAAGCGAATCAAACCTTTGAATATATGGAGCCCAAATTACAGCAATTATTAAAGTCACTATTGCTGTAATTTTACCTACTCTTACTTTTTTAGTGCTACTTGCTGTCTTATCTATTTTACTATAAAAATCCATAGTAAATAGGGTAGACACAGAACTAAGTGTTGCACTTAGTGTAGATGTTAATGCAGAAATCATTGCCGACAAAATAATACCAATAAGGCCAACGGGCAATAACTTAACAATAAGCCTTGGGTACACCTGATCTGTATTTATACCGTATTTTTCTTTTAAATCGATGCCACTTATTAATTCATGCGGCAAATTCTCTACTCCAAAAAGGTTTATGCCACGAGCGATTAATCCCGGAATTATAAAAATAAACAACGTAAATAGATACAAAAACCCCACTAACAACACACCTTTTCTTCCGTGGTCTATAGATTTTGCAGACAACACACGTTGTACCATAACTTGATTGTTAGCCCAAAAGTAAAAACCTAGAATAGGTATACCAACCCACATTCCTAGCCAAGGCACTGTTGGGTCATCTAGAGGTCTGGTTAATTTTAACCAAACGCCATCGTTAAATTTATCTACGAAAGATTCCCATCCGCCAATACTACTAATAGCGTAGAACGATAAAATTGAAGAACCAATAATTAAAACAGCGGCTTGTATCATATCTGCATTAATGGCAGATGATAACCCGCCAATAATAGTATAACTACCAGCAACGGCAGCCATCCCTATAATAATCCAGATAATTTCTACTTCCGGAAAAATCATTTTAATAATTAGCGCGCCAGTATATAATGTTGCGGCTGCATCTAAAAAAACATTTCCTATAATGGTAATAAAAGAGAAGTAGGTTCTGGACTTGCCATCAAACCTACGCTCTAAAAATTCTGGCATTGTAAAAATTCCAGATTTTATATAGAACGGAAGAAAGAACATTGCAAAAAAGACCATTATTAAAACCGATATCCAGTTGTAATTAAATACTGCAATACCACTTATGAATCCTTCTCCAGAATGCCCCATTAGGGTAGAACTAGATACACTAGCAGCAAATAATGACAACCCAACCATTGGCCAAGTTAAATTTCTGCCAGCTAAAAAATAGTCGTCAGAATTATTACTTTTTCCGTTTTTTAAAGCCCACCAAATAATAAAAACAATGTAGAGAACTAGAACGGTAAGGTCTATATAACTTAAGTTACTCATAATTTAATAGTTGTAGGTTGTGTAAAGTAATACGCTTTTTGCAGGAATAGTAATTTGTTCTGATCTTGACATAAAACTTAAATTATTTTGTACCGCTTTAGGAAAATTGTTGCTATCTACAGGTCTATTGTTTTCACTGTATATAAATTTTTTAAAGCTTTTGTTTTTTAAGTTTTCTGTGTCTAAAGCAAAAGTTGCTTCTTTATCACTATTATTAACCACAGAAAAAGTAACGTGATTTGTTGTAGACCAGCCAGAAACCATACGTACTTTATGTATATCTAATCCGGTAGTTTTTACAATTTTCATATCGTTTGTAAAGTACCTTGTTAAAATAGACCACGTATAAAACCAAGGCCTTATGTTTTCTTCTTTGGCATCACCAGTTAGTTCTTTGCCAAGAATATTCCACATTCCCCATTTCTTAAGCTGATTTTTTTCTCCGGTATCACCATTGGTATGCATAGCATCATCTAATCCCCAAGCAATAACAGCATCAAAACCACTATTCATAGACTGTATTAGAACATCTGCCATATCTACACCATAGTCATAATCATAAATTGATAATTGACTATCTGGACTTGCAAACGGATCTGCTTCGTACCTTTTTATATTATCGTCTACGTATTTTTCAAACCCTATTTCTCCTAAAATAAAAGGCTTTCTAGCAACGCTATCAGCAAAAGATATCATAGCTGTATAGTGTTTTTCAAAATCACCAGAACGCACAAATTCTTTAGTAGGGTAATCATGCACATCGTAAGCTGCTAAAACATCGTTTAATTGCAAAACAGATTCCTTTGCCCACTCTGCACCAGTATACTTAGATTTATCATTGTTAAAAGGCGTAGCGTCTGGACCTATTACGTGCACTGGTGTTTTAAGCTTTTTAGATACAAAAGCACTATCTAACTTTTTAACTCCAAGTTTCCACTCGTCCCAATTACCATCTATAGAAGACCAATAACCATTAGGTTCGTTTACTAAATTGTAATATTTAATACAGCTATAGCCCTTTTTGTTTATTAGATAATCTACGTGTTGTGCAATGCTATTTAGCCATTTTGGATCTGTAGCACCAGTAAAGGTATTTTGCATTTTTAAATGCGTATCATGTACTTTGTATGGTTGTCCCCATTCACCAAGTATAACTTTTATGTCGTTTTTTTGACAATAGTCTAGCAGCTTGTATAAAGCGTACATTTCCTGATTTTCAAAATTTAGTATAGGTTCTCCTTTTGTATCTATGCCTTCTAGATACCTCCAATTTGCTTGGTCTAGAACACGTACTATTTGGGGTTTCATATAATCTAACCTTTTAAAAACGGTTTCCCATTTTTTATCAGTCATTAGTAAGCCCCATTCTGCGTCATCTGCATCTGCGTGTGGGTACGCAGACCACTCCACTCCGTTGCCAATAAATTCATCAGAAATAATGGTATTGGCTTCAATTTTAACTAATTCCTCCTTTTTTACCGTTTGGCAAGATGCTAGCGGTAAAAAAAGAAGAAGTAAAATGTAGTTAAATAGTTGCTTATTAAGCATTCTTTAATTCGTTTAATAATTCATCAATATTACAAGTTGCAAGACCTACATACCTGTCTGCAGCACCATAATATACATATAAAGTATCATCAATAATCATATTTCCTGTTGGAAAAACACAACCCTTGTAAAAGCCATCAATTTCATAATCGTGCTCTGGTTCCATAATCCAATTGGTTAATCTAGATTTTACAATTGTTGGGTCTTCTAAATCTAAAAGAGCCGCACCAACACGGTAATATCCTAGTCCGCCATTTTCTACACCATGGTATATAATTAGCCACCCATCTTTGGTTTTTAAAGGAGGAGTACTACCTCCAATTTTTTCTTCCCAAGTGCCATTTATACCTGCTAACAATAATGTGCTTGGTTCTTCCCAAACCATTAAGTCATCAGAAAAACGAAGCCAGATAGAAGGCTTGTCGCAACCGTATTCTTCACCAATCCATTCTTTTGGTCTGTGTAGCATTGCGAATTTCCCATTTATTTTTTCAGGAAAAATAATAACATCTCTATCGTCTAAGTTACTCTGTGTAATTCTACCTAAACGTCTGTATTCTTTAAAGTCTTTGGTTAAAAGTAAGCCCGAGTTTGCAATGTTATTTTTTAAAACCAAAGGTGCATCTTTATCACAATCTGGCAATAAAATTTCATCGTGGTCAAAGTTCCAGTATTGTCCTGGGGGATGAGGTCTGTAGGCGTAAGTAATGTAAAATTCGTCTCCAAATTTTACAATTCTAGGGTCTTCTACTGCGCCCATATCAGGACCATCTATACTTGGACTAAAAGCTGGTTTGTTAGAAGTACGTGTAAAATTAATACCATCTGTACTAGTGGCTAAACCAAAACGTATTTGATGTTCTTTGTCGTTACCAGCAGCTCTATATAGCATATAAAAAGTACCTTCTTCATACCAAACTCCAGGGTTGCATACTACTAAGCTTTCCCAGTCGTTTTCTGGATTTGGACTTAAAACTGGGTTGTTTTCGTTTTTTATTAGGCGTAATAATCCTGTTTTGTTTTCTTCTACAGTATTCATTCTAATTTTTATTTCCTTATTTGTAAATTATGTTGATTGATTTAATGCTTGAATTTATAGATTACTCCATATTCGTAAATAATACAAAAGACTCACCTTCTAGCGTCATTTTTACACCGTCTTTAAAGTTTAGTTCTAGGTTATTTTCCATTGGTGTAGCAAAACCATTTTCGTCTACTTCGCCAACAAAAGAGCCATCTGCATTGGACTTGTAACTGTATTTATTTGCTGTAATACTGCCTATAAAACCAGATTTTAAATTAAGCTCATAAGTACTGTAATGAGAGTTTACAATAGCAATTGTTTGTTTGCCATTGTATGTACCTACTACGGCACGTAATCCTTTTTTATTAGGTAGTTCTACGTTATAAATATCACTGCCAGCAGGAAAAAAACGTGTTAATAAAGAAACAGGGTAGAAGTATGGTCTTATAGCTTCATCTGCAGCATTACCCGTGTGCTCTTCTCCTAAGATGTTCCAGAATCCCCAACGTTTTAATTTATCAGATTGGTAATCTCCATTGTCTGGACTGTTGTACATAGCGTCATCCATATTCCAAACTAAAGAGCCAGAGTAGCCTTCTCTCATTGCTTGTATTAAAGCATCGGCCATATCTATACCGTAAAATGCTTTGTAAATCATCATATTAGAATCTTCTCCAGCATAGGGGTCGTTTGCAATTGCTTCTTCGTTTTCTAACTTTAATTGCGCATCTACTTCTGTGTATTTAAAACCTATTTCACCTAACACAATACGCTTGTCTGCAGGAGTTTCTTTTTTATAAGCTCTAAGCATTTGAGCAAATTCTCCATTACGAATTAATTGCTGTTGCGGGTATACGTGAATGTCATATAAACCAACATTATCTCCTAAATCTGCTTCCGTTTTTGTAAACCAATCTGTTTGGCTAGCGGTATTAAAAACTGCAATATCTGGCCCCATAACTTTTAGATCTGCCAAGCTGTACTTTTTCATTTCTTCTAAATACGCTAGTTGTACATTTTTCCAAATGTTGTAATCTCCTTTAGTACTAGACCAGTCGCCATTAGGCTCATTAATAATGTTTATTGTTTTAATGTTTGTATAGCCTTTTTCGTTTACCAAATGATTTAAAAATTTTACAGAGTTTTCAATCCAACCCATATCTATAGTGCTAATATCATCAGTAGAACTATGTCCCCATTCGCCAAACGTAATTTCTATATCGCGGTCTTTTGCGTAGTCCAACATTTTAAAAAGCGAAACCGTTTTTGTTGTCTCGTCATACGTACCATTATTGTCATAAGACCAAGCAGGATTTGTCACAATTCTTAAAAACGGAGGGCGCATAAAATCTATACGATTAAATAAAGTATTCCAATCCGCATCACTAAGTGTTTCTGTTCCTAGCCAAGTTGGTGTTATTTCATAACCTCCCCATTGTGCACCGTTACCCACAAAGTTTGTAGAAACTAGTTCTTCTGTAATTGTTACTTCTCTATTTTTTTCTAGGGAAGTAAATGCTGGTTCATCATCATCGCAACTTGCTGCAATAAGTAACATTGGTAATACAGTGGCAAAAATATTTTTTAGTTTCATATTATATTTTTTTGATTGTGAGCCACTTGTGATATCAGATTTTTCACAAGTGACTGCACTATTATTTAGCGATCTATTGCTTGTCTAAATTAATTTCGTATTGGTAGGTCCAACACATATAATTATCATAATTACCGTAGTTCCAATTGGGCTCTAGCTCTCTGTAAGCAAGTGTAAACTGAAGTGTAATTCCTGTGTCTGTAGCCAACATTTTAGCTTCTGAGGTAAGGTCGTCTTTAGAAGAGCCTATGTACATTGTATTTGTAACTAAATCTATCTCAAAGTAAGATTCGCCAGCAGGTAACAAATGTCTAAGCTTAGAATTTAAGTCTACATCCGCATCTACGTGGTTGTAATCTCCGTACACGCCATCCGCGCCAGCGTTATTTGTTATTTTTCCGTTAGGTCTGTCGCCATTGTAGCCTTCGCTTACAATAACAATTTCGTTATCAAATTCTAAATTAGCGCTTGTAAAATCATCGCTAATATTTTTACTGTAATCACTACCGTACTCTTGGTTTACATAGATTAAAGATGATGGGTTAGAATAGGTGCCATCTAAATCAGATTTAACTACAATTTTTACGGTCCAGCTTGCACTTTCTCCAGTTTCTGAAGTAACATTTATTGTAGTAGTATTTGCCGTTGAAAAATCTAAAGTGCTACCAACACTACTATCTGTAGTTGCAGCGTAAGACAGGTTTAAACTAGTAAGTTCTATGGCTGCTAAATTTGCGCCATTATCTAAAATAGTAACTGTAATTTCTTTAGTGTCGCCATCTATTTGCGTATCACCATCTTGATCTTTAACCGTTAGGCCTGTAATACTATTACCTGTTTGTAACACACGCTCTTTAGTCAACGTATACCAAGTTAATTTAGACATATGCGCTAGTTCTTCATAACTCCAATCCGTATCTGTCCAACTAAAGTTTTCAGCTAGGTAAGGAACTTCAGTTTTTAAATTAACCTCGTTAGTTGCAGTAAGTAGTTCTAAATCTAGTTCGTGTTCAACTTTATTAGCATCAGTAATAATTACCTTATTACGTTCAAAGTCGCGCAGCCAAGTACCATTCCCTGTTGGTATTTTTCTGAATCTAGAATTAAAGTCCCATCCTTTGTTAGCATCTGTATAGCTGCCATAAGCACCATCATCACCAACGTTATGTTCATACTTGCCAAAAGGATTTCCTTTAGCATCTGCACCTTCCACAGTAAAAGTAATTTTGTTGTCTAACTCAGGGTTTAATTCTGCTAAGTAACTAAACATACTTTCATTCTTTTCCCAGCCCCAACTTTCGTTAGTAAACATATCACAATACATACGCACATCACCAATATACCAAGTACCTTCTAAGTCAGATTTAAAAGGTAATAAAGAAACCTCCCAGTTTAAGCTTTCTCCTGCGCCAGATGCAACAGCAATTGTAGCTGTACCGCTGCTTAAATCTAAGGTTGTGCCTTTCTCATTTGCAGAGCTAGCTCCGTATGAAAACGCGATGTTTTTAATTTCTACATTTGCTAAGTCAGCTATGTTCTCAACTTTAGCATATATTTTAATTTTTGCATCATCAAAATTACGCTCTATAATAGCTGTACCTATTTGACCTTCGACTAAAATAGAAACCACATTACGTTCTTTTTGCCAATCTGTGCCCTCTACATCTTCAAGAGGGTTTTCTGTACAAGCAACAAAAAACAATGCCAGTACTATAAAGTATATGTTATATAATTTTTTCATTACGCTTTAGTTTAGTTGATGTTAGGATTTAAATCGATCTCACGTTGTGGAATAGGATAAAAAGCAACTGCTTCTGGAGATAAACCAGCGGCATTGGTTACATTGCTTTGCACTGTATTTGTGCGTCTAAGGTCCCATAGGCGGTCTCCTTCATAAGCAAGTTCTCTTTGGCGTTCTTCTACAATTAGTTTTCTAAAATCTACTTTAGATAAACCACCAATACTAGCTAACTCTGTAGCATTGGCCCTATTTCTAATTTGGTTGTATTGTGCTAAACCATCTGCATTGGCAGTAGCTTCTGCATATACCAACTGTATGTCTGAATAACGAATTAAGTATGGTCTTGTACTTGTTTTATCACCCTCAAATAAAGGATCTATGTATTTTCTTGTAAAAGGATAAATTACAGTGCCATCTGCAACAGAACCTATAGCTACCTCATCTTGATCGTATATTTCTGAAACAAATAAATCGGTTTTACGTTTGTCATCTGCAGCATAAGAAGAGAACAATTTATCTGAGGTTTGAAAAACACTCCACCCATCATGTGTTGGAGAAAATGTACCATCTGTGTTTTTTAGATATACTGTTGCACCATCTATATAAGGAATAAAGTATTTAGATAGTTTAGAGTAATCTCCTTCTTGCGTACCAGACCTGTCTAACGATAATATAAAAATATGCTCAGGTCCGTTAGGAGAGTCAATATTATAAATGTTTTGAAGATCCGTATCGTGACTATATTCCCCTTGATTATTTAGAACCATACCTGCATACTCAGCAGCTTTAGCATATAAATTATCTACACTTTCTGTAATAGCATTGTACTTAGGGACACCACTTTCTTTGGCAGAAGCAGCAAATAAGTACACTTTAGAAAGTAATGCCTGTGCAGCAACTTTATCTGCACGACCAGTAACTCTGTTTACCTCTAAATTGTCTATAGCTCTAGTTAAATCGTCTATTAAAAAGGCATAAACCTCTTGCATATCTGCAGGTAGTGTAGCTGTTGTTTCGTCTAGCTTATCTATAAGAGATTTTTGTAATGGCGCTAAACCAAATGCTTTTACGGCATTAAAATGGTTATAAGCCCTTAAGAATAAGGCCTCACCTAAAATGCGTTTTTCGTCTTCTGGATTAAACCCTTTGCCTTCTATGTTTTCTATAACAGCATTGGCACGATTTACAGCAATGTAAATAGATCTGTAATATTGTGTTAATAATTGGTTTTGAGCCGTAATCTCCCAGTTTACAAATGCTTGCGCATCTGCACCTTCGTCTGCTTTTACATTACAGTTGTCTGATGCTAATTCTGTAAAGTAATACGTTACAGGAGCATAACTTACAAGTGTAAGTGCATCATAAGCATATAAAATAGATGCTTCTGCGTCTTCTATTGTTTTATAGAAGTTTTCATCAGAATAAAAACCAGTAGGTTCTACATCTAGACTTTCGCAAGAAGTAACACCTGCAGCAAGAGCGAGCGCTACTATTAATTTTTTAAAGTGCTTCATTTTCAATTCGTTTATTATTGTAAATGTTTTCATTGTAGCTGAATTTTTTTTAAAAGGTTAATTCTACACCTAAAGTCCAGTTTCTTAACTTAGGGTAACCACCCCAGTAAATACCATCTCCGCCTAATTCAGGATCATAACCCTTAAAATCTGTTATGGTGAATAGGTTGGTTCCGTTCATAAAAATTCTACCTTTTTTAAACCAAGCCGTTTTTAAATCTTTTATGTTATAACCAATAGATACGTTTTGTAGGCGTACAAAGCTTCCTTTTTCTATAAAGTAGTCAGACATATAAAGTGTGCGTCCATCTCTTAAACTAGGATAGTTGTTGGTATTATTATCCTGTGTCCAACGTAAAGGTGTGTTGCTAGGCTCACTAAATGCTTTGGTGTTAAAAATATCTTGACCAAAACTACCGTTAAAGAAAAGAGATACATCAAAATTCTTATAACGACCATTAAGATTTAAACTTGCAGTAAAATCTGGATTAGGATTACCAATTATTGCACGGTCATCTTCATCTATAACTCCGTCTTCATTTAAATCTACATATTTAAATTCTCCTGGTTGTGCTAAATCTCCGTTTAAGCCGGCAGCTAAACCTTCGGCTTCAGACTGTACAATACCATCTACTTTATAACCGTAGAACACATTTATTGGTTGCCCAACAGCTAAGATGTTTGGTATAGAACGGAAAGCTTCAACTTGGTTTCCAGAGAACTCATATTTAATACCTGTTAAAGCATCAGTATTTAGGCCAGATGATACTGCATCTCCTAGGCTAACCACTTTGTTTTTGTTTCTAGAGAAAATAAACATACCGTTTAATCCCCAATCTTCTTTATTAACCATAGTACCATCTAGAGTTACTTCTGCTCCTTGGTTTTCTATTTCACCATCGTTAACCCACATTTTATCGTAAGAAGAAGAAGGAGAAAGCAAACGTTCTCTTAATAAATCTGATGTATGTTTTTTGTAGTAATCTGCAGTAACTTTTAATCTGTTATTAAAAAAGGCAAAATCTGCACCAATGTTAAACTGCTCTGTAGTTTCCCATTTTAAATCTGGATTAGGAATACCTCCCCACGTTTTTTTACCACTTTGACTATCTTGACCAACTACGTAGCCAGGGCCAATTGTTGTTTGCCAACGACCGTTTACATAGTATTGGTCTTGTCCGTACCTACTATTAATTAGGTATGGAGAAATACCTTGATTACCAGATATACCATAACTAGCACGTAACTTAAGCTCGTCAAAAACATTTAGGTTGTCTATAAAACTTTCTTTGTGTAGTTTCCAAGCTAATGCGCCAGAAGGGAACATAGCCCATTGGTTGTTTTCTCCAAATTTAGAAGAACCGTCTGTACGCACAGTAAATGTTGCTAGGTATTTATCATCATACCCATAGTTTAAACGACCAATACCCGAGTACATTACGGTTTCAGATAAGCTATTGGCAACAGATTGCTTTTCTGGGTTGCCAGCACCAAGGTTACCATTGCCTAGAGATTCGTTTAAAAAATCATACGCTTTTAAGTCAGACGTCCTAGCCTCGTACCCTTGGTAAGAGAAACCAGCCATTGCAGTAAAGTTGTGCTTTTCTTTATACGTATCATTATAGGTTAAAAAAGTTTCTGCAACAGTTTCACTATTTTCCCAGTTGTTTATACCTCCAGAACCATTGTTAAAGGTACCGTCTTCTGTATAAATTTTTGGATTGTAATAATCTGTTATAGAACGCCCGTATTTATGGTTAACCTGAGTTTTTAATTTTAAAGTCTTTGTAAAATCAATCTCTATAAAAGCAGAACCTATAAAGTCTAAAAATTTATTTTTATTAGTCCTGTTTTCTATTAAAGCAATAGGGTGAGAGTAATCTTGAGAGCCAGCTAAAAAGTAGTCGTTAATTGGGTTGCCATCTTGGTAAATAGGAAAAATAGGATTACGCCAATATGCTAAATCATTATTATTGTTCTGGTTTCCTTTAGAGTATATAACATTACCGCCAACAGTAACTTTGTCATTAAATATTTTATGAATTACATTTAAGTTAATGTTTAGTTTTTCATAATCGTTATTAATGTAAACACCTTCGTTAGTATAATATGTAGTACTTAAACTAAACTGTGTGCGGTCTGTTTGGCTACGTATAGCAACGTTAGTGTTGTTAGATACAGGGTCGCGAAAAACAACATCGTCCCAGCGAGTGTTGTATTTCCAATCTCCGCTTTTAAGTTCGCTTACAGATGGGTAATACACACCATTTGCATCTTTAGCCCCAATGTAAATTGGAGTAAAACCACCGTTAGTTCTGCTCTCGTTGCTTAATTCTGCCATTAATACAGGATCTCTCCATAAATTCAAATCAGATGTAAAGCTAGAGTAGGTATTTTGCTGAGAAACGGTAACCTCTGTAGTATGTTTAGCGCCTTTTTTTGTTGTAATCATAATTACACCATTGGCACCTCTAGAGCCATATATTGCAGAAGCCGAAGCATCTTTAAGCACTTCCATAGAAGCAATATCTTGCGGAGATATTTGTTTTAAATCACCTGCGTACCCAATAGGAAAGCCATCTACCACAACAAGCGGATCATTACCACCGCGTAAAGAACTACCACCTCTAATTCTTATAACTGCACCGGCTCCAGGATTATCAGACGGTGTTGTTACTTGCACACCAGCAACCTGTCCTTGTAACAAACCATCAATAGAATTGGCCGGTTTAGAGGGTATGTTGTCCATTTCTACCGAAGTAACAGAACCGGTAATATCACTCTTTTTAACAGATCCATAACCAACCACAACAACTTCTGATAATTGTTGCAGGTCTTCTTCTAGGAGGACAGTTACAACCTTGTTTTCTGGTATCGAAATCGTTTTAGTAACAAAGCCAATGTAAGAAACTACAAGTAGGTCTTTAGTGCTATTAACGTCAATAGAAAAGTTTCCGTCAAAATCTGTTGTTACACCGTTTGTGGCAGAACCTTTTTCCATAATGGTGACACCAAGTAAAGGAACTCCGTCGTTAGATTTTACTGTTCCGGTTACATTAATTTGCGCAACTCCTGAGAAGCTTAAAATTAAGAAAACAATAAAAATTATGCTTTTTTGAAATTTATATTTCATTAGTTCATAAGTTTAATTAGTTAGTAATTAAGTTGTTTACAAAAGAATAACATATCGTTAACAATGATTTTGTAAATGATGTTAAATAATGATACTTATATGAATTTAGGTGGTAAAATGTGATATTTTTACGAAATATTAGTGTCCGTTGTAGTGTTTTTTTAAGTTATTTTTATTTAATTTGATAATAATTGTAGCTTTTTATTTACAATTTAATATAATTGAGACGTAATTTTGATGAAACACCTTATGATACTATTATGAATAAAGAAGCGCGTATTTTAAGGGAATTAGTGCCTATATCTGAAGATGATTTCTTCATTGTATTAAACCATCACTCGGCTAAGTTCGATTTTCCCATACATTTTCATCCCGAGCTAGAGCTTAACTTGGTATTAAATTCATCTGGAAAAAGAATTATAGGAGACTCTATACAGGAGTATGAAAATTGCGATTTGGTATTGGTAGGTTCTAATACACCACACGCGTGGACAGGAGTAGATGAAAACACAGAAGCACATGTTGTAACAGTGCAGTTTCATGAGAAGTTTTTATCAGAATTGGCATTAAAAAGAAAGCTAATGTTGCCTATTAGGGACTTGTTAGAAAAATCTAAAAGAGGTATTTTGTTTTCTAAAGAAACTTTAGCTGTATTAAAACCTAAAATATTGCGTTTATCCGAGTCTCAGGATTTTGATTCACTTCTTAATTTTTTATCAATCTTGTACGATTTGTCTATTGCTCGCAACACTAAAATGTTAGCATCTCATTCTTATGTAGATTATTATACCATACATAAAAGCCGTAGAATAGAAAAAGTAAACAATTATATTAAAGAGAATTTGCATCAGAAAATACTTTTAAAAGATGTTGCTAGTTTGGTTAATATGTCTGAATCTGCCTTTAGTCACTTTTTTAAAAAAAGCACAAACTCTTCATTCTCTGACTATGTTAGTGATTTGCGTTTAGGGCACGCGGCAAGGTTGCTTATAGAAACAGAACGCTCTATAAACGAAATTTGTTTTGATAGTGGGTTTAATAACATATCTAACTTTAATAGAACTTTTAAACGTAAAATGGGGTATACCCCTAGTTACTTTAGAGATCAACAGAAGTTAATAACAAAGCATTAGTTTTTTATAAGCCGACTAGTTGTCCTACCTTTTAATTTTATAGGTGTTTTCAGTAAAAAAAAATACTATTGGTAGCTGTTACAAGTTGTGAAAGCGAAGAATGAGCTTCACGAACACATTTAAAAAAATAGATGTAAAGTGAGTAATTGCTTTATTCATATATTTGTTATTGTTTTTTATAGGAATTCATCGGTTGCTCCGCTCGGTCAGTTTATTGATTTATTGATGTTTTTTAGTAAATTATAGTATTGTTTTACGTTTAGTAGTTGTGAAAGCGAAGAATGAGCTTCATGAACACCAAAAAAAATAACTATGGCGTGAGTAATTGCTTTATTCATATATTTACTATTGTTTTTTTATAGGAATTCATCGGTCGCTCCGCTCGGTCAGTTCATTAATTTTATTGATGATTCGCAGTA
>NZ_FPIY01000003.1:0-160643 GCF_900119145.1 Cellulophaga fucicola | reverse complement strand
ATGCTGGTATACTGCTTTTTAACTGTGTTTGTAGCATTGTAAAATAAACTGTAATTGTATGGTTTTTAGTAATTTAAAAACCCTTTTTTTCTGTTCTAAAAAAGTTCTAGTTGTTGGCTTGGGTTTTCTGGTGGCACCTCTTTGGCGCCATGAAAAAGCTCCATCATCCCAAACTGCTTGTCTGTAATTTGCATAATACACACTTTGCCTTGCTTGGGCAAATTAAGCTTAGTGCGTTTTATATGTACAGCAGCATTTTCTCTACTAGCACAAAAACGCAAGTAAATACTAAACTGAAACATAGTAAAACCATCATCTAACAATTTTTTTCTAAAACCACTAGCAGCTTTACGGTCTTTACGGGTTTCGGTTGGTAAATCAAAAAAAACAAGTACCCACATACTACGGTATTGGTTAAGTCGGCTATAATTATCTGCAAACATTATTACATGTATTCTGGGTATAATATTCTACGGCTATTGCCATTAAAACATTCATACAAACTATTTGTAGTGCGGCTCATTGCCACCATAAGTGGGCTGTATTTACCATCTATATACACATCTAAAGCAGGTATACTTAGTAATTGTGCTTTTAATTGTTGGTTTAGTTCACTAATGTTACCACCAGCTTCTACCAAACTATACACTAAAGCATCTACATAAATACGGTAAGGCTCCATAACATCATCTGCCAGGCAAAAGGCATTGTATTTATTTTTATGAAAAATACCAACACTGGGCAACATACCAGAGCTTACCAAAGCTCTTGCGGTAACGGCACGTAAAATGGCATAGCCATAGTTTAGTAAATTGTTGGGTGGCACTCCTTTTTTGTTGCGGCTAAAATTTGCAATGCTACTAAACAGAGACTGAAAATAAAAAGCAGCAGCAATAGCCTCATGATTGCCACTGTCGCCGCTTTTAACCTCTTTTGCCCAGCGCTTTAACTTTAATGCGTTTTTTTTGCGTTGTAACAAATGATTGGCTTGGTTGTTTATTTTGTAAGTTATGGTTTGCTGCCATAAATTCTTTTTTAAGGGTAAGCTAGCATTTAGTTGGTGGCGCATACGCTCGGTTTGCTCACTATGCCCTACCAAAGGTTGCAATAAAGAACAAGGTAAATGTTGGCTGTCACAAGTTATTACAGCAGTTTTGTTTTGTACTAGTTTGCGCAATAAGCCATTGGTAAGTGTAATTTGCGGATGCTCTAACACTACATACCCCAAATCCTCTATAGCAATGGTTTTATCCTTTTTAGTGCTTTCAGGAAAACTAACTACCAATTGCTCATTTCTAGTGCTGAGGTATGCAGGGTTGCCAAAAAAAAGAGTACGTTTTATCATTACATATCAATTTTAATATTCCCCTACTTGAACAATTTGACCTAAATGGTTTGTTCTAACTTTTATTAAAAATTCAAATTCCGAGATACTTTTAAAGATCTTATATGCTGTATTTCTTAGCTCTTTTTGGTCGTTTATTTGAGTTTCTAGATGATGTCTAAAAACGTAATCCCTGACAACTGAATTACCATATTCAACTCTTGAAAACTTCTGAACCCTATATAGATGCTTGCTTATCATCTTTGAATTCTCTATGTTTAATAAATTAATCTCAATTGGATTGAAGCCTTCAGAAGGGAAAATAAATAATTCATTTTGTTTCATACTAAATAAAAACTGCCAACCAAGATGTTGGTTGAAATCTCTATCAATTATTGAAAGCCCAGAATTAACACGTTGTACAACTTCATAAAATGATACTACCTTATCCTGAAGTTTACCTTTTTCATCTTTGTAAATTGCGACATGATGATTGTTTCCTGTACTTACAAAGTCATTTTGTATTGTTTTCCCTTTTTTGTCTAGTATCAAATTACCGACATGATCTCTTTTTTCATGAAGTGTTTCTACATTACTTACACCGGAAATGGTAACTCGTTTAACCGCAATACCTTTTTCTTTATTTAACCAAATTGGATTTTTATCTAGGTCTGAAAAAGCTAATTTAGCATTGCCTTTATATGCTTTTAAGCGTTTTTTAAGAAGTTCTTTTAGCTGTCTATCTATAACTTTATCTAAACTCTTTTCGTTTTTAAAATTATCTGCACTTACTTCTTTTCTAATGGTATAAACATTTTCATAGCAATGCACTTCTTTTATGGGCTCGTTGTTATAAATTAACAGGTCTTTCTTAAGTGTTTTACTGTCAAAAGCTTGAAGGAGATCATTGTTATTTTTAGCTAAATGATCTAGTAAACATTGTTTTATTTGAGGGTTAATAATATTACAAATCTGTTCTAATGTAATTTTCTTACTAATTTTTATGGTTTTATCCATAGGTTGTTTAGATCTACCGTAAACAGTTTCTTTATGTAATTGCCCTCTTGGGGTAAGTTGTACTTTAGATTTAAAATTGTCTTTCCCTTTTAATTTAGTTTTATTTATGTTTTTAGTTACTACTTTATTTTTAGCCTTGAAAGAAATCAAAATAGACTCAATATGTTGTTTTGCTTGAGTACGAAAATTTGGCATTGGCGCTACAAACTTTTTCTTTCCTTCAGTGTTTTTATGTGTTATTACTTTTTCTATCGCAATTATGTTTGAATGCTTTTTATGATTATCGTCTTTTCTAGCATTTAAGTTATTAAGGTATTGTATATGGTTATGTGTTGTAAATGCAACCGTTAGAGCATCCATTGCATGATGGCGGTGGTCATTACGTTTAGTCCAATCTTTAATAACTTCAATTTTTTTATTGCCTTTTCTTACTTGAATTTCAGTTAAACCTAAAGCCTTGTATTTAGGTAAATTCAGTTCTTTCATTACATTAATTAAATCCCAATCTTCCCTTAATTTATCAGTAATGCTACCTGTTGTAGAAACAACGTTTTTACACACTTCAAACAGCATAGTTTTGGCTTTTTTAGCTATGTACTGTGAGTTTCTTAAATCGCGCGCAATAAAACCATCAGGTAAATTTTGCTGGCTCATTAACAGTTTTTTATACTTGCCTTTGCTAATACCATTACCTTTATTATAAAGAGCCTCCACTCTGTTTTTATAGTTTTCTAAATCAGCATTAAAATCATTTTCAATAAAATCTAGCGCTGTTCTATCTCTTTTTTGGAGATTTATTTTTCTGTAAGCTAATGTCTTGTTTGAGAATGAATCATCAAACAACATAGCTTTTGGTATAATGTGCTCAATATCTATTTCTTTAGAAAAAAGTTTTTCTTTAGGAATGTATTCATTTGTGAAAACTGTCTTATAGCCTAAACCTTTTAATTCTTCATACAAACGATACCTTACAACGTCGTTTTTTGTTGGGTTAGGAATACCAAATTCTTTGGATATTAATTTTCTAATATCCTCATTTTCCTTAGTACGTTTTGTTATAAAGGAGGTTGCATCTTTACGCTCTGATGCCGATTTTTTAAGTTCTCTAGCGAGTTCTATTCTTACTTCATCTGGTTTCCCGTAAGTTTTAATAACTTGATTTACCAAATTTACCATTTGGTTCAATATTTTTTCCACTACAGGATTTCGCAAGCTATTTTTAGGCAAAAGTTCTAAAGTATCTTTTAAAACTCGTTTCTCTAAATCATCTTTGGTTAAGCTGTTGGAATGGTTGTAGCCTGCTAACTTACTAGCCTCCGAAAACTCATTGCCACTTTGTAAAAAAGGTAAAACTTTACGTATTGCTCTTGATGATAAACTGCCATAATCTTGTTGTAGCTTTATGTTAGCTAGCCATTTTGTATATTCAGGTTTAAAACCATACTTATTATGCAATTTCTTTTTTAATGCAACGCTAGAATTTCCATAAACCAATTTATCATCTTCATTTATTTTATGGTCGTCTTCGGCAGAATATAACAAGTGCCATAACTGGTAACTGGATTGCTTGTCAAAATCAGTACTTTCTTTATTTACATTAAAATCTAAAATTTCTGGTTTTATTCCTATTTCAGTAAAAATAGCTTTTAGTTCTTCTTTAATTTCTAAAGCTGATTTTTTGCTCCAATCAAAACCATAACCTTCAATATCTGCTATTTCCTTATAAATGGCGTATAATGCTTGGTTGGTTCTATTTCCTTCAATTTTTTCAAAATTACATTTCCATTCTTTTGGTTTCTTACCTAAAAATTTCAGTATTTCATTTGCTTTTAAGTCACCTCTAACATTTAATTCATTAAAGAGTAAAGTTTTTGTTTCTTCATCTAGTTCATAATCAGCTCCTTGTTCTTGAGTAGGTATGCCACTCGTTTTTTTATTAGTTTGTTTAAATTGTAGGTTATTGAGATTTTGCCAAATTTTAAACTCTTGAAACAAAGGAGAAGATTTAGGAATAGCTTTGTGGTATTTTTCAAATTGGCAATTAGAAATTAAATGTTTTTGAGATTTTAATTTTCTTTGATAAAATATAATTACATCTCTAACTTCTTCTTTTAAAGCGTTGGTTAAAATTGGATGATGTTTAGCTTGTGTTTCCCAAACTTGTTCAAATTCATCTAGATAATCTTGTCTATAAAACACTTGGTTTTTCAAAGAAGTATGTGGATTTATTTTGATTTGACTATGCAGATATTGACCAACTGTAATTTTATCAAAATACAATTCCTTGCTCCTATCGCTTATTGCGCCTAAATAACCGCTAGATTTGTTGGCATCATTATTTATTTCTTGTAGAGCAATAGCTAAATGTTCTAAATCTAATTTTTCTGTTAAGGCTTGAACACGTAACTGGTATTTTTTAAGTTTTTGCTCTTGTGCTTTTCCTTCTAATTTTTCACCAGCGATATTGAAAGGTTTTTGACAAATTGCCCATGTAGCCCCCTTGTTTTTACCTTGTAATTCTTTATATAATGTTTCTGTTAGAATTTCAGGATAATATGTTTTTTGATTATTCCAGACCATATCAAATTCGCTTTGTAAATCAGAGCGATAAAATTCAGGAATATACTTTTTATTATTTTCTAGTAGGTTTAAAACATACTGACCCGGTGTAAGGTTGTTTTCATATAACGTTTTAGCAACAGACATACCATCTATGGCAACTCCTTCATCTTCATTAATAGATTTTCTACTGCTCTTGTAACCTCTTTTCTTATTTATGGCGAGTAATACTTTTGCAAAATCAAGCAGTTCTATTTTTTCATTGGCAGCTTTGGCTCTTAACCCTAATGTTTGATGCGTGGTATTCTTGCCTATTTCAGTTAAAAATGTATCATCAAAAATAATTTTACTCTTTAAAAGAATTTCTATCAGATTTTTTCTACGTAACTTAAAACGTTGCAAATTACGGCGAGCTCCTCTTTTTAATGTTCTATCAGCATTTACAGAAAGAGGTCTTCCTTTTTCAAAGTCTGTTTTTTCATCTACTGTTAAAGGGTTTACGCGTACTCCTAATTTTATAATTTCTGATTGCTCACTCGTATTCTCTGCTTCGTTTACTAATGCCCACCCAATGCTATTGGTTCCTAAATCCAATCCTAAAATTCGTTTCATTTGTATACTTTTTTTTAAAACTAAAAGATTCTTTTTTATTTCTATTACGGAAATCCGTATTTGCTTTATTATATTCTTTTTATATATTTACAGTACTGAAAGCAATTCACAATAAGGATTATTCCGTTGTGAAAACATTTAAGCCGCCTCGACTTCCAATTCGGGGCTTTTTTATGCTCTCTGTTTAAATCTTTTTAAGAAGTTTAGGGGGTAGGCTTATTTAAAAAGTAGAATTTAAACTCTAATATAAAAACTTATTTAAGTATAAAGCAAGTTGTTTTTTGTAATTTTTACAAAATAAAAAAGTAAGCCCCTTTACTAATTTTAAAGGGGCTTTTAATTTTTGAAAACTACTTTTAACAATATCCTATTTTATGCGTCGTTACCTATTTTGTAACCAAATAAATGTAGTTATTAGTTTACATTTATAAGAAACCAAATTGAATAGATGACAAATGCTCAATTCGAGAAGTGTAAACAATGTTTAAATCGGAAAAGATCTGTAAATAACAAAGAAAATATTTGCAACATAAAAGGCAAGAACTTAGACTTTGAAGATTCTTGCGTAGATTTTATTTTGGATTCTAATGTTATTGTTGGTACTAAAAATAAGATAGAAGCTATAAGACCAAATTTAGAAAGAGCTAAAATTGCACAGGTACTGATTTGGATTGTTATGTTGTTAGATGCCGTTTCAGCATTTTCATCTTACCTACAGTATAACTTATTGCTTTTGCTTAAAAATGAAGAATATGTTTCAGATCAGGTATTAGACTCTAATGATTTTAGGGAGCAAATAATAGCTATTATGTACTTAGGTGCTTTTGTAGTTTCAATAGTTACTTTTTTACGATGGTTTAGAAGAGCTTATTATAATTTAAATATTAGAGTAAATTGTAGTCATTCTGAAGGGTGGGCTGCAGGGGCCTGGTTTGTCCCTATCATTTCATTATTTAGACCATATCAGATAATGAAAGAAATGGATGCGAAGACAACAAATCTTATAAACTCTAAAACAAATAACCAGTTAAAAAGTGATGTAACTGTTATTGGTTTGTGGTGGGCATTATGGATTGTATCTAATTATATAGGACAATATCTTTTTAAAGTGGTTTCTAAGTCACAAACTATAGAAGGGTTTTTAAATAGTACTTTAATAGAAATTGTGAATTCTATTTTAGGTGTTGTGTTGGCTATTGTAACTGCAATTACAATTAGGTCTTATTCTAAAAAAGAAACTATGCTTGAGGAGATAGAAAAAAGAGAAGCTAGGACTCATAATTTATAGTGTAAGCAAAATAAATAATAAAGCCCCTTTACTAATTTTAAAGGGGCTTTATTATTTCTAAGTTTAATATGTTATTTACTGAGGCCTAAAAAATAAAGTATATAAAGTTCCTGTTCCTCCTGCTCCTCCGCCAAAATTTACAGCAATAGAACCATCACCCTTTAAGTCGCCAGCAAAAGATATAGAACGAGAAAAACGTTCTTCCGATTCTAAATTTAATTCAAAACCACCATCATCATTATTAATTCGGCTAAATGATTTAACCGTTTTATCTTCATTTAGGTACAAAATATAGCCCCAGCCTTCATATTGTTGGTTAGCCCCAGTAATTAAATCTGGAATACCATCGCCATCTATATCTCCTGCAGCACACATAGCGTGTCCAAAATTTGCGCCATAAGTACCATTAGGGTTAACATCAGATGTTAATTCATCTGTAAAGCCGTTTAGGCCTTCAGTAATTTTAATTTTAGAGATTACATTGTAGGTAGTATTGTCTAAAGAGAGTATCCAAACTGCTCCCTTACCTCCGTTAGACATAAAAGCACCAACGGCTAACTCTTTGTTGCCGTCATTATCTATATCTCCTAGCATAGCAACTTCTCTACCGCCAAATTGGTCATCATCTCCTAGCCCTGCTCCTAGGCCTCCTTGAGTGTCACTAATGGTTACTGTATTGCCATACATAACTTTAGACTCATCATTTAAAAACAATATATCTATAGCACCACGATTATTTCCGCCATCATTAGATCCAGGAACGCAGGCAACTAAATCTATTCTATTATCTCCGTTTAAATCGCCTATAGCAGTTAAGCCATTAGCAATAATATTTTCATTCTTAACAAAACTCTTAACGGTGCCGTCGGTGTTTAAATGTATAATGTATAGCGAATTGTTTGGAGCTACAGGAGAAGAAACGGCTATATCTGGAATACCATCGTTATTGTAATCTCCAATACCTGCTACGCCATAACCAAAAAAGTTGCCAGCATTTAATGTATCTGTAAAGCCACCAGCAAGCATAGATATTTTTTGATTAGATTTTACTGTTCCGTCATTGTTCATAAATAAAATATAAACTGCTCCTGCATCTGTAGCTCCATCATCGTCAGAACGAGCGCCAACAATAAAATCTGTTACTCCATCTCCATCAACATCTCCTATTTTGTCATGATCTCTTCCAAATCTATCTCCACTTTCTAAGCCTGCAGTAAATCCTGCTTGTCCTTCATTAATGGTAACAAAGCCTTCTGCTTTGTATGCATTAGTTGTTGTAGTTGTTTCTGCTTTTTTAGAATCGTCATCGTGGCTACAACTTACTATTGTTGCTACAGCTATTAGTAGGGCAAACTTTTTCATAGATTTAATTTAGATATATCTATGACCTCTTTATTGTAGAATAGTTTAATTAAGTAACTTTTTTTCTTTAAAACGAAAGCAAAACAAAACCCCTTTAGAAAACTCTAAAGGGGTTTTTGTTTGTAAAGCAATATGGTGGAGAATACCGGAGTCGAACCGGTGACCTCTTGCCTGCCAGGCAAGCGCTCTAGCCAGCTGAGCTAATCCCCCAAAAAGAGCTTAGTCTTTTTTAACACTTAAAACCAATACTGGTACTGGTGCGTAAAATTCCGATTTAGAAATGGTGTTTTTTTCCCATAATTTCTTGAAAAAACCACGCTTTCTTCTAAAAACACAAAGCATATCTGGTTCTTTTGTACGAAAATGTTCTAAAACACCTAAATACGTAGTCACATTCTCTGTTATTGTCATTTTAGAACTAATATCTAATAAAGCACTATTTACACCTAAATCATCATCTGTATAGCCTGGAGTTTTGACCAATAACAAACTTACATTACTATTAAACTTCTTTTTTATAGTAATTAATGGATTAAGTATTCTTTTGCGTTTTAAAACTCCAGATTTAAATGCTGTAAGTATAGTTGTAACAGGTTTAAACTGGTATTCTTTTGGTACAATAAGTGTTGGTATATCTGTTCTTTTTATAATTTTTCCAGAAGTATTGCCAAGGTAAGTGCCCTCGTTAATATCGTTACTTCTTGGTGCCATTATAATTAAATCTATGCCTAGGTATTGTTTGTCAATCTTTTTAAGGCCTTCAATAATAGTACCTTGGTAGGTTACAATTTTTATATCAATTCCTTTTTTATCAACCTTATTAACAATTTCTAACAATTGCTCTCTGTTATTTTTTTCAATCTTCTCTGTAGCGTTAGCTAAACTACCAGCACCAGCAGAGATTACATTAAAAATTTCCATTACATATATAGTTGCATCAAAGTTTTTAGCAAAATCTACGGCATATTGTAATGTTTTATAACTCTCTGGAGATGTCCCTATAGGAACCAATATGTTTTTCATCTGTTCTATTTTATAGTTTTATATGGTTATTAATAATATGTTATTTAGATTCTTGGTTAAAGTAATCTTAAGTAGAATAACACATTTTATAAGTTGTATTTTATACTCTAAATTTACAATTTAATTTAAACCTCTTATGATTCGTCTAGCAAAAATATCAGAAATAAATGAAATACTTACGGTAACTAAAGCTTGTGCTGCATTTATGATAGAAAATGGTATTTACCAATGGAACGAACATTACCCAAGTAAACAGGCTTTTTTAAATGATATTGCCCAAGGAGAACTTTATGTTTTAGAGGTTGATAAAAAAATAGAAGGAACCATTGTACTGTCTACCCATATGGATAATGAGTACATTCCTATAAAGTGGTTAACTAAGAGTGATACTAATTTGTACATACACAGATTATCTGTACATCCGGAGCATCAAGGTAAAGGATATGCCCAAAAAATGATGACCTTTGCAGAATCTTATGCAAAAGAAAATAAGTTTGCCTCAGTTAGGTTAGATACGTTTAGTGTAAACAAACGCAATGTGCGTTTTTACGAAGCTAGGGGTTATAAAAGACTAGCAGATATTTATTTTCCAAAGCAAAGCGAACATCCTTTTCTTTGTTACGAACTAGTTTTATAAAGTCACTTTTTTTTGAAAACAATTGTAAACCTTAAAAATATAAATAAGCTAGCTATACCAGCTACAATTGCAGGTATATCTGAGCCGTTGTTGTCTATTACAGATGCTGCCATTGTAGGCAATATTCCAGAATACGGATTAGAATCTTTAGCGGCAGCAGGTATTGTAGGGTCTTTTTTGTCTATGCTTATTTGGATATTAGGACAAACTAGAAGTGCTATTTCTGCTATAATTTCTCAGTATTTAGGAGCTGGTCGTTTAGATGAGGTTAAAACACTGCCTGTACAAGCTATTTTTTTTAATATTCTATTAAGTATTATAATTCTACTGTCTACTGTTTTTGTTGTAGAAGAAATATTTATGTTTTTAAAAGCAAAAGATAAAATTTTAGAGTTTTGCGTATCATACTACGGTATTAGAGTTTGGGGTTTTCCGTTAACCTTATTTACGTTTGCGGTAATGGGTATTTTTAGAGGGTTACAGAATACAAGTTGGCCAATGGTAATTGCGTTAATTGGTGCAGTTTTAAATATATTATTAGATTATATTTTTGTGTATGGCATAGAAGGTGTTTTGGAGCCAATGTATTTAGATGGTGCTGCCTGGGCAAGTTTACTATCGCAAGGAGTAATGGCAATAATTGCATTTTTCTTACTGGTTTTAAAAACAGATATTAGTTTAAAACTGCGTTTTCCTCTTCATCCAGAATTAGGGCGTTTGGTAATAATGAGTTTAAATTTATTTGTACGTGCTTTGTCTTTAAATATAGCATTAATATTAGCGGTACGCGAGGCTACAGATTTGGGAGATAGGTTTATAGGTGCGCATACAATTGCTATAAATGTATGGCTATTTTCTTCCTTTTTTATAGATGGTTATGGTGCTGCAGGTAATATTCTAGGAGGTAAATTGCTAGGGGCTAAGGATTATCCTAATTTATGGAATTTAGCAAAGAAAATTATACAATATGGAGTAATAGTTAGTCTAATGTTAACGGTCTTAGGCTTTGTGTTTTATCATCCTATAGGAAGACTTTTTTCTAACGAACAAGTGGCATTAGATACCTTTTATTCGGTTTTTTACATCATAATTTTAAGCTTACCTATAAACTCTATCGCCTTTGTTTTTGATGGCTTATTTAAAGGTTTGGGAGAAATGAAGTATTTAAGAAATACACTTTTAGGGGCGACCTTTTTAGGCTTTGTGCCTATGTTGTATTTGGGTAAATATTTAGGTTGGGGTTTTACAGGAATTTGGATTGCTTTTACGGTTTGGATGCTAATAAGAGGAGCTGCATTAGTGTTTAAATTCAACTCAAAGTTTCGTCCCCTGTTACAAAAAACGTAATTTTGATCTTAGAAAATTAATAACACCTTTATGGGCACAGCTAGAGCAAACGGTAGTTTATACACCAATATAGATAATAAAATAGCAACAATAGAGTTTGGTCACCCGGCTAGTAATTCTTTTGTAGCAGAATTGTTAGATAGGTTAACAAAAGAGATACAGAAATTATCTGTGGATAATAACGTTGCTGTAATTATTTTAAAGTCTGAAGGAGAAAAAGCTTTTTGCGCAGGGGCTTCTTTTGATGAGTTAATGGAAGTAACCAACTTGGAAGAAGGACAACAATTTTTTAGTGGTTTTGCAAACGTTATTAATGCAATGCGTATGTGTAAAAAACTAATAGTTGGTCGTGTGCAAGGTAAGACTGTTGGCGGTGGTGTTGGTTTAGCAGCTGCGTGCGACTATGTTTTTGCTACAGAACACGCATCTATAAAATTATCAGAATTAGCAATTGGTATTGGTCCTTTTGTAATTGCGCCAGCGGTAGAGCGTAAAATAGGAAAAAGCGGTCTGGCAGAGCTATCTTTAGCAGCTACAGATTGGCAAAGTGCATATTGGGCAAAAGACAAAGGATTGTTTGCAAAAGTGTTTGAGTCTAGTAAAGATATGGATAAAGAGATAGCAATTTTTACAGAAAAATTAGCATCATACAATCCAGAGGCATTGCAAGAAATGAAAACGATATTGTGGCAAGGAACAGAAAAATGGGATGCTTTACTAAAAGAAAGAGCAACAATTTCCGGAAAATTAGTCTTGTCAGATTTTACAAGAAATGCATTATCAAAATATAGAAAATAAGCAGATATGAATAAGTTTAAAACTGAGATAAAATGGGGTTTTATCTTTTCTGGTTGTGCGCTTTTATGGGCTTTGTTTGAAAAGCAAATGGGTTGGCACTCAGAGCTTATTGGTAAACAATTAATGTATACAAATCTTTTTGCTTTAGTAGCTATAGTTGTATTTGTGTTGGCCTTGTTAGATAAAAAAAAGAACGATCTTAAGGGAGAAATGACTTGGAAACAAGGATTTATTAGCGGTATTGTATTAAGTGCAGTTGTAGCTTTGTTAAGTCCGGCTACGCAATATATAACGCAGGTTTATATTTCTCCAGAGTATTTTTCTAATATTGTAGCATACATTGTAGAGGCAGGTAGAATGAAAGAAGATAAGGCACTTGAGTTTTTTAATTTAAACAATTATATACGACAGGGCATATTTACTGCGTTATCTATGGGAGTAGTAACGGCAGCAATAGTTTCGTTTGCCTTAAAAAATAAAAAACAATAAAATTTTTAAACTATGGGAGGGGATTTAGTTTTTCCATTATTAGCATTATTTGTAGTAGCAGTTTATGTTTTTAACCGAGTTAAAAACAGTAAAAAATATAAGAGAAAGTAGCTAGTTCTATATAGTTATATATTTGTGTGGTTATCTATTTTTCTTGGGTACTAGATTTAAAAGTTTAGCCTAAAAGAAGAATTATAATAACGCATCAAAATATCATAAATTAATCTATTGTATTTAACCTGTATTGTTTTTAGTAGGATTAAATTACGATGAGTATAACTTATATCTGGGTTCTTTGCGTAATTAATTGGTAATCAGAAAGATGCTTAAAATTGTTAAAAACTTAACAATTTTTTAATATACTATTACTATATTATTAAATGTGTAGATTGTTATCTTTGCAACTTTCCGAATTTTAAATGTAATGTCTAAAAAAATTATTTCCATATTTTTTACTGTGCTTTTCGTTGCGTTTTTATCTGCGCCAACGATTATCAAGATGGTTAATGATTCTATAGATATTTCTGTTTTTTATTCAATCTCTGAAGAGGAAGAAGGTCATAGTGCAAAAAAGTTTTTGACAGCAGATAATTTTTCAGATATAGATATTTCTTTTGTAGAAAAGAAAAACAAGCAAGAGTATTCTTCTAAAAAATACCCAAGACCTCTTATAAACCTTGTTTCACCACCTCCCGATTTTTACATATTATAATTAGACTTTTTTGTGACTATGCATTTACGTGTAGTTACTATTAATTTATTAACTCCTCTAGACAAAAAAATAAGTCAAAGAGGCTAATATTCTATTTAATATGTTTAAAAATTTAAAAAACGACTTACCAGCGAGTATTGTCGTATTCTTTGTTGCATTACCATTATGTTTAGGTATTGCATTAGCAAGTGGCGCACCCTTATTTGCAGGTGTAATTGCAGGTATTATAGGTGGTGTAGTTGTAGGTGCTTTAAGTGGATCTAGAGTTGGAGTAAGTGGACCAGCTGCTGGTTTAGCTGCAATTGTTTTAACTGCAATTGGGACTTTAGGTGGTTATGAAAACTTTTTAGTTGCAGTTGTTTTAGGAGGTGTAATACAATTGGTTTTTGGTATTTTAAAAGCAGGTATTATTGGTTATTATTTTCCATCATCTGTAATTAAAGGGATGCTAACAGGTATTGGTATTATTATTATTTTAAAACAAATTCCACACTTTTTTGGTTACGATTCTGAGCCAGAAGGGGCAGATAGTTTTATAGAAGCTTCAGGTGAAAATACTTTTTCTGCTATTTTTAGTATTTTTGATAATATAGCTGTTGGTCCAACAGTAGTAGGACTTATAAGTTTGGCAATTTTATTATTATGGAGCAATGTTTTAGTGAAAAAAGGAAAGATTTTTGAAGTTATTCAAGGTCCTTTAGTAGCTGTTGCTGTAGGTATTATTTTTTATGCATTAACTAAAACTAGCGATGTTTTTGGTGTTTCTACGGCTCATTTAGTAAGTGTTCCTGTGCCAGATAGTTTCGATTCTTTTATAGGTCAATTTAGTTTTCCTAATTTTTCTGCTATTACAAATCCTGAAGTTTGGATTATAGCATTTACTATTGCATTAGTTGCAAGTTTAGAAACCTTGTTATGTGTAGAGGCTACAGATAAACTAGATCCAGAAAAAAGTGTAACACCAACTAACAGAGAATTACTAGCTCAAGGTACAGGTAATATTATTTCTGGTTTAATAGGTGGTTTGCCAATTACTCAGGTTATTGTTCGTAGTTCTGCAAACATACAATCTAACGGAAAAACAAAAATGGCTGCAATTTTACACGGTTTTCTACTATTAATTTCTGTTGTTCTTATTCCAACGTTATTAAATATGATTCCGTTATCTGTATTGGCAGCAATTTTATTAATTGTAGGTTACAAACTAGCAAAGCCGGCATTGTTTTTTAAGATGTACAAGTTAGGTTGGAAACAATCTATACCATTTTTTGTTACTGTGGTAGGTATTGTTTTTACAGATTTATTAATTGGCATTGCTTTAGGATTAGCTGTTGGAGTTGTTGTTATACTTTTAAAAAGTTACCAGAACTCGCATTTTCTTCATATTGAAGACAACAGTAACGGAAAGCATAAAATAAAAATGACACTTGCAGAAGAAGTTACCTTTTTTAACAAAGGAGCTATTTTAAAAGAGTTAGATAGTTTACCTAGAGATACTTATTTTGAATTTGATGTTACTAAAACAAGATATCTAGATTATGATATTATTGAAATTTTAGAAGATTTTGCTTTTAAGGCGAAAGAACGAAATATAGATATCAAATTAATTTCAAAAAGAGGAATAGTAGAGAACCCAGAAAGTTTTATAGAATTTTTCAAGTTAAGACCTAAATCTAACATTAGTTTAAGTTAGGATCTATGAAAAAAAATAAATATAAAATTTTAGTGCTATCAGATTTAAAAAAGACAACAGTTTCTACATTAAAAAGTACTGTTAATCTTGCAAAAATGATAGGTGGTGAAGTGTCTTTTTTTTACGTAAAAAAACCTTCAGATGTAGTTCTTAGGGACAATCAACTGTCTGCTATGCGTTCTATTAACGAGCAGTACAATAGTACAGACAGTATAATTAGTAAAATTATTAAGCCAATTTCTAAGGCTACAGATGTAAAAATTAAGCATAGTTTTTCTTTTGGAAACGTTAAAAGTGAAATAGCAAAACAGATTGAAGAGCAACAGCCAGACATAATTGTTTTAGGAAAAAGAAAGCCTAAAATGATTAATGTTATAGGTGATCATATTACAGATTTTGTTTTAAAAAAATACAAAGGTGTAATTATGATAGCGGCAAATGACGGAACTGTAAAACCTATAAATTCTTTGTCTTTAGGTGTTTTAAGTGAAAACAAAGAGTCTTTAAATTTTAAATTTACAGAAGATTTAATAAAGCATAGTCAGCAGCCGTTAACATCTTTTTCTGTTGTAGAAAAAGGAAGTAAGCTGAAAGAGTCAGTAAACTCTAAGAATGCTATTGAATTTGTTTTTGAACAAGGAGATAATGCAATAAGTAATATATCTAAGTATTTAGTAAAAAGTAATATTAACCTGCTGTGTGTAAATAGAGCTACAAGTGGTATACGTAATGTAATAGATAAAACAAGCGTGTCATTACTATTGTACGCAAACGCCTAATAATACATAACATAAAAAATATAATATATGAAAGCACATACTAAAGAGACGCAATCTACAATGACTCCAGAAAAATCATTGAGATTTTTAAAAGAAGGAAACCAAAGGTTTCAGAATAACTTAAAAGCAAACAGAAATTTATTAGAGCAAGTAAATGACACTAGTGATGGTCAGTTTCCTTTTGCAACTATTTTAAGTTGTATAGACTCTAGAGTATCATCAGAATTGGTTTTTGACCAAGGTTTGGGGGATATTTTTAGTGTACGTATTGCTGGTAACTTTGTAAATGAAGATATCTTAGGCAGTATGGAGTTTGGTTGTAAACTAGCTGGCACTAAGTTAATTGTAGTTCTAGGGCATACTAGCTGCGGTGCTATAAAAGGAGCTTGTGACAATGCAGAATTAGGAAACCTAACGGCAATGTTAAGTAAAATTAAGCCTGCTGTAAATGCAGTAACAGAGCCAAAAGAAGAAGATTTACGTAACTCTAAGAACTTAGAGTTTGTAGATAATGTTGCGGCTAAAAACGTACAGCTTACTATAGACAGAATTGTAGCAGAGAGCGAAGTTTTAGCAGAAATGCAAAGCAAAGGAGAAATTAAAATCGTAGGTGCTATGTATGATATTAATTCTGGAGCTGTTAATTTTTATGAATAACAATTATAAGAAAATACTAATGGTAGCATTAATCTTAGGGTTAATGCTACCTAATTTAGTCAGAAGTCAGGATAGCGATTTTGGAAATTGGTTAATTTATATTGGGAACAAGAAAATAGATCAAAAATGGAATATTCATAACGAAGTACAATACAGAAATTATGATGCTATTGGTGACTTAGAGCAGTTGTTGTTAAGAACAGGTTTGGGGTATACTTTTAATGAAGGGAAAAATAATGTACTGCTTGGTTATGGCTATATTTTATCTAAAAACTACATAGGAGAAACAGATGATAAAGAGTCTGTAAATGAACACAGAATTTACCAGCAATTTACATCTAAACAAAGTATAGGGAGTGTTTCTTTAAATCATAGATATAGATTTGAGCAGCGTTTTGTAGAGAGCGATTTTAAAATGAGATTTCGTTATTTCTTGGGACTAAATGTTCCTTTATATGCTAAAGATGCAGCTAAAAAGAGTTATTACATTTCTGCCTATAACGAGATTTTCTTAAACACAGAAACCTCAATATTTGATAGAAATAGGTTGTATGGAGGTCTTGGTTACCATATAAATAAAAATATAAGAATAGAGGCTGGGTATATGAACCAGTTTTTTGAGACAACTAGTCGTGATCAATTTAACATAGTTACTTACGTAAACTTCTAAGAGTAAAGGGCAAGATCTCTATTATAAGGTAAACTGTCTATAACAAAAGACATCGTTTTAGTCTTTTTTACCTGTATGATAGAGATTTTATCTATTGTTAAATAAAACATCTGCCTTAAAATAATACCTTTGCAATGCAAACAATTAAGGTATGAGTAATATTAGAATAACAAAGCAGTTTAGTTTTGAAACCGGTCACGCACTATATGGTTATGATGGTAAATGTAGAAATGTACACGGACATAGCTATAAATTATCTGTTACCGTAATTGGTTCTCCTATTACAGATACTACCAATGTTAAGTTGGGTATGGTTATAGATTTTAGCGATCTTAAAAAAATTGTTAAAGAAGAAATAGTAGATGTCTACGACCATGCTACTGTTTTTAATAAAAACACACCACACGTAGAGTTAGCACACGAGTTAACACAAAGAGGACACAGTGTAATATTAGCAGATTATCAGCCAACTAGTGAGAATATGGTTATAGATTTTGCTGCTAAAATTAAAGCTAGACTTCCAGAAAATATTAATCTACACTCGTTAAGACTACAAGAAACAGATTCTTCTTTTGCAGAATGGTATGCATTAGACAACTAATTAAAATTATCTGTTTACCTATCTTTACTGGCAATGAAAAAAATCACAGTTCCAAAAGGCAAAAAAGTATACTTTGCAAGCGACAACCATTTGGGTGCGCCAACTATGGCAGAAAGCAAACCTAGAGAAAAAAAGTTTGTTGCTTGGTTAGACGAAATTAAAGAAGATGCAGCGGCAATTTTTTTGTTAGGAGATTTATTCGATTTTTGGTTCGAGTATAAAACTGTGGTTCCTAAAGGCTTTACAAGGACCCTAGGTAAATTAGCAGAGCTTACAGATGCTGGCATACCAGTGTATTATTTTGTGGGTAATCATGATCTTTGGATGGATGGTTATTTTGAGGAAGAATTAAACATACCAGTATACCATACACCACAAGAGTTTTTATTTAACGATACTTCTTTTTTTATTGGCCACGGAGATGGTTTAGGACCACACGATAAAGGGTATAAAAGAATGAAAAAAGTATTTACAAACCCTGTTTCTAAGTGGTTTTACAGGTGGTTACATCCAGATATTGGAGTGTCATTAGCACAATATTTTTCAGTAAAAAACAAAGCAATATCAGGAGATGATGATGTAAAGTTTTTAGGTGAAGATAAGGAGTGGTTGGTACAATATGCCAAGCGTAAATTAGAAACCAAACATTACGATTATTTTGTTTTTGGTCACCGTCATTTACCAATGACCATAGACCTAAACGGAGAATCGACCTATATAAATCTTGGGGATTGGATTGGCTATTATACCTATGGTGTTTTTAATGGCCAAGAACTTAGTTTAGAAAAACTAGAGCAATAACACTAGTTCTCTAGTACTTTAAATTCTACCCTTCTGTTTTGTGTACGGCCTTCTTCTGTAGCATTATCTGCAATAGGTTTACTGCTGCCGTAGCCTAACCATTTAACTCGGTCTTTATCAATTCCTTTTTCAATTAAATAAGTAGCTACAGACTTTGCACGTTCATTAGATAGTTCTAAGTTACGTTCTTGGGATCCAACAGCATCTGTGTGACCATAAATCTCTATAAAAAGCTTCTTGTTGTTACGTAAAATAGTGGCTAGCACATTTATTTCTTCTTCAGAAGCAGATAGTAAATCGGCCTTATTAAACTCAAATAAAACATTTTTAAACGTATATATTTTATTGCGTTCTATTTTTGGTGTGGCATCTGTAATTTGTGGTACCGTTTCTTCATACAAAGGCGGTAATTCTCTGTCTTTTACTTCAACACTAACATCATCTATGTAGTAGTAAGAAAAGTCTTTTTCATTACTATCAGAAACCTTTAACGTTTGGGTTCTAGTGTTGCTGGCAAAGTTGCCAATGGTAAAATGAGTTTCATACCCTTTAGCTGTAAAAGGAATGTATACCTGCATCCAAATTTGTTTGCTTTTGTATAAAATAGGGTCTATTTGTTGGTAGTGATCGTAAATTAAATCATTAATTTTAGATAATGTTTTACGAGTAACTAAGGTTTTATTACTGCTCTGTACAGCTGAACCGGCAACAGGTTTATTGGTAAATAAAATGCTAAAATCTTCAATGGCTAGGGTTGCATAGTCTGCTAAACTAACGTAAAAGGTAACAATGTATTTTTTATCTTTTTCAAGCGGTTCTTCTAAAGTTCCTTGTATATATTCTCTGTAATCTTTGTTAGAATAGGTAAAAATACCTGCGTAAGCAAAACCACTTCGGGCAATTTGTTTTCCGTTATGGTTTAAAAAACCAACAGTTCTGCTGCAAGAATTTAGATAATCTGTTGTGCCCTGTAAAATAGACCAGTTAGTTACGTTGTCCTTAAATTTACCAATATCTTCGGGGCAAATTTTATAGTCTTCAAAACTAGAATTTTTTACTAAATTTTGCGAGTTACTATGCGTAATAGCAAGTAATAATAAACATACAGAAAATAATGGTTTCATCTATTATATAGGTTGATAACTGCCTCTTTACTAATTTTAGTGAATAAATTGTCAGTTTAGATCCTATATCAAACGTAAACATATGTAGTTTTATTTTGTTTAAAGAGCAGAATATTTACGCTTCTTTTTCGTGTTCCTCTATATCCTTTGTTAGGTCTAATTTTCTAAACCTAGGATTTAGTATTGCAGTAGCACCAACAGTAATAAGAGTCATAGTTCCGCCAAAAACCACGGCCGTTACAGCGCCCATTAATTTTGCGGTTGCTCCACTTTCAAAAGCACCAAGTTCGTTAGACGAGCCAACAAACATAGAGTTTACAGAGGCTACCCTACCACGCATATGGTCTGGTGTTTTAAGTTGTAAAATAGTTTGTCTAATAATCATAGAAACGCCATCTACAGCACCACTAAAAAATAAGGCAGCTACAGAGATCCAAAAAGAGGTAGACAATCCAAAAATAATAATACAAATACCAAAGGCAAATACAGCAAGCAATAATTTTTTGCCTGCATATTTATGTAGCGGAAAATGAGTAGAGCTCAGCATCATAATTGCTGCTCCAACTGCTGGTGCTGCTCTTAAAATACCAAAACCTTGTGAGCCTACGTGTAAAATATCTTGTGCAAATATAGGGAGTAATGCAACTGCGCCACCAAAGAGTACTGCAATCATATCTAATGTAAGTGCTCCAAGTATGGCCTTTGTTTTAAAAACAAAATTTAAACCTTCTTTTAAACTTTTAAATACGGGTTCGCCAATTTTAGGGTTTAGAATAGGTTTTTTAGAAATCTGTAATAAAGTAATTAAAGCAAATAACGAAAAGCCAAAAATTACACACATAGACCAGTGAACGCCAATCCAGCTTATAGAAAAACCAGCTAAAGCAGGCCCTAGTACAGATGCCATTTGCCAAGTAGTACTACTCCAAGTTGCGGCATTTGGGTATATTTTTTTAGGAACAATTAATGCAATTAAGGAGAATATAGTAGGACCCAAAAAAGCTCTAACAATACCACCTAGAAATACTAGAAAGTAAGTTGAGTATAAAATTGTTTCAGTAGTAGTTTGTGCTATAACACTTGGCATACTAATAACAAACAAGCCAAAACTAATTACAGAAAAACCTAAAATGCATTTAATTAAAAGGTTTCTTTTTTCTTTTTGATCAACAATATGCCCTGCAAATAGTGCCATAGACACTGCGGGGATAACTTCCATAAGACCAATAATACCTAAAGAAAGCGGATTCTTAGTTAAGGAGTATACTTGCCATTCTATAACAATAAATTGCATAGACCAGGCAAATACCATAGCAAACCTAACTAGTAAAAAAGTATTAAACTCTTTATAACGTAATGCTGCGTACGGATCCATTTTAGTTTGTTTGATACAACAAAAGTATTATAAAAAACAGAAAGTAAGCTGTATTAATTGTTACAGATGTCACTTAAAAAATTATCTACGTTTAACTGAAAAATTGTGCCTTCTATTAAGTCGTTTATGGCTGTTAACTCTTTTGCGCTAACAGCCAAGCTAACTTGTGGCACAGGTGTTTCTAAAAGCATAGCTCTACAAGAATCTTTCTGTGTACAACAACTACAAACAGAGTTAGAGTTCATCGTATTTTTTATATGCTCTGCAAACCTAATTAATTCATTTTTTGTGAATAAAAATCCAGTGTCTCTAAAAACAACTTGTATTTTACTACGGTATTTTTTTGTTTCTTTTTTCCAATGAAAGGCAATCCCAAATTCATTATAATATATAGCGTTTATGTCTTTCATAGCTTAAAGGTTAAAGAAGTTTTTTGTTATTTAAAGTCTCTATAGTTTCTAGTACATCTTTTACTGCAATTGTCATACTTTTTGCAGAAATAGTTGCTCCAGAGATGGCATCTACATTTTCGCCATACACAGGCTTTTTGGTTGCAGATAAGCCAATAAATTGTTTTAGCCAACGTTGGGCTCCTATTTGTCTGCCGTGATCTTCTCTGTAGATTAAGACTTTAGCTTTTTTAACACTAAAGTCTTTGTTTACAAACACAACATAATCAAATACTCTTTTCATACTATTTGCTTGCCCAACATAGGCGTATCCAAGTAGATCTTTATCTGTTTTAATTTTAAAAACATAATCTTTAGGCGGAACCTCGTCACTAGAGATTCCGCTTAAACTAAAAGATTCTGTACCATATGCAAACGCTATAGCAGCGTCTACCTTTTTTTGCAATTTTTCTGGCAATTGGGGGGCTTTAAAAGCCAGTAGCAAAAATGTTATTACAGCTAAAAGTAGGAGTGGTTTTTTATTTTCCAGATGCATTTTCTGTTGTTTTAGTTGATGCAAATTTTTGTATTAAAGCAAGGATCTCTTTTTCGTTAGCATTTTTCTTTTCTAACTCATAAAAATGCATAAACAAGGGCTTTTTGTCTATAGCTTTAGCAAGTTCTATTTCACTATTTTTAGTGTAAACTTTATCCCAGGCAGATCTTACCTTTGTCCAGAATTTGTTATTGTTTTGCCACCAATCTTTTGCAGCCTTACATTGCTCATCTGGTACTCTAACATAAGTGTTGTACCCTTTTTCTTGAGCTAAAAGCACATCTTCCTTACCTGTTTCTCTAATAATTTTATCATTGTCTTGCTCGTGTAACCAACCATAATTAGTTATTTCTTGTCGGTTACCTCTAGACATTACATTGTAATCGCTTCTTTTAGAGTATTCTCTTCTTGGTAATGGAGAATCAGATTTGTTTTCCCAATAATTTTTACCATCTGCGTGTATCCAAGTTGCAGAACCAGAGTATCTTGGGCTATCATCTACTTGGTAAACTAACTGTGTCCATTGCCCTTTTACAACATCTTTAGGCAATTCTGTAAACACCCATTTGTTGTCTTTATCGTAATGAAAAACACGATTGTTTTCGTACAACCAATCTTGTCTCCAATGCTTAATTACCATAGTATCTTTAATAACTAATAAGTGTTGTATAGACAGTTTGTTGTTCTCATCTTCAATTAACTCTGCCCATTCTAAAGCACCAGATGTATAATCTAAGTGTTTCTCATAATCTATTTCAGGAGCAAAAGTCTCAGTGTATTTAAAATTCACCTTAAAACAACCGCACATATCTTTTATAGATTTTTTGTCTTGTTGTTTTTTGTCTTGTGCAACTCCTTGCAAACTAAAGCCAACTATTACTGCGGCTAAAAAAAGTACTCTTTTCATAATTGTGTATTTGTGTGTAATGTCTGTTTTGTTCTGACAAAAATATTAAATTTATTTAGATTGATTAAAAATAACACATATATTTGTCGAAAATTATTAGGAATGATTCTAAATAAACAAAATTTATCTATTTGTTTTCTGCTTTTTTTCTCTGCTTTGGTGTTCTCTCAAGAGTCAAAAAAAGATTCAATAAAATTGAATAAGTTAGAAGAAGTTGTTATTACTGGGCAGTATAATCCGCAATCAATAAAAAAATCGGTTCATAATGTTATTGTTATAAATAAAGAGCAAATAGAGAATCAGGCAGCCAATAATTTGGCAGATTTGTTAAACTTTAATTTAAACTTAACAATAGTACCAAACGGACAAAGTGGAAAATCTACAATTTCTTTTTTTGGTTTAGATGCACAATATTTCAATATTTTGGTTGACAATATTCCTCTTGTTAGTGATAGTGGACTAGGTAATAATATAGATTTAACCCAAATAAATTTAGATGACGTAGAGCGTATTGAAATTGTAGAGGGAGCAATGGGAGTTGAGTATGGAGCTAATGCTGTTTCTGGAGTTATTAATATTATCACCAAAAAATCTAGTGATAGTGAATGGAAAGTACAAGCAATTTTACAAGAAGAAACAATTAGTGATGAGTACGCTTGGTTTAACAAAGGCAAACATATACAGGGATTAAATATTGGTCATAATATAAACGAAAATTGGTATGCTAGGGTAGGTGTAAATAGAAACGAGTTTGCTGGTTTTTATAATGGTAGGCAAGGTAAAGATTACTATAAAAATGATGGCTTAAGAGGGTTTGATTGGCTGCCTAAAACACAAATAAACACAAATGCATTATTAAATTATACTAAAAATAACTTTAAGCTTTTTTATAAGTTTGAGTACTTAAATGAAGTTGTTAATTACTATGATGCAGCTGTTAGGGCTAATATAGATACACAATCACAAACAAGTAACCCATCTGCTACAGACAGAATTTTTACAACCAATAGATTTGTAAATAATGTAAGTGTAAGCGGAAGATTAAATTCTGGTGCAAATTACAAGGCTTCTGTGTCTTATCAAGATCAAAAACGCCATTTAAATGAATTTAATAATTATATAATTACAAACGAAAGAAGTAATGAAACTGATGAGATTTACCAATCTAGTAGTGTATTTTTTTCTAAAGGAAGTATTAACAACCTAGTTAAAAGTGATTTTTATAATTTTCAATTAGGTTACGAGTCTCGTTTTATAAAAGGTTTTGATACACAAGCTTCTGGTGATGTTACAGAACAAGATAAAGAACAGTCTCAAAGTAATTATGCACTATTTAGTTCTTCTGAAGTAAATATTTCTGATAAAATTCTTTTACGACCTGGTTTACGATATGAATACAATTCAACTTTTAATTCTAAACTTTTAGGCTCTTTAAGTGCGCGTTACCTTATTAAAAATGGGTTTGAGTTAAGAGCAAACCTAGGGAACTCCTACCGTACACCAAATTTTGAAGAATTGTACTATTATTTTGTAGATAGCAATCATGATGTTAGAGGTAATGAAAATTTGAAGCCAGAAAACGGTTTTACATCTTTTTTAAATTTAAAAAAACGTAGCTGGATTAAAAATGCGTCGCTTTTAAACACATTAAAATTTACCTACATAGATGTGCAAGATAAAATTGATTTAGCTATTGTAAACCAAACACCATTACAATACCAATATATTAATGTTAATGAGTATAAATTGTGGGGAGTAACATTAGACAACAGTTTAAAAACAGACAATTGGACGTTTAATATGGGTGCTACAATACAAGGTATTTCTCAAGTAGCCAATGATGAAGCAAACTCAGAAGATAAATTTCTTTATTCTTTTCAATTAAATACAAGTAGTACATACCAAATAGAAAAATGGAAAACGTCAGTAACTATACTTTTAAAGCACACCGGAGAACAACAAAACTATAGCGCTACCGGAACTGATACTACCGGAAACCCTACGTTTTCTAAAACAACTACTGGCGCTTATAATTGGTTAGATGCCTCATTTAAAAAATCTATTTTAGAGAATTCTTTTCAGGTTACTCTAGGAGCCAGAAACTTATTAGATGTTACCACTGTAGATGTTATTAGCCCCGCAAATGGTGGTGTTCACTCTTCTGCTGGCAATGGTATTTTGCTTGGCTACGGAAGATCTTATTACTTAAAATTATTATATAACCTTAAATTTTAAAATTACAATTATGTTAAACAAATTTTTAACTATTACACTATGCGCTTCAGTTTTAGCTTTTACTAGTTGTAGTAAAGATGACGAGCCTGGCGAAGCTATTAAAATTGTTATAGAAGGTGCTTCTATAGCTCCAAATGTTGGAGGCCCTAACGAGCCTAACCAAGTATATGTAGATTTAAGTTCTAATACATCTACAGTAGTACAAAGAGATACTTGGGATTTAGGTTTTTCCTCAGGCGAAAATTTTAGAGTAGTGCTTAATGGTTCAATATATATGGCAACAGCTAAACTTTCTGTAACAGATATTGATGCTATAAACTCAACATCACAAGAAATTAAAGATTTACAACCACAGGTAGCTATTGGTACTTTTAATCCTGCAAATTCTGAATTTGTTGATGCTCCAGATGGTAACATTTTAGAAACCGCTATAGATGAAATTTCTAGCACAGATGCCAATAACCCAGTATACCTAGTGAATTTAGGTTTTAAAGTTGGTACAGAAGTTCCTGGTACAGGAAGTGTTGCTGTTAGTGGAGATTCTAGAGGCTGGAAAAAAGTTAGAATTCTAAGAAATGGTGATGATTATGTTTTACAATATGCAGATTTAGATGATACAACACATAAAGAAGTAACCATTTCTAAAAGTGGCGACTATAATTTTACATTTTTTAGTTTTGATACAGAGACAGAAGTTAATGTTGAACCTAAAAAGGAGAATTGGGATTTAAATTTTACTGTTTTTACTAATGAAATAGAAGGGTATGGCTCTTATGGATATTCAGATTTTGTGGTTAACAATACAAAAGCTAATTCTCAAGTATATATGATAGATACAGAAGTTGAAACCGATTTAAATTATGACAATTTTACGTTAGCAAATGTTGATGCTTCTAAATTTATTAATGACCAAAGAGGTGTAGGGAGCAGTTGGAGAAATGGTGGAGGTCCTGGTGCTTTACCATCTTTAAAAGACAATGTTTTTTATGTGATGTCTGATACCGATGGAAACTTATACAAAATTAAGTTTTTAGCACTTACAAATGCAGATGGCGAACGTGGAAATCCAGAGTTTGTGTATTCTTTATTACAGTAAAAACCATAATAATTATTTACCCTTAAAAAAGGGGCAATGTCAAAGTTAAGTTTTGAGTTAGTTTTTTTTGAGAGCCCAGGCATTAGTGTTTGGGCTTTTTTTATCTAATATCTCTAAGCTTCAATTGTAAAGTTACGTTGCCTTTCCATTCGTTTTCATCTAAAGAAAACACAGCGCTAAATGGCTTTTTGTTTTGCACTAAAGATAATTTATCTCCTAAGTTAAAACCAATAGCACCTATAGGGCTAGAACCGTTTTGTACTGCAGCTAGTTTTAAATGCGCCTCTTCTTGGCCAACACCTTTTGCATAACCTGTGTCTTGTAAATTTTCGGTCATAAAAATAGGTGACATATTTCCTGGTCCAAAAGGTTCCATTTGCTTAATAATACGCATAAGCTTTGGACTTATTTCGTTAAAATTAAGTGTTGCGTCTATGCCAATTTCAGGCACTAATAAATTGGGGTCTATGGTTTCTGCAACCACTTTTTCAAACTGATTTTTAAAACCGGTGTACTGAGATTCAGCTAATGTTAAGCCTGCAGCATATTTATGTCCGCCAAACTGTTCTATATGTTCTGCGCAAGCTTCCAGGGCATTGTAAACATCAAAATCTTTAACAGAACGTGCAGATGCAGCTAGTTTTTCTCCACTTTTAGTAAAAACCAAAGTAGGTCTGTAATACGTTTCGGTAAGTCTAGATGCAACAATGCCAATAACACCTTTGTGCCAGTTTTCATTATAAACTACAGAGGTAAAACGCTCTTCTTCTTTATTGTCTGTAATTTGTATTAAAGCTTCTTTGGTAATTTCCTGGTCTAGTTCTCGCCTATCAGAATTGTATTGTTCTATAGCAGCAGCAAATTCTTCGGCTTGTTCTATGTTGGTTTCTGTTAGTAAATTTACGGCGTGCAAACCGTGAACCATACGCCCCGCAGCATTTATGCGAGGTGCAATTACAAAAACAACGTCTGTAATAGTAAGTACGTCTTTTTTAATTTGATTTATAATAGCTTTAAAACCTGCTCTAGGGTAACTATTTATAACCTGTAAGCCAAAATAAGCAAGTACTCTGTTTTCTCCTGTAATAGGGACAATATCTGCACCAATTGCAGTAGCAACTAAATCTAGATAAGGTACTAAATCTTCTATAGTTTGTTCTCTTCTAGAGCCCAAAGCTTGTATCAGTTTAAAGCCAACACCACAACCACAAAGCTCATCATAAGGGTAATTACAGTCTGCCCTTTTGGCATCTAAAACAGCAACAGCATTTGGTAGTGTAGCACCAGGTCTGTGGTGGTCACAAATAATAAAATCTACACCTTTTTCTTTTGCATAAGCTACTTTATCAACCGCTTTTACACCACAATCTAATGCTATAATTAGACTAATGTCGTTATCATCTGCATAGTCAATACCTGCATAAGACACACCATAACCTTCTTTATATCTATCTGGAATATAAGTAGTAACATTTGGATAGTAACTTTGTAAATAAGAAGATACTAAGGCTACTGAAGTTGTACCATCTACATCATAATCGCCAAAAACCATTATATTTTCTTCATTAGCAATAGCTTGCTCTATACGTGCAATAGCTAGGTCCATGTCTTTTAATAAAAATGGGTCGTGTAAATCGGATAACTGAGGTCTAAAGAATTTTTTAGCTTCTTCAAAAGTATCTATGCCGCGCTGTATTAAAAGTTTAGCCACAATTTCATCAACCTGTAATGCATTTTGTAGTTCGGCTACTTTTGCAGCATCAGGTTTAGGTTTTATGGTCCAGCGCATGTGGTGTTTTTTGTATTTAAGAGTTAAGAAAAGTTCAAGTTCAAAGAGTCAAGATAAAAAGTATAAGCAAGAACTTATTTCTAGAACCTTTAGTTCTCAATAGCTAATTAAGCGTGATGAAAAATAGTTTTAATATCTAATGTTGCAAAGCGTCTAAACATTTCCATAACACCGCAATATTTTTCAACTGATAAATCTACCGCACGTTGTAATTTTTTTTCATCCAAGTTGCTACCGTGAAAATGGTATTCTATAGTAACAGCATCGTAATATTTTGGGTGTTCGTCTGTTAAGTTTGCAATAGTTTCAATGGTAAACTCATCAACCTCTAACTTCATTTTTTTCATTAAAGAAGCTACATCTAAACCAGAGCAACCAGCTAGGCCAGAAAGCATAAGCGCTTTAGGTCTGTAACCTTGTCCGTCACCACCATCTTCCTTGGCAATATCTATAGTTAAGTTGTTTCCAGATGGGTTATTGCTTTCAAAAGCCATGTTGCCCAACCATTTGGTTGTAATATGATTTGTTGTACTCATAATTTTTTTTCGTTTCTTGTAGATTCAAAAATACAACTAAATATAAAAATAACTATGGCTTTAGTAAAACCGTTAGACGCAAATCACGATTCTGAGACAAAAGAATTAGCAGAATTTTTTAATGAGACCTTAGGCTTTTGTCCTAATTCTGTTTTAACAATGCAACACAGACCAGCAATATCAAAAGCATTTATAAATTTAAACAAAGCTGTAATGGCTAATGAGGGTAATGTAACATCTGCTTTAAAACGTATGATTGCTTGGGTTAGTAGTAATGCTACTGGTTGTAGATATTGCCAGGCACACGCAATTAGAGCAGCAGAGCGTTACGGAGCAGAACAAGAGCAGTTAGATAATATTTGGGAATATAGAACACACGCTGCTTTTTCTGATGCAGAACGTGCAGCATTAGACTTTTCTTTAGCGGCATCTCAAGTGCCAAATGCCGTAAATGCAGAAATTAAAGAAAACTTATACAAATACTGGAATGAAGGTGAAATTGTAGAAATGTTAGGTGTTATTTCTTTATTTGGATATTTAAATAGATGGAACGACTCTATGGGAACTTCTATTGAAGAAGGCGCTGTAGAAAGTGGTAATCAATATTTAGGTAAGCATGGTTGGGAAGAAGGCAAACACAACGGAAGCGCTTACTAAAAACAATAATTATAATATATACAGCCCTGTCTTTTGGCGGGGTTTTATTTTTTAAGATTGATGTATTATTCGTTTACAACAACAAGTTCGCCATCATTAGGAATGGCGTATTCATTACAAGAATTTTTAATTTGGTTGTAACGTTCAGGAGTAATATCTAACCAGAAATCGTCTCCAAAAAGATTGAAAAAATACCTGTTATCTATGTATTTCTGATACACGTTTTCTACTTTGTAATGGTACTCAGTAGTTGTGGTGTTTGTTATAGAATCTTTAACTTTTGTAGGGTAGCTATTTTTATTTGCATAATGTATGTACGTTGTGTCTTTACAAAACAAAAAGTTTTTAGGTTCTCCACTGCCATAACTCCAGTTAATATCTGGTTCATGTAGTAAAACGTTGTAAGTATAAGTGTGCGTTGTACCGTAATTAGAGCCTGTTAATATACCAATAGATGTTATGTCTTTGTTCTTTTTTAAAATAGTTAAACGCATACCGTTTGGCAAAACCGAACTTTTTTCGGTTGTAGTTTCTTCTGTGCTGCTTTTGCAACTTAATACAGTTACACTAAAAGCAAGTAAGATGGTATAGGTTATTGTTTTAAAATAGATTTTCATCTTTATTTTTTTATTAAAGCTTCAGCGCTAAAAACTAAACCATTAAAGCCAGTTAGCATAAAGTTTCTAATGTTTAAATGTCCGTTTCCTTCTGGGTCTTGTAACACATCTTTTCTGTAGTAATCTCCAAAACAAGCCAAAGTTTCTTCTTTAGAGAACTCTTGTTTTAAAGCAAAAGCAAACAATTTACAAGAGCCAGAGTTTTCACCTTCTTTATTATCTAAACTACCATTTTTAAAAGCAGTTGGTGTAAAGGTGTAATTATCTTCTATAATCTGCATTGTATCTGTAAAAGCAATAGCGGTTGGATTATTTTGTAGTTTTTCTTTAAATTGATCTAAAGTCATTTGGTAAAAGTATAATTGTTTTTTAATGTGTTTATCCCGTTTTACAGTGAAAAAATAAGATAGTAAGCTCTTACTTTTTTAACTCAGCAATGCACTGTTCGGCAGTTTGCTTTATTGTTGCTTGGGCTTTAGAAATAGTAGCATTTATGGTTGATGCATTGATAACCATATCTAAAGTGGAACTAACAGCCTTAGCATACCAATTTTGCCATGCGTTTATAATTTCAATTTGAGTTTCTAATTTATCGCCATTTGCTAGTGCTATTTTTCCTTGTTTTAATTCTTCTTGTAAACGAGAAATTGCTGCTTTTTCAATATCTAAAATAATAATTTTGGCTGTCTCTTCATCAGCGTTTAAAAGTTTATAAGCGCTAGTTAGAGCTGCAGTACCAACATTCTTAAGAGTGTTTTTAGAAACCTTGTCTAACCTATCATTATCTGTATGGTAAAATTGATCTGTAAAATGCCAAAATAATACTCCAGGAATATCTGCAGCTAAAAATGGGGTATGGTCACTGCCACCTTCGTAAGGGTTTGTGTTTACTTCCCAGTTGGCACGTTTACCTTGTTCTTTAAATATTTTTAGCACAAAATCGTTTAAGTAGTGTGGTTTCATTTGCTCTAAAGATAAAACACTACCACCCCATTCTGTATGCTTGTCATTTCCTCTTGTCCAAATTGCGCTAGGATCGGGCATTTTTTCAATTAAAAAAGAACCACCAGTAATAGCGGTATTTTCGCCAACCATATCTAGACTAATTCCCCATTTTATGTTTTTAGCTCTTATTTTGTCTTCTTGTACATACCTTCTTGTAGAAACAATTTCATCTCCCCATAAAAATGTCAATGTTCTTTTTGGGTTTAATTTACCCTCTTTAATAAGTTTAGCTGTTATGGTTGCCATTTCTAAAGCCACGCCAACTCCTGTGGCATTATCATTAGCGCCAGGTTCTTGTACGTGTGCACTATAAACTAATCTTTGTTCAGGGTTAACAGCTCCTTTTATGTCTGCAACCAATGTTAGTTCTGTAGATGGGTAAATGTTAGTTTTAATGTTTGCGGTAACAATTACTTTTTCTTTCTGTAATCTCTTTTTTAGTTTTTCTTTGGCAGCATAAGACAATGCTATTGCCCAACCTTTAGCTTCTTCATTTAGAGGTATAGACCTAAACTGTATAGATGTTGTATTTTTTTCTGGTTGTAAATAGCTTGGGTTGTTGTAAGATAATATTCCTGCTGCGCCACCTTTTACAATAGCAGTATTAAAAACTCTAGCCGGACTAGTTTCCACAAAAACAATTTTACCTTTTACGTCAGTATCTTTTAATTTGGAAATATCATCAATATAAATTACCTCTGCTGTTACACCATTTTCTGGTGTACTGTAAGAGTTTAAAGCAATCATATTACTATTGGTGCTATTTTGCAATAAAGGCAAATTATCTCCTTTTATAGTTAAGCTAGCATCTACAGATTCCCAAGTTGGTTGCTTTAAAGGTCTTTTTTCAATTCTGTAAGTTAAAATAGTGTTTTCAGTGGCCTTTTCTTGAAGCACATAACCTGCTTTTTCTAACTCTGCAGCAACGTAATGTATACTTTTGTTAAAACCAGTGTTACCAACAACACGCCAATATTTTTCTACAAAGGCAGTAGTGCTGTATGCTAAATCTCCTGTAAATTCTTTAGTAATTATTTGTGTGTAATCTGTATCTCCTAAATTATTCTCTTCTGTATTCTGTGTTGGTATTACAGTGGTAGTAATTGATTTTGTTTTACAAGAGACTAAAGCAACTAGAATTAATACTGATGCAATTTTTTTATACATAGAACAACTAATTTAGAAAATGAAAATACTACTTTTTGCCACCAACAATAATTACTATTTCGCCTTTTGGAGGTTTAGCTGTGTAATGCTCTAAAACCTCTTGTGCTGTGCCACGTATTGTTTCTTCAAACATTTTGGTAAGTTCTCTAGAAACTGAAATAGCTCTGTCTGCACCAAAATACGCTACAAAATGCCCTAAGGTTTTTATAAGTTTGTGTGGCGACTCATAAAAAATAATAGTTCTAGTTTCTTCGGCAAGCAAAGTTAAACGTGTTTGTCTTCCTTTTTTAACAGGTAAAAAACCTTCAAAAACAAATTTATCATTTGGCAGTCCACTATTTACCAATGCAGGTACAAAAGCTGTTGCTCCAGGTAGGCAATCTACCTCTATGTTGTTTTCTACACAAGCACGTGTAAGTAAAAATCCAGGATCTGATATAGCTGGTGTTCCAGCATCTGAAATTAGAGCTATATTTTCACCCGCTTGTATGCGCTTAACAATGCCGTCTACCGTTTTATGCTCGTTGTGCATGTGGTGACTGTGCATTTGCGTGCTTATCTCGTAATGGTGTAATAATTTTCCGCTGGTACGTGTATCTTCAGCTAAAATTAAATCTACCTCTTTTAAAACTTTAATCGCCCTAAAAGTAATGTCTTCTAAGTTTCCTATTGGTGTTGGTACCAAGTATAGTTTTCCCATTCTAAAAAGTATAGTTAAGGTCTTTGGTTTTTACTAAAATAGTAAGATACTGCAACGCCAATAAAAGCTATAACAGCAAAAAGGTAACCGCCATTATCTGTAATGTAATGTGCAGCAAAAGCCATTGTGGTATTTAAGAAAAATCCAAAGTAAGCCCACTCTTTTAGTGTTTTAGAAAAATTACCCCAAATGGCTACTAGTCCTAAAATTTTAGCAATTGCTAATGGATAAACCAAATAAGTTGGGTAGCCTAAATGCGTAAAATACCCAGAAATTGCCGAGTAGTTAAAAAAGTAATTATAGATAGAAAAGCACATAATTGCTGTAAGTACAATTGTGCCAGCCCAATAAAGTATTTTGGTTATGTTCATTAGAAAGTTTTATGCAAATTTACGTTCAATAATTGCCATAAAACGCTCTTCGTACTCTTCTTTTCCTAACCAATTGTTATAATCTGGTTTTACCATATTTACAATAAAAGCAACAGATCGTTCTTCTGTGTCTATAGTGCTTAATTGCGATAATACTCTTTGGTAATCCTCGTTGCTATCATTAAACAAATGTTTTACAAATGCTAACCTGTCGTTAAGACCAATTTTAATCTCAGCGGTTGCGACACTATTTACTACTTTTTCTGTTGCAGTTTTTGTTTTAACCTCGGATTCTGGCATAAAAAGTTCAAGATCGTTTTTTGCATACTCTGGTTTAGTTGCAAATTCGTTAAGCATATCATCTGTAGCTTTAGGGTCTTCCATTTCTGGCATCATATCCATAATAGTATCTATACCAGGAGTCATAATATCTTCTTGGTGCGGATTGCTTTCTGGTATAGAAGTGTTTTCATAAATAACGGCATTCGCTAATTGTTCAAACTTTTCTGCAATAATATTTTTGGTAACATCTATCTCAACATCGTGTAACTTCTCTTCAATAAATTTTAACACTGCTAATTTTTCATATAATGCTTTAGCCGTTTCGTACAAACTAGAAACGTTGTCTAATTCATTGGAAGTTAGTATGTCCGTAGACATTTTCATTATTTCTTGTTTTAATTTTTCCTTCATCTTCCTTATATTTTAAAACCTTATCTGGTGAAAATTTTCAATAATTTTAATCGATCTACTAAATAAGAACGAAAAACGCTTTATTTTCGTCTAAAAATACAAAATGTTTCTTGAAAATACGGTGAACCCCAAAGAACAATTTGGCTGGATAGAGGTTATTTGCGGATCTATGTTCTCTGGTAAGACAGAAGAATTAATTAGAAGGCTTAAGCGTGCACAGTTTGCCAAGCAAAAAGTTGAAATTTTTAAGCCTATTGTAGATACAAGATACCATGAAGAAATGGTAGTGTCTCATGATGCCAATGAAATAAGGTCTACGCCTGTGCCTGCTGCTGCAAATATTAGATTGTTGGCAGACGGTTGTGATGTTGTTGGTATAGACGAAGCACAATTTTTTGATGACGAGATTGTTACTGTTTGTAACGACTTAGCCAACAAAGGAATTCGTGTTTTAGTCGCTGGTTTAGATATGGATTTTAAAGGAAACCCATTTGGACCAATGCCTGCATTAATGGCTACAGCCGAATATGTTACTAAGGTACACGCAATTTGTACACGTACAGGGAATTTAGCAAACTATAGCTTTAGAAAATCTAGCAACGATAATTTGGTAATGCTAGGTGAGACTGAAGAATATGAACCATTAAGCAGAGCAGCATACTATAAGGCTATGTTAAAAGAAAAGGTGAAAACTATAGACGTAGATGCAGAGCAAGTAAAAGACGCTAAAAAAGATACTAATGCCTAAGGCAACAGAAACAGTTCTAGAAATAAATTTAAATTATCTGGAACAAAATTACAGCTATTTAAAATCTAAGTTACAGCCTAAAACTATGTTTTTGGCTGTAGTAAAAGCATTTGCATATGGTAGTGACCAAGTGCAAATAGCAAAAAAAATAACAGAACTAGGAGCAGATTATTTAGCTGTTGCATATACTAGCGAAGGTGTTGCAATACGTAAAGCAGGTATACACACACCTATTTTAGTGTTGCATCCGCAAGAGGTAAATTTTGAAGAAATTGTAGCTTACAATTTAGAGCCAAGTATCTATTCTGTCAGAATTTTAGATCAGTTTATAAAATATACTTCATCAATAAATAAAGAGGATTACCCTGTACATTTAAAATTTAATACAGGTTTAAATAGGTTAGGCTTTTTAGAGGTTGACATTGATCAAATTGTAAAAAAAATAAAAGAAACTACAGCTATAAAAGTAGCTTCTGCTTTTTCTCATTTAGCAGCATCAGAAGATGTAAACGAGAAAGAGTTTACAGAACAACAAATACAGCGTTTTATTGCTATTAATACCAAGTTAGATGGTTTATTGGGTTATTCGCCCATTAAGCATATGTGTAATACATCTGGTATATTAAATTATCCAGAAGCACATTTTAATATGGTACGTAGCGGTATTGGTTTGTATGGTTTTGGTAACGACCCTAAGTATGATGTACACTTAAAACCAATAGCTAGTTTAAAAACAGTAATTTCTCAGTTACATAATTTAGAGCCAGACCAAAGCGTAGGGTACAATATGGCATACAAAGCCACCCATAAAATGGTTACAGCCACCTTGCCTTTAGGCCATGCAGATGGTATTTATAGAATTTACGGTAACCAAAAAGGATTTGTATTTATTAATGGTAAAAAAGCACCAATAGTTGGCAATACCTGTATGGATATGATTATGGTAGACGTAACCAATATAAACTGTAAAGAAGGTGATGAGGCTATTGTTTTTAATGAAGTGTATACTGCAGATGCATTAGCTACTGCAGCAGGTACAATCTCTTATGAATTGGTTACAGGCATATCTCAACGTGTTAACAGAGTTTTTATTTTTTAAGAAAATTTTAAGAAACTGTATTTTTTAGTATCTTGCAGCTATTAACTAAATAAATACACTAAACATGTTAAAAGAATTTAAGAATTTTATTATGACCGGTAATGTAATTGATTTTGCAGTTGCGGTTATTATGGCTACGGCTTTAGGCGGAGTTATTAATGGTTTTGTAAACAACATTGCAATGCCATTTGTAGGTTACTTTGCAGGAGGTATGAACTTTGAAGACCTTCACGTAGCAATGGACGGTAAAGACTATGCAACTTTAGCAGCAGCTAAAGAAGCAGGTGGAGCTGTAATTGCTTACGGTGCTTGGATTAACACAATTATTAACTTATTAATAGTAGGTTTTGTAATGTTCTTAATCGTAAAAGCTTACAACAAAACAAAAACTCCTCCGGCTCCAGCTGCACCAGCAGGACCAACACAAGAAGAGTTATTAGCACAAATTAGAGATTTACTAAAAAAGTAATTCCCTAATAACTATATACTACCGCCAAGCTCACCATTAAGCTTGGCGGTTTTTTTTATTTCTTTTTTAAGTGTTACAAATAAAACAATTTGTTATATTTATTTTATTCTATTAAAACTTGCTTGGCGGTTAAACTACATTAAACTACATTTGTTATTCTAAATATTAAAAAAATGAAAGTAGCCGTAGTTGGTGCCACAGGAATGGTAGGAGAAGTAATGCTTAACGTGTTACGCGAACGTAATTTTCCATTAACAGAGTTGTTATTAGTAGCCTCAGAACGTTCTGTAGGTAAAAAAATGACCTATAACGGCAAAGAACACACCGTTATTGGTTTAGCAGATGCAGTAGCAGCTAAACCAGATTTAGCTATTTTTTCTGCAGGCGGAGATACCTCTTTAGAGTGGGCTCCAAAATTTGCAGAGGTTGGTACAACCGTAGTAGATAATTCTTCTGCTTGGCGTATGGATCCTACAAAAAAATTAATAGTTCCAGAAATTAATGCAAGTGAACTAACCAAAGAAGACAAAATTATTGCAAATCCAAACTGCTCTACCATACAATTGGTAATGGTTTTGGCGCCTTTGCATAAAAAATATAAGATGAAACGTGTTGTGGTATCTACCTACCAATCTGTTTCTGGTACAGGTGTAAAAGCAGTACAGCAATTAGAAAACGAGATTGCAGGTATAAAAGGCGAAATGGCATACCCTTATCCAATTAGTAGAAATGCATTACCACATTGCGATGTTTTTATGGATAATGGCTATACAAAAGAAGAGATGAAACTATCTCGTGAGCCACAAAAAATATTTAACGATCGTACCTTCTCATTAACAGCAACAGCAGTACGCATACCAACAGCAGGTGGACACTCAGAATCTGTAAACGTAGAATTTTATAACGATGCAGATGTTAGCGAGGTAAGACAAATTTTAAGCAAAACGGCAGGCGTAGTAGTGCAAGATAATCCAGACACAAACACCTACCCAATGCCAGTTTATGCACATAATAAAGACGATGTTTTTGTGGGACGTATTCGTAGAGACGAGTCGCAAGCAAATACATTAAATATGTGGATCGTTGCAGATAACCTACGTAAGGGAGCAGCAACAAATGCAGTACAAATTGCAGAATACCTAAACAACAACAACTTACTTTAATACGTATGTTTAGCTTAGGGTGTTCCTAACGGGCGGGCTTTGCATTACAATCTTTTTTAAGAAAAATAAAAAAGGATTTTCATTACAATCCCTAACACAAAAAATAGAAACCTTTGAGAAGAATTCTTCTTAAAGGTTTTTTTGTATTATTTTTAAAAGCGTAAAACGTTTAATACAAAACGGTTATGTTTTATCAACCTAAAAATAAACAAATTCTTATGAAACAATTAAGCATATTTATTTTTACTGCTATTACCTTTGTAGCCTGTAAATCACCTTCAAAAAAAGAAGCAATTATGACCTCATATCCAACAACCAATAAGGTAGATACTGTAACAAATTATTTTGGTACAAATGTAGCAGACCCTTACCGCTGGTTAGAAGATGACCGTAGTACAGAAACCGAATCTTGGGTAAAAGAACAAAACAAAACAACATTTGGGTATTTAGATCAGATTCCGTTTCGTAAAGACATAAGGCAAAGGCTAGAAAAATTATGGAATTATGAAAAACTAGGATCACCATCTAAAGAGGGAGATTATATCTATTTTTCAAAAAATAACGGATTACAAAATCAATCCGTGATCTACAGAAAAAAAGACGATAAAGAAGAAGTTTTTCTAGACCCCAACAAGTTTTCAGAAGACGGTACAACATCATTAGCTGGGTTAAGTTTTTCTAAAGATGGTTCTTTGGCAGCATACTTAATTTCTGAAGGTGGTAGTGACTGGAGAAAAATTATAATTCTAGACGCAAAAACAAAAACCGTTGTAGAAGATACTTTGGTAGATGTAAAATTTAGTGGTTTATCTTGGAAAGGTAACGAGGGGTTCTTTTACTCTAGTTATGACAAGCCAAAGGGGAGCGAGTTATCTGCAAAAACAGACCAGCACAAATTATACTACCACAAACTAAAAACACCACAAAGTCAAGACGAATTAGTTTTTGGTGGTACAGCAGAAGAAAAACACAGGTATGTTGGTGGCACTGTTACAGAAGACGGTAAATATTTATTAATATCTGCATCTGTCTCTACATCAGGTAATAAATTGTTTTTAAAAGATTTAGAAACAAATAAAGTTACAACCATTTTAGACCATACTAAATCAGATACTTATGTAATAGAAAATGTAGGTTCTAAATTATATTTAGCAACAAATTTAGATGCTCCTAATCAAAAAGTAGTTACAGTAGATGCTGCTAACCCAACACCAGAGAATTGGGTAGACTTTATTCCAGAAACCGAGAATGTACTTACTGCAGGTACTGGTGGCGGTTACTTTTTTGCCAATTATATGGTAGATGCTATTTCTAAAGTATTGCAATATAATTATGATGGAGATTTAGTGCGTACCATAGAGTTGCCAGGTGTTGGTACAGCTTCAGGTTTTGGAGGTAAAAAAGAAGAAAAAGAGTTTTACTTCTCATTTACAAATTATAATACTCCTGGATCATCTTACAGTTATAACGTAGAAACAGGAAAATACAAACAATATTGGAGCCCAAACATAGATTTTAACTCAGAAGATTACGAGTCTAAACAAGTATTCTATGCTTCTAAAGACGGTACAAAAATACCAATGATAATTACCTATAAAAAAGGAATAGAACTAAATGGTAAAAACCCAACCATACTATACGGCTACGGTGGTTTTAATGTAAGTTTAACTCCAAGTTTTAGTATTGCCAATGCTGTTTGGATGGAGCAAGGTGGCGTATATGCTGTGCCTAATTTAAGAGGTGGTGGTGAGTACGGTAAAAAATGGCATAATGCAGGTACAAAATTACAAAAGCAAAACGTTTTTGATGATTTTATTGCAGCAGCAGAATACTTAATAGAAAACAAGTACACAACACCAGAGTATTTGGCACTTAGAGGTGGTTCTAACGGAGGTTTACTGGTTGGTGCAACAATGACGCAGCGTCCAGATTTAGCTAAAGTAGCATTGCCTGCAGTAGGTGTTTTAGATATGTTACGTTACCACACATTTACAGCCGGTGCAGGTTGGGCTTATGACTATGGTACAGCAGAAGACGATAAAGAAATGTTTAACTATTTATTAGAGTATTCACCAGTACACAATGTTAAAAAGGGAGTAGCATACCCTGCAACTTTAATAACTACGGGAGATCATGACGACCGTGTAGTGCCAGCGCACAGTTTTAAATTTGCAGCAGAATTGCAAGAAAAACAAACAGGTGCTAACCCTACATTAATTAGAATAGATATTAATGCTGGTCACGGAGCGGGTAAATCTACTGAGGCCACCATTAATGAACAAGTAGATATACAGGCATTTACACTATTTAATATGGGGTATAAAGAATTGCCAAATAAGGCAATTTTAAAAGATTTTAAAGAATAAGAACTAAAAATTATAAAAAAATCCGTTTCTTAAGAGAGACGGATTTTTTCAATTTATGCTACACGTAAACAATATAACATTTTCATACAATACAACGCCAGTTCTAAAAGACATTGATTTTACTGTTAATGATGGTGAATACCTTGCCATTTTAGGAGAAAGCGGCAGTGGAAAAAGTACACTTTTAAAAATTATCTACGGTATTTTACAGTTAGATAAGGGAACTATTTTTTGGGATGACAATCAGGTTTTAGGACCAGATTATAATTTAATTCCAGGAGAAAAGTATATGAAATACTTGTCTCAAGATTTTGACTTAATGCCTTTTATTACTGTAGAAGAAAATGTGAGTCAGTACTTATCTGTGTTTTATCCAGAAGAACTAAAAGCAAGAACAGAAGAGCTTTTAGAAATGGTAGAGATGACTAGTTTTGCAAAGACCAAAGTAAAGCTATTAAGCGGAGGACAACAACAAAGAGTGGCTTTAGCTAGAGTATTGGCACAAGAACCAGAGATTTTGCTGTTAGATGAACCTTTTAGTCACATAGATAATTTTAGAAAAAATAGTCTGCGTAGACGACTTTTTGGATACTTAAAGCGTAAAAAAATTACGTGCATTGTTGCAACTCATGACGAGAAAGAAGTATTGCCATTTGCAGATCGTATATTGGTTGTAAAAGATCAGGAAATATTAGCAAACGAAAAAACCGAAACATTATATAACAATCCAAAGTCGTTATATGTAGCAAGTTTGTTTGCAGAGGCAAACCTACTTCCTATTTCTACTATTAAAGAATATACAGAAGCTAAAAAAGATATTGTGGTATATGCACACGAGTTTAAGGTGTCTGAAACTTCTGGAATAGAAGTACGTGTAATTAATAGTTATGCAATGGGATCTTATTATTTAATGGAAGGGATAACAGAAGATCAGAGTTTGTTTTTTACGGATAGTAAAAGTATTGAGGTTGGTAAAAATGTATTCTTAAATGTTTCTTTAGAAGTACTAAATAAAAGACTAGCTTAATTTTGAATACAACACAAATAATACAAGAATTACAATTTAAAGCAGTGCGTAGTAGTGGCGCTGGTGGTCAGCACGTAAATAAAGTTTCTACTAAAATAGAGCTTACTTATGATTTGCAAAACTCTACAGCAGTTACAGATAAAGAAAAAGAACGACTGTTACTAAAACTAAGTAACAGACTTACAAAAGAAAATGTATTGTTGTTACAGTGCGATGACTCTAGAAGTCAGCATAAAAACAAAGATTTGGCTATAAAACGTTTTTTAGAGCTTATAAAGTCGGCTTTAGTGGTGCCTAAAAAGCGTAAAAAAACAAAGCCATCTAGATCTGCCATAGAAAAACGGTTAAATAGCAAAAAGAAATCGGCTTTAAAGAAAGTAAACCGAAAAAGGCCAAGTTTAGAGTAGTAATACTTAAAACAACAACGTAAAAACAGTTTCTTGGTTTGGTGTACTTCTTAATTTTAAGCTTCCGCCGTGTAATCTTAAGATCTGTTTAGACAAGCTAAGTCCAATTCCGGTTCCGGTATTTTTGGTTGTAAAAAACGGAATAAAAATCTCATCTATTAATTCTGGAGGAATACCAGGACCATTATCTGTAACAGTAATAAATTTTTCTTTTTCATCTGTGATACCAGCGGTAACAGTAATATTTCCGTTCTCTTGTTCGCCTATAGATTGTACTGCATTTTTACACAAGTTTAAAAGTACTTGAGTAATTTGTTTTTCATCTATAAAAAACTCTAAGTTTTCTGTTGTTAAATTAAATACAAAATTAATATTGGTATTCTGGTTTTCCTGATCTATTAGCACAAACACTTTGTGTATTAATTGTTCTGCTTTTACAAGACTTTTGTCTGGTGTCGGAATACTTAAAAAACTACGGTAACTTTGTACAAAGTCCATTAAATTATTTCCTTGTTCTTTTACAACAGCTAAGCCTTTAGAGGTGTTTTGTATATGTTTTTCGGTTAATTCTTCAAGTGGTATTAATCCGTCTTCTTTTTTGTAATAATTTAAAATAGATTCAGATATTGATGTTATTGGCGCTATAGTATTCATAATTTCGTGGGTTAAAACTCGTATAAGTTTTTCCCATGAATCGGCCTCTTTTTCTTCTAACTCTCTTTGTATATCTTGTACAACTACCAATAATAAATTCTGATTGTCTAGTGTAACGGTTGTAGATTTTAAGGTAAGTTGTATTTTCTCTCTTTCGTTAGTTAACTCAATTAACTTACGTTGAAAAGGCTCTAGCTTGGCAAACAAATCGTATAATTTTTTATCTACTTGCTCTAGCTGTTTAATATGGTTTAGCGGTTTGTAATTTAGTAAATGTTCTACTCTAGGGTTGGCAAATAAAATGTGTCCTTTGCTATTAATGGTTAAAATACCAATATCTGCGTGTTTAAGTATTTCCTGATAGTATTTTTCTTGTACTTGGTTTTTAACATGTACTTTATGTATCATAGCATTAAGCATGTTAAGACTGCGATTAAGTTCTTTTAAAGATTTTACATTTTCATACTCAGGAAAACGCAACGTAAAATCTTCATTTTTTATAGACTCAAAAAAGTATGCAATTTTACGATTGGTATGGTTTACATATTTTATTAAATATGCGGTTAGCAAAACCAAAACAATTAAAAATACAGCAGCAATAATGTACTCTTTTTGCACCCCAAAATAAGCTAGCCCAATGGCAGAAAGTGTAATAAAGATAACCCTAAGAACTAACTGAAAATAGAAACTTTTACTCGCCATTTTCAGATTTTTTAATTTTGTTATACAATGTTTGTCTAGAAATTCCTAGTTGGTTTGCTGCAGCACTATAATTACCGTCGTGCTTTTTTAGAGCATCATTAATCAATAGTAATTCCATTTCTGATAAGGTAACATTTGCAGTATCTAATGTAGGTGTTCCTTTTTCATTTAAAATAAAGTCGGTTGGTTTTAGCACGCTTCCATCACATAAAATAACAGCTCTTTCCATAGTATGTTGTAATTCTCTAACGTTACCAGGCCAACTATATGCTAGTAATTTTTCTTGTGCAAGGTTATTAATACGCAAACCAAGTTTGCCATATTTAGTCATAAATTTAGTGAGGTAAAAATCAGCCAAAATTAAAATGTCGCCATCTCTTTCTCTAAGTGCGGGTACTTCTACGTGTATGGTATTTATACGGTATACTAAATCTTCCCGAAAAAGACCATCAGCAACCATTTTTTCTAGATTGCAATTGGTGGCACAAATTAAGCGTATATCTACAGGTATAGGTTTGTTAGAGCCTACACGCACCACAACTCTGTTTTGTATAGCAGATAGTAGTTTAGCCTGAGTTTGTAAGCTTAGGTTTCCTATTTCATCTAAAAATAAGGTTCCGCCATTTGCAGCTTCAAACTTACCAGCTCTATCTTCTTTGGCATCTGTAAAAGCTCCTTTGGTGTGCCCAAAAAGTTCACTTTCAAATAAGGTTTCAGATATAGAACCCATATCAACCCCTATAAAAACCTCATTTTTGCGGTTAGATAAATTATGTAGTTCTCTTGCTATTAGTTCTTTACCTGTTCCATTTTCTCCGGTTACCAATACATTTACGTCTGTTTTAGCTACTTTTTGTACTAGGTTTAGAACAGAGGTTAATGCTTTAGAATTACCAATTATGTAATTTTTATTCTGATTAATAACCTGCTTTAAAGAGTTCTCTTTCTCTTTTAATATAGAAACTTCTTTTTGCGATTTACGTAACTGGTAAGCAGATTTTAATGTAGCAAGCAACTTGTCATTATTCCAAGGTTTTAAAATAAAATCTGTTGCACCCTCCTTTAATGCTTGTACAGCAAGGTCTATTGCGCCATAAGCAGTCATCATAATTACAGAAATATGGGGCGCACGTTTTTTAATTTCTCTGTTCCAATACAAGCCTTCATTGCCGGTATTTACACCTGCAGAAAAATTCATATCTAATAAAACAATATCATAATCTTCTAAATTTTTAAAAGAAGATAAAAGGTTAGGGTTGCCAAGTGTATCGACCTTTTCATATTCAAATTGCAATAAAATCTCTAATGCACTTAGCACACTTTTATTGTCGTCTACGATTAATACTTTACCTTTTTGCATTATAAAATTGTTTTAGTTGGTAACAGCTATGTAATAACTGGTGTAGTTTAAAATTACAAATGATATGCCTTAGTATTTTAAAAGTGTAAAAAAAATTGACATTATTTGTATATATATTTTACACTTACATATTCGTATATTTAGTTTTTTGTAGTTAAAATATTGTTTTTCAGTAATTTATGTTTTTGGCATAACAATAGCTTTAGTTTTGGCACACAATAAAATTATGAACTTAAAAATAACACATATTCTATTTTTGCTACTGCTGGTTAGTTTGCCAATTAAAGCACAAGAAAGTTGGTCTTTAGACGAGTGTATTAACTATGCAGTTTCTCATAACTTAGAATTAAACAACCAAGCTTATACTGTTGCATCTAGTAAAGAAACACACAAACAAGCTATACGTAATTTGTTGCCTAGCATTAATGGTTCTGCAGATTATGTTATTAGATATGGTAGATCTACAGATCCAAATAATAACAATATAATAGATACAGATTTCTTTTCTAATAATTACGGGTTAAATTCTTCTATAGATATTTTTAGAGGTTTCCAAAGAGTAAATACAATTAAAGCAACAAAGTATATTTATAAAGCTGTACAAGAAGATGCGCAACAACAGAAGTATTTATTAGCATTTAGAGTAATGTCTGCTTTTTACGATATAAGATTTTACCAAGGTTTGTTAGAAATTACAGAAGAACAAGTAAGTATATCAGACACCAACTATGCGTTTGTAAAAAAACAATTAGAATTAGGGTTAATAGCGCAGGCAGATATGTACGAGGCAGAATCTGTTTTATTAACAGATAAGTTAGCAGTTACACAAGCCGAAAACCAATTAGCAGCAGCAAAACTAAATTTAATACAAGAAATGAATTTAGAAGGCGTGTCTACAATAGACTTAAAAACAGATGTTTTAAATATACAAGAGAATCTAGTTGAAACAACAAAAACAGATTCTGTTTATACAAAAGCACAAGCGTTTTTGCCAAGCATAAAATCTGGACAATTGCGTGTAAAGGCAGCAGAGAAAGAAGTAGCCATTGCTAGAGGAGGTTTGTACCCTTCAATATCACTTTTTGCAGGTTACGGCACAGGATATTACGAGACAAATATAGACGATATTAGTAGAGAAATAATATCATTTAAAAACCAAATAAGAGATAATGCATCTAGATCTATTGGTGTATCTGTGAACATACCAATTAGTAATAAATGGTCTGGAAGATCGCAAGTAAAGCAACAAAAAATAGCATTGCAACAAGCAGAGAATAATTTAAAAATTCAAGAGCAAGAGTTGTACAAACTAATACAACAATTGGTACAAGAAAAAAGTGCTTTAGAGATCGAGAATTTACAAAGCATACAAAAACTAAAAGCACAAGAGCTTAGCTTTTCTATAGCACAGAAGAAATACGAGAAAGAGATGATTTCTGCCGTAGAGTTGTACCAAGCAAAAGTATTGTACACTACCGCAAAAAACGAGAATTTACAAGTGCAAATAAGATTAAAAGTAAACCAAAGTACATTGGCTTTTTATCAAGGATTACCAGTATTTACCATAAACTAACAATTACAATATAGATGGATATTCAATTAGAAAAAAGAAAAGGATTACGTCCAAAACACTATGCATACATTGCTATTGGACTAGTAGTTGCTTTTGCAGCATACAAAATAATTTGGAGTAATTCTGTAGCTACTTTTAGAACAGAGAAAGACAAATTATCTATAGCAGAAGTAACTCAAGGTAAGTTCGACGATTACATTACAATTAATGGTAGTGCTGCACCAATAGCAACCATTTATATGGATGCTTATGAAGGCGGTAGAGTTACCGAAAAATTGATAGAAGAAGGTGCAATGGTAAAAAAAGGCGACATTATTCTAAGGCTAGAAAATAGTAATTTATACGAGCAAATTTTAGCAAGTGAGAGTAACCTTGCGCTAAAACAAAACGATTTAAGATCTACCAAACTAACCTTTGACTCTAGACAAGTAGAAGGCCGTAAATCTTTAGCAACCACATCTTATGAGTTAACCCGTTTAAAGCGTAATTACCAACAAAACCAAGAGCTTTACAATGACGGGTTAATCTCTAAAGAAGCATTTTTAACCGCAAAAGAGAACTACGAGCTATCTTTAAAACAACATGATATTGTAAAAATACAGACAGAGCAAGACGATAAAATGCGTAATACATCACTTGCTGGTTTAGACACAGATTTAAACAGAATGCAAAAAACATTATCTATGGTTTACGAGCGTCTAGATCACTTAAATGTGCGTGCACCAGCAGATGGCCAATTAGGATTTTTAGATGCAGAAATTGGTCAAAGTATAAACCAAGGTCAGCGTATAGGGCAAATAAATGTACTAACAGATTATAAAATAGAAGCCGAGATAGATGAGCATTACATAGACCGTGTAAAAAGAGATTTAAATGCCTCTTTTGAGCGCAATGGAAAAACGTATAATCTGCGTTTACGCAAAGTATACCCAGAAGTTCGCGGTGGTAAATTTAAAGTAGATCTAGTATTTACATCAGAAAAACCAGAAAACATAAGAGCAGGACAAAGCTTTAATGTAAAACTACAATTAGGAGCCTCTTCAGATGCGCTTTTGGTATCTAAAGGTAGCTTTTTTCAAAGTACAGGCGGACAGTGGATTTTTGTAGTAAATCCAGATGGTGGCGAAGCTTTAAAACGCAACATAAGAATAGGCAAGCAAAACTCTAAATATTACGAAGTTTTAGAAGGCTTGCAGGCAGGTGAAAATGTAATAACCTCTAATTACGATAGTTTTGGAGAAGCAGAAAAAATAGTTTTAAAATAGGGTGTTCCCTTTGGGCGGGCTTTACGTTGCAATCTTTTTTAAGAAGAAAAAAAAGGATTTACACTACAATCCCTAACACATAAAATAAATAATTAATTCGTAACTAACTCCCTCCTTTAGAGGGTAAAGGAAGAATAAAAAAACAATCAAAAATGATACAAATAAAAGACCTTAAAAAAAGCTTTAGAACCGAAGAAGTAGAAACTTTGGCACTAAACAGTGTAAACTTAAATGTAGGCCAGGGCGAGTTTGTAGCCATAATGGGGCCATCTGGTTGTGGTAAATCTACCTTACTAAATATAATAGGTATGTTAGACAATCCATCAGACGGCAGTTACCAATTTGCAGGTCATGAAGTAGGTGGTTTAAAAGAAAACCAACGTACAGGTTTGCGTAAAGGTAATTTAGGGTTCGTATTTCAGAGTTTTAATTTAATAGACGAGCTTACTGTTTTTGAAAACGTAGAATTACCATTAATCTATTTAAAAATGGATAAGGCAGAACGCAAACAAAAAGTAAGAGCAGTTCTAGAACGTATGAAAATTGCCCACAGAGAAAAGCATTTTCCACAGCAATTATCTGGTGGTCAACAACAGCGTGTTGCCATAGCAAGAGCCGTAGTTACAAATCCAAAATTAATACTAGCAGATGAGCCAACAGGTAACTTAGATTCTAAAAACGGAATAGAAGTAATGAATTTGCTAACAGAACTAAACCAAGAAGGTACAACTATAGTAATGGTAACACACTCAGATAGAGACTCGCATTACGCACACAGGGTTGTAAATCTTTTTGACGGTCAAATAGTAACCGAAAGTCATAATAAACCTTTTGAGGCAGTAGTAAAATAAGCAGAGTTCATCATCAATCAAAATCATCAATCAATCAAAATAGCCAATCACCATGTTCAAGAATTATTTTAAAATTGCGTTTAGGAGCTTGTTAAAAAATAAAGGCTATAGTTTTCTCAATATTTTTGGGTTAGCAATGGGTATTACCTGTGCCAGTCTTATTTTTTTATGGGTAGAAGATGAGGTAAACTACGACGCAGTTTTTTCTAATAAAGAGCAGGTGTATTATTTGCCAACCAACCAAAAATATAATGGTGAGTGGCGCACATTTACTTCTACTCCCGGACCTTTAGCAGAAGCTTTAAAAAAGGAAGTTCCTGGGATTATAAATGCTACTAGGTATAGAGATGAAGAACGACTTTTTAAACAAGGAGACAAGTCTTTATATAAAAAAGGGAGTTATGTAGATTCAGATTTTTTAGACATTTTTAGTCTAGAATTTATACAAGGAGATGCAAACACAGCATTGGAAGATACAGACGCCATAATACTTACTCAAAAAACAGCATCACAATTATTTGGAGCTGGCAATAATGCGGTTGGTAGAACTATAGAACTAGACAATAAATACAGTTACACCGTTACAGGTGTTGTTGTAGATTTTCCTAAAAATGTTACTGTAAATTTTGACTGGCTAGCGTCTTTTGATGCATACGCTAAAGACAAAGATTATTTAAATGCTTGGGGAAATAACTCTGTAGACACGTATATACAATTAGACCATAAAGTAGATGCAGCAGTTGTAAATACTACTATAAAAAAGTTTTTACAAACTAAAATGGAAGGTAATGATACGTATGCCTTTATGCATAGTATGTTAGACTGGCGTTTAAGAGATAATTTTGAAGGCGGAAAACAAGTAGGAGGCAGAATTATGTACGTAAATCTATTCTCCGTAATAGCTTGGATTATCTTAATAATAGCTTGTATTAATTTTATGAACTTGTCTACAGCTCGTAGTGCAAAAAGAGCCAATGAAGTTGGAGTGCGTAAAGTTTTAGGTGCGGGTCGTAAACGCTTAATTTTTCAATTTATAACAGAATCTTTAGTTATTGCAAGTATAGCTACACTGGTAAGTATTTTATTAGTGTTTTTATTGTTGCCACAGTTTAATACTGTTATAGAAAAAGAATTAATAATGGGAATAAGCAATCCTTTACACTGGTTAGCTCTGTTTGGTATTACCATTTTTTGTGGTGTTTTTGCAGGTTGTTATCCGGCGTTTTATTTGTCTTCATTTTTGCCAGTAACTGTTTTAAAAGGCATAAGTAGCAATCAAAAAGGTTCTGTGTTTATTAGAAAAGGGCTTGTGGTAACTCAGTTTGCAGCATCAATAATATTAATAATAAGCACTATTGTGGTGTACAAGCAAGTACAGCACGTAAAAAACAGACAGTTAGGATACAATAAAACCAATCTTGTAACAATGAATGTTAGAGGAGATATGGTTAAAAATTTCACGGCAATAAAGCAAGAAATGCTAGCTACTGGTATGATAGAAAATACAGGGTTAAATAGCTATAACACACTGTCTATTGGTAATAATGGATCTGGAGCAACTTGGTCTGGAATGGCAGATGCTAATAGTGAAATGCTTATTTCTTTTAGATATATAAATCCGGACTTTTTAAGTACTGCTGGTATGGATTTAGTAGATGGCAGAAATTTTAAACAAAACCAAGAGTTAGATAGTACTAGTGTAATAATTACAGAATCGTTTGCTAAGCTTATAGATACAGAATCTGCAGTAGGCAAGGATATTTATTTTGGAGAAGATAAAATTACTGTGGTGGGTGTTGTTAAAGATTTTTTATACGGAGATATGTATGGTAAAAGCGATCCGGTTATGTTTATTAACGCGCCTAGCGAAGCGCAATATATGTACGTACGTATTAAGCAAGATGTAGATGTAAAAAATGCACTTGCAGGTATGGCAAGTATTATGCAGAAACACAACTCTGCTTTTCCGTTTGAGTACGAGTTTGTAGACGATGCTTTTAACCAAAAATTTAAAAGTGAAATGTTGGTTGGTAGACTATCACAAATATTTGCTTTACTGGCTATATTTATTTCCTGCTTGGGCTTATTTGGTTTGGCAGCATATACATCAGAACAAAGAAGTAAGGAAATAGGTGTACGTAAAGTGTTAGGTGCAAGTGTGGTTAATATTGTAAATCTATTATCTAAAGATTTTATAAGACTTGTGGTTTTATCTATTGTTATAGCAATACCTGTAGCTTGGTGGGCAATGTCTAGCTGGTTAGAAGACTACGCTTACCGTATAAATATGCAATGGTGGATGTTTGCTTTGGCAGGCATAGGAGCAGTTGCAATTGCTTTGTTAACGGTAAGTTTTCAAGCTATAAAAGCAGCAATAACTAACCCTGTAAAAAGCTTGCGAACAGAGTAATTCATTCATCAATCAAAAAAACAAGCAGTTATGTTTAAAAATCAACTAAAAATAGCGTGGCGTAGTCTTAAAAAAAATCCGTTGCAGACAGGTATAAATATTCTTAGCCTTACTGTAGGTACAATATGTTGCTTAATTATAATATCTTATGTTAATGCGCAATTTGGGTATGATACGCACCATAAAGATGTTGCTTCTGTATACAGAATACGTACTAAAATAAAATCAAAAAGTAACAACAGTATAAATGCAGATGTAGCTACAAGTAGCCCTCCAATAGCTTTTGCTTTAAAAGAAGATTTACCAGAAGTGGTAGATGCTTGTAGGGTTGTTTATTTTGGGTCTGGAGAAGAAGCTCTAATTCGTAACCCCAAAAACAACCAAAGTTATTATGAGAGTAAAGGATATGTGGCCGATTCTACCTTTTTTAAATTTTTTAATTATACAGCCGCAGAAGGTAATTTGGCTACAGCCTTAGAAAAACCAAATAGCATTGTTTTATCAAAAAAATTAGCTTCAAAATTATTTAAAGACACCAAACAAGTTGTAAACAAAACATTAGTTATTGGTGCAGGAGAAGACCAATTTAACGCAACCATTACCGGAGTTTTTAATGAACCAACCAACCCAACGCATTTAAATCCTAATTATATACTGTGTATGAACTCGCCTGGCATTGGTGAATACACTAACAATATTAGCAATTTTGCAACGCAAAACTTTGCGTACAGTTATATAAAACTAGGAGCCAATGACAGCAAAACCAGATTAGAAAAAAAGATACCTAAGTTTTTACTAGATCGTGGAGGAATTGATTTGGCTGATATGGGTTTTGATAAAAAATTACTATTACAATCTGTTACAGATATTCATTTGCACTCTAAAGGTATAGACAAGCAAATAGAAGAAGTATCTAATATAGAATACTTGTATGCACTATTGTTTTTAGCCTTTATAGTACAACTAGTTGCCTGTGTAAACTTTATTAATTTAAGTACAGCCAGAGCTAGTAAAAGAGCAAAAGAAATAGGGGTAAGAAAAGCCATTGGAGCGCAAAAAAGCTCTTTGGTACAGCAGTTTTTAAGTGAGTCTATTTTAATTGCATTTTTAGCAGTATTTATTAGCATACCTATAGTTTTATTATTGCTTCCGGTTGCTAATGTATTAACAGGCGGTAACATAGAGCCAGAACATATATTAAACCTTAAAATTTTATTGTTGTTGGGGTCTATGGGTTTTTTAACAGGCTTAATAGCAGGTATTTATCCGGCATTGGTGTTGTCTTCTTTTAAACCGTCTAAAGTGCTAAAAGGGGCAACAGAACTACAATCTAGCAATGGTTTATTAAGGCGTGGTTTGGTTGTTTTTCAGTTTGTAGTATCAATAGTTTTAACAGTAAGTGTTATAATAGTATCACAACAACTAAAATTTGCTAAGCAAAAAGATTTAGGCTTTAACAAAGATAATTTGTTAGCAATACGTTTAGGAACACAAGAATTACAACAAAATTTTAGTGCTATACAATCACAATTACAAGGAGTATCTGGTGTTAGCTCTGTTACAGGGAGTAATAATTACCCATCCAGATCTATTATGGGCGATTTGGCAATGCGTTTACCTAGTCAAGATGATAATAACCTAACCTCTGTTTTTTACAATGGTATTACTCCTAATTATTTAGAAACCATTGGAACCAAAATTATTAAAGGTCGTAAGCTTAGAGCAACAGACTCTACAGGCGTATTGGTAAATATGGCAACCCTAAAGGCTTTTAATATTGATATAGAAAACGCCTTAGCAGCTACAATTGTTAGCAGTTATGGCAGTGAAACAGAGAATTATGAAATTGTGGGTGTTACAGAGAATTTTCATTTTGAAGATTTTAAACAAGCAATTTCACCTATGCTTATTTATAGTGAAACAGAACCAGATTGGATAGTTGCTAAGTTAGAAACCAACAATTTAAAAAGTGTATTGAGCGGTTTAGAGGCCAACTGGAAAAAAGTGAATCCGTATGCGCCATTTGAGTATGTTTTTGTAGATAAAGAAACCGAAAAGTTATACGCAGAAGAACAAAAATTATCTAAAATATCTATAGCATTTACCATTTTGGCCATTTTAATTAGTTGTTTAGGGTTATTTGGTTTGGTGTCTTATGTTGCAGAGCAAAAGAAGAAAGAAATTGGGATACGTAAAGTTTTAGGTGCCAGTGTAAAATCTGTTGTACAGTTATTAACCAAAGATTTTTTAAAGCTAGTATTGGTTGCATTTGTCATTGCATCTCCTATAGCATACTATCTTATGCAAAATTGGTTACAAGATTTTACCTATAAAATTGAAATTAAATGGTGGGTATTTTTATTAGCAGGTGGTTTTGCAATGCTAATAACAATTGTAACTGTTGGTTTTCAGTCTATAAAGTCTGCAATAGCAAACCCAGTTAAAAGCCTACGAACAGAATAGTTCTTTTTTAACGTACAAAATATGGACAGTCTGTGTAAATTTTTTTTACAGTTGCATCAATTTTTTAATCAAAAATAATATGTAAGTAGCTGTTTGTTATGTGTTTGAGATTTTGGCACAGAATTAGGGTATTAGTAAGCATCAATCAAAAAACGAACAGTAAAGAATAAAAATTATGTTTAAGAATCAACTAAAAATAGCGTGGCGTAATTTAAAAAATAATCTGTTTTTTACATTTTTAAATGTATTTGGCTTAGCTATAGGTGTTGCAGGTGCGCTACTAATTTCATTATATATTTATGATGAGCTTAGTTATGATAAAATGTTTGCTGATGAAGAATTAATTCACAGAATAAATGTAGATATTAAGTTTGGAACACAGTCTAATAATTTAGCTGTTGTAACGGCGCCAATGGCTTCGGTTTTAGAAAGTGAATACTCAGAAGTACAACTTACAACAAGATTAAGAGGTTGGGGCGGAATGTTGGTGCGTCAAACAAATTCTGATAAAAATATAAAGGTTAATGGTAATGCTTATGCAGACCCATCATTTTTTAAAATGTTTGGTTTAGAATTGTTGCAAGGCACTAAAGAAACAGCATTAGTAGAGCCAAATACTTTAATACTAAGCAGGTCAGGAGCAAAAACTCTATTTACAGAAGAAGAGGTTGTTGGTAAACAGGTAGTTTTAGATAATGATGAGGTATATACAGTAACAGGAGTTATAGAAGATTTTCCTAAAAATTCTTTTTTAAGAGATTACAATATGTTAATGTCTATGGCGAGCAACCCTAACGCAAAAGAAGTTGGTTGGGGCAGCAACAACTTTAGCACTTTTGTAAAGTTAAACCCTAATACTAACATAGCTAGTTTTAATAAAAGGTTGCAAAATATATTTATAAACTACGTTGCTCCTTACGCGAAAAAAACATTTGCTCCAACAATGACGGTAGAGAGTTTTAAAAGCGAAGGAAACTTCTATGTTTTTAATACCATTCCGCTTGGTAAAATACATTTACACTCAGACCGTATTGCAGAGCTAAATCAGAATAACAACATACAAAACATCTATATTTTATCTTTTATAGGGCTGTTTTTAATAGTGTTAGCGTGTGTAAATTTTATGAATCTTTCTACGGCACAATCTTTAAAAAGAGCAAAAGAAGTAGGTGTGCGTAAAACACTAGGCTCTTCTAAGTCAGACTTAATAAAACAGTTTTTAATAGAGTCAGGATTGGTGTCATTAATAGCGTTAATTTTTGCAGTACTAACAACCATTTTAATTCTGCCTTACTTTAATAATTTAGCAGATAAATCAATAGAAATTCCGTTTTTAAATCCACTTTTTTGGCTTATTCTTTTAGGTTTTGCTTTAATTTTAGGTTTACTGTCTGGTAGTTATCCTGCATTTTTTATGTCAAAATTTAAGCCCGTTAAGGTGTTAAAAGGAGGCGAAAAATCTAACGCAGGAGGAGGAAAAATAAGAAATGGATTAGTGATTTTTCAATTTGCAATCTCTGTGTTTTTAATGGGGAGTACGTTAGTGGTTTTTCAGCAATTACAATATATAAAAGGTAAAGATATTGGTTACACCAAAGAACAGGTTTTGGTTTTAGATGATGTGTATGCTGCAGGAGACCAAGTAGCATCGTTTAAGCAAGAAATAGAAAAACTGGCGAGTGTAAAAAGTGTATCACTTACTAGTTTTTTACCAACACCATCTAACAGAACAGACCAATCTTTTACGGCAAAAGGAAAAGCTGTTGAAGATGCTGTGGTACAAATGCAAAAATGGGATGTAGATGAAGATTATGTATCAACTTTAAATATAAACCTTTTAGCAGGAAGAGATTTTAATACAAAGTACAAAACAGATTCTACCGCTATTATTGTAAACGAAACAGCAATATCTAGATTGGGAATTAAGCCTGCCGATGCTATAGGAATGACATTGGTAGACGACAGTGATAAAGTTGAATATAAAGTTATTGGCGTAGTTAAAGATTTTCATATCTCTACATTACGTAATGCTATAGATCCGGTAAGTTTTAGATTAAGCCGTAGAGTAAGTAGTAAATTAGTGGTAAAATTAAGTCAGGGAGATTTTGCAAAATCTATTGCAAGTATTCAAGGACTTTGGGGAAACGTTGCTTCTGGACAACCGTTTAATTACTATTTTTTAGACGATTCTTTTAATGATGTATACCAAGCAGAAGAGCGTTTGGGAAAAATATTTATTGCATTTACAATTTTATCCATATTAATAGCTTGTTTAGGCTTGTTTGGTTTGGCAACATTTAATGCAGAAAAAAGAATAAAAGAAATAGGTGTACGCAAAGTTTTAGGAGCAAGTATAGGCAACATTGTGTACAAGTTAACACTAGACTTTTTAAAGTTAGTAGTGGTATCTATAGTAATATCTATACCATTGGCTTGGTTTGTAATGACAAAGTGGTTAGAAGATTTCTCGTACCGAATAGAAATAAACGGTTGGTCTTTTGTTTTTATAGCACTTTTGGTACTTGCAATTTCTGTTATAACGGTAAGCTACCAAAGCATAAAAGCAGCAATAACAAACCCAGTAAAAAGTTTACGAGCAGAATAAATTCATCAATCAAAAAAATAGAACATATGAAAATCAATCAAATAAAAAAACTAGCATCACTTTTTTTCGTAGTGATGAGTGTGAGTGCTATAGCACAAAATAATGTAACCAACGTAGCGGCCTTTAACAAAGTAATTGTTAGTCCGCATATACAAGTAACTTTTGTAGAAGGAGCAACAGAAAGTGTTACAATAGAAAGTAGCACAGTAGAAGAGCATAAGATAAATATTGAGGTTTCTGGTAAAACTTTACGTGTGTATTTAGAAGGAGCAAAAGAATATACTAAAAGTGAAAAAACTAATAAAAACGGGTATAAACAACGTAAATCTATTTACAAAGGAACAGTAGTAAAAGCTATTGTAACGTATAAGGAAATAGAAGAATTGTCGTTACGAGGAGAAGAAACTATAATATGTAAAAGCACATTTACTCAAAAAAAGTTACGCTTAAAAATATATGGAGAATCACAAGTGTTTTTATATGATACGGACCTTAAAGAATTACACGCAACAATATATGGCGAGAGTTTCCTAGAAATAAAAAAGGGTAATGTGCAAGACCTAAAAATTACAGCTTACGGCGAAACTACAATTAACACTTTGGGTATAAAAAATGAAACCACAAAGATTACGGCTTATGGTGAGGGTAGTTACCGTGTACAGGTTTCTAAAAGATTAAAAGTTACAGCTTATGGTGAAGCAACTGTTGCTTACCAAGGAAACCCAGAATTAGATAAAGGGCTAATTATAGGTGAGGCAACAATACACAGAATACAATAGTCTTATGTAAAACTGAAAAATTATGTTTAAAAATCATATAAAAATAGCTTGGCGAAGCTTAAAAATGGACAAAATGTTTTCTGTATTAAACATTTTAGGGCTATCTATTGGTTTAACAATAGCTATTCTGTTGTTCTCTTTTATCACTTTTGAGAAAAGTTACGATACACAGTATAAAAACAACAAAGACATATACAGGGTTTTGGTTAATACAACTGGCGATGCTTTTGATAAAGAAATTATGGCTACTGCACCAGCTGCAGTTGCGCCAGCTTTAAAATCCGAATTGCCAACAGTAAAACACGCGGCAAGAATGTTGCAGCATAGTTTTGGAGAAACTGCTTTTATAAAAGCGAACAACAGTAATTTTCTTGAAAAAAGATTGTTTTGGTGCGATCAAGAATTGTTTTCAATTTTTGAAACCGAGTTTGTTAAGGGTAATGCGGCGTCTGCTTTAAGTAGGCCTAATACAGTTGTTTTATCTGTTAGTGCAGCTAAAAAATATTTTGGAGAGCAAGACCCAATGGGTAAAACTATAAAGGTTGATGATAAAACAGAGTTAGAGGTTACGGGTGTTTATGTAGATTATGCAAAAAATAGTACCATAGATGCTAATTTAATAGCATCATTTAATACTACATATTTTTATAAAGAACCAAGTTGGGGTAATTCTAGTTTCGAAACTTATGTACAACTAAAAGAAAATACATCTAAATCGTCTTTAAAAAATCAAATACAACAAATTATAGATAAAAATATAGATAAAGAAGGACAGTGGTATACACTTTCTTTACAGCCTTTAGATCAGGTGCATTTATACTCTAAAGACTATACAAATAGCTATACTTCTAGACCTGGAAATATTTCTGAAATTAAAAATTTATCGTTTTTAGCATTACTTATTTTACTTATAGCGTGTGTTAATTATATGAATTTGATGACCGCTCGTTCTCAAAAAAGAGCAAAAGATGTGGGCATAAATAAAACGTTAGGTGCATCGTCTAAAAATTTAATTGCCAGGTTTTATGCAGAAACAGGGCTATTAACTTTAATTGCATTATGTATTGGTGTGTTATTATCTGTAGCTATAATTCCGGTTTTTAATACATTAACAGATGGTAATTTAGAGTTTAGTTTTCTTTTAAAACCAGACTTTATTTTAGGGATGTTTTTGGTTTGGCTTATAACTACTTTGGTTGCGGGGTCTTACCCTGCATTTTACTTATCTGGTTTTTCGCCAAGTTCTATATTAAAACCAGCAAACAGAATGGTTGGCAATTCAGTAATTAGAAAAGCATTAGTAGTACTACAGTTTACTGCTTCAGTAGTTTTAATTGTGGGAGTGTTGGTAGTATACCAGCAGTTGGAATTTATGAAAAATAAAGACTTAGGCTATACTCCGCAAAATGTTGTTGCAGTATCTACTGCAGCCATAAAAACATATAATAATAAGCACGCCTTGGCAGAAGAGGTAAAAAGAGTAAGTTCTGTTTTAGAGGTTGGTTTAGCGCAAGGTTTCCCTGGGATGGAAGTTAGTGGAAGAACAATCCATAAAAACGATCAAGATGAAAATGGTAAAGGCATACAAACAAACGTATCTGATGCAAGTGTTTTAGATGTATTGCAATTAAAGCTTTTGGCGGGTAAAAAGCTGCCAAATTTAAAGCAAGAAGGAGATACTCTTGTAGATGTTGTTTTAAACAAAAAAGCAATAGATTATTTAGGATATACACCAGAGGAAGCAATTGGTAAAAAAGTAGATATGCAATTAGGAGACGGAGCAACAATAATTGGTGTTGTAGACGATTTTAATTTTGAGTCTTTACACAAACCTGTTGGGGCTTATGCGTTTCATAATAACAACTACGAGCCTAAATCTTATTTATTGGTGCGTTTTAATAGTGTTTCTGTAACTAATACAATGCAGCAATTAGAGGCTGCTTATGCTAAAGTATCTCCAGACTCTAGTTTTGATTATACATTTTTAGATAAGAATATGGAACAATTATATGCTCAAGATCGTAAAATAGCTAAAGTTGGACTCTTATTCTGTTTACTAGCCATCTTTGTTGCTTGTTTAGGCTTATTTGGACTGGCAGCTTTTACAGCAGAACAACGTAAAAAAGAAATTGGAGTTAGAAAAGTACTTGGGGCAAGTGTCTTAGGAATTACACAAATGCTTTCTGCAGACTTTTTAAAACTAGTAATAGTATCACTGTTAGTTGCTTTTCCGGTTGCGTATATACTTATGCAAAAATGGTTGCAAGAGTTTGCGTATAGAATAGATATTGGTTGGTTGGTATTCTTTATAGCAGGTATGTGTGCTGTTATTATAGCGCTAATAACAGTAAGTTTTCAAGCTATTAAAGCAGCAACAGCAAATCCAATAAAAAGTTTGCGAACAGAGTAATTATAAAATAATCTATGTACAATTTATATTTAAAAATTGCTTCAAGATTCTTGTTAAAGAATAAGCTATACTCTTTTATTAATATAATGGGTTTATCTGTAGGGATAGCATCTTTTGTATTAATTATGATGTACGTTGCTAATGAGCGTAATTACGACAAGTTTAATGGTTCAGAAAACGTATACCGTGTGTATATGGATTATTTGGAAGGAAACACATTTTCTCCTGGAGATGCACAGAGTTACAATTTAAGTGGACCAACCTTAAAAAAAGAATTCCCTGAAATAAAGGAATATGTTCGTTTTTTTCATCTTCAAAAGACTACTTTTATTAATGAAAATGAAGTTTTTGAGGGCAATAAAGGAGCAATTGTAGATCCTTCATTCTTTAGTGTTTTTGATTATCCGTTGGTAAAAGGAGATGTAAAAGATGCGCTAGCAGCTCCTAATAGTATAGTATTACAAGAAAATCTAGCTGAAAAAATATTTGGTAAAGAGAGTCCTATAGGTAAAACCCTTTCTATCTTTTGGAAAGGTGAAACAACAGTTACGGTTACAGGGATATTAAAGGATATTCCTAAAAACACACACATAAAAAACAATTTTCTAGTTTCTTTTGAGACCTTAAAAACGTGGAAGGCTATTCCTAGACAATATGAACCTAATTGGAGTCAGAATAATTTTTTTACATATATAAAGGTTAATAAAAATACTGATATAGATGCTTTACAACAAAAAATAATTAAAACTAATTTTGAAGACGATTTAGATGAACGTCATAATATAGAGTCTTTAGAAAGCATCCATTTAAATTCTAATAAGCCGTATGAAGCAGAAGCTAATGGTAGCGAAAGTAGAGTAAAGTTTTTATTGGCTATTGCATTTATAATTTTAATATTATCGTGGCTTAATTATGTTAATCTTGCAACTACAAAATCTTTAGAACGTGCTAAGGAAATAGGAATACGAAAAGTTTCTGGAGCCCAAAGACCACAACTTATTTTTCAATCTTTATTAGAATCTGTTCTTATTAATTGTATTGCAATTGTAATAGCTACAATAGTTGTTGTATTTACATTACCCTTTTTTAATAGTTATACAGGTGAAGATTTAATTGTAAATTCAGCTGTAGTATTAGGCTTGCTTCCCTACCTCGGTTTTATTTTTTTAGGTACGGTTTTATCAGGATTATATCCTGCAATTATATTAAGTGGTTATTCTCCTGTTGTAGCTTTAAAAGGAAAAGTAAGAGCTTCTTCTAACGGACTTAATATTAGAAAAGGTCTTATTATAACTCAGTTTTTTGCAACAATTGTATTGCTTATAGGCACTATTGTAGTAGCTAAACAAATTAAATTTTTAGAAAATCAGCCTATAGGAGCAAATTTAGATCACGTGGTTGCATTTAATTGGGAGGTTTTAAGTAAAAGTAAAGACTCTGTACTAAAAAGAGATAATAAATTATTTGAATCTGAATTACGAAAATTACCATATGTAAAAAATGTAGTTTCTGCGGAGACATACCCAGGAGGCGGTTATGATAATTTGTCTTCTACAGTGGGTATTACGTTCCCTAATGGTACAGTAGATGAGAATAGAATATTTTATACCTATAACGTAAGTCCAGGTTATTTTAATCTTTTAGATATGGAGTTTGTTGCTGGAAGTTCTTTTTTAGAAACAGCAAAAAGGAGTAGCAATAAAATAGTCATTAATGAGAAAATGGCAAAGCATATGCAAATTGCCAACCTAGCAGAGGCCGTTGATGAAACGGTAAAGTTTTGGGGAGAAGATTGGGTTATTTCTGGAGTAATTAAGGATTACCATCATTTTGGTTTAAAAACGGCAATAGAACCAATTCTAATTAGACACTATGAAGATAAGAATAACCTGTTGGTTAAGTTCGATAAAAGTGTTACGTCGGTAGCAGGCTTTGGTACTGTTTTAAAAAAGGTAGAAAATATTTGGGATAATGCATATGCTCAAAATGTGTTCAATTACACTTTTTTAGACAAAGAGTTTCAGTCTCAATATAACGAAGATAAAAATTTTGGAAGTGCATTCTTAATCTTTACGGTTCTAGCAATTTTAATTGCATCTATGGGCTTATTTGGCCTTACATCATATACTGTTGTACAACGAAGAAAGGAAATTGGAGTTCGTAAAGTAAACGGAGCTAATATTGTAAATATTTTAGCTACGTTAAATAAGGATTTTGTTAAGTGGATAACGTTAGCTTTTATAGTTGCTGTACCAATTTCCTGGTTTACTATGCTTAAATGGTTAGAGGGTTTTGCGTATAGAACAGCAATAAGCTGGTGGGTTTTTGCTGTTGCAGGATGTACCGCTTTAGTAATTGCACTACTTACTGTAAGTTGGCAAAGTCTAAAAGCTGCTTTAGCTAATCCGGTAGATGCATTAAAAGACGAGTAAAAGTTATAGAAAAGATCATTAATACAAGAACATTATGATTAAGAATTATTTTAAAATAGCGTTTAGAAATCTATGGAATAATAAGCTCTTTTCTTTAATTAAGATTAGTAGTTTGGCTATTGGCCTAAGCGTGTCTTTTGTTATAGGTTTAATGGTGTATTACGATTTTACTTTTGATAAATTTCATCCAGATAAAGATTATATATACAGAGTAACAACAGAGTTTGTAACACCAGAAGGGAGTTTTTACAATCCGGGAGTTTCATTTCCTTTGGGTGATGCCTTAAAACAAAACTCGGCTAGTTTGGCTGCTGTTGCCCCTTTTTTAACTACGTATCCGTTACACATAAAAAATACAGTTACAGATAAAACATTTAAAAATCCGGATTATGTTATTTATGCCGATAAAGGTTTTTTTAATGTATTTAAATATAGATGGTTGGCTGGCTCTAAAGAAAGTGCGCTAGAGAGTCCAAATCAGTTAGTACTATCAGAAAAAAGGGCTAAAAAATATTTTCCAAATACCAACTATACAGATATAATTGGTGCTCATATGGTGTACAATGATACTATAAATATGCAAGTAACTGGAGTTGTAGCTAATTTTACAGAGCGTACAGATATTGTTTTTGAAGAGTTTATATCATTAAAAACTGCTCACCAGTCAGATATGACAAGCGCAGTTTTAAGTAGCAATTGGAACGGAACAAACTCGGCCTCACAATTATTTATAAAAACAAGTAAAAATGCAAATGCCAAAAATGTACAGCTTGCACTAAATAAGTTGGCAAAAGAACATAAAGATCCTAATGAAGCAGAGTTTGGTAATGAACGTAAGTTTTATATGCAACCATTACAAAAAATGCATTTTGATACCAATTACTATACTTTTGATTTTGACTCTGAGCTAGCAAGTAAATCGGTTTTAATAAGTTTAGGTTGTGTTGCTCTTTTTTTACTGCTGTTAGGTAGTATAAATTTTATCAACTTAAATACAGCACAAGCTACACAAAGAGCAAAAGAAATAGGTGTTAGAAAAACATTAGGAGGATCTAAAAAACAACTAATTTATCAGTTTTTAGGAGAAACATTTTTATTAACCACCTGTGCTGCAATTGTGTCTATTGTACTTTCTTTTTGGTTGTTAAATATTTTTTCAGACTATATACCAGCAGGTTTAAGTTCAGAGTTATTTGCAGAGCCAACGGTAATAATATTTGTTGTTTTATTGCTATTAGCTGTTACGTTTTTATCTGGGTTTTATCCGGCAGTAGTGCTTTCTCATTTTAAACCAATAGCGGTGTTAAAAAATCAAATTATTGCAACTAATGATAAAACATCGTTACGCAAATACCTAACTGTTTTTCAGTTTATAATAGCACAGGTTTTTATAATAGCTACGCTTTTAGTGGGTAAGCAAATATCATTTTTATTGCAAAAAGATATGGGTTTTAAAACCGAAGCCATAGCATCTGTAAGAGCGCCTTGGTTTGCTATGACGCCAGAAAAACAACAACGCTTGTTAACAAAAATAAAAGCAATACCAGAAGTAAATAAAGTTAGTTTAGCAGAATATCCGCCAGCATCTTTTAGTACCAGCGCCACAAATACTAGTTATTTTGATGATACCAACGCACCTGTGCATACAGAATTGCAATTGCTATATGGAGATAAAAACTATTTAGATATTTACGGAATAGAACTACTTGCAGGTAGAAAACAAAACAATGACAGTATTACAGAATACGTAATAAACCAAACCTATATGCGTATGCTAGGGTTTAAAAAACCAGAAGATGCTTTGGGTAAAATTATTAAAGCTGATGGTGAGCAAAACCCAATTGTTGGTGTTATGAAAGATTTTAATCAGCGTTCCTTAAAAACAGCAATTAAACCGTTGGCTTTTGTAGGTACAGGCGGAGCAAATAGTAGTTTTAAAACGTTTCACATCTCTTTTGCAAACGTAAACGGGGAAAATTTACCAGTTACCACTAAAAAATTAGAAAGTGCCTGGAATGAGGTGTATACAGATGAACCTTTTGAGCTTGTTTTTATGGATAATACTATAAAACGTTTTTACAGTCAAGAACGTAAAACAGCTTTGTTACTTAATTGGGCTACCGGTTTGGCTATTGTAATTAGTTGTTTAGGGTTATTAGGTCTTGTGGTTTATACTACAGAGCGCAGAACCAAAGAGATAGGGATACGCAAAGTATTAGGGGCATCTTTACTAGAGCTAAATGTATTGTTAAGTAAAGAGTTTTTAAGCTTGGTATTAATTGCCTTTATTATTGCTGCCCCAATAGCTTATTTTGGTATAGATTATTGGCTGCAAGATTTTGCACATAAAACAAAATTAAGTTGGTGGATTTTTGCAGTAAGTGGAGTTATAATGCTATTAATTGCAATGTTAATTATGGGTGTGCGTACCTATATTTCATCAACAAAAAACCCAATAAAAAGTTTACGAACAGAATAAAATACAAATTATGTTATTAGAATTAAACAATATATACAAGTGGGTACAGTCTGGCGGACAAAAGATTTTTTTGCTAAAAGACATCAATTTAAAAGTAGAAGAAGGCGAGTTTATTTCTATTATGGGGCCGTCTGGTTCAGGAAAATCTACCTTACTTAACATAATTGGTATGTTAGATGTTTTTAATGAGGGCGAATATAATTTTTTAGATGAACCGGTACATAGCTTAAAAGAAAAGCATCGTTCTAATTTGTACAAACAATATATTGGGTTTGTTTTTCAGGCATATCATTTATTAGATGAGCTTACGGTGTATGAAAACTTAGAAATGCCTTTGTTGTATAAAAAGTATAGCTCGTCAGAACGCAAAGCGTTGGTAGCAGATATGCTAGATAAATTTAATATTGTTGGTAAGCAAAACCTATTTCCTAGTCAGCTTAGTGGTGGGCAGCAGCAATTAGTTGGTATAGCAAGAGCTTTAATTTCTAGTCCTAAACTTATTTTAGCAGATGAACCAACAGGGAATTTAAACTCTAAGCAGGGAGAAGAAATAATGGAGATTTTTAAAGAATTGAATAAAGACGGAGTTACGATTGTACAAGTAACACATTCAGAAAAAAATGCTACATACGGATCTAGAACTATAAATTTATTAGACGGAAGAAAAATATAAAAGTCATAAAAAAAAAGAACACAACAGCCCCCACCGTTGTGTTCTATCTAGGCCTAAATGCAAAACCTAGTTATAGTAAGAAGGATCAACTTATTTAAAACCTTCTTATATAAATTATTTAGCTTTAAGTAAAATCATAGAAAATGTTTTTGTTTTGGTTTGTCTGTACTTTTTAATGTACTCCAAGTAAGCATTTCTTTTAGATTCGTGATTTTCAAGATAAAAAGCATCGCACTCCATAGTGTCGCACTCTAAGTTGCTTAGCGTAGAATTATTATATCTGCGCAGTTCTGCTAGTTTATCTGTGTTCTCTTGCTTTAGTTCTATTAGTTCTTGGTGTATAGCTTTGTTATTGGCAATGCGTTCTTCAATCTCCATTAAATAAGCCAGCTCTTCAGCTATAAATTCTAAGTTATCTATCCAGTTGCGCAGCTCTTCCTTATCTTTCTTCATCATTATGCTGGCGTCTTCCTCGTGGTTGTAAAACAATTTTGAACTCATAATACCGTATTTACATCTATATAATTATTTTTCTGCTCTACATTAGCCACAGTAAGTGTTTTTTCTCCAGAAGGGAACTCCCATAATAGTTTATCGCCTTTAGCGTAACCAATTACGGCAGTACCCATTGGAGTTAAAATGGAAAGTTTATTATTCTTAAGATCACTATCTGAAGGCTTAACCAATTGAAAATTCTTTTGCCAGCCTTCTTCTGCCGCGATTGTAACAATAGAATTAAACCTAATAACATCTGTAGGCATATCTCTTTCGTCTTTAACAATGGCAGTTTTTAGCTCTTCATGTAACTTTGCAATAGATTTTTTATATGTAATGTCTTTATGATAACCAGAAAGGTTCATCAATTTTTTAAGCAGTACATATTCTTTTTTTTCAATAATTAAACCTCCGTATTTCATCTTCTTTTCTGTTATTTATGGAAAAATCCCTCTTTGTACATATGCCTGTTCTAGTCTTTCTATAGCAATATTAAATGCTGCAGTACGCATATCTATATCTTTGTCTAAAGAAGTTTTCATCACTTTATTAAAAGATTCTTTTAGCTTTTTATGCATTTTAGCCATTACCTCGTCTAGTTGCCAAATTTCTCCGTTACGGTTTTGCAGCCACTCGTAATAACTACCAATTACACCTCCAGAATTACATAAGATATCTGGTATAATTGCTACACCTTTGTCTAGTAATATTTTCTCGGCTTCTACATCTGTAGGTCCGTTTGCACCTTCTGCAATTAAAAAAGCTTTAATACTATCTGCATTGTTTGCAGTAATTTGGTTTCCTAATGCTGCAGGCACACAGATATCGCAATTAATACCAAAGAAATTTTCTTTATCTATTGGTTCAGCATTAGTAAAACCAGCAACAGCACCTTTGTGTTCCATTGTGTGTTTGTACAAATCTTCTACAGATATACCGTTTTCATTTAAAATAGAACCAGAAGCATCTTGTACTCCAACTAGTATAGCGCCTTCTTTTTCTAAGAAATGAGAAGTCCAATAACCTACATTACCAAATCCTTGTACAATATATTTTTTGCCTTTTAGGTCTACTTTTTTGTTTTCGGCCCAAAACTGAATACTTAAAAACACACCGTAACCAGTAGCTCTATCTCTACCCTCAGAACCACCAGCGCCAACAGGCTTACCTGTAACAACGTGCATATTTTTAGAACGTTCAGATGGTGCTTTTGTAGACATATATGTATCTAAAATCCACGCCATTGTTTGCGGGTTAGTATTTACATCTGGAGCAGGAATATCTAATTCTGGACCAATATTGTCTCCTAAAGCATAGGTAAATCTTCTTGTAATACGCTCTAGTTCTGCTTGTGAGTATTTAGACGGATCTAATTGTATACCACCTTTAGCGCCGCCATATGGCAAACCAGCCAAAGATGTTTTCCAGGTCATCCACATAGCTAATGCTCTAGCAGCATCTATGTCTACTGTTGGGTGGTAACGTAAACCACCTTTGTAAGGACCAAGCGCATTGTTATGTTGCACTCTGTAGCCTGTAAACACCTCTACATCGCCATTATCCATCTTTACAGGAAAATGCACAACAAGTTCGTTGTTAGTGATGCTTAATATTTTTCTAATATTAGGATTTAAGTTAATATTATCTGCGCTATAATTAAATTGGCGCATAACATTATCTAGCATCCCTTGCTTCAACTTTTTCTGCTGTTTTGCTATCATTATATTTAATTTAATACTAATTCTTTTTTGTTAACTGTTTCTGTGTTAATATCACTTTTTAAAAAAGTTTGATACTCACTGCAAGAGTGTATAAAACTCTTATTTGTTGTTATTACACAAAACTGTAAATGCTCACAAGTACCACAGAGGCTCTTTTCATTTATTTTTATCATTACTTTAGTATTAGTCCATTAAAATGCCACTTGACTTTCACAAAAAAACCACACCACTTGAGTTAAACATTTAGAAAGCCAAGTAGACAAATCAATCAATCAACTATAAAAAATCTAAAATCATTTTTATAATAACTTACTCGTATGTGTATTGGCAAGCTGTGTGCCTAAAAAGATTTAAAAATGTAGTTTTATTGTAAATAATTGATTGTCAATTAAATAAACAAGTTAAAATAATTTTAAAAAAAAGATGGGGCGGAGAGAAATACCCCAGATGGGGAGAAATTACCCGGTATTATTTAAGCTTTTGACGAAGTGTTTTACGGTCTATCTGAAGAATTTCTGCAGCTTTAGTTTTATTGTTATTCGTTGCCGCTAAAACTTTAAGTATGTACTCTTTTTCCATTTGCTGTAAACTAGCAAAAGAAGCATCTGGAAACTCTATTTTATATTTTAAATAATCAGGAAAATCTTTAATATCTATTTTTCCATCGCTCATAATAACAGCGCGCTGTATTACGTTTTCTAACTCTCTAATGTTGCCTTGCCAATGGTATCTTTGTAACATTTCTAAGGCTTCATCTGTAATTTGTAATAAACGGTCTTTGTATTCTACACCGTATTTTTTTAGAAACTGCTCTACTAATAAAGGAATATCAGATTTGCGTTCTCTTAGCGGAGGCACATTTATTTGCACCACTGTTAGTCTGTAGTATAAATCTTCTCTAAAGCTTTTATTAGTAATGTCTTCTTGTAAATTGTTGTTGGTAGCTGCAATAATGCGCAAGTCTACTTTTTCTACTTTCTGAGATCCTACCTTTGTAATCTCTTTTTCTTGTAGTGCTCTAAGTAATTTAGATTGCACAGCCGTAGATGCATTTCCAATTTCATCTAAAAACAAAGTGCCATTATTTGCTGCCTGAAAAAAACCATTTCTATTTTCGTTAGCACCAGTAAAAGCACCTTTTGTGTATCCAAACAATTCGGACTCTAATAAGTTTTCTGGTATAGCACCACAGTTAACAGCAATAAAAGGGGCTTTTGCAAATTTACCAGAATAGTGAATTGCTCTAGCAACAAGCTCTTTACCTGTACCACTTTCTCCTTGTATTAAAACGGTAGCCTTATTATCTTTTACACGTTCTATAATTTCTGTTACTTTCTCAAAAGCAGCAGAAGTACCAATCATTTGTCCGTAACTAGAACTTGTACTTTTATTTTTTTGCTTAGGCTGTTTTTGCTTTTCTTTTTCTGCACAGTCCAAAGATCTGTGAACAGCCTGCTTTAATTCTTCTTTTGTAAATGGTTTGGTTAAATAATCTGTAGCTCCAGATTTTATAACAGTCATAGCATCGTCTACAGATGGGTAACCAGTAATAACCAATTTAGGAATATGTGGGTAATGTTCTGCAGTATATTTAAGCAGTTGTAAGCCATCTATTTCTGGCATTTGTATGTCTGTAATTAATAAATCTATGGTAGAGTCGTGCAGCACATACAAAGCCTGTTTTACAGAAACAGCTTGGTACACGTGGTAATTTAAAGATTGTAAATGACGTTGTAAAAGTTCTAAAATATGTATGTCGTCATCTACAATTAATATGTTTTCTTTTTGTAATCCCATTTTCTACAATTTAGGAAAAGTAACTGTAAATATAGTTCCTCTAGGTGTATTTGTGCTATAGGTTATATTTCCTTTATGACTTTTAACAATACCGTGTACTACACTTAATCCTAATCCAGAACCATCGCCAACTGGTTTGGTAGTAAAAAAGGGTTCAAAAATTTTATTTCCTAGGCTGTTATCTATTCCGGAACCTTGATCTTTAATTTGTATTTCTACAGTAGCAGATTTATCTTTTATTTCTAGGTCGATGATTCCCTTTTCTTTAGAAAAATAAATAGCATTAATAACCAAATTGAAAAGTACTTGTGTTAACTGTATGCGGTCTATTTTTAATGCAATTTCTGTATTGCTAGAGTTAAGGTTAAGAGTAATGCCTTTTGTTTTTAATATAGGTTTAAGCAATTCTATGGCCTCTTTACATATAGGAATAATGTTAACTAAACTTTTTTGTTGTGGCATCTCGCAAGCAAAGAACATAAGTTTTTTAACTACTTCTCTAGAGTAAATAGCACTATTTATAATTTTATCTACATCTTTACTAGCTTGTTTATCTTCTTTGGTTCTGTCTTTTAAAAGCTCTGCAAAACCAAGAATATTTGCAAGCGGAGTATTTAACTCGTGTGCAATACCAGCTGTAATTTCTCCAAGAATACGTAACCTATCAGACTGTTCTACTTGCCTTTTAATTAGAATTTCGTTCTCTTTAATCTCTTTTCGTTCAAGTAGGTTTCCTACCTCTAAGCATACATTGTTTAAAAGCTGTTGTTCTTCTTCAAGAAAATCTAAAACACTAAATTTTTCAGATGGGTAACCAACTTTTATGGTTCCAATTTCTTTATTAAAAAGTGTAATAGCAGATGTTAAAAAAACATAGTCTTTGTGTTCTTTTTTAGAAGTAATAGAATAATCATCAGTCTTTAGAACAACATAGGTATCATCTGTATATTGCCAAGCATTTTTTAAACAAAATACAATGGCACGTAGACCAACTTCAACTTCATTATAATCGCAATTAACTATAATAGAAGTAACGTCATACAAACAAGTAAGCTCTTTAATACGTTCTTTTAATTTTTCTTCAGCAGTTACCATAAACCATAAATTAAGGAAGGTTAAATTTACTACAAAAAAATAGCTCTAGTAAACAAAAAGTCTACTAGAGCCAGGTTTTATACAAACAACTTGTGTTAGGCAGTAGGGTCTGGTGTCATCCTTAAATAAGGCTTAATTTCTTCTACTCCTTTAGGAAATATTTTTATGGCATCGCTAGTTGCTATAGCCGGACTAACAACAACTTTTTCGCCATTTTTCCAGTTAGCAGGTGTAGCTACTTTATGGTTTGCTGTTAATTGTAAAGAGTCTATTACACGTAACAACTCGTAAAAATTACGACCTGTAGATGCTGGGTATGTAAGTGTTAATTTTACTTTTTTGTCTGGACCAATAATAAATACAGAACGCACGGTTAAACTGCTATCTGCGTTAGGGTGAATCATATCATACAAAGTAGATACTTTTTTGTCTTCATCTGCAATTATAGGAAAAGTAACAGTTGTGTTTTGCACTTCGTTAATATCCTTAATCCACTCTTTATGAGACTCGGAACCATCTACGCTTAATGCTATCATTTTTACATTACGCTTATCAAACTCATCTTTAAATTGTGCAGCTGTACCTAATTCTGTAGTACAAACTGGTGTAAAATCTGCAGGGTGAGAAAAAAGAATTCCCCAACTATCACCTAAATAATCGTATAAATTTATTGTTCCTACAGAACTATCTGCAATAAAATTTGGAGCTTCATCACCTAATCTTAAACTTGCCATATTCTTGTTTTTTAAATTAAAAATCTAGTTACCCTACAAAATTAATAGATTAATAGCTTGTAGAGCGTTAAAATAGGTTAAACTTTGTGTAAATTAAGTACTTAAAACTGAATTTTTAGCTGCACGCTAATTGTTTTTTGTGCTGGTGTTTTCCGATCTTCTGTGTTTAGGTTGGCTAAAGAGATGCCTAATAAACGCACAGAATTCTCTAGTTTTTCTTGGTATAATAACTCTTTTGCTATCTCTAGAATAAGGTCTTTATCTGCAATAAAATATGGAATTGTTTTACTTCTAGTTTGCAATGTAAAATCGCTATACTTAATTTTTAACGTAATTGTTTTACCTGCAATTTTAGTTTTTTTAAGTCGACGTTCTAATTCTCCAGCAATATTTTCTAATCGCTCTAGCATAAAAATTTCACTACTTAAATTTTCATTAAATGTACGTTCTGCACCCACAGATTTTGGTATTCTGTTTGGTTTAACCGGACTATTGTGTATGCCCCTAACTACGTTGTAATAATAGCTTCCGCTTTTTCCAAAGTGTTCTTCTAAAAACGGTAATGTTTTATTTTTAAGATCTAGTCCAGTAAAAATACCAACCTTATACATTTTTTCTGCAGTGACCTTACCTACACCATAAAATTTGCGAATTTCTAAATCTTCTAAAAAGGAAAAAACCTCTTCAGGGTTAACTGTTTTTTGTCCGTTTGGTTTGTTGTAATCACTAGCTACTTTTGCTATAAATTTATTTATAGAAATCCCAGCAGAAGCAGTAAGTCCAAGATCATTAAAAATACGCTCTCTAATTTCTTTAGCAATTAGAGACGCAGATGGGTTTCCTTTTTTATTTACGGTAACATCTAAATAAGCCTCGTCTAAAGAAAGTGGTTCTACAAGGTCTGTATAGTCGTAAAAAATAGTTCTAATTTTTTGCGATATTTCTTTATACCTATCAAATCGTGGTGGCACAAAAATTAAATCTGGACAGTTGCGTTTTGCCATATAGCCACTCATTGCAGAGCGTACACCAAATTTACGTGCTTCGTAACTAGCAGCAGAAACAACACCTCTTTTTTCGCCACCGCCAACAGCTAAAGGTTTGCCTCTAAGCTCCGGATTATCTAGTTGTTCTACAGATGCGTAAAATGCATCCATATCAACATGAATAATTTTTCGTAAAGGTATATCCTTGACCATATACAAATTTAAGGTATATTTATGTTGATGAAAACAAAAGAAAAAACAGCCATTATTTTAGGGGCAACTGGGGTAACGGGTAGTGTTTTAGTATCACTATTAACTAACCATAAAGCCTATGCAAAAATAAAGCTATTTTCTAGATCTGTAAGCGGTTTAACACATCCAAAAATTGAAGAATATTTAGTAGACTTACAAGATTTAGAAAGTCATAAAGGAAGCTTTGTTGCAGATGAGGTGTATTGCTGTATTGGTACAACAAAAGCAAAAACTCCAGATAAAGAATTGTATAAGAGTATAGACTATGGTATACCTTTGCAGGCAGCTAAATTATGTAAAGAAAATGATATAGGAACATTTATGGTTATATCTGCCTTAGGAGCAAACGCAAGTAGTTCTGTTTTTTACAATAAGGTTAAAGGCCAAATGGAAGATGCTGTAATTGCATTGCAAATACCCAAAACGCATATACTGCAACCATCTTTAATTGCAGGTAAAAGAGATGAAAAAAGAATGGGAGAGTGGTTGGCAAAACAGTTTTTTAAGGTGTTTCAGTTTTTATTAATTGGCTCTTTAAAAAAATACAAACCAATACATCCAGAAACTATTGCAAAAGCTATGGTTTGGTTAGGGAATAATGAAGAAAACACTATAAAAATACAGTCTGATAAAATTAAAGAATTAGGAGAGGAGTAATATGATAGAGATAGAGCGTAAATTTTTAGTAAAGAGTGATGCTTTTAAAGCTGAAGCAATTTCTAAAAAAAGAATAGTACAAGGCTATTTAAGTACTAACCCAGAACGATCTGTACGAGTTAGAATTAAAGGTGATGCAGGTTTTATTACCGTAAAAGGAATTTCTAACGCATCTGGTATGTCTAGATTTGAGTGGGAAAAAGAAATACCAGTTACAGAAGCAGAACAATTGTTAAACATTTGCGAAGAAGGTGTAATTAGCAAAACACGTTATAATGTTAATGTAGGAGATTGTATTTTTGAGGTTGATGAGTTTTATGATGCTAATGAAGGACTAATACTTGCAGAAGTAGAACTAAAATCTGAAACTGATGAATTTGTAAAACCAGATTGGTTAGCAGATGAGGTTACTGGTGATATTAAATATTATAATTCTCAGTTAAGTAAAAATCCCTTTAAAAAGTGGAGTGTATAAAATAAAAAAAAGTCTAGTAAATTTTACTAGACTTTTTTTGTGTTTCTTTTATTTAGTTAGAGGTATAGTTTAGTTTTTTCTCAATAGCTCTAATCATAACATTAGCTATATCTAAGCCAGTAGCGGCCTCTATGCCTTCTAGGCCAGGAGAAGAATTTACTTCTAGTAATAATGGCCCTTTGTTAGAGCGTATAATATCTACACCAGCAACAGCAAGGTTTAATATTTTTGCAGCTTTTACAGCAAGTTTGCGTTCCTCAGAAGTTATTTTAATTAAAGACGCTACGCCACCTTGATGAATGTTAGCTCTAAACTCTCCTTTTTGAGCTTGGCGTTGCATAGATGCTACAACTTTACCATTAACTACAAAACAACGTATATCTTGGCCGTTTGCTTCTTTAATAAATTCTTGTACCAAAATGTTTGTTTGTACACTTTTAAAAGCGTTTATAACACTCTCTGCCGCTTTGTTTGTTTCTGCTAAAACAACACCTTTACCTTGTGTGCTTTCTAATAATTTAATAATTAATGGTGCACCGTTTACCATATGTATAAGGTCTTTAGTGTCCATTGGGGATTTTGCAAAACCTGTAATAGGAATATCAATATCGTTTTTAGAGAATAATTGGGAAGCAAATAATTTATCTCTAGACTGCGTAATAGCTTCTGCAGTATTTAAGCAATACACGCCAAGATTATCAAACTGTCTAATTAATGCGCAGCCATAAAAAGTAACGGCAGGCTTAATTCTAGGAATTACGGCATCAAACTTATTTAGAACATTACCACCTCTGTAACGTATTTGTGGCGATTTTGTATCTAGTTTCATATAAGCGTTTTCTACATTTAAAAAAACAACTTCATGGCCTCTAGCTTCACCAGCTTCTATAATTCTTTTGTTACTATATAAATTGGGGTTACTAGCTAATAAAGCAATAGTTAGTCCAGATTTTTCTGCCATATGAGATGCGTATTTTTCCTGAATTTCTTCTTCAGTAAAGTTTTGCACACAATAGCTTTCTGCTGGGTTTACTATATAGCGTTGGTTTAAAGCTTCGCGACCTAACAGCATACGATACTCCATAGTATCTCTGTTGGCAAGCGTAAGTTCTATACTGTGTAGATTGTCTCCTAATTTAACATCTGCTCTTACAACCAAGCGTTCTTCAGAAATACCTACAGAACTTTTTACGGTTCTACGGTCTACTAAAGGAGCTTCACAGGTAATAGTTACACTTCTGTTTTCTTGTATTGGGTTAACCTCGAATTTTACCCACTCTTCTAAACCTTTGTTATATACTTTTACATTATTGGCTTGTATAGATGATGTTTTTGCGCCAGAATCTACACGTGCTTTAATAGCAGGTATTCCTAGTTCACTAAAAACGCACCATTCCTCTGCTCCAATAACTTGTAGTCCTTCAAATTTAGTAGTGTTGCTCATAGGTAATATATTAATTTAAAAAATGCGAATTTAACTTAAAAGAAATAAGATTATGTTTTCTTAATGCTATTATTTCGCAAATATTCCCTCTTTTTCAATTAGAGGTATGGTGGATAAATTTTCTGGTGTAACTGTGTTTTTTTCAAATGTAAAACGTTTTTCAAAAAGCTTTCCATCAGCAAAAAAAGTTACATAAAACTCGTTGTTTAGTTGTAAAACATCTTCTTGTACAACTTCTATTTTGGCATAAGATTTACCTTCTAATTTAGAAACTGAATGTCTCATTGTAGAAGTCATTGTTTCACCTTCATAGCCTTTAGAGACTATAAGAACCATTTCTATTGGTTCTGTTTTGTTGTTTAATATGTAAGCATTCCATTCCTTGTCTAAAAACTCCTCGTTAAACTCATGTATAATGGCAACGTGTATGTCTTTTACAACAGGGATTATGATGTCTTTTTTCATCTAAAAATAACTTTATGCTTGTTTATAATGCGCTTTTAAATTGCTCTAAAAAGCGTACATCATTTTCACTTAACAAACGAATATCTGTTATTTGATGTAACAACATAGCAATACGATCTATACCTACACCAAAAGCAAAGCCAGAATATTCTTCTGGGTCTATACCACAGTTTTTAAGTACATTAGGATCTACCATACCACAACCACCAATTTCTAACCAACCAGTTCCTTTGGTAATTTTATAGTCAGACTCTGTTTCTAGTCCCCAATACACATCTACTTCTGCACTAGGCTCTGTAAACGGGAAGTAAGAAGGGCGTAAACGAATTTTAGATTTTCCAAAAAGCTCAGTTGTAAAAAACTGTAGTGTTTGTTTTAAATCGGCAAACGAAACGTCTTTATCTATATATAAACCTTCTATTTGGTGGAAAAAACAATGAGAACGAGCAGAAATCGCTTCGTTTCTGTATACTCTACCTGGAGATATTGTACGTATAGGTGGCTTGTTATTTTCCATATACCTAACCTGTACAGATGATGTGTGCGTACGCAATAATACATCTGGATTAGTTTGTATAAAGAATGTGTCTTGCATATCTCTTGCAGGGTGATACTCTGGCAAGTTAAGTGCAGTAAAGTTGTGCCAATCGTCTTCAATCTCTGGACCTTCAGAAACATTAAAGCCTATTCTAGAGAAAATCTCTATAATCTGATTTTTAACTATAGATATTGGGTGTCTTGCACCAATAGACATAGGTTGTCCAGGGCGTGTTAAGTCACCATAAACACTATCACTAGCAGTTGTGCTAGCTAAGGCATCTTTTAAAGAATTAACTTTATCTGTTGCAGCATTTTTTAGCTCGTTTATAGTTTGTCCAAATTCCTTTTTTTGTTCGTTAGGAACATTTTTAAACTCGGCAAAGAAGTCATTTAATAATCCTTTTTTACCTAAATATTTTATTCTAAAACTTTCTATTGCGTCTAAGTCTGTCGATGTAAACTCGTTAACTAAGGCAATATGTTTTTTTATTTCATCTATCATAACACAAAAAAATCCAATACGGGGCAAATTTAGCAATTATTCCCGTATTGGATTGTATTAATTAATGTTTTGTAACTACTCTAGTGTTTATCTTCTACATTTTCTTTAGTCCACTGTACAGCATTATCAAAACTAGTAAAAATATGCTCTTTAGGTATTAAGTCTGGAATTATGTCTATACGTTCCATCATATATCTAGGTTGTTTTAGCAGATTAACAAAGAGAACATTTATGTTGTTTTTTCTTAAGTCTACTAAAACGTCTTCCATAGCATACAAACCGGACTGATCCATATATTGCATTCTTCCTGTTCTAATAATTACAGTGTTAGCTGTAGTTGGTATTTGACTCGCTAGTTGTTGAAAATCACTAGTAGAACCAAAGAATAAAGGGCCTTTTATATGTTTAATAAAGACTTCTTCTTTTAAAGCTTGAGGAAAATCTAACTCGTCTTTCCATGCTTTTTCTTTTAAAAGAGATTTTACATCAGAACGCTCTGCAGTAAGATCTCCTATTTTTTTCATAAACATTAAAGAAGAAATTACAAGACCTATACCCACGGCATATACTAAGTTCCATATAGAAGAAAGTACCATTACAATTAGCATTATTACTACTTCTGAACTAATTTTAAAAGGACCTATTTTAAAATCTCTTGGTAAACTAGGAATAGCTTTTAAACCTTTATAATCCATAACACCAATACCAACAGTAATTAAGATACCTGCTAATACTGCAGCTGGTATTTGAGAAGCAATAGGGCCTAATGCTAATAAAACAACTAAAAGCATTATACCTGCAACCATACCAGATAATTTAGTTTTACCACCCGAGTTAATGTTTACAACAGTACGTATAGTTGCACCAGCTCCTGGTATACCATTAAAAATGGCAGCTATAGTATTACCAATACCTTGGCCAATTAATTCTTTATTTGGTTTATGCTTAGTCTTTGTCATATTATCTGCAACAACAGATGTTAGTAAAGAATCTATAGCTCCTAAAAGTGCTAATGTTAAAGCAGTAAAAACATAAGGAGTTATAGCTGTTACACTAAACTGGGAGAAAACCTCTAAGTTTGGCTTTGGTATGCCAGTAGGGATTTTTTCTATGGTTCTGTATGGTAACTTAAATGCAAACGCGACACCAGATACAGTTAAAAGTGCTACTAATGTACTTGGTACAGCTGTTGTTATGCGTTTAAAACCATAAATAATAAGGATAGTAGCCAAAGCTAATGCAAGTTCTAGCCACTTAATTTGTTGTATAGCTCTTGGAAATACTTTAAAAGCACCCATTACGCCAGATGCTTCCTTAGCAGCTAGAGTTTTAGCCTCTTTCATCATATCTTCTTGAGACACAGAATTAGCTCTTGTGATTGTCTCTTTAAAGTTTTCTAAAACTAAAATGCCTTCGCCAGCTTCTTCTTTAAGTATGTTTTGTAAAATTACTTCTTCTGCTTGTGGTTTAAAACTATTTACAAAATCCGTATCTTCTTTAGGATAGTAGCCAATAGCAGGCAGTATTTGTGTAATTAAAATAATAACACCAATAGCAGTCATAAAACCAGAAACTACTGGGTATGGTATGTATTTTATATACTTACCCATACCTAATAACCCAAGTGCTATTTGTATAAGTCCTGCTAAAATAAATACCATTAAAATAAATGGCATGGCCTTTTCTACATCACCATCATGAACAGCAATAATACTTGCTATTACAACCATACTTACAGCTGTCATTGGTGCAGTAGGACCAGAAATTTGAGTACTTGTACCCCCAAAAAGCGCAGCAAAAAAACTAATAAATATAGCTCCATATAGTCCGGCAGCTGGGCCAAGACCAGAACTAACCCCAAAGGCTAATGCTAGGGGTAAGGCGACAATACCGGCGGTAATACCACCAAAAATATCTCCTTTTATGTTAGAGAAAAGATTTTTCATATAATAAGTTGATTTTTAAATGTTTAAAAATTTTATTTATATTGAAAGCGACTTCTGCTTGCTTAATAAGTTATTAAAAAAAGAATGAAATTAAAAATACCAGCACTAAAAACATATAGAGCCAGTATTTTAAGTATTTAGGTTATTCAATAAAGTCTACAGCACCAGAATTAATATCATACATAGCACCTACAATCTTTACCTCACCATTTTTTTCCATTTCAGCTAAAACTTCACTCTCAGCCATAATTCTTTTCATTGTAAGTTCTACGTTTTTAGCAGCAACACTATCTACAAAGTTTAAGTTTTTAGAGGTACGTAAGTTATCGTCTTTAGGTTCTATTACAGCATTTACTGCAGGCTTTATTTTCCTTAACATTGCTGTTAGGTTTCCTAATTCTGCATTGTCACAAGCTCCTTTTATAGCGCCACAACTAGTATGACCTAAAACTACAATTAACTTTGTACCAGCTAATTTACAGCCAAACTCCATGCTGCCTAAAATATCTTGGTTTACAAAGTTGCCAGCAATACGTATGCTAAAGATATCACCTAGACCTTGGTCAAAAACCAATTCTGATGACACTCTAGAATCTATACAGCTTAAAATAGTTGCAAAAGGAAACTGACCTTCACTGGTGTCATTAACCTGTTCTAACAGGTTGCGGTGAGCTTTTAGGTTATTCTGAAACCTTTGATTTCCTTCTTTTAAAAATCTCAATGATTTTTCTGGGGTCATTGTAGATTGTGTTTCTTTAGTATGTGCTTTCATAAATAAGTTTTTTGTAATCTTAAAATTGTTCTATTCAGAAAAGAATACAACAATTAGGTTATGTATATAGATATAGTTTTTTATCTCTATACAATTATATTATATAGAACAAGTAAAATTGTTCTAGTTAAATATTAAATAAAAATAGAATAATCCTTTAGGGTGTATACAATATAGACAAAGATTTGTCAAAAATATAACCTAAGATTAATTTGCCTCAGGAGGAGGTAATAAAAGGTTTAATTGTGGTTTTAGGTAATTCTTAAAGCAATATGTTGGTGTGTATAAGCCTTTTGTTGGTTTAAAAAAAGCTAGATCAACGTTTTTGGTAATGTTAAAATCTTCTAAGTTTAAGACATTTACATTTTCTTCTTCTTCGCTAACATTATAGAATATAGATATGTCTATAGAATCATCAATAGTCAATAATACAACAGGAGTAATTATAAAACCTGTTAGTAGTATTGTTAAAAACAATGATAGAATTCTTTTTTGCATATTTTGGATTAGCGAGTATGCTAAAATATAAAACAGAAGTTAGAGTTTAGTTAAATTAAGATTTAAAATTACTTAATTTCTTTAATGGCATCTTGTTCTATCCAGCCAGTTTTTCCGTCTATTAGTTTAATTTTATAATAGTTTTTTAATTGTTCTAATACAAATACCTTTGTGCCTTCGTGCAACTTAAAAACTTCTTTGCCTCTAGAGTTTGGTTCTTCTATAACCAAAGACTCTTCATTAAAAACAATAGCTGGTTTATTCTTTTTGAAGTCGGAATAATTAAAATATGCTGCTGTTATTGCTAGTAAAGAAAGTAATAGAAAGGTTATGCTAAGAATAAAAGAGATTCTTTTTTGCGTAGCGTAATTAAAAAATTTAAAAGCAATGTATGCAACTACAAATAGCAACATAAATAAGATGCTAATGTAGGCCCATTGATCAAAAGTATAATAACCAACAATTTTGTTATAGATAGATTTTAGAGTTGTAATAGGTAATGGGTTAACAACATCTAAAGTCATATTTTTTGCATACCCTAAGTTATTTTTTATTTCTGGGTCATTAGGCTTTAACAACAATGCTTTCTCGTAATAATAAATACTAGGAGCTACTTTGTTAAGTTTATAATAGGCGTTACCTAAATTATAATAGAGCTCGGCAGAATGTTTTCCGTTTTCTATAATTGCTAAATAATCTTTTATAGCAGCATCATACTTGCCATCATTATAAGCTTCTGTAGCTTTTTTAAATAGGTCGTTGTTTTGGGAGTATCCCAAAAATGAAATACATAAAACAAGTATAAAGAGTATCTTTTTCATAATTATAGTTGTTTATCCATTTGTGAAATTACTTCACCTGCTTTATCGTAATCTTGTTTCATTTGTACGTTAGAAAATGGACTATAACGTGCCATTTCGCAGTTTTTTAAGAGCGATAAAAATCCTTCTATTGTACTATTGTCTATTTCTTTTTCATTTAGTAACTCTGTTATTTTGTCTTTACTAAATTCAGATGTTTCAATTTTTAATTTAGCTTTTAGGTAGTTGTGTAATGCTTTTTCTAATGCAACATAGAAAGCCTCTTTTTTTCCTAACGTTTTTTTGGCTGCAGATAAATATTTGCGAGCCAATCTATTGGCTTTTCTTATTTTATTACCAACCACATCTTTAGCAATGGCATCTCTTTTACGTCCCAAAAATATAGCAATTGGAATTAGTAGTATTGGTAATAAGAGCCATAAATAATAGTTTGTAGAATTAAAAAAGTAACTAGTATCAATTGGTTTTAAATTCCCTTCAGTTTTAATAAAATTAAACTGTTTGCCTTTTGTTTCTACAGATTTTTTAGTAGGTGTGTTAGAAGCCGTATCTGCTTTTTCCTCGTTACTTGTAGGTCCTTCTAAAACATTTATTACTGTCTCTGCCGAGTTTAGAGTGTGGTATTTTTTAGTAGCAGGATTAAAGTAACTGAATGCTATTGTAGGTATTGGATATTTACCTCTGTATTGCGGTACAATTGTATAACTATCACTAATTTTACCTTCCATACCAGAGTAGGAGGTGCTTATTTTTTCATTATGTTCTGGATCGTATACTTCTAAAGATCCTGGTAGATTTAAGGTAGGAATGTCAAATAATTTTAAGTTTCCTTTACCGGTAACCTCTACTTTAGCTTGTAAAGACTCTGCTGCATTTAAATGTGTTTTACTTGTTGTTACAAAGAAATTAAAATCTCCTACTGCACCTGTAAAGCTTGCAGGTTTACCTTCTTCTGGTAATGCCTTAACATTTATATATCTATTTCCAGCAGAAACTCTTAAGTTAGCCTGCGCATATATAGGGCCTCCAAAGAAATCTCTTCTTTGCGTTGGTACTTGTACACCAACATCTAAAGAAAGTGGTTCTAATACTAGTTTTCCTGTTTTTTGCGGATATAAAACAACACGTTTTAATATGACAGATCTGTACTCTTCTCCTTTGTATTTATCATCTTTAGTAACATACCTTTTTACAGGAATGTCTTGACTCCAAAAATTATTATATTTTGGATTGTCTACTGCCTGAAAGCCAGAAACCTCTATAGACGGACTAACATATAGTTTGTAGATTACAGTTATGGCTTCGTTTAAATATGGATCTCCTTTTGTTATTTCTGCTACTAAGTGTAGGCCATCTTTAGCAATGTCACTTGCAGACGGTGGAGCATTAGGGTTTACAACAGCTTCTGTAACAGTTATTGTTTTAGCATCTGACTTGTACAATTGACCGCCAATAGTAATTGTTGCAGGGTTTATGGTGATGCTCCCCTTTTTATTAGGTTGTAAAATATAAGAGTACGATAATGAAAATTTGCGCACACCATTGTTCCAAGATCTACTAATAGCTGTAGACGGACCCATTAAAACATTAAAACCATTAAAGTCTGGAGCTGTAAAATTATCACCATCTTTATTCGTGGTAAATTCAACTTTAAGCCTTTCGTTAAGACCTAGTTTTTCTTTGCTAATCTTTACAGAAAACGTAACCTCACTGTCTTGAGCATTTGCGCCTAAAACAGTAAAAAAAGTTAGAATATATAGTATGTATAGCTTAGTTTTCATTTTATCTACTACCAATCTTTTTCGTTCTTTACTTTAGCGCCTTTTACCTTTTTAGCGTCCATTTTTTCTTGAACTTTCTTTTCTTCGTTCTGCATTGCCTTTAGCAAGTTCTGAACCTGTTGTTTAGATAATTGGTTTGGTCTTGGTTGTTGCTGCTGTTCTTGCGGCTTATCACCTTTATCATTAGGTTTTTTCTGATCTTTTTTATCATCATCACCCTTACCATCTTTATCGTCTTTGTTCTCCTTGTCGCCTTCGTCTCCCTTATCTTTTTTATCCTCGCCGTCTTTCTTGTCTTTGTCTTTTCCTTGGTCGTCTTTTTTATCGTCTCCGTCTCCTTCGTTCTTTTCTTTGTCTTCGTTTTTATCTTTTTGGTCTTCTTTGTTGTCTTTTTTATCGTCCTTATTTTGGTCGTTTTTCTTGTCTTCGTCTTGTTGCTTTTTTAACATTTCTTTTGCTAAGGCAAAGTTATACCTAGTTTCCTCGTCTGTTGGGTTGTTTCTAAGGGCTTGTTTGTAGGCTTCTACTGCTTTCTCGTACTCTTTATTTTTCATAAAAACATTACCCATATTGTGGTATGCCTTATGTTTATCTTTTTTATTTGTAGCTAATTCACCAGCTTGTTTAAAACGGCCAAATGCCTCGCTATATGTTTCGTTACTGTAATAAGCATTACCTAAGTTATAAGGTGCGGCGGCATTACCATTACTTTTAGAAATTGCCTTACGGTAGTTTGCTTCTGCTTCAGCAAACTTATTTTCAGATAACTCTTTATTAGCTTCCCAAGTTAGAGTTTTAGATGTGTTTAATGCTTTTTCTTTTTCTTTAACGTCTGCATCTTGTGCATAAGTAAAGCATCCTACTAAAAAAACAATGTATACTAGCTTTTTCATTTATTCTACTTCTTTTTCGTTAAACAAATTAAGTTTTTGAAGCCATTTTGTTTTTCGGTCTAAAAGAAAAATGTCTAAAAACAAGAAGAACAATCCTGCGCCAATAAACCATTGAAACTGGTCTTTGTATTCAGAAAATTGTTTGGCTTCAAACTCGGTTTTATCCATTTTATTTAATTCTTCTTTTATAATATTTACAGCAGTTTCTGTATTTGTACCATCTATATATTGTCCGTTTCCGTCATCTGCAATATCTTCTAGAACATCTTTGTTTAGTTTGGTAATAACAACATCGCCTTGTAAATCTTTTTTAAGACTTTCTAGAACGCCGTTTCTTTTTATAGGAATTGGTGCTCCTTTTTCAGATCCAACACCAATGGTAAATATTTTAATGCCTTGGTCTACTGCTTTTTCTACAGGACCTGCTGTAGAGCCTTCAGAATGGTCTTCTCCGTCAGAGATAATAAACAAAACTCTGTTGGTTTGTTCGTCATCATCATAATAGGTAGATGCTAAATCTAACGCTTGGTTTATAGCTGTACCTTGAGAAGAAAGCATATCGGTGTTTAAACCTTGTAAAAACATTTTTGCAGCGCCATAGTCTGTTGTAATTGGCAATTGTGGATATGCTTGTCCTGCATAGGCTATAATACCAATACGGTCGCTGCCAAGTTGTGATATAACTTCTGATACTATGCGTTTTGCTTTTGCTAATCTACTTGGGGCAATATCTTCTGCCAACATACTTTTAGATACATCTACGGCAAATACAATATCTACACCTTCTCTTTTTACTGTTTCTAGCGTTGTGCCAATCTTGGGGTTTGTTAAACCTATAATTAAGAGTGTTAAGCCTAAAATAAAAACAGTAAATTTTAAGATTGATTTAAAGCCAGATTTTGTTGGGGTTAACCTTTTTAATAAATGAGAATTTGCAAATTTCTTTTGCGCTCTTTTTTTCCAGATTAGGAGTAGCACAAAGATGATCACCATTACAGGAATGATGAAAAGTAAATAGAAATATGATTTTTCGTCTATTTGTATCATTTGTCTTTCTTAATCTTATTGTTTAGATAAAACTTCTAAATAATGTGTTGCGCATTACCCATTCTAGTAAAAGCAAAATACAAGCCAAAAGAATTAAAGGTCTAAATTTTTCTTCAAAATTGGTGTATTTAATTTCTTCTATATCTGTTTTTTCTAGCTTATTAATTTCATCATAAATAGCAGCTAACTTTTTATTGTCAGTGGCTCTAAAATATTTTCCGCCTGTAACTTGTGCTATTTCTTCAAGTAATTTTTCGTCAATCTCTACCTGCCTCATACCATACCTATAGGTGTGGTCTGGATTAAAAGCAATAGGTGTTAATGCATTGCCATTTGTACCTAGGCCAATGGTATATGTTTTTATTTTGTACTCTACAGCTAAATCTGCAGCAGTTTTAGGCTCTATAAAACCAGAGTTATTTACACCATCTGTAAGCAGAATTATAACTTTACTTTTAGACTTGCTATCCTTTAATCTGTTTACCGCAGTTGCTAACCCCATGCCAATTGCTGTGCCGTCTTCTAACTGTCCGTGTGTAATTTGTCTTAAAGAAGATAGTACTATAGACTTGTCACTAGTAATTGGTGTTTTTGTATAACTCTCGCCAGCATAAGCTACCAAGCCAATACGGTCGTTAGGTCTCTTTTTAATAAATTCTGCTGCAACCTGTTTTAGGGCAGTTAATCTGTCTGGTTTTAAATCTCTAGCCAACATACTAGAAGATACATCTATAGCCATAACAATATCTATACCTTTAGTAGTTTTTGTTCTAGTAGATACATCTTTTGTTTGTGGTCTTGCTAATGCAGTTATAATGGCTGCTAAAGCCAATAACCGAAATATAAAAAGTAGTGGTTTTAGTTTGGCTAAAATACTAGTATCTGTAAAACCTTTAATGCTAGATATTTTTAAAGCAGCAGTTTCTTCTTTGCGTTTAAAGAAATACCATAGCATAGCCAATGGTAGCAATAATAGCAACCAAAAAAGCTGAGGATTAGCAAAAGTGATATTCTCTAACATTTATTCTGTTTTATCTTCTTTAACTTCAATTGAATTAAAAATACGTTCTGCAATTTCTTTAGCGTAGATATCGTCTGCTAAATAAGTGATAAGTATTTGCTGCTGAAAACCTTTACCTCCAAAGCAAATTAAAGCGTATTCTCCGTTAACCAATTCATCAGATTTAGGTGTTTTAAATTTACCCGACCCATATATTTTAAGGCCTTTAGATTCTGATATAAAGGTTGTAAATTCTTCTTGTTTTGTTGTAATGTTTTTAGCGCCAGAAGCTTCTAGTTTTTGTAAAACTTGTTCTGCAACCTGATTAAAATCTGGGTCTGTTTCTGGATTTGCAAAAGTTGATGATGAAACGCTAACAGCAAATAATGTGTTGTTGCTATTGTATGTAAACAACTGTAGTTCTTTAATAACAGTTTTTGCCTCTTCAGGTAAATCAACAGTTTGCCTAACCAATACCTTAGGTGTTTCTATATGTATTGGTGGGTAGCCATAAGAACTCTGTACCCAATCGCTCTCTAAAAGTTCTTTAACAGGGTGTCCTAAAGCAGTGTCTTTAACTGTTTTAAAACCGTAAACTTTTACAAGAACACCTGTAGCAATTAACAATGCGCCAACAAAAGTAGCAATGGCAATAATCCATTTTTTCTTTTCTTTTTTTCGAGCCTGTTCTTCTAAGTATTCCTCATTCTTAAGCAATTCTTCTTCTGTAGGCTCTGGTAAAGCTTCGTGTGTTTTTTCAACAATTTGTGCAATAGCCATACGGTCTTGCTCTGCAATAGACGTTTCTGGTTTTTTCTTCGCAAATTTTACTAAATCGGCAGTTTGTAATACACGCTTAAATTGTGAGATTGTATCGTTGTCTAGTTTTAACTGTCCGGCATCTTTAAGCATTTCTAATTTGCTTATAAGCTGATCTGTTGTACTCTCTAGAGCAGATATTTTTACATCTTCTTCTAAATAAGAACGTACAATTGTAGTAAGTTCAGAATAATACTCTTTGTACTCATCCTGAATAATATATTTAGAATTCTCTAATTTTTTAAGTTCTATTAAAGCACGATCATATGGTGGTAATAATGCTATTTTTTCTTGTTCTGTTAATGGTTTTTTTCGTAGAATAAACCAATAGATTAAAAAGACAACAAGTAACAAGCTTACCACAATAATAGAAACAAGTAACCAAGGAAATGTAGATGGCTTTTGCACTTCTATAAGTGGCTTTATGTCGTACATTTTTTGAGCAAAAGTATCTACTTTAACTGTACCAACATTTACTCTTAAAGAGTCTGTAAAAAAAGCTTGTCCGTTTACATCTATTCGTTGTCTTGGTATTGTGTACGCACCAGAATCAAACTGAGTTAATGCATACGCACGTTGTAAAGTAATGCGGTCTTTGTATTTTGTAGTGTCTATTTCTAATGCTTCAACCATTTCTAAAGGGGAAAAGGTTTGGTCTTCAGGAAATATAACTTGCGCTGTAGAATCGGCATCTACTAAAATGGTATACTTTATTTGTTCGCCAATTCTAATAGTTGTAGTGTCTATGTCTGCGGTTATTTTTGGTTTATTTTGCGAGTAGCTAATAAACGAACCTAAAAAAAGACACACAAGGGCACACATTGTTTTTAGCAATGTGTTACTATTATTCTTTATTTGATCTTTAATAATTGTCATTATCCTCTTCGCTTAAAATAGCCTAATAATTTTTTAACATAACTCTCATCTACTCTACAGCTTAGTGTGCCGCAACCAGATTTGGTAAATGTTTCTTTAAAATAAGTCACTTTATCTTGGTAGTGCTTACCGTAAGCTAGTCTTACTTTTTTAGATTGTGTATTTACTAGTTGTATAGCTCCAGTTTCGGCATCTTGCATTTGTACCATACCAATATTAGGTATCGTTTCTTCTCGTTCATCATAAATACGTATGCCCGTAACATCGTGCTTTTTACCTGTTATACGCAGGGTTTGTAAATAGTCTTCGGTAATAAAATCTGATAGCACAAAAATAATGGCTTTCTTTTTCATTACGTTGGTTAAATATTTTAAAGCTTCTGTTAAGTTGGTTTTAGTGCTTTTAGGTTTAAACTCTAAAAGTTCTCTAATAATACGCAGTGCGTGACTTTTTCCTTTTTTAGGCGGAATAAAAAGTTCTACTTGATCAGAAAATAAGATTAACCCAACCTTATCGTTATTTTGCAATGCAGAAAAGGTAAGTGTAGCAGATATTTCTGTAACAACATCTTTTTTAAATTGATTGGTAGTTCCAAAGTTTTCGGATCCACTTACGTCTACCATAAGCATCATTGTAAGTTCTCGTTCTTCTTCAAAAACCTTAATGTATGGCTCGTTATAGCGTGCTGTTACGTTCCAATCTATGGCGCGCACATCGTCTCCAAATTGGTATTGGCGCACCTCACTAAACGTCATACCACGCCCCTTAAACGTAGAGTGGTATTCCCCACCAAAAATATGGTTGGAAAGACGTCTAGTCTTTATCTCAATTTTACGAACTTTTTTAAGTAATTCTTTAGTATCCATTCTTCAGTTTGCAGTGTACATTAACTAGTAAGTGGCTTGTGTTTAAAAACAGTTAACCACGACATATAACTGATGACTGATCTAAGGCACTTCTACTTCGTTTATAATCTTATTAATAATTTCTTCAGAAGTAATATTTTCTGCTTCAGCCTCATATGTAATTCCAATTCTGTGTCTTAAAACGTCATGCACAATTGCTCTAACATCTTCAGGAATAACATAACCTCTACGTTTTATAAAAGCATAACATTTTGCTGCAGTAGCTAAGTTTATACTACCACGCGGAGATGCTCCAAAACTAATAAGTGGTTTTAAGCTTTCTAGGTTGTATTTTTCTGGGTAACGTGTTGCAAATATGATGTCTAGAATGTATTTTTCAATCTTTTCATCCATATAAACCTCTCTAACTGCTTTTTGTGCATTTAGAATTTGCTGTACAGTTACAACTGGTTTAACCTCGTCATAAGAACCAGTTAAGTTTTGACGCATAATTAATTGTTCCTCGTTTAATTTAGGATAATCAATTACTGTTTTTAGCATAAAACGGTCAACCTGTGCTTCTGGCAATGGGTAAGTACCTTCTTGTTCTACAGGGTTTTGCGTAGCCATTACTAGAAAAGGCTTTTCTAAAACAAAAGTTTCATCACCAATAGTAACTTGCTTTTCTTGCATAGCCTCTAGTAATGCCGACTGTACTTTTGCAGGAGCTCTGTTAATTTCATCTGCTAAAACAAAATTTGCAAAAATTGGACCTTTTTTAATAGAGAAATCATTCTCTTTCATATTAAAAATCATAGTACCTACAACATCTGCAGGCAAAAGATCTGGTGTAAATTGTATTCTACTAAACTTGCCTTTTACGGCTTTAGATAAAGTGTTAATTGCAAGTGTTTTTGCTAATCCAGGTACACCTTCTAATAAAATGTGACCTTGACCAAGCAACCCAATTAGTAGGCGTTCTACCATATGCTTTTGACCCACAATTACTTTGTTCATCTCTAGCATTAGTAGATCTATAAAAGCACTTTCTTGAGCTATCTTCTCATTAACCGCACTAATATCTACTGTAGTATTTTCTTCCATAAGCCATTAAAAATTGTTGTGCAAAATATAAAAGTATTTAATAACACGCAAAATCTAAATTTATTTGCGTTTCTGCTGTTAATAATAGGTTAAATGTTGCGTAATACTACTATTATTATGAACTATTTAAGGAATTAATTTCTAATTTTCACATAGTGTTATGAAAAACAGGTGATAGCAGTTAAAAGGAGGATTTTTTGAATGTACTTAAAAAGTTGAAAAAAGTTTTTAAAACCAGACAAAAAATTAGTTCATTTTTTCTTTAGCTTCAAGAGTAATCGGTTGTATAAATATACTAGAAACTTCATCTGGAGATAAGTTTAAGTCATAAGTAGCTAGTTTTTTTCTAAAAGCATAGCTCTTTTCAGCCTTGTTATCTCCTAATTCATTTAGAATATAATAATAACTACTTTTATTTAAAACTTTTGATGTTGTAAGGTTAAATTTTTTATAATTAAAAAGGGTATAGGCTAGTAACGCGGAATGCCATTCTTTGTATTCTGTAGTTTGTTTAATTTCTTGTATAGTTTTAGAATTGTTTTGTTGAGAAAAACAATTGTAAGAGTTTAAAAAGAAAAGTATGAGTATGAGATTTTTCATAATTAAGTCGTTTGTTAAACAATCAACTTAATGAAGTTAAGAAAAAACTCTAAAATATAAAAGGACGTTAATAAAATACTTCTTACTATAATTCATTTTCTATTGTTATTTGTTGGAGATTTTATTTTTTACTTTTACAACTATTATGAAGACAACACAAAATTACTCGAGAATTATAGCAGGTACAATGACCTGGGGAAGCTGGGGAAAAAACTTATCTGAGTCAGAAATTATAAAACTAATGCAACATTCTTTAGATGCAGGTATTACCACTTTTGACCATGCAGATATTTATGGTGGCTATACAAATGAGGCTATGTTTGGTGAAGCTTTTGCAAATAGCAGCATTTCTAGAGATAATATACAACTTATAAGTAAATGTGGAATACAGCACGTTTGCGATGCCAGAGAGGCTAAAATTGGACATTACCAATACAATAAGGAATATATTATTGAATCGGTTCATCAATCTTTAAAAAATTTAAAAACAGATTATTTAGATTTTTTATTACTGCACAGACCTGGCCCGTTAATGCATCCTTTAGAAATATCAGAGGCTATTTATCAGCTTAAAAGCCAGGGTAAAATAATAGATTTTGGAGTCTCTAATTTTACACCTTCGCAAATACAAATGATTGAGACTGCGGTTCCTGTTTTAGGTAACCAAGTAGAGTTTTCATTAACCCAAAACACTGTTATGTATGACGGTATTTTAGATGACTGTATTACAAATAAAAGAATGGCAATGGCTTGGAGTTCTTTAGGGTCTTATTTTAAAACAAAAAATGAGCAAACTACTCGTATAAAAGAAGCTTTAAGTTCATTAACCAAAAAATATAACGCAACCGAAGATCAGTTGTTGTTGGCTTGGGTTTTAAAACACCCTGCTAACGTACATCCTGTAGTTGGGACAGCAACACCAGAGCGTATAACTGCCTCAGTTGGCGCATTACATATTAATTTAGAATTAGAAGATTGGTTTATTTTATTAAAAGCTAGTCAAGGGCACCCTGTACCTTAAAAATAGATGAAAATGAATAAAAATAAAATTGCACTAATAACTGGTGCTACAAGCGGTATTGGTATGGCAACCGCTAAAATATTTGCTAAAAACAATATAGACGTTGTGCTTTGCGGACGTAGGCAAGACCGTTTAGATGCATTAAAAAAAGAGTTAGAAAAAGATGTAGCAGTACATACTTTAAATTTTGATGTAAGAGAAAAATCGGCTGTAATAACGCAAATAGATTCTTTGCCACCAGAATTTGCTAATGTAGATATTCTAATAAATAATGCAGGTAATGCACACGGTTTAGAACCTATACAAGAAGGTAGTCTAGAAGATTGGGATGCTATGTTAGATATAAACGTTAAAGGTTTGTTGTATGTTTCTAAGGCTATAATTCCTAAAATGACGGCTAAAAAATCTGGACATATTATAAATATTGGTTCTACAGCAGGCAAAGAGGTGTATCCAAATGGTAATGTGTATTGCGCAAGTAAACACGCTGTAGATGCAATAAATCAGGGAATGCGAATAGACTTAAATCCGTTTAATATTAGGGTTGGCGCAGTAAACCCAGGAATGGTAGAGACTGAGTTTAGTGAAGTAAGATTTAAAGGAAATATGGCAAAAGCAGATAAAGTTTACCAAGGTTTTACTCCTTTGCAACCAGAAGATATTGCAGATATTATACATTTTGTAGTTACAAGACCATACCACGTAAATATTGCAGATTTGGTAGTTATGAGTACGGCACAAGCAAGTAGTACAATTGTAAATAAAAGCTGATTCTCTATTTTGTAACTAACATTTTTTAAAATGATTAATAAGCGTCTTTTAGTTAAAAACCTTCTGGCTCATAATGACGAGAATAGTTTTTATGACAAAAAGCGCTTTATAGATATTGGACAAAAAGAGGGAAAAGCAAAATTTTTAAAACACGTTTGTGCTTTAGCAAATAGTAATCCTAAAAACAATTCATTTATTGTAATTGGTGTAGAAGATGAGGATAATACAATAGTTGGTGTAGATTTTTTTGATGACAGTAAAATACAAAATCTTGTAAACGCATACCTAGATAATCCTCCTTTAATTTCTTATGAGAACATACCGTTTCCTCAGTTGCCAGAAGGTAAAGTTGTGGGTTTGGTTACTATAAAATCTAACGGCAAAGTTTGCGCATTGCGCAAAAATATTTGGAAATATTATGGTGGCTCGGTCTTTTTTAGAGAAGGTAGTATTAGCCTGCCAAAAGCATACAATGTAGAGTTAAAAGATTTTAATTCTGATGCCGTTGCGACCATAGAACAACACGCAAAAAATAATATAGAACTAACATTAGATGGTGTAATAGATTTTATAAATAACAGACATAAAAATTTAACTAGCAGTTACAAAGTTTTTAAAGAACAGTTTGTGGTTTGCTGGGCGGGTAATCAGAAAAAAATAAAAGATAAAACGTATTATTCTAGGGTAGATATAGAGTTAATTAATGAGCAGGTTAAGTTGTTTTATTCTAATTTAGATGAAATAACAATAGAGTTTAATGAAGACTCTTTTACCACCACAGAATATGTACAGTTGGGTTTAGGAAAGCAGCAAAAATACTATCCGTTTGAAAAAGTAGTGCTAAACTTTAATGATAATGGTAAGTATCATATAAATAGCGATTTAATTTTTGAGCCGCCACAATATAACAAAAAATCACTGCATCATATTTTTAATACGAACAATGTTTTAGTTGAAAAGCTAGAGAAAAAACAAAAACTAACAAAGCAAGAAGAGGAAGATTTAGAACATTTGCCAGACGCATATTTAATTTGCTATTTAAATAATTTTCCGGAAGCATTTATACAAATGGAAAAAGCAAAGCCATTAATTAAAAAATATAATAAAAAAGTCTATCAATCTCTAAAAGAAGCTTTCAGAATATTAAGAAAAGTAAAGTATAATTAAAAAGACAGCTGGCAGAACTATTTGTATTTTTAGTTTGAGAAATTGCCTTAAAAACGTTATCTTTTTTGAATAAAAACAAAACACAACCAGAATGGGAATATTTGATGAAATAAAAAAGAAGTTAAGTCACGAATTTATAGATATAATTGAGTGGTTAAACAGTACAGACGATACAATTGTACACCGTTTTGAACGTTACCAAAACGAAATAAAAAACAATGCACAATTAATAGTTAGAGAAGGGCAAGTTGCTGTTTTTATTAACGAAGGTCAGTTGGCAGATGTTTTTAAGCCAGGAACATATACTTTAAATACGCAAAACTTACCAATTTTAACAACCTTAAAAGGTTGGAAATATAAATTTAATAGTCCGTTTAAAGCGGAGGTTTATTTTGTAAATACGAGCTTATTTACAGATGAAAAATGGGGAACAAAAAACCCAATTATGCTTAGCGATGCTCGTTTTGGATTAACAGAAATTAGAGCTTTTGGTACGTATAGTTTTAGAATAAAAGATGCGGGTAAATTTGTTGTAGATGTTGTTGGTACAGATGGTAATTTTACCAATTATGAGGTTAACGAACATTTAAAAAGTTTAATTGTAACACGTTTTACAGATACCGTTGGTGAGGCTAACTTGCCAATAGAGTTATACGCTGCAAATACATCTGAGTTGTCTGAGACTTGCCAAGAGGTAATGCAACCAGAGTTTGGTCGTGTAGGTATAGAGCTAGAGAAATTCTACATAGAGAATGTCTCTATGCCAGAAGAACTTAAAAAGGAAATTTTTGAGTACAGTAGGTTAGATAAAATAGATTTAGGAAAGTTAACTCAGTTTAAAACAGCTAAAGCTATAGAGGCAGCTGCTAAAAACGATGGCGGAACAGCAGGTGCTGGTATGGGTATGGGTATGGGCTTTGTTATGGCGCAGCAAATGGGCGGAATGATGAATCCGCAAATGATGCAACAACAACCAGCAGTACAGCCACAAAGTGCAGCAGTGCCACCACCAATGCCAACTCAAGTGCAGTATTTTTATGCAGCAAACGGACAGCAAATGGGTCCTGTTACTTTTGATAAGTTAAAAGAGCTTTTTGCAAACAGAACCATAAATAAAGATTCTTTATTATGGAAACAAGGAATGCCAAGTTGGACAGCTTTACAGGAAATTGAAGAATTGAAAGTATTTTTAGGAGGTAATACACCACCACCATTACCAACAGTTTAATTAATTTTTAGGCTGATGAAAAAAATGACTTGTAGACAATTAGGAGGCGCTTGTGACAAAGAGTTTTCTGCAGCTACTTTTGAAGAAATATCTGAACAAAGTAAACAGCATAGTATAGAAATGTACAAGCTGGCAGACAATGCACATTTAGAAGCAATGAAAGAAATGCAAAATTTGTGTAAAGATCCTTCTGATTATCAAAAATGGTTTCAGCAAAAAAGAGCAGAATTTAATGCGCTCTAGTTTTGGTCATCATCCTAAAATAATAGTTTTTTACTGCTTTATTAAGTGGTAACTTTTATGGAAGAATTAAAGCAATCTGAACAAAAGAAATCTTGTGCCAATTGTGGTGCAGAGTTAAAATATAAACCCGGCTCGCAGCAATTAAACTGCGGGTATTGTGGGTACGAGGAATTTATAGAGCAGACCAAAAGTAGTTTTGAAGAATTAGAGTTAGACCATTATTTAAAAGTGGTTGGCGATAATGCGTACACAGAAACTATAGAGCTATTGCATTGCAAAAATTGTGGTGCCAATCAGCATGTAGAAGAGAACTATAAATCGTTACAATGTGTATACTGTAGTGAGCCTCTAATTATAGAAGATATTGAGCGAGAAGGGTGGATATTGCCAAGTGCAGTTGTGCCTTTTCAGATAGATATTAAAAAGTCTAGAAGCATATTTAAGAGTTGGGTAAATAGCCTTTGGTTTGCTCCCGATAAACTTAAAAAAGCAGCTCTAGATGCAGAAGGTATTCACGGTGTGTATGTGCCGCATTGGACTTTTGATGCAGATATGACCGCAGATTACGTAGGTAAAAGAGGTGAGTATTATTATGTTACCAAAACCTATAAAACTAAAAATGGCACAAGTACTAGGCAAGAACGTAGAACAAGGTGGTACCCAGCATCTGGAAGAGTCAATGGTTTTGTAGATGATATTTTAATTAATGCATCAGAAAAAAAACAAAGAGAAATACCTAGCAAGGTTGCCTTTTGGAATCTAAAAGAGTTAAAACCATTTAATTCTAGTTTTTTAGCGGGTTTTGTTACGGAGAAGTATACTATCTCGTTAAAAGAGGGGCATCATCAATCTTTTAAAAAGGCCAAACAAATTGCTCATAATTGGATCTGTAAGGATATTGGTGGTGATACACAGCAGGTTCTTAGTACGGATATAGAGTTATCAGAAGAAAAATTTAAGCATATTTTATTGCCAATTTATGTTAGTTCTTACAATTATAGTGGTAAAGAATATCGTTTTTATGTAAACGGGCAAACAGGAAAAATTAGTGGTACAAGACCATATTCTTTCTGGAAAATATTCTTTTTAGTACTAACTATAGTGTTTATAATAGCGCTATTTATTTTATTTACTCAATGAGAACATTAGTTATAGGAGATATACACTCGGGTTTACAGGCTTTAGAACAATTGTTGCAAGTTGCAGATGTTACAAAAGGGGATCACCTTATTTTTTTAGGAGATTATGTAGATGGTTGGAGTGAGGCTGTAGGAACAGTTAATTTTTTAATTGAATTGAAGAAAACTCATAACTGTACATTTATTAGAGGTAACCATGATGAGCTTTGTCTCAACTGGTTAAAAACAAATGAGCATAATGATACTTGGGTTTTACACGGAGGTGAGTCTACAAAAAAGTCTTACGCAGATGTAGATAATGCTACAAAAAGGAGGCATATGGATTTTTTAGAAAACCTAGAAAATTATTATTTAGATGCTAACGATAGGCTTTTTTTACACGCAGGTTTTACCAATTTAAAAGGAGTAGATCATGAGTATTTTAAAAAGACTTTTTATTGGGATAGAACTCTTTGGGAGCTTGCTTTGGCTGTAGACCGTACTTTAACCGAAGATGATAATAAATATCCGCAACGATTATTGCGATATAAAGAAATATATATAGGGCATACGCCTGTTACCCGTATAGGTAAAACCGAGCCACACAATGCTGCTAATGTATTTAATATAGATACAGGCGCTGCTTTTAAAGGACCTCTTTCTATGTTAGATGTAGAAACAAAACAGGTGTGGCAAAGCGATCCGGTAGCTTCGTTTTATCCTAGTGAAAGAGGAAGGAATTAAAAATTATTAACGACATTTGTAAAAACAATCATTAAACATGTCTGCACACAATATAAGATTAGAAGTAATGAAAGCCATAGAAGGCAAGGTAGATGGTTTTATAGACTCTTACCTTGTTCCTATTGATAAAATATGGCAGCCAACAGATTTTTTACCAGATTCTCAAAGTGATAACTTTTTTAATGAAGTTGAGCAAATAAGAGAAGAGGCTAAAGAATTAGGTTATGATTTTTGGGTTACACTAGTAGCAGATACAATAACTGAAGAGGCCTTACCAACGTACGAGTCTTGGTTAATGGATGTAGAAGGTGTAGACCAGCATGACGGACCAGAAAATGGTTGGTCTAAATGGGTAAGACACTGGACAGCAGAAGAAAATAGACACGGAGATGTGTTAAATAAATACTTGTACTTATCTGGAAGGGTAAATATGAGAGAAGTAGAAATTACTACACAGCATTTAATCGCAGATGGTTTTGATATTGGAACAGATAGAGATCCGTACAAAAACTTTGTATACACTTCTTTTCAAGAATTAGCAACAAACATATCTCATAAGAGAGTTGGACAAATGGCTAAGAAAAAAGGGAATACTTTGCTTGGTAAAATGTGCAATATTATTGCAGGAGACGAAATGCGTCACCACTTGGCATATAGAGAGTTTGTAAAAATTATTATGGATCAAGATCCTAATGGTATGATATTGGCTTTTGCAGATATGATGAAGCGTAAGATTGTAATGCCAGCTCATTTTTTACGTGAGTCTGGAGGAAGCATAGGTACTGCTTTTGAAACTTTTAGTAATTGTGCTCAGAGATTAGGTGTGTATACTGCTCAAGATTATATAGAAATTCTTAGCAAGTTAAACGGCTATTGGGATATAGAAAATTTAAGAGGTTTAAATGATTCTGCTGAAAAAGCAAGAGATTATTTAACAAAGTTACCATCTAGATTGCAACGTATATCAGACCGTATGAAGATAGATGATGACCAGTACCACTTTAAGTGGGTGCAAGCTAACGGCTTACTTTAATGCAATAGTATAAAAAAGTAAAACCCGATTCTATTATTTAGAATCGGGTTTTTTAATTTTATTTGTCTTCTAGCTTTAAAATTGCAGTAGTATAATCTCTAGTGCTTAAACATAGTTTTTCGTCAGTAATTAAAGACCTGCCTAAGCTAGGGATCATTTGGGTTAACTTTTGTTGCCAAGCCTTAGATTTTACCTGCATAGGAAAACATTCGTTTAGTACAGATAACATAATAGATACAGATGTAGATGCTCCTGGAGACGCGCCTAGCAATGCAGCTATTGTTTTATTTTTATTGGTTACAATCTCGGTTCCAAATTTAAGTACACCACCTTCTTTTGCGTCTTTTTTAATAATTTGTACACGTTGCCCTGCTGTAATAAGTTCCCAATCTTCTATTTTGGCATTTGGATAATATTTTTCTAAAGCTTTAAAGCGTTCTTCTGGTGATTGTACTACTTGTTCTATTAGATATTTAGTTAAAGATAAGTTGTGTAAACCTGCTCTTAACATCGGAAAAATATTGTGTGCATCTATAGAAAGAGGCAAGTCAAAATACGATCCGTTTTTTAAGAATTTAGTAGAAAAACCAGCATATGGGCCAAAAAGTAATGAGCGCTCTCCGTTTAGCATTCTAGTGTCTAAATGCGGAACAGACATTGGTGGTGCACCCACTTCTGCCATACCGTAAACTTTAGCCTCATGTTGTAAAATAACATCTTGGTTGTTACATTTTAAAAACTGTCCGCTTACAGGAAACCCTCCGTAGCCATCTGCTTCAGGGATATCAGATTTTTCTAATAGTTTTAATGCGCCACCACCAGCACCAATAAAAACAAAGTTACTGTGTATGGTTTTTTCTTCATTTGTATGTAAATCTTTAACTTCTATCTCCCAAGTGCCATCTTTTCTATCGTCTATGTCTTCTACTTGGTGTCCTAAAAATACTTCTACGCCATCGCAAGATTGCAAATAAGCAATCATACCTCTCGTGATAGTTCCAAAATTTACATCTGTACCAATAGGCATTCTAGTTGCGCCTACTTTTTGATCTTTATTACGTCCTGTCATCATTAGAGGAACCCATTCTCTAATTTCTTCAAAATTTTCAGAATGTAACATATCTTTAAATATAGGGTATGCTGTAAGTGCGGTATGTCTTTTCTTTAGAAAGTCAATATTTTCATCACCCCAAACAAAACTCATATGGTCAATATCGTTTATAAAAGGATCGTTTGCGGGGAGTAAATTGTTTTTTACAAGGTATGCCCACAACTGTTTAGAAACCTCAAAAGACTCGCTAATTTTTAATGCTTTGGAAATATCTACTTGTCCATCTTCGTTTTCTGGTGTGTAATTTAGTTCGCAAAAAGCAGAGTGACCAGTACCTGCATTATTCCAAGCATCAGAACTTTCTGCGCCAACCTTATCTAATCTTTCATAAATAGAAATTTTGGCATCTGGCATTAATTGTTTCAATAAAACGCCAAGCGTAGCGCTCATAATACCTGCTCCTATAAGTGTAAAGTCTTGTTTTGCTATCATATGTGGAGGTGTTTATTACAAAGCTACTAAACGTTTTAATAGGGTTAGTTGTTGTGCTTTATTAATTTTAGCCCCTGTTTTTAATTATATGTAGTAGTCAACAATACGATTATTAGCTATGCTTTAGTACTAAATTTATATAAAGTTACGCTATGGTATTCTTCTTTTGGTTGTAGAATAACAGACGGGAAGTTTGGTTTGTTTGGGCTGTCTGGGTAGTGTTGTGTCTCTAGGCAAAATGCAGCTCTTGGGTGGTATTTTTTATTTGTTTTGCCTAACACAGTGTCGGTTATAAAATTGCCGGTATATAATTGTATGCCAGGTTCTGTGGTAAATACATCCATAACAATGCCTGCTGTGGGCTCTGTTACTTTAGCGGCTAAATTTAATGTTTCGGTTTGATTTATAACATAGTTGTGGTCGTAACCGTTTCCTATTTTAAGTTGATCATAATTGGCATTAATATCTTTACCAATAGTTTTTTCTTTTGTAAAATCTAGGGGTGTATTTTTTACAGGAATTAGCTCGCCTGTTGGTATACAGGTTTGATCTACACTTGTAAATTTCTCTGCGTTTATTTGTAAGTTGTGATCTAGAATATCGCCATTACCTTCACCCTTTAAATTAAAATAAGAGTGGTTGGTAAGGTTTATAATGGTTGTTTTATCTGTAATGGCCCAGTATGTTATTTTTAGGGCATTGTCTTCTGTTAATTGGTATTGTACGGTAACGGCTAAATTACCAGGATAGCCCTCTTCCATATCTCCAGAAACGTAAGTTAGTTCTAATGTATGCGAGCAGGTTTGTTTGGCAACCCATACGGCAGCGTCAAAACCTGTTGTGCCTCCGTGTAAGTGATTTTCTCCGTTATTTGTAGCTAGTGTATAGGTTTTGTTATCTAACGTAAACTTGCCCTTTGCAATGCGGTTTGCGTATCTGCCTACAATAGAGCCAAAGTATGCATTTGGGTTGGTTCTGTATTCTTCTAAGGTTTTATAGCCAAGTACAACATCTTTAAAATTATCTTCTTTGTCTTTTACCCATAAAGACACAACAGTGCCTCCGTAATTTGTAATTTGAGCAACAGAACCTTGTTTGTTGGTTAGTGTATAAAGCGCTACTTTTTTGCCATTTAAAATAGTATCAAAATCTGCGGCATTTAGTAATTGTGGCAACATTGTAAAAGGTGTTATTTGGTTTTATTTTTTTTGAAGCTCAACTAGAATAGGGCAATGGTCGCTGTGTTTTGCTTCGGATAAAATAACAGCTCTTTTTAAGCGATCTTTTAAGGTTTTACTTACCATACCGTAATCTAAGCGCCAGCCTTTATTGTTGTTTCTAGAGTTGGCTCTGTAGCTCCACCAAGAGTAATTGTGTGGCTCTTTGTTAAAATGTCTAAAGCTATCTATAAAGCCACTATTCATAAAATTCCCTATCCACTCGCGTTCTACAGGTAAAAAACCAGATACATTTTTGTTACGTACAGGGTCATGTATATCTATTGCCTCATGACAAATATTATAATCGCCTAGAACTATGATATTTGGAATGTCTTTTTTTAGTTTGTCTATATAAGTCTGAAAATCTGCCATATAAGTAAGCTTAAATTCTAACCTGTCTAAGTTTGTTCCAGAAGGCAAGTACATACTCATTACAGATACATCTCCAAAATCTGCTCTAATATTACGTCCTTCAAAATCCATATAGTCTATTCCGGTACCATATTCTACGTGATCTGGTTTAGTTTTAGATAAAATGGCAACACCACTATATCCTTTTTTTTGTGCGCTATACCAATAATTATAGCCATATCCAGCATCTTCAAACAAAGATAAATCTAGCTGTTCTTTTAAGGCTTTAATTTCCTGAAGGCATATAACATCTGGGTCTGTGGCAGTAAGCCAATCTATAAAACCTTTGTTTATTGCTGCACGAATACCGTTAACATTATATGAGACTATTTTCATTTTATAAAATTAAAAAGATTAAAAATAGTCAAAACAATGGGTTCTATGAAAAATGAATGAGAGAGATTCTTACAAAAAGTCCTATTTTCGCAAACTGAAAAATAAGACAGAGAAAATAATTACATTATGAAAAAGGGATTATTAGTACTATTATTTATATTAACGGCTAAAATGGTGTCTGCACAGGCCTATTCTAATTTTGATAAGAATCAGGAAGTTAAGTTTAATATTGGAATGTTTTTAGCAACTACGTCTGTAGAATTTGGTTATGAGTATTTTTTAGGCGATGATACAAGTGTTGGTGCTATTCTTCATTTTGATGGAGATGCAGAAGATTACAATGGTAGCTTTGGTTTTGGGCCAAATTTTAGAGCCTATTTTGGAGATACACCAAGAAGTGGAGCATTTGCTGAAGCTTTAGGGTTGTATATTAAAGGAGAAAAAAAGGTAACAGAGTCTGGTTCTAGGATTAAAAAAGAATATGGTAATGTAGCTCTTGGTTTAGGAGGTGGTTATAAATGGGTAACCCGTAGCGAACGTTTTACGTTGGAGCTTAATGGTGGTTTTGGAAGAAATATTAATCCAAAAGATTTTCAGGACGATTTTATTTTTAGAGCAGGACTTTCTATTGGTTTTAGATTCTAAACTAAAATACTAGATATAAAAAGAGCTCACTATTAGCAAATGCTATAGTGAGCTCTTTTTTTTATATCAACTTAAAAACTTAAATTCTTTTAAGCCATTCTTTCATAGATACTTCTGCATCTATAATAGATTTTAAATCTGTAATAGCAACACGTTTTTGTTCCATAGTATCTCTATGACGTATTGTTACTGTTTTATCTTCTATTGTTTGGTGATCTACTGTAATACAAAAAGGAGTACCATTGGCATCTTGTCTTCTGTAACGACGACCTACTGCATCTTTTTCATCATAAATTACTTTATGATCCCATTTTAAATCTTCTACAATTTCTTTAGCAATCTCTGGTAAACCATCTTTTTTAACAAGTGGTAAAATAGCAGCTTTAGTAGGCGCTAATACAGCAGGTAATTTAAGAACAGTTCTAGTAGATCCGTTTTCTAATTCTTCTTCTACAAGAGAGTTAGAGAAAACAGCTAAAAACATACGATCTACACCAATAGATGTTTCTACAACATATGGTACGTAACTTTCGTTAATTTCGTGGTCAAAATATTGTAATTTTTTACCAGAATGCTTTTCGTGACTACTTAAATCAAAATCTGTTCTAGAGTGTATACCTTCTAGTTCTTTAAATCCAAAAGGAAATTTAAATTCTATATCTGCCGCAGCATCTGCGTAGTGTGCTAATTTATCATGGTCATGAAAACGGTAATTATCTTCGCCTAGGCCTAAAGATAGGTGCCATTTAATACGATTTTCTTTCCAAGACTCGTACCATTCTTTTTGTGTGCCAGGGCGAACAAAAAATTGCATTTCCATTTGTTCAAACTCGCGTTGACGAAAAATAAATTGTCTTGCAACAATCTCGTTTCTAAACGCTTTTCCTATTTGGGCAATACCAAAAGGAATTTTCATACGTCCAGTTTTCTGTACGTTTAAAAAGTTTACAAAAATACCTTGTGCTGTTTCTGGTCTTAAGTAAAGGTCCATTGCACTGTCAGCAGAGGCTCCTAATTTAGTCCCAAACATAAGGTTAAATTGCTTAACATCTGTCCAGTTTTTAGAACCAGAAACAGGGCAAACAATGTCTAACTCGTCAATAAGGTTTCTTACGTCTTCTAAATCTTCTTTTTCTAAAGAAGATCCCATTCTAGATAAAATAGTATCTATCTTTTCTTGGTAACCAACAACACGTGGGTTAGTTGTAATAAATTCTTGTTTGTTAAAAGCATCACCAAAACGCTTAGTAGCCTTGGTTACTTCTTTTTCTATTTTGTTTTCTATTTTGGCGCAGTAGTCTTCTATTAAAACATCTGCTCTGTACCTTTTTTTAGAATCTTTGTTGTCTATTAAAGGATCGTTAAATGCATCTACATGTCCAGAAGCTTTCCAAACAGTTGGGTGCATAAAAATAGCAGAGTCTATACCAACAATGTTATCGTGCAGTTGCACCATTGCTTTCCACCAATATTGCTTAATGTTGTTCTTTAATTCTGTTCCGTTTTGTGCATAGTCGTACACAGCACTTAAACCATCATATATTTCACTAGATTGAAACACATAACCGTATTCCTTTGCGTGAGATATAACCTTCTTAAATTTGTCTTCTTGATTTGCCATATGGCAAAAATAGAACTTTAGTGTTAATAGATTGAATTATTTTAATTCAAATTCTATAGAAGAAAGTAATTTTTGATCTTCAAACACATTTAATGTGTAGATTCCTGCTTTTAAAGAACCGGAAGGAACTTTAATATTATCACAAATTTCTTCGTTTACACCCGTGTAAATAATGTCTATAGCTTTGCTGTATTCATTACCATTTACATTAATTATGTTGGCGTTATTTGCAATAACACTTTTATTAGGGTTTAAAAACTGAAGGTATAACCTTTTTTTAAGATTAATATCATTAGGATTACCTGTGATTACAGTACAAGCTCTAATCTTAGAAATAAGATTGGCTTTGTTTGTATTAATATCTCTACCGCCACGTATTCTAAAAGCAAGTGCTTCTGTGCGGTTAAGCTTTAGGTATGTTTTACTAGTTAAGTCCTTCTTTTTATTGTTGGCGTCTTCTAAATCTTCTTTTTCTGACAATGCAAGAGCTTGTGATTTATATTGCTCTGCTCTTTTCTTAGCTTTTTGTACACTTTCACTTAAAACAACATTGCTATATTTAAGAGAATTATATTTAATATTTAGGCTATCATATTTAAGTTGCCACTTGTATAAAGCTTTTTTGTTTTCTGCGTATTTTTCTATGTCAAAATTTAGTTGTCCAATAGAATCTAATAACATAGAAACATTACTGTTTGCTACTTCTAAATCTATATTGCTTACTTCGTTTTCAGAAGACAGACTTTCTATGTTGGCTTGCATTGTGGAAAGCTTGTCTGTAAGTACCTTTTTTTGACTCTCTAAATAAGTTATATTGCTGTTTGATTGGGCGTTACTATAATAAAAAGCAATTAAGATACCCAGAATCACGGCCGCAAGCGCAGCTATAATTACTTTGTATTTTAAATTGTTATCTTGTGGGTCCATCAAAAGTAGAGGGTAATTTTAAGTAGGGTTATAATTGGGGTACTATAAGTTGTCAAATATACTAAATCATATCAATAAAATACTAATGCCATTGGGGTGTTTTGGATGTAATACACCTTTGCTATTAGGTGAACGGTTAATTTGTACCGTTTGTCGAAATCAGCTACCTCTTACCGAGTATAATTTTACCGACGAAAACCCTGTTGACCGTATTTTCTATGGTAGAATTGATATAAAAAAGGTGAATTCTTTCTTATTTTTCACTAAAAATGGCATAGTAAAAAACATAATTCATCACTTAAAATACAAAAACCAAGAGCAAATAGGTGCTTTCTTTGGACAATGGTACGCGCAATCTATAAAAGAACGCTTAGATATAGATATTGTTGCGCCTGTTCCGCTACATAAGAGAAAATTAACAAAAAGAGGTTACAACCAAGTAAGCTTATTTGGCAAAGAACTAGCATTACACCTAGACGCAACGTACAAAGAAGATACTCTTTTTAAAACTGTAAATACAAGGACTTTAACAAAACGAAACAGATTTTCTAGGTGGAAAGCCAATCAAGATTTATATAAAGTTTTGGATGAAGATAGTATAGCCGGAAAAACCATTTTATTGGTAGACGATGTTATAACAACAGGAGCTACTATAGAGGCTTGTGCAATAGCATTAAAAAAAGCAAAAGGAGTTACAATTTATGTTGCAACAATTGCGGTGGTTCCATAATTTTATCTTTGTGTAAATTGTTGTTTCTTTGCGCTAATATTTAGGTTATGGCAAGACGTATTTTAAGCTTACTTTTTTTATTTTTAATGGTATTTGCAATAGTGCAATGCGCAAGAAGAGGAACGCCGTCTGGTGGACCAAAAGATATTACGCCTGCAGAAGTAATAAATTCTGTGCCAGCTAATAGATCTACAAATTTTAAGTCTAAAACTATTAGGTTAGAATTTAACGAGTATATAAAACTTAAAGACATACAGAAACAACTTATAGTTTCACCTCCTTTAAAATACGAGCCAGAAATTACTCCGCAAGGATCTGCAAGTAAATTTATAGAAATTACTATAAAAGATACTTTAAAAGAGAATACAACATACACTTTTAACTTTGGACAAAGTATAGAGGATAATAATGAAGGTAATCCAAGTAGCTTTCTAAGTTATGTGTTTTCTACCGGAGATTATATAGATTCTTTAAGCTTAACTGGTGTTGTAAGTGATGCCTTTAAGAAAAAAGTAGATAACTTTATAAGTGTAATGTTGTATAAAGTAGATAGTACTTTTACAGATTCTATTATATACAAGGAGCCTCCTTATTATATAACCAATACGTTAGACAGTACTAATATTTTCTCGCTTAAAAATTTAAAGGCTGGTGAGTATGCATTATTTGCTTTAAAAGATGAAGGTAATAATAATAAGTTTGATCAAGGGTTAGATAAAATAGCGTACTTAGACCATACTATTACTGTGCCAACAGATTCTATTTATGAGCTTAGTTTGTTTAAAGAAGTTCCAAACTTTACAGTTTCTGTGCCAAGTTATGCTGCTAAAAATAAAATTATATTTGGTTACCAAGGCAATGGAGATACTTTAAAAATTGAACGTTTAAGTTACCTTCCTGATAGTGTAAAAACTAAAGTGACTAAAGAAATAGATAAAGACACTCTAAATTATTGGATTAGCCCTTTTGAAGCAGATTCTTTAAACTTTAGAGTGATAAATGATTTTGAAAAAACGATAGATACATTTACGGTTAAGACAAGAAAATTACCAGCAGATTCTTTAAAGTTTAATGTGGTTTCTAATAAAAGAATAAGTGAAGAGAATCCGTTTTGGATCGCAGCTAATATTCCGATACAGAAAATAGATACCTCTAAAATTAAAATTGTAGACAAAGATACTATTGCAGTTAATGCGCCTGTAAAATTAGATTCTATTAAAAATAGATTAGATTTTGATATGGTTGTGCCTTTAGATAATGAATATAGTATTACAATGTTGCCATCTGCAATAACAGATTTTTTTGGAGCTGTTAATGATACCATTACATACCGAGTTTCTTATGTAGACCCTACTGAAAATAGTTTACTTACGGTTGCATTATCAGGGGCAGTTGTTTATCCTGTAATAGTACAGTTGGTAGATGAGTCAGGAAAATTAATAAGGGAACAATTTGCGATAGAACCTAAGTCATTTGTATACAAAAACGTTAAGCCAGGAAAATACCAGGTTAAGGTAATACAAGATACTAACGGAAACCAAAAGTGGGATACAGGAAATTATTTAGAAAAGAAGTTTCCGGAAAAGATAAGCTATTCACCTATTGTAGAGTTAAGAGCTAATTGGGAAGAAACATTAACTTTTCAAATTACAAAGTAAAAGTATCTCTGTCTTCTAGAAATTTTAATTTATTTCTAGTTTCATCTATGTGCTCTTTGTGTATTGTGGTATGTAAAATTTCTTCATTAGTAGAAAAACAAATTTCATTGCCAAGTGTATCATAAGTAGCAGAGTGTCCTATATACTCGTATCCAGGGTCGTCTACGCCAACTCTATTCACCCCAATGCAATAAGACATATTTTCTATAGCTCTAGCCTTAAGTAAGGTGTCCCAGGCAGTAATTCGTTGTTTTGGCCAATTTGCTACATAAAGTAAAACATCATAGTTTTCTGTGTTTCTAGCCCATACAGGAAACCTTAAGTCGTAACAAATTAATGGGCAAATCTTAAAACCTTTATAATCTACAATTAGTTTTTTGGTTCCTGCTTTGTATACTTTGTCTTCACCAGCCAATGTAAACGTATGCTTTTTGTTGTAGGTAGTGTAAGTTCCGTTTGGGAATACAAAAAATAATCTATTGTAATAGGTGTTGTCTTCAAAAAAAAGAATACTTCCTGTAATTGCAGTTTGTTTTTTATAAGCAATTTCTTGCATCCATTTTAAAGTTACTTCACCTTGGTTTTTATCAATATTACTAGGATTCATAGTAAAACCGGTTGTGAACATTTCAGGTAAAATAATAAGGTCCGTGTCAGTAATAAGTAGTGCTATTTTTTTACTTAGGGAGCTTCTGTTCTTTTCAGGATTTTCCCAATAAATAGAGGTTTGTATTAGAACTATTTTTAAAGAATTAAGAGCGTCCATAGTGGTAATTTTAACGTATTATAGTTGTGCAATAAAAGTACTACTTTTAAAAAAGATAAAAATGTTTCTTTTTATAGTTGTTACTGTTATTAATCTAGAAAAAAGAGACATATATAATACAACTAAAAATAAACACAAATGAAAAAAGTAATTTACGGAGTAATAGCATTGTTAATGCTTAGTTTTATGCCTGTAAACAAGGGGTTAAGCAATGCAGATAAGGAGCTTGTGGTTACAGAGATGACAAGAACTACAAAACACTTATTAGAAGCTATTAAAGGGCTTAGTCAAGAGCAATTAAACTTTAAGAGTAGTTTGGAGTCTTGGTCTGTAGCAGAGTGTGTAGAGCATATAGCAGTATCAGAAAGCAATATTTTTGGAGCTGTAGAAGCTGCGGTTAAAACGCCAGCAGATGCATCTAAAAGAGATCTAGTTAAAATTACTGATGATGAGGTTATAGCTATTATGTTAGATAGAACAAACAAAGCAAAAGCGCCAGAAGCTTTTAAGCCATCAGGAAAATTTGGAAGTCATAAAGAAACTGTAAAAGCATTCTTTAAGAAAAGAAAGCAAAATATAAAGTACGCTAAAAGAACAGAAAATAATTTAAGAAATCACTACGGAGAAATGCCATTTGGTGTTGTAGACGGAGTGCAATTAATGGTTTTTATTTCTGCACACTCGGAAAGGCATACATTACAGATAGAAGAAATAATGAGTCACAAAAACTTTCCTAAAAAATAGGAAAAGAATATGTTAATTCATTTTAAAAAAGGCACATTTATTTATAGATGTGCCTTTTTTGTTATTTAAACACCATAATATAAGGTATATATGTTGTTTTTTCTTTGTTTTGCATAAAAAAAATAAATTTAAAGAAAGTTATTTCTTACTTGATAAGAATTGTGCTATATTTAAAGTTAAACCATTATCAAAATTTTGCAAAAAGAGCTTTTACATCTGTTTATTGAAGATTCACCCATAGAAATTGGTGTTTTTGACACCAATATGAATTTTATTAGTTGTTCTAAGTTGTGGTGCAAAAAATTAGGATTAGCCAGTGAAGAAGTTATTGGCAAATCTTACTACCAAATTTTTCCTGAAACTACAGAAGAGATTAGGAAAATACACGAATACTGCCTTAAAGGTAGTTTTATAAGTTTTGAAGGAGAAAAAACAATACTTCCGAGTGGAAAGATTCAGTGGCTAAACTTTAAAATTAATTCTTGGGAAAAAGAAAAAGGTAAAGTTGGAGGGTTAATTATTGTTTGTGAAGATATTTCTAACAAACGAAACGAAGATGAGTATAGGTTAAAAGCGCAAAAAGTTGCTAATATTGGTGGGTGGGAAGTTAACCTAATTACTAATGAGGTTTATTGGACTAACATAACCAAAGAACTTCACGAGGTGTCAGAAAACTATGTTCCTGCTTTAGAAGAGGCGGTAAGTTTTTACAAAGAAGGTTATCATAGAGAAAAAATAGTAGCGCTTGTTAGCGAGGCAATAAGTGATGGAACCCCTTGGGATACTGAGTTGCTAATAGTTACAGCAAAGGGAGCTGAAAAGTGGGTAAGAGTTATTGGTAAGGTAGAATACGTTAACAATAAAGCAGCTAAAATAACAGGGACTTTCCAAGATATAGATAGTAAAAAGAAAGCAGAAATTAATTACCAAGAAATACTGCTAAGACATAATGTAGCAACCAAAACAGCGAGCATAGGTGTTTGGGATTATGATTTAGCTAGTCAAGAGTTAAGTTGTGATGAAAATACGTATTTATTGTATGAAGCAGATTTAAGTGGCTTTGGAAATACGTATGATGCTTGGAAACGAAGTGTTTTACAAGAAGATAGAGATAGGGTTATAAAAGAAATGGACTTTGCTATACAGCATAGAGTTGAGTTTAATACAGAATTTAGAATTAGACTTAAAAATGGTAGAATAAAATATATAAAATCTATAGCGCAAGTTCATAAATACCCTGATAGTATTGAAACCAAGATGATTGGTGCCAATTGGGATATTACAGAATTTAAACACACTGAATTAAAATTAATCAAGAGAAAAGAGTCATTTTTAGGTGTTTTTAATAACTCATCTGTTGGTATGGCTTTAATTGGTTTAGACGGTTCTTGGTTAAAAATAAACAAAAGTTTATGCGCTAGTTTAGGGTACACAAAAGAGGAGCTAATGGAATTAACTTTTCAAGACATTACTCATCCAGATGACTATATAACAGATTTAAGTTTATTGGATAAACTAACGTTAGGTGAGATAGATCAATATCAAATAGAAAAAAGATATTTTCATAAAAAAGGACATATAGTTTATGTTATTTTATCTGTCACTAAAGTGAGTAAAATAGATGGTGGGTTATCTCATTTTATATCGCAGGTTGTAGATATTACATCTCGTAAAGAGGCAGAAAATAAGGTTAGGGCAGTTCTTAAGATAACTGCAGATCAAAATGAAAGTTTAACTAATTTTGCACATATTGTATCTCATAACTTAAGATCGCATTCTACTAATTTATCTATGCTTACAGGTTTCTTAATTAATGAAACCGATAAGGAAGAAAGAGAGAATTTAATTAGAATGTTAAACGATTCATCAGAAAGTTTAGATGAGACTATCTCGCATTTAAATGAAGTGGTTAGTGTAAAGTTAAATGTCTTAGGTAAATTAGAGGGTGTAAAAATTATAGATGTTTTTGATAATGTAAGAAAAAGTGTTGCGGCACTGCTAAAGGAAAATGATGCAATACTAAACGTGCAAATACCAAAAGAATATATAATTAGTGCAGTACCTGCTTATGTAGAAAGTATTTTGCTAAATTTATTAACCAATAGTGTTAAGTATTGTTCTTCTAAAAGAAGATTAGTTGTAGATATAAAAGCAAGAAGAGAAAGAGATAAAATTATAGTAAGCTTTTCTGATAATGGCCTTGGAATAGATATGAAAAGGCACCAGAATAAGATTTTTGGAATGTATAAAACGTTTCATAAGCATAAGGACTCTAAAGGAATTGGGCTTTTTATTACTAAAAGTCAGATAGAGGCAATGAACGGAAAAATAGAAGTTGATAGTTCTGTAGATGTAGGAACAACATTTACATTATATTTTAACTCATATAAAAAATAAGATATACTAAAAAATGAATAAAATACACAGCGCTTGTATCATAGATGATGATCCAATTTTTGTATATGGAACAAAACGTATAATGAAAGACGTAGATTTTTGCGAAGAAATTCACGTTTTTGAAAATGGGTTAGACGCTATAGAAGAGCTAAATAGATTAAGAGTGGCAAAAGAGAAGTTGCCAAAATTAATTTTCTTAGACTTAAATATGCCTATTATGAATGGGTGGGAATTTTTAGACGATTTTCAAAAAATACCAAGACACATAAGAGAAGGTGTTATAATTTATATTATTAGCTCATCTATTGACCCAAGAGATATAGAGCGTGTTAAAACATATGATATTGTTAGCGATTATATTTTAAAGCCTGTTACTCCAAAAGATTTGCAAAACTTACTAGAAGAGTTAGCAGAGTAATTATCTAATACCTGGAGTAAAATCTGTAGGTGCTATTTGTGGTATTTTAGAAGTTCCATTTTCTCCGGTGTCATTAAAAATAATCCACTCATTAAATGTAAAGTTCCTGTTGCTTTTTGTAACGGAATCTTTACGTTCTGCTTTTCCGTCTTCAAATTCATGATTGGTATTAGAGCCATCTTCGCCAATAACTCCAAATAAATCTATAACCGCTCCAAAAGGATCAACTAGTTCTAGGTTGTCGTCCCCGTTAGAATCAGCTGGGCTATTTGTGCTAACACTTATGTCTGGTACAAAACCATAGACAGAGGTAAACTCTGTGGCATTAGGCGACATAACAAGAGTGCTTTTGGCATTAATTACATATCCAGATAAATCTATAGAGGAGCTAATTTCTGTGTTGGCATTAGTGTATCTGTTAAGCTTCCAGTTATTTAAATCTAAAGGTTCGTCGCTGTTATTGTAAAGCTCAATAAACCGCGCACCTGCATTGTTGTCAGGATCAGCAATTTCAGAAATTAAGACTGCTGTAGATGTATATTCGGTAACAATGGGAGGGCAACGATCATTTATAAAGTTAAGATCTTTAATACTTCTTATTTGTAATTTAAGTTCGTTTTTATCTTTAATTAAAACGGCTGTAACGCTTCCGTTGTTAATAGGCAATACATTGTCTGCAAAATCGGAATAACCGCTATTTATAAGCTTAATTTGGTTTCCTAGGCAGTCTTTTAATGTGCGCTCTGTTTCTTCTTTTGACTCAGCAAATGTTAGGTTTAATTCTTCTTCTATAAATTCTAGGTTTTCTATTTCAACTAAAGTATTTACCATATAATCTTCTAAACTGGTAAGAGAGGTTTTAGTAGCTGTAGCAATAGTAGTATTACAACTAGAAAATAGATGTTCTTTAACTTGTAAGCTAGGTAATCTGCCTACGGATTTATTCCCAAAAGAAGTAAAAACACCACCTATAACGTAGTACCCATTTTTTTTAGCAATATATAGGTCTTTTAGTTTGATAAATACTTTTTCACCATTTCTATAATTAAGATGATAATCTCTGGTGTCTACAAGAAATTGTATTCCTATTGTTGGGTTTTCTGCTTTATCTTGAATGTGTATTGTTCCAAAAAAGTTATTTTCAATGTCCGATGAAACTACGTAACCTTCTATTATAATATTATCTAAAACTTTAACTATTTCTCCTGTAGTGCTACTTTCTAGATCTGCATAAGTTGCATTTGTTGTTAGCTCTGTACAATTGTCTTTTGGAGCGTTAAAATCTTTGTCCGCAACACAACCAATAAGGAGTGCAAATAAAAACAGTGCGAGTGTAATTTTCTTATACATAATATTAAAGGCTAATAGCTAGGTTTAAAAAGTAAGTACGCCCATAGCCATACCAATATTTAGTGCCAAAAGATGGTGTTGTGCTAAGGTTGTCTTGTGACATTTCTCCATAATTTCCGTTTCTACTCTGTTCGTAACCTCCAGTTCTAAAAACGGTATTAAATACATTGTTAACACTTGCAAACACACTAACATAATTGCCTTTAATAATCCAAGATTTACCGCCAACAAGATTAAGAAGATAAAAATCTTCCATTTTTTGCTGTGCTAATAGTTTGTTTACGTTTTCTGGTGTTGCTTCAGGAAAAGGTTCTTTAGTTTCTGGGTTTAAATAAAAACTACTTGTTCTTGTTATGGTAGAAATATTAGCATAGTTATTACCTAAGAAATTTGCAGAACCAGAAACCCACCAATATTTAGGATCTCTGTATTCTAAGCCAAAAGCGAATGCTTTTTGCGGTCCTTGAGCAAGTTTATAACCGTGTATGGAACTTGTGCCTAAATTGCTATAGCCTTCTGTGTTTATTAATTCATCTGTACTTGCTGTTGTATCAAAATTTATGGCAACATTAGGGTTGTTATCGTATGTGTAATCCCCTAAAGCAAATACTCCAGAAGCTTTTACAGAAGAAGATAGTTGGTACTCTAAGCCAATTTCTATTCCCATATGTCTTTTATTTATGCTTGTAACCACTTCCTGTACAAAGTCAGACCCTATTCCAGATTCTACAAAGAAAAAATTAACATCTGTAGCTCCTTTAAATTCGGTGTAAAAAGTAGAAATTCTGCCGGTTAATTTAGGAAGGCGTATATGGTAGTTTATATCTGCAGTTTTAATACGTTCACTTTGTATGTTTTCTACACTTGTATTGTTTTCTCTAGGGTTTACAAATGTATTTTGTAGTGTTGTTGGTTTTTGCGTTACGGCAAATTGAGCATTTACCCAATGTCTGCCTGTAATTTTATAAGTAAAAGCACCTTTTAAGTTTATATCTGTGAAGTTTACTTTGGAACTGTTGCCTATAGAGTTGTCTAAGTAACGTTCGTTTTTAAAAAGACCTTCTCTTTGGTAGTTAAGTTGATTTATACTTGCGGATAAAGATGCATACCATTTGCTATAGCTTACTCTTAATTGTGAAAAATAGTTTAGATTGGTGGCATTTAGTATGTAGTTGTAATTAAAAATTTCATCTTTGCCTTTTCTTGTAGAGCCATTTATATCATTATTTGTGTTAGAGAAAGTATCAATATCTAGATGATAATCAGCATTGAGTAAATCTTCAATTTTAGCATAATTATGAGATTTTAAATTTTTATACATCAATCCAAAATCTATAGAATATTTAGAATTTATCTTTAAGTTACCTGAGGTGTTAAATGTTACTACTTTATCGTCTATAATATCATTATATAAAACATAAGAAGCTTTTTTATCTTCTAATGCATTGTTGGCTTCGTAAATGCTTTTCCAATCTAATTGTGAATTTTTAATAAAGACCTGTCTTGTTGTTTCTGCACTTTCAAAATTAGCTCCAATAGGGCTGTTAATGTAAAAACTAGGTAAATAACGATAATAAGTTGCATCTGGGTTTGGAGCATTATAGTAACCGAGTCTACTTTTAGATTGCGGACCAGATAGATAAGAGAAGCCTGTGTTTAATTTAAGATTTTCTGTTTTATAAAAATGATTAAGTATAAATACTGGCTGGGCAATTTTACGTTCTCTAGAATTTCTAATTTTCTTATCTTGTTCTCCCCAGTACGGATTGTATTTTCTTCCTTTTAATAAAAAAACTTCTTCTGTAAAAGCAGAAGATCTACCTCTGCGATTAGAGGCTAATATTGCTGTTGCTAAAAATGTATTTTTACTGTTTAATTGGTATTCTAAAGCGCCAAAAACGGAAAAAGCATCATACAAAGTACCTTCTATATAACCTTCTTTTGCCCATCTACGAGAGGCAGAAACACTATAGGTAATTCCTTTTTTGTTGGTAGCTTCTGTATGTGTAGTCATTAACCTTCCTGCGTAAGTTCTATTCGCTGCTGAAAAAGAAACACGTGTTCCAGGCCTCATTTTAGAGGGTTGTGTATTTATATTTGTTGTTCCTAATATACCACCAAAACTATGATTAGAAGGTTGTAGGCCAAATGTAAATTCTTGATTTCTTGTTGCATCATTTAAACCTCCCCAATTGTTCCATTGAGGTCTGCCGTCTGTTAAGTTATTCATTAGAATGCCATTAAGTAATACTTGACTATATTCTGAGTTGTATCCTCTTACTCTAAAAAATGCCTGTCCAAAATCAAACGCAGCCCTGTTTAAAAAGATATCTTTGGTGGCTTGTAATAAGCCAGATGTTATTGTGGTGCTTTCGTCGTTAGATATATCTACCTCAGTTAAAGAAATTAAGTTATCTGTTTTTTCTGTGGTAATGTCTTTTTCTAAATAAATTATGCCTAGATCTATATTCTCTTCTGCTATTGAAATGGGTAATCTTATAGACGTGTAACCTTCAGCATTTATTTTTAATATGTAATTGCCTTTTTGTATGGTACTGATTAATAGTGTGCCCGAAATAATTTCTATACTAGTTGAGGTTCCTTCCAATATAGCACTTCCTTGTATCTTAATATTATTCTCTTGTTTGCTTAAAACAGTAGCTTTAATGCTTTTTTTAGTTTGAGAAAAAGTAAAATTTATGGCAATTATAAATGATAAAACACTGAAAAACAATCTCATATAGTTGTGAAAATAAAGTTTTTTAAGGAAAATTCCTTATTTTCATAAAAATATTTAGTTAATGTGTAAGAATATCGGTTGTAAGTACTTTGGTTTTTTATTGTTATTATTTTTAATAACGATTGATAATGTGTTTTCTCAAGATGAAAAAGAATATAAAGCAAGAACAATTGCTTTTTATAATTTGGAGAATTTATTTGATACAATTAACGATCCAGATACATTTGATGATGATCGTACACCTTTAGGCAAGGACAAATGGACGGGAGAAAAGTATAGAGATAAGCTAAAAAATATGGCTTTAGTTTTGTCAGAAATTGGTAGTTCTGTAACTAAGTCCTCTCCTGATATAATTGGAGTTTGTGAAATTGAAAATAATGCGGTGTTAGAAGATTTAATAAAAGAACCTGTATTATTTAATAAAGGTTATGCTATAATACATTTTGATTCTCCAGATGAACGAGGAATTGATGTTGCTTTGTTGTATAAAAAAGATGTTTTTATGCCAACATCTTTTAAAAGTCATAGGTTATTATTGTTTAAAGAAAACGGATACAGAGATTACACTAGAGACCAATTAATAGTTGGTGGTTTGTTAGATGATGAGGAAATTTATTTTATAGTAAATCATTGGCCATCTAGAAGTGGAGGAGAAGCACGTAGTAGGCCTAATAGAATTGCAGCGGCTAAGCTAAATAAAAGAATTATAGATTCTGTCTTACGCTTAAATACAGATGCAAAAATATTAAGTATGGGAGATTTTAATGATGACCCTATAAATGATAGTTTTAAAAAAGTTATAAAAACTGAGGGTAGAAAAAGAAAGGTGACAGATAGTATTTTGTTTAACCCTATGGAGAGTCTGTATAGAAAAGGAGAAGGCTCTTTAGCGTACCGTGATAAATGGAATATCTTTGATCAGATTTACTTTACAGGAAATCTAATAAGTAGCACTAAAGAGTCTTTCTCTTTTTATAAAGCAGCAATTTATAATCCTGCTTATTTATTAACTTCTTCCGGCAGATACAAAGGCTACCCAAAACGCACCTATTCTGTTGGTAATTATACGGGTGGTTTTAGCGATCATTTTCCGGTTTATATTACGCTAGTAAAATTAGCGAATTAGTCTTAGAACCATTGTCCCCAAGGAATTCTACTTAAAAAACATAATAAGCCTAATCCGTAAAAAATAGCTATTAATTTAAATTTCTTAGCACTTTCCATTACTTTTTTGTGTTTAGACCAACCAATTGTAATAAGTACTATTGCAATGATGTTTATAAAAGGATGTTCTACAGCCAATAGGCGAGCAGCAGAACTTAGACCACCCATACCATTTGCTTTAATAGCTCCAAATCCGTTAGGCGATACAAAAAATAATAGTAAACCAATTAGTAATTGAATATGAGATAATATTAACGCAAACAAAGAGACTCTAAAGTCTTTAGTTAAGTTAAAATCTCTTTTACTTATTAGTCCAGATATTGCATTTACAACGGCTAAAATTAAAATTGCTAATACAATAAAAGCAAAGAAAGAGTGTAAGTTTAAAATAGTAGTATACATAGTAAATTGTTTAACTATAAAAGTAATAAAAATTAAGAATTTAAAAGTGAATTTTTAGTTTATTCCCACTTATTTTCTGCGTTTTCTCCTCCCCAGATTAGGGTTGCTAAATATGGGTTATCTATAAGTGGATTTCTATTTCCTTGAGCATCTTCAATTACGTTATTTCTTTGTTCTTCAAAAGAAGACACCGGATCTGCTATGTTCCAAGCTAAAAATAAATCTAAGGTTCCTACTTGTGTATAGTCTTCGTTGTATCTAATGTTTAGGTATAAAACCATACGTGCAACATCACCTCTCCAGTCATCACCAGGATACCATTTACCATCTACTAGTTGGTAGTCTCCAGAGCCATCTGTATAAGCAAAGTTACTTCTGTTTTCGTTTACAACTGCATCACAAGAGCGCAAGTGGTGTAAATCTGAAACAGCTATATTTGATCCTAATTTAGATTGAGGAAAAATATGTTCTGTATTAAACGTCTGCGGAGAATGTGTGTTTGTACCAGAAGTATATTCTCTGTAATCTCTACTCTCTCCTGAATACATTAAAATAACGTTATCTGCAATAGTTTCATCTTCATCTGCATTGTATAAATAGTTATGTCTTTGTCCGTAAGATAAAATAGTAGTGTGTTTATTAGTGGTATGTTCTTTTAATGCATTAAAGGTAACATCGGCATTATTAGAAAAAGCAACATTTTGATAATAGCTTTGTAGCTCTGCAGGGATATTAAAGCTAAGTCTTTCTGCAATTGTTATTGTTATTGTAGCAGTAGCACAAGTTGGCTCTGGTTTGTCATTATCGCAAATAGTATATGTAAAAGAATCTTCTCCTGTAAAATTATTTTGTGGAGTATAAACAATTTGTCCGTCTTCATTTAATTCAACCGTACCAGATGTGCTAGAACCATCTATAGATGTTAAAACAGCGTCATCTGTTGTGGTGTCATTGTTTAGGGCGGTTGTAATTGTAATAGGGGTGCTGTCTACTGTTGTGTAGGCGTCATCAATAGCAACAGGGTTTCCTTCGTCTGTTATAGTAACAGTAACTGTTGCGGTAGAGCAATTAGGAGTGTCTTCAGAATCGCAAATAGTGTATGTAAAAGTATCTACGCCAATGAAGTCTGTAACCGGAGTATATGTGTATGTTCCATCTCTGTTCTCTGCAATTGTTGCTCCACCAGTACTATTAGCATCAAAAGAAGTTATACTAGCTCCTGTTCTAGAGTCGTTGCTTAAAAGCGTACTTATAATTAACGCTTCATTTTCTATACCGGCAACATCATCATTTACGGCTATTGGTTTGTTAACTGGTGTTGGGTCTGGTGTATCTGTACCACTGTCTGAACTGCTACAACCTAATGTTATTGCAAAAAAAGCAGTTACGTAAATGTACTTTTTTACTGATTTGTTTAGTTTCATCATCATCTAGTCTTTCTAATAGTTACGGTGATTTTTAGTGTTTTGCTAAATTAAGTGTTGTTTATTAAAGTTTTAAAGGAATTAAAGAAAAAACCTCTATCTAAATAAATTAGATAGAGGTTAAATATTTTAAAGTAATATTTTTCTATTGTAGAACGTAAACGCCACCTTCTAAAATAACATTCATAATCCAAACCTCATTAGATCCAGAATATACATTATATGATACAGAGAATTTTTGCCCTTCTTCTGCGTTAGGGAAATTAGCTAATAAAATTGTATTTATTTTAGCTAATCTTGCTTCAGCAGTAGCTTCGTCTTTGCCCTCTCTTACGTCAAAGTTTCCATAAGCATCATTACCAACTAATGCATAATCTGCAGCAGCTAAAGTGTACTTAATTGTATTGTCAGGAACCCAAGTAATACCATCGTGTGCAAACTGAATTGTTTCTGTAGCTACATTGTTATATTTAGCCCAAGTAGAACCATTATATATAAAGTTTGCTGTATACGTAACAGTACCTCTAATGTCGTTACCATCTGCATCTTCACCTACTTTTGTATATAACTCGTATGTTGCAACAGCAATATCACCAGCTTCTTTTGTTTCAAACTTAAAACGTTCTGGTAAAGTTACAGGTATTTTTAAAGCCGCTTCATCATGGCTAGAGAAGTTTGGGAAGTTTTCTCCCATTGCATTATATTCTGCAGGTGTAAAACCAGCAAATCTAGTCCAAGATCCATTTTCAAATAAGAAACCATCTGTAAGTTCTGCAGAAGTACCTGCGTAATACTCGTAACGTAAAGAAACAAAATCACCTTCTTCAGCAGCAGGGTATTCAGCGGCTAAGAAATCGAATATATGATCTTCATCAGAAAAGTTACCATAAGTATCACCTGTTATATCATTGTGTTCTTCAGCTGTAAGCTCTCTAACTTCAGCATCATAAGTTGATATTTTGTTATACCAATCAAAAGTCATTATAGCAGAAGATGCTTGTTCAACTTCGATATCGTTATTATATGTTACACCTAAAAAAGGGTAAGTTTCTGTAAGGTAGTTAGGTATTAATGCTTTTGCATCGTCTACAGAACTAAAATTTGGAAAATCAAACTCAAAAAAGTCAGCGTAATCATCAGCTGTAAAAGTATACTCTAGGTTTCCAATTTCAGAATCAATTGCATTGTAAACGTTTAATTCTTTATTTATGTCTTCCATTGGATCACAAGAGGTGAAAATAAACCCAAATGCGATTAGTGAATAAATTATTTTTTTCATCTTAAATATGCTTTTTTAATTAAAATCTAATTTTTGTGCTAAGGCTAAATGTTCTTCCAAAACCATAGAAAACAGAAGCTGTTAATGCATCGTGGTCACCACCATCTTGTGCATCTGCAATGTATCTTGTATCAAAAACATTGTTCATTCTAACAGTAATTGTTGTGTCGTACTCGCCTAATTTAAAGCCGTGTCTTAAACCTGCGTCAAATAAACCATAATCTGGTACTTTCCATGCTTCTGGTGTAGATGCGTCTCCACGTTCACTAGGATTGTAGTTAGCATACAAGTTATCATAGTAGTTGTAATCTATGATTAAGTTAGTTTTAGGCATAACCTCATAGTTAAGTCCTAAAGCCATTGTAGTTTGTGCAGCATCACCAACATGTAAATCTTTAATATAAATGTCTACCGTGTTAACCAGGTTTTGATCTTCATCAAAAATTTCTACATCTGTAACATTGTTTTGCCATGTCCAGTCTCCAAAAGAAGCCATACCTGTTATAGTTAATTCGTCTGTAGCTCTATATGTAAAGTCTAATTCTATACCTTGGTGCAATGCATTTACTCCTAAAATATTTGCAGTACCTAACGTTCCATCAGGATTGTTAAATGTAGCTGTTTCAGTTCTGTCATTCCAAGTAGTTCTGTAAATATTTACATTAGCAGCTAATTTTTCACTACGGTAACCGTATCCTATTTCAGCGCTAAATATTTTTTGGTTTTCTGCATCTGGGTTTTGGTTTTCGTTGTCAAATCCAACAAATACACCACCAAAGTTTGCAGCTTTTTCAAAGTAACCAATATTAGCAAAAACATTATGGTTGTCGTCTATATTGTAGTTAGCACCACCTTTTGCACTATATCCTAAAAAGTTATATCTGTCTGTTTTTTGGTCAGGATCAGAATCTAAGTAGTTAAAGTAATCTATTCTTTGGTAAGATGTGTTAGATAATGCAGTAGATAAAAATGCAGAAAGCTTGTCCTGAGAGTACTCTGCTTGTGCAAAGAAACCTTGCCAACCTACGTTACCAATGTTATGGTATTGACGTTTGTCACCTACTTGTAGTCTAGCATTTGGGTTGTTTTCATTGTCATTATCTAAAGCATAGTTTCCACCTAATAAATCTGTAACTTCAGAATAGTGATCACCAGTGTAATCTCTTAAATCAATACCTACTAATAAATCTAAGTTTTCAGTTAAAGAGTTTTTGTAAGTAGATAAAAATCCAAACCACTCGTGGTTGTTTACAGAAGCTCTTAAGTAAGCTTCAGAACCAAAACCTTGACGACCATTTTCGCGGTTAATTTCTACAATATTGTCTAAGTCTACTGGCTGATCTGAACCACCTAATCTAGTTTTAAATAAATCTGTGTTAGTACCAGCAGTACCACCACCACCACCTTTACCCCAAGAGGCATAAACAGCAGATGATAAAATAGATTTGTCATCTATATTCCAATAGTGGTTTAAAGACGTTTGAGACTTGTGATAAAAGTTATCTTCTATATGAGTAACTTGACCATTCTTATAACCCCAATCTGGGTTAAATCTAATTCCGCTTTCAGCGTTTCTATATGTATCAATAGAACTTCTGTTTTGACGTTGTCCGTGTGTTTGTGGAGCACCAAAAGAAGTTAAAGATAATTTGTGGTTATCATTAATCTGCTTAGAGATGTTTACAAAATAGTTGAAACCATTAAATTGTGTACCGTCTACATAACCTTCACCAGTTGTTTTAGAAGCAGATACTGTAGCAGCAAATCCGTTATCCATTAAACCAGTAGATAAAGTAGCGCCATACTTTTGGTATCCATCGTTACCAACACCACCAATAATACTTCCACCTTTTTCTACGTCTGTAGTTTTAGATAAAATGTTTATAGTACCACCAATAGAAGGTACAGCTACTTTAGAAGCACCTAAGCCTCTTTGTACTTGCATAGAAGAAGTAACGTCTGATAATCCAGCCCAGTTACTCCAGTATACTCTACCGTTTTCCATATCGTTAACAGGAACCCCGTTAATCATTACAGCAACATTTTCAGAGTCAAAACCTCTAAGGTTAATTCTACCATCACCAAAACCACCACCAGATTTGGTAGCGTATACACCAGGTGTAGATTTTAGAACTTCAGGAAATTCCTGTGTTCCTAATTTTAATTCAATGTCAGCAGCACTAATTGTAGAAACAGCAACCGGAGTTTTTCTGTCTACAGCTACAGAAGCTACAATAACAACTTCTTCAAGAGCTTCTGCATCTGGCATTAATGTAATTTTGCCTACATTACCAATTGCGCTAAAGCTTATTTCTTTGGTGATGTATCCAATATAAGATACAACTAAAACACCAGAATTACTAGGGGCAGTTATGCTAAAGTTACCGTCAAAATCGGCAGCCATACCATTTGTAGTTCCTTTTACAACTACACTTGCTCCTGGTAGAGGTCCTCCTAAGTCACCATCCATAATTTTACCTGTGATGGTTCCTTGTGAAAATGCGAATGCCGTACATAATAACATAACGACAAAAACGAAGTAATTTTTTTTCATTTTTCTTTTGTTCTTTAGTTTTTTATTAACGGCACAAAAGTGTATAATTTATACAACTTGTACGTTAACAGAATGTTAAATCAGTTAACGCAAAAATAACATAAATTTAAGTTAAAATGGCGTTGATAAACAAGAAGTTATCAACGCCATTTTAACAAAACTTTTAGAAAATGTTATTTCTTAAAATTTTGTAGAATTTGTAATGTAGAAGGGTCGTGTTTTTCGTTTTTGTCAGCATTTATATCTTTTAAGATGTTATTTGCTAATTGCTTGCCTAGCTCAACACCCCACTGATCATAGCTGAAAATGTTCCAAATTATACCCTGAACAAATATTTTGTGTTCATAAAGGGCTATTAATTTTCCTAAACTTTTTGGAGTTAATTTGTTTATTAGTAGTGTTGTTGTAGGTTTATTGCCTTCAAAAACCTTAAAAGGAAGTAATTTTTTTATTTCTTCTTCGCTTAATTCTTTTGCTTTTAGCTCAGACAAAACATCCTCTTTGCTCTTACCATTTAATAAAGCTTCTGTTTGCGCTATAAAATTGGCCATTAATTTATTTTGATGATCTTGATCACCGTATAAAGATTCTTTAAAGCCAATAAATTCTGCTGGTATTACTTTTGTTCCTTGGTGTATTAACTGAAAAAATGCATGTTGCGAGTTTGTTCCTGGTTCTCCCCAGATAATAGTTCCCGTTTGGTAAGTAACAGGTTCGCCATTACGATCTACGCTTTTACCATTACTTTCCATAATACCTTGTTGTAGATATGCGGAAAATCTACTTAAGTATTGTGAGTAAGGTATTATAGCTTCAGTTTCTGCATTGTAAAAGTTGTTGTACCATATAGTTAGTAGGGCAGAAATAACTGGAATGTTCTCTGAAAACTCTGTGTTTTTAAAATGCTCATCCATTTCATTGGCGCCCATTAAAAGACTGTCAAAATTAGCGAATCCTACAGATAAGGCAATACTAAGGCCTACGGCACTCCATAAAGAGAAGCGTCCGCCAACCCAATCCCACATAGGAAATACGTTATTAGCATCTATGCCAAATTCTGCTATTTTAGTAGCATTTGTAGATACAGCTGCAAAATGTAAAGCAATATCACTTTCTTTGGTTTTAAATTCAGGATTTAAAAACCATTTTTTTATTGTTGTGGCGTTGCTTAATGTTTCTTGTGTTGTAAATGTTTTTGAGACAACAACAAATAGTGTTGTTTCTGGATTTAACTCTTTAAGTATTTCGCGAACATGGTCACCATCTACATTGCTAACAAAATGCATTTTTAAATGGTTTTTGTAGAATTTTAACGATTCTACAACCATTGCAGGTCCAAGATCTGATCCGCCAATACCAATGTTTACAACATCTGTAAATGATTTGCCTGTGTACCCTTTACTTTCTCCAGAAATAATACGTTCTGTGTAGTTTTTAATCTTTTCTTTTACAGCGTATATTTCAGGAATTATGTTTTCTCCGTCTACTAAGACAGAGTCAGATTCTTTTGCGCGTAGTGCAGTATGTAAAACGGCTCTTCCTTCTGTTTGGTTTATTGGCTCTCCTTTAAAGTAGCTTTTTATAGCATCTTTTAGATTAACCTCGTTTGCTAATTCTAGTAAATGCTTTACAGTATCTTCTGTAATTCTGTGTTTAGAATAATCAAACAAAAAATCTTTATCCTCTATGGTTAGTTTTTTAGCACGATTTTCATCATCCTTAAATAAATCTTTAACCTTAAGATCTTTAGTGTTATTGTAGTTTTCTTTTAATTTTTGCCAAGCAGCAGTTGTAGTAGGGTTGGTGTTCTGTAATGCCATTTTTATGGATTAATTATGTTTTCTTCTTTGTCTTCTGTGATAATTTTTTTAGGGTAAACTATTTTTTCTAACTGAGCCATTTTAGGGTTTATAAAATCTAAATAACCAGTTTTTAAACTATCTGCAATAGACTCTGCCGTTGGTAATTTTTCTCTTAAAGGATCAACTTGTTTACCGTTTTTCCAGAATCGATAACAAACATGAGGTCCTCCGGTATTCCCGGTCATACCTACCCAGCCAATAACATCGCCTTGTAAAACATATTCACCCTTTTTTACGTTTTGGTTTTTCATATGTAAATACTGAGTACTGTATGTGCCGTTGTGTTTTATTTTTACAAATTTACCATTACCACCACGTCTTGTAGATTCTACAACGGTACCATTAGCAGTGGCAATAATAGGTGTGCCAATTGCTGCAGCATAATCTGTTCCTTTGTGTGGCCTTACTTTATAGCCGTAATATTTTATTCTTCTGTTTAGGTTATAGCGAGAAGATATTCTGTAGTTAAACTTTATAGGTGCTTTTAAAAATGCTCTTCTTAAGTTGTTTGCTTCTTGATCATAGTAGTCTGCAATTTGTTTTAAAGAGTCAGTAGTATATTCAAAAGCATAAAAGGGCTTTCCGTTATGTTCAAAATAAGCAGCTTCTATAGATTCTGATCCCGCATAAATTGTATCGTTAATGTAACGTTCTTTATATATAACTTTAAATTTATCTCCTTTTTGTAGTCTAAAGAAATCTATAGACCAAGCATATATTTCAGATAAATTATTAGTTACATTGTAATCTATACCTTGTTCTAGTATGGCTTCAGATAAAGAAGTGTTAATTATTCCTGAAGCTTCGCGTTCTACGTAAGTAACTTTCTTTTTCTTTTTATAAACATTTACAGAGTCTCTAAGGTCTACAACAGTATAATTTATACGATCGTTTTCATAGATAAAAAATTGAGCTGTTTCTGTAGTGTCTTTAGATTTTAGAATAACATAAGGTTTACCAACTCTTATACGACGAACATCAAAACTATCTTTGTATTCTTCAGATATTTTATGAATTTTAGGATAGTCTACCTTGTTATTGGTCATTAGTTCGCCAAAACTGTCGCCATTTCTAATAGTGTCTTGGAGTACCGTAAAGTTATCTAAGTTAAAACCATATTCCATTGCAACTATAGGTTTTTCTATAGTTATAACTTTTGGTAAATCATCATTGTTATTATTAACCTTGCTATCCTTGCAAGAAATAAATGTGGTTATTGATAAAAGAAAGAGGATAAATTTTTGCATTACTTAGATTTTTCGGGGTTAAAGATATGGTCTATCCATTCTTTTCCCCAATTATTTAACTCTTCTTTTGTATATAAATATGGAAAAAACACTACTTTTTGAAAACTTGGCGGCAAATAGTCTTTCCAATTTGTGCCTCCAGTAGCATCTATAGGCTTTTTGTCTTTTGCTAAATATCTGTAAGCGGAACCCATATGCATTAACGGCCAGTTAACATTTGCATTAATATCTAATGCTTTTAAGGCATCTATTAATTCTTTGTTTTCTTGACTCTTTTTAGGGAGTGCTAAATATTTATGGTAAATAGTATTTTCTTTTACCTGGTTGGCAATGCGTATTAAACGTGGAGTATATCTATACTCAAACTGTTTTAATGTTAATGTTTTTTCTCCAGTGTCTTTATCTGTTGCGCCGTTTTTCCAGTAAATTTCTTCGTAAAGTTCTTCTATACTGTCTTCTGATGAAAATTGATCTCTTTTAGTTTTATGAACTAAGTTTTCTAGAGGAGCCGAGTACAACTCAATCATTCTGTATTGTGCAGATTGAAAGCCACTTGCGGGAAGCAGTGCCATTCTGTACTTTAAAAATTGTTCCCTGTCCATACCATTTATCATAATACTAAATGATGAAATAAGAACTTTATAGTAACTGTTTATTCTATTTGCTTTCTCTGTAAAAAAAGCAACATCTTGAGATTTATCGTCTACAATTTGTTTTTGTTCATGTAAAATAAGTTTAAAGTACAACTCTGTAATTTGGTGGTACATTATAAATATTTCTTCATCAGGGAAATGCGTTCTAGGTATTTGTAAGCTTAATAGCGTGTCTAGATGTATATAATCCCAATAGGTAAGGTACTTTTCATAAAGTAAGCCATCTAGATAAGAACTTAAATCTTGTCCAGATCCTTTATATTTTTCTTCTAATTTTAAGATTTGAGACGCTATCTTTTCTTTATTGTCCATTAAGTGTTAATCCATTATTATTTTAAACTGATGCTTTAAACCTGCATAACCATCTAGGTCTGCTTTTATAGAGCCAACAGCTAAATCTGCTTTTATTCTAATCGGAATTTTATTTTCGTCATTAGAAACCCAAAGAGATAAACTTTCTTGTTCTTTAAAAACACGTCCAGACTCTACGTAGGGTCTAAATTTATGACATTCTACTTTACCGTATTTAGTTTTTAAAGTTTCTTTTCCTAAATACTTAAGTTTAAATTTAAAAATGCCATCATCATCATATAAAAGATTAAGAGTAATGGTTTCTCCCTTTACTAATTGATCTGCATCGTAATTGTTTCTTACGTAATAAAATGCAGAGATTAAATCCTGTATATTGTCTTCTATCTTAAAATCTAATTTTCTGTTTTTCTTATGATCGTTTAAAACAGCTTTTTTGTTTTTGTGGTCAAATTCTACATCTAGATTTAAGGTGTAGCTTCCTTCGCTAACCTGTCTAACAAATTTGTAAGGTTTACCATTGTCTTTGTCAAAATAACTTTCGTAAACATCATCTACCTTAAAAAAAACTCTAGCTAAACCAGTAGTTCTTCCTTTGCCTATTACATGGTAAACAGATTTGTTGTTGACTTTATCGTTTTTAACTTGTAGAGTTGCGTAGCTGGCGTTAAAGATTCCGTAATGAATTCTAAAGCGCAACCACTCACCGGCTTTAAATGCACTATGTTTGTTTTGTGCGTTTACAGATAAGGCGGTAAATAGCAGAATTATTATATATACTTTTTTCATATCGATAGTTGTAAAATTACTAAAATTGAAACTACAATTTAATGTCTTTACAATTATTTAAACAACTTTTGTTCCAAAGTATTGCGCAAAAAAAAAGCCTAGTCTTAAAACTAGGCTTTTCCTAAATAACCAACCAAACTTTAAATTATGAAAAACCAATACTTAAAGTTAATAAGGGAACCACCCCTTATGCCGTCAAAAGTACTACATTCTTTCAAAGTTGTAATTGGTTTTAACTTACTTTAACTAAAGTGTTAACACTACTTTAGCTTTTAAATGCAAAAATTAAAGCATTCCTAATAATCTGAGGTTTTTATAACGTTCCTCTAGATTCTTGTTCTCTTTCTATAGCTTCAAAAAGTGCTTTAAAATTACCTTTACCAAAAGATTTAGCGCCTTTTCTCTGTATAATTTCTATAAACATTGTTGGCCTGTCTAAAATTGGCTTAGTAAATATTTGTAATAGGTAACCTTCTTCATCTTTATCTATTAAAATACCTAGTTCTTTTAAAGGGGCTAGATCTTCATCAATTTCTCCAACTCTATCTAAAACATCTTCGTAATAAGAGCTGGGAACAGTTAAAAATTCTATGCCACGATCTCTTAATGCTGTAACTGTTTCTATAATGTTGTCTGTTGCTAATGCCATATGTTGTACACCAGAACCATTGTAAAAATCTATGTATTCTTCAATTTGAGATTTTTTTCTTCCTTCTGCAGGTTCATTAATAGGGAATTTAATACGCCCATTACCGTTGCTCATTACTTTACTCATAAGAGCAGTGTACTCTGTAGAGATATCTTTATCATCAAAAGAAACTAATTGAGCAAAGCCCATAACTTTTGCGTAGAACTCACACCATTTATTCATCTCGTTCCAGCCTACGTTACCTACAATATGGTCAATAAACTTTAAACCTACGTCTGTTGGTTTGTAATGTGGGTTCCAGGCTTTGTAACCTGGCAAAAACACACCCTTGTAATTGCTTCTTTCTACAAAAACGTGGACTGTTTCTCCGTAAGTATGTATTCCTGAGAAAACAACTTCTCCGTTTGCATCTTTTTCTTTTCTTGGTTCAAAATAACTTTGGGCGCCTCTGCTAGTAGTTTCTTTATAACTTTTAGTAGCGTCGTCTACCCATAGAGCAATGGCTTTAACACCATCTCCGTGAGCATCTATGTGTTTGTTTATGTCTCCGCCAGAATTTAAAGGCGATGTAAGTATTAATCTAATTTTGCCTTGTTGTATAACATAAGAAACACGGTCTTTTAAGCCTGTCTCTAAACCAGCATAAGCTAATGGTTGAAAACCCCAAGCAGACATGTAATAGTGAGCTGCTTGTTTTGCGTTACCTACATATAGTTCTACGTAATCTGTGCCAAGTAATGGTAAAAAGTCTTCTGCTTCTAAGTTTTCTTTTGGTAATTTAAGTGATGTATTGTCTAGTGTTGACATAATTTTGTGTTTTAAGATTTATATATTTTGATATTCTAAAAATTCTTGTTTTTACTGAAAACAAGGTGCTGGCCTGAAACATTTGTCTCACCACATTGCCCTTAAGTGGGCGGTAATATCAATTCTAAATAGTAACATAAAATTTTTTTGTATTTACAAATATCGTAAAAAAAATAGGTGAATGTTAGATTGTGCAGTTGTTAATTGTATAAATTAAAACCAATAACCAACACTAAAGAACATATTTCCTTTGCTTTGTTCAGGGGACCAAGAGTAAATAGCTTGTACTGGACCTAAAAAAGATTCAAAACCATAGCCTAAGCCGTATCCTGTATATTCTGGCAGCTGAAACCACTCTGCTTTTCTGTAAATATCATCATCTACATTAGCAAAATTAGCAGCTACTAATAAGTGGTTTTTTGGACTAAATTCATAATCTAATCTTGTGTAGCCCTTTATATAGCTATTCCCTGGTAAACTTAAAAAATCGTACCCAAGAAATGAAACAAAGTTGTTTCCGATGTTGTTGCCATAGCCTCCTAAGATAAAATCTAAAGATGTAACGGTTGAGTTTCCTAATTTAAACCCGCCACCAGTTTCTATATTTAAAGATAAGTTTTTTGCTAATGGTATTGCAGCTCCCATTGTGGCTTGCGCTATTGAAAATTCTTTAAAGTTATTATTGTAATCAGAAGAAAACATATAAAAGTGAAAGTCACCACTAAAAAACAAACCTTTACTAGGGAAATATTTATCGTTGTATGTATCTAACTTTAGTTGAGAGTATGTGCTAAAGTAGTTGCTTTTTTCAAAAATAGTTCTAAAATTAGAGTTTGCTCCATTTGTACTGCCAGTAGTGTTTTCTTTTTCTAGTGTGCGCGTTGTGTATTTTACAAACCTATGTTCTGCGCCTAAGCTAAAAGCAAACTCCTCATTCCATACCGTTTGTATATAAGCTTGGTTTGTAAAGTTTGTAACGTCTATATTAATATTGCTTATGCCTGTAATGGGAACAACAAAATTAGATTGTATAATATCATAGTCAATTTCATGATTAAAGTCGTTATAGCTAGAGTTTAGTCCAAAACTCCAATAAAAACCTTTGTCTATATAATATTGCATTTTGTATCTAATATTATCACCTAAAATAAGGTCAAAAGAGCCAACGTCATCTTGTAGAAAAATATTTTTCTTAGTTAGGTTTATAATGGCGGCACTCTTGTAAATGTCATCATAATGGGCTCCCATTTTAATAAACATTTTATTTTTGTTTTCTTTTAAGTTTAAAGCTAATACAACTTCATTTTCTTCAGAGTCAAGCGATTCTTTATTTAGCAACTTATACCTTATTGTTTTAAAGTTATTAGTTGCTGCTAAGTTGTTAATGCCTTGCTGTAATTTAGAGAAAGATATTTTTTTATCAATATCTAGTCTTAGCTTACCTTTAATGTATGCTCTAGTATAATCTTCATTACCGGAAATAGACAATTTGTTTATAATAATAGAATCATTTGCTTCTATTTGTTTCCGTGTTTCTATTTTTACAGTCTGTTGCTTTGCAATATCTGTTAATTCAGTAAATTTAATTTTTGCAGCTTCTTCTCCAGTTTTTATAATTTCTTTACCAAAAGCAAAATCTATTACTGAGTATTTTTCTATATCTGGTTTTATAAGAACATCGGTTTCTTTTGCTTTCTTTTTCATATCACTAACCGTTCTGTAATTGTTAATTTGTAACAATACTTCGGTTCCCGAGCTTAGCTTATCTCGGTTTGCTAATCCGTCTTGCACATCTACACCAATAACAATTGTTGCTCCTAGTTTTTTAAGCTTATTTATTGGGTAATTGTTTACTACACCACCGTCTATTAATATTTTATGACCTATTTCGGCAGGTTCAAATAAAGAAGGGAATGTGCCACTTGCCATAATAGCTTCTGGTAAATATCCGCTATTAAGTAAAATTTCTTGTCCAGTTTCTACATCAGTAGCAATGCAAAAAAATGGAATAGGTAGTTTGTTAAAATCATCTGTGTCCTTGACATGGTATAATAGTTTAACTAGAAGATTGTAAATATTCTGGCCGCTAGATATAGCAGAAGGAAATGAAATTTTAAAGTTGTTAAACGGCAAACTAAGAGCGTAGCGTTCTGCATCTTCTTTGTCATAAAAAGTTTTTGCTCCTCGTGGTAAGTTGTCTTGTATTAGTTTGGCAACATCTATGCTTCTAAATATAGAATCTAATTCGTTAGCAGAATAGCCAGATGCATATAAAGCGCCAATTATGGCGCCCATACTTGTGCCTCCAATATAATCTATTTTAACACCAGCTTCTTCTATTACTTTAAGTGCGCCAATGTGCGCAAGCCCTTTTGCGCCACCGCCACTAAGTACAAGACCAACCTTAATGCTGTCATTTGGGACTGTGTTTTGTGCAAAGTTAGTTGCGCAAATAAGAAGTATAAGTAAGGTTATTGCGTTCTTCATTTTTTTTAATGAAAGGTGTTATATATTTTTTTTGCTTTAGATACGCCAACTACTTCAGCTAATTTTTCTATGCTAGCTTCTTTTATTCTTTTTACAGACTTAAATGTTTTTAAAAGGTCTGTAGCGGTTTTTTCTCCCACACCATCTATACTTTCTAGTTCAGAGTCTATAGCGGCATTGCTTCTTTTTGTTCTATGAAAAGTAATTCCAAATCTGTGGGCTTCATTTCGTAATTGCTGAATTATTTTTAAGCTTTCAGATTTTTTATCTAAATATAACGGAATTGAGTCGCCTGGGAAATAAATTTCTTCTAATCTTTTGGCAATACCTATTATCGCTATTTTGCCCCTAAGTCCTAAAAGATCTAAGCTTTTAAGAGCAGATGATAATTGTCCTTTACCGCCATCTATAATAATAAGTTGCGGTAATGGTTGCTCTTCTTCTAGTAGTCTTTTGTAGCGCCTAAAAACAACCTCTTCCATAGAAGCAAAATCATCTGGGCCAACAACCGTTTTTATATTAAAATGGCGATACTCTTTTTTTGCAGGTTTGCCATTTTTAAAAACGACACAAGCTGCAACAGGGTTTGTGCCTTGTATGTTAGAATTGTCAAAACATTCTATATGTCTTGGTTCTTGAGATAAACGCAAATCTGTTTTCATTTGCGCCATAATACGATTGGTGTGTCTGTCTGGGTCGGTAACTTTTATTTGCTTAAAACGCTCCATTCTAAAATACTTGGCATTTCTTTCAGATAGCTCTAATATTCTTTTTTTATCACCTAACTTAGGTATAGTGACTTTTAAATCTTTGTCTACTATTACTGGGAATGGTAAATATATTTCTCTAGAATGAGATTTAAAACGTTGTCTTATTTCTATAATGCCTAATTGAAGTAATTCTTCATCAGACTCATTTAATTTTTTCTTTAACTCAAGTGTGTGCGACCTTATTATTGCGCCATGCGATAATTGCAAAAAGTTTATGTATGCAAAGCTTTCATCAGAAATAATAGAAAATACATCTACATTATTAATTTTAGGATTTACAATGGTTGTTTTAACCTGATAATTCTCTAAGACCTCTACTTTTTCTTTTATATCCTGTGCTTCTTCAAACCTCATTTCTGAGGCTAATTGTTTCATTTGTGTTTTAAAATAATGTAAAGAAGATTTAAAATTTCCTTTAAGTATATCTTTAATTTCTACAATTTGTCTCTGGTATTCTTCTGTGCTTTGGTGACCTTCGCAGGGGCCTTTGCAATTGCCCAAGTGGTATTCTAAGCAAACCTTGTATTTGTATGCGTTAATTTTATCCGCAGATAAGTCGTAATTGCAAGTCCGCAAAGGGTAAACACTTTTTATAAGGTCTAGTAAAACTCGTACGGTTTTCATATTTGTATACGGGCCAAAATACTCAGAACCATCTTTTATTAGGTTTCTTGTGTAAAATACACGCGGAAAACGTTCGTTTTTTATGCAAATCCAAGGGTATGTTTTATCATCTTTTAATAAAACATTGTATCTAGGTTGGTATTTTTTTATTAGGTTGTTTTCTAGTAGTAAAGCGTCAGACTCAGTATCTACTACAATGTGTTTTATGTAAACTATTTTTTTTACTAAAACCTTAGTTTTTCCGTACTCGTGATTCTTATTAAAATAGGAGCTAACTCTTTTTTTAAGATTTTTAGCTTTACCTACGTATAATATTTTTTCGTCTTTATCGTAGAATTGATATACACCCGGATTAGCGGGTAATGTGCTTAATTGTAGTTTTATGGAAATTGTTTCCGACATAAAATAAAAATATTCTCTTCTCTAGTTTAATATAGTGAAAATACTATGTTTTTAAAGATCTAACTATGATTTTTTAAAATTTAACGATATCAATTTATGTATGTTTACAAGCGTTTTGTATTGTTAAGAATATCTGTACATAGGTAGTATTCTTCATCTTAAAAATCCTTTTAACGCAAAAACTATGCATTTAATCGATAATAATAAAATATTTTTGTTTACATTGTAGACTTAAACTTTTGAAAAGCATGGAGTTATACGTTGTGGCAATGGGTGCTTATTTAATAATGATGATTTTTTTGGTAATTTACGAAGCTATATCATCTGATAATAAGGACAGCACTAAACATACCAATGATTAAAAAAGAATTAAGAGCCAAGTATATAGAGTTAAGAAAAAACTTATCTATTGACGAGTCTGAAGATAAAAGCATAGAAATAGCAAATCAGTTATTAAAAATGCCAATTTGGGATTTTAATTATTATCATATTTTTTTAACGATTGAAGAGAAAAAAGAAATAGATACCAGTACAATACTTTCTATTTTACAAGGTAAAGACAAACATATTATTTTACCTAAAATGAATGCAGATACTACGCTTACAAACTATTTGCTCACAGATGGTACTGTGCTTAAAAAAAACAAATACAATGTGCCAGAACCTTTAGATGGTATAGAAATTAGTCCTTTAAAAATTGATGTAGTTTTTATTCCTCTTTTAGCTTTTGATAAAAAAGGAAATAGAATAGGGTATGGCAAAGGTTTTTACGATCAGTTTTTAAGTGACTGTAAAGCTGATGTAATAAAAATAGGATTATCTTTTTTTGAAGCTGAGGAAGCAATTACAGATGTTTATAAAGGCGATGTACCTTTAGATTACTGTGTTACGCCTCAACAGATTTATCATTTTTAGAACCAAAAGCCTTTTTATTAAAGACTAAAAGTATACCAACACCAGTGCTAATAGCTGTGTCTGCAACATTAAAAACAGGCTCAAAAAAGCTAAATGTATTACCGCCAATTACTGGTATCCAAGAAGGCCAAACTGCATCTTGTACTATAGGGAAGTATAACATATCTACTACTTTACCATGGAAAAGACTGCTGTACGCGTCATCAGAAAATAATGTAGCAACCTTACCGTAGCTTTCGTCAAAAAGAACACCGTAAAAAACAGAATCTATAATGTTACCTAATGCACCTGCAAATATTAGAGATACCGCTAGTATTAATACTTTAGGAGCTTGTTTTTTAATTGTATCAAACAACCAATAGCCAATACCACCAACAGCAAACAATCTAAATACTGTAAGTATTAATTTTCCTGTGCTATCTGCTATAGGAAATATATCGCTTAACTTGGCGCCCCAAGCAGCTCCTTCGTTTTCTATAAATAGTATTTTAAACCAACTAAATACTTCAACAGATTGTTGATATGTAAAAGTTGTTTTTACATATATTTTACTTATTTGGTCTACTAATAAAATTAGTATTACAATTAGGGCAGATTTTTTTAAAGTCATTCTTTACAAGATAGATCTGGCAAAAATAGACAATTATTTGGTTTTAGAGATGTGTATGTTTCCTGTAATGGTAGATAAGTTGAAAATTATGTTGCCTTTTGTAAGTTTATCAGTAACAATTTCTCCGTATTTAGATTTTGCTGTTACGTTAGCATTATTACTTTCTACTATAATATTGCCACTTTGTGTAGTTGCAGAAATTGTCTCTTTAATATTTTTTAAAAGACAATAACCGTCTGATAAGGATATGTCTATATTTTTATACTTGCCAGAAGCTGTTATATTAGAACTCTTGCCATACACTCTTACATTTTTGTAGTTTGGTAAAACAATATGTAAAGAGATAGATATTACTTTGTGTGCGCTAAGCTTATCATTTGGGTTGGTAAATGTTGGACTAAAGCCTGTGGTAATAAATACGCTAGAAGCTTCTTCTTTAATTTCTAAAAGTAAGTCTTTTTGATATTCACCATCTATGGTGGCAGAGACAGTAACGTCATTTGTGTTGGCTGTTTCTAAAGTAACATCGTAACAGTTCTCAGAATTAATATTAATTAAAGAAATATGATCGTTAAGAACAGATTTTTCTACAATTTTTTGGGCAACCAAAAAATTGAAAGAAAAAGCAATTAATATAATTATAAGGGATTTCATTTAATGTATTAAAAAACGCCCTAAAAAGGGCGTTTGTTTATTTCTGCATATTTTTAGCTTCTATGCTAAGTGTTGCGTGTGGTACTAGTTTTAAACGTTCTTTGTTTATTAATTTACCAGTAACTCTGCATACACCATATGTTTTGTTTTCTATACGTAATATTGCATTCTTTAAATCGCGAATAAATTTTTCTTGACGAATAGCTAATTGTGTATTTGCTTCTTTGCTCATTGTTTGTGAGCCTTCTTCAAAAGCTTTAAATGTTGGCGAAGTATCATCTGTACCGTTATTACCATCATTCATATAAGCACTTTTTAAAAGTTCTAAATGCTCTTTAGCTTTGTCAATTTTTTCAGTAATAAGAACTTTAAATTCTTCTAAGTCTTTATCGCCGTATCTCACGTTTAATTCTTGCGCCATAGTTTTAATGTTTTTGGATAAACAATTTTGTATTTACTTCATCAAAAGCAATTGTTGTGCCATTGTCCAGTTTTTCCTCAAAATTAAGTTCCGCTGTTAATGTTTCAGTTTTAATATAAGCTATGTTGTCTGCAACAGCATTCTCCACATAACCATCTTTTAATATTTTTATATCAATCTTGTCTGTTACTTCAAAACCAGATTCTTTTCTTAGATTTTGTATTCTGTTTACTAGTTCTCTAGCAATACCTTCTTTTCTAAGATCTTCACTAATTGTAACATCTAGAGCAACAGTTAAACTACCAGAACTAGCAACTAACCATCCTTCTATATCTTGAGACAAAATCTCTACATCTTGCAGCTGTAAATTAATACTTTTATTCTCAATTGCAATAATTATTTCGCCGTTTTGCTCAATTTTTTGGATGTCATCTTGGTCTAATTTACTTACTGCATTGGCAATCAGCTTCATATCCTTACCGTACTTAGGGCCTAAAGTTTTAAAGTTTGGTTTTATTTGTTTTACCAATATGCCAGAGGCATCATCTAAAAGCTCTATTTCTTTTACGTTTACTTCAGACTTAATTAAATCTGCTACAGCTTCTATCTCGTGTTTTTGCTTTTCGTCTAATACAGGAACCATTATTCTTTGTAATGGTTGGCGTACTTTTATTTTTTCTTTTTGACGAATAGATAATACTAGAGACGATATTGTCTGTGCCTTTTCCATTTTACTTTCAAGATCCTTATTTACTAAGTCTTCATTGTATTTTGGAAAGTCAGCCAAATGTACACTTTCAGCATTTTCTTTAGTGGTTGCCTGAGTTAAGTCTTTGTAAAGTCTGTCCATAAAAAATGGAGCAATAGGAGCCGATAATTTAGCTACTGTTTCTAAACAAGTATACAATGTTTGGTAAGCAGATATTTTATCTTGTTGGTAATCTCCTTTCCAGAAACGTCTTCTGCATAAACGAACGTACCAGTTACTTAAGTTTTCTTGTACAAAGTAAGATATAAATCTTGCTGCTTTTGTAGACTCGTAATCTTCGTAAGCTAAATCTACCTTATTAATAAGGGTGTGTAATTCTGATAATATCCATTGGTCTATCTCTGGACGCTCTTCTAAAGCGATATCTTCTTCTGTGTAGCTAAAGTTATCTATGTTAGCGTAAAGTGAGAAGAAAGAGTAGGTGTTGTATAATGTACCAAAGAACTTTCTTTTTACTTCTGCAATACCTTCTAGGTCAAACTTTAGGTTGTCCCAAGGGTTTGCATTAGAGATCATGTACCAGCGAGTAGCATCTGGTCCAAACTCGTTCATAGTTTCAAAAGGATCTACAGCATTACCTAAACGCTTAGACATTTTTTTACCGTCTTTATCTAAAACCAAACCGTTAGATACTACGTTTTTATATGCAACAGAATCAAAAACCATTGTAGAAATAGCGTGTAGTGTATAGAACCAGCCACGAGTTTGGTCTACGCCTTCAGCTATAAAATCTGCAGGATACGCTTTGTTGTCGTCTATTAATTCTTTGTTTTCAAAAGGATAGTGCCATTGTGCATAAGGCATAGAGCCACTGTCAAACCAAACATCTATTAAGTCACTTTCTCTTTTCATTGGTTTTCCGCTAGCAGAAACTAATGTAATTTGATCGACAATATTTTTGTGAAGATCTATTTTGTCGTAGTTGTCTTCAGACATATCACCTACAACAAAATCTTCAAAAATATCTTTTTCAAGAACGCCAGCTTTTAATGCTTTGGCCATTTCCTCTTTTAACTCAGAAACAGAACCAATTATTATTTCTTCTTTACCATCTTCTGTTCTCCAAATTGGTAAAGGAATACCCCAATAGCGAGATCTAGATAGGTTCCAGTCATTTGCATTTGCTAACCAGTTACCAAAACGTCCTTCACCTGTAGATTTAGGTTTCCAGTTTATAGTTTCGTTTAGGTTAAACATTTTATCTTTTACATCTGTTACCTTAATAAACCAAGAGTCTAGTGGGTAATAAAGTATAGGTTTGTCTGTGCGCCAGCAGTTAGGGTAACTGTGCACATATTTTTCTACTTTAAATGCTCTGTTTTCTTCTTTTAATTTTATGGCGATTTCTACATCTATAGAACGCTCTGGTGCTTCACCATCGTTGTAATATTCGTTTTTAACATATTTGCCGCCAAGTTCTTTTAGTTCTTTTCTAAATTTACCTTGTAAATCTACTAAAGGAACAGGATTGTCATTTTCGTCTAACACCAACATTGGTGGTATTTCTGGTGTTGCCTGTTTAGCAACCATTGCATCATCTGCACCAAAAGTTGGGGCAGTGTGTACTATACCAGTACCATCTTCCGTAGTAACAAAATCGCCAGATATTACTCTAAATGCATTTTCTGCATTTTGGTAAGGTAATACATAATCCATTAATTGCTCATAAGTAGCATTTACAAGATCTGTACCTTTAACTTCTGCTAAAACTTTATATGGTATTTTTTTGTCTGCTGAAGTGTAGTTTGTAAAATCATCGTCACTTTCTGCAGCTATAAATTTACCGCTAAACTGTTTGCCTAATAAACTTTTTGCAAGTACTACCTTAATAGGTTCAAACGTATATTGATTAAAAGTTTGTACTAAAACATATTCTATTTTAGGACCAACAGTTAAGGCTGTGTTAGATGGTAAGGTCCAAGGTGTTGTTGTCCAGGCAATAAAAAAGATATCGCCATCTACATCTTTAAATGCTTTTGGTAATGTTTCTTTATTAGCTTTAAATTGAGCAGTAACCGTTGTGTCTGTAACATCTTGGTAGGTGCCAGGTTGGTTTAGTTCATGAGAACTAAGTCCTGTGCCCGCTTTAGGAGAGTATGGTTGTATTGTATACCCTTTGTAAATAAGGTCTTTGTTGTAAATCTGTTTTAGTAGCCACCAAACAGATTCCATATATTTAGACTTGTATGTTATGTATGGGTCTTCCATATCTACCCAATACCCAACTTGCTCAGTCATTTTGTTCCAAGCATCTGTGTAACGCATTACCGCTTTTTTACAAGCAGCGTTGTATTCTTCTACAGATATTTTTTTGCCAATATCTTCTTTGGTGATACCTAATTCTTTTTCTACACCAAGTTCTATAGGTAAACCATGGGTATCCCAGCCAGCTTTACGCTTAACTTGATATCCCTTCATGGTCTTATAACGAGGAAAAATATCTTTTATAGTACGCGCCATTACGTGGTGTATGCCAGGCATACCATTTGCAGACGGCGGGCCTTCAAAAAATACATATCCCTCTTTGCCTTCTCTATTGGTAACACTTTTTTCAAAAATATTGTTCTCTTTCCAATATTCTAGTATGTTCTCTGCTACTTTTGGTAGGTCTAATCCTTTATATTCCTCAAACTTCATATTAAGTGCTTCTGGTACTACATTTTAAGTTTGCAAAACTAATGAATTTTGAGTGAATAATAGTTTTTCAAAATACAAAAGCGTAGTCTTTTTATTGCTTTCCTTTTTTTTAATAAAATTTAGGTTAATTATTTTTTGTTTTGTGGGTAAAAGAGATGGTTTTTGTAAGAAATAAAAATGGTTTTTTAACGTTTATAAAACGTTATGTTTTAAACAATTATTGAAGTTTTTAGGCTTTTCTTAACATAAATACCAAAGTTTTTTTTAGGTTTGCACATCTAAAATATGTTTTAACACGTAGATTAGGTATAACATAACAAACAATAAAAACTAAAAAAGAATGAAAAAATTAATCTTAGGTTCTGCATTAATGTTAGCTTTAAGTGTATCATTTGTTTCTTGTAAAGAAGCTACTGATAAAGCAAAAGAAGCTACTGAAGAAGTAGAAAAAGCTGCAGAAGACACTGCAAACAAAACTAAAGAGGTTGTTGAAGAAACTAAAGAAGCTGTAACTGAAGCTGTTGACGGTGTTCCAAGTTTTGATGATGCTGCAGTAGCAGAATACGTTAAAACATATGACGAATACGTTAATGAATATAAAGAAGCTGCTGAAAGCAAAAATATGACAGCTCTTGCTGCACTTGGTACTAAATCTCAAGAGTTAGCTACTAAATCTCAAGAGGTTATGAAAAATCTTTCTGCTGATGATGCTAAAAAGTTAACTGAATATATGACAGCTAAGTCTAAAGAATTGCAAGAATATGCAACTAAAATGACTAACTAAGATATATTTTTAAATATACTTTAAAAGCTCGATTATTAACTTAATCGGGCTTTTTTTATGCCTTAAACTTTTTAAAATTGATAACTAATAGATGAAATTAAATTTGTGCCTGGCGCAACAATACCAGATGAGTATGTTCTGTAGCGTTGGTTTGTAATATTTTCCCAGCCAAGAGTAGCTTTTATTTTATTTGTGATTTGATAACTCGTGTGTAAATTTAAAGTTTGCCAATTAGGACTGTATGGGTTTCCGTTACTGTCTGTTGCATAAATGTAATCTTTACTACGTTCTGATGATGATAAGTTGTTGTATGAAACTTCACCATTAAAGTTGAAAAATAAATCGGTTTTTAATTTATCGTTTTTCCAGATTAAATGTACATCTCCAAAAGTTGGTGCTACGTGTCTACCAGGAGATTCGGTTCCATCTTCTTCCTCTTCAATACCTTTTGTAAAAGTTAAGTTAGATGATAGTGATAGGTGTTCTGTGAAATAGGCATCTACTCCAAATTCAAACCCATGAACATAAGCCTTGGCTGCATTTTGTATTGCTTGTACGTTACTTAATTCTCCGTGGTATTCAATTTCGGTTTCACCATTAAAAGTAAAATCTCTGCGCACTAAGGCGTCAACTAGGTAAGTATAAAATACAGCTCCTTTAATAATAACCTTGTCGTTAAAGTTTTTTTGAATTCCTAAATCAGCATTGTATGCGTATTCTGCCTCTAAATCTGGATTAGGAACAACTACAGAGCCAGGTTCCGAATCAAAAATTTTACCAACATCGTCTATATTGGGAGCTCTAAAACCTGTAGATCCATTAAATGTAACCTGAAAACTTTCTTTAGGAAACCAGCTTAGTCCAATGCTTCCTGTTAATGCGCCCGTATTTAAGTTTGCATCGTCAAAAGGAAAAGGGTAAAATGTTTTGTCAAATTCAGCATTAATCCAAACGTGACTATAGCGTAAACCAGACAACAGTGTTAGGTTAGGTTTAGCTTTGTACTCAGCGTTAATATAGCCGGCTGTTGTTTGCCATCTAGAATTGTCTGGATATCTAGATGCTGCATTTGTAATCTGTTTACTTTCTGTATCGGTTTCAAAGCCTTTAGAGTTTATTTTGTTAAATACATATTCTAAGCCGTAATAAAGACGTAAGTCTCCAATTCTTTTGTTTTCAAAATCTATATTAGTAGAAAATGCATCTACATTTTCTTCTGTTGTATTTAATGTTGTAGAACCAAAGTCTCTATCGTTCCTGCTTTCTCCAAAATGCTGATATGCTGCGTTTATTTTTAACCTGTCGTAAAATTTGCCTTTGCCTTGGTGTTGCATCCCTATTTTACTCATAAACCACTCTTGTGGGCCATAATACCATTCTGCAGAACGCAACCCAGTTTCGTCTTTAGAAGGTCTAATAAGTCTGTCGTATCTACTAAAGTCAGATGTTTCAGAAAAATACAATCCTAACTCGTAATTCCAGTTATTATTTGGTTTAAATGCAATTTTCTGCATTGCGTTAATTTGGTTGTAGCCAGACGTTACTTGTTTTTTAGGGTTGCTATTAATTGTTAGTGCGTCTTCATTGTTTATAGTCTCTGCATAATTTTGTCTTAAGTAAGAATCAGGACCATGTTCACCCATTTTTAAATCGTCAAAATCACTATAAGTAACACTAGTTAAAAAAGCCCATTTTTGTTTGCCGTAGTTTATGTCTGCGTGTATTGTGTTTTCTGAGTTGGCAGTAGAAAATCTATATGTGGTATTGCCAGATATATTTGCTTCTTCAGTTTTTGAGAATACGGGTTTTTTAGCATAAAAGTTTAGAACACCACCAATAGCATCACTACCATAAATAACCGATCCAGGACCAAAAATAACCTCGGTATTGTTTATAGAAAAAGGATCTATAGCGATAACGTTTTGTAAGTTTCCACCTCTAAATATAGCGTTGTTCATACGTACGCCGTCTACAGTTATTAATAATCTGTTAGTCGCAAACCCTCTAATCATAGGACTTCCTCCACCAAGTTGACTCTTTTGTACAAATATTTTTCCGCTTTTCTGCAGAAGGTCGGCAGCAGTTTGGGGGTTTGTAAAAGCAATTGTTTTTTCTGAAATTGAAACTACCTTTTGTGGTATGTCTTTTTTCTGTTGTTCCCATTTAGAAACAGACATTACAATACCGTCTAATTCTTCCACAGCTAAAACCAAGTAGATAGTTTTACCTCTTTTTAACAGTAAATTTTTTGTTGTCTTTTTAGTTTGATATCCAATGTGCTTTAGGGTAATACGTTCGTTTTTATTAAAAACGGAAAGATCTGCGTTGCCATTAAATGTAGTTAGTGCTGTTTTACTTTTATCGGAATTGAAGATAGCAACATCTTGTATTGGTTCTTTTGTATCCTGATCTAAAATGATAATTTCTTGAGCAAAACTGCTGTTGAAAAAGAATAAAAAAAGAATAAAAAAAGCTTTGTTCATACTAACGAAAAATTTCATTTAAAATAACAAGAGATTTTGGCTTTCTAAATCCTTGCAAATGTAATTCAAAATACAAAATAAGCGACTTTAGTAAATCTTGCCTATCGGTTTTATTCATCTTTACTGTATGTATTGCATCAAAATTTATGCCTAAAAACACTTTAAAGTAGTTTAAATTTTTCCCTTCTAAAATAGGGTTTAAAGAGGGTTTATTTGTAAAACTACCTTCTAATAAATCAAAATAAAAATAATCTTCATTATGGTTGTCGGGGTAAAAACCTAAATACTTGGTAATACTAAGTAAAAAATGTAGATGAAAGTTGGCAATTTGTGTTTCTGTATCTAGCCATTGTAAAGATGCTTCTATGTAGTTAAACAAGTTCTCGTTTGGCTCTTCTTCTAATAAACTATTGCTTAACATTTCTGCTAAAAATTGAGTCATTGCATTTTTTGCAATAGAAGTATGTAGTGTTTGGTAGTGGTAACTTGTCTTTGCTTCTTTAATACTTTCTAGAGTGCCTTTGTTTTTATGAACTGCAACTAGCTCTAATTGTGTTAACGGCTGAAAATAAGCAGATTTAATCTTTCCTTTTTTAGATGATAAAACACCTTTTAATAAATAAGATTTTAAACCGTCTGATAATGTATATGCTTTTACAATTAAGCTGTTGTCTCCATATTTAAGTGCGGAAAGGACTATAGCTTTGGTGGTTACTTGCATTTATTGTTTTTAGTTATTGTAAAGATAGTGATTTGGTATAGTAGTAGTTTTTAGATTAAACTAAAAAAGCTTCATTAAGTAAATCTTAATGAAGCTTTTTAAAATATATAGTTGTGTTTAAATAACGCCTTGAGCTAACATAGCATCTGCAACCTTAACAAAACCAGCAATATTTGCTCCTTTTACATAGTTACAGTAACCATCTTTGTCCTTACCGTATTCAATACAAGAATTATGAATATCTTCCATAATTACTTTTAATCTTTGGTCTACTTCTTCTCTTGTCCAGCTAATACGTAAAGAGTTCTGAGACATTTCTAAACCAGATGTTGCAACACCACCAGCATTAGATGCTTTTCCTGGAGCAAATAATATTTTTGCTTCGTGGAATTCGTGAATAGCTTCTGGAGTAGAAGGCATATTTGCACCTTCTGCAACACAAATACATCCGTTTTTAATTAATGACTTAGCAGCGTCGCCACCAAGCTCATTTTGTGTAGCACATGGTAAAGCAATATCACAAGCAACATTCCAAGGAGTTTCTCCTTTGTGGAAAGATGCAGATGGATATTTATTTACGTACTCAGAAATACGACCTCTTTTGTTGTTCTTAAGATCCATAACAAAAGCAAGCTTTTCTTCGTCTATACCATCTTTATCAAGAATATAACCTTGAGAATCAGATAAAGTTAAAATCTTAGCTCCTAGTTGTAATGCTTTTTCTGCAGCATATTGTGCAACATTACCAGAACCAGAGATTACAACGTTTTTGCCAGAAAAGTCATGACCTTGAGTTTTAAGCATACTTTGTGCAAAGTAAACTGTACCGTAACCGGTAGCTTCTGGTCTAATTAAAGAACCACCCCAAGAACGTCCTTTACCAGTTAAAACACCTGTAAATTCGTTTCTAATTTTTTTGTACATTCCAAAAAGGAAGCCAATTTCTCTACCACCAACACCTATGTCACCAGCAGGTACATCTGTGTTAGGACCAATATGACGACTAAGTTCACCCATAAAAGCATGGCAAAAGCGCATTACTTCATCATCGGATTTTCCTTTAGGATCAAAATCAGATCCACCTTTACCGCCACCCATTGGTAGTGTAGTTAAGCTGTTTTTAAATACTTGCTCAAAAGCTAAGAATTTAAGAATACTGGCATTTACACTTGGATGAAAACGTAAACCACCTTTGTAAGGTCCTATGGCAGAGTTCATTTGTACTCTGTACCCTCTGTTTACGTGGATGTTTCCATTGTCATCTACCCATGATACTCTAAAAGAAATTAATCTTTCAGGTTCTACCATACGTAAAAGAATGTTTTTACCATTGTAAATATCATGATCAGCAATGTAGGGGATTACTGTCTCGGCAACTTCTTGTACCGCTTGGATAAATTCAGGCTCATGACCGTTACGGGTCTTAACCTCATCCATAAATGCATTTATTTTTGCTTCCATATAGAAACCTTTATAATTGTTAAATTATTGAATTAAAATTATAACGGCAAAATTATACTATTTATATAATTTAAACCTTCTTTTTTTAAATTTTTGATAAAATCATTATCCTATAGCTTGTTTTAGGTCATCTATAAGGTCATTTTCGTCTTCAATACCAACGCTAATCCTAATTAAAGCATCTACAATACCGCTCTTTTCTCGCTCTTCTTTTGGTATGCTTGCATGTGTCATACTTGCAGGATGTCCTGCTAAACTTTCTACGCCACCTAAACTTTCGGCTAGAGTAAAAACCTCTAATTTTTCAACTATTTTTATTGCATCATCATAATTTGCCCCTTTTGGAATAAAAGAAATCATTCCTCCAAAATCTTTCATTTGACTTTTTGCAATTGTATGATTTGGGTGATTTTTAAAACCGGGCCAAAAAACTTTTTCTACTTTAGGATGATTTGCTAAGTACTCTGCAATTGCTTTTCCATTCTCGCAGTGACGTTGCATTCTAACATGCAGTGTTTTTATTCCTCTTACAACTAAAAAACTATCCATTGGTCCGCAAATAGCACCACTAGCATTTTGTATAAAGTATAATTTATCTGCTAATTCTTTATCTTTAACTACCAATGCACCAACAACTACATCGCTATGACCTCCTAAGTATTTTGTTGCAGAATGCATTACTATGTCTGCGCCTAAATCTAAAGGTGTTTGTAAATAAGGAGTTGCAAAAGTATTATCTACGGCTAAAAGTATATTGTGCTTTTTTGCAATTTTGCCAACAGCAACAATGTCTATAATATTCATCATTGGGTTAGTTGGCGTCTCTACCCAAATAAGTTTAGTGTTCTTATTAATATAAGTTTCTATAGTAGTGGTGTCTTCCATTCCTATAAAATGAAAAGTAATACCAAATTTCTCAAATATTTGTTTAAATAAGCGGTAGCTTCCTCCATAAATATCATCTGTAGCTACAACTTCATCACCAGGACTTAAAAGTTTAATAACGGCATCTATAGCAGCTAAGCCACTGCCAAAGGCAAGCCCGTAATTACCATTTTCTATACTAGCCAAAGCATTTTCTAATGCAGATCTAGTAGGGTTTGCACTCCTAGAATATGCGTATCCTTTGTGCTCTCCAGGACTAGATTGCGCATACGTAGATGTTTGGTAAATAGGAGGCATTACAGATCCGTAAGCCTTATCTGGTTCTTGACCTCCGTGAATAGTTTTGCTGTTAAATTTTAAGTTTTTTTTGCTCACCCTTATCTATTTATAACACAAATGTATCGTTATCTTTGCAAAGTACAACGTTGTTAAACAATCTTATTTCCTTATGAATCATAAATTTTTCTTATTCCTTTTTTTAGTCGTATTAATTGGGTGTAATAACAAAAAAGAAGTTTCTTTTGATACTTTAAGTATTTCTACAGAAAAAGAAATTGATAAGCCTTTAGTTGTAATTAATGTTCCAAGGTCTATTAAGGATACAAAAGTGGCTAAAATCATAAATGAAACTCTAAAGGAAAAAATAATTTCGCTTTTAATTTTTGATGATACAGTAGAGGTAACTACAATTGAGGACGCTATTGCATCTTTAAATGATGAGTTTTTAAGTGTGAAAGAAAAATTGCCAGGAGAAGCAACACGTTGGGAAGCAACTGTAGATGGCTCTGTTGTGTATGAAAACGATAAAATAATTACAATAGAATTACAAACGTATGAGTTTACCGGTGGTGCTCACGGATATGAGTCTTCTATCTTTTTTAATTTTGATGTAGAAAAAGGAGAGCTTTTAAATAATGAAGATTTATTTACAAGTAAAGAAGCGTTTTACACATTAGCAGAAACTAAGTTTAGAACGCAAGAAAAGATTCCGTTAGACGTGCCTATTAATGATACTGGTTTTATGTTTGAAGAAGAAGTTTTTATGCTTCCTATTAATATAGGGTATACAAAAGACGGACTAAAACTTTTATACAATACTTACGAGGTTGGCTCATATGCAGATGGTCAAATAGAAGTTCTTTTGCCATATGCAGAAGTAAACCAAATGTTAGCTATAAAAGGTAAAATTAAAGAGTAACTTTTTTTAAAATTACTCTTTAATTTTTCTCTTTTTATTTAGAAACGTTTCTTTTTAAAGCTAAAATAGCTCCTATGTGTATGCCTTCATGCATAGCATTAAATTTCATAGCTTCTACAGCATTGTTAATAGTAACATTTAAACTAGTTGTATAAACATCGTAGTTTTTAAAATTACCTGCTTTGTAATCTTCTTCTGTTTTTTCTAAAGTAGTAAACAAAAGTGTTTTAATTTCTGTTATTTCTTCATCGGTAGCAGTGCCATCTGGAGTAGTTCCTTTCTTAAACTTTTCTACCATAGTATCAGAAACCAGCATAGGCATACCGCTAAATTTGTAAACCAACAATTGCTGTGTAACTACAACGTGTGCAATGTTCCACCAAATATTATTGTTAAAATTCTTAGGTATTTCTAAAAGTAAATCTCTAGGAGTTTCTTCTAAAATTTTAAATAGTATTTTCCTAATCTGCTTAGAAGTGTCAATTAAATATTCCAAAATTATGTTTTTTGATAAAAATAGTACAATTCAGTCAAATTGGGTTTCTTTGCACTAAGTTTTTTGTTTCTCTAATTACTACTTAAAAATTATAAATTTAAGATGAAGAAAATATACTATTTAAGTACTTGCGATACCTGTAAAAGAATATTAAAAGAATTACAACCTTTAAATGGTTTTGTATTACAGGATATTAAAACGGATACTATTACAGATACGCAAGTAACAGAAATGCATAGTTTATCTGGTAGCTATGAGTCACTTTTTAGTAAAAGAGCTCGTTTATATAAAGAAAAAGGATTAGCTGATAAAGAATTACAAGAGGCAGATTATAAAGATTTAATACTAGAGCATTATACTTTTTTAAAACGCCCAGTAATTATAGTAGACAATGCTATTTTTATTGGTAACAGTAAAAAGGTTGTTGCTGCAGCTAAAGAAAAAATACATAATTGAGCAAAAGAACATTAGCCATATTAGCTTGTCTTGGTGCTACAACAATATACGGGTTAAACCATACTATTGCAAAAGGAGTAATGCCAACTTATATAAAACCTTTTGGGTTTATTATGGTGCGCTTACTAGGAGCATCGTTCTTGTTTTGGACTTGTTCGTTCTTTATGCCAAAACAAAAAATAGAACGTCAAGACTGGGGCAGAATGTTTATCTGTGCTTTAACAGGTATGGGTATTAATATGCTTACTTTTTTTAAAGGATTGGAGTTGTCTACGCCAATTAATAGTGCTGTTTTAATTACACTTGTTCCTATATTGGTGGTTGTTATGTCTGCTATATTTATAAAAGAAAAAATAACATTACAAAAAAGCTTAGGTATTGGGCTAGGACTAGTAGGCGCATTGTTTCTTATATTATATGGAGCAGAATTAAGACAAGATGCTCCAAATATTCCGTTAGGAAATATTCTGTTTATTATAAATGCAATTAGTTTTGGAATCTACTTAATTGTAATTAAAAAACTACTTGAGAAATATCATATGTTTACGCTTTTAAAATGGCTTTTTACAATTGGACTTGTAATTTGTTTTCCAATTACAATATCAGAATTTAGAGAAATAGAATGGAGTGCAATACCTGTAGATGGTATTTGTGCAGTAGTATTTGTAATTATAGGCACTACATTTTTAACCTACTTGTTTAATGTATATGGTTTGTCTCAGTTAAAAGCATCTACAGTAAGTGCGTTTTCTTATGCTCAACCATTAATAGGCATTCTGTTTGCTGTAGTAACAGGTAAAGATGATTTAAGTACCGTAAAAGTTGCAGGCACAGCCCTAGTAATATTAGGGCTATACTTAGCTACTAAAAAAACCTAAAATAAAATCTCAGGTTTAAATTTCTAAATCTTTTGGTTGTTTAGCGTATTTACGAGTGTCTTCTTTGGTAAGTACTTTAAAGTCTTCAGATTTTTCAACTTTAGAAAAAGCAGTCATAAATTCTTCAGGTAGGCCCGTTAAACTTCTAGATTTTAAATCTATCCAAGCACCTAATATTTCACAGTGGGCAAAATTTCTTCCTTTAGAATCAAAAAAGTTGTGATGAAATTTAAAGAATTTTCCGTCTTCACTCAGTCCCATTAATTCTAGGGAAACTTTTACCGGTTTGCCAAAAAAGGCCTCTTTAAAATAATAAATGTGCTCGTAGAAAACAACAGGTCCTATATTGTTGCTGGCCATTGATTTCTGATTAAAACCAAGTTCCATTAAAAAGCCCATTCTAGTCTGACTCATATAATTAACGTAGGCAGAATTGGCTAAGTGCCAATTTGCATCTATATCACTCCAGCGAATTTCAAATTCTTTTAAGTACATATTTTTTTTAGAATTAATTGTTATGCATGCATACTAAATGATAAAAATACTATAGTTTTGAGAAACTAAACTAAATTACGGTATAAAAAGTAGTTAAAAATACTGCGTTTTTTTATGTAATTAATAAAAAGCAATAGTTATGAGAACAGTAGCTCCATTTGTAAAAAACCTTTCTTTGCCTGTAATAGCAGCGCCAATGTTTTTAATTTCAGGACCAAGCTTGGTTGTTGAATGTTGTAAAAACGGAATTGTAGGTACTTTCCCTGCATTAAACCAACGTACTAGTGAAGGTTTTGAGGAATGGTTAATACAGATTAAGGCAGAACTTAAGGCGTTTGAGGATGAAACGGGTAAAAAAGCAGCACCTTTTGGGGTAAATCTAATTGTTCATCAAACTAATCCTAGGTTAGAGGCAGATCTTATGCTGTGTATTAAGCATAAAGTGCCATTAATTATAACATCATTAGGTGCGGTAGCTCAAGTAGTAGATGCGGTACATAGTTATGGTGGTTTAGTTTTTCATGATGTTATTAAAAAGCGTCATGCGGAAAAAGCATCTGAGGCAGGTGTAGATGGTTTAATTGTGGTTGCAGCTGGAGCTGGTGGCCATGCAGGAACCCTAAACCCTATGCCTTTAGTTGCAGAAATTAAAAAATTCTTTACAAAAACAGTTATTCTATCTGGTTGTATTAGTACAGGTAGAGATATAGCTTCTGCTATGCAAATGGGTGCAGATGTTGCTTATATGGGTACTCGCTTTATAAATACTAAAGAAAGTAAGGCTACAGAAGATTATAAGCAAATGATTATTGATGCTGGCGCTAGTGATGTTGTTTATACTGCATCTATATCTGGTGTGCATGCAAATTTTTTAGGAGCTAGTTTAAAGGCAGCTGGTATTACTGAAGATGATCTTAAAAAAGATACTAAAATAGATTTTGGTAAAGAAATGGATACAGAGGCTAAAGCTTGGAAAACAATTTGGTCTGCGGGTCAAGGTGTAACCAATATAAATAATGCAGTTTCAGTTACAGAATTGGTTTCAGATTTAAAAACCGAGTTTGTAGATGCTATAGAAGAACAAAAGAAATTATTAGAAGTATATCCTAAATAAAATTGCCAATACTAGAATCATCATATAATCCTTCATTTTTATTTAAAAGCGGGCATTTTTCAACTTTGTACACAGGTTTGTTTCGTTCGGTAGAAAAGCCAGCGCAACAAAGAGAGCGTATATATTTAGAAGATGGAGATTTTTTAGATTTAGATTGGAGTTTTGCATCTGCAAAAACAACCAAAGTGGCTATTGTTTTGCATGGTCTAGAAGGTAATGCTCAACGGCCGTATATTTTAGGAGCGGTACAACAATTATTGCGTAATAATTATTCTGTTTGTGCTGTTAACTTAAGAGGGTGTAGTGGTGAGACTAATATTTTGTACAGGTCATATCATTCTGGTGCTACAGAAGATTTAGAAGCAGTTGTGCAACATATTGTTAAGTTGAATAAATACTCAGAAATTATACTTCAAGGTTTTAGCCTGGGAGGAAACCTTGTTTTAAAGTATGTAGGTGAAAAAAGAGTGCTTTCTAAAGAGATTAAGGCAGTTGTAGGTGTTTCTGTACCTTGCAGCTTAAGTAGTTCTTTGTGTGAATTATTAAAGCCTAAGAATGTTTTATATGCTACAAATTTTAAAAAACGTTTAATTGAAAAATTAAAGATTAAACAAGAGCAATTTCCAGATAAAGTGACTACATCAGAAATTAAAAATATTAAGACCTTAAAAGATTTTGATGAGTTGTATACAAGTAGAGCAAACGGATTTAAAAATGCTTTAGATTATTATGATAAGGCAAGTTGTTTGCAATTTTTACCAGATATAAAAATACCTACACTAATTTTAAATGCAAAAAATGATTCTTTTTTAGGAGAAGCTTGTTATCCTGTAGAAGAAACTAAGGCAAATAGTAACTTGTTTTTAGAAATACCGTTGTACGGAGGTCATGTTGGGTTCTATGGCGATAATAACATAACATATGCAGAAAAAAGGGTAGTTAAATTCTTAGAAGAGCAGGTTTAAATTGTACTATTACGTATATTAGTGCTTTAAAACTTAAACACATGAAAAGATTACTTTTAATTTTGGCTGCAGGCGTATTTATGGCGAGTTGTGGCGACAAAAAAGAAGACAAGAAAAAAGATGGTTTTGAAATGAACAGAACCAAAAAAGAGGACAAGACTACTGCAAAACAAGAAGGAGTTCCTGTAGATATGGACAACAAAGGTGTTGGTCCAATAAAATCTTTAGATTTAGGCGCAGAGGTAGATAAAGAAATGGCAACAAGTGGTGAAGCTATTTTTAGTTCTAAATGTGTGGCTTGCCATGCAACAGATATGCGTTTAATAGGTCCAGCAGTAAAAGGAGTTTTAGATCGTAGAAGCCCAGAATGGGTTATGAATATGATTTTAAACCCAGAAGGTATGTTAAAAGAAGATCCAATTGCCAAAGCTTTATATAAAGAATATAATAATGCTTTAATGACAAATCAAGGTTTAACAGAAGAAGAAGCAAGAGCTATTACTGAGTATTTCAGGACGTTATAAAAATAGTCTTCACAGTATATAAAACAGCGTTTATCTTAGATTAGATAAACGCTGTTTTTTTATTGTGAAATCTTTAACGAATGCAGGTTTTTATGTTTGATTAAAGTAATTATTTCCCTAGCTTTGGTTGAGAACATGAAGAATTTTTACCAGATTAATGACTATGAAATATACTAAACTACCACATACTAATTTGGAAGTGAGTGAAATCTGCTTAGGCACAATGACTTGGGGCAGACAAAATAATATTGAAGAAGCATTTGAACAAATGAACTATGCTTTAGAGCAAGGTGTTAACTTTTTTGATACAGCAGAATTATACCCTGTTCCGGCAAAGGCAGAGTTATATGCAGAGACAGAAAAAATTATTGGTAAGTGGTTTAAGGAAACAGGAAACAGAGATAAAGTAGTGCTAGCGTCTAAAATTGCTGGAAAAGCAGATATGACCAAACATATTAGAACTACAGGTTTTCAAAAAGAAGGCTTAATATCTGCAGTAGAGAACAGTTTAAAACGTTTGCAGACAGATACTATAGATTTGTATCAATTACACTGGCCAGAACGCCAAACTAATTATTTTGGACAAAGAGGATATGACCATAAAATAAACGATTTTTGGGAAGATAATATTCACGAAGTATTAAACACGTTATGTGACCTAGTAAATGAAGGGAAAATAAAGCACATTGGTTTGTCTAATGAAACTCCTTGGGGAACTATGCGTTTCTTAGAAGAAAGTAAGGTACATAGAAAGTTACCTAGAATGTCTACAATACAAAACCCGTATAATTTACTAAATAGAACATATGAGGTTGGTTTGGCAGAGATATCTATGAGAGAAGATATAGGGTTAATACCGTATTCTCCGTTGGGTTTTGGGGTGTTAAGTGGTAAGTATTTAGGAGGATTGCAACCTGCAAATGCACGTGTAACTATGTTTCCTAATTATAATAGATATAGTGGAGACAATGCTAAACAAGCAACACAAATGTATTCTGACCTAGCTCGTAAACACAATTTATCTTTGCCGCAAATGGCATTGGCTTATGTTAATTCTAGGCCATTTGTAAAAAGTACAATTATAGGAGCAACTAATTTAAAACAACTAGAAGAAAATATTGGAAGTGTAAATGTAAAATTAACCGATGAGGTTTTAGAAGGCATAGAGGCTATACATAAACAAATACCAAACCCAGCTCCTTAATATTTAATAGACAAGTAAATAATATAAAAGAGGCTGTATCTAAGTGCAGCCTTTTTTTTGTTTTATAAAAATACAATTACGCCAAAGTTTAAATTAGCAGAATCTATATTAAAATTGAATGAATTGGTGTCGGTTTTGCTATTGTCGCTTCCTTTGACTTCGCTTGTTCTGTGTTTGTACCCAAAGGATCCAATTGTTGTTTCTAGAGCTACTTTTTTGCTGATAAAGTAGTTTAAACCAGGTCTAAACCCAATAAATAAAGACTTACTGGTATTCTCGTAATTAGAGTTAGTGTTTTTTTGTTTCGCTATTTCATAATTACCTTCTCCTTGAATAAATAAACTTAAATTTTGCCCTATTCCATAATGCTTTCTAATATATGGTGTAAAGTTATAAGAATTGGTTTTTGAGTTGTCATCATTAATATCATCCTTTGAAAAAGAATAGCCAAGACCTAGCCCAATAATTAAATTTTCGGAGATAGTGTAGCCAATCTTTGGTAGTAGACTATATGTGTGATTTTTTCGCTCAATGTCGTCTTCTAGCTCTCTGCTAAATTCTGAGTTGTTAGCTGAGAACCCGAGGTTACCACCAATAGTCCATGATCCTTTTGGTATTATTCTTTTTGTATCGGTTTCTTGAGCAACACTTGTTCCGTAAATAACTAAAAAGGTAATAAGTAATAATTTTTTCATCTTATTTTTTTAAGGATTAAGACTACTTATTATCAAGATTTATACCACAGGTATTTGTTTGAGTATTAATAAAAAGTTAAAGTATTTAAATCTTAATTTTAGTCGAACAAACCTCTTGCTACATCTTCTATTTTAGATACAAGGAATATTTTTATGGCTGTATTCTTCAATGTAATTTTATTATTCTTAGACACGAAAATTGTGGTAAAGCCCAGTTTTTCTGCTTCGGATATACGTTGGTCTACACGTTGTACTGGTCTTATTTCACCAGCTAAACCAACTTCAGCAGCAAAACAAATGCCTTTTGGTATTGCAATATCGGCATTACTAGATAATATGGCTGCAATTACAGCTAAGTCAATAGCGGGGTCGTCTACAGAGATACCACCTGTTATGTTTAAAAATACATCTTTAGCGCCTAATTTAAATCCTGCTCGTTTTTCTAAAACAGCCAATAACATATTTAAACGTTTTGCATTGTAGCCTGTAGTAGAGCGTTGTGGTGTACCGTAAACAGCAGTGCTAACTAAAGCTTGTATTTCTATCATTAAAGGGCGCATACCTTCTATGGTAGCTGAAATAGCAGTTCCGCTTAATCCTTCATCATTTTTAGAAATTAAAATTTCTGAAGGATTATTTACTTCTCTTAATCCACTACCTAGCATTTCGTATATTCCTAGTTCTGCAGTAGATCCAAATCTGTTTTTTAATGCGCGTAGTATTCTGTATACGTAATTTCTATCGCCTTCAAATTGTAAAACAGTATCTACCATATGCTCTAAAATTTTAGGGCCTGCTATAGTACCGTCTTTTGTAATGTGACCAATTAAAATTACTGGAGTATTAGTTTCTTTTGCAAATTTTATAAGCTCGGCTGTACATTCTCTAATTTGAGAAATACTACCAGCAGCAGATTCTATATAATCTGAATGTAGTGTTTGTATAGAATCTATAACAACAATGTCTGGTTGTGTAGCTTCAATTTGCTGAAAAATATTTTGAGTTTTTGTTTCTGTTAAAATAAGGCAAGTTTCACTATCTGGAAGAATACGATCTGCTCGCATTTTTATTTGTTTCTGACTTTCTTCACCAGAAACGTATAATGTTTTGTATGGTAGTTTTAAAGATATTTGTAGTAATAATGTACTTTTTCCTATACCGGGTTCGCCTCCTAATAAAGTTAATGATCCAGGTACTAGGCCACCACCTAGGACTCTATTAAACTCTAAGTCATAGGTGTTAAGGCGTAGCTCTTTTTCTGTGCTAATTTCATTAACACGTAAAGGTTTAGACGTTTTTTTAGCAGGTGCACTTGGTGCTTTCCAGCTGCTTTTTTCTTCTTTTTGTATAACCTCTTCTACAATGGTATTCCATTCTTTGCAGGCACCACACTGTCCTGCCCATTTAGCATATTGAGTACCACAATTTTGACAAAAAAAAGCTGTTTTAGTCTTAGCCATTACCTTACTTATTGGTTTTGACCAAAGGTACTATAAACTTTATAATTTTGTTACTCTAAATAAGAAGAGGGTGTTTGTATTTTTTGTTGATTAATAGCCAAAATCAGCTTTTAAAGCGTCTATTTTTTCTAAAGCCATATCTTTAGTTAAAAAGTCAATTTCTGACATGCCAAAAGCTTTTTCAAATGTACGAAGTGCTTTTTTAGGCTCTCCTATTTCTTCATAATATTCACCTTCAAAATAAAAGCCAAGCATTGTATCTGGAAATTCTTTTTTACAAAGGTTAGCTAATTCTTTTAGTGACTCTGTATCTTCTTTCTTTTTGCTAGCGGCATAGATTGCCATAACATCGTTAAGGTCTACTCTTTTTGTAAAACCAAAAGTTTCTTTAATAGAAGTATATTTATTTTCTAAATAGGCAAAAGGAGGCTCTTCAGAAGGTATAATTTTTGTTTTGTACTCTTTAGAGCTAATTGGCTTAAAGATGTCAAAAATATCATCAAAAGCTTTTCCTAATCCATATGTAGCAATAGATGTGTGATCTGTGTCATAAACATCAAAATAATACTGAAATGTTTCCTTTTCTATAGCAGCTAACTCTGTATTAAGTTGGGCTACTTGTTTTGTGTTTTTATTTTTTTCTGTTATTAAGTGATAAAAAATTTGCTTATCTAGTGCGTTAATTCTTGTGGCAACTCTTGTTTCCATTTCTGGAGCTAAGGTTGGAGCAATACTTATATAAGAGCTAAAAAGTGGATTTTCTTTAAATAAATAAAAGTTTTCAAAATTTGCAGTAATGTCATAACCCACAACCATTTTAAAAGGTGATATGTTATATGTGCTTTCTAATTTTGGAATAACTTCCATTCCTATAAATTCAAAAAATAATTTACCTGATTCTGTAGGTAGTCCTGTTTCTTCATCAAAAGCACAATCTTTTAATCTTTCTTGGTCTTTTAATTGATGAATACCAACAACAATTGCAGGTGGCATACCGTGAAATTTACTGTAGAATTTTGCTTTAGCAACAACATCATCAAACAAATACTCGGCGTCTAAAACAACTATTAGTGAGTGTTGCTCTTCTGCATCATATTCTTCTGGAACATAATAGCTTAAATCTCTTCTTTCTTGAAGTTTAAAAGATTCAAATACTTCTGTTTTTACTTGTGCAAATGCGATTAACCCTATAAATAGGGCAAAGGTTAAGGTAATTTTTTTCATTTTTGGGTTTGTTCTTTAGTATTAAAAAACTATTGGTTTCGTTTTAATAACGGCAATAGTAGAAAAGATATTGCCCCAAAAACGACAACTAATAAAGTTTGCGATATCCACATGATCCAACCAAATGCATCGCCAGAAACACTGCTAATACCAAATATGGCTAGTGCACTACTAACTACAATAGGGTAAAGCCCTATGCCACCATTAGTTGCGGTCATAGCAAATGCTCCAAAAATAAATGCAACTAGTAATTGACTAATAGATAAATCTATGGTTTCTGGAACAGTATATTTTATAACCCAAAACATACCAACATAAACAGACCAAATAAAGAAAGTATGAAATATAAATGCCCATTTGTTTTTCATTTTAAAAATACTAGTTACACCTTGTAGTAAGCCTGTAACAAAAGCTTTTATTTTTAATAAAAATGGGTGTGTAGATTTTTTTATGATAAAAAAGAACACAATTGCTAATAGTGTAGCAAAGCCAAGAATAGCAATGATTTTAGTAAGGTTAAAGCCTTTGTTGGTAAAGAATTCTATAATAATATCGGTTTGTAAAAAGAAGGTTATAACAATAATTAGCAATAGCATAATTAAGTCTATAACTCTCTCTGTAACTATAGTTCCAAAACCTTTTTCAAAAGGCACTCCTTCATAAGTGGTAAGCGCTGTAGCACGTAATATTTCGCCAGATCTAGGTATTCCTAAATTAGCAAAATAAGACGTTAATATTATTAAGATGTTGTTGGTAATTTTGGGTTTGTATCCAAGTGGTTCTAAAAGGTAGTTCCATCTAATGGCTCTAGAAATATGGCTTAAAATCCCCATGAATAAAGAGATACTTACCCAAAATAAATTAGCCTCTTTTATGTAAAAGATAATCTGTTTTCTATCTTCAGCAGAAGTAGAGTTGTAAGAATACCATACTAAAAACAGCCCAAAAGCAATTGGAAGCACTGTTTTTAATGTCTTTTTTAAAGAGGCTGACAAATTAGTTTAGTAAGTTGTTTTCTTCATTAGGGAAAACTAAAGAAGGATTAAATGTTTTTGCTTCTTCAATATCCATACGTGCGTATGTTATTAAAATAAGAATATCACCAGCAGCAACTTTACGCGCAGCAGCACCATTAAGTGTAATTTCGCCACTCTTTCTAGGTCCTGGGATAGCGTAAGTTTCTAGTCTTTCTCCGTTATTGTTGTTTACAATTTGTACTTTTTCTCCTCTAATAATGTTGGCCGCATCCATTAAATCTTCATCAATGGTAATACTCCCAATATAATTTAGGTCTGCACCTGTAACTTTTACACGGTGAATTTTAGATTTTACAACTTCTATTTGCATATTACAAAGGTAATTAATTTAAGGCTATATTGTCTATTAGTCTAATGTCATTAGCATAAACGGCAATAAATGCTCTATATTTTTTATTTTCAGACTTTATTTTAATTGTCTGTAGATCATCTGCATTAGTTATGGTAAAATATTCCAATTTTAAAAGGTCATTTTTCTTAAACTGGGCAGTGATCCATTCTGTAACTTCTAATGCACTTTCTGTGCCAAATTTTTGTTTGGCATCTTTAAGTGTTTTGTAAATAAAAGCGGCCTCTGTTCTTAATTCAGGAGTTAACCTTTTGTTTCTAGAGCTCATAGCTAAGCCGCTTTCTTCTCTAACAATAGGGCAGCCAATTACATTTACTGGTATTTTTTTTATTTCTACAAGCTTTTTTATAATCTGTAATTGTTGGTAATCTTTTTCTCCAAAATAAGCATTGTCTGGTTTGGCAATGCTAAATAGTTTTTCTACAATTGTGCCAACACCGTCAAAATGTCTATCTCTAAATTCACCTTCCATTACTTTTTCTAACCCATCAAAATTGTAGCTTTCAGATTTAATATCGCTATTGTATATTTCTTGAGCAGAAGGTGCAAAAACTACAATATCCTTAGATGCAGTTTCTAATAAAGCAATATCTTCTTTTAAAGTTTGAGGATATTTTTCTAAATCTTCAGCGTTATTAAACTGCGTTGGATTGACAAAAATGCTCACAATTGTGTGTTTATTTTCGTTTAATGCCTTTTTAACTAAAGAAATGTGGCCGCTATGTAAAGCACCCATAGTAGGTACCATTCCTTTGGATTCTCCTTTAGATACGGTAGAAAAATGATTTTCTAATTCTTCAATTTTGTGAAATATATGCATATATTTAATTTAAAACGACAGCAAACTTACTATAATTACTGCTAATCTCTATAATTTTTGTAATTTTGCATTCTACGCTTTTTTGATAAAATAAAAAACAGCTTCTTATGAATGGTAAAAAGATATTGTTTGTATCTTCAGAATTAATGCCCTATCTCCCAGAGAATCAAGTTTCCCAAATGTCTTATGAAACACCACGTATGGTGAATAGCAAAGGCGGGCAGATTAGAATATTTATGCCGCGTTACGGTAATATTAATGAAAGAAGACATCAGTTACACGAAGTTATTCGTTTATCTGGGATGAACTTAGTTATTAACGATATGGATATGCCGTTAATAATAAAAGTGGCTTCAATCCCTAAAGAACGTATTCAGGTATATTTTATTGATAACGAAGAGTACTTTAAAAGAAAAGCAACATTTACAGATGAAAACGGTACGCTGTTTCCAGATAATGATGAGAGGGCTATCTTTTTTGCAAAAGGTGTTGTAGAAACGGTTAAGAAATTAAACTGGTCTCCAGATATTATACATGTACACGGTTGGATGGCTTCTTTAGTGCCATTGTATTTAAAGCAATTTTACGCAGACGAACCATTGTTTGTAGAGAGCAAAGTTATTACTTCTGTGTATAATCAAGGTTTTGATGGAGAATTAGATAAGGATATCGTTAAAAAAATTGCTTTTGATGAAATAGGTGAGGATAAAATTAGCGCTTTAGCTATTCCTAACTATAATAATTTGTTAAAAGTAGCTGTAGATTATTCAGATGCTGTTATTTTAGCCTCAGATGAAGTTCCAGAAGAACTTAGTGAATATGTTTCTGGACTTGATAAACCTGTGTTGTCTTACGTGCCTCTTCAGGAGTTTGAAGAAGCGTATACCAACTTTTACAGTAATGAAGTTTTAAAATAAGTTACATGAATTTTTACAAGAAATTAGTTTTTTCTGCTATAGCGGGATTGTCTTTAATGACCACATTTGTATCCTGTGAAGATGAATTAGACACAATTGCTGGAGATGTAATCTCTGGGGAGCCTTTTTCAGCTAAAAAAGCAGTTTACGATGTATTTGCTTATAACAAAAAAATTAAGTCTGTACAGACTAATGGTTTGCCATTATATCAATTAGGAACTTATGTAGATCCTGTTTATGGTAAAACAACAGCTTATATTAATACACAAGTAAGATTGGCTTCTGGTGTAGGAAATCCAACCTTTGGAATCTATACTCAGGATACAGAAGATGGTTCTGCTACAGACGATAGTGTAACTACTATTCCAGAGAACGAAACGGTTAAAGAAGTTACTTTATTTATTCCTTATTTAAAGAAATCAGGAACTTTTAGTGATGCAGATAGTGATGGTGTTGAAGATGCTTTTGATGCAGATTCCACTGATCCTAATAGTGATTCAGACGGGGATGGCTTAACAGATGCTCAAGAGCAATCATTAGGTACAAATCCTTTAAGTTCAGATACGGATGGTGATGGTACAGCAGATGCAGACGAAGAAAGTGTAGTTGCTAATGCATACGCTAAACAGTATGAGATTGATAGTATTTATGGGGATAAGGCGGTTCCTTTTAATTTTAAAGTAGAGCGCTCTACATACTTTTTAAGAGATGTAGATCCTACTCAAAACTTTGAGCAGAGACAAATATATTTTTCTGATTTTGCTTTTTCTCCAACTTTTGTTTCAGATGTTTTGTTTGATGGTGAGGTGACTATAAATGAAACTGAAACTATTACTTTTAAAGAAAATGATCCTGATACTGAGGATACAGATGAATCTAAAGAGGTAGATTTGCGTCTAGCTCCAGGTATTATTGTCAATTTAGATAAAGACTTTTTTCAAGAAAATTTTATAGATAAAGAAGGTGATACAGAGTTGTTAAGTCAGACTAACTTTCAAGAATTTTTAAGAGGAATTTATCTTTCTGCTTCAGGTACTACTTCTGAAGATGTAATGTTGTTGTTAGACTTGTTAAATGCTAAAATTTATGTGAATTATGAGTATGACAAGGTAGATACTAATGATACAGCTACGGATACATCAGATGATACTATTTTTAAAACAGATGCAACCTATGTATTAGATCTTAGTTCTAGTTCAGGTAATGCTGTTAATACATTAATTAATGAAGATTACCCTGCAGATATTGCTGGTAAAATGGATACGGGAGAAAATGCAGATCGAATTTATATAAGAGGTGGAGCAGGATCTTTTGCGGAAATTAAGTTGTTTGACGAGAACAATGGTAGAGATGCTATTACAGAAATTAAAAATAACAATTGGATAATTAATGAGGCTAATATAGTTTTTTATATAGATAGAACTACTTTAGATGCAGCTGGTAATGGAGTTGAACCTCCTAGGTTGTATTTGTATAATGCAGAAGATAACGCAGCTATTTATAGTTATCCTGTAAGTACAGAATTGCCAAATGGTCCATTGAGTCTTACTGCACTTACTGGTTTTGATGGTATTATAGAAGAGTCTAGTGATGGTAAGGGTTTTACATATACATTTAGAATTACTGAGTATCTTAATAACTTGGTTGTTCGTGATGCAGATAACATAACATTAGGGTTAACTGTAACTTCAGATGTTAGATTTGGTATTTCTGCAGAAGCTATGTTAGAAGACGGGGAAGGTAAAGTGCCTCTTATGTCTGTAATTAATCCTTTTGGTACCGTGTTATATGGTAGTAATACTTCAGATGAAGATAAAAAGCTAAAGCTAGAGGTTTTTTATACAGAGGCTAATTAAGTCTGTATTACTCTTCTTCTTTACTTTTTGTAGTCGTTTTAGGCTATTTTAACTGTTATGTGCTCTTTTTTTTGCATTTATAATTAGATTTGCATGTAATCATTAACTGTAACATTTAATAACTAATTACATTATGTGTGGAATTGTAGGATATATAGGTCATAGAGAGGCTTATCCAATCATTATAAAAGGACTAGAACGTTTAGAATATAGAGGGTATGACAGTGCAGGTGTTGCATTGTTCGATGGCGAAAAAATCAGCCTTTCTAAAACTAAAGGTAAAGTTTCAGATTTAAAAAAGAAGACAGAGGGTGCAATGTCTATAAAAGGTAATATAGGTATTGGTCACACAAGATGGGCAACACATGGTGTTCCTAACGATGTTAACTCTCACCCACATTACTCTAACTCGGGAGAGTTGGTTATAATTCATAACGGAATTATAGAAAACTACGAATCTATAAAAACAGAATTAATTAATAGAGGTTATACTTTCCAGTCTGATACAGATACAGAAGTGTTAATTAATCTTATTGAAGAAGTTCAGAAAAAAGAGAAGGTAAAGCTTGGTAAAGCGGTACAATTAGCTTTAAACGAAGTTGTGGGCGCTTATGCTATTGCTGTTTTTGATATTAAAAAACCAGATGAAATTGTTGTGGCTAAATTAGGTAGCCCGTTAGCAATTGGTATGGGAGACAATGAATTTTTTATTGCTTCTGATGCATCTCCTTTTATCGAGTTTACAAATAATGCTATTTATCTAGAAGATGAAGAAATGGCAATCATTAGACTTGGTAAAGAAATTAAACTAAGAAAAATTAAGAATGATGCAGTTGCATATCCAACAGTTTTGGAATTGCAAATGAATATAGAGGAAATTGAAAAAGGTGGTTACGATCACTTTATGATGAAAGAAATCTATGAGCAGCCAAGAGCTATTTTGGATACATACCGAGGCAGGTTATTAGCAGATCAAAAGCTAATTAAAATGGCAGGTATAGATGAACATTTAGATAAGTTTTTAAATGCGAATAGAATTATTATTGTTGCTTGTGGTACTTCTTGGCACGCAGGTTTAGTTGCAGAGTATATTTTTGAAGATTTAGCGCGTATACCGGTAGAGGTAGAATATGCATCTGAGTTTAGATACAGAAATCCTGTAATCACAGATAAAGATGTGTTAATAGCTATTTCTCAATCAGGTGAAACTGCAGATACTTTAGCTGCAATTAAATTAGCTAAAGAAAATGGAGCTTTTGTTTTTGGTGTATGTAATGTGGTAGGTTCTTCTATAGCTAGAGAAACCAATGCTGGTGCGTACACGCATGCGGGTCCAGAAATTGGGGTTGCATCTACAAAGGCATTTACAACGCAGATAACAGTACTTAGTCTAATTGCTCTAAAATTAGCGCAAGAGAAAGGTAGTTTAACTGATGCTAGATTTAGTGAGTTTTTAACGGAGTTAGAGAATATACCAACTAAAGTAGAAATTGCTTTACAGTCTAATGAGGCAATTGAAAAAATAGCAGCAGTTTATAAAGATTCACCTAACTGTTTGTACTTGGGAAGAGGTTATAACTTTCCGGTTGCATTAGAGGGTGCTTTAAAGTTGAAGGAGATCAGTTACATTCATGCAGAGGGTTATCCAGCTGCTGAGATGAAGCACGGTCCTATTGCTTTAATAGATGAGTCAATGCCGGTTATTGTTATTGCGACTAATAGAGGTCACTACGAAAAAGTTGTAAGTAACATTCAGGAGATAAAATCTAGAAAGGGTAAAATTATAGCAATTGTAACAGAGGGTGATGTTCAGGTTAGAGCCTTAGCAGATCATGTAATAGAGGTTCCTGATACTTTAGAGGCGTTAACACCATTGTTAACTACAATCCCTTTACAGTTATTGTCGTATCACATTGCTTTAATGAGGGGTTGTAATGTAGATCAGCCACGTAACTTAGCAAAATCTGTTACTGTAGAATAAACTAGAACGTAAATATCGATCTATTTTATTGGGTTGATGATTATAATAAAATTTAAAAAAGCCAAGGAGTTTACTTCTTTGGCTTTTTTTTATGTGTTATAAAAAGGGGTTTCTTATTGGTTTTGCCTCGTTTCTAGAGTTGTTTCTTTGTTGTTAATTGTTTCTGTAGGTTAGTGAGGCTGTTTTTTGTTGTGCTTTTATAGAATGTAAATATGGTTAATTGCCTTTTTTATTTAATGTTAGCAAATTTCACTGCGTATTCTACCCCTTATCAAAGACAAAGAACGGGCTATAAATAGTGAGCTAATGGTTGCGTTCTGTTATTTGCTTAAAAGAAGTAGAAAAAGAGGTCTACTTAAGGTGTTGATAAATAGGGTTGTAAAGGATGTTTTTAAAATAACTTCAAAAAAGATTTAAAAAAGAGTTGTTATATCAGATAAGCTCTGTATATTTGCACCCGCTAAGGGAAAAACATAGAGTTAATAAGTTAGCAAAGTTCATTGAAAAGGTTGTAAAATTGGTTTAAAATAAAGGTTAAGAAATAAGTTAAAAAAAGCTTGTTTTGCTTTAGTTAAAAGAGCTAAGTTTGCAGTCCTAAATTGCCGAGGGTGTTTGGTGATAATAGCAAGAAAATAAATTGAAATTTTATTTTGTCAGTTTAGAAATTGTTATTACATTTGCAACCGCTTTACGAG
>NZ_FPIY01000014.1 GCF_900119145.1 Cellulophaga fucicola | reverse complement strand
GGCTTAAACAAAGGTCGTTGCAAATTTACTACGTCTGATTTTCCTTCGGAAAATCCTCGCACGTAAACCCGCAACTATTCTTATACTAGAACGTTACCACACATTTAAACAAACAACATTGCAAAAATCAACTTCAATTCTATTATTATTTTTTTTGGTTATTAGCTGTGGAGATACAAAAGACTATCCGACGGATTTGAAACCAATCTATTCAGATTTTGAAAATGTTTGGCAAGAGAGAAATCTTTTTGGGAAAGTAAAAAAAGTTGAATTTTATAAAGGCACGTATCAAAACGAAAATGATAACGTGAAACCTAGTTTAGTTTTCATTGAAAAATTTACTGATTTTGGCACCCTTAAAGAAAAATCAAATTACGACAGTTTTGGCGAGTTTTTTCAGAAAGATATTTATGAGTTTGACGGACAGCTTTTAACTAAAAATATATCAACAGACAAAAAGGGCAATAAAAATTATTTGCTAATTATAGAAAATGACACTACTAAAAATATAACGAGAAATAAATGGTTTGTAAATGATAGTTTAGAAAGTGTAATGGACTTGGTTTACAATCGGAAAAATTTACTAACTAAAAAAATAGTCTATGAGGACAGAGACACAATTATTACTCACAATGAATATAGATTTGACAAAGCAAATAATATCGTTTTAGAAACTCAAACTGTGGAAAACGAAAGCGAACCGATTTATATTAATGAAAATTTGTACGATGAGAACGGAAATTTGACTAAAAGCAAATCCAAAACTAGTTGGACAACATTCATTACAGATTTAGAATGGGAAAATGGGAGAATAAAAAAACGAACCGAATACACAGTTTCAGCAGATTTAAAAACCCATCTTGACGAAATAACCGAATTCGATGGCTTGTTTAACCCCATAAACAGTAAAATTTACGAAAATGCGGAACTCAATCGAGAATTAAAGTATAAATACGAGCTTGATAAAAAAGGGAATTGGATTAACAGAAAAGTATCAATGAAAGAACATTTTGCTAAATCGAAAAAATTTATACCAATCTATATTGAAAGTAGAACTATTACATATTGGGAATAAAAACGTGTGGTAACAACGTATATAAAACATAGCTATTACAGGCTTTCCGAGAGATTTGGGTGTATTTGCGAAATCGCCAAATTTTTAAATTTGGATTTTTGCGAGAATAAAGTAAAAAAAGAAAATTTAAAAATTCGGCTTGTGTATAATCCGAATGTTCAGCGTCTTTATGCACGCTACGTTTCATATACCAACCGTTGCCAGTAATTTAAGAAACCACGAATGATATACGGAATTTTGATAATAGTTTTAATAATTGTGCCGATTGGAATCGCGTATTATTATGACTATAAGAAAGACCCAAAAGAATTTACTTTCTCAATTAAAACAATGGGAAAAGGAATACTCAAAGGACTTGTTTACGTGGGAATTCTAATTGGTTTAAACGCAATCTACCAATTAGTTATTCCGATAAACAAAAATCACGGAATTGAATTTAATTCAGAACGTGAAAAACTCGGAATACCAAAAATTGGAGATAATTGGGAAAATAGAGAATATCAATCAGAACAGTTCAAAACCCAATGGTGGAAAACCGAATCAACGGATGGACACTTTAAAAAAATAATTGAATACGGAATTCTAAATGCAGAATCTGAAACTGATTATTATAAAAACGATAATAGAAAAGGAACATTCGCGTGGTCGAAATATGATTTTGGAAATAATACTTCCGAATATTTTATTGAGAAACCGAATGATGAAATAGTTTCGGTAACTGAATCTGGAAAACTTAAAATGGGAAACCCAACGATAATTCAGAAAATAGATAAATCGGAATTTGAAAAATTTATAGCAGAATAAAAACTACTGGCAACACCGTGTATAATTAATTGCTAGGTCACTGCCGACTTACGAACATTCCTGCGGAATATTCTATCTGTGATTTATTTGCTAAATTAGTTGCTTAACCACGCAACTAACCATACACAACAACGTTAGCCACAATTAAAACAGAACCGTGAAAAAAGAGAAAGTAATAGAAAAATTAGACAAACATTGTTCTGAAAAACTATACGTTAGACTGACAAGGAAAAAAGGTAGTTTTGAGGGAATCTCTACTGGATTTATTCTCGATAAGTCGCCTGATTTTATATTACTTCAAGAAACAGACGAATTCAGAGTTTTAGGCTATCAAGTTATTCCGATTCAAACAATCAAACACGTTAGATATAATAAGAACGACAAAACAATCCATCGGATATTAAAAGAAGAAGGATTAATAAGTGAAATTAAAGCTAAATATAAAGTTGATTTAACGGATTGGAATTCAATCGTAAAAGATATTAAAGAAACTGAATTGACAATTATATCAGAATGCGAACATCCTAAACAAAACTTTTTTTGCATTGGACTGTTAAAGCGAATTAATAAAAAATCCATTTCGATAAGATATTTTAATGCTCAAGGTATTTTGGATAAGAAAAACACAAAGCACAATTTTGAGGATATAACAAAATTGAGTTTTGACGACCGTTATGCAAATGTATTTTCAAAATATTTAAGAGAATAATGGAAAAAGCAGAAAAGATTTCAAATAAAAATGGGAATTGGTACATAGTCGAAATTATTGAAAAATGTGAACCTGTTGAACGAAATGAAAAGCAAGAGTTGCGAAGAGTTACAACTTGGGGAAATCATCATTTAATTAAAGCCGATTCACCAGAAAAAGCATTTGATAAAGCTGTAAAGCTTGGAAAAGAAGCAGAATATAAATTCACAAATTCTGACAAAATAGAAATGGAATGGATTTTTGTTGGAATTGGAGAATTGTTGCCGATTTATGAAGACATTGAAGATGGTGCGGAATTGATGTGGAATGATTACGGATTTATTAGTAATCGAAGAACAATGAGAATGCCTTACAAAAAGAAAGAGCTAATGAAATTAATAAAACCGAAACAACAACCGAATAAATAACTGTGGCTAACACCGTATAAAAAAAATTGCGGTTTAGTGCTTAATCAAAGGTCGTTGCGTGTTTGTAACGTCTGAATTTCCTTCGGAAATTCCTCGCATACAAACCCGCAACTATTCTTATACATAAACGTTATGGCACATACTCTGAATGTGAAAAGCAATACGCAACGGCGGACGAGCCACGATCGAAAGACCTGAGTATTTTTGCCATGGTTAGTCTTGGATCGAAAGTAAAAAAGCGATAAAAAAACCACTCAAAAGGAATGTTTCGGAGTAAAGCGTGCAAAAAATCGCTTTTTTTTAGTTGATTACGAAAATATTGACGAAAAAAGGGTTTGTGATTCTATGGTTTGGTAAGTGATCGATCTAATGGCAGCAAAGCGATCGCAGGAAAATAGATGAATATTACGGAGCAACAACGTAAGGGATATCGCCTTGCTGCGGAATATTTGCAAAGAACAGGCTTGTAAAAGTGGTACGCGCCATAACACCATATAAATGATCATAGCAGGTCGGTGATGAATCGATAGGTTCGTGTATATTTGATAAGGCGCAATGCTTGCAAAATAAAAAAATTAGCAACCAATGCGCAGAAATATCGAAAAACAGGGTAACATTTTGCCCTGCTACGACACTTATATATAACGTTGTAAACAATTATGAACGAACGCGAAGACTACTTTAGAATTTCCAAAAATGGAAACGTTCATACGCTGAGTGATAGAATTCCATTTAACTGGAAAGAACTATTGATTTGGACTTCTACTTCATTCATATTTCTGATTTGGTTTCTCGGAATTGGAATCGGAATTTTTGTTGCGATTTTGACTTTAATCGGATACACTATTTACCGATTTGCCTCTTGGATTTACTACTCGGAATTAAAAATAGACGAGAAAAGCGGAAAATTAATTCGACTGAAAAAAATACTCGACCGAACTCAAAAAAACGGAATTGATAAGTGAAAAGTTTGACCCAAACCGATTTGAATACTCGGAATTAACTCGAAGTGGAAAAACGAAGTTCTTAATGAATTATCGGACACATAAAAACAATGAATTATTAATCTTAAAAAATAAAGCGGACAAAGAACTGATTGAAAAATACATCGCTGAAAAAATAACTGTTTACAACAATGTATAACCACAATTACGGCGGATTCGACTACGTCCGAATCCACTCGGAATTGCTAACGTCAGTTCATAACCGAAAATTATTAACTTTAAATTCGTAACTGACGGTTATACGAGACCGTTACCACACAGTTTGACCATTAATTAATTTTAAAGATTGTTTGAATCATACGAGAATATAAAAAAGAGAGCTGAATTAGAAAGTCAATTAAATGACCTCTATTCACACTTCTTACTTAATTATCTTCTATTGACGAAGAAAAAGATTGTGAAAATCACCAAATTGACTCTGAAAATAAATGGATTCCCGACGGACTTAAAAGATTTTGTTGAGAAACAATGGACTATTGAATATGGGTACGTGGAATTACTAAAACAGACTGATTCGTATATAAAAGTAAAATTGACTGACAAAGCATATCTTTTAGCAGATACCTTTGACTATGAACATCGAATTATTCGTAGGAATTACTTAATAAGACTTATTGCAGGAATTGCTAGCTTCTTTCGTTGGACTAAAGAGTTTATTACAAAAAAAGTTCCAAAATTCTTTAAACGATTATTTAGCTTAAAAAGTGGAAAATTTATAATGCAAACTATAGGGGTATTAAGTGCTATTTTGGGCTTTATTTGGTTATGTATTGAGATGTATGAATGGGCTGTGGGAAAAGGATTTATTAACTGAAACTAAAAAAACCGTGTGGTAACAATGCCTAAACGTAATGCGGACTTTAGGGCTAAAATCTAAGGTCTGTGTATATTTATAAAGTCGCTAAATCTTATGGATTTAGCTTTGGACAAAAAAAGAAAAAGCAAAACAATAAGCTTTAGCTTCGTGCGCAGACGGAAACGAAAAGTTTCCTTGCCTCCGCACTACGCTTAGCCGCGCCGTTACCTGCAAGTACTCCAAAAAAATAAAAAGTTCGGTACGGACGGAATTTTGAGCAAGTTTACGGACGGAATTCCAACTCGGGCGGACTTGAAAAACAGTACGCGGGAATTCTCGCTCGGACGGAATTTAAAAGCGGAACGGAATTTTTAGCAAGTTTGCGGAATTTACACTCGGACGGAGAAAAAACCAGCGGAAATATTTCGATTTTTTTCGGCATTTTAGAAAAGAAAAATATCACGAAAGGACTTCCAATTTGGACGGAAAAAAAGTTGCCGGAGAAATTCCGGTTTTTTTCGGCATTTTAAAAAGCGGAAAAACTCCGAAAGGACTTCCAACTCGGGCGGAGAAAAACGGAATCGCAAAACGGACGTGCTTACTCGAACGTGTCGTACCAGCAGGTAACACAGGCTATAATTAATTGCTTGGGATTTTCCTACGGAAAATCCACGCATTATTGCTATGTTTAGTGTGCGGCGGGAAATCCTACGGATTTCTAACGCCGCAACTAATCATAGCCAAGACCGTTGGCAACAAGCTAAAAATTAAGTTCCTAATGAAAAACAGAACAAAGAATTGGATAATTAAACTATTCAAATTAACTGACGAAAAATCCGCAGAAATGTTTGAAATGGAATCTAAAATTCTATTCTGCATTAAACAAATTGAAAAAATGTCGGAACTTAAAGCAAAATCGTTTGACATTAATTATCAATCAATCTACAAAACTAAAAGTGGTTTTGAAAAAGCACTAAAATCGAATAAGGAATTAGTTTATTGCTTTGTCGATTTTGATTCTGAAAAAACCGAAACATATTTTACTATCAGCAATCAAATGTTGAATTTAAAAGAGAAACCTGAAAAATCAACAATTGACTTTTGTTTACAAATAAGCACAGAATATTGTAATGAAAAATCAATTTTAGAATTTAATAGAATTTTAATTGACGAATTAGGTTTTGATTATGGATATACAACAAAACTTGACTCGAATTTTGATTTAGGAACTGAAAGAAAAATTAAAAAAGGATTATTTTCAACTTCCGTTAATATTTTAGAAAAAGACCATATTTGGACTTCAAATAAAATTGAAATTCTGAACGGAATAATAAAAAACTTATATCCAATTAATTATATAAACGAATCACATTTAACAAATTCTGAACAAAAGAAAATTATATCGGAATTTGGAGTTCTGAGCAAAACGAATAATCGAATTTACGTATGGAATTTAACAGATTTAAATATTGAAAACCTAAAAAAGACAAAACGAACTGAATTAAAATTAGTCGAATAAAAAGCCAGATTGCCAACACCGTATAAACTTTATTGCTGGTTTTAGCTCACTTGGGAAATTCCTCCGGAATTTCGCCGTTCGTGTTTTATTTAGTAAATTCACTACTTAAACAACGCAACAAAGCTTATACAACAACGTTATATGCAATTACGCTGAAACCCAAAATGAAAGAGGAACAAAAAGAAAAATATTTCAAAAAAGTCTATGAAAACATTGAAAAATATGATTTTCATAAAACTTATGTGATGGAAGAAATAGGTTTTACACCTTTTGGTTATTCAACTGGAATTTATGAAAATTTAAAGATTCCTGAATTGTTTATTTCTGGATTACCAAATGGTTTGACTTCTGAATTGACAGAAAAATATGCGGAAAAATATAAATTCGGAACAGTACCTCTGAATGAAAAAATTGAAGATTTATTTGAAAAATTTCCTGTATATTTTATCAAAGTTGAAAATGGAAATTTATCAGAATATGTTTTGAGTTCTATAAAGTATTATGAAAATAAAAATTATGAATATTTACAGTTAATTTTCCCTGACCTAAATGGAAATTTTCCAAACGAACCGAATTATGATTATGACCAAAAAATAGTCGGAAATATAAAATGACTGAAAAAAAACTGCATATAACACCGTATAAAAATAATTGCGGTTTAGTGCTTAATCAAAGGTCGTTGCGTGTTTGTAACGTCTGATTTTCCTTCGGAAAATCCTCGCATACAAACTCGCAACTATTCTTATACATAAACGTTGTAGTGCATTAAAAAAATCGTGAGAAGAATATTATCAACACCATTAAAAATTTGTGGATTTCTAACAATCCTACTCGGAATTGCAGTTGCGATTCTGACTTTAGGATATTTAATAATCCTTGGTTTATATTTTATTGGAATTGGACTTCTTCTTTATTTAATTGACTTCATTCTTAAACGTAATATAAGCAACAAACAGATTTTTAAAATCAGTCAAATCAGTTTAACAATCGTTTATCTGCTGTTTTCTGCTTGGACTTATTTAAAATGGCAAGAACATAATCAAATTACATTTCCAAAAGAATTTAGTGGAGAAGCGGGAATAATTTTTGGAATTGAGAATTACCCACAACTTCCTGAAACGGAATTTTGGACTAAAAAAATCATAATACCAAAGAGCGGAATTTTAATTACTTCAACAAAAGTCGAAGAAATACCTAATAGATTGCAATTCTTCATTGGAAATGAGAAAATAAGAGACTTTAAAAAAGTAGATTGGAATCCAAATTTCGAATTTGATTGTATCGTTAGTGACGATAAAATTAAAGCTTGGTTATTTACAATTAACGGTTCAAAACAAAAAGCCGTAAGAGAAAAAATTACGGAACTTTGTAATGAAATAGGAATTGATAAGGTTTCAAGTAGTTACAAAAGTGATAATTCAATTATTTGGACTGACAAAAAAGGTAAATACTTATGGCTTCAAAATAAGGATTTGACTTCATTACCAAACGGTTTAGGAAAGCTTGACATTTATAAAGCAATTCTAACGGGAAATGATTTAACAGAAGTCCCAAAACAAGTTTTAGAAATAAGTTCTTTACAAAACTTGATACTAGCTAAAAATCCAATTAAAGACTTTCCCTGTGAACTTAATAAACTGAAAAAGCTAAAAAGCATTTCGTTTGCAGAAACAAAAATTACAGAAATCAATTGCGACTTATCTAAATTAGATAGTCTAGAACATTTTGACCTATCAAGGAACAATTTAAATATTTTACCAGACGAAATTAAAGACATACCAAATTTAAAATGGCTTTCTTTAAATGGTAATTCTTTTTCTAACTTGTCATTTATCGATAAGCGTCTTGAAAATTTAGAAACTCTTTATTTATATACTAACAATGTAAGTGAATTAGGAGTTGAAACTGAATATTTATCGAATTTAAAAGAGCTATTGATTTTTGACAATCAAATTGAGAGTATTCCAGAAAATATTGGAGATTTAGTTGGTTTACGAAAATTGGAAATATGGAATAATCCGATTAAATCAATTTCTTCCAATATTAGTAAGTTGAAAAATTTAAGAACATTAAGAATTGATGACGATTATCTATCAGATAAAGACAAAGAAAATTTAAAAACTTGGCTTCCGAATTGTGAAATAAAGTACCAAACAAGAAGTGAAAAATAAAAAAACGCACTACAACACCGTATAAAAATAATTGCGGTTTAGTGCTTAATCAAAGGTAGTTGCGTGTTTACTACGTCTGATTTTCCTTCGGAAAATCCTCGCACGCAAACCCGCAACTATTCTTATACATAAACGTTGGCAAACATTTGAGAAAAACAGTTCTAATATTGATTTTTGGTATTCTTACCAACTTTGTGGTTTCACAAGAAATCCACTCTGAATATGTATTCAATAAAGAAAAAACTAAATCGAAAATTGGTAGCGGAATTAAATGGAATTATATCGATTCTGACAGTTTAGTACTATACGAAAACGGAACTTTTCATCGAACCAAATTCTATCACTATCACGAAATAATATACTCGGAATTAAAAGGTGAATGGAAAATTGAAAACGACACTCTTTTTCTTAAAATAAAACTGGAAAAAGAAAGTAAAGCGGACAAAAAATGGACTGAAAATAATTCGACTATCAGTTACCGAATAAAAAGACGGAAAATAATACCAATAAACGGATTTGAATTCTATGCGATACGGAATTTGAAACGTGTGAAAAAATAAAAACGATTTGCCAACACCGTGTATAATTAATTGCTTTGGTCGTTGCCTACTTGGAAAATTCCTTCGGAATTTTCTCGCGCTCGTTTTTGTTTACTAAATTAGTTGCTTAAACACGCAACTAACCATACACAAAACCGTTGTGCGTCATTTAAGAAAAATCGTACTAAAATTGAAAATTCAGGAAAAAATAATGAAAAAAATACGAGAAATAACTGACTGGATTGAAAACAATTCAACTGAAATAATTGAAAATATTGACCAAGAAAGTGTCGATGTTTATAATTTTCTAAAAACTGAATTTAGGAAATCGAATATTAATGAGAATTACTTATTTCAATTTGTTTTTAGGAGTTTTTACCAAATTGACAACGCTGGACTTACGCCTGAATTTAAAAAAGAGTATTTTAAAATATTAGAACAAAATCGGAACGAAAGACAATTTGACTTTGAAAAAGTGTTACGCAGACTTTACTCGTTTCCGAACAGAAAAGGACAAAACACATTGCAGTTTTCATTTGCAACAAAGATGTTTAATACAATTGACGATATAATGCCGATTTACGACAGCGAAGTTGCTAAAATGTTTTCTATGTCAAGACCATATCAATCGGAATTTGAAATTAAATTGGATAAGTATTTAGACCAACTTGACAAAATTCAAAATGGTTACGAGCAAATAATTAACCAAAATCTTTTACCAGAAACAATTGGACTTTTTGACCATGTTTTTAAAGATAATAAGTTGTCCGAAATGAAAAAATTGGATTTTATATTCTGGTCTGCTGGAAAAATAAAAACAAAATTTACGAAAAAAGGAGATGATGGATTTCACACGATTGAGGAATTAGACGAAATTGACCGAAAAATAAAAACGAACGCACAACACCGTGTATAATTAATTGCTTGGTTCTAGCCTACTTGCGAAAATTCCTGCGGAATTTTCACGGGTTCGTAAAAGTTTACTAAATTAGTTGCTTAACCACGCAACTAACCATACACAACAACGTTGTGCAACATAAACCTTAACCAATAAAAATATTTACATTGTTTCCAAAAAGAGGTCCATTTAAAACATTAATGAAAATTGATATAATTGATTTCAATGACGCAGTTAATCTAAAACATTTTGGAATTGAAAAGATTTCTTACCAAAATCAATGTTGGCTTTTTGATTTAGAAAGTTTTGAACTGAATGAAGAAAAGGAAGTAACAGCTTGGAAACCAAAACCCGTTGGAGAAAGAAGAAATAACTTAAAAAGTCTTGCAGATTATAGTGACTCTGACAGGAATGAATTAATAGGTAGTGAATATTATTTAAGAAATGAATTTTTTGATGATATTGAATTAATACTTGAAGCATTTCATTTATATAAATTAGGAAATATAGTTGCCACTTTTAGCCAAAATACAACCGTTGAAATAACTCATTTTAATTATCCTCGTTTCAGAAGAATTCCACAAACAGGTATTTGTCAAATATCAGTTAAAGATTTACCAGAAATTGAAAAATTATTTCTTAAACTTAAAAAAATTGAGAATAAAAAAATCCTTTTAAATATTGAGCGATTAAAATATGACGCAGATAATTTACATCACTCGTTTATAAATTTAGTTGGAATATTAGAATCATTACTAACGAATAACGATACTGGAGAATTAAAATTTCGTTTTTCATTATATGTAAATCATATTTTAAGAAATTCAATAAATTCTGATATTAAAATTGATTTTCCAACTGCAAAAAAATTATATGACGTTAGGTCAAGTTTAGTTCATAAGGGAGAATCAAAAAAGTACTCGATTGAATTATATCTATTGTTAAAAGATATAACCCGTGAAATATTAGTTTGGCACATTGAAAATGAAAACTATAATGTTGAAAAAGATTTTATGGAATATGTATTTGAAAAGAAATAATTACGTTGCACAACACCGTATAAACTTTATTGCTGGCTTTTTGCTTACTTGCGAAAGTCCTCGCGGACTTTCTTGGTCGGTAATTATTTACTAACTTTACTACTAAACCAACGCAACAAAGCTTATACAACAACGTTGGCAATAATTAAAACCAAATGAGAAACTTTCTTATTCTATTGATGTTTTTTACTTTCAATAAGCTTATTTCACAAGAAATAATTGGAATGA
>NZ_FPIY01000007.1:109811-111109 GCF_900119145.1 Cellulophaga fucicola | reverse complement strand
CGTTCTACAGTTTTAGATAACGGAGACGGAACATTTACATTAACAGATGACTCAGGAAATTCTGCAACAGTAGATACTAATAATACAGTAACTACTTTAGTAGATAACGCTGATGGTAGCTTTACGTATACATCAGAAAACGGTACAACAACAACATTTACAGAAACATTATCTACATTGGTGGATAATGCAGATGGAACATTTACCTACACAAACGAAGACGGAGTAGTAACTACGTTTGATGCTAAGCGTTCTACAGTTTTAGATAACGGAGACGGAACATTTACGTTAACAGATGACTCAGGAAATTCTGCAACAGTAGACACCAACAATACAGTAACTACTTTAGTAAATAATGGTGATGGTAGCTTTACGTATACATCAGAAAATGGTACAACAACAACATTCACAGAAACATTATCGACTTTAGTAGATAATGCAGATGGTACATTTACATATACAAACGAAGACGGAGTAGTAACTACATTTGATGCTAAACGTTCTACAGTTTTAGACAATGGAGACGGAACATTTACGTTAACAGATGATTCAGGTAACTCAGCAACAATAGATACAAATCAAGTTGCGGGTACTTTAGTTAATAATAATGATGGAACTATTACATATACAGATGGTACAGGTTCTTCTCAAACAGTAGGTTTAGTAAGTTCTGATGCTAATAATGATATTCAAGTTGGTACAGATGGTGGTTTATATTTAAATGTAGCTTCAGTAACAATTTCAGAAACAATTACGTCCTTAACAGATAATGGCGATGGTACTTTTACTCACGAGAATGAGAATGGAGTAACAACTACATTTAATACAAAGCGTTCTACAGTAGTAGATAATGGCGATGGTACATTTACAATTACAGATGATTCTGGTAACTCAGTAAGTGTAGACACCAACAATACAATAACCACTTTAGTAGATAACGGTGATGGTACATTTACATATAAATCAGAAGATGGTACAGAAACAAGTTTTACTGGTACAGATAATCAGGATTTATCATTAATTGGTGATAATTTATCATTAACAAATGACCCTACAGCTACAACTATAGATTTATCAAAATACAATCAAACAGTTAGTGGAGTAGGTAATATTTCTGTTACAGATGACGGAAGTGGAAATTACACAGTTAGCTCTACTGATCCAGATGAGAGCATTACAAATGAAGTAAATACTCGTTTTTCGGTTGTAGGTTCTAATTTAGAAATTGAAGATGATAATAGTGTGTTGTTTGTTCCATTATCGGAATTAGCAGCAGGTGGTGCAGTTGGTCCGCAAGG
>NZ_FPIY01000007.1:0-107621 GCF_900119145.1 Cellulophaga fucicola | reverse complement strand
GGTGCAACTGGAGATAAAGGAGCAAGAGGTAACAAAGGATTAGATGGAGATAAAGGAGAGACAGGTGATAAAGGAGCAACTGGTGACCAAGGACCTGTTGGTCCACAAGGAGCACCAGGTGACCCAACAACAGATGATCAAACTTTAAGTTTATCTGGTACTGACTTAACCATTTCAGATGGTAATACTATAGATATTAGTAGTATTGATACTGATAACCAAAGCATACGTAATTTAGGTTTCTCTGGAACAACATTAACTGTAGGTATAGAAGATGGTTCTTCACAAACAGTTAGTTTAGCAGCATTAGCAGATAATCAAAGTATACGTAATTTAGGTTTGTCTGGCACAACATTAACTGTAGGTATAGAAGATGGTTCTTCTCAAACAGTTAGTTTAGCTTCATTAGCAAATACAGATGACCAGTTTGATGATGAAGTAGAATTACGTACACCAATTGATGTAGATGAGGGTGGTGAATCTTCACCTACAGCAGAAACTAATGTACAAGAAGTAATACAAGCAATTGCACCTATTACATCTAAAGCAGCACGTATTTTTTATCCTCCATCTATAGAAGTAGATGTAGCGACAAATGGTACTAAAACTGTAGATTTATATGACGAGTATATTAAGCAGTATGGTACGCCAACAGTTGGTAGTGCTGGTGCGCCTTCAGCTTTACCAACATATACTAGAGCAGAATTGTATTATTATGTAACGTATGCAGATCCTACAGTATTTAATACTGGGTCAATGACTATTAATGCAAACGGAGTGTTAACTTATACAGTAACCAATCAACCTACAGACTATAACACGTTAATTAACGTTGTATTTGTAGTAAAGTAAGCTAAAGCGAATAAAAACTTATCCTAGAAATTTGAGATCAATTAAAACATATAAATTTTTATTCGCTGTACTAGTAGCCTTGTTCTGTGCTAACGTAGTTAGTGCTCAATTTTTATTGCAGGCACCAAATAGTACAGACGAAAACAATTATAAATGGTATAATGCAGCAGACACAAGTACTGTTCTAGGTACGGACTTCTTCTATGAGGTGAGTCAGCCCGGAGTATACTTTGCTACATACGATGGTACTTTATGTGGTAAAAACGCAAGTACATATTTTATATTAACTGACTGTAATACTCCAGATAACGAGGTAACATTAGATGTTTCTGCTAATGTACCACCTGGAGCAACCGTGAGTTGGTCACCAGTTTTAACAGGGGATCAAACAGCACCGCAAGTTATAGCAACAAAAGATGTTATAAAATATGTAGCAACATTGCTTAAAGCAGGAAACTCTGTTCAACTACCAAGTTTTAAGGTAGTTTGTATGAGTGAAGCTAGTGATCTAGAAGACGATATTGTTACGTTAGATGAAGACACTTCAATAATTGTAGATGTATTTGCTAACGATAATGGATTGCCAAATCCAGGAACATTAACAGCATCAGACCCAGTAAACGGAACCGTAACAATAGACGATAACGGAACACCAAACATTCCGTCTGATGATATTATTACGTATGTTCCAGATGCAGATTATAATGGTCCAGATTCTTTTACATATACTATATGTAATAGTTATGGAGATTGTAGTACAGCAACAGTAGATGTAACAGTAGTTCCAATTTTAGATACTAATGATGATGTTGTTGCAACTAACGAAGACGAAACAATTGTTATAGATAATTGGGATTTAAATGATAACGATTTACCAACAAACGGTACGTTTACAACAACAGATCCTACAAACGGTACAATAGTAGTAGATACTAATGGTACACCAAACGATCCGTCTGATGATATAATTACATATACACCTAACCCAGGTTATATAGGTCAAGATACCTTTACATACACAATTTGCGATACCCTAAGTAATTGTAGTACATCTACTATTACGGTTATTGTGAATGAAGCTGCAATGACAGATTTAGATGCAGATAACGATGGTATACTAGATAGTTTTGAAGATCTTAATTTAGATGGTGATAACGATCCAGCAACAGATGCAACAGATACAGACAACGATGGTATTCCAGATTATTTAGATATAGATTCAGATGATGATGGTATTCCAGATAACGTAGAAGCACAAACAACGGCGGGTTATATACAACCAAGTGGTTTAGATGAAAACGGTAATGGTTTAGATGATGCTTATGAAACTGATGGTAATTTAGGAATATTCCCTGTAGACACAGATGGCGATAGTTTACCAGATTATTTAGATGAAGATAGTGATAATGATGGTGTTTCTGATGCTATAGAAGCTAACGATACAGATAGTAATGGTATCCCGGATAATACATTTGTTGGATCTGATAAAGATAATGATGGTTTAGACGATGGTTTTGAAGGAGCAACTTCTATTGATGATGATAAGAATGATGAAATAGATGATCCTTTAAATGATTTACCTAACTCGGATGGTGATGCCGAATCTGATTATAGAGATACAGATGATGATGGTGATGGTATACCAACTATAGATGAAGATATAAACCAAGATGGCGATTTTGCTAATGATGATGCAGATGGCGATGGTATTCCAGATTACTTAGATTTCCCAGACTCTGAAGAAGATGGTATAGAAATTTTTAATGTAGTAACACCAAACGGTGATGGTATACATGATGTTCTTAAAATTACAGGACTAGAAAGGTTCCCTAATAATACTATTAGAATTTATAATAGATGGGGTGTTCAGGTATTTGTAACTAAGTCTTACGATACACAAAGCAATTATTTTGATGGTACATCTCACGGTAGAGTTACTGTTAATGCAGATAAGAAACTTCCAGTAGGTACGTATTTCTATGTATTAGATTACACAACGCCAGCAGGAAAAACAAAACAGCTTAGCGGCTATATTTATTTAAACAAATAGCATAATTAAGTTTATGATTATATTAAAAAAACATTTTAGACTACTAGTAGTGTCAATGCTGTTATTTGCATTTGGTACAGTATCAGTATGGTCTCAGCAAGATGCTCAGTATACGCAGTATATGTACAATACCATAAGTATTAACCCTGCTTATGCCGGTTCTCGTGGTAATTTAAGTGTTGGTTTATTACATAGATCGCAATGGGTAGGTTTAGATGGTGCGCCAAAAACGCAAACATTTAATTTTCATACGCCAGTAGGATATAGAGGTGTAGGTGTTGGTTTTTCTGTTGTTAACGATGTTATTGGTCCAACTTCAGAAACATATTTTGATGCCGATTTTTCATACACAATACATACCTCTTTAGAAGGTAAATTATCATTTGGACTAAAAGCAAGTGTTCATTTATTAGATATTAGATTTTCAGAGTTAAACCAAGATACTAGTGGTGGTTTAGATCCTACATTGCAAACAGATGTAGATAATAGGTTTTCACCTAATATAGGTGCGGGAGTTTATTATCACACAGAAAAATTCTATGCAGGTTTGTCTGCTCCAAGAATTTTAGAGACCAAACATTTTGAAGAAGGAGCAAACCCAACTGTAGCAAACGAACAAATGCATTTGTACTTAATGACTGGTTATGTTTTTGATTTAAACGAATCATTAAAATTTAAACCAACCATTTTAACTAAAGCAGTAAAAGGAGCACCATTACAAGTAGATTTATCTGCAAACTTTATGCTTAATGATAAGTTTATTATAGGTGGGGCTTACCGTTGGAGTGCCGCATTTAGTGGTATGTTCGGGTTTCAAGTGTCCGAAGATTTGTTAATTGGTTTGGCTTACGATAAAGAAACAACAGAGTTAGGCAATACTTCTTTTAACGACGGTTCTTTTGAGGTTATGTTGCGATATGACTTTATTAAAACTAAGAAAAACTTAAAATCGCCTAGATTCTTTTAAAACATATAATCTTAATTTTATATACACTGAAAACACTTTTACTTGTAAAGGTGTTTTTTCTTTTTATAGTGCTCAGATATAACATAAAGGTCTTATTTTTGTAAGACTATGATTGAAGAACAGGTAATATTAGTTAACGAGCAAGACCAACAAATTGGCACAATGGCAAAAATGGAAGCACATGAAAAAGCACTTTTACATAGAGCATTTTCTGTTTTTGTAATGAATGATAAAGGAGAAACAATGTTGCAACAACGTGCAGCGGGTAAATATCATTCGCCTTTATTGTGGACAAATACCTGTTGTAGTCATCAAAGAGTAGGTGAGTCTAATATAGAGGCTGGTAAAAGAAGATTACATGAAGAAATGGGGTTTGTTACAGAGCTTACAGAACTGTTTTCTTTTATTTATAAAGCTCCTTTTGATAATGGTTTAACAGAACATGAACTAGATCATGTAATGATTGGTAAGTATAACGAGTTGCCAGCTATAAACAAAGAAGAAGTAGAAGACTGGAAATGGGTAGCTTTAGAGGATATAAAAGCAGACATTACAGATAATCCGCAGAATTATACAGAGTGGTTTAAAATTATTTTTGACCGTTTTCACAACTATACACTACAAAACCAATACTAGTATGAAGGTTAAAGTAAGTAGAAAAGCACATTTTAATGCAGCGCATAGATTGCATAATAAAAGCTGGGATGCAGAAAAAAATAAGGCTGTTTTTGGTTTGTGTAGCAATCCAAATTACCACGGACACAATTATGAGCTTATAGTTAGTGTTGCCGGAGAAATAGATCCAGAGACTGGTTTTGTTATGGATATGAAGGTTTTAAAAGATCTTATTAAAGAAAAAGTAGAGAATGCTTTAGATCATAAAAACTTAAATATAGAAGTGCCAGAATTTAAAGAACTTAACCCTACTGCAGAGAATATTGCTGTTGTAATCTGGAATAAATTAAGATCAGAAATTGATGCTTCAAAAGAATTAGAAATTGTATTGTACGAGACACCACGTAATTATGTTACGTACTCGGGACAATAACACTAAAAATATCAAACTAAAACAACATATATGTATCCGTTAAAATTTAACCCTATTTTAAAAGAAAGACTTTGGGGAGGCACTAAGTTAAGAGATGTTTTACACAAACCTATAGAAACAGATATTACTGGAGAAAGTTGGGAGTTGTCTACTGTAAAAGGAGATGTTTCTGTTGTGTCTAATGGTGATTTAGCTGGTACATCTTTACAAGATTTAATTAATACGCAGACAAACGACCTTTTAGGAAAAAGTGTTGCAGAGCGTTTTGGAAAAGAATTTCCTATTTTAATTAAGTTTATAGATGCCAAACAAGACTTATCTATACAACTGCACCCTAATGACGAGCTTGCAAAAAAAAGACATAACTCTTTTGGTAAAACAGAGATGTGGTATGTTATGGATGCTGACCAAGATGCAGAACTTATTGTAGGCTTTAATAAGGACGTTGCAAAAGAAGAATATGCAGCTAGTATAGAAAACGATACATTATTAGATTTATTAAACTACGAAAAGGTAAAAGAAGGCGATACTTTTTTTATAAATACAGGTAAAATACACGCAATTGGCGCAGGTGTTTTATTAGCTGAAATTCAGCAAACGTCTGATGTTACATACAGAGTTTTTGATTTTAATCGAAAAGATAAAAACGGAAATTTACGAGAGTTGCATACAGAGCAGGCTTTAGATGCTATAGATTATACTAAGAAAGACGATTTTAAAGTAGATTATAATACGCAAGACAATACCGTAAATACAATGGTAGACTGTCCTTATTTTAAGACTAACTTTATAGAGCTTACGCAAAATTTACAACAAGATATTAGTGGTAGAGATTCTTTTACTATTTATATGTGCGTTGGAGGTTCTGCTACTATAAAAAATGAATTTGGAGAAGCAAGTATTGTAAAAGGAGAAACCATTCTTGTTCCTGCTTTATCTAAATCGCTAACTATAGAGTCTAATGGAGCAAAGTTATTAGAGGTAACTATATAACTTTTTGCTGGCTTTAAGTAATTTATTAGAGGTAAGAATCCTCTTTGTATGAGTTAAATATGTATTTTTGCAAAAAAAATAATACAGATGGCAAGCATAAAAGATTTAAAAAAGGATATCAATTTTGTTTTAGGAGATATTATTGAAGCAGTATACTTTTGGGAAGCAACTTCTAAATCAAAAGATTCTAACGAAGGTTCTAAAATTATAGATTCTGCAATTGCTACTTTTGATGATTTAATCGCAAAAGTAAACAAGAAAGATGTAGAAAGTAGAAGTAAGCACTTAGCAGCTGTTCGTAAAGAGTTAGAAACTAAAGCTACAGAATTAATAGCAGACGTTAACAAATTAGGTTAATTTTTACTATTTATACAAAATAAAAACATCCACCATTGGTGGATGTTTTTTTATGTCTATTTGTTAGCAGCTTTTACTTTGCTAATATGTAACTTTAGTTCTTTTCCGTATTTAGAAGTAGATATACTATCTGGTAAAGAATTATAGATAGAGTCTAAATATTTTACATTAACATCTGGTACTTCTGTTAATGCTAAATAAGGAGCTACGTAAGACTCTTTATGGTTTAAAGAATAATTTAGTGCGTATAAATAGCTACGTAAATTATTTTTAGATAATAGTTTATTTAAAGAGTCTATAGCTTGCTCGTTACCTTGTATTCCTGGTAATTGTGCAGTTTGTGCTATTCTTAATGCTTCTGCATTAAATCTAGATGAATTTTTTCTAAATTCTTCAAGCTTTGTTTGTGCATTAGAACCATCAATTTTAGCATTTAGCGCAAAAGTATTCCAAGCGGTGTTTATAGTAATATTTCCTGGTACACCAAAAAATGTAATTCTATCGTTAAACTCAGAATTATCAGACTTGTCTAAGTACAAATAAAATATCTCTGGACTCTCTAATTCGGCAGAAAGGTTAAAATGACCATCACCATCAATTTTTAAAGAATCAACTGTAACTAAAACAGTATCGTTTACCTTTTGTAGGTATAATGTTCCTTTCTTTAAGCCTTTTACATTACCAGAAACAACCATAGTATTTTCTGTTGTAGAATTACAAGCAATAATGCTTAAGCCAAGAAGAAATAAAAGAAAAAATCTATTCATTTTGTATTTTTTTAAGTGCAACAAATATCATTAATTTTTCTTAAAGAATCGTTAAAGCTTTTTGTTTTGTGTATAACTTTTTAATTATAAACTAGAGGCAACCTCCATAAGGTACGCACATAGTAATGCACCTCCGGTACCTACTACATAACCAAAAACAGCTAATAACACACCCACAGATGTTAAAGAAGGATGAAACTCAGCTGCTACAATAGGAGCAGAAGCAGCACCACCAACATTAGCTTGGCTACCCACGGCTAAAAAGAAATAAGGTGCTTTTATAAGTTTTGCTACAACTATTAATAAACCAGCATGTATGGCAATCCAAATAAGGCCTATAATAATTAAACCAGGGTTTTCAAAAACCTTAAGTAAGTCCATTTTCATACCAATAGTAGCTACTAATATGTAGATAAAAACACCGCCTATTTTGCTGGCGCCAGCACCTTCGTAATTTTTAGCTTTAGTAAAAGATAATGATATGCCAACAGCCGTAGCTATAACTACCATCCAGAAAAAGCTAGATCCTAAAAACGATAAAAAGCTTTTTTTATCTGCTACAGCAGCAACATTATCTTTTAAATAAGTACTAATATTTTCTCCTAAAAAGTGAGCTAAACCAACAGCAGTAAAAGCAAAGAAAAGCAACATCATATAATCTTGCGTTGTTGGTGTTCTTGTAATTTTATCTGTAAACGCCGTAACTTTTGCCTTTAAAGTTTCTATAGCAGAAGCATCTGCATTTAACCATTTATCAATTTTAGTTGTTTTACCTACACCATATAGGATTACGGCCATCCAAATATTGGCAACCACAACATCTATAAGTACCATACCACCATATTTTTCTGGGTTATATTGAAAAATTTCTAGCATAGCAGCTTGGTTTGCTCCACCACCTATCCAACTACCAGCAATAGTAGACAATCCTCTCCATATGGCATCAAAATCGTTACCACCAACTGTTTCAGGAGAAAATATAGATACAATAAGTATTGCAATTGGTCCGCCAATAATAATACCAACAGAACCAGTTAAAAACATAATTAATGCTTTAGATCCTAAACTTTTTATAGCCTTTAAATCTATACTTAAAGTCATTAAAACCAATGCGGCAGGTAGCAAATACCTACTAGCCATATAATACAAATTAGATTCGTGTTCTGTAACAACACCAGCTTTGTCTGTGGTTTCCCAAACTTCTGCAATAACACCAGTAGAAGTTAAAATTGCTGGTAATAAATAACAAAGTAAAATACTAGGAACAAATGTGTAGAATTTTTTCCAAAATCCTGTTCCTTTTGCTGAGGTGTAAAATACAAAACCTAGACAAAGGGTTAATAATCCAAAAACAACTTTATCGTCTGTAATTAAAGGTTCTATCATAGAATAGTGATACTAAAATGTGAGTTTCCTCAAATATACTTAAATTAAGATGTTTTGCTTAATAAAATGTGCAACTCCGTTTTCTGTGTTTTTTAAGGTGGTGTGTTTGGCAATTTTTTTAACCTCATCTCGTCCATTACCAACAGCAACTCCACAACCAACATTTGCAAGCATTTCCATATCGTTGTAATTATCGCCAAAAGCAATTACATCTTCTAAAGTTTCGTCTTTTAAAAGTAGTTCTATGGCAGATAGTTTAGATATGGTTTTAGGAGCAACCTCTATAAGTGTATCATTAGATCTATAAAAATGAAGAGTATCTCCTAATAAGTTAGTTAGTTCTGTAAAAATAGCATCTGTAGTTTCTTTAGTACCCATTAGCATTATTTTATGAGCGCCAACGTCTCTCTCTTCCCAGTTGGTTAAAGTTGTTTGCGTGTCTTCAAAAATAGGTTCTGCTTTAGTGTGGTGTATTTCTTTTTGTACACGTTCAGAATCTTGCGGCACATACCATTCATCTTTAAAATACAAGCCTAGTTTTACAGTATGTTGTTCAGCAATTGTGTGTATGGTTTGCAATTCCTTGCTGCCAATATAAGTAGAAAACAATTCTTTGTCATTATCTAAAACCAAAGCACCATTATAACAGATAATAGGCAAGTTTTCTATACCTAATCTTTCTTGTAAATAGCGCATAGATTTTGGCATTCTAGCAGAAACTAAAATTACTTTAAGGTGTTTTTTTATTCTATTTATTTCTGATATAGTAACCTCAGAAACATCATTCTTTGTAGTTAATAAGGTTCCATCTAGATCAGAACACAAAATTTTATACGTCATTTTTATAGTAAACTAAATTATTCTTCTTTCTTTTTTGGCTCTCTTTTAGCTTCTTTTAAGCTTTTCATCAACATCCATTCTATTTGCCCATTGGTACTACGAAATTCGTCAGAAGCCCATTTTTCAATAGCCTTTAACATATCTTCATTTAGCCGTAGTGCAAATGCCTTTTTTTTACTCATTTTTTAGTGTCTAATAAAATCTTCAATTACGTTTAAAAGTTCTTTAGAGATATTAAAGTTTGATGAAGTATATGATTCTTGATTTTCAGTAACTGAATTTACAACTTTTAAAACGTGATTCATTTTAGGGATAATTTTTAAAGTAGCTTTTGGATAAGCATCTTTTAATAATTGTGCATCGTCTGTAGTAACTTGAAGATCTGCATCTCCGTTTAAAATTAAAGCAGGAATTTGTAATTTTTTAATCTCTGAAGCAGGATTTACTTGTGCCCATTGTTTTATAAACTTTTGATAAACAGGCTGAAAAATATTTATTAAAAGCGGGTTAACCTCTTTAATTGTATCTGTAGCCATAAGTTCTGTAAACTGTTCTTTAGCCATTTTACCTAAGCCTGGATTTTGACTAGTTAACTGTTCTACTATTGTTTTATCTATAGTTTTGCCAGCGCCAGCAATAGAAATAAAAGAAGATATTGCATTGTCTTTTCTATTGTTAATAGCTAACATACCAACCAATGAACCTTGACTGTGTCCTATTAAATGGATGCTACTAAAGCGTTTGTCTTCTTTAAAGTTATCTATGGCAACATTTGCATCATCTGTGAAACTAGCAAATGTAATTTTTGTTAATTGATCAAGGTTACTTAATGTGGCAGACCTTTTATCGTAACTATAGAAAGAGAAACCTTTTGCATTTAAGCTGTCTCTTAATGTTTTTATATAACCAATTTGTATCATAGTACCAGCTTGGTTTCCGTTACGATCTGGATTTCCGGAGCCTTGAACAAAAATTATAAGAGGTGTTTTCTTTTTTGCAGCAGGTATGGTTAAAGTTCCAGGTAAACTAATGTCTCCATTTTTTAAATGTAACTCTTCAGTTTTTACTTCTTGAGCAAAAATTAGAGTAGGGAGTAACATACATAGTATGAGAAGTTTTTTCATAATTACCTGTTTTTATCGCGTTCTAAAATTATTTTAAAGTAGCTAGAACCATTTATAGCAACAGAAGATTTTACAATCCACCCCTCTCTTGCATAAGAGTTTAACTGGTCTTCAAAATCACCATCTGAATTTCTTAGCTTGGCTTTTTGTTTTATAATTTTGTATTCTTTCATTTTCTTAGTGATTTAAAGTTCCGGCATTAACAACAGGAGAAGCATCTTTATCTGAGCACAAAACAACCATTAAATTACTTACCATAGCAGCTTTGCGTTCGTCATCTAAATCTACAATGTTTTTTTTACCTAGTTGGTCTATGGCCATTTCTACCATACTAACAGCACCTTCTACAATTTTATGTCTTGCAGCAACAATAGCTGTGGCTTGTTGCCTTTTAAGCATTGCATTAGCAATTTCTTGTGCATAGGCTAAATAACCAATACGAGCTTCTAAGACTTCAATACCAGCCATAGAGAGTCTTTCTTGTACTTCTTTTTCTAAGGCAACACTAACCTCGTTTACACTAGATCTAAGAGTTATATCTTCTGTGTGTCCTTCGTCTGCAAAATTATCATAAGGATACATACTAGCAAGTTTACGTACTGCAGCATCAGTCTGTACGCGAACAAAATTTTTGTAATCATCTACCTCAAAAGCAGCCATAAAAGTATCGGTAACTCGCCATACTAAAATAGTGCTAATCATTATTGGGTTGCCTAATTTATCGTTTACTTTTAATCGTTCACTATCAAAATTACTAGCCCTTAAAGAAATAGATTTTTTAGTATAGAAAGGTAATACCCAGTAAAAACCATTTTCTTTAATTGTGCCTACATATTTGCCAAATAGTAATAAAACTTTAGAACTATTAGGATTTACTAGTACAAATCCAGGAAATAAAGCTACGGCTATAATAATACCTAATACATAAATAGGACTATCTTTAGTAATAAGCATATAAAGACTTATTAAGGTTAAAGCAAGAAATATAATTAAGACTATATAGCCGCTTAGTGGTGTGGTAGTTTTTTCTTTTGACATGATGTTTGATGTATTTATGATATTAAAATGATATCATAAATATATCAATTTTATTTTAATTGCTTTTAAAATCTTTAGTTTTTTTCTTGTTAGGGTTTTTAAATAGACGTTTAAAAAAGCCGTCTTTTTTAGAAGGTTCACAGTCTAGCGAGCTTAAAACAACATCTGTAGGTTTTTTAAATTTAGCTTTTGTGATGTAATCAAAATCCGAATTTTTATTCATTTTTTGTAATAAAAGAGCAAATGCGGGTAGTGCAGCATTGGCACCTTGACCAAGAGCTGTATTTTTAAAGCCTATTTCGTGGTTGTCTAAACCAACCCAAGTAACACTAACTAGTTTAGGTGTTACACCAACAAACCACGCATCTTTATTATTTTGCGTTGTTCCTGTTTTGCCAGCAATATCGTTAGTTAATTTATAAGAGTTTCTTATTCTGGCTGCAGTTCCTGTATTAATAGTAGCTTTCATTAGCTCTATCATAATCATATTAGTTTCTGGTGAAAAAGCAGGTTCTTTAGAAATAATAGGTTTAAAAGATTCTATAATAGAGTCTTTGCTATTGGTTATGTGTTTAATAAGTATTGGCGCGCTGTGTTTACCGCTGTTTACATAGCTGGTGTAAGCTGTAGCTAATTCGCTTATTTTTACTTCTGCAGTACCTAAAGCTAAAGAGGGTAAGTTGGGAAGATCTGCTGTAATTCCCATTTTTTTAGCTTGTTCAATAGTATTAGGTATACCTGCTTTTTCTAATACTTTTACAGCAACTGTGTTTACAGAATTGCTTAGCGCTTCTTTCATAGAATAATTAAGATAGGTTTCATTCTTAGAACCAGTATTAGATGGGCTCCACTGCTTTAGGTTTTTGTACTCTACTTCTTCAGCAGAGAAATATGTACAAGGACCAATACCTTGTTCTATAGCTGTAGTATATACTATAGGTTTAAAAGTAGAGCCAACCTGTCTTTTACTCTGCGATATATGGTCGTACTTATATTGTTTAAAATCAATACCACCAATCCATACTTTTACTTCTCCGTTTTCTGGATCTAAAGCCAATGAGCCAATGTTTAAAAATTTACTATAGTGCTTAATACTATCTATGGTACTAGCTTGTAAAGTGGAATCTTTATCCCAGTTAGACAATGTCATTGTCTTTTTTTTATTTAAAGAATCTAGTATTTGAGCTTCTGCTAAACCCGTTTCCTTTAGTTTTTTATAAGGTAAAGATTGTTTTATAGCTTTATTAATAATGTTTTTGTTTGTTAACCAAGGAGCATTTTTGCCATAACTTTTTTCAAAATTAGATTGTAAACTTTTCATATGCTCCTGCATAGCTTCTTCAGCTAAAACTTGCATTTTATAATCTAGCGTGGTGTATATTTTTAATCCAGAGGTATAAATGTTTAAATCGTTACCAGCATTATTTTTATCTTTTACCCATTTTAAAAGCTGTTTTCTAACTTCTTCTCTAAAATAAGGGGCAACACCATCGTTATAATTAAAATCTCTATATTCTAATTTTAAAGATGTTTTAATTAGGCTGTCTTTTAGTTTTTCATCTATATAATTGTTTGTATACATAGCTTGCATAACTAGGTTTCTTCTCCCTTTACTTTTTTCAGGAAACACTCTTGGGTTATAACCATAGGTTGCTTTTAACATACCTACTAGAGTTGCAGCCTCTGGTATGCTTAAATCTTTAGTGTGTTTATTAAAGAATTTTAAGGATGCACTTTCTATACCAAAAGTATTATCGCCAAAAGAAACCTGATTTAAATAATAAGAAAGAATTTCTTCCTTATTGTAAATGCTTTCTAACTTACGAGCAATAAACATTTCTTTAATTTTAGAAACAGCTAAATTTAATTTACCGCTTTTAGTTCTTGGATAGAGGTTTTTAGCCAGTTGCTGACTAATAGTACTACCACCACCAGAAGATTTATCTCGTAATAAAATGCTTTTAAAAGCAACTCTAAGCATACTTTTATAGTCTATACCACTATGGTCGTAAAAGCGCTCGTCTTCAATGGCTACTAGTGCTTCTGTTAAGTGTTTAGGAAATTCTTCATATGCTATAGGTTGTCTATCTAATAAATAGTACTTGCCTATTAAAACACTATCTGCAGAGTAGACTTCTGATGCTTGTTGGTATTTAAGAGATGTTAACTCTTCTTTACTAGGTAATTTTCCCCAGAGACCAATGTATACACTAGTAATAAATAGTATAATTAGGCAAATAAAACCAAGTAGAGCAATGGCACTATATCTTAAATACGGATTCTTTATTTTCTTTAAAATCAAAATAGTCTGTTTTAGGGTATAAGGATAAGTTAAAAAAATAAAACCAACTAAAAAATAACAATAGTTTAAAATACTATTTTCTATTTTTGTTAAAAAAATAACGAGAATGAAAAACATATGTATACTGCTTTTTTTAGCAGTTCAGGTTTCTTTTGCTAACAATGTATTTTGGGGTAAAACAGGGCATAGAACAGTTGGTGAAGTTGCACAAAAAGAATTAAGCAGAAAAGCTAAAAAGGCAATTAAAGAATTGTTAGATGGCCAAGATTTAGCTTTTGCATCTAACCACGCAGATGATATAAAATCTGACAGAACTTTTAAGGCGTATTCTCCTTGGCATTATGTAAACTTTCCGGCAGATAAAAAATATACAGACATAACACCACCGCCAGAAGGAGATTTAATGGTTGGTATAGAAAAATGTTTATCTGTCTTAAAAGATAAGAACAGTTCTAAAAAAGAGAAATCTTTTCATTTAAAGATGCTAATTCACCTAATTGGAGATATGCACCAGCCATTACACGCAGGCCACGCAGAAGACAAAGGTGGTAACGACATACAAGTACGTTGGTTTAATGACGGAACTAACTTGCACCGTGTTTGGGATTCTGATATGATAAATTCTTATGGTATGAGTTATACTGAATTAGCAGGTGCTTTGCCTAAGCTTGATAAAAAAGAGGTTGCTAAAATACAAGGCGGTACTGTTTATGATTGGATTGAAGAATCTCAGGACCTAGCAGAAGAAGTTTATAAGTCTGCTGAGGTTGGAGAAAAATTAGGTTATAGATACAGTTACCTTTATATGGATACACTGCGTAACCAATTATTAAAAGGAGGTTTGCGTTTGGCTAAAGTTTTAAATGATCTGTATAAATAATTTTAACGATTATATTGAAGCTATGCCTAACTTATTTTGGTTTTTGGCATAATTATTGAAAATTACTTAGTGTAGTTGTGTATGAGGACATTAGTGAGCCAAATCCAAACTTATTAAAGGCAGTATGTAACTCGCAATGAAACTAGGATAACAAAAAAAAGGTCTTTATATACTAAAGACCTTTTTTTTTTTGCTCTAACTTTAAATTAGAAATAGCCCAATTATTTAGGCTACAATAGTTTTAAGTTCGTTTCTATATTCAGATGGATTTTGCCCAGTAAATTTTTTAAACGATTTATTAAAGTGAGAAAAATTATTAAATCCACACTCAAAACAAACCTCTGTAATACTCATTTTTTGCTCTGCCAATAATTTAGACGCGTGTACCAATCTATATTCATTGGTAAACTGAATAAAGGTTTTGTTGGTTATTTTTTTAAAGTACCTACAAAAAGAAGGTACAGTCATATTAACTAAAGACGCAATACTGTCTAATGTAATCTCCTCTCTAAAGTTAGTTTTTACATAATTAAAGATAACGTTAATACGGTCGTTGTCTTTAACTTCAGTTTTCATAGAAAAGCCTTCTGCATTTAATAAGGTGTATTCTTTAGATTTACCAAGTTCGTTAAATATGTTTAGAATTGATATTAAACGTTGAAAATCGGTTTGGTACTCTAATACTTCAATTTTATCTCCAATCTTTAACTTGGTGTTACCGTGAAAAGCAATGCCACCTTTACAGGTTTCTAATAAAGATTTAATATTTCTTAGTTCTGGCAGGTTAAAAAAATTAGCCCCTAAAAAATCGGGTAACATTTGTACAACCGTTTCACTTTTGTTTTTTGTTAGTACATCTGTAAGTCCACAATGAGGTAAATTACCATCTATTAAAATTAAATCGCCATCTGTGTAATAAGATATGTGACTCCCTATTTGTCTTTTTCCAGAGCCACCATTAACATATACCAGTTCTATCTCTGGATGATAATGCCAGGTGTTGTTTTTGTTATTTGTAGCTTCATCAAACTTCTGATATGTAAACGAATGACCAAAGTCTGGTGCAATAGCTTCAAAAATGGGTTTTTGGTTCGACATTATAAATAGATTTAAATACAAAAATAGAACAACTAAATGTTTTTAAAAACATTTTAAGGCTCATTTTGTATGTTAAATTAACATTAAGTGAGTGTTGTTGTAGTATTGTGGTTAATATAGCATATATATTGGAAAATATAGAGGTAAAATTAACCGAATACCCCACATATATTTGCAGTGTAATTATTTACCAATCAAAACAAAAAGAATAATCCTAAAAAAGTAAACCTATGAAAACAATTTTTAAATTCTCGACCCTAGTTCTGTTTTTGTTTGTGTCAACAGCAAGTTTTGCAGATGAATCTTCACTAGAATTAGTGACTAAAAAAGACTCTAAAGATTTAGTCTTCAAATTTGAAGCAAAAAATCTTCAAACAGTAATAAAATTCGAAGATCAATATTCTGGTGTATTTTATTCTGAAGAAATAGTAAATGAAGCAGTTTATTCTAAAAAATTCAATGTTATGAATTTAGAAGATGGGCATTATTTTTTAAACGTAGAAAATATGTTGAAGAAGGTTTCTTATGCAATACATATTAAAAACGGTAGTGTTGTTGTAGATGAAAAAACAGAAGAAGCAAAGCCTATTTTTCAGAAAAAAGGAGACTTAGTATTAATGAGTTTCTTAAATAAAAAGAAAGGTAAAGTTGTTGTTTCAGTTTACGATTTAGAAGGAAATGAAGTATACGAAGAAACTTTTAATAACAAATTAAGAGTAGAGAAAGCCTTTAGGTTTACAAACTTTACAGAAGACGAATTTAGGTTTGTTGTAGAAGTAAACAAGGCTAGATACAATAAATTAGTAAGTTTAGACTAGTTATAATTGAGTATTGTTGATAAAAAGGAGGCTATTTATAGCCTCCTTTTTTTGTTTTCAAAACTGCAAATACCAATACGCCCAATACATTAGGGTAAACTGTAAAGGTATACGTAAAACTAAGATGTAAAAGGGTATGCCAGCCGCTGCTTTTTTGCTAGAGAGCATATAAAAATGGACTAATAAAAAAACAGTAAGCATAGCTATTAGAGCGTAAATAGCATAGTCTTTGGATGAAGTAAAACATAAGCCAAAACCTATAAAAATTTCCATTAAACCGCTAATATATACTAACGATAAGTGTTTTGGTAAATATCTAGGCATAATGCGCATATACATTTTAGGTTTTATAAAATGCATAAAACCAGCAAAAATATAAAGTAAAGCCATTAGGTATAAATGCCAAGGGTAGATCATATTTTTATAAATATTTAGCTAAACGTTCTCTTTTTTTCTCTGGCAAAGCAGTATTGTTAACCGCTAATTTTATGTGTTCTAAATTCTTTTTTTTAGAATATAGAAGTTTGTAAAAGTCTTGTGTGGTAAGTGAGTTGCTAGACTGTTCTATTAAAGTTAGAGAATCTCCGATTTGCACATTGCCTTCTTCTAAAATTTGTACATAAGTCCCAGGACGATTGTGAGCTATAAACTGTCTTAATATTTCTTGGTCTCCAAAGCGTATGCCTAGTTTATAGCAAGGTTCCCTAGGTTGTGATATTTGCACAAGAGCAGAACCAATTTTATAAATATCTCCAATTCTAAGTGTAGCTTCATCTAAACCTTCTACGGTTAAGTTTTCTCCAAACATTCCCCAATCCCATTCTAAGTTAGGATATAATTTTTTCCAATAGTCATACACATCAGCAGAAAATAAATAACAAGCTTTATATATACCACCGTGGTGTTTACGGTCTATTACAGTATCATTTGCAACATCTGTACTTTTTAAATATAAAGGTGTTGTTGTGGGGTATTTGTAAATTCCGGTTACTTCTTCCTTACCGTTCCATAGTATTGTGGTTGGCTTTCCAAGGTTTGTTGCTACTATTTTCATTCTATAAAGATAAAAAACCATTGCATATAAATACAATGGTTTCTATTAAGTAGTTTAGGTTAAGGTGTAACTATAGCTCTTCTTTGTCCATTTTTTTTACCATAAAAAAGCCAATTAATAAAGCCGTACCAGCGGTAATAAAAGTTGTACCTACAGCAACAGCCTCGTCTAGGCCCATATTTATAAATATGTTTCCTAGTAGTATACCTAAGCCAATACCTATAACTAATAAAGAAAAGTTTAGTGTTAGTATTTTCCAAATTGGTGCTGCTTTATCTTGTTTGCCCTTGACAAATATACCTGCGTCTAGACCTTTTTCTATTAAAGCTAAGCGCTCTTTATTGCGTGTAGAAAAGAATAAGTAAAATACGCCAAAGATAGATGCAAATATTAATGCTACAATTAGTACTTCTGGTCCCATAGTTATGTAATTTAAATTGATTAATTTTATTTTGTTCTTATGGTAAGACGATAGTTTTTTATTTATGGTTACAAGTTTATCAAAAAAATATTTTTTAACTACTTTGGTAACCAAACCAATTAATAGGTCGTCTAACCTACAAATGACTAATACAAACGACCAATATTATATAACCAAAATACTTGCCGGTGACGCGCAAGCCTATACATTTCTTGTAAATAAATATAAGGATATGGTTTTTACGTTAGCTGTTAGAATGTTGCGTAATAAAGAAGAAGCAGAAGAGGTTGCACAAGATGCTTTTGTAAAAGCGTATATAAAATTAGACAAGTTTAAAGGAGATGCTAAATTTTCTACTTGGCTATATAAGGTGGTTTATAACACAAGTTTAGATAAACTAAAAAAACTAAAGAAAAATGCTTTGGTTGTACCTATAGAAAATGTAACAGAAAGAAATTTGCATACAATAGATAATGCTTTAGAGCAAATGCAAGACAAAGAGCGTACAGCTGCAATACAAGAATGCATAGCGCTATTAGCAGCAGATGAAAGTGCTTTACTAACCTTGTTTTATTTTGAAGAGCTATCGCTAAAAGAAATAGCCAAAATAACAGCAATACCAGTAAATAATTTAAAGGTTAAATTGTTTAGAAGTAGAAAAAAATTAGCAGCAATAATAGAAACTAAGATCTCTCCAGAAATAATAAATATATATGGATAAGGAACAAAAAAATATAGACGAGTTTATAGGTAAAACCATGCGGTCTTTACCAATAGAGAAAACATCTGTAGATTTTACAGACCTAATTATGTCTAAAGTAGCAGTTGAAAAATCGTCTACTGTAACAACCTATACATCTTTAATATCTAAGCCAGTTTGGGCATTTATTTTTGTTTTATTAGGTGGCTTATGCGTGTATTTATCATTCTTTGGAACAGAGGAAAACCCAAATTGGTTGCCAAATACAAATTATAATGTACTAACATCACTATTTAAAAATATACATTTAAATAATAGTTTACTATATGGTATAGTGGCTTTGGCTGTAATGACTTTGATACAGGTGCCTATTTATAAAAATTATTACAAAAATAAATTTCAGGTATAAATACCTTAAAACTTACTTATTTTTAAGCCATCACTAAAATTTAGTGATGGCTTTTTTTGTTAAAAATGAAACCCTTTAAAAAGACAATCGTTTTTAAGATAGAATATTTACACACATTTATGCAACAAACCACCAACCAAATAATTGAAGGCTGTAAAAAGGGAGATAAAAAATCTCAGGTGCAGTTGTATACAAATTATTGCGATGCAATGTTTGCAATTGCTTGTAGGTATAAAAAAATCCGCATCAAGTAATTGATGCGGATTTTATATTTTAAAGCTTGTAGGAACTTATTACTTTACCATTTCGTAACTTCTTTTAATAAAGTTAGTAAGCTCTTCACCTTTTAATAAGCCTTTAGATAAGCGTGCTAAATCTAAAGATTGGTTTATTAAACGTTGTTTAGTTTCTGGAGCATCTGCATTTAGAATTTCAGAAACCAAAGCGTGGTTTGTGTTAACAATTAGGTTGTACATTTCTGGCATATTACCCATACCAAACATACCACCACCGCCACCGGTTTGTTGCATCTCTTTCATTCTACGCATAAACTCTGGCTCTGTAATTGTAAAAGGAGAAGCAGCACTATCCATAGCTTCTAATTGTACAGTAAAGCTTTTGTTTGTAATTGTTTCTTCTAGTTCTTTTTTAAGAGCTTCTTTTTCTTCTTCAGAAAGTTTAGATATTTGCTCTTCATCTTTCTTAATAAGATTATCTATGTGGTCTGCATCTACTCTTGCAAAAGAAATATTCTCTTTAGAAGTTTCTAATTTTTGCATTAAGTGACTAATAATAGGAGAATCTAGTAATAGAACCTCGTATCCTTTAGCTTTTGCAGCTTCAATATAACTGTGTTGTGCTTCTTTATCAGACGCATATAAAAGAACTAATTTATTATCCTTATCAGTCTGCGTAGCTTTTAATTTTTCCTGTAATTCTTCAAACGTATAGAAAGCACCGTCTACAGTTGGGTATAATGCAAATTTGTCAGCCTTGTCAAAGAATTTATCATCAGAAAGCATTCCGTATTCAATAACAATTTTAATGTCATTCCACTTAGCTTCAAAATCTTCTCTGTTATTCTTGTATAAAGAAGCTAATTTATCAGCTACTTTTTTAGAGATGTAAGATGATATTTTTTTAACAGCACCATCTGCTTGTAAGTAAGATCTAGATACATTTAATGGTATATCTGGAGAATCTATAACACCACGCAACATAGTTAAAAACTCTGGTACAATACCTTCTACATTATCTGTAACAAATACTTGGTTTTGGTACAATTGTATACGGTCTTTTTGTACGTTTAAATCGTTTGTTAACTTAGGGAAATATAAAATACCAGTTAAGTTAAAAGGGTAGTCTACATTAAGGTGTATGTTAAACAAAGGCTCCTCAAACTGCATTGGGTATAACTCTCTGTAAAAACCTTTATAGTCTTCTTCTTTTAAATCTGCAGGAGCTTTTGTCCAAGCAGGGTTAGGGTTATTTATAATATTGTCTACCTCTTGTGTAGGTGCAGGATCTTCTTCCTTAGCATCTTCTGGCTTAGGTAAAGTTTCTGTACGCATACCAAATTTAATTGGTACAGGCATAAATTTGTTGTACTTGTTTAAAAGTTCACTTATTTTACCTTCTTCTAAAAACTCAGTAGAGTCTTCTGCAACGTGTAAAATAATTTCGGTACCACGATCTGTCTTGTCAGCTGCTTCTAATGTAAAATTAGGAGAACCATCACAAGTCCAATGTGCTGCTGGCTCGTCTTTAAAGCTTTTTGTAATAATTTCTACTTTTTCTGCAACCATAAAGGCAGAGTAAAAACCAAGACCAAAATGACCAATAATACCAGAATCTTTAGCAGAATCTTTGTACTTGTCTAAAAATTCTTCAGCACCAGAAAAAGCAACTTGGTTAATGTATTTTTCAACCTCGTCTGCAGTCATACCTAGACCTTGATCTATAATATGTATTTTTTTTCCTTCTTTATCTACTTTTATTTCGATAACTGGATTACCATATTCTACTTTAGCTTCACCTATAGAAGTTAAATGCTTTAATTTTAATGTTGCATCTGTAGCATTAGATATTAATTCGCGTAAAAATATCTCGTGATCACTATAAAGGAACTTCTTTATAAGTGGAAAAATATTCTCTACGGATACATTAATCTTACCTGTCGCCATAATTAAATTGTATTTTTTTTAATCCCTAAGAGGGAAACTGATTATTATTTTTAATTCTGTAATTACTATGGCAAATAAAATACCAATTAAGGTTACTATGACAAACTGGCACACCTTGCGTTAATTATCAGTTTTTTTGGTTATCTTCAATCTATTGCAAATAAAAATTATCATTATTTATATATTGCAACCTTAAATAGGGTTTTGACCTAAAGAAATAAGATTTTAAAGTAGAAAATATGTATAATTCAAAAATAACAGGGTTAGGTCATTATGTGCCAGAAAACGTGGTTACAAACGATGATTTGTCTAAGGTGATGGATACCAATGACGCTTGGATACAAGAACGTACAGGTATTAAAGAAAGAAGACACGTAGTAAAAGGTGATGGCGATACAACTACTACAATGGGCGTTAAAGCTGCCAAAATTGCTATAGAGCGTGCTGGTATAGATAAGGATGATATTGACTTTATTGTTTTTGCTACACTAAGTCCAGATTATTATTTTCCAGGACCAGGGGTTTTAGTACAAAGAGATTTAGGCATAAAAACTGTTGGTGCTTTAGATGTTAGAAACCAGTGTTCTGGTTTTGTTTATGCTATTTCTGTGGCAGACCAATATATAAAAAGCGGAATGTATAAAAATGTTCTAGTAATAGGATCTGAATTACATTCTCACGGATTAGATATGTCTACACGCGGTAGAGGTGTCTCGGTAATTTTTGGTGATGGTGCAGGAGCAGCAATATTAAGTAGGGCAGAAGATACAGATACTGGTATTTTATCTACGCATTTACATTCTGAAGGGCAACACGCAGAAGAATTATCTTTAATTGCTCCAGGTATGGGTAAGCGTTGGGTTACAGATATTATAGAAGAGAACGATCCTAATGACGAGTCTTATTTTCCGTATATGAATGGACAATTTGTATTTAAAAATGCAGTAGTTCGTTTTAGTGAGGTTATTATGGAAGGGTTACAGGCTAATAATTTAGAAGTATCTGATATTGATATGCTAGTACCACACCAGGCAAACCTTAGAATTTCTCAGTTTATACAGAAGAAGTTTAAGTTAAATGATGATCAGGTTTTTAATAATATTATGAAATATGGTAATACAACAGCAGCATCTATACCAATAGCATTAACAGAGGCTTGGGAACAAGGTAAAGTTAAAAAGGGCGACTTAGTCGTTTTAGCAGCCTTTGGTAGTGGCTTTACTTGGGGGAGTGTGGTAATTAAATGGTAACCAGAACCTAACCTTTATAAAAACACAAAGCCCAGAGTTATAAAACTCTGGGCTTCTTTGTCATCGATAGGCTATACTAAACACTAACCATTAACTATAAAAATACAGCGTTATCAATGACCTTATCTTAAATGTCTTTAATAATAACTAGTTAGCTATTAGACGTTTATTTTACAATAAAGTTACATTAGTTAACAAAATTTAACATTAAATTTTCAAAAAATGTCTAAAACCCTTGTTTTTGGTGCTTCGTTGAATCCGAATCGATATAGTTATCTTGCTGTAAAGAAACTATTAGAAAAGAAAATAACAACAGTAGCGTTTGGTAAAAATTTAGGGACTATTTTACAGCTCCAAATTAAAGATAATTTAACGGATTTTCAAAATATAAATACAGTTACTTTGTATTTAAACCCATCTAGGCAGGTAGAATATTACAATTCTATAGTAAAATTACAACCAAAACGAGTAATATTTAATCCCGGAACAGAAAATCCTGAATTTTATAAAATCCTGAAAAAGAATAATATAGAGGTTTTGGAGGCTTGTACTTTAGTTTTATTAGCTACAAATCAATATTAAATTTAAAAATATATTGCGAGTTAAAAAATATTACAAATAATAAATATTTAACTTTTTGTTAAGATTTTTAAAATTGATTTTATTCTTTTTCACGTATCAACCAAAGACCAAAAAAGGTAAGTAAACCGTTAATTGGTAGCAATTCATATCCAACAATATAGCCTCCAAGTTTTTCAGCTGGTATATTAGAAATTAACAAAATAAGAAAAACGGGTAATATTGCAACTAGCCAAGACCATTTGTCCTTTATTTTATGTTTTGTAAAAATACCAAATGCAAATAAGCCAAGTAGAGGTCCGTATGTATAGGTAGCAACAGTAAGTAAGCTGTCTATAACGTTGCGGTCTAGGATGTTTTTAAATATTATAATAACAATAATAAGTAAAACACTCATACCTATATGAGTAAGTTTACGCAGTTTCTTTTGTTCTTTCTCTGGCTTTTTTTCAATTCCTAAGAAATCTACACAAAAAGAAGTTGTTAAAGATGTAAGTGCACTATCTGCACTACTGTATGCTGCAGCTATTAAACCCAGCATAAATGTTATGGCTATTGTAATTCCTAATCCGCTATTTAAGGCAATTTCAGGAAAAAGTAAATCTGTTTTAGGTTCGCCTACGCCTCCAAGAGAAGGTGTAGTAATATTAAATTTATTAGCATAGATAAATAAAAGAGCTCCTAATAATAAAAAGATAAAGTTAACAACTACCAATACTAAGCTAAAAGAAACCATATTTTTCTGTGCATCTTTTAATGTTTTGCAACTTAGGTTTTTTTGCATCATATCTTGGTCTAAGCCTGTCATACAAATAGCAATAAACATACCTCCAAAAAATGATTTTATAAAATGGTTTTTAGCAAGGAAGCTATCGGTATAAAATATCTTGTTGTATTGTTTAAGTTCATCAGATGCTAACAACTCTCCTAAGCCAAGCTCTAACTTATCTGTTATAAAGTAAATAGATAAGCCAACTGAGATAAGCATAAACAATGTTTGTAGTGTATCTGTCCAGACAATAGTTTTTATTCCGCCTTTAAAAGTATAGATCCATATAAGTAATATAGATAGGGTTACAGTAATTTCAAACGGAATGTTTAAGTCGTCAAAAACAAATTGCTGTAACACTAAAGCAACTAAAAACAATCTAAAAGAGGCACCTAACACCCTAGATATAAAGAAAAAGAAAGCTCCTGTTTTGTAACTAACAATACCAAAACGCTCTTTTAAATACTCGTAAATAGAGGTTACGTTAAGTTTATAGTAAATAGGCATTAGTAGGTATGCTATAACAAAGTAACCTACCAAATAACCAAAAACAACTTGCATATAGCTAAACTGTGATCCTTGTACCCAGCCAGGAACAGATATAAATGTAACGCCAGATAAAGACGCCCCAACCATACCAAAAGCTACAATGTACCATGGAGATTGTTTTCCGGCTTTAAAAAAATCTTCGTTCGAATCGTTTTTTCCGGTTAAGTAAGATATTAGTAGTAATACCAAAAAGTAACAACCTATAAGAATTAGGATATGTGTAGATGTCATAATGCGTAAATTACGGGTGCAAAGTACAAAAAGAAAAAATATCATCATAGGTATTAATCCTTCATAAATAACAAGAATATATTGTAAATTTGTATAGAAAAATAATTGAATGGAATTCTCTTCTAAGTTGTTAGAAAATGCAGTGTATGAAATTTCTCAGTTGCCAGGAATTGGCAAGCGAACAGCTTTGCGTTTAGCATTACATTTATTAAAGCAACCCAAAGATCAAACTACCGCATTGTCTACTAGTTTGTTAAAGCTAAGAGAAGAAATTAAGTTTTGTTCTAACTGCCATAATATATCAGACGTTGCCTTGTGCGAAATTTGTGCAAATCCTAAAAGAGATGAGTCTTTGGTTTGTGTGGTAGAAGATATTAGAGATGTAATGGCAATAGAAAACACAGGGCAATACAGAGGGTTATATCACGTTTTAGGAGGTAGAATATCTCCAATGGAAGGTGTAGGTCCGCAGAACTTAACTATAAATTCTTTGGTTAATAAATCAAAAGAAGGTATTATAAAAGAACTTATTTTTGCTTTAAGTTCTACAATGGAAGGTGATACAACTAACTTTTATATTTATAAACAGATAGAAAGTTTAGACTTAAAAACATCTACTATAGCGCGTGGTATAGCAGTTGGTGATGAGCTAGAATATGCAGATGAGGTTACATTGGGTAGGAGTATTTTAAACAGGGTTCCTTTTGAGAATTCTTTAAAATTGTAATGGTTTAAATTAAAATAAATGCACTAAATACAGTTAAATGGTGTTTTAATTGTTATTTTTGTAAAATTAAGTATATAATTTGCTTTTAAAATAGTGATATGTCAAAGTTTGAATTAAAATTACCTCAGATGGGTGAAAGTGTTGCAGAAGCAACATTAACTACTTGGTTAAAGCAGGTAGGAGATACCATTGAGATGGATGAGGCTGTTTTTGAAATTGCCACAGATAAAGTAGATTCTGAAGTACCTTCTGAAGTAGAAGGTGTATTGGTTGAAATGCTTTTTGATGTTGATGATGTAGTACAAGTTGGCCAGACTGTTGCTATAATAGAAGTTTCTGGAGATGCAGGAACTACTGTTGCGACAGATGCTAATAATACTAAGGTTGAAGATAAAGTTGATACAACACCAGAAGTTGCTGCTATAGAGAGCTCTATTGCGGTAGCTAAAGAGACTGTTGCTGCGCCACAAGATTTTAGTGATACAGAAAAATTTTACTCTCCTTTAGTTAAAAACATAGCTAAAGAAGAAGGTATTTCTGTTGCAGAATTAGACGCAATAGTTGGTACAGGTAAAGAAGGCAGAGTAACAAAGAAAGACATATTAGATTATGTAGAAAATAGAACAGCACCTAGTAATAATGGTAGTGTTGCTGCTGCACAAGCGGCTCCAGCATCAGTTGCGCCAAAAGCACAAGCTCCTAAAGCAGCGCCAGTTGTTGCATCAGCAGGAGATGAGGTTGTTCCGTTATCTCGTATGGGTAAGTTAATTGCCCAACATATGACGTCTAGTATATCTACATCTGCGCACGTACAGAGTTTTATAGAAGTAGATGTTACTAATCTTGTAAACTGGAGAAATAAAACTAAAGATGCTTTTCAAAAAAGAGAAGGAGAAAAACTAACGTTTACTCCAATTTTTATGGAAGCTGTAGCATTTGCTATTAAAAAGTTCCCGTTAATCAATATTTCTTTTGATGGCGATTCTGTAATAAAAAAGAAAAATATAAATATAGGTATGGCAGCAGCTTTACCAGACGGTAATTTAATTGTGCCTGTAATTAAAAATGCAGATCAGTTAAACTTAGTTGGTATGGCAAAAGTTGTAAACGATTTGGCAAACAGATCTAGAAACAATGCTTTAAAGCCAGATGATATTCAAGGTGGTACATATACAGTAACAAATGTTGGCACATTTGGTAGTGTGTTTGGTACGCCAATTATTAACCAGCCACAAGTTGCTATTTTAGCATTAGGAGCAATACGTAAAGTACCTTCTGTTATAGAGACACCAGAGGGAGATTTTATAGGTATACGTTCTAAAATGTTCTTATCGCATAGTTATGATCACCGTGTTGTAAATGGTGCTTTAGGTGGTATGTTTATTAAAGCTGTAGCAGATTATCTAGAGGCTTGGGATGTAAATAGAGAGATTTAAAAAGCGTATAATTGCTTTAATAGTATAGAAATGCTCTGTTTTTTACAGAGCATTTTTTTTTATACTTATTTTCCTTTTCGTAAAAGTAGCTATTCATCTATATTTGTGATAAAATAGAAATAAAATGGATTTAAAGTTAACACGACCAATATGTTTTTTCGATTTAGAAACAACAGGAATAAACGTGGCTAAAGATAGAGTGGTAGAGATTTCCATTTTAAAAGTATATCCTAACGGAAATAAAGAAAGCAAAACGTGGTTGGTAAATCCAGAAATGCAAATTCCAGAAGAGGTAATAGCAGTACATGGTATTACAAACGAGAAAGTTGCTAATGAGCCAACTTTTGCAGCATTGTCTAAAGAAATTTATGCAATGATTAAAGATTGCGATTTAGGAGGGTACAATTCAGATAGGTTTGATATTCCACTTCTAGCAGAAGAAATGTTACGTGCAGATGTAGATTTTGATATGAAAAACACAGTTTCTGTAGATGTACAGACTATTTTTCATAAAATGGAGAAAAGAACATTAGAGGCTGCTTATAAATTCTATTGCGATAAAGATTTAACCAATGCACATAGTGCTGCTGCAGATACTAATGCAACATACGAGGTTTTAAAATCTCAGTTAGATCGTTACCCAGAATTAGAAAACGATATTAAAAAATTATCAGAATTTACTACGCGTAGAAAATTTGTAGATTTTGCTGGTTTTATTATAATAGATAAAGATGGCGATGCTGCTTTTTCTTTTGGTAAGCACAAAGGAAAAAAAGTAGATGCTGTTTTAGAAAAAGAACCTGGTTATTTTGGGTGGATTTTAAATGCCGATTTTCCTCTTTACACTAAAAAAGTACTAACGCAAATTAAGCTTAGTAAGTTAAATAATAAGTTAGGTTAAAAAAATGAGATTTTTTTTATTGTTCTTTTTCTTTGTGTTTACTATAACTGCGCAGGAGGTTTTAATAGATGGTACTATTTATGACTCTAAAACTCAAGAGTCAATACCTTATGTAAGTGTCAGCTTTTTAAATACATTAAAAGGGGCATCTACAGATGAAAAGGGTTATTTTTTTATAGACGTTCCATCTGCCTTTTTAGAAAAAAAAGTACACTTGTCTTCTTTGGGGTATAAAGATACTATTGTAGCAGTTAAACAAATTGTTACAGATAAAAAGTTCTATATGGAGCAAGAGTCTTTTGAGTTAGATGAGGTTGTTGTAGCTAAATCTTTAGGAGATTCTTACGTCTTAAACCCTGTTGCTAGTTATGATTTAAAAAGCGGATTTGCATCTTCTTCTACGCCTTGGGTTTTAGCAACGTATTATCCAAACATAGGAGCTCAGAAAAAATACATTAATAAGGTTACGGTGTTTTTTCAGAAAGATGATAGTTTTAAAAGAAAGGCATCTAAATTCAGGATTCGTGTATACAGTGTAAATCCTGAAACAAAAAAGCCAGAAGCAGATTTACTTCGTAAAAGTATAATTTTAGAGGCATTTGCAGAGAACGATTTTGTGTCAATAGACTTATCTGCATTTAATATAAAAATGCCAAGAGAAGGTGTTTATATTGGGTTAGAGTGGTTATTTATACCTTACAATTGGTATGCGCTAAAAGGCAAAGACCCTATTAGTAATGAGTTAACTTTAGAAGATAGGTTTGCACCTACATTTGGAGGTATTTACAATAAAAACCAAAACTTTAAAGTTATGGTTTATGGTATGGGTGAGTGGACAGATTTTAAAGTGAAGTCTAAAGACAATACAAAACATCTAATACCTGCAGTAAGCTTAAAGCTATCAAAAGAAAAGCAATAAAATATATAGTTTGATATGAAAATAATTTGCATTGGTCGTAATTATACAGATCATATTAAAGAATTAGATAACGAGCGTCCAACAGATCCAGTAGTTTTTATTAAGCCAGACTCTGCTGTTTTGCCAAAAGAACAAGATTTTTATATTCCAGAATTTTCTGAAGATATACACTACGAGGTTGAAGTTTTGGTTAAAATAAAGAAGGTTGGTAAGCATATTGATAGAAATTTTGCAGCTAATTATTATGATGAAATTGGGCTGGGAATAGACTTTACGGCACGTGATCTTCAATCTAAATTGAAAGAAAAAGGATTACCTTGGGAGAAAGCTAAAGGTTTTGATGGTGCAGCTGTTATTGGTAAGTGGTTGCCTAAGAGTAAGTTTCAATCTGTAGACAATATTAATTTTTCATTATTAAAAAATGAAGAAATTGTACAAAAAGGGAATACAAACCTAATGTTATGGAAAATAGACGAGCTTATCTCGTATGTTTCTCAATATTTTACGTTAAAAAAAGGAGATATAATATTTACGGGAACACCAGCAGGTGTAGGAAGAGTAGATGTTAATGATTACCTTTGCGGTACGTTGGAAGATGAACAAATGTTTACATTAAATATTAAATAAATGATATAATGATATATAGTCTTGATAAATTAAATGAAATGGCTGAGGGTGATACGGAATTTATCAATTCGGTTGTATCTGTTTTTTTAGAGGAAGTGCCAGAGGATTTAGACTTGCTAGAAAAAGCAATTGAAAGTAAAGATTATGAACCTACATATCAATTGGCACACAAAATTAAGCCAAATGTAGATTTGTTAGGTATGGAGCAAACAAGAGCTGCTGCATTTGAAATAGAAACTCTAGGAAAAGAAAAAGGAGATTTTGTTAAGATTGAAGAGACTTTTAAATTGTTGAAAATAGATGTACAACAAGTAGTTTCAGAATTAAAGAACGATTTTAACCTGTAATGTTTGCAGAAATAATAACCATAGGAGACGAGTTGCTTATTGGGCAAGTTGTAGATACTAACTCAGCTTTTATTGGTAAGGAATTAAATAAAATTGGGGTATCTGTTTATCAAATAACATCTGTACAAGATAATAAACAGCATATCCTTTCTGCTTTAAAAGAAGCAGCGAAAAGAGTAGATGTTGTTTTAATTACTGGTGGTTTAGGACCAACTAAAGACGATATTACTAAACACACTTTATGCGAGTATTTTAATGATACTTTGGTGCAGAATGATGAGGTGTTGCTACACGTAAAAGAGTTATTTAAAAGATACTCAGACAATCCAATATCAGATATAAATAAACAACAAGCACTAGTTTTGTCTAAAGCTACTGTTTTGCATAATATAAAGGGTACGGCTCCAGGAATGTGGATTAAAGATACTAACACAGTCTTTGTTTCTATGCCAGGTGTCCCTTTTGAAATGCGTTACTTAATTACAGAAGAAGTTGTGCCGCGTATAATTAGAGAGTTCAATAGACCTCATATTATACATAAAACATTTGTGACTTATGGTATAGGAGAAAGTGCATTGGCAGAGCTAATAGGGCAATGGGAAGATAAGTTACCTGGTAATTTAAATTTAGCATATTTACCAAGTTTAGGTTCTGTACGTTTGCGTTTGTCTGGTAAAAGTGAGCATAAAGAAGAGTTAGAAGATGTTATAAAAGTAGAGAGTGCTAAATTATTACAAATAATAGGCGATCTAATTTACGGTGAAGAAGGAGAAGATAACTTAGAGGTTGTTGTTGCTAGGCTGTTAACAGAAAAGTCTAAAACATTAGCTACAGCAGAAAGCTTTACGGGAGGTAAAATAGCAGAAATGTTAACATCTAAACCTGGAGCATCTCAATATTTTAAAGGTAGTGTAGTTAGTTATGCTACAGAGGTAAAAATTAATGTATTAAACGTACCAGAGAAAATTATTAAAGAGTATTCTGTAGTTAGTGAGCAAGTGGCAATGGCAATGGCTAAAAATGTTCAAAAACTGCTTAAAACAGATTTTGCAATTTCAACAACTGGAAATGCAGGACCTACAAAGGGTGATTCTGATGCAGATGTTGGTACTGTTTTTATTGGTATAGCAACGCCGACTAAAATTTTTGCAATAAAAGAACAATTAGGAGGGCAGCGAGAAAGAATAGTTAATAGGTCCGTAAATAGGGCTCTTGAGCTATTGTATAAAGAAATTTTAGAGAGTTAATAGGCTTCTTTTTGTCAAGGATTAAAATAAAATGAAAAAATTGACGAAAAGAATTTTGTCTACCCAAAAAAAAGACATAAATTTGCAGCCTGTTTAAAATAACACAAAATCTAGCATAATGTCAAAAGTTTGTGAAATCACTGGGAAGAAAGCAATGTTTGGGAACAACGTGTCTTTCTCTATTAATAAGACAAGAAGAAGGTTTGATGTAAACCTATCTAAGAAACGTTTTTACATTCCAGAGGAAGATCGTTGGATTACTTTGAAAGTATCTACAAGAGCTCTTAAGAGTATCAATAAAAAAGGAATCTCTGAAGTATTAAAAGAGGCTAAAGCACAAGGGATAATTAAATAATCTCTTCTAAAAAGAATTAAGATGGCAAAGAAAGGTAACAGAATACAAGTTATTTTAGAGTGTACAGAGCACAAAGAGTCAGGGCAACCAGGTACTTCTAGGTACATTACCACTAAAAATAAGAAGAACACTCCAGATAGAATTGAGTTAAAGAAATTTAACCCAATTTTAAAGAAGATGACTGTTCATAAAGAAATAAAATAATTTATATTTCCTTTAGTAAGGAAATTGTTAAACTAACAAGTTATGGCAAAGAAAACAGTAGCAAGTTTACAGACCAGCTCAAAGAGATTAACTAAAGCCATTAAGATGGTAAAATCTCCTAAATCAGGAGCTTACACATTTGTGGAATCAGTTATGGCTCCAGAATTAGTAAGCGAGTGGTTAGCTAAAAAATAATATCAATATATAGTATTGATTATAAAAGCTACTTTCATTAGAAAGTGGCTTTTTTTATTTTTATATCTTTGGTAAAATTACAGGATAAAAAATGAGTTTATTTAAAAATATTTTTTCTTCTAAAAAGAAGGAAACCCTAGATAAAGGGCTAGAGAAAAGTAAAACAAGCTTTTTTTCTAAATTAAGTAAAGCTGTAGCTGGTAAAGCAAAGGTAGACGAGGATGTGCTAGATAACTTGGAAGAGATTTTAGTAACTTCTGATGTTGGTGTAGAAACAACCTTAAAAATTATTAATCGTATAGAAGCTCGTGTTTCTAAAGATAAGTATTTAGGTACGGACGAACTTAATGTTATTTTACGTGAGGAAATAGCCGGACTTTTATCTGAAACCAATACTGGTAACGCTACAGAATTTACAATTCCTAAAGGTGTAAAGCCTTATGTAATTATGGTTGTTGGTGTTAATGGTGTAGGTAAAACTACAACTATTGGTAAAATGGCTTATCAGTTTAAAAAAGAAGGATTAAAAGTTGTTTTAGGTGCTGCTGATACTTTTAGAGCAGCTGCAATAGATCAATTGCAAGTTTGGGCAGATCGTGTGGATATACCTATTGTAAAGCAAAAAATGGGTAGTGATCCTGCTTCTGTTGCTTTTGATACGTTGAGTTCTGCGGTTACTCAAGGTGCAGATGTTGTAATTATAGATACAGCAGGTCGTTTGCATAATAAAATAAATTTAATGAACGAGCTTACCAAGGTAAAGCGAGTTATGCATAAAGTAGTAGAAAACACACCACACGAAGTAATGTTGGTGCTAGATGGTTCTACTGGTCAAAATGCTTTTGAGCAGGCTAAAGAATTTACAAAGGCTACTGAGGTAACATCTTTAGCGGTTACTAAATTAGATGGTACAGCAAAAGGAGGGGTTGTAATTGGTATATCAGATCAATTTAAGATCCCTGTAAAATATATAGGAGTAGGAGAGGGTATTGAGGACTTGCAAGTTTTTAATAAGTTTGAGTTTGTAGATTCTTTCTTCAATTTAAAAAAGTAATATAAAAACCTCCATTAGGAGGTTTTTTTGGTTTTAAGCTATTTGGTTATGAAAAAAATATTTTTAGTTACATTGATGTTGCTTGGTTTTGCTTGTAAAAATAAAGAAGCAACACCTAAAGAAGAAGTTGTATTGTGGACGCCTTATAATGATTCTTTAGATGTTGAAAAGAATAAAACGCATAAAAACTCTAGAATGCGTTACAAACTTTTGCAATCTAAAGTAATAGATAAAAATGAAATTTTTCTTCCTTTATATCCAGAGGTTCAAAAATTATCAGAAAAAGAATATGTAGCATTAAAGCCTCTTATTTTAGAGCAAAATATTTATGCATTACGTAAGCAATTAGATGAAGGTGTATTAACTTATGAGAAATTGGTTCTTTTTTATTTGTACAGAATTTATAAGTATGAGTTAGATAATACCACAACCTTAAATACAGTAATAGCTTTAAATAAAGATGTGGTTAAGCAAGCTCGTAAATTAGATGAGCTTAAAAATAGGGGTAATGAGCCTGCTGGTAAACACCCCATATATGGTATGCCTATATTGTTAAAAGACAATATTAACACTAAAAATATGGTAACCACTGCTGGTGCAATAGCATTAAAAAATAACAGTACAGATGATGCTTTTATAGTAAAGCAACTAAAGGAAAATGGCGCCTTAATTTTAGGAAAAGTTAATTTAAGTGAATGGGCTTATTTTTTATGTACTGGTTGTCCTGTTGGGTATAGTGCGGTAGGCGGACAAACATTAAACCCTTACGGTAGAACAGTTTTTGAAACAGGAGGATCTAGTGCCGGTAGTGGTACAGCTATTGCAGCAAATTATGCGGTAGCTGCTGTAGGTACAGAAACATCGGGTTCTATATTGTCTCCTTCTAGTCAAAACTCGGTAGTTGGCTTAAAACCAACAATTGGTTTGTTAAGTAGAACGGGTATTGTACCAATTTCTAGTACATTAGATACTCCTGGTCCAATGGCTAAAAACGTAGTTGATGCTGCTATTTTGTTAGATGCAATGAAGGGTGAAGATGCTGCAGATAACAAATCTGTAGAAAAACAATTAGGAATACTTTCTGCACCTTTAACAGATAATAACTTAAAAGGAAAGCGTTTTGGGGTGATTAAAAATTTGTTAGAGACAGATTCTATTTACAAAACAACAATAGATAAATTAAGAGAGCATGGAGGTGTTATTGTAGAAATTACACCTCCAGAAGTTTCAATGAGTGGTTTTTTAAGTTTTTTAAATATTGATATGAAGCACGATTTGCCAACCTACATAAAAAATCAAACTAAAAATAAACTGACAATAAACGATATAAAATCTGCAGTAGCGTTTAATGATAAAGACTCTGTTACAAGAATACCTTATGGGCAAGCCTTATTTAGAGGAATTTTAGCAGATACCACTACAGTTGAAGAATTGGCTGTCATTGTTAATAATTTAGAACAAAACGGAAGGCGTTATTTTAATGAGGCTATGGATGCTCATAATTTAAATGCAATTTTATCTATTAATAATTACCACGCTGGTTATGCCGCAGTAGCTAAATATCCTGCAATTACAGTACCAATGGGATATAAAAAAACAGGAGAGCCAATTAGTTTAACTTTTATAGCTAAACAATTTAAAGAGGCAGAATTGTTGCGTTATGCAGCGGGTTTTGAGTCTGTTTTTAAAGCAAGGCAAATACCAAAAAATTACAACTAGTTAATTAAGTTATTTATTTTCTCCCAAAGTAGGTTGTCAAAACTAGACGGACCAAGTAATTCATCATTAGCAGCATCACCTAAACGTACAACAACTAAGTTTTTGCTAGGTGAAATGTATAGTTTTTGGTCATCCTTGCCTAAGGCGGCTATTAAATCGTTTGGTGCATTAGGTATTAGTTTTCCAGTGTAATTAAGTTCAGAAGCAGGTAGTTTATATGATGCTTTTCCGTTTAGCCACCAAAAATAACCATATGCATAATTTAAGTTTTGAGACGTGCTTGTCATTTCGTTAAAATATGTTTCTGATTCTAACACCGGAATTCCATCCCAATTTCCTTTATTTAGATTTAAAATTCCATACCTGGCCATACTTCTGGCGTTGCTGTAATACAATTTAAAATAACCAAAAGGTACCCAAGAGCCTTGCATACCAATTACATTTTTTAGTTTATCATTAAAATAAGTATTAAAATTTTGCTGTGTGGCTCCTTCTATAATACTATGCATAATAGTGTATGCTCCATTATGGTAGTACCAAAATGTTCCTGGTGAATTTTTAAAAGAGAAACACTCTGGGTCTGTACAGCTGTTGTTAGTTACAGTATAATCTAAACCAGTAGTCATAGTTAAATGGTTTTTAACTGTAATGCTTTGTTCTTGAACAGTGGTTAAAGAAGACCAATCTGTGCCCAAATAATTGCTAGATGGCAAATTGATATCTAAAAAACCTTCGTCAATAGCAATTCCGGCAGTAAAAGATACTAATGTTTTTGCAGCAGAATTCCAGGGTAAATTAGAGGTCGCATTAGCATTATTACCATACCATTCAACTACAATTTTTCCGTTTTCAAGTATTAAAAAAGCTTTTGTTTTGTTGGCTTCAACAAAACTTAAAAGTGGTTGTAAAGCATCTTCATTCCAGTCTAAATCTTCAACTGTATTAGTTTTCCATTGATCAGAGTTTATTGGCGGAAAATACATTTCATCAGAATCTGTATCGTTTATGCTATTTTCTTTATCTGTAGAACAGCTGCAAATTATACAAAGTACTAATGTTAAAAAAGAGTATCTGTAACTTTTCATCTTGTATATTTTTAAGTTTAGATAATATTATAGGTTAATGGTTTAACGTAAAACTCATAAAATTAGTTCTATATAGGTGTCATTCCTTAAGCAAGTTGTATTTTTGCAGCCAATTTTAAAAGATTATGCGCACAAAATCACTTAAAACAAATAAAATTAATGTAGTTACTTTAGGTTGCTCTAAAAATGTGTACGATTCAGAAGTACTTATGGGGCAGTTAAAAGCTAATGGCAAAGATGTAGCTCATGAAGAAGAGGGTAATATCGTTGTTATAAACACATGCGGTTTTATTGCTAATGCAAAAGAGGAAAGTATAAATACTATTTTAGATTTTGTACAGAAGAAAGAAGCTGGTGAGGTAGATAAAGTTTTTGTTACAGGATGTTTAAGTGAACGCTATAAGCCAGACTTGCTAAAAGAAATTCCTAATGTAGATGAGTATTTTGGTACTAGTCAGCTACCTAGTTTGTTAAAAGCTTTAGAGGCAGATTATAAGCATGAGTTAATAGGTGAGCGTTTAACTACAACTCCTAAGAACTATGCATATTTAAAAATTGCAGAAGGTTGTGATAGACCTTGTTCTTTTTGTGCAATACCATTAATGCGTGGTAAGCATAAAAGTACACCAATTGAAGACTTAGTTACTGAGGCAGAAAAATTAGCCGCAAAAGGTGTAAAAGAACTTATACTTATAGCGCAAGATTTAACGTATTACGGATTAGATTTATACAAGAAAAGAAATTTAGCTGAGCTTCTAGAAGCTTTAGTAAAAGTAGAGGGTATAGAGTGGATACGTTTGCATTATGCTTTTCCTACTGGTTTTCCTATGGATGTTTTAGATCTTATGAATAAGGAGCCTAAGATCTGTAATTATTTAGATATTCCATTACAGCATATTTCAGATTCTATTCTAAAAAGTATGCGTCGTGGTACTACACAAGCAAAAACAACTAAGTTGTTGCAAGACTTTAGATCTGTGGTTCCTGGAATGACAATTAGAACAACTTTAATTGTTGGTTACCCTGGAGAAACAGAAGAAGATTTTGAAACTCTAAAACAATGGGTTACAGATATGCGTTTTGAGCGTTTGGGTTGTTTTACATATAGTCATGAAGAAAATACGCATGCATACAATTTAGAAGATAATGTTCCTGAAGAGGTAAAGCAAGATAGGGCTAACCAGATTATGGAGATACAGTCTCAGATTTCTTGGGAGTTGAACCAGGAAAAAATAGGTGAGACTTTTAAATGTATTATAGATAGAAAAGATGGAAACTACTTTGTGGGTAGAACTGAGTTTGATTCGCCAGACGTTGATAATGAAGTTTTAATAGATGCTACTAAGCACTATTTAAAGCAGGGTGAATATACAAACATTAAAATAACACAAGCTGAAGATTTTGACCTATACGGTGAGCCTGTTTAATTGTTTGTTTTAAGAAATAAAAAAAAGCCCTAGAATATATATTCTAGGGCTTTTTACTTTTAAAATTTATCCTTTTTCTTCTGGGGATAAGTATTTGTATATTAAACCAGCTAAAACAGCACCAACTACAGGGGCAATCCAAAATAACCATAATTGCGGTATAGCCCAATCCGTTTGTGCAAATAAAGCCTGACTAGTACTACGTGCAGGGTTTACAGAGGTGTTGGTTACGGGTATGCTTATTAGGTGAATTAATGTAAGTCCAAGGCCTATTGCTAAGCCAGCCATTCCTTTTGGAGCTTTAGAGTGTGTTGCTCCTAGTATAATAATTAAGAACATAAAAGTCATTACAACTTCTGTAATTAAAGCAGATACCATACTGTAACCATCAGGAGAATGTTCTCCGTAGCCATTAGCAGCAAAGCTACCTATGTTAAAGCCTTCTTTGCCGCTTACAATAGCGTATAAAATTGCTGCTCCAGCAATGCCGCCCATAACTTGGGCAATAATATAAGGAAGTAAATCTTTTTTATCAAACCTACCTCCAATCCATAATCCAATTGATACTGCTGGGTTTAAATGGCAGCCGGAAATGTGTCCTATTGCGTAAGCCATTGTAATTACTGTAAGTCCAAAGGCCAGTGCCACACCCATGAAGCCAATTCCTAATTCTGGATAACCTGCTGCTAATACAGCGCTACCACAACCACCAAGGACTAGCCAAAGTGTACCAATAAATTCTGCTACTAATTTTTTCATTTTACTATTTGTTAATGGTTAAAAAGTGTTTATTACCATAACAGGTTGTAAGAAAGTATGTTGTAAAGTATGGGGGATTCCCAAGTTACAAAAAAAATAATTAGGAGTTGTATTGGCTTTTATTCAGGTTTTTTACTTAACATTTTATAAGAGAACCAACCAATTATAGCCATTATAACGCCCATAATAACCCACAACCAAAGCTTGTTTTCAAAAAGAGGTTCTTGTATTTGTGTTTCTTTTTTAGCAATATAAACAGGATTGCCCAAAGAAAGGTTTTTTATATCCTTAGGCATTTTTATATTTAGTTGAGCAATATCATAACTAGGACCATATGCATCTTTATTACCATATGTTAAATAATATGTAGCTGGTTCTGTAAACCTTGCGGTTAGTAAGTACTTGTAACCTTTAGCAGTTATATTTTTTATTTTTAAAGGCTGATTGTCAAAATTTAAAATAGTAATGCGTATCTTTTTAGAGAAGGTATTGTCAAAAGCAAATGTATTATTTTCTATAGAGGATAATGTGCCAACGCTTAGTGTATTGTAGTCATACAAATACCCTTTTTGTGTTTTTACACTGTCTAAAAGCTCTTCAATTTTTATAGGTCTGTAATAATCAAAATTATCATTAATATTTATGGTTACTTGGTGTGTAGGGGCTTTTTTAGTTAAACTTATATTGATAATTGTTTTTTTACTTTTTTTATCTTCAACAACAGTATAAGATTTTAATTTTCTGTTGGTAATATTTTCTGTAGCTTTTTGTTGAAGCTCTAATGTTGCTCTGTTTAAAATAGGTTCTTCATCACTTTTAATTCCTACTCTAAAATATGTGTATTCTGCTGCTGGAAAAGTGATATCTGTAAAACTGTAATTTGTTTGATCGTTCTTAATAGCTACAATTCTATAATCTTTATAAATTGTAAACCAATCTTTTTGGTCGTGACTTCCTTGTACCAATGTTTTCCAATCAAAATTAGTGTTTTCAAAATCTAATTTTATATGGTTAATAGGATCCTTAGAAGGTACTTTTAGTGTAAAGTAGTAATTGCCATCTTTAGTACTAGCGTTTAATAATTTGTAGTCTACCGTTTTAGTTTTTAATTCTGGAGATGTGTAATTAAAAATATAAGGGGCTTCAATAGTATCTTTTTTAGGAGTTATACCGTAAATGCGAATATCACTTAAATGATCTTGAGTATTAGCAAAAACAGTGTCTGGTAATACAATATTATGCCAAGTATCAGTAATATTTTTAAGTTCTATTTTTGCATCATAGCTTTGCATTTGACCATAGAAAGTTGTCGATATTAAAAGAAAAAAGAATATAGATTTACTCAGTTTTTGTCTCATCAAAAATTTTGTTTTTGTACTTGTTGTATAAAAATGAAACTCCCATAATTAATAGTCCTAGGATAACAAGGACAAGAGTCTTGCGTATTGTGTCTAAAGATGCTAAATCTAAGAAGAACAACTTAAGAATGGTAATTCCAAATAGAATTATACCGCCAATACGTATGTATTTTGTCTTTTTCCAGATGCCTTTAGCAACTAAGAAGAAAGAATATAGTCCCCATAAGATTGAAAGTCCTAAGCCGTAAGTTTGTTCGGTGCCTAATAAATCCATCCAATTAATTAGTTCGCTACTAAGAATCCATAATGCCGTAATGTTTAGTATTATAGAAAATAAAATTTTAAACTTAGGGAGCATAAAATTCTGTTTGTTATAGCTGTAAATACTATAAATTATAGCTGCTATAAAAGCATATAATATATACCTAATTCCTAAATGAAATATACCAGTATTGTAATAGTCAGAAGGGTTTAGATGGCTATATCTAAGTTCGCTTAATGTAAATAAACCAATGGTTAAAGAAATAAGTAACGCAATAGTATTAAGTGTAATATTTGCAAACCCAAGGGCTTTGTTTTTTATCTTTTTAATATTGATGACACTTAAAATCCCTAAGAAAAATAGTGTGTATATTATTAGCCAAATTATTTTAAAATCAGTTAAATCATAATTAACAGGGTTAGAGTATACGTCTGTTTTACTAATAATGATTTTAGATTTTGTTAAGAGAATTTCAAAATAGTTAACTATCTCAAGAAACAAGCCTACGTAAGTAAGTAATATAAGTAAAATAGGAGCTACAAAAGATAATATGCTTTTTTTGTTGGTATTATGTTTTTGGTTTGTTCTATATATAAAATATACTGAAGCTATGCATATAATTGTACTTAATAAATTGATGTTAAATATAGGGGTTAAAAAATCATCTGCACTATCTATGTAGTAGCTATAATTTATTACATAAGCCTCCCAATCTTGTATTAGACTTAATATTGATAAAGCTAATAGTGGATAAGATAATTTCTTTAATATTGAAGCGTCTTTGGTAGTGCCAATCCAGAATAATAATGCCGCGATAGCAACCCATAATAATGTTACATAATTCCCATCTAATTGTATAGGTACTGCTATGGTGATAAAAACAAATACCATTCCCAATACAAAGTACAGCAGGTTGTTGTTTGCTAGTTTTTGTTTGTAAAGAATTGTACCAGCAATAAAATGTAATAGGGCATTAAGTACTGTAAATAAACCCGTATATCCTCTATAGTCATCGTTTAATTCTAGTAAGAAGAAACCTATGCCAAAGAATAGAAAAGAATTTAGTAATAGTATAAGGATAGAGCTTGGGTTAAAGGCTTCTTTCTTTTTAATTTTGTTTACAATAAAGGTGGTGTAGAATAATAAGAAGAAAACAAATAAGAATGTAAATGCTTCAGTTAAATAATCTCCTCTGTCTCCACCTAGAATCCAAGATGTATATATAATCCATGTAAATCCAAATGCGGAATAAAATAAGCCTTTCCAGTCTTTTTTAAACGATAATACTAAAATGCCAATGTTAATTATTGTCATATATGTAAACAAAATGCCAACTTGTCCAGAACCATTACTAAGTAAAAAAGGAACAGCGTATGCGCCAACCAAGCCAATATGTGCAATTGCTTGTTTGTTGTAATTTATAGCTGTAATAACAGTAAATACGGTTAGTAAAGCCATTATTGCAAAAGCTGGTATTTGTGGAAAAATGTCATAAAAACTATGAGCGGCAAATGTTATAAAGTAAAGTATAGCTATGGAACCACTGACTAGAACGGCACTATAACTTGTATATTTTTCTTTTAACTTAATACCAAAACCAAGTAAACCTAAGCCAGTTAAATAACCTAAGATTATTCTAGTTAAAGGGCTAATTAAGTTGTTTTCTATAGAGTATTTTGCACCAATAGCAACACCAAATATTAGAATAAGAATACCAATTTTATTTAATAGATTTTCACCAATAAATTTCTCAATATTAGATTTCCCTTTTGGTTTAATAATTTTTTTAACTTCAGGCTTTATGTCTCTTATAGGCTGAGGTTTTGGAGCTATAATAGGTTCCTTTACAGTCTCTTTTATAACCTCTTTAATAGGTTCTTCTATTACCTTTTCGGCTTTAACCTCTGGCTTAGCAATGGGTTCGGTTGCTAAAGGAGTTTGTTTAGGAATGCCTTCTTTTTTAAGACGTTCAATTTCTTTATGCAATATCATTAACTCTTTTGCAAAATGTTCTTGTTTGCTAAGAAGATTTTCAAATTGCTTGGTTAAATTGTTTAAATATTCCTGATCGTTTGCCATAAGTTAGGTTCCTAAGTGCGTATTGCATTGCAATACTTGTGCAATATAGTTATGTATCTATAATTGTAAGCACCCTGTATACAGTGAATTTTTTAGGGCTTAACCTGTTAAATTCTATTTTTAGGGTTTTTGGTTATTTATAGTAACAATTTTACAAGCTAAATATTGTTAAATAAGCAACTTAGTTTTGTTTTTTCTTTAAGTTGTAATTGTAAAATTCTCTTCCTAATTGTGCTAAAAACGGAATTCCTATTTCGTCATATTCGTATGTGTTGTCATTAAAAACACCATTTTTGTTTACGAGAATAGTTGCGGTAAGCATAAATTGTATGTTGTTTTCAGTGTCTTCAATATACGCGCAGTCTGTAAGCGTACCATAAGCATAGCCAACTTTATTGTATATTTTAATAGTACTTGGTATAGGTTTCTTAGTGTCTCCATACATAAAGAATTTTACATAACTATCGTGGTAATCGCCTTTAGGATAACCAGCATCTTTAGGAAGTATACTCATTGTACTTTTTAAAAAGGACAATTGCTCATCAGACAAATTAAACTGCTGAGTTTTGGTAAATGATTCTGGGAAAATTACACGCTGCAAAACCTGTTGCTGATCGTTAATAGGGTAGTTGTTTTTTAAACTGAAGTCAAAAGGTTCTTTCTGTAGAGAGTCTTCTTCAATATAACTAATTCCTTTTTTTAGTTTATCAATCTCTAAAGGGGTTATGGGACTATTAATTATAGCTTTAGTGTTGTAGGTTGTGCTATCATTTAAATAAATAACCAGGGGTTTGGTTGTAACATTGTCTGGATCTTCTGTAGATAACCTATGCGATATTCTAACGTCTTTTAACCCTTTTTCTGTTAGTTTTTTATTGATATAATCTTGACCAAGAAACTCAAATAACCTGTTGTAAGCATCATTATCACTTACAGCAAATATTTTAGTAATTTCTTTAGCAAACGTTGTCTTTAGAGTATCACCTTCTATAAAAAAAGAAGAATCCTTAGTTAAAGAATCGTTCTCGTTTAGTTTTTCTAATGTAAGAACGGCAATGGGTAGTTTAACGCTGCTAGCTGGGTAAAAATAATTTTTAGAATTTACGTTAACATCGTAATTATTAAAGATGTAAATACCTTGCTTTTTGTTAACCTCAGTATATCTTACCTGTACCTCGTACTTTGTTATGCTGTCTACAACCTTTTTAATTTTAGGGTTGGCAGATTCAATAGCGTATTTTATAGGATGGTCTGGTGTTTTTACTTTTTCTTTACAAGATATAAGTAAAATTATGATGAATACAGGTGTAAAAAAATGTTTCATTATTCTGTGTATAATTCCCCTCTATGTGGTTTTAAAGCATCCCTAACAGTAATCATTTCAGCTTCGTTTACAACAAGGTAAGCAATACTATGCATATCTGTTAAAACGGTAAAACCAGTAATGTTAAGTTGTAAATTTTCTGCTGTTATAAATTCTTTTAAGTGTATTTCATGGTGTTCTGCTGTTTTTTCTGCAGCAGGACCTCTAAAATCCCATATTAACTTTATTTTTTTAGACATTTAGCTAATGTAATTAGGTGTTAAAAAAGTAAAATTACCATTTCTTTATTAATAAGATCAATTCTATTGGTACTAAATAATCACTTTTTCTAGTGTAACAAAAGGGCTTTTAAGTGTTAAATAGTAAATTTTATTTTTTTTTGAGGTTAAAAGTGTTAATCATTTTACAATATATCTTGTATCGCAACATCAAATTGTTATTTTTGCTAGATGCACCAATTTATGCAACATACAAATAAGTTAATTTTCTTGTTAGGAATACTTTATGGAACACTAACACTGAGCTCTTGTCAAGGTATTTTTGTTAGTGATAAAGAAAAGGAAGTAGTAGCTAGAGTAGGCGAAAATTTTCTGTATAAAGAAGACTTAGTAGATCTAGTAGGTAAAAATTTAACAAAGGAAGATAGTACAACATTAGTAACCAATTATATTAATAATTGGGCATCTAAACAATTGCTAATGTCTAAGTCTAAAGTAAACTTGTCTGAAGAGCAATTGGCAGAGTTTGATAGGCTTGTGGCAAACTACAAAACAGATTTATACACAGGGGCTTATAAAGAAGCTTTGGTGCAAAAAGAGCAAGACACCGTTATTAGTAAAGAAGAACTAGAAGCTTTTTACCAAAGAGAAAAAGAAAACTTTAAGCTTAATGAAAAATTACTACGTGTACGTTACGTAGAACTTCCTCCTCAGTTTTTAAATAAGGCGGCAGTAATAGATAAGTTAAAGGGTTTTTCTGAAAAAGACCGTATATATTTAGACTCTATAAACGTACAATTTAGAAAAGTAAACTTTAACGATTCTATTTGGGTAGAGGCGTCAAGACTAATAAATGAGATACCGCCGCTAACAAGTGAAAATGAACAGTTGTACTTAAAAAAATCACAATTTTTTGAAATGCAAGATTCATTAGGGGTATATTTGACCAAGGTAGTAGATATGTTAGATAAAAACGAAGCTGCTCCTTTACAATACATTACGCCAACTATTAAACGCGTTTTGCTAAACCGTAGAAGGTTAGAATATTTAAGAAAATTAGAAGTAGATATTATAGATGAAGCTATTAAAAATAAGGAATTTGAGATATATGAAAAACAAGAGTAATACAATACTGTTTTTATTAGCATTGTTATTGGTTGTGCCGTGTACAGTTAATGCTATGCAAGATGAAGAATTAGAGCAAGAAGAGGTTGTGCAGGTTGTACAAGACACTATAAAATCTAATTTTAAAAGAATAAAGTTAGATGGTGTTTCTGCTGTAGTTGGTGATTATGTAATATTAGATTCTGATATAGAAAAGACACTTATAGACTTACGTAGTCAAGGTGTTTCTGAAGAAGAAGTTTCTAGATGTGGTTTGTTAGGCAAACTAATGGAAGATCGTTTGTATGCACACCAAGCAGTACAAGATAGTTTGTTGGTTTCTGATGATGAGGTAAACTCTGCTAGTGAAAGACAAATACAGGGGCTAGTGGCGCAAATAGGATCTATGGATAAACTGCTTAAGTTTTATAAGAAAGATTCTCAGGAATCTTTAAGAGAAGATCTTTTTAAAATTAATAAGCTAAAAATGTTATCTGAAAAAATGCAACAAAGCATTATTTCGGAATTAGAAATAACACCAGAAGAGGTAAGACAGTTTTATAAAGAAATACCAAAAGACGAAAGACCCGTTTTTGGAGCACAGTTAGAGATTGCGCAAATTGTAAAACAACCAGAAGCTAGTGAAGAAGAAAAGCAAAAAGTAATAGATAAGTTAAATAAAATTAGAGAAGATGTTTTAGAAGGCGGTTCTAGCTTTAGAATTAAAGCTATTATTTCTTCTGAAGATGAAGGATCTAGGTCTAATGGTGGTTTTTATCCAGGTATATCTAAAGAATCTGGATATGTAAAAGAATTTAAAGATGTTACTTTTAGTTTAAAAGAGGGTGAAGTTTCTGAGCCTTTTGAAACTCAGTTTGGTTATCATATTATTTACTTAGAAAAAATTAAAGGTCAGGAAAGAGACGTTAGACACATTCTTATGTCGCCTAAAGTTTCTGATGAAAGATTAGAAGAAGCAAGAAAAGAGTTAGAAGAAATAAGACAAAAAATTATAGACGGGGAATTTACGTTCGCAGAAGCAGCACTTAATTTTTCTGATCAGAAAGAAACAAAATTTGAAGGAGGGCAATTAAGAAACCCACAAGATTTTAGCTCTAAATTTGAGCTTACTAAAATGCAGCCAGAGTTGTATAACCAAGTAAGAAATATTAAAGACGACGAAATTTCTATGCCTATTTTAGAGGCTGAAGAAAGAGGCGGAGGTAAGAAGTACAAAATAATGAAGATTACCAATAGGTATGATGAGCACGTGGCAGATTTTGCACAAGACTATGTAAAAATTAAAGAATTAGCACTAACTCAAAAACGTATAGATGCTATTCAAAAATGGATGAAAAAGCATATTGAAGATACTTATGTAAGTATAAACAAGGGTAATGAAGATTGTGAGTTTTCTAACAACTGGTTTAAAAAATAGTAGAACTATATGTCAGACGTAACTGCTATTAAAAATCTAGTAAGCAAACACCAAGCGTTAAAGCAAGAAATAGCTAAAGTAATTGTTGGTCAAGATGTGGTAATAGATCAGATATTATTATCGATCTACACAGGTGGTCACTCCTTATTAATAGGAGTTCCGGGATTGGCAAAAACCCTAATGGTTAATACAATTGCACAAACACTAGGGTTAGATTTTAAAAGAATACAGTTTACGCCAGATTTAATGCCTAGTGATATTTTAGGTAGCGAAATATTAGATCAGAATAGAAATTTTAAGTTTATAAAAGGGCCCATATTTTCTAATATTATTTTAGCAGATGAAATAAACAGAACTCCACCAAAAACGCAAGCAGCATTATTAGAAGCAATGCAAGAGAGGTCTGTAACTATAGCGGGGCATAACTATAAATTAGAATTACCTTATTTTGTATTGGCTACTCAAAACCCAATAGAACAAGAAGGTACATATCCATTGCCAGAAGCTCAATTAGATAGGTTTATGTTTGCAATAGAATTGCAGTACCCATCTATAGCAGAAGAAATAGAGGTTGTAAAACGTACAACATCAGACAATAAAGCAACTATTAATGCACTATTTAGTGCAGAAGAAATTGTAGCGGTACAACATTTAGTACGCAGAATACCTGTTCCAGATAATGTTGTAGAGTACGCTGTAAAGTTGGTGAATAGTACAAGACCAAATTTAGATACTGCACAAGACTATGTAAAGCAATATATAGATTGGGGTGCAGGTCCAAGAGCTTCACAAAACTTAATTTTGGCAGCTAAAGCAAATGCAGCTATACGTGGTAAATTTTCACCAGATATAGAAGATGTGCAAGCAGTAGCTATTGGTATATTAAGACACAGAATAATAAAAAACTACAAAGCAGAAGCAGAAGGTATATCTGAAGAGCAAATTATAAGTAAATTACTTTAGTACGAAAATAAATTTCAAACGTTTTCGTGATCAATTTGATAAAAATTTAAGTAAAAAATGAGGTATTCATTTTTAGATATGCTTTTTTTTGTTTTTTTATCAAAATAACAGTAATCGTTACTTAATTCTTTCGTTTACCCTTTAGATTTTATTAATTTTGTGGAATTGCAATAAATTAAACTCAAAACTAAAAGGAATGGCATTTGACATTGATATGATAAAGGGGGTTTATGCCCGTATGGCTGAACGAGTAGATAAAGCTCGTGAAATAGTAGGAAAGCCACTTACACTTTCAGAAAAAATATTATATTCTCACTTATGGGATGGTAATCCTAATACCGAATTTAAAAGAGGTAAGGATTATGTAGATTTTGCTCCAGATCGTATTGCTTGTCAAGATGCAACAGCACAAATGGCATTATTACAGTTTATGCAAGCTGGTAAGCCTAAAGTTGCCGTTCCAACAACAGTTCACTGTGATCACTTAATTCAAGCAAAAAACGGAGCAACTCCAGATTTAAAAGTAGCTAATTCTACAAGTGCAGAGGTATTTAACTTTTTAGAGTCTGTTTCTAATAAATATGGTATTGGTTTCTGGAAACCAGGAGCAGGTATTATTCACCAAGTAGTTTTAGAAAATTATGCATTCCCAGGTGGAATGATGATTGGTACCGATTCTCATACAGTTAACGCTGGTGGTTTAGGTATGGTTGCTATTGGTGTTGGTGGTGCAGATGCTGTAGATGTTATGGCAGGTATGGCTTGGGAGCTTAAATTCCCTAAACTAATAGGTGTTAAATTAACAGGTAATATTTCTGGGTGGACTTCTGCTAAGGATGTTATTTTAAAAGTTGCTGGTATCTTAACTGTAAAAGGTGGTACAGGTGCAATTGTAGAATATTTTGGAGAAGGTGCTAAAAACCTTTCTTGTACTGGTAAAGGTACTATTTGTAATATGGGTGCAGAAGTAGGTGCTACTACGTCTACATTTGGTTATGATGAGTCTATGGAGCGTTATTTACGTGCTACAGATCGTAATGATGTTGCAGATGCTGCTAACCAAGTAAAAGAACACTTAACTGCAGATGCAGAGGTGTATGCTAATCCAGAACAATATTTTGATGAAGTTATAGAAATTAATTTAGATGAATTAAGACCTCATTTAAACGGGCCTTTTACTCCAGATTTAGCTACACCAGTAGGTCAATTAGGAGAAAAAGCTAAAGCTAATGACTGGCCATTAAAAGTAGATTGGGGATTAATTGGATCTTGTACCAACTCATCTTACGAAGATTTAACTAGAGCTGCGTCTATAGCTAAACAAGCTGTTGATAAAAAAATTAAACCAAAATCAGATTTTGGTATCAATCCAGGTTCAGAACAAATTCGTTTTACTGCAGAGAGAGACGGTATTTTAGAGATTTTTGAAAACCTTGGAGCTACAATATTTACAAATGCCTGTGGTCCTTGTATAGGTCAATGGGATAGAAGTGATGCAAAAGGTGATGAGAAAAACACAATTGTACACTCGTTTAACCGTAACTTCTCTAAAAGAGCAGATGGTAACCCTAATACTCACGCATTTGTTGGTTCACCAGAGATGGTTGCTGCAATAGCAATATCTGGTCGTTTAGATTTTGATCCAATGAACGATACGTTAATTAACGAAGATGGTGAAGAAGTTAAATTAGATATGCCATTAGGTATAGAGTTGCCTCCACAAGGTTTTGCTGTTGAAGATGCAGGTTTCTTAGCTCCAGACGAAGACGGTTCTGGTGTAGAGGTAAAGGTTGCTTTAGATTCTGAAAGATTACAACTGTTAGAGCCATTTACTCCAATAAAAGACGAAAGTTTAATGGGAGCTAAATTATTAATTAAGGCTTTTGGCAAATGTACAACAGACCACATTTCTATGGCTGGTCCTTGGTTACGTTTCCGTGGTCATTTAGATAATATTTCTAACAACTGTTTAATTGGTGCAGTTAACGCTTTTGGTAAAAAGACCAACTTTGTTAAAAATCAATTAACGGGTGAATTTGCTGGTGTACCAGATACTGCACGTGCATACAAAGCTGCAGGTATAAGATCTATTGTTGTTGGTGATCATAACTATGGAGAAGGTTCTTCTCGTGAACATGCAGCTATGGAGCCAAGACATTTAGGTGTTGCGGCAGTAATAGTAAAATCTTTTGCTCGTATTCATGAAACAAACCTTAAAAAACAAGGTATGTTAGGATTAACGTTTGCTAACGAAGCAGATTACGATCTTGTGCAAGAAGACGATACATTTAACTTTATAGATATTGCAGATTTTGCACCAGAAAAACAATTAACTTTAGAGTTAGTTCATGCAGATGGTAGTAAAGATGTAATTAAGCTAAACCATACATATAACCAACCTCAAATAGAGTGGTATAGAGAAGGTTCTGCCTTAAATGTTATTAAAAAAGAAAACGTAGCATAAGTCAATTTTCTTTCTGATAAAAAAACTCCCGAAGTAATTCGGGAGTTTTTCTTTTTATATGAATTTATCTTACTACTTTAGGGCTAATTATATATTAAAAATGAAAAAGAAAACAATTTTGACCCTTTTATTAATGCTTGTAATAGCAGCATTTTTTTGGACGCCTCTTGGGCATATGGGTAAAATATTTTTAAACAAAATGGTGGCAACATCTCCCTCTGTAATTGCAAAGGAAGAACAGCAAAAAGTAACAGATTACGACTGGGTTTTAAAGGATGAAAATCATACTTTATTTAACTTCTCAAAATCTAAAGGAAAAGTTATTTTTATTAATAACTGGGCTTCTTGGAAAGTTCATTGTGAAGCAGAATTACAATCTATTCAGAAATTTTATAATGATTATAAAGAGAAGGTAGATTTTTACATTATTACCAATGAAGAAAAAGAGGTTGTAGATGAGTTCATGGCATTAAAGAAATTTAATTTTCCTGTGACTTATTTAATTATTGATGCTAAACACGCTGTAAATACAGAAAAAGTGCCTTCTAGTTATATTATAGATAAGAATGGAAATATAGTTATATACGAAAAAGGAATATCTAACTGGGATAATGATAATGTTTACGAAATTGTAGATCAACTTATAGCAGAATAAGAATGACATTTAATAGAAAAAAAATATTAAATTTAATTTTCTATATGCTAATTGCGGCTGTATTGTTTACCCCTTTGGGTTTTAAAGTAAAAGTATATGTAAACAGAATTTTTTCTGGTAGCGCTTCTTCAGTTACTATAGAAAAGCAAATTGCTTTGCAGAGTTATAATTGGAATTTGGTAGATGGGTCTGGTAGTAATTTCAACTTAAAAGAGTATAAAGGAAAAGTAATTCTTGTAAATTTTTGGGCTACTTGGTGTCCGCCTTGTGTGGCAGAAATGCCAAGTCTACAAAAGCTATATGCAGATTATAAAGATAAGGTTGTGTTTGTATTAGTAGCAGAAGATAAAATAGCTAAAGTGAACACATATTTAAAGGAAAATGAATTTAATTTTAAGGTGTATTATAGTAAGTCTAACGCGCCAAAAGAATTGGTTTCTAAAGTAATACCTACAACCTACATATTAAATAAAGAGGGTAAAATTGTAGTTAATGAAACGGGATCTAAAGATTGGAATAGTGCTAAAACAAGAGATTTAATAGAAAACTTGTTAAAAGAATAAATAATAATCTTACTCATAAAAAAAAGCGCTTTGTCTAAAGCGCTTTTTTTGTGACCACGACTGGAGTCGAACCAGCACGTTCATAAGAACACTACCCCCTCAAGGTAGCACGTCTACCAATTCCGCCACGTGGCCATAGGTAAAATTATACCAGCTACAAATATAAGTATGTGCTATAGATATATAAACTTTTTAATTTGATATTTTATTGAATATGCAAGCGGAATAGGTGTGTTAAGAATAGCATTTTTACTCAATAGGCCTTATTTTTGATATAATTGAAAACACATTTTTTATGAGTAAAAAAATATCAATTTTTTGGTTTAGAAGAGATTTAAGGTTAGAAGATAATACAGCATTATCTGTAGCTCTTTCTTCGGGTAAACCTGTGCTTCCTGTTTTTATTTTTGATGAAAATATTCTGAATGAATTAGATAGGGATGATGCTAGAGTAGCATTTATTCATCAGACTATGTCAAATATAAATACTGCTTTAAAAAAGTTTAATAGCGGTGTACTTTGTATGCATACTACGCCAGAGAAAGCGTGGAAAGAATTGATGAATAAGTACGATATAGAAAATGTTTTTTACAATAAAGATTATGAACCATACGCCAAGGAAAGAGACGAGAAAATTACAGCTCTTTTAGAAGGGAATAGTATAGACGTAAAATCGTTTAAGGACAGTGTTATATTTGAAGAAAATGATGTTTTAAAAAATGATGGAGGAGCTTATACAGTATATACGCCTTATAAAAATAAATGGTTATCTCTTTTTAAGCCAGAGTTAATAGAAGAGCAAAAATGCGATTTTACTAAAAACTTATTAGAGTTTTCGTCCGATTTTTTATCGCTAAAAGATTTAGGTTTTACAGCTTCTGATATAGAAGTTATGCCCTATAATTTAAAGCATTTAGATATCTATGCAGATAAGAGAGATTTTCCGTCAGATGATATAACTACATATCTTGGTCCACATTTGCGTTTTGGAACTGTAAGTGTACGTAAACTAATACGCGGGTTAAATGGTTTAGAAAGTGTTTTTTTAAGTGAATTGGTGTGGAGAGAATTTTTTACTCAGATTTTATATCATTATCCAAAAGTAGTTACTCAAAACTTTAGAGCTAAATACGATGGTATTAAGTGGCGTAACAACCAAGAAGATTTTGAGAAATGGTGTAATGGTACAACGGGATATCCAATGGTAGATGCAGGAATGCGACAATTAAACCAAACTGGGTATATGCACAACAGAGTGCGTATGATAACTGCAGGCTTTTTATGTAAACACTTGCTAATAGATTGGCAGTGGGGAGAGGCTTATTTTGCTAAAAAATTATTAGACTACGAGTTGGCTTCTAATAATGGTAATTGGCAATGGGCTGCAGGTACAGGTTGTGATGCTGCACCGTATTTTAGAATTTTTAATCCTATAACACAGCTTAAGAAGTTTGATAAAGATTTTAAGTACGTTAGAAAATGGATTCCAGAATTTGATGGTTTTGACTACCCAGATCCTATGGTAGATCATAAGACAGCCAGAGAAAGAGCTTTAAAAGTATATAAAGAAGGAATTGAAAACTAATTGCTTAATTGTTTCTTCTTATTAAAATAACGAAACAATTCAATATTCATAAAAATAAGTATTAAGCCGTAAAAGGAATCTTCAATAGGTATAGTACCTATTCTAAAACCTATGTTTTCTGTGTTGTTATACCATACAATAGGAGATTCTAAAAAACTACCAGTAAGGATGCCATTACTAGCTAGAAAAAATGGAATTATCAATAGATAAGTTAGGTAATGGTAGCTTAAATTTATTTTTTTATAACTTAAGTAAGAAAGAAAAACTGTGCCTAAAACAGCAGTGGTAAATGTGTATAGTTTGTTGTAAAAGAGTATAGCTACAAGTATAAATACAACAGTTAGTATAAATGTAATGTATTTTTCAATTTTTTGTAATGGGTTGTTTTTTACTAAATATAAAAGAGCAAAATACGTAAATACGCAAGCATACGGTATTGCTATAAAAAATAGAATCTCTTCTATAGGTAGCTCGCCAATAAAAAGTCCGCTAAGGTAATCTTTGTTAAATCCCCAAACTCCAGTTGCAGTAAACCAATAATCCCAAATTATAAAAAATAAGGCTACGGGTATAGTAGCTTTAAAAAAAGAACCCCATTTTTTGTAAAAAGAATGTTTTTTGTAAAAGCTAGCAATAAACGGAACGCTTATGCATGCAAGATCTATAAGTAGGTAGTAGTAGGGTTTCATTACGGTTTGTATTGAGTATGGTACTTTTTAGGAACAAACAACATTCCAAAACATTCTCCATGTGCCTTACCTAAATGTTTATGATGTACTTTGTGTGCTTTACGCAATCCAATTAAATATTTGTTTTTAGTCTTTTTAAACCATTTAAATCGTTGGTGAATTAAAACATCGTGTATTAAAAAATAAGCCATACCGTAAAATAAAATACCTAATCCAATAAAAAACATAAAGTTTAATTCTGGGTGTATTCCAAAATAAAATAAAGCAATACTAGGTATCGCAAATATTACAAAGAACAGATCATTTTTTTCAAAAGGATGTGGATATTTAGGTTGATGGTGATCTGCGTGTAAAATCCATAGAAATCCGTGCATTACATACTTGTGCGTTAACCAAGTTATAACTTCCATAACAGCAAACGTTACTATTGTAATTAGTATAAAAAGTGCTATTTTCATTAGTTGGGACTTATATTATTAATGTTTTGTAAAATTGTTTTTTTGTAGCTCTCAGGTATATCCGCAGTAGCTATATTGTCTTTTATAAACTTTTTGTCGGCAGCAATTCTAGTATTATAACCCAGAAAATCTGGTATGTTAGTTTGTACTAAAAAGCGCACATATTTAGCTTCTATATCTTTTGGGTATTCCTCAATGTAATCTTCTAGTGATTTTTTACCTTCATTAAAATACGCTAGTTTTTTAAAAGGCCATATAGTGTATTCTGCTTTTTTCATTATACATGAAGCTATATATGGTTTTACCCTAGAACAGCTAGTATCTTTAGTGCTATCTATAAATTTTTTTAAATCCTCTTTTGTTTTTATGGTATGAAACTGATCTCTAACTTTTTCTAAATTTGTGCAATCTGTAGATAGATTGAATATGAGAACTAAAAGTGAGAATACTAATTTCATTAAACAAGTTTAAGGTAAATTTAATTTAACTATAAAGTTACACGTTTTACCTTAAATAATGTTGAATTTGAATCTGATATACGCTTTAGTTAGAATTAAAAATTTTAAAGGATTAGATATACGTATTCTACTATTCATAATACTAGTTGTATCTGCTCTCTTTAGCTTTTTAAGTAGCTTAGAGTAGTACTTATAAGCTACAAAAACGCCTAACCTACTTTCTAGAGGTAATTGTACAATTCCTTTATAAGCTTCAGCAAAATCATTTTCTATATCTTCTAAAATACTTTCTTTAGCACTTTTAGTTAAAGTGTTGGTTTCTAGTTCTGGAAAATAAGATCTTCCTAAGTCATTAATATCATCTTTAAAATCTCTTAAAAAATTTACCTTCTGAAAAGCAGAACCTAGGTACTGAGCAGATTCTTTTAAATGGTTAAATTTTTCATTGTCGTTATTTACAAAAACACGTAAACACATAAGGCCTACTACATCTGCAGAGCCATAGATGTAATCATTATACTCTTCTTTTGTGTTGTATTCTGTTTTGTCTAAATCGTGACGCATACTTGTTAAAAAAGCATCTACGTATTGGTGCAAGTCGTATTTTAATACAATTTCCTGAAAAGAATTTATAATAGGGTTTAAACTAATTTTTCTTTGAAGTGATTTTCTATACTCTTCTTCAAACTCGTTTAATAGTGTTTCTTGTTCATAGTCATGAAAAGAATCTACAATCTCGTCTGCATATCTAACAAAACCATATATAGCATATATTGCTGGCCTAATAGAAGGTGCAAAAAGTTTAATACCTAAAGAGAAAGATGTGCTATAGGTTTTAGTAATTAACTTACTACAGTTAACACTTGAAGAATCAAACAGAGCTTTCATAATTTACTGTGTTTTAAAATTAGTTCACTTACTACTTTACCAGATATTAATGATGGTGGTACACCAGGTCCTGGAACAGTTAATTGTCCGCAGAAATATAAATTATCTACTTTTTTACTTTTTAATTTAGGTCTTAGTATATGGGTTTGTAGCAATGTGTTTGCCATACCATAAGCATTACCTTTATAAGAGTTATAATCATCCTTAAAGTTATCTACACAATAAGATTCTTTAAAAAGTATAGCATCTTTTATTTTTTGATCCGTAATTATTTCTACTCTTTCTATGATTTGATTAAAGTAGTGCTCTCTTAATTCTTCTGTATCTTCTATGTCTGGTGCAATTGGTACTAAAAACACGGCAGATTCTTTATTTTCAGGAGCACAAGTTTTATCTGTTTTGCTAGGGAAACTTGCGTAAAATAATGGTTTGTTAGGCCATTCTTTGGTGTCGTATATTGTTTTTGCGTGTTCTTCAAAATCAGTGTCAAAAAATAAAGTATGGTGATTTACATTTTCTATTTTTTTATCAAACCCAACAAAGAATAATAGGGCAGAAGGAGCAAATATTTTTTTATCCCAGTATTTTTCTGAATATTGTCTGTATTGCTGTGGTAGTAAGGTTTCAGTATGGTGGTAGTCTGCGCCACTTAAAAGAATATCGCACTCTAAATATCCACTTTTACTATCTACACCTTTAACAACTCCATCTTGTATATCAATTTTTAACACAGGACTATCTGTTATGGTTTTAACACCTAAACTTTGGGCTAGTGTTTGCATACCTTCTACAACTTTGTACATACCCCCTTGCGGATGCCATGTACCTAATTTAAGATCTGCATAATTCATAAAGTTATAGAATGATGGTGTGTTGCTAGGTTTTGCACCTAAAAATAATACAGGGAACTCTAAAACTTTACGTAGTTTATTGTTTTTTACATAACCAGAAACTTGATTTTTTATGGTTAGAATAAATTCGTATAATTTGGTTACTGTTTTTCTATTTATAATTTCAAGAATAGTTTCACCAGGGTTGTATACTAAATTTTTTATGGCAATATCATAGTTAATTTTTGCTTTATTAATAAAGCGCTCTAACTGTTTGCCACTACCTGCTTCAATTTTTTCAAAAGTATCTCTGGTTTCGTTAAAATCTTCAGAAATAGAAATAGAATCATTTTTATCAAAATATATTTGATAAGCAGGGTTTAGTTGGTCTAGGTGATAATAATCACTTGTTTTTTTGTTGAAGTCTCCAAAGAATTTATCAAACACATCTGGCATCCAATAAAATGAAGGACCAATATCAAAAACAAAACCGTTGGTTTTTAATTGTCTTGCTCTACCGCCCGTAGTTGTGTTTTTTTCTAGTATGGTAACGTCGTAACCTGCTTTGGCTAAGTAGCAACTAGCAGATAGTGAAGAAAACCCCGAACCAATAATTATAATCTTTTTCATAAAGTATTAACACGTATCTTCCGTAAGATACTATATGTTTTTTAAATAATGTTAAAAAACCGGTGATTTTTACATCACCGGCACAACAACCAAATTAACCCAACCAACAGGTTAATCTAATATAATTCTAATGAGTATCTGGCATTAGTACTCTGTCTATAATATGTACAACACCGTTACTTGCAGCAACATCTGCGGCTGTAACTTGTGCGTCATTACCAGTGGCGTCGGTAATAAAAACCCCGCCAGTTAAATTAATTGTAATGTTTTGTTCTAATGCTGTTGCAACAACTTGGCCATCTGTTAAGTCTGTAGACATAACAGCAGCTCCAGAAACAACATGGTATTTAAGAATGTTTTCTAATAATGTTTTTTCTTCTTCAGTGTCAAAATCTGCTAGGCTTGTGTAATCATCACCTAAATCATTTAATAACGCAGCAAAAGCATCATTTGTTGGTGCAAAAACAGTAAATGGTCCTTCAGTTCCTAGTAATTCTACTAAGCCAGCATCAGCTTGTTGTAAAGCTGTTACTAATAAAGATAAATCATCTGTAGCAATAGCAAGTTCTACAATATTAGGTTGTAAAGCATCTACAATTTCTTGAGGTAATAATACTTTATCTATGATATGTACAACACCATTTTTAGCCATAACATCTGCAGTTGTTACTTCTGCGTCTGTATCGGTAGCATCTTGTATAAAAACACCTCCTGTTAAGTTAACAGTTACATCTTCTCCTTGTGCAGTAGTTATCATTTGGTCGTTAGATAAATCTGTAGAGTAAGCTGCGGAACCAGCTATTACATGGTATTTTAAAATTGTAGCTAACATTTCTTTTTCATCTTCAGTGTCAAAGTCAGCAAGCTCATTATAATCATCTCCTAATTCATCTAATAAAGCAGCAAAGGCATCATTTGTAGGTGCAAAAACTGTAAAAGGTCCGTCTGTTCCTAATAAGTCTACTAATCCAGCATCCGCTTGTTGTAGAGCTCCAACTAATAAAGATAAATCATTTGTTGCTATAGCTAATTCAACTATATTGGGTTGTTGAGAAGCTATAAAATCTACAGCGGCTTGTGGTAATAAAACTTTATCAATAACGTGTGCAATACCGTTAGATGCCATAATATCTACAATAGAAATAGTTGCGTTAACATCAGAAGCATCTGATAGAACAAATGTGCCATCTTTATCTACAACTTCTATAGAATTGCCTGCTAAAGCAGTACCAACTTCACCAGCAGCTAAATCTGTAGATAAAACCTTTGCAGGTATAACATGGTAAAGTAAAATGTTTTTAAGTAACTCTAATTCTCCTTCAGTATCAAAATCTTCTAAAGAATTATAATCATCTCCTAGCATATCTAATAATGCAACAAAAGCAGCATCTGTAGGAGCAAAAACTGTAAAAGGACCGTCAGAACTAAGCGTGTCTGCTAAACCAGCTTTTATAACAGCAGCTTCTAAAACAGTAAGAGCATCGCTAGCAACAACTACATCTACAAGTGTTCCTAGGTTTATTGCATCTATGACTGTTTGTGGTAGTAATACTTTGTTAATTACATGTACAATACCATTTGTTGCTTCTACATCTGCAGAAACAACTTGTGCATCTACCTCAGATGCATCTGTAATAAATACACCATTGTTAAGGTTAATAGTAATTTCTTCTCCTTGTAGCGTAGTAACTACTTGGCCGTCTGTTAAGTCACTAGAAGCTACAGCAGCACCTTCAATAACGTGGTATTTTAAAATTGTTGCAAGTAAAGCTTTTTCTTCTTCAGTATCAAAATCTGCAAGAGAAGAATAGCCTTCCAAACTATTAAATAAAGCAGTAAATGCATCGTTAGTAGGAGCAAAAACTGTAAAAGGTCCTGTACCACTTAAAGCAGTAATAAGATCAGAGTTTGGACTCTCATCAGATTTAGCTAAAGCAGCAACTAAAGAACTAAGAGCATCTGTGCCAGAAGCTGTTTCTACAATATTTAATTGTGCTTGTTCTGGAGCAGTAGCGTCATCATCGTCATTACAAGATGTAAAGGCGAATACGAACAAAATTAAAGCGGATAAATAAATTTTCATTTTCATAATGTCTAACTTTTATAGGTTCATTGTTGGACAAATGTATTAAAATATTTTAAATTGTCTAGGAGAATTTAAAAAAAATTAGACAAAAATAACTTCTAGCCTAATTTTTATACTACTTTTGTTATTATAAAAATTATTAGAAATGGGCAGTTATTCAATGTCGCAAGTAGCTACACTTACTGGTATTAATGCACATACATTAAGAAAATGGGAGAGTAGGTATAGCTTTATAGAGCCAGAACGTACAGACACTAATATTAGATTTTATACAGATGAGTTGTTAAGGAAGCTGCTTAATGTAAGTATTTTGCAACGTAATGGGTTTAAGATATCTAAAATAGATAAGATGTCTAATGAAGAGTTACATTCTAATGTAACAGAAGTGTTGCTAAAACCTATAGAGGGAGATGAACTAACAGCGCTTATGTTGGGTTTGCTAGAGATGAATGAGCGCGAGTTTATAAAAATTATAGATGCTCAAATATTAAGTAAAGGGTTGTTAAATGCAATTAAAGATTTAATTTATCCTTTTTTAAATCAGATTGGTGTTTTGTGGGGTATTGATAAAGTGATGCCAGCGCAAGAACATTTTATATCCAATTTAATTAGACAAAAAGTAATTGCAGCAATTAATGCATTGCCTTTGCCAGATAAAAATGCACCTAAAATTATTTTATTTTTACCTGAAAATGAACACCATGAAATTGGACTTTTGTTAGCGCAGTATATAGCAAAAGATTTAGGGTGGAATGTATTTTATTTGGGACAGCACGTGCCTATTAGTAATATAGAATCTGTGCAGAGTATAGTAAAGCCTAATCTGTTATTGACAATGTTTGTAACTACTGTGCCAGATAGAATAAAGGAAAAAATAGAGGCTATATTAAGTCAGACTACTGTAGATCTTCTTGTTTCTGGTAACCCTGTAAATTTAGAAACTAAATATTTTGAGGATAGAACAATTTATGTTTCTAATCCTGGTGAGTTAATAGATATATTACGAGACAGAATATCGTAATTTACGATATAAAGCAAAAAAATCCGAAAACATAATGTTTTCGGTTTTTTTTTGCTTTTTTCTCAGGAATAAACCATTTATGGTACTATTTTAAACACTGCTAATACTATGCAAACTATAGTAATAGTAATTTTATTGAAGAAAATATTTTAAATCAAACTTTAATAAACAACCTATTACAATGAAAGACTCAAAAAACAAAAAAAAACCAATGTCTAGTTCTAAAATTTCTAGAAGAGGTTTTATCACAAAAACAGCCTTAGCAACAGGAGCCGTAACTATATTACCAAGACATATTTTTGGTAGAGGATTTGTTGCGCCAAGTGACAGGGTAAACATAGGTTTTATTGGATTAGGAAAACAGAGTAGAGGTTTGGCTAGTAATTTTGTAGGAGCTACAAACTCACAAATTATTGCAGCTTGTGATGTGTGGTCTACAAAAAACGAATGGTTTAAAGGAGCTGTAAATAAAATTTACGCAGATAAAAGAAGTCAAAATAGTTACAATGGTGTTACAACATACACAGATTATAATGAGTTGTTAGACCGTAAAGATATAGATGCTGTAGTTATTGCTACACCAGATCATTGGCATGCAATACAAGCTATAGATGCAATGAAAGCGGGTAAGGATGTATACTGTGAAAAACCTTTAACGCATAATATTAATGAAGGTATAGATTTAGTTAAAACGGCAAAAAAGACAAGCAAAATATTACAAACTGGTAGTATGCAGCGTTCTGGAAAAAACTTTAGAAAAGCCTGTGAACTTGTAAGAAACGGATATTTAGGAGACATAAAACAGGTTCTTGTTAACGTTGGGGATCCTGCAGTGCCATATAACTTAAAAGCAGAAACTTTACCAACCGAGGTAAATTGGAACAAGTGGTGCGGACCAGCGCCTTTACTAGAGTACAACCATAGATTGGCACCTTCTAGAAACGATGTAGATTTTTGGCCAGACTGGAGACTTTATGAAGAAGTTGGTGGAGGTATACTTTGCGATTGGGGAGCACATATGTTTGATATTGTACAATGGGCTTTAGGTATGGATAGGTCTGGACCTGTAAAGTATGTTATGCCAGCAGATAAAAATGCTGTTAGAGGTTTAAAAATGTATTATGATAATGGTGTAGAAATGATACATGAAGATTTTGGAAGAGGATGGGGAGTTCGTTTTATAGGGACTGAAGGTACAATGGATATTAGTCGTGGCTATTTTGAAACAACACCTGAAAATCTAATAAAAGCCGAGTTAACAGCGTCAGACACTAAGTTGTATGACACAGAAGGAAACCACTACCAAGATTGGATATCATCTATAAAAAATAGAACACAACCTATTTGCGATGTAGAAACAGGTCACCGTTCTGCAACTGTTTGTAATATTGCCAATATTGCTTATAATTTAGGAAGAGATTTAAACTGGGATCCTGTAAAAGAAAAGTTTTTAAATGATAGTGAGGCAAATAAAATGCGTGGTAGAAAAGAACGTAAATTCTAAAAAATAAAAATAAATTGAGTTTAAATATTCACCTGCTCCTTTCTAAAAGAAGCAGGTGTTTTTTCTGTGTGCTTTTTAAAGGATCTAGAAAAGTATGAAACGTTTTCAAAACCCACCTTTTGCGCTACTTCTTCTAAAGAATCGTTTGTAGTTAGTAGTAATAATTGTGCACGTTCTATTCTTTTAGATTGTATGTATTTATTAGGTCTTAATCCGTAAGTCTGTAGAAACAATTTAGAAAAATAATCTGGACTGTAATGACATTTACTTGCAAGCTCTTCTATAGTAATTGGTAAGTGTAGGTTTTTGTTTATGTAATTTAGTATTTGGTTTAAATTAGAGTTAGACGAGTTTACCTCTTTTTGCAATTTATTATTTGTAATAAACTTAGAGAGCAAAATGGTTAATATGCCTTGTGTCTCTATAAATTCTTTGGTAGTTAAGTTTTCATTTTGTTTAATAAAATCTAGCAATGTAGGTCTATTATCGTACGTTTTTGGATCACTATTTTTAATTTCTCTATGTGCATTTAAGTGCACTAACCTTTCAAAATAATACAAACATTTTTCGTCTGCTTTAACTTCGTATTCAAAACCTTTAAAATTATATACAGACAAGCCATTATTAATTTCTTCTAAAAAACTAATATAAAATTGCTCGTGGTAATCCTCGCATAAATATCTAGCATAAGTAAAACTAGGAATTAAGTATATATAGCCTGGTTTTAAAATGTAAACACTATCATTATGGTACACTTTTGCAGACCCTTTAGTAATGTAATACATTCTAGTAAACGGACTAATAACATTATCAAAGTTCCAAGATGTTCCCAGTTTAGCGTAGCCTGTATTAAGCAATGTTAAACGCAGAGATTGCAAAATTTCTATCATAATTAGCTTGTAATTATTTAAAATGTCTGATTAGGTGTTTTTTATTAAATAGACATCTACTTACACTAATAGCCATAACTAGCACTAAAATATAACTTTTTTATGGATTTTATAACTAGATAAAAACTCAACATAACGGAAAAGTACATTTTATAGACTGATTTGATCAGTAATATAGCATCTAGTTATTTTATTTTTGAGAAGTTATATAATCATCAATTTTTATGTTAAAAAATAAGATACTGTTAATTCTAGTAAGTGTTATTTTATTATTGTGTTCTTGTGGCGGTCCAGATCTACCAGAATTGATTGCTGTAGAATATAATAATTTGCCAGAAAAAGTAGATTTTAATCAACATGTAAAACCTATATTGTCTGATAAATGCTATTTGTGCCACGGTCCAGATAAGGGAAACATAAAAGGAGGTCTACAATTGCATGATCCCACTTTAGCATATGGAGAGTTAACAGAAACTCCAGGGAAATTTGCTATAACACCAGGAAACTTAAATAAAAGTGAATTTTTTCATAGGATTATGTCTAATGATCCAGATTTAATTATGCCTGCGCCTAGCTCGCATTTAACTCTTACAGATTATGAAAAGGCTGTTTTAATAAAATGGATTGAAGACGGAGCGGAATATAAAGATCATTGGGCTTTTATTAAACCAGAAAAACCAAGTATACCAAAAATTAAAGATGCTAAATTAGCAGCAAATGCTATAGATAATTTTGTGCTAGCAAAATTAGAAGAGGTCAATCTTAAAGCTTCTAAAAAGGCAGAAAAAGAAGTATTACTACGTAGAGCGTCTTTTGATTTAACTGGGTTACCACCAACACCAGAAGAACTACAAGAATTTGTAAATGATACCTCTGTTAATGCATTTGAAAAGCAATTAGACAGGTTATTAGCTTCTCCGCATTTTGGAGAGCAAATGACATTAGACTGGATGGATGTTTCTAGGTATGCAGATACTCACGGGTACAGTAATGATAAATACAGAGATACATCTCCTTGGAGAGATTGGGTTATTAAGTCTTTTAATAAAAATATGCCGTACAACGAATTTTTAACTTGGCAATTGGCAGGAGATTTATTTGATAATGCCACACGAGAACAAAAATTGGCAACAACTTTTAATCGCTTACATCCGCAAAATTTAGAAGGTGGTATTATAGATGAGGAATTTAGATCTGAATATGTAGCCGATAGAACAGCTACAGTAAGTCAAGGAATGTTAGGACTGTCTTATGCTTGTGCTAAATGCCATGATCATAAGTACGACCCTATTTCTCAGAAAAACTATTTTGAAATGTACAGTTTTTTTAATAATGTAGATGAGACAGGCTTAATACCTTGGGATTTAGCAACACCTGTACCAGCTATGATGCTGCCTACTAAAGAGCAAGAAGGAGTTATTGCTTATTTAGATGAAATAGTAAGAATTAGCGAAGAAAAATTAACAAAAGCAATTACTACAGAAAGTCAGAAAGCAGAACAATGGTTAGCTAATGGTTCTTATAAAAATATCACTAAAAATACTAAGCCAGACGGTTTAATTGCAGCTTTTAATTTTGATGATCAAAAGCTTGTAAATACAATTGGAGGCAATGGTAGTAATAATGTTCAAATGCGGCAACAGTTTGTAAAAAATGAAAAGACTATTTATAAAGAAGGTGCATCGGGTAAAGGATTGGCTATGAACGGAGATACTTGGCTAGATTTAGATAAAATTGGAATTTTTAAAAGGAATCAGCCTTTTAGTATTTCTATACAAGTTTTTATTCCTGAAGAAATTAATGATGGTGTAATTTTTCATAAAATGAATAGCTCTGAACTGCATAGTTTTAGAGGTTATCATTTAAAAATAAAAGAAAACAAAATTGAAGCTTTATTAGCACATGTATATCCAGATAATGCAATTGTCATTGAATCTTTAAATGATATACCCAAAGAAAAATGGGTGCAGTTAACAATGACCTATGATGGTTCTAGTAAAGCTAAAGGAATAAATATTTATCAAGATGGAGAAAAGTTAAAAACGAAGATGAAGTTTGATAATCTTTATAAAGACATTGTTTTTAATGGATTACAGCTTTATGGAAAAGAGAGTCCAAAGCTTGAGCCAGGCCTAAGAGTTGGAGCTATTTGGAGAGATAAGGGTATTGGCGGTGCTGTAGTGGATAATTTATTGGTCTTTGATAAAGAAATCTCTCCTGTAGAAGTTTTGCAAATTAGCAAATCAGATAAATTAAAAGAGCTTCAAGAGAAACCATATCCTAGCTTAAGCGCTAAAGAAAAGCAAGAGTTAACCAAGTATTTTTTAAGTACAAAATCTCAGGAATATGTGTCGGTCTTAAAAGATGTAGAGCATAAAAGAGAAGCTTTGGTAGATAGTACCGAAGTGGTAAAACAAATTATGGTAATGAAAGAGCGTAAAACCCCTAGACAAACTTATATTCTAGATCGTGGTAATTATGACTCTCCTACAGATTCTGTTTTTCCTAATGTACCTGAAGATATTTTTCCTTGGAAAGATGCATGGCCTAAAAATAGATTAGGTTTGGCTAAATGGATTACAGATAAAGACAACCCATTAACAGCAAGAGTTACGGTAAATAGATATTGGCAAAACCTTTTTGGAAATGGTCTTGTGGTTAGCTCAGAAGATTTTGGTAATCAAGGTAATTTACCAACGCACCCTAAATTATTAGACTGGTTGGCTATTCGTTTTGTAGAATCTGGATGGGATGTAAAAGCATTATTTAAAACAATGATGATGTCTAATACATATCAGCAAAGTTCTGTAATATCTGAAGAACTTTTAGCAGTAGATGTAGAAAACAGGTGGTTGTCTCGTGGTCCATCAACAAGGCTTTCTGGAGAAATGCTCAGAGATAATGCATTGTATGCTTCTGGACTATTAAATAAAAAAATAGGAGGAGAAAGTGTAAGACCATACCAGCCAGAAGGTTTATGGGAAGTAAATGGAGATACCTATGAACAAGATGGCGTAGAAGGGTTATACAGAAGAAGTATGTACACCATTTGGAAACGAACAATTCCTAATCCAACAATAGCAACTTTTGATGCGCCAACAAGAGATTTATGTTCTTCTCGAAGACAGAAAACAAATACACCTTTACAAGCATTAGTAATTCTAAACGACCCCACATATATTGAAGCTTCAAGAGTTATAGGTAAGCTTATGTCTGAAGAAAAAGATGTGGACTCTGGAATTAATTTGGCATTTGTAAAATTAGCCGGCAGAAATGCAACAGAAAAAGAACTAAGCTTACTGCGAAAATTACAAAAAGACGAATACAAAAAATTTAATGACAATTTACCTAAAACCTTAGGTTGGTTAAATACGGGTGCTTTTAAATTAAAAGAAACAGATAATAAAGCATTAATAGCAGCAAATGCAGTAGTCGCAAGTACTATTATGAATGCCGATGCTACTATTACTAAAAGATAAATTGTTAACCTTAAAAGAATAAAACTATGTGCAACAATCACCATAAAAAATTAAGGTCTAATAATAAAGATTTACATGAAATTGAAAAGCAAGTAGACCGAAGAGATTTTTTAAAAAAGACATCTTTAGGACTAGGAGCTTTGGCACTAGGTAGTTTATTAGGGGCAGATAAAATGTTTGCTTCTATAAATAAAAATAGTACGCCAGAAGAAATATTAAATACTTATAATAAGAATAGGTTAGGTTTACCACATCACCTACCTAAGGCAAAACGTATTATTTACTTGTTTCAGAGTGGTGGACCCTCACAAATGGATTTGTTTGATTACAAGCCAAAACTATCAGATATGTTTGGTAAAGAGTTACCAGATTCTGTAATGAGTGGTCAACGTTTAACGGGTATGAGTGGTAATCAAAGTACATTGCCAATAGCACCATCTGTATTTAATTTTAAACAATACGGAGAATCTAGAGCATGGGTTAGTGATGCTATGCCTTATTTGTCTGAAGTAGTAGACGATTTGTGTTTTATAAAAGGAATGCAAACAGACCAGATTAACCATACACCTGCAATTACTTTTATGCAAACAGGTAATCAATTACCAGGTAGACCATCTATAGGGTCTTGGTTAAGTTATGGTTTGGGTTCAGATAATGAAAACCTTCCTACATTTATAACTTTGGTTTCTAAAAACGGAAAGGGACAACCGTTAAAGTCTAGTTTATGGGGCAATGGTTTTTTACCAACAGAGCACCAGGGTGTACAGTTTAGGTCTGGTAAAGATCCTGTATTGTATTTAAGTGATCCAGAAAATTATGATGGTAACGACCGTAGACATATGTTAGATTATTTGGGCGATTTAAATAATTTACAACATGATGCCTATGGTGACCCTGAAATACAAGCAAGAATGTCGCAGTATGAAATGGCATTTAAAATGCAAACCTCAGTTCCAGAAGTTTCAGATTTATCAGACGAGTCAGATAGTACTTTTGAAATGTATGGCAAAGATAGTAGAGATCCAGGGACTTATGCTGCAAATTGTTTAATGGCAAGGAAACTTTTAGAAAAAGGAGTAAAGTTTGTGCAATTGTATCACCAAGGATGGGACCAGCATAACTATTGTCCAGGAGGAGTAAAAAGTCAATCTAAAAAAACAGATCAGCCTACAGCAGCCTTAATTAAAGATTTAAAGCAACGTGGTATGCTAGATGATACTTTGGTTGTTTGGGGTGGAGAGTTTGGACGTACAGTATACTCTCAAGGGCAGTTAACTAAAGAAAATTATGGTAGAGATCATCATCCAAAGGCATTTACAATGTGGATGGCAGGAGCAGGTGTAAAACCTGGTTTTTCATACGGAGAAACAGATGATTTTAGTTACAATGTTGTAAAAGATCCTGTGCATGTGCATGACTTTCACGCAACACTTTTACACTTATTTGGTGTAGATCATGAGCGTTTAACATTTAAACATCAAGGTAGGCGCTATCGTTTAACAGATGTACATGGTAATGTTGTAAAAGACCTATTAACCTAAAACCCAATCAAATGTCTTCTAGAAGAAATTTTATAAAAAATACAGCCATAGCTAGTGCGGTAGTTGCAGCTACGCCAACTATGGGTTTTTCAATTCTTAAAAAAAGTAAACCAGACCAACCCATTTTAGGTCATGGAGATTATACCTATAAAGTTAATAATGATTGGGCACAAATTAGTGCTATAAACAATCCTTTACTTAACTGCCATGAAATGGAAATGGATAGTAAGGGAAGACTAATAATGATTGGTGATCACACAAAAAATAATATTATAATTTTTGATAAATCTGGTAAAGTTTTAGATGCCTGGGGAACCGCTTACCCTGGTGGTCACGGACTTACTATATCTAATGAGGGTGGTGAAGATTTTTTGTTTTTAGCAGATTCTGGTTGGTATTTAAATAAGACAGGAAAATGGATTAAGCACAATGGTAGAATTACTAAAACTACCATAGATGGTAAGGTTCTTTTTGATATTGGCCATCCGCAAACTATAGGAGTCTATGAGCCAGGAGAAAATTTTTGTCCAACCGAAATAGCTATTGGTCCTAACGGAGATATTTATGTGGCAGATGGTTATGGGCAAGATTACATTTTACAATACAATTACAAAGGTGAATTTATTAGACGTTGGGGCGGACATAATAATGCCAATAAAGATCACAACTTACAAAATGCCCATGGTGTTGCTATAGATTACAGAGATAAAAACAACCCAATGGTAGTGTGTACCTCTAGAAACGAGCAGTCTTTTAAGTGGTTTACGTTAGATGGTAAATACATTAAAAAATTAAAATTACCTAATATGCAGGTTTGTAGACCTGTTTTTGATGACGCTAATTTGTATGCAGGTGTGTGTTGGTCTCAACCAAAAGAAGGAAAAACAAATTGGAAAGACCATACAGGTTTTGTAACTATTTTAGAAGAAGATAAAGTAGTTTCTAACCCAGGAGGTACAGCACCAGAATATAAAAATGGAGCGCTTCAAAAATCGTATCAACTAGAGAATAAACCCATATTGCACGGTCATGATGTATGTGTAGACGAAGATAAAAATCTATATATATGCCAATGGAATGCTAATAAAACGGCTCCAATAAAATTAGAGCGCGTTTAAATTTAAAAGAAAAGTATGGAAAATAGTGTCCCAGATTTTGTATTGTTTTTAGGTAGGTTTCATCCGCTAGTTGTGCATTTGCCAATAGGTTTTTTAGTATTTGCATTTCTACTTGAAATTTTTAGTAGAATTAAAAAAAATCCTGTTTTAACAACGGCTATACCTTTAGCCTTGTTTTTAGGAGGTGTAAGTGCATTAGTAGCTTGTATTTTAGGCTATATGTTATCATTAAGTGGTGATTATGATGATAATGCTTTGGATTCTCATTTTTGGTTTGGAATAGCAACAACTGTACTAGCTTTTGTAGCTTGGTTAATTAGGATTGAAAAAATAAAGCTATCAAACTATAAAAAAATACAGCCCAATATAGCAGCACTTACGTTGCTTGTTATTGTTATAAGTGTAACAGGGCATTATGGAGGTAATCTTACCCATGGTAGCGATTATTTGGTTAAGTACTTACCATTTAATACAGAAGAAAAAACAGAATTAGCCGCAGTCACCAATTTAGAAGAAGCAGAGGTTTACGGGCATTTGGTGGCTCCAATTTTAGAAAATAAATGTATTAGCTGTCATAACGATAGTAAAAAGAAGGGTGGATTATCTATGATAGATAGTGTATCTATGCATAGTGGCGGAAAAAGTGGTGCTATTTTAGTACCAGGTAGTGCTAATGAATCTGAACTGGTAAAAAGAGTTTTATTAGACCCGCACAATGAAGATTTTATGCCTCCAGAAGGAAAAACGCCTTTAACTGAGGAGGAAATAGCTATTATTACTTATTGGATAAATAGTTCTAATGCAGACTTTAAAACTAAAGTAGCTAATGTAGAAATTCCAGAAAATATAACTACAATAGCGAGTACAATGTTAGGTCTTGGTGCTAATAACAATACAGTAGCATTGCCAACAGTTGCTAAAGTTAGTAATGAGTTAATTGCTAGTATAGAGAAAGAAGGTTTTAAGTTAAAAGAATTGGTATTTGAGTCTAACTTGTTTGAAGTGGTATTGGCGCCAAATACAGTAGTAGAAGGTAAAGAAAATCAGCTTAAGGCTAAATTAGAAAAACTATTGCCAATAAAAGAAAACATAATATGGTTGTCTATAGAAAATAATAAGTTAACAGATGAAAATGTACAAATTGTGAGTCAATTTACAAACATTCAAAAATTGAAGCTTAGTGAAAATCCAATATCAGATAATGCTATTCAGCATCTTTTAAAATTAAAAAATATGACTAGCGTTAATTTATTTGGAACTAAAATTACTTCTAAAAGTTTAGAGGTCTTTTCTAAAATGGAAAACTTAAAATATGCTTACGTTTGGCAAACTAATATAGAACAAAAAGATTTAGAGGGGTATAATAAAACAAATACGCCTAAAATAATATTAGGAATGTAATACAAAGCTATTTAACCTACTATGAAAAATAAAATTTTACTAAATGCCTGTCTGGTTTTGTTATTGGCAGGTTGTGCTTCTAAAAAAATAACAAAAGAAATTTCTAAAGACTCCCAAAAGTATACAGCAAATTGGGAGTCTTTGCAGCAATATAAGGTGCCAGAATGGTATAAAGATTTAAAATTTGGAATCTATTTTCATTGGGGGCCTTATTCTGTACCTGCCTATAAAAATGAGTGGTATTCTAAGTGGATGTATGAGGAAGGACATCCAATTAACGAGTATCATAAAAAAGCATATGGCAGCTTAGATACTTTTGGATATAAAGATTTTATACCCATGTTTACAGCAGAAAAATTTAATGCAGATGCTTGGGCAGATTTATTTGTAAAAGCAGGAGCACAATTTGCAGGACCAATAGCAGAACATGCAGATGGTTTTGCTATGTGGGATAGTAAATTAACAACATGGGACGCAAAAGACAAGGGACCTAAAATAGATGTTGTTGGTGCTATGGAAAAAGCGGTAAAAGCACGTGGTTTAAAGTTTATTACCACTTACCATAGACATTGGTTATATGCTTGGTACCCAACATGGAGCAAAACTACAGATGCTGCTAACCCAGATTATAAGGGGTTATATGGACCTATAGTTCCAGAAGGCACTTTTGTTATGGCAGATACACCAACAAATCCATTGCCAAATAAAGAATTTAATGAAGAGTGGTTAAATAGACTTACAGAATTAACTACTAAATATGATCCAGATATTGTTTGGTTTGATAATAAAATGGACATTATTGATGAAGACTATAGAAAGCAATTTTTAGCAAATTTTTACAATCAAGGTTTAAAAAACAATAAAGAGGTTGTAGTAACCTATAAATTTCAAGATTTAGCAGTAGGTTCTGCTGTATTAGATTTAGAGCGCTCAAGAATGAGCGATAAAAAAGATTTTACATGGTTAACAGATGATTCAATAGACTGGAGATCTTGGAGTCATATTCAAAATCCTAAATATAAATCTACCAATAGACTTGTAGATTTTTTAGTAGATGTAGTGAGTAAAAATGGGGCTGTTTTATTAAACATTACACCAACAGCAGAAGGTGAAATTCCTGCTGAGGTTAAAAAACGTTTACTACAAATGGGAGATTGGTTAAAAGTAAACGGAGAAGCAATTTACGGTACAAGAACTTGGGATATTTTTGGTGAAGGCCCAGCAGAAGTTGTAGAAGGACATTTAAGTGAGCATAAAAATAAAGACAACACAGAAAAAGATATTCGTTTTACAACAAAAGATAATGTTCTTTATGCTATAGTTTTAGATTGGCCTAAGGATAAGGTGTTTATAAAATCATTATCCAACAAAAAGCATCAAATTAAAAAAATAGAGATGTTAGGTAATAAAGAAAAGGTTACTTGGCAACAAACAACAAATGGTTTACGAATAGAACCATCAAAAACAAAAGTTGGTAATTATGCTTTTACCTATAAAATAGAGTTTGAATAAATAAAAAAATAAGTTAAAATTAAAACCACCAATAATACCTACTAAGGATTGTTGGTGGTTTTTTGTTTAATTACCAAATTGAAAAAATAGTATGTTATTTTTTTTTAATTTAACATTCTTAGCCTTGTTATATTACGTAAATAATAGAAAATCAGCTTGTTTGTTGGTTTCAGGGCGTTTTAGTTAACATTTTTTTATGATTTTATACATATGTTTTACTTAAAAAAACATTTGTTACTACCCTTAAAGCAAATAAAATCAACATTTGTGTAACTAAACTTAAAAAACGATTATGGAAATGAAATTTAATTTACTTGTTAAGTCTAGACATAAAGCTTTTTTAACGATTCTATTTTTTGTTATAGGCTTTGGTTTGGTTCAGGCACAAACAAAAACCGTAAAAGGTAATGTTAGTGGAGAAGGCGAGCCACTTTTAGGGGTAAGTGTTGTTGTAAAAGGTACAACAGTAGGAGTAGTTACAGATTTTGATGGAAACTACACAATACAAGCAGCGCCAAATAGTGTATTAATATTTAGTTATATAGGCTATGTGGCAAAAGAAATTACCGTAGGCTCTAAAACTACTATTGATGTAACTATGGAAGAAGATATAGAAGCATTAAAAGAAGTGGTTCTTATTGGATACGGTGTACAAAAGAAGAGAGAAGTAACAGGAGCAGTAGCTCAAGTACGTGCAGAGGATATTGAAAAAATATCTACTGCAGATGTTGGTAGTGCGCTGCAAGGGCAAATTGCAGGTGTAAACGTAACTTCTAGTAGTGGTCAGCCAGGATCAGATGCAGTAATACTTATACGTGGTATTAACTCTGTTTTTGGTAGTAACTCGCCACTTTATGTTGTAGATGGTATACCACAAGATGGTAACCCACAATTAAGTATTGCAGAGATAGAAACTATAGATGTACTTAAAGATGCTGCATCTGCCGCAATTTATGGTACAAGAGGTTCTGCTGGTGTAATTTTAATTACCACTAAATCTGGTAAAGTTGGTAAAATGGATATTGGTATTACTAGCTATATGGGTGTACAAGACATTATATCTAGTGTTCCTTTAATGAATTTTGAAGATTCTATGTATAGTCAGTTTGTAAGGTTAAATAATATTAACGGTACTTTTCCAAACAACTCATTTACAACTTTAGAGCAAAATCCTAATGATTTTACTAATAAAACTAACCTTATGGATATTCTTCAGGAAGATATGGCTTTAATACAAAACCATAACCTGAATATTTCTGGAGGTAAAGAGGGATTAAGATTTAATGTATCTGTTAACTATTTTGATCAACAAGGATCTTTAATTAATTCTGGTTTAGAAAGATTAAATGTAAGGGCAAATACAACGTACAAAAAAGGAAAATGGACATTTACTACAGGTATAGGCCTTAGAACAGATGAGCAAGAATATACACCTTGGCAAGTATTACTAGATGGTTATAGATACAAACCTTATCAGCAAATAATAGATCCAAACTCACCAACTATAGACGATAGTGCAGGTGATGCAAATAGTAACGATGCTGTAAATTTAAGTTTTTTAACAGCTAAACTAAAGCAATCTGATGTTAGAAAAGGTGATAATTTTGATGCACGTATGCAAATAGATCGTCAAGTTCTTCCAAGTTTTAAATTAACTACACGTGCTTCTTTAAGTAGAACAAATAATACACGTGTAAGAATAAATCCTTTATTTACTGCGTATTCAGTAGAAGGAGATTTAATACCACAACAAGTTAGATCTGGAGTTTACAATCAAAGTGATAGATCTACTAGTGCAACTATAGATGGTATTGCAACTTTTGATAAAACATTTGGAGATCACCACGTAACTTTAGTAGGCGCGGTAAGTGCAGAAAAATATACATACGATTCTTTCTTTGCACAGAAGTTCGATCTTTTTAATAATGAAATAACCAACTTAAATGGCGCAACCTTAGATGCTAATGTTGGTACAGGTAATGGTTACGGACAAGACAGAACAAATACTTTAATAGGTATGTTAAGTCGTGTACAGTACGATTATAAAGGAAAATACTTAGTAAGTGCCAGTCTTAGACGTGATGGTACAAGTCGTTTTTCTGAAGAAAATAGATGGATCTATGCACCTTCTGCATCTGCAGCTTGGATTGCTTCTGATGAAGAAGGTTGGGATAAAGTATTTGGAAAAACGTTTAACTTCTTTAAAATGAGGTTTAGTTATGGTACAACAGGTAACCAAAGTATTTTAGATTATAGTACAGCACCAACTATTGGTTTAGGACATGATTATGTTTTTGGTACAGGATCAGACCAAGTATTGGTTTTAGGAGCTATACAAGAAGCGTTTAAAAACCCTAAGGCAAAATGGGAAAAGAAAATTGAAAAGAACTTTGGTATGGAGTTCGGTTTTTTTAACAACAAGCTTACGGTAACTAGTGAAGTTTACGATGGTTCTAGAACTAATATGTTATTCCCAGTTATTTTACCGCCAACAGTTGGTGGTGGTAACAACTCTAGTGTAATATTAAACGTTGGTGATATGCGTAACTATGGTACGGAGTGGAGTGCTAATTATAAGCATAGAGGTAAGTTTAGCTGGAATGTTTCTGCTAACTATTCTAAAAACGAAAACAGAATTACTAGAATGAGTGATTCTAATAAATTTTCATTTTTAGGTGGTAGTCAAGTAGCACCAGGTTTACCAGGAGAAGATTTAGTTACTGCTCTTAGAGAAGGGTATGAGGCTGGTGCATTCTTTTTAGTAGAAACAGACGGACTTGTAACAACGCAAGAACAGTTAGATGAGTATAGATTATTAGACCCTACAGCAAACCTTGGAGATCTTAGATATGTAGACCAACCAACAGTAGATACTAATAACGATGGTGTTGCAGACACAGGAGATGGTGAAATTACTTTAGATGATAGAGTTTATAAAGGTAGTGGAGCTCCAGAATATGAGTTGGGTTTAAACTTTAATGCAAATTATAAGAACCTAGATTTTTCTATGAACTGGTATGCTGCAATAGGAGGAGAAATTATAAATGGTAGTAAAGCTTATGCTTATAAGCAAGGTACACACCAAGACTTGGTTCACCAATGGACACTTTCAAATCCAACTTCAACTGTGCCTTCAGACAGAGGTAGAGATCATTTTAATTATAGAGGTTATACAGATTATTGGTTGCAAGACGGAAGTTTTGGTAGACTAAGAAACGTAACTCTAGGGTACACTTTACCTAAAAAATTAAATGAGAAGCTTAATATTAATAAATTAAGATTTTACATAGCAGCAGATAACCTATTAACCATTACAGGTTACGACGGTTTTGATCCAGAAATTGGAAATGACGGTTTAAGTACTCGTGGTATAGATGCAGGTGTATATCCAATAAGTACACAATATAGAGCTGGTATTGAATTTAAATTTTAATAAAAAAAGAACTAGAAATGAAAAAATTAATATTTAACAAAATAGCTGTTGTTTTACTGTGTGTTATGTGCAGTACAGCATGTTCAGATGATTATTTGGAAGAAACTAATCCTAACGAGCTTTCAACAGGTAGTTTCTGGAAAAATAACGTAGATCTTAACGGAGGTTTAACTTCTGTATATAACGCTTTTAAAAATACAAGTGTTTTTAATGTATTATCAGACAACCATAGAGCAGATATGAGCTGGCCTGGTTTTGGTAGACCAAACACGCAAAATGCATTTTACCTGCAAACATTTAATGATGCAGAAAATGATATTAGAAATAAATGGTCTGCAACTTATACTGTTATTTTTAGGTCTAACCAAGTTATATCAAACGGAGAAAGATTAATAGCAACTTATAAAGACCAAGATAAAATAGATTTTGCAACTCAAATTATTGCTCAAGCTAAATTTTTTAGAGGAATATCTTACAGTTATCTATACAATATGTATAACCAAGGTAGTGTGCCAATTTTTGATTTTGTTCCAGAAGCAGAAAGCGATTTTTACCAACCATTAAGTCCTGCAAATGAGGTAAAAGCTTTTTACTTAGCAGACTTAGAATTTGCATACGAAAATTTACCTCCATCATGGGACGGAAATGCAAACGTTGGCCGTGTAACAGGCGCAGCCGCAGCCGCAGAATTAGGCAGAAGCTATTTGTATGAAGAAGATTATACAACTGCAGCAGTATATTTTAATGATATTATTACTAACGGAGAATATGGTAGGTCTTTGGTAGAAAACATAGACGATAATTTTTCAGAGGCAGGTGAATTTAATTCTGAGTCTATTTTAGAAGTTAGTTATTCTGTAAACTTTAAATCAGAATTAAATCCTTACGATAGTCAAAATGTATCTAATACTTTAGGTAGAATATTTGCACCTGCTAATTTAGGAGGTTATAGAGCTTCTATGCCAAGTACATGGTTGCAAATGGCTTACAAAAGTGAAGAATTGGATTTAAGTGATCCTAGAAACTTTGTGGCTTGTGAAGATGGTGAAGAAGGTTGCGATCCTGTAACTTTAATGAGACCAAGATCTTACTCACTACGTGCATCGTATTCTATTGCGGTAGTAGACGATAAAGACACTCCTTATTACGGAGGTTTATCTACTGCAGATGCAAGTCCGTTTAACAATAAAGAAACAGCTTATTTTAGAAAATACACAAACTGGGCAACTGTAGCAACAGAGAGTGATATAGTACCAAATACACGATCTGGTGTTAATATTAGATTAGTACGTTTAGCAGATGTTTACTTAATGTTGGCAGAATGCTTAATTAAAGGTGGTACAGATGATGGTGGTGTAGAACAGGCAATGGCTTTGGTAAATGAAGTAAGACATCGTTCTGCTTTAAAACTTATAGGTCTTAATGGTACTGGTAGCTATCCAGCAGCAGATCATGATGATGTGGCTTATGACGCAAACAGTTTAATGGAGCATTTAATGTATATAGAAAGACCATTAGAATTGGCAGAAGAAGGGCATGCAATTCGTTTTCTAGATTTAAGACGTTGGGGAGTTTTAAAAGAACGTTTTCAAGATTTAAGTCAAAGAAGATATTGGGCAGAAGATTTCCCTTTTACAGATAAAGAAGGTAAGTCTGTAACAAGATGGGCTTCTATTTTAAGAGAAGGAGAAAGCCCCCTAGCAAATGGTTTTACGTTTGTAGATTATGCGCAAGCTGCTGTAAATTATAACGAAAGTATTCATGGATACTACCCTATACCAAATAGCGAAGTTACAGCTAATCCAAATTTGAATAACTAAAAAAAAGATATTATGAATAATAGATTAATTTTAATAGCATTAGTTATATCGCTTATTACAGCATGTAATAGTGATGATTATGATGCTCCTAATTCGTTCTCAGATGTATCTTGGTATACAAGCGGATTTAGAGAAGAAATAGTTAGTGTAAGTGTAAATGACTTTGCGTCATTTTCAGACTTATCTCAAGGAGAAATATCACATAAATGGACAATAGAAGAGGGAAGTCATTTTTTAAAAGGCCCAATTACTCGTAAAGATTCTATTTTTGATGAGTTTATTATTAAGCCAGAATCTTTAGAGAGTGCAGATAAAACAGTACACGTTTTATTTACAAAAGGAGGCTTAAAAAAAGTAAACCTTTATAACGAGTTTAAAGAATACGTAGAGTTTAAAGGAGCAGATGGTTTTGTTTTTCCGGCTAAGGAAGTAGGTAATAAATGGGTTATAGATACTACTTTTGTAGTAGATGTTTATGATGCTATTATGCCGCAAATACTAATTCGTCAAAACGGAATAGTTGTTCCTCATGAATCGGAAAGTGATGTAATTACTGTAGAAGCTGGGTCAGAATTAGAGTTTGTAGATGTAACAACTATAGGGCGTCCAAATACATGGTCATGGCAAGTTGCAGGTATTACAAGCACAGATTCTCTTGCGGTTATACAATTAAACAAATTAGGAGAATTTAAGGCTGTATTAAACCTTAGTAGACAGGGAGAAACAATACCTGCAGGTTATGAAAAGTATAATATAGCTGCAACTATTAAAGTTGTGCCATCATCCTTACCTTTTGAGGTAGCTAGCGATATATCAGAATTAGAAGATCAAACAATACAAATACCTTACAATGGAGAGTTTGCACCTTTTACGGATCAAAAATCTCATTTTACTGTAAATGTAAATGGTTCTCCTTTTGCAATTTCATCAGTAGGATTAAATTCTTCTAATGCTACTATTTTAGAAATTAAGCTCCAGGATCAAATTTACAGATCAGATAATATTACTGTTTCTTATGATGGTAATGGAACGCTAGAGTCATCAGACACTCGTATTCCTGGTGCTTTTACAGATTTGCCTGTTCAAATGTATCAGCATGAGGCTGTACGTTTCGATATAGAAGATGGTGGTGCTAATTGGAGTATTAAAGATGATAATTTACCAACAACAACCGTTGCTCCATCAACAGAACAAGCAGCAAGTGGTATATATAGTATGAAAGTAGATGCGGCTGCTGCAGGTGCATGGTCTGGATTTCAAAATATAGTAGATCAATACACATTAACAGCAGGTGTAACTTATCAATTAGAGTATAAAATATACAAACAAGCTGGAGCAGCAATAAATATGAATGGTCCATGGATACAAAAGGGAGGAGAAACTATTTTTCAATTTTGGAATAATGTGATAGCTTCAGCTGCAGAAGATACTTGGGTAACGGTAAGTCCTGATCAAAGATTTACAGCATCTGCAACCGCTAGTGATTATGAAATTTATATAAGACATAATGGTATGGGTGTTGTTTATTTTGATGATATTAGAGTTATGGAAGTAGATGAAAGACCATAAAAATTAAAAGAATAAGAATATTAAGGCTTCACTATTAATGTGAAGCCTTTTTTTATAAAAAAAAGGGCGTTGTCTATTTTTTGTACAGTTTTTTTTTGTGTAAAAATCACAATCATTCTACAACTTTGAGCCAAACTAATTAATTTATTATGATGAAATTTAATGTAGCAATACTGTTCTTATTTTTTTACGCTGTCTCTTGTAGCAATAACGATTCAACAAACAAATTGGAAGAAAAAGAAGAGATAGTAGAAACTCCAGATACCCCAACAGAAGAACCAGAAGTAACATGGAAAACAATTCCGGTGCCTCCAAATGCAGGAGAAGGTAATGTTTGGGAATTTCAAGATATGTCAGACAGTTTTGACTATGAGGCAGAAGCAGCTAACAAAGGAGCAGAGTTTAATGCAAAATGGACAGACTTTTATCACAACCAATGGTCTGGTCCAGGATTAACAGAATGGAAAAGAGACCACTCTTTAGTAAAAGATGGTTATTTACAAATGGTAGCAAGTAGAGTGCCAAATTCTAATAAAATTCATTTAGGATGTATTACATCTAAAGAGCAAGTAATATACCCTGTGTATATAGAGGCAAATGTAAAAATAGCAAATACTACTTTGGCATCAGATGTTTGGCTTTTAAGTTCAGATGATACTCAAGAAATAGATATTGTAGAGGCTTATGGAGCAAGTTATTCTGAGTTAGCAGAAGCAGACCAAACCTGGTATGCAGAGCGTATTCACTTAAGTCATCATATGTTTATTAGAGATCCTTTTCAAGATTACCAACCAACAGATTCTGGTAGTTGGTATAAAGATGAGGTTGGCACATTGTGGAGAGAAGAATTTCATAGAGTAGGTGTTTACTGGAGGGATCCTTTTCATTTAGAATATTATATTAATGGTAAATTGGTAAGAACAACTTCTGGTGAAGATATGATAGATCCTAATGATTTTGCAGAGGGTAAAGGTTTAAGTAAGCCTATGGATATTATTATTAATGCAGAAGACCAAACTTGGAGATCAGACAAAAATATAACTCCTTCAGATGCAGAATTGGCTAATGAAGAGAATAATACATTTAAAGTAGATTGGATTAGAATTTTTAAACCGGTTAAAGCAGATTAAGTGTATTAATCATATGTTTTATTCATAAAATCATATGTTATTCTTCATTCCGTAAAAAAATGTAACTTTTGTAAAGCGCTTTAATTAGCGCTTTTTATTTTATCAAACTAAAACCACCAATAATGCTTAAAAAGGTATTTTGTTTTTCTCTACTTATTGTTGTTGCAATTTCTTGTAAAGAAAAAGTAGAAACTAGCACAGAAATTAAAAAGCCAAATATTATTTATATCATGGCAGATGATCATACATCACAGGCTTTTGGTATATATGGTAGCAGGTTGGCAAGTTTAAACCCTACTCCAAATCTTGATAAAATTGCAAACGAGGGTATAATTTTTGACAATTGCTTTGTTACAAATTCTATTTGTACACCAAGTAGAGCAACTATGATTACAGGGCAATACAGTCAGGCAAACGGCGTGTTAGATTTAGAAGGTCACGTACCGCCAGAAAGACAATATTTGCCGCAAGAAATGAAAAAACTGGGGTATGAGGCTGCTGTAGTTGGCAAATGGCATTTAGAAGATGAACCTGCTGTTTTTGATTATTATGCGGTATTGCCAGGACAAGGTAAATACCATAACCCTGAATTTATAGTACAAGGAGAGCAAGAATGGCCTAAAAATAGAATACAAACAAAAGGGCATTCTAGTGATAATATTACAGATTTAACTATTGCTTGGTTAAAAGATAAACGTAATAAAGACAAACCATTCTTTTTAATGCACCATTACAAGGCACCTCATGACGATTTTGAGTATGCACCGCGCTATAAAGATTATTTAGAAAATACATACATACCAGAACCTGCAAGTTTGTATGAAAATGGAAATAATGGTTCTATTGCAACAAGAGGTGCTAATGACTCTTTACTACGCGTTATTGGCTCATCAGTATCTAAAAGAAATATAGTAAGAGGTATGGGAATGAGAATCTGGTCTAATGAATTTACAAAAATTTCTAACCCAGAGTTTAATGTTTCTAATGCTATTTCTTTAGATATAAGTGATAAAGAATATACGCATAAAACATATCAAGAGTATTTAAAAAGATATTTACGTTGCGTAAAAGGTGTAGATGATAACGTTGCAAGACTAGTAAAGTTTTTAAAGGAAGAAGGCTTGTATGATAATACTATAATTGTGTATACAGGTGATCAAGGTTTTATGCTAGGAGAACATGATTATATAGATAAAAGATGGATGTATGATGAGTCTATGCGTATGCCATTTTTTGTGCGTTACCCAGAAAAAATAAAAGCAGGTACTAGAACAGATGCTATAATTAACAATGCAGATTTTGCACCTACTTTAATAGATTTAGCAGGTGGTAAAGCTCCAAAACAAATGCAGGGACATAGTTTTAAAACAATATTAGAAACAGGTAAAGAACCAAAAGATTGGCAACAGTCTACCTACTACAGGTATTGGATGCATATGGCACATGCGCATGCAAATCCAGCGCATTTTGGTATTAGAACAAAACAATACAAATTAATATTTTTTTATGGTAAATATTGGGTAGATACCAAAGACCCTAATGCCACATGGAACAAAAAAAGTTGGGGTAATAAGTTTGAGATGGATACGCCAGTTGCTTGGGAGTTTTATGATTTATCTAAAGATCCTAAAGAAATGAATAATGCCTACAATGACCCTGCGTATAAAGATATAATTAAGGAACTTAAACAACAGTTAAAAGAAAAGCGTAAAAGCTTAAACGAAGAAGATGGTAGTAAGTTTCCGCACATACAAAAAGTGATAGACGAGCATTGGAACGATTAAATTTATAAGTAAATAAAAACAGTGTTATGCAAAATAGACAAAGGCTTTTAGTTGTTATTCTGTTGTTTATTTTTTCAACAGCAACTAGTCAACTTAAAAAAGAAAACTACAAGTCTAACATTGTTTTTAAAATTCCTAAATGGGAGGTTCTAGACATTATATTTACTACAAACCAAAAAGTAGCATCGCCTTATAAAACTAATTTTTACGCTGTTTTTACCCATAGTAATGGTACAGCACAACAAGTACCAGGTTTTTATAATGGTAATAAAGAATGGGTAATACGGTTCTCTAGTTCTTTAGAGGGTAAATGGAGTTTTACAATTCAAGGAGACGTAAAAAAAATAAATAATAAAAAAGGTAGTGTAGTTGTGTCTTCTGCTGTTGTTGATAATCATGGAGGACTAGTGATACAACAAAATGATCCTCAAAATTTTTATTATGAAGATGGTACACCTTATTTTTTATTGGCTTTTGAGTGTGACTGGCTTTATGCTTTAGATTACCACGACAAAAAAGGATTGCCAAAAACAGAGCATCTTTTAAACCTTTTAAACCAAAACGGATTTAATCAGGTAGTGATGAACGTTTTTTCTTATGATGTTAGCTGGACCAAAGATTCTAAATTAGAGCAACATCCAGAACATGAATTTGGTGGTCCAAAAGATATTTTTCCTTTTCTAGGGAATAATGACAATCCAAATTACTCAGCTCTAAATCCAGAATTTTTCAAAAAATTAGATCGTACAATTAGTTTAATGCATAACAAACGCATAGCATCTCATTTAATGATTTATGTTTGGAACAAACTAGTAGCTTGGCCAGGGATGAACACTAATGCAGACAATATGTATTTTGATTATGTGGTAAAAAGATACCAGGCTTTTCCTAATATAGTATGGGATATTTCTAAAGAGGCGTTGTATTATGGTAGAGCAGATGAAGATTATATTCACGGAAGAATAGAAAGGTTAAAAGCAAACGATAAATACAATAGGTTGGTTTCTGTACATGATTATAAATATTGTTCTAATTTTCCTGATAAAGTAGATTTTATTTCTTCTCAAAATTGGTCTCATAATATTTATAATAAAATGTTAGAAGCCAAAACAAAATTTAAAAACAAGCCCATATTTAATATAGAGCACGGTGGTTATGAAGAGTCTCCGTATACCGTTTTTACAGGAGATTATACCAATGCAGAAACCTGTTTACGCCGTAACTATATGTGTTTGTTTTCGGGTGTGTATACAACTTATTATTGGCAGGGTACTTCTTGGAATGTAATAATTTATAACCCTTTTGAGCAACCTAAAGAATTTAATAAGCCAAAGTTTGCATACTTTAATCATATGCAAAAACTGTTTAGCAAGTTTCAGTTTCATAAAATGAAACCAACTCCGTGGCATAATGGTAGTGGCTATAACTTAACAGATGATAAAGGCACAGTTCTACTATACATACACAAAGAAAACTACGGAATAGATGCTGCATTTTTAAAAAAGAAAGAAGAAAACCGAACTATGCAGTGGTTTAATACAATAACAGGAGAGTTTACAAAAGAGGTTGCAATAGAAAAACAAGGAAAGTTTAAGTCTCCTTGGGCAGAAACAGCAGATGCAATTCTTATTTCTAGGCTTAAATAGTAGTAAAAACAAGGAATTAGACATTTGGTCTACTATAAAAAACATACGTTTTAATGCTTTTAAAAGTATAATTGGAATTTCGCTTTAGATAATTAGAACAACCTATTAAGATCTATTGATATGAAAAGTGGAAAATATATAGTACTGAGCTTTTTTATTCTTTCATTAACTATTCTGTCTTGTGCAGATAAAAAGGAAAAGAAAGAAGAAGTAACTCAAGAAGTAAAGCCAGTTTACGAAGCAAATTGGGAATCTATCAAAAAAAATTATAAAGATCCAACTTGGTTTAATAAAAAAAAATTCGGAATTTTTATTCATTGGGGAGCCTATAGTGTTCCTGAATATTCATCAGAATGGTATCCACGTAAAATGTATATGGACACTGCTACTTTTTCTGCGCAGTTAAAGCCAGAAAAAAAAGGGCCATCAGATGTATATACGCATCATAAAGCAAATTGGGGAGATCAAAAAGAGTTTGGTTATAAAGACTTTATACCAATGTTTAAAGGTGAAAAGTTTGACGCAAACGAATGGATAGATTTATTTAAGAAATCAGGAGCAAAATATGTAATTCCTGTTGCAGAACATCATGATGGTTTTGCAATGTACAAGTCTAATATTACTCGTTGGAACTCTGTAGATATGGGACCTAAAAGAGATATTCTAGGAGAGTTATTTAAAGCAGGAAGGCAAAAGGGTATGATTATGGGTGCGTCTTCTCATTTTGCTTTTAATTGGTCATTCTTCAATAAAAAAGATCATTTTGATACTACAGACCCGGCATATGCAGATTTGTACTCAACTAAAGGTAAAAATTTAAACGAGCCAGTTTCTAAAGAATTTAAAGAATTATGGTGGGCAAGAACTAAAGATATTATAGACAATTACCAACCAGATATTATGTGGTTCGATTTTTATTTAGATATTCCAGATTTTGCAGACCAAAGACCAAAATTAGCAGCTTACTACTACAATAAAGGTCTAGAGTGGGGTAAAGAAGTTGTGCTGCAAGACAAAAACTTTTCACATGAAGCTTTTCCAGAGGGTACAGTTATTTATGATTTAGAACGTGGTAAGTTACCAGGTATACGTAAGTTGCCTTGGCAAACAGATACATCAATAGGAAAAAACTCTTGGAGTTATGTATCTAATTGGCAGTCTAAAACAGCCAACCAAATTGTAGATGATTTGGTAGATATAGTAAGTAAAAATGGAAATCTATTATTAAATGTAGGTCCAAAATCAGACGGAACAATACCAGAAGATCAAAAAGAAATTTTACTCCAAATAGGAGACTGGTTGGCAATTAATGGCGAAGCAATTTATGATACTACCTATTGGAAAACGTTTGGAGAAGGACCAACAGAGGTTAAAAAAGGTCACCACTCTGAGGGTAATAATAAAGATCTATCTTCTAAAGATATTAGGTTTACAACCAAAGAAAATAAATTATATGCTATTGTGTTAGATTGGCCTAAAGATGGTGTTGTAACTATAGAATCTTTAGCTAAAGGAGCAACATATGCAAAAGATATTAATATTACCAGTGCAAAAGTATTGGGTAGTACAGAAGAGATTAAATGGAGTCAAGATAATAAAGGTTTAATGGTTACAATGCCTAAAGAAAAACCAAGCGACTTTGCATATGTTATTGAGTTAGAAATGTAGTTAAATTGTTTAATGTTATTAAGGGCCAAGATTTTATTAGTTTAAAATTTTGGCTTTTTTATTTTAAAGTGATGTCTGTTATGAACGTATTTTTTTCAAAAAAAGCACCCGTTTTTATTATAATATTAACCGCTTTAATTTTTTTTGGGTGCAAAGCTACTAAGGTTAAAAAAAACACAAGCTCGTCTACTGCTAATTTGTTTGATGATAACTTGTCTAATTGGGAAGTTTGGATGGGAGCCGTACATACTTCTGTAGATTTAGATGTAGAAAAGTTTACAGATGTAAAAACAGGAAAGCCCTTAGGTTTAAACAAAGATATTAAAAATGTTTTTTCAGTTATAAAAGAAGGTAATACGCCTGTATTAAAAATAACAGGAGAAATTTACGGTGGCTTAACAACTAAAAAAGAATACGGAAACTACCACTTATCTGTACAGTTTAAATGGGGACAAAAAAAATGGGAGCCACGCTTACGTACCAAAAGAGATAGCGGAATTTTATACCACGCAAAGGGGCCACACGGAGCTTTTTGGAATGTTTGGATGTCTAGCTTAGAGTTTCAAGTACAAGAAGGAGATTGTGGAGATTTTATTGCTCTAACAGATGTTTTTGGAGATGTTCCCGCAGAAAAAAAGTATGCTAAAAACGGAAAGGCATTTTTTGTATATAATCCTAATGCAGAATTGGTTCCTTTAAAATGGGGCGCAGAATTTGAGTCTGGTCAGGCAAGTAAATTTGGAATGTTTGAGAAGCCAAACGGAGAATGGAATACATTAGAAATTTATTGTTTGGGGCCAGAAAGTATACACCTTGTAAACGGTAAAGTTGTAAACAGGGTAAAAAATGCCCGTTATTTAAAAAATGGTATTGTTACACCAGTAACTAAAGGAAAAATACAAATACAGTCTGAAGCTGCTGAGGTATATTATAAAAATTTAAGTATTACGCCAATTACTTCTTTCCCTAAAAAGTATGTAAATAAGTAGTATTTATAATGTAATTCATCATCCGTTCTATATTCTAAAACATACGTTATCTGCTTGCAAAGGCTATTAAATTAATTTTGAAAGTGTTGTTTATAACAACAAGTATCCCTTTTTGTAATTATAATACCCCTTTTTAAGTATGATAAAATTTAAATTAACAATAGTAGCTCTTAGTATAACTGCACTTGGTTATAGTCAATCATCAAAAGAACAAAAAAATAACAGTAAGCCATATAAAGAGAGTTGGGAGTCATTAGAAAAAGTAAATGCAGCTCCAAATTGGTTTCAAGATGCAAAATTTGGAATCTATGCGCATTGGGGACCAGTTTCTTCTGCTTTTGAAGGTACAGACCCAACTAAATATTATGCAGGTTGGCACGGAATGAAAATGTATGAAGATGGAAAAAAAGTACCAACTAAAAACGGCAAGCCAACAACAAACTATGTCCACCATAAAAAAAAGTATGGTAACCCAGCTAAATACGGTTATAAGCATATAATAGAACAGTTTTCTCCAACAGCTTTTAATGCAAAAGAATGGGCAGACTTGTTTGCTAAATCTGGAGCAAAGTTTGCAGGACCCGTAGCTATGCATCATGATAATTTTGCTATGTGGAACAGTAAGGTTACACGTTGGAACTCTATAAATTATGGAGACATAGATCCATCAGCAGAACTAAAAAAAGAAATAGAGGCAAAGGGGCTAAAATTTATGGCTTCTTTTCATCATGCATTTACTTGGAAATATTTTGCACCTGCGCATAAACACGGTGGCATAAGCCCTAAAGATTATGACTTATATACAAATCCGCATTCATTAGAATCTAATACTCCAGATGAAGATTTTTATAATGATTGGTGGCTTAAAATTAAAGAATATATAGATGTGTACCAACCAGATTTAATTTGGTTTGACTGGTGGTTAGAGAATATGACTGAAGAAAGTAGGCAACAATTTTTAGCCTATTACTACAACAAAGGAATAGAATGGAACAAAGAAGTAGTGGTGTCTTATAAAGAAACTACTTTTCCAGAAACTACAGCTGTTAAAGACTATGAGCGTGGAAGACCTAATCAGCCAAAATCGGCTTCATGGTTAACTGACACCTCTCCTGGGGCTTGGTTTTACAGACCAAACGCAAAATTTAAAACTCCAAACGAGCTTGTAGATATACTTGTAGATATTGTGTCTAAAAATGGATTAATGCTTTTAAACGTACCGCCAAATCCTGATGGTTCTATACCAAATGAAATGAAAAATTTATTGTTAGATATGGGGAGTTGGTTAGCTGTAAATGGAGATGCAATTTACGGTACAAGACCTTGGACAATTTTTGGAGAAGGACCAACACGTTTACCAGAAGGCGGGCATAAAGTTGAAAAATTTAAAATAGAATATACAAACGCGGATATTAGGTTTACTAAAAAATCTGATAATGAATTCTACATTATAGTAATGGATACTCCTGAAAAAGAAGTTATTGTAAAATCTTTATCTACTTCTATAGGGGTTTTAAATTCTAAAATAGAAAACATAACACTATTGGGTAGTAATGAAAAAATTAATTGGAAAAGAGATCAGAGAGGACTTGTAATAGAAGCTCCTAGGACATTCCCAACTAAGTATGCGCACGCATTTAAGGTTATTTTAGAAGGATACAAAGAAAATAATATTGGAGGGGCCATAGACGCTCATGCGGATTAGTATACTTATCAAAAACACATTTAATTAAAATAAATATTTATATGAAAAACGTTTTACAATTTTTTGTAATACTGCTATTAATAGGCAATGGTTTAAAAGCACAAAACCCTTTGGTAACAGATATATTTACAGCAGACCCAACTGCTCGTGTTTTTAATGGTAAGTTGTATGTTTATCCGTCTCATGACATTGTACCAGAAGAAGGTATAGAAGCTCCAAAATTTTGTATGCCAGATTATCATATGTATTCTTTAGAAGGCGGTAATACTTGGAAAGACTATGGTGTTGTTTTAGATCAAAATAGCGTGCCTTGGGGTAAAAAAAACTCATACGGAATGTGGGCACCAGATTGTATTAAAAAAGGAGATACATATTACTATTATTACCCTGCGGAACCAGTAGATAAGTCTTCTTTTAGACGTATAGGAGTTGGTACTTCTAAAAGCCCTACAGGGCCATTTAAATGGGAAAAAAACTATATAAAAAATGTAGAAGGTATAGATCCAGGATTGTTGTTAGATGACAATGGTAAAGCCTATTTATATTTTGGAGGAGGAGAAAAATTATTTGTAGCACCTTTAAAAGGTAATATGAAAGAAGTAGCTTCAAAACCCATAAAAATTGAAGGTTTGCCAGCAGGCTACAAAGAAGGTTCTTTTCCTATAAAAGCAAACGGTATGTATTACTTAACCTTTGCGCATGTATTTGCAAATGAAGGATACACTATTGCATACGCTACAAGTAACAATCCTTTAGGGCCTTTTACGTATAGAGGTAAAATAATGGACAACCTAGGCAATGGTACTAATCATCATTCTGTTGTAAAATACAAAGGAAAATGGATATTATTTTACCATTGGTGGGAAATTAGCGGTTACAACAAATTAAGATCTATGCGTGCAGATTATATGACATTTAAAGAAGATGGAACCATAGCCCGTGTAAAACCAACATTAAGAGGCATAGGCGCACCAACCATAGGAGAAAAAATACAAATAGATAGGTATAACGATATTAGTGGAGCAAAAACTAGTTTTGTAGGTGGTAATGAGCCTATTGGGTGGATGGTTACAGATACCAAAATGATGAGTAACGTAAGGTTTAATAATGTAGATTTTGCAAATGGTTCTGCTAAAAAAATGGTTGCACGTATTGCAAGCGGACAAAGAATAGGTTCTATGGAGGTACATTTAGGCAATCCTAAAGGAGATTTAATTGCAGAGTTTCCTATAAAATATACTGGTGGATGGAATACTTGGCAAACCATAGAAACAGATCTTTTAAAAGAAGTTTCTGGGATGCAAAATATTGTAGTTGTTTTTAAGTCTGTTTGGGGAGCAGATAAAATTGTAAACCTAAATTGGCTAATGTTAAAATAAGAAAGTATGTTAAAGAAAATTGTTTTTATAGTAAGTATTGTTCTTACAATACAAGTTTCCGCGCAAAAGCAACCAAATGTAATTGTTGTTTTAGCAGATGATATTGGTGTGGGCGATATTTCTTATTACAGACAAATGAACAGCAATAATGTAGTTTTAAAAACTCCCGCTATAGATAATTTAGCTAAAAGCGGAATGACTTTTACAGATGCACATTCACCTGCTGCGTTATGTGCGCCATCTAGATATGCAGTAATGACAGGTAATAATTGCTACCGTAGTTATGCTCCTTGGGGAGTGTGGGGATCATATCAACCATCACCCATTAAGTCAGACCAATTAACACTTGGTAAGCTTATGAAAAATGCAGGATACCAAACAGCTTTTTTTGGCAAATGGGGTTTTGGAATGGATTTTTTAAAAAAAGGAAGCGCTACAGAAATATACAGATCACCTAGAAAAAGAGTAGAATTAGATGTAGATGTAAACAAAATAGTAGGTAAAGGACCTTTAGATAATGGTTTTGATTACAGTTTAACTTTTCCTGCAGGTATACAAAACGTGCCATATGTTGTATATGAAAACGAAGAGTGGATGCCTTTAGAAAAAAACTCAGAAATTGGTTATATTTCACAAGAGAATATGACAAAAATAGGGGTTACTCTAGATAAAGATGAAGGCTTAGGAGATACAAATTGGGATCCGCACAATATGGGGCCATTACTTGTAAATAAAGCTGTAGATTATATTGCTAACGCAGATACAGACAAACCTTTTTTTATGTATTACTGTTCCTTGGCTGTGCACTTACCACACACACCAACCAAAAAACTTAATGGAGAAAAAATTGCAGGTGAAACGCCATCTAAACATTTAGATATGGTAAAAGAGTTAGATGTGCAAATGGCAATGCTTGTAGCTGCATTAAAAAAGAAAGGTGTTTATGATAATACCGTAATTGTATTTACATCAGACAATGGAGGTTTATTAAAAAAGAAAAGTATAAAAGCGGGACATAAATCTAATGATATTTATAGAGGCGGAAAAAACCAAGCTTATGAAGGCGGACATAGAGTACCTTTTATTGTCTGGTGGCCGGGAAAAATTAAGTCTGGTAGTACATCTAAAATACCAGTTTTAAGTATTGATATTCTTAGTACACTTGCAGCAATTACAAATCAGGAAATTGAAGAAAACCAAGCAAAAGATTCTGCTAATTTATTGCCTATTTTTCTAGGAGAGAATAAAAATACAGAAGTACATTCTTATTTGGTAACACAGTCTGGTACGGGTAAAGAAGCAATAATTATTAAAGACGGTTGGAAATTAATTATAGCTTTTGATAAAAAAGATAAGACTGATAGTACTAGAAAACCTGTTGCATTATTTAACCTAAATACCAATATTACGGAGAATGAAAAACAAAACTTGATAGATGCTCCTAAATATGCATCTAAAGTAAAAAGCCTTTTTACAACCTATAATAACTACAGAGATACAGGAGAAAAAACTAAAATTTAGAATATATATTCATAAAAAAGCCCAAACAATTTATACTCTTGTTTGGGCTTTTTTTAAGATGTTATTTTTTATTTGGATTTTTGTAATTCCTTATTATTTGTAGTTATACGTTCTTTTTGTTTTTTACTTAAACTTTGTTTTAAATACACCTCTGGTCTATGATAAACGTGGTGTTTTTTCATTTCAGGATCGTTAATTGCCTGACTTAAATCACAATCGAAACGCACTAAAATAGCGTGATTTTTATCCCATGTAGTGGCATTTGTAAAATGAGATAATCCCCAAGTAATACCAACACCATTTTTAGTATTTGTAAAAGCGTCTGGTACATAAGGACCAGCTGCGGCAGGCATCATCTCTACTAAAGAAGCAATCTCAAAATTAACTCCGTCTTTTGCAAATTGCACCGTATTATGCTCATTACCGTCTCTAATAGTTAATGCTGCAATACCATCTTTAAAAGGAAACATAGTAGTTTCATGACCAGATGTTAACACAGGGTTTAGTTTACTTTTTGTAAAGGGGCCAAAAGGGGAGTCTGCTGTGGCTAAACCTTGCATTCTTATTAAATTTGGATCACCATCAAAATCTGATTTATAATACAAGTATATTTTGTCTTTATAAACCAAAGGATAAGGGTCATGAATAGAGAATTGATCCCAAGTATCTTTTGGGCCGTTGGGAATTATAATTTTGTTAGTTGCTGTCCAAGGTCCATTTGGAGAATCTGCATGAGACATTAGTACAGGGCAATCATCTCCTCGTAAACCACTAGCTTCACTAAAACCTTGATAATACATATAGTATTTTCCTTTCCATTTTAAAATATCTGCAGTGCTCACAGATCTATGACCTAATGCTGGTTCTGGAGGTCTAGGTATAGCAACACCTTGTTCTTTCCAATTAAAACCATCTACACTGGTAGCATACCAAATTTCAGACAAATCCCAATCTGCAGAAGGTATAGTTTCTGTAGCTTGTTTGGCTCCTTTAGGAGGTGTTTCGGTTTTTCTGTGTGTATAATAAACATAGTATTTTCCGTTTTCAAAAATAATTTTAGATGGATCTCTACGGCTAACTGTACCGTCATCATTACTATAATCTAAACCTTCTACTTTGGTATATTTAAACTGAGTATACAGTTCATTATCCTCTGGTCTTGGCGCTAAGTAATTATCGTAATTACGTTGCATAGCAGTGCTTAACGGTTGTTTGGGTTTTTCCTTAGGTAATATAAAAGGAAAATTTTGCGCACATACAGTATTAGCCGTTAAAAAAAGGCAACTCATTATTAATGTTATTTTTAGTCTTTTCATATTATTTAGTGTCTACTAATTTCCAAGTTCTTACCCAGTTGTAGGTAGTAGTTCTTTCTTCTTTAGAACCGTTCATTCCGCCATCTTCAGGAACCGGATTCCAGTCATACGTTTCTACAACCATTCTTAAATACATATCTATATTAAAATCTGCCGCAGGCTTTACTTTGGAGACAAAATTGCCATCTATAAAAAATAAAATTTCATCTTTAGATTTCCACCACACTCCGTATACATGAAAATCATCATATGTTTTACTATTAAGACTGCCTTTAGATTTTACAGAGCCTTTTTCAAAGTCACAACCTTCCGGTATGTTTCTACTGTGTGTGTTAGAGTTCATAGATTCATCAAAATGTTTCATCCATTCTGCTTTGTTTACAATTTGCCCCACAGTTTCTTGTATGTCTAGTTCTGTAACCCTTTTATCACAACCTTTAAGTTCTCTAGATTCATTTATCAACCAAAAAGTAGAAGACATAAAGGTTTTGTTGGCTTTCATTTTACATTCGTAAAACCCGTATTTCATTGCGTTTACAGAGCCTACATAACCACCACCGTGCGTAAATGTTTTTCCGTTTTTAATAATTGGTTTGTCTAATAGAGTAGTTGTAATTTGTAAACTACCATCTTTAACCTTAATATTATCGGCTAAAAATAATCCTGGAGCACGGCCAATCCATCCTTGACCAGATATTTGCCATTTACTCTCATTTACTTTCTTGCCTTTAAATTCATCAGACATGTTTTTTACTAGCTTCCATTTTTTATGGGTAGGCTTTGGGTCTTGTCCATCTTTAAAAAACGGAGCTTTTTGAGCAAAAGATTGCCCAACACAAATAAAAATTAGTAGTAATGTGATTTTTTTAGTTACACGTAAAATAGATTTCATTTTAGTTAGTTTAAGGTTTTATATTTGGTTTAAGTACTTGTTTTTTTGAATATATTATAGATAGTTCTGTAGGGGCATTAAGTCCTATGTTAGTTGTCTTTAATAGTTTGTTTTTTTCGGTTTAAAAAAATAGAATTGCTATTAAAATGTAGAACATCATTTAAAACAACAGCAGGTCTTTTATCATCTAAAACAGTATGTAAATAAAAGTTGTTTATAAACAAACCATTAATATGTCTGGCATAAATACCAGAAGCAGGTAATGTGCCAACTAGACTAAATTCTGGCCACCAATTGCCTAAGGTTTCTAAAGTATACTCTTTAATATCTGTTCTATTAGCGTCTATTTTATTTCCACCGCCAGAAACTGTCATTTGTATATTGTTTAACTGTATGTCTGTAATGTAATTTTTAGGCATACCAGTTAAAAAAATAGCAGAGTTTTTATCTAAATCTTTATTATCTATAATAAAATTATTGAAAGAGAAAGAATGCATAGCCTTCATAGGAAGCATTTTCACAGGAGTATCTGTACCAGCTCTTTGTTGGCAGAAAGTCATAAAAATAGGTCTAGGAACGTTTTTCATGACAATGTTAGAAAAAATCATGTTTTTCATTTCACCACCCTCATTCATTTGTATTTTTAGTCCGGAATCTTGTATGTCATGAAACGTACAATTGCTTACAGTAACGGACTCAAAATCTCCTCTAGAAGCTAACCCAATGCGCATAGCGGCCCATTTGCTGGTAAATACGCAATTGTTAATTACAATGTCTTTACAAGGTTTATCTGGCCTAGATGTTTGCAAGCAAATAGAGTCGTCACTAGTATTAAAAGAAGAATTAGAAACACGTACGTTGGTACAACCATCAAAATCTAAACCATCTCCGTTGTGGTTAACTCTACTTGTAATTTTAATACCGTCTACAACAATTTCATTACAATATAACCAAGCAGAAGTCCAAGAAGCAGAGTTTATAAGAGTTACATCTTTAATTTTAATATTATTACAATTAAGAAAGCGTAACATCATTGGTCTACCGCCTTTTTCTTTTGTAAAATTGTTAGGAAAACCGTTGCCATTAATTGTTCCATTACCTTCTATAGAAAAAGAGTTTATTCCATCAGCAAAAATTAAACACCTGTCCATATGAGGTTCATTCTTATAAGTATTTTTGTGGGTATCTGTTGTATAGTCTTTGTAATCTGGACTGCCTAAAAGTACAGCACCATTTTGCAGATAAAGTGTTACATTATCTTTTAAATATATAGTGCCAATAAGTACTGTTTTACCAGCAGGAATTAAAACTTTTTCGCCACCTTGTTTGGAGCATAAATCAATAGCTTTTTGTACAGCTTTTGTATCTAAGGTTGTGCCATTGGCTTTTGCGCCATAATCCATAACATTATACTCGTTAGCACATACAGATAAACAAAAACCAATATAAAGAAGCAGGAAAAGGTGTTTCATTTTTTATTTTATTTTTCTGAAATAAAAGTATCAAATCAGAAGAGAAATAAGGGGAAGAGACTATTAGAATACTACCATAAATGGTTTTGTTTGTTTTAAAATAGTTTTAAATAGGTAATATTGTAAATTGTCTAGTTGTTTATTTGTTGTAATAGTAAAAACATATGTGTTGTTAAAGAATAATTAACTTGTGTAGATTTGAAAAAACATAACCTTACTCTTTATGAAAACTAACATTTTACTATTAGTTTCTATATTAATTATTTCTACAGGATATAGTCAGAATAAGAAAAATTTGGATGATTTTTTTGAAAAAATTAAGTCAGAGAGAGTAGACTCAGATTCGTTAATTATATGGAATAACTTTGGGCCAGGAATGTCTGGTTATAACGAGGAGTTTTGGACACACTCAACAGATACCAATACAATGTTTATGGGGCCAGATATGCACGTAAGTTACGGAACTTGGGATGCAGGTAAATCGTGGCATACGATTAAAGATTTTGATGGTAATGGTTTAGATATGGAACGTGTACATGATATTGTTTTCTCTAGGCAAAATCCAGACTTTGGTGTTGCAATAGAGCGTGCAGGAGGCGTTTATGTATCTAATGACAGAGGTAAAAGTTGGAAAATAATTTATACTATTCCGCGAACAAGTGGTAAACACGTTAGTAATGCACATACAAAAATTGCTATAAACCCTAAAGATGATACTGAATGGCTAATTGGAGCAGGCGACTTTTGGAATGTAAAAGAAAACCATAGAAGTTTAAAAAATCCGCACGGAAAAATTAGTTCAAGATCAAGTTATGGCTATGTTTTAAAGACCAAAGACAGAGGAAAATCTTGGATTAAAATAGCAACAAGTATTAATGAAAATTTAGATGTAGCCAGAATTGTTTATCATCCTAAAAACACAAAGAATATTTTTATTACCACCAATTATGGAGTTTATATAACTAATGACAGTGGTGCTAACTGGCATTTAAGTGACAAAGGACTACCAAACAACTTACCAAGAGACCTAACATCTTATTACAATGCAAAAACAGGTGAGTTTATATTGTACTTGGTAACACAAACAGAATATAAAAAAGACGGAAAATCTGTAACCTCTAAAGGTGGTGTGTATAAAAGTATAGACAATGGTGCGTCTTGGATTAATTGTACAGGTAATTTAGACATTAACTTAAATAAAATACAATTTTCTGCAGAAATAGACAGGTATTATAAAACAATTGGTTTTTGGTTTGGTATCACAAAAAATGAGGCTAAGTCTAAATTTACAGTTTTGCCTAATAGAATTTTACCTGTGTTTAATAGGTTGGTTGTTAATCCTTTAAATAAAAATGAAATTTATGTTTCTTTTAATAAAAAGCATGATAAATCTTTTGGGGCAGGAGACCTTTGGAAAACTGAAGACGGTGGAAAAACTTGGTTTGCTTGTGCAAGACAAGGAACTTACTGGTTGTCAAAAAAAGATACAGCATATTGGCAAAGTAGAAACAACCCTATGGGTGCAAATGTAACATTTGCACACCTGCAAAGATATATGAATAACCATGCAGAAATTTCGGGTAACCGTATGTTAGCAATTAATAATAAAGGAGATGTTTTTATAGGGATAGATCAACAAACTTTAAAATCTACAGATAACGGCAAAACTTGGTGTCAGATTGATGATAATGAGACATCTAAAGGAAGTAATAAATGGATTGGGCGTGGAGATAGTAATTTACCAGGAAGGTTTATGCTGTTGGAAACAGGAATTCCCGACAGAAGATTACTGGCAAGTGGCGAGCACGGATTATGGCAAACAACAAGTTTGGATAAATGGCCTAATAAACAGGCAGTTGCTGTAGAGCAAATAGATGGTCAAGTTCATGACCACAATGGTATGCACGGTCAACATTCTACTTCTACAATGGCTGTACATCCAAATAATCCAAATATTATTTATTCATTAGGTTGGAGACAAGAGCATAGAGGGAAAATAAGAAGAACAAATGATGGAGGTAAAACTTGGAAAAATATAGCCACAATTTTTGATGCAGATAACAATTCATGGGAGGGCTTGGCAATGCAATACTCCTTAATTATAGATCCTGTTACTCCAGAGAATATGTATTTCTGTGCTATTAAAAAACCTATTTCAGAAGTAGGTAGTAAAGCACCAAAGCTTACCAAGGGTGGTTATGGATTTTACCGTTCTTTAGATGGCGGCTATACTTGGGAGTTAAGTAATAATGGGTTTCATAAAAATGTAAGTGTACGCAGAATTAAAATGGATTCTAAAAACTCTAATATTTTGTATGCTGCTTGTAATGATGATGATGGAGGGTTATATAAATCAACAAACAAAGGAAGTAATTGGGAAAAAATTAAAATACCATCCCAAATAAAAGCGGTAAATAATGTTTTTATAGATCGTAATAGTCATAACATATACATAGCAACCGGAAGACGTTCTGGAACTTATGAAGAAGGCGGTGTTTGGATGTCAAAAAATAATGGAAAAAGTTGGAATAAAATTTTTAATGCTCCTTTTGTTTGGCAAGTAGAGACTTCTCCTTTAGATGAAAATATTATTGTAATTAGTGTGGCCGGACAAGCAAATAATTTAATTGATAATTTTAAAAACCCAGGAATTTATTTGTCCGAGGACGGCGCTATTAGTTGGAAAAAAATAAACAAAGGCTTAGGGCAACCTAATAAAATGGTAGATGTTAAGCCAGACCCTTATAATGAAAATGTTCTTTGGAGTGCAGGTTGGGGTTCAGGTTGGTTTATTACATACTTAAATAACAGTAAAGAACCTTGGTTAAAAAAATAGAATGAAGAAGCCAAATACAATTAAAACCCTTTCTTTATCATACAAGCCATTTAGGTCATAATGCAATAGATTTTCTAAATCCGTACAATGGGAATAAATTGGCAGTAACACCAATAGTAAATTGAGATGGAAATAAATACAACAGAACAAAACCAAATGTAACTGTTGATAATGGTATTTATAAGAGACCTCTGTAAAATAACGGAAAATGGTATACACAACTATATTAAATAATTTTAACTGAGGAGTCTCTAATATTTAATCTTCCGTTTAAAACAATAGTTTGTGGTACAAATAACCCTTTGGTGTTTATTTGTTCTAATAATAGTTTTGCTGCAGTTTGTCCAATATCATTAGTAGGCTGCTCCACAGACGTTAATGTTGGTGTGGTATGTTTGGCAAGATTAGATTCTGTAAAGCCAACAATTGCTATGTCTTTAGGAATAGAATATCCATTTTTTTTAAAAACACTAATTGCGCCAACAGCAGAAGAATCATTAGCCGCAAAAATAGCCCTTGGAACCTCACTCTTATCAATCATTTCTTGGGCAACACGCTCGCCATCTTCCATTTTAAATCCGCAAGGAACAACTTTACCAACCGTAAGTTTATATTTTTTATGAGCATCTGTAAAACCTCTTAATCTGTTTTTAGTTAGCGTTAGGTTTTTGTCACCTTCTAAATGTGTAATGTTTTTATAACCCTGTACTATTAAGTGTTCTGTTGCAAACATTGCCCATTTATAATCATCAAATAAAACTTTAGAGGCTTTAATTTGATCTACGGTACGGTTAAAGAATACAATAGGGATATTTTGCTTTATTAAATCGTTGTAATAAGCATTGTTTTTACTCTCTGATGTTAATGAAATTATTAAACCATCAACCATATTATTAACTAATGTCTCTACATTTTTCTTTTCAACTTCCCAAGAATGGTTAGACTGCATAATTAATGCCTGACACCCTTCTTTTAACAATACTTCCTGAGCTCCTAACATTACTTCAGGAAAAAAATTATTACTAAACTCTGGCACTATAATGCCTATGGTAAAGGATCGTTGCTGACTTAATTTTTTTGCAATAGGGTTTGGTTTGTACCCAAGCTCTTTGGCTGTTTTTAGTATTTTTTCTTTTGTTTCTTCTTTAATATCATACTTGTTATTAAAGGCTCTAGAAACTGTAGATATAGATACGTTTAACTTTTTAGCAACATCTTTTATTGTAATATGCTTCATACAGTAATATTAACACAAATAAAAGTTTTCGGCAAATTCGGAAACGTTTCCGAAAAAAATAATGCTTACGAGAGCGCTTCCGAAGGTCATAAAATAACATTAGTGAATTTTGTAGTAATATTTATCATAAATTAACATTCAACTTTATAATAATTTATGGGAATTATAGACATATCGGTCATTTTTATATTTGTCTTATTAATTTTTATCTGCGGAATGAGTTTTTCTAAAACAGGTAAAAATATGAAATCTTATTTTTCTGCAGGAGGTGCATTACCTTGGTGGATGAGTGGCTTGTCTTTATTTATGAGTTTTTTTTCTGCTGGTACATTTGTAGTTTGGGGAGCTATTGCATACAGTAGTGGTTGGGTAGCAATTTCTATACAATGGACAATGTGTATTGCAGGTATAATTATAGGTTTTGTAATAGCACCAAAATGGCAAAAAACAAAAGCTATTACTACGGCTCAGTTTATTACAGATAGGTTGGGTTATAAAACCCAGCGTACATATACTTATTTGTTTTTACTAATTTCAATCTTTACAATGGGTGCTTTTTTATACCCTGTTGCTAAAATTGTAGAGGTATCTACGGGGATACCAATAACAGCAAGTATTATAGGTTTAGGTATTTTAATTTTAGTGTACACAACTGTAGGTGGTTTATGGGCAGTTATAGTTACAGATGTTTTACAGTTTGTTGTGTTAACAGCAGTTGTACTAATTGTTGTACCTCTTTCTTTTAATAAAATAGGAGGTGTAGATGCCTTTATATCTAAAGCTCCAGACACTTTTTTTCAGTTTGTTAATACAGAGTATTCTCCGTTGTTTTTAGTAGCATTTGGATTGTATAATTTGTTTTTTATTGCGGGCAACTGGGCGTATGTTCAGCGTTATACCAGTGTAGCAACACCTAAAGATGCAAAAAAAGTAGGTTGGTTATTTGGTGTTTTATATGCTATTAGTCCGTTAATTTGGATGTTACCACCAATGATTTACCGTGTGTTAAATCCAGATTTAAATGGTTTAGAAAACGAAGGTGCCTATTTATTAATGTGTAAAGAAGTGTTGCCAGTAGGTATGTTAGGGCTAATGTTGGGAGGTATGATTTTTGCCACGTCTAGCTCTGTAAATACCACATTAAACATATCTGCAGGAGTATTAACTAATGATATTTATAAGCATTTTAGACCCAATACACCAGAACATAAATTAGTAAAAATTGGTAAATTAGCTACAATTATACTAGGGCTTATTACTATTCTTATAGCCTTACTTGTTCCTTACTTTGGCGGTATTGTAGAAGTCGTAATGTCTTTAGCTGCCTTAACAGGAGGAGCAATGTTTTTGCCGCCTATTTGGGCTTTATTCTCTAAAAAACAAACAGGGTTTACTATTCTATCGGTTACACTAATATCACTTTTTATAAATACATTTTTTAAGTTTTTAGTACCACTACTATTTAATTTAAAATTAGATAGAGCATCAGAAATGTTACTTGGTGTGGCAGTACCAATAGTGTTATTAACTATTTATGAAGTTTACTACACATTAAAACCGGTAGAAAACCCAAAATATAAAGAGTATAAGGCTTTAATAGAGTTAAAAGCTACTGCAGAAAAAGAAAACACAGGCACTCAAAATAAAAAAGGAGCACGTGTAATAGGAATAGGGATTGCTTTAACAGGCTTAATTATATTAATCTTATCATTTTTAGCTGAAACTGGTGCCTATTTTGTTGGTATTATGGGACTATTAGTTGGTATTCTTGGAAGCATAATTGTTTATAAAAATCTTAAATAGTAGTATTAGTTATGTTAGTAGAAGATTATAGTCCGCAAAAAAGAGACAATAAAACTATTAAGCTAAATACAGGTTTTGTTATTGTTGGTGGCGGTTTAGCAGGTGTATGTGCAGCAATAACAGCAGCTAGACAAGGAACTAAAACAGTATTGGTACAAGATAGACCAGTTTTAGGTGGTAATGCCTCGTCAGAAGTTAGACTGTGGATTTTAGGTGCAACTTCTCATATGGGCAATAACAACAGATGGGCAAGAGAAGGAGGAGTTATAGATGAAATTCTTGTTGAAAATTTATATAGAAATAAAGAGGGGAATGCTGTTATTTTTGATACCATTTTACTAGAAAAAGTATTGGTTGAAGAAAATATTACACTTTTACTAAATACCAGTATTTATGATATTAAAAAGTCAAACGAAAAAACAATTGATAATGTAATAGGGTTTTGCAGTCAAAATTCAATTACATATAAAATTAGTGCTCCTTTATTTTGTGATGCTTCTGGTGACGGTATTGTAGCTTTTAAAGCAGGTGCACCATTTAGAATGGGTGCAGAAACCAAAGAAGAATTTGGAGAATTATTTGCGCCAGATACTTCTTATGGTGAGTTGTTAGGGCACTCAATGTACTTTTATAGTAAACAAGAAAATTCGCCTGTAACGTATAGACCACCAGCTTTTGCATTAAAAGATATTACTGAAATTCCTAGATATAAAGCAATTGGTAAAGATGATAAAGGTTGCCGTTTTTGGTGGTTTGAGTATGGTGGAAGAAAAGACACTATTTACGATACAGAAGAAATAAAATATGAGCTTTGGAAAGTAATCTATGGTGTCTGGGATTTTATTAAAAACTCGGGTGAGTTTGATGGTGTAGAAAACCATACGCTAGAATGGGTTGGTACTGTACCTGGCAAAAGAGAAAGTCGTCGTTTCCAAGGTATGTATATGCTAAAACAACAAGATGTAATAGAGCAAAAAACGTTTTACGACGCTATTGCTTTTGGTGGTTGGGCAATAGATTTACACCCTGCAGATGGTATTTACAGTAAATTATCTGGTTGTACACAATGGCACTCTAAGGGTATTTATCAAATACCTTATCGTTCTTTTATTGGTCATGAAATTGAGAATCTTTTTTTTGCAGGCAGAATAATTAGTGCTAGTCACGTTGCTTTTGGCTCTATACGTGTTATGGCAACAACTGGTTTTTGTGCACAAGCAGTGGGTATGGCAGCGCATATGTGTACTACCAATGCTATACTTCCTAAACATATTTTAGAAGGGAATTACTTAAAAACACTACAGAATAAGTTAAATATAATTGGGCAAAGTATTCCAGATATTCCAATAGCAAGGGATAGTAATTTAGTAAGCTCTGCAAAGGTAACGGCATCATCTACATTAGAACTAAACACTATTTTATTTGACGGAGAATGGATGAGCTTAAAAACAGCAGCAGCACAGTTATTACCGTTACAGGCAAATACAGCATACGAGTTTGTTGTAGAAGCTAATGCAGAAGAAGATACAGTTTTAAAAGTGCAGCTTCGTTCATCAGAAAATACAAAAAACTACACACCAGATTTAATTTTAGAAACGTATAAATTTCAACTTAAAAAAGGGCAACAAAAAGTAACAATTTCTTTTAAATCTACTTTTAAAATAGATAAATATGCATTTGTAACTTTTATAAAGAATAATAAGGTAAGTCTTAAGAATAGTAATAAAAGATTCACGGGTATACTATCTGTTTTTAATGGTACAAATAAAGCAGTTTCTAATACAGGTAAGCAAACACCACCATTAGATTTAGGTGTAGATACTTTTGAGTTTTGGATACCTCAGCGTAGACCAGAGGGTAAAAATATAGCAATGACTATTTCCCCAGCTATTAAGGCTTTTAATGTAGAAAATAGCAGTAATGGTTACGTTAGGCCTTGGGGAGGTGCAAATGCTTGGGTTGCTAGTTTAAAAGATAACAAACCTACAATAAATATTAATTGGGGTAAAGAGGTAGAGGTTAAAGAAATTAAGCTCTTTTTTGATACAGATTATGATCACCCAATGGAGTCTACATTAATGGGACACCCAGAAGATGTAATCCCTTTTTGTGTGCGTAATTACAGAATTAAAGATCAAAGTGGTAAAGTGTTGGTAGAGAAGAAAGATAACTATCAAACCATAAATTCTATACACTTTAAAACTCCTATAAAAATAACAGAATTAGTAATAGAAGTAATGCATCCGTCTATAGATGTACCAGCTTCAATATTCGAAATTTTATGTATGTAATTATGAAAAATAAGCTGTTTATCATTGTGTTGTTGTTTGTGTCTTTTGGGTTTTCTCAAGAAAAAATGAAGAACAACAAATCAGAACAAATGATGAATTTAAATGGCAACTGGAAATTCAATGCTATTTATGGTGAAGGCTCTAATTACAATAACATAAAAGCCAGCAGTAGGGATGTTGTTGTAGATAATCTAGATATTAATCAAATAAAAGTAAAAGGAGAATGGACAACCACTAATGTAGAAGAAAGAGGCTCTGGTTTTTATAAGGATAACTACTTAAAACATTTTTTTAAGGATAAAACAGATAAGTCTAGTGTAATATACATTCCAAACTTACCAACATCTGGTTATTATGAAGCATTTGTACGTTTTCCGTTTGCTATTAACTTAAATACTAAAGTTAACATACAACACGCTAATGGTATAGATACTCAATATTTTAATCAGCGTAATCGCTGTGATGAGTGGTTAAGCCTAGGTATTTTTACTTTTGAAAAAGACAAAGAAAACGGATTAGAAATTACCTCAGATGTATATGGCGTATCAGTCTCTGCAGACGCTGTACTTTTTAGACCCGTATCTAAAGAGAAAATAATTAGCTCAGAGAAAGAAAAGAAAACTGTTTTTTTAAACAATTTTGATGATACAGATTGGTACAATTTAAAAGTGCCAGGACATTACGGAATGATTAATGATTTTTCTAATTACACAGGAAAAGCTTGGTACAGAAAAACATTTACAACTCCTGATAAATGGACACTAGATAAGAACGAAAAAATTAGACTAAAGTTTGATGGTGTTTACCATATAGCAAAAGTGTACCTAAACGGTAAATTTATAGGAGAACACCAAGGAGGCTTTACTCCGTTTGAGATAGATATTACTAAAAACGTAGAGCTAAACAAACCTAATGTTTTAGCTGTAGAAACAAATAACAATGCAATAGTTGGTGCTACCTGGAACTGGGGTGGTATTATTAGAGATGTTACTTTGGTAAAAAATAATGATGTACGTATTACACACAATTATATACATGCAGACCCAGATTTAGACAAAGGAACTGCAAGCTTGGAGCTAAAAATTAGAATTGAAAATAGTGGTTCTACGGATAGAGTTTTAGATCTAAAAACCAATATTTATAGAGAAAAACAACTACAAGAAATAACCAAAAAAGTAACTGTTAAAGCAAACTCTACTAAAGAACTAGTTTTAAAAAGTTCTTTAAAGGCTAAAGATGTTAAACTATGGCATTTTGATAGGCCTTACTTGTACAAAATGCAACATACTCTTTTGGATAATGGTACAGAAGTACACACTGTAAATGATAGGTTTGGTATTAGAAAAATAGAGCTAACAGACAAAAACTTATTTCTAAACGGCGAAGCTGTACGCTTAGCTGGTTATAATAGAGTTAGTGATCATAGATATTGGGGATCATCAGAACCACAAGAAATTATTAATAAGGATGTAGATTTAATGAAGAATGCGGGTGCAAATTTTATGCGAATTATGCACGGAACGCAAAATAGAAAACTAATAGAGCGTTGCGACGAAAAAGGAATTTTATTGTTTGAAGAAGTAAACGTAAGAGATTTAGATAATTCAGAATTTACATCCCCCAATTATCCATTGGTAAAGTCTTGGGTTAAGGAAATGGTAGAGAGAGATAGCAATAGCCCAAGTATAATAGGGTGGAGTGTAGGTAATGAACTCACAGGTCATAATGCTTATGCTACCATGATGATGAATTATGTGAGAGAGTTAGATGCGCACAGATTGGTTACTTGTGTTAGTAATACTGGATTTAGAGAAGAAGCAACTCCGGCAACCGATCCTAATACTAATACAGATATAATTATGCACAACCATTACTCTTTTCAAGGTACTGCACAAAGTGTTTTATCTGCCATAAGAAATAAGTGGCCTAATAAGTCTATTTTTATATCAGAATACGGAGTAGATAGGTTAAAATCTACTTCTTTAGATGAAGACTTACCTAAAGCATCTGACTTAAATGATAATTTAAGAGGTAAAAATGAATTTGTAATTGGTGCTTCATTATGGACGTATAACGATTACAGAAGCGGGTACATTGGTACTAGTGAAGAAGAAAATAGAACTTGGGGAATTGTAAATGCTTGGCGACAAAAGCGAAGATTCTACACAAGAATGCAGAAAGAAAATAGCCCGGTTAAAGATATTAAAGTAACTTTTAATAAAACTAAGGCCGCTATAGTTATACCAATAAAGGAAAGAAATAACTACCCTAGTTTTACAATGGTAGATTATAAGTTGGTATGGAATTTAAAAGATGCTAACGGAACAGTTATAAGTAGCGAGACTAAAAAGTTACCTGTGTTGCAACCAGAAGATGCTGTTTGGGAAGGACAAATAAAACTATCTAAAAGTATAGACAAAGCTGTGGTTATGAACATTGCTTTGGTAAGTAGTAATGGTTATACCCGCTTTGAAAAAACGATAGCCTTGCAAAAACCAGAAAAACCAACTATAACATCTGTAGTTGCAGGTAAAAATGAAACAAGAGTATATTTTAATGAAGTGGTTGCTGCAGAAGAATATTTTATTAGTTATACAAATAGTAAAGGAGAAACTGTAAAAACAGAACCTACAATTGCTAATTTTATTGAAGTTAAAGATTTACAATTGCCTGCTATAAAAGCAAATCTAATAGCTGTAAATAGTTTAGGAGAGAGTTTGCCACAGAGCGTAGAGTTAAAAAATAATCAGCAAAAATTACCTCCTGTAATTTGGCAAACTTTTATTAGAGATAATTATATAATAGTAGGGTATTCTGGTGAGTTAAATGATGAGTCTTATACTGTACGTTACGGTACTAGTAAGGATAAATTACTTAATATAATTACAACATATACTAGAGGTATGATGACTATACCAATTATGAAGTTAGATACCTATTTTCTTCAAATTAAAAGAAAAGATAAAAATGGAGATAGTAATTGGTCTCCGGTAATAACTGTGAAAAAGAATTAATTATGAAAAACATAATAGTAGCAGTTTTTTTAATCTTGACAATTACATCTTGTAAAGAAAAAAAGGAACAAAAAGAACAAGAAAAAGTTGTAGAAAAAATAGAAAATTTTAAAATTGAATTTGGCAAAGTATCAAAAAAATCAATTTTTAAAGAAGAAAGCAAAAGTGTTTGGGGTGGTACCTTAACCAAAGGCGAAGATGGTTTATACCACATGTTTTACTCTAGATGGCCAAAAAATATTGGATGGGAATGGGTAAACTATTCAGAAATTGCGCATGCTGCGGCTACTAGTCCATTTGGACCATTCACTTTTCAAGAGGTGTCATTGGGTGATAGGGGAAAAGAATATTGGGATGGAGCTACAACACACAACCCTACCATCCTTAAAATTAAAGGCAAGTACTATTTATATTATATGGGTAACACTGGAAATAAAGAAATTGTAAGTGCCCCCGGAAACCCTAAATTAAATTGGGAACATAGAAATAACCAAAGAATAGGTGTTGCCGTTGCCGATAGTCCTAACGGACCTTGGAAAAGATTTGACACACCTGTTTTAGATATTGCTCATGGTAATGATAAGGCACATGACGCCTTGATGACCTCCAATCCGTCTGTATGTGAAATGCCAGATGGCAAAATACTAATGGTATACAAGGCAGTAGGGAAAGCATTTAAATTACCAGCTGGTGGTCCTGTAGTACACTTGGTAGCTATAGGAGATACACCAACCGGACCTTTTACAAAATATCCTGATCCTATTTTTGTTTTTAAAGGAGAGCGTTTTCCGGCAGAAGATCCTTATATCTGGTACCAAGATGGTAAATACAGAGCTATTGTAAAAAGATTTAAAACAGTAGATAAAAAAAGAGTTTTTTCTTTAGTACATTATGATTCTGAAGACGGAATAAAATGGGAGCAAGGCAAGTATTTTGAAATATCTGACAGGACAGTTACTTGGGAAGATGGTACAGAAACAAAATTTGATCATCTAGAACGTCCCCAAGTATATCTAGAGAACGGAGAGCCCTTAGCTTTGTTATGTGCTGCAGATACTATAGATGTGAATAATGTGAGACACTCCTTCAATATTCAAATTCCATTACAGATTACCAAAGAAAAATAAAGTATGAATAAGAAGCTCTTTTTACTGTTATCTATTCCTATTTTATGGGGCACTTCCTGTAAAAAAGTAAGCCCCTTAAACGATTATAATTCCTATGAGAAGAATAAATCTTTAGATGGTACTTGGCAATTTTTAGCATCAAATACTATAGCAGAAACAGCAGTGTTGTCGCAAATAGACCAGCAATGGGATACCATTACCGTGCCTGGCAATTGGGATACTAGAGAAAAACACGGCACTTATGTAGGTAAAGGGTATTATAAAAAAAGCTTCACACTTCCTGAAAATTGGAGAGACAAGCACATTAGATTAAAATTTGGAGCCGTTTATCAAACGGCAAAGGTTTGGTTAAATGGTGAGTTTTTAGGAACAAACGTAGGAGGCTATTTGCCTTTTGATTTTGATATAACCCCTTATATACATAAAACAGGAACAAACAATTTGGTGGTAATGGCAGATAATACCATTAAACGCGGTGCTTGGTGGGCTTGGGGCGGTATAAGTAGAGCCGTGGTTTTAGAGGCTTATGAACCTGTGCGCTTGGTATACCAGCATATTAGTTCGGTACCCGAATTTGAGAATGAAGTGGTGAATTTTTGCATCACGTATAAAATAGAAAACAATGGAAAATCGCCAATGAATGTTGCTGTAAAATCAACAATTAAAGGCAAAGAAATGTTGCCTGAAACTTCATTATCCATAGACGCAGGGAAAGTAGAAGAAGTAGTAGTAAGGTTTAAAAGAAAGCTCTCAGACTTTGATTTGTGGCATTTTGATACGCCAAACTTATATCAATTAGCTACAGATGTAGCAGTAGATGGTATGTTGCAGGATCAAACTGTTGATAATTTCGGGATTAGAAAATTTGAAGTTAGAGGGGAACAGTTTTATTTAAATAATAGTGCTGTACGTATGAACGGTGTCAATCGTGTACACGATCATCCGGTCTATGGCAATACAGAACCAGATCAGTTAATAGCACAAGATATCTTAGATATAAAGTCTTTGGGGTGTAATTTTTCAAGACTAATGCATGCCCCTTTATCTGAAAATCTATTAGATTTTTGTGATAAAAACGGATTCTTATTAGTGGAAGAAATTCCCGTTTGGGGAGATGAAGACCCTAATTCTTTTCCAGATAATCCTTTAACCAAACAATGGATGAAAACAATGATTGAGAGAGATTTTAACCATCCTTCTGTAGTTGCTTGGAGTGTAGGGAATGAATTGAGAAATCCTGGGGATGATTGGGATGATAAGGCCTTAACCAAAGGGCAGTATGGTTACGTAGATGCTATGTTAGATTATGTGGCAATATTAGATAGTACACGGCTAAAAACTTATGTGAGTATAACCACGTATAGAAAAGGGGAAATAGGAACGGAGCCTTATGAGAAGGTAGATTTTATATCGATGAATAGCTACGGAAATGCACCTGTATTGGCAGAAAAAACACATGAGAAATTCCCAGGAAAACCCATTTTTATTTCTGAAATAGGAATAGGTCAAATAGGTCCTGCACCAGAAGGTGCTTTGAGCGATGAATTGGTAGGCTATTTAAATGAATTGAAAAAGTACCCTTGGGTAACAGGCGTTTCTATTTGGAGCTATAATGATTACAGAAGTAATTATAAAGGTACACCCGCTTCGGGTTTTAGAGAATGGGGCATAGTTGATGAACATCGAAATAAAAAGAAAGCCTACCATCAATTAAAAGAAATTTACAAAGAGTGGGAATAATTTAAAATAGTAAAATTCACATCAAACAACATATAAACTATGAAGTTTTCACATAACTTGAAGATAAGTACTCTTTTACTGGTAGTGCTCTCGGCAATATCTTGTACTCAGAAAGAAGCTAAGGTTGTAGACAATGTCATAATCGATACTTTACAGGTTTTTCCTTTTAAAATGCCTATTGAAAAGCCAAATATTCCGCTTAGTGCTTCTTCAGAACGAATGTTTAATTACCCAACACCAAGAGTTCAAGACAATGAACTTTTCTCGCAATTTAAGTATACGCGTTTAAATGGTTTTGATTATAATAATGGTGATGGTACTATTTCTAGAAGAGATCCTTCTAGACCAATCTTGGTAAATGATACTTATTATGTTTGGTACACTAAAAGGCATACAGTAGTACCTCCTATTGGTTGGAATCGTGCGGCAGAGGCTACCGATGTAATACCTTCTACCGATTGGGATTTATGTGATATTTGGTATGCTACTAGTAAAGACGGAGTTACTTGGGAAGAAAAAGGGGTGGCTATTTCACGTCCTGAAAAGCCAAAGTCAGGATGGCGTTCTGTGGCTACGCCCGATATTCTTGTTTGGAAGAATAAATACTATCTGTACTACCAAGCTTTTGATGAACCGAGTGGGTTAAGAGGAGATTTGTGTCCTGTATCTATTTCCTATGCTGATTCGCCCAATGGCCCTTGGACCCATGGCGGAGATAAAGTAATTCCGTTTGGTAAAGAAGGAGAATGGGACCATAAAGCTACGCATGATCCACAGCCTCTGGTACATGACGGAAAAATTTATGTGTATTACAAAGCAGCATATAACAAATGGCCCGATAATAGAAGTAACTATGCTGTAGGGCATGGTTTGGCAATAGCAGAAGATCCTTTAGGGCCTTATAAAAAGCATTCTTTAAATCCAGTGATGCAATCAGGTCATGAGACCACATACTGGCCCTATAAAGGTGGTGTAGCTACCTTAGCTATTAAGGATGGTAACGAGCGTGAAACCATACAATATGCTGAGGATGGCGTAAATTTTAAAATGGCATCGAGTGTTTC
>NZ_FPIY01000006.1 GCF_900119145.1 Cellulophaga fucicola | reverse complement strand
GAGATAAAGTAATTCCGTTTGGTAAAGAAGGAGAATGGGACCATAAAGCTACGCATGATCCACAGCCTCTGGTACATGACGGAAAAATTTATGTGTATTACAAAGCAGCATATAACAAATGGCCCGATAATAGAAGTAACTATGCTGTAGGGCATGGTTTGGCAATAGCAGAAGATCCTTTAGGGCCTTATAAAAAGCATTCTTTAAATCCAGTGATGCAATCAGGTCATGAGACCACATACTGGCCCTATAAAGGTGGTGTAGCTACCTTAGCTATTAAGGATGGTAACGAGCGTGAAACCATACAATATGCTGAGGATGGCGTAAATTTTAAAATGGCATCGAGTGTTTCTTTAACTCCTACAGCGGCAGCACCTTTTGCTCCAGACGCATTTACGGACACTAAAGATGGCAGAGGTTTTACTTGGGGCTTATCTCATTTTGTAAATGCGGGTAGTCCAGGAAAAGGATATACAATTTTAGGACGATTTGATTGCGATTTGAGTTTAGATTATGATGAGCCAGCTTTTAAGAGTACCGGTGTTTGGCATAAGCCCGAAGTTTATTTTGCACAAGGTATGGGTTCTATTAATCAACACCCAGAGGGTAGAGCGATAAAGAAAAATAAAGATTGATTTTAGAAGGGATTTTAAAATGAATTTGGAAGGTAATTATTTCATTTACTAAATGCATTAGTACATGGTTTAAAAGAGCGACGACAAATGCAACTACTAGAAGTGATTAGATGAAATATGTATTTAAGTTTACTATTGGTCTTCAAGCTTCCAAAATCTTAACCAATCAATTTTAGTGTAACGATTTTCTAATGGTTGTTCAAACCCCATTTCCTGTGCTCAGGTCTCTTCTATCCAATCATTTGTTAGCATCTAACTGTTACGATAGTTCATTAACACTTACCCATTTTTTACCACTAGGTTTAGGATCTTGATTTGCTAAAAAAGTAGGTTTCGAGTTAGAATCTGGTTCGTTTTCATTAACTGGAGTTTCAATTTGGTTTCCTTCTGTGACACATCTATAATGCTATTGCTAGAATTACTGCAGGCAAATACGGCAATCAATAAAATGAGCTATACTGCTTTAACTGTTTTGGTCATTAGTTTTAATTTTTAATAAAGTTAGCTCCTATTGAATTTAGTCAATTCGTTAAATGTTCAGAAGTGTAACACATATGGTTTTCAAGATATTCTAGTGCTGTTATAAGGTGTTTTAATAGTAGCTGTATTACATTAGTTTGTTGATTAATAGGTTGTTACCCTCAATGTTTCGCTTTTGGAAAAGCATCATTGGTATATCTTAAAACTTGTGATTTTCCTGTTCCTCTGGCTGCTGTTATTTCTACTTTCCATTGTGTTCTCAAATTATCTAAAACTGTAGCATATTCAAGATTTTCAGCTAAATTATTAAGCTCGGCTGAATCTTCTTTGAGGTTATACAATTCTTCATAAACCGGTTGTTCTCCATATAAAGGAGAATCTATATAATCACGATATGTTGCGATTTGAGGGTCATGCATACTATATAACATTTCATTGATCGGAATGCCAATTTGCTTTGCATATTTAATTTCTTTAGTGGCAGAAAAATTGTTGTTTTTGTAGTACCTAATGTATTTCCAATTTTTTGTTTGCACAGACTCACATCTAGGATTGCCGAAATGTGTAGACCATAAGTTTTCAGTATATACATAATCTCTCACTTCAATTTTTGAATCTTTTATTAAATCAGAGATATCTGTACCTTGAAAGGTTTCTGGAGCTTTAATATCTGCATAGGCAAGCATTGTTGGCGCAATGTCAATAGTTTGTACCAAGGCATCGCTTTTTAGACCTCTTTGTTTTTTAGTTGCATTAGGATCAAAAACAATTATGGGTACATGTGTAGTTTGCTCATAACACAATGCTTTTCCTCCAAGCCCTTGTTGCCCCCCAAAAAGGCCGTGGTCAGAGGTGAAAATGATAATGGTATTCTTATCTAACTTAAGAGCTTTTAATTTTTGTAGTAGGTTGCCAATTAGCCTATCTATACCCGTCATTGCTTGTAGTTCTCTTATGTAACGCTCTTTAATTGTTGCGGGTGTATCTACATAATTGTAACCAGTTTGCCTATCTTCTGTATGAAATAGACTAACAGGTAATTTAGTAGAGGTAATATCTTTTTTTGCAATATAATTATCAGGTAACGGAATAGCTATATCTCTGTATAAGGTTTTGTATATATCGTCATCACTATCTTTTAATTTCATAGAGTTTGTACCTGCTCCGTGTGGTAAATTAAAATTTATAGAAAGCATAAAAGGTTTATCTGCTGGTCTATTTTCTAAAAAATGTAATGCTCCTTTTAATTTACGAGCATTAGGATCTAAAAAATCGTCTATACCTTCATTAATAATTTCGGGTTGTGTAAAAGCTATAGCATCATTAAAAATAGCGTGATTGTCTTTTGGGTAAAACCCTAAATGTCCGTGCCCCGCATACCAATAATCAAAACTTTTTTCCATTAATCCGCTTTGATAACCGCCTTTGCCAATAGGAGCGTGGTTCTTGCCTACCCAACCTGTGTAGTACCCATTATTACGCATAACAACGGGATATGAGTTTTGCCAAGCAACATCAGAAACACTAGTGCCAGAATTAAAATTTACACCGTGCTTACGCTCAAACTGACTCAATAAAATAGAAATTCTGCTTGGCGTGCAAATAGCACTTGTAACGTGTGCATTTGTAAACAATACGCCATTATCTGCTAGTTTATCTATATTCGGTGTTTGTACAATTGTATTTCCTGTACAACCAAGCAAATCATAAGATTGGTCATCTGTAAGTATAAATACAATATTTGGTTTATCTTGAGCTTTGCAAAAAGCAGTACATATTAGAAGAACAAAAAATAGTTTTTTCATTTTATAACTTTTTAATATAAACGTAATAGGCTACATTTTTTTCTCCGTTTTTGGTGATAAAATTTGCATACAATTTAGTTTTACCTGCTTTTAAATTGATATTGAAGTTTGCTGATAAATCATTCTCTTTTACATCAATTTCTGATACTATTTGATCCTTAAACTCAATAGAAGCTTTGTTGTAATTTAAGTTTTTACCTTCTGGAATATCTTTTTCTAAACCAACAATTTCTTTAGTAGTAATTGGTGGAGTAGAAGTGTTAATTGCTAAGTTGGACTCTACCGGATACCTCCTTAAAGAAACTTTATAATTTCCTTCCTCTAAAACATCTACACTCCAATATCCTTTACCAATTTTACCTTGTCTAATTAGTACTTGGTTCCATGGTTGCATAGTTTCTTCTCCGTGTGTATCGTGTGCAGTTAGTGTAATTGGGTTTTCTTTAGTTGTGCCAATTTTAAAATAAATTTCTTTGTCAAAATCTTTAGATACTTGTGTCCACCAGCTATTGTAAAAGCTTCTCATTTCTGCTACTTTTTCTTTATTGGTAGCTGCAATATTGTTTCTCTGACCTATATCTGTGCTAACATCATAAAGTTCTTTACCGTTAATTAGACGCCATTTATTTTGCATTACAGCAGAGCTTTTCCATTTTTTTGGATTTTGAACACGTTGAGAGTCGGTAATTAAAAGTCTATTATTTAAGGTGTCTTTTCCGTTTAATATAGAAACAAGACTTTGCCCATCTATATTTAAATGATTTTTAGGTAAATCTATATTACACAATTCTGCTAATGTTGGTAAAATATCTATTTGTGCGGTAAGTGTATGTATATCTTTAGCGGTGCTTATTTTGCCATCTTTCCAATAGATAAAAAACGGAACTCTATGTCCGCCATCATAATGGCTGCCTTTTGCACCGCGCATACCTGCATTATACCCAGTAACTATTCCTTTTTTATTGTAGTAACCTGCAGATGTGCCATTATCTGTCATAAAAATTAAAATGGTATTGTCCGCTATTTTTAGTTCCGTAAGTTTTTTTCTAAGCTTTCCAAAATTGTCATCAATATTAGTAATCATTCCATAAAAACGCTTTTGTGTATCTGCTAAAATGGTATCGTTTAAATCCTTGTACAAATTGTAATACGCTTTAGGAACATTGTAAGGACCGTGTGGTGCATTAGGTGCTATGTAACAGAAAAAAGGTTTGTCTTTACTTTTTTGTATAAAATTAATAGCCTCGTTAAAAAAGACATCAGTACAGTAACCATTATATTTCTCTGGCTTACCGTTATGAAAATAAGTGTCGTTAAAATAAGTATTATTCCAATAATCTGGAGTTTGTTGCACACCACCACCACCGTGCATTACTGTTTCTTGAAAACCTCTGTCTTCTGGTCTAAACGGGTAATTGTCCCCCAAATGCCATTTGCCAAAGGCAGCTGTAGAGTAGCCTGCTTCTGCAAACATATTACCCAATGTTTTTTCTTTTTCTCTTAGTATAGACCAACCACCTACAGTGTGCCAAACGCCGGTGCTGTTTGCATATCTACCTGTCATTAAAGCGGCTCGGGTAGGAGCGCATGTAGGGCTAACATGAAAATTGGTTAGGTGGTAACTTTCAGAATACAACTTATCTATGTTAGGTGTTTGTATAACAGAATTTCCGTGAGCACCAACATCACCATAACCTTGATCATCTGTAACTACTAAAATTACGTTTGGTTTAGTAGTGTATTTAGCTATTACATCTTGTTTTTTAGACTGACAACTAAATAAAAATGCCAAGCATATAATTCCTAAAACATATGATTTATTAGAAAGGCTCATAATTTAGTTTTTAAAGTTTTCTGTATTCATAATTATAGAACTAACATAACCACCAGTATCAGGAAAAGTTAGTTCTACAGTATTTGTTCCGTTTTTAATGTTGTCTAGAGCTACAGGTATTGGTATTACCCCAAAAAACTGTTCTCTGCCAGTTTGGTCATAACCAGCCCAATTAGTTGGTACAGTAACTATAGTTCCATTTATTTTAACAATAGGTTTTTTAGATAAATTGTGCGTTCTACCAAGTCCCATTTTTAATGTTGCATTTCCTTTATTAGAAGACGTTACATTGTCTACTGAAAAAATTATTGGATTATTAGCTTTAATTTCTTGTAAACAATTTTTAGCATAGTAGTTATTTTCTTTAACAGTGTTTAAAAACTCATAGTTAGTCAAATCATAATCTATAACAACAGTTTCGCCAGCCTTTAATGTTATTTCTTTAGTGTCTTTAGCATTGGTAAATAAAACCAATTTAGGAATACCGTTTTTGTTATTGTAAGACCTTTTTATAGTAGCGTTTTTTATTAATTGTTTACTTGAGTTTAAAAAATCTAAGTTTATTTTTTGTGCATCATCAGCTAAATTGTTTAATGCCACATACCCTTTATTTTTATTGGCAAATACGTGTACTTGTATATCTGGATTGTTAGATGTTGCGTAAACACGATTGCCTTGGACATCTTTCCAAAGTTGCCAAAACTTTCTTAAGTGTGTGTATTTGTAAGTCCCATTTTTTTCTTTACGTAGTAATACCCAAGGGTAAGGATGACCTTCTGGGTTTCTACTATCTTTATAAAACCAAGTAGCTTTGCCAGTAATAAAGGGTACTGCTTTTAATAATCTATCTGGTTTATCTAATAGAGACATTAATATGTTATTGTATGATGTTAAACAAACACCATTTAAAATAGGTGAGTATGGTTGTCCTTGTAAACCTTTTGCAGTGTAACCATACTCCGATATAAGATGAGGTTTTACAACACCCCATTTTTGGTAACTATAAGACTCAATTAAATCTAAAATTGCCTCAGAATTACTGCCAGATCTATAATTAAAGTCGCCTTCTACATTTCTGCCATCATAAATATGGGTTGCAAAAAACTGCATACTTTCTCCAGCGATGTCCATAAAAACCTTCATTCTGGTGTTCCAAATTGCAAAGTTATTTTTGTCATATTCTGGCCAAGCAGCACTATAACCACCAACCATAATATTAGGAATTTCTGCGTGTACTTTATCTGCTACTATTTTATGAAATTCAGACATTTCTGAAATTACCTTAGGAGTCTTGTCATAACTATCTACAAAATCTTTTGCGTGTACAAAAGGTTCATTCATAACCTCATAATATTTAGGCATTACAGGATATGCTTTTTTAATATATGCAACGTTAAAAGTAGCGGTTTTTTCAAAATCCATTCCTAGTTTGTAAGCATCTCTAGGGTGGTCTGTAATAATTAAATCGGTTGTTTTTTGTGTAGCATACAAAGGAGAATTTTTATATCTCTCTGCATTTTCTAAAGCTAATTTTTTAGCATTTTGCACAGACATATCACCTTTTTTATATTTAGAATATGGTCCTGGACCACCAAAAGTTCTTCCAAACTTAATACCTAAATCATTAAATAAGTAGTCAGGGTCATCTGCTAAGTCGCCATTGTTATAAGAGCTGTGCATAGCAAAATATTTTTCTCTATTTAACTCACTTTCAGAACCAATAAATTTTTGTGTAGTAAAATCTATTTGTACAGTATTGTTCTGTGAAAAACCTACTAAAGTAATAAAGTAGATTGCGAAAAATAATTGTTGATTTTTCATATTTTTTTTTGAGTTATCATCCCTATTTTTTTATAGTTAAACGACATAATGCATCCTTAGGCAATTCTATATTTATTTCCTCTTCATCAATCATTAATCTTACAAATTGACTTGTTGATTTATCATTCTGAATTAACACTTTAATGTCATTGTTGTTGTTTTTTGTAGTTACAATTCTATGTTTTGAAATGTGAGCGATTCTTTTATCACCTTTAACTACAGCAGTACTAGCTAAATACATTGCATTATAATCTGGTGTGTATTGAACTTCTCCATTTTTACGATTAATAACCATTAATGAATTCTGTTTCCATCCCCAAGCACTTCTAGAAGTTTCATTTAAAATGATGTTCCAATAGCAGTAATTGGTGCTTCCTGCATTAATGTAATTAGCAATTTCAGACAATCTTTCTTTAGCTTGTTTGGTAGAATTATCACCATTGTAACACTTGGTTTCTGTGTTCATAATTTTCATATTTGGTGCTAATAAAGCTACTTCTCTCATAAAAGGTTCGTTTGCATATTGAAACCCAATTCCATCAAATTTACTAATAGTTTCAGGGTTTAAAATCTTGTAATGATCTCCTCTATTTATGGTTCTAAACGTACCTGCCCAAATACCTGTGTTTAGATTTTTCTTTTTAAAAGCAGGGATAATATAATTTAAACTTAATTCTTGTAATTGTTCTATGGTCATATTACATCCAGGAAATGGGGCATAGGTATCTGGTTCATTTTGAACACAAAAACGATCTATTTCTACACCTTCATTTTTATAAGCTTCAATATATTTTACCAAGTAATTGGCATATGCTTTGTAAATTTCTGGAGATTCTTTTAATCTGCTTTTTTCTTCATCTACATTGTTTTTATCCATAGTATTGCTATATTTCATCCATGCAGGCGGACTCCACGGGGATGCCTGTAAGAGCATAGCATTGTTTTCTTTTAACGCTACTTTTATAAACGGTAATAAGTATTTTTTATCTCTTTTTATAGAAAAGTGTTTCATTTTGTAATCTTCAGGAGCCATACTATAGCTGTAAGCATCTAAAGAAAAATCACTTGCTCCAATAGGCGTTCTATTAAAAACCAGATTTGCATTATTGGTGTTAAATAGATTTTTTACAACCTCTTTTTGTTTGCTTTTTGGTAGGCTAAATAATGCTTCACCGCCGTTTTCATTGAATGCACCTCCTATGCCTTCAATAGTTTGAAATTCAACTTCAGGAACCAGAACAATAAAATCTTTTTGATGTACTTTTTGCTTAGGATTGATATTTGTGTCATACTTTTTTATAGGTGAAGCTTCTCCTTTATCTAAAGAAACATAAGAAATTTCAACACTATATTTTTGGGCAGTTATTGTTGATGTTAATAATAAAGCTGTAATTAGAATTTTATAAATTTTCATTATTTTATTTGTTTTAAGATGAAACCATTTAGCCATAAAGTTCCTTTTTTATTGATGCTTTTAAACTTTATCGTAACAGCATTTGAACCATCTGATGTAAAGGTTGAATTTATAGAGATTGGTTTTCTTTCACCACTACTATCATTGTCATAATAATTCACAATATGGTCATCGGAAACTCTGGTAAAACTGCCTTCTACATCTTCTACAGTAACTTCTATATCATTGGTTAATTTAATATCTGTTTTTCTTGCATGGTGAAAGGTTTCTATAGCATATTTACCAGCTTTTAAGTTGGATAGCTTTAAAGTGATTTCTCCTTCTTCAACATAAACACCATCTGTACCTACAAAACTTAAATCACCAATCATGCTTGTGCCGTTTCCTAACCAATTTATTTTTTTGTTGGCACTAATTTCTATTTGAGTATTTGTGTGCTTTAAAATGAAATTTAAATCGTTGTTAGAATTTCCTGTCCATTCCTGCCAATCAAATTGTACCAATTGCTTTTCTCCTCCAATATCTACGCGTTCAATTGGATAATCGAAAATAGGTTGGGCGTGGTTTGCAATTTCGTTGGTGTTATATTTTACGGTATTAATTGTTGCTTTTCCTGACTTCAAGCCTTTTGCTTTTGCAGTTACTTTAATAGTTCCTGTGGCATTCGTTCCTTTTATATAGATAGCTGCAACACCATTATAAACTTTAGCCGGATTTGCATAAATTTTTCCGTTATCAATTATTTCACCAGCACCAGAAATTGAAAATTGAATTTCGTTTTTTGTGTTGGTTACGACTTCGCCATTTTCATCTAGAATAGAAGCGTATACCAATCTTATATCCGATCCACCAGCATAAAATGGTTGATCTGTGATATTATATTCAACTTTTATATGATGTGGTTTACCTTCTTTTTGTCTAGTAAATTCGATTACTTTTTCACCGTTTGAATATCCGATAGCTTTTAATGTGCCACTTTTCCAATTGTGCTTAAAAGTAAAAGAAGGATGATTTAAATTGGTTTTTGTAACATCATTATCAGGTAGCTGTCTTGCAATAAGTTTTCCGTTTTGATATAATGCTACTTCTTGACAATTACTAAAAACTCTAACTTTTCCATTTTTAGAAGCAGTTTCATCTGCAATATGTACTATTGGTTTTTTAACAAGTTCTGATTGATACCAATAATAAACAGGTTTGGGAACTCTGTAAGGTGAAAGTACACCATAAGTAGTCATGAAATCTCTAGACCATTGATCATCAATAATATCGGGTTGTAAATGATTGTAATCTGCACCTAACCAAGTAATGGCTGCAAAATTGTTTTTGTTTCCTTTATATCTTGATATGTGAAATTGATTAACTTCAGCATTTGGAGAACTTCCATGCTCCATAACCATCGTAAAAGCACTCTCTGGGAATTCAGTTCTACGATAATCCATAGTTGCATGCACATCTGTAACACCTTCATTTTTTGGTCCATCCCATGGAGCAGAAGCAGAGGCTGTTAATCTAAAAGGATCTTCTTCTTTGGCAACAGTTTGCATTCTTGGTACAGGACCTCTATGATTAATACCTGCTCCCCAAACAATAATAGATGGATGATTTCTATGATCACGAATCATCGTTCTTGTTGCTTTTTCTAAGTTTTCAAACCAAGTATCATCACCCCATTCAATCCATGTAGAAGGTTCTTCGTAAATAAATATTCCTAATTCGTCACAGGCATTTATAAAAGCATCATCTTGTGTATAATGAGATAACCTAATAATGTTCATTCCTGCTTTTTTGTATTGTAAAGCTTCGTTATAATGAAACGAATTTGGAACAGCATCACCAATATTAGGATAACTTTGATGACGGTTAGCACCTACTAAAAATAGTGGTTCTCCATTTAAAACAAATCCTTTGCCTTTTTCTAAAGAAAATTTTCTAAAACCAAATCTGTTTTCAACAAAATCAACCGGAGTTTCTTTGTCATAAATAACAGAATTTACACGATATAAATATGGTGTATCTGGAGACCATAAATGATACTCTTCTTCAACAGTTGTAGATTGTCTAAACGTATGTGTTGTATTGGCAGCAATATTAATTTCTGATATTAATTTCTTAATTACTAATCCATCTTTATCAATAATGTTGGTTATTATTTTACTTTTTTTAACTTTTGAACTTTCATTCTTTACAGTGGTTTTAATAGTAACAGTACCGTTATTTTTATTTACAGTTGGTGTTGTTATATGTACACCTGCATCAAAAGCTTCCCAATTAAAGTTTACGTGTAGTTTGTTTGTTGTAACTAAATATACATCTCTGTAAAGTCCACCAAATTTCACATAATCTGTTCTATGAGGATCTGGAGCTATCGTTTGGTTATAACTGTTATCTGCTTTAATTGCAATGGTGTTTTCTTCTCCAAATTTAACAAAACTGGTAATGTCAAAATGAAAAGGCGTGTATCCGTTTACGGCATAGTTTCCCGCTTTTTTACCATTAACCCATAATTCAGTTGCATTATGGACAGCTTCAAATTCTATAAATACTTTTTGAGAGGCATCTGCTTTAACGATCAGTTTTCTGCGATACCAGCTTACATCACGAAGGTATTTTTCTTGTACCCAAGTTTCTTTTACGCTATCTAACTCATAAGATATCAATTGTGGTGTATGGGGCACAGAAACGTTTTCCCAACTACTATCGTCAAAATTAGTAGCTGTAGGCGTATTAGGTAAATCACCTAAATGAAATTTCCAGTTAAAATTTAAGTTTGTTTTAGTCCTATCTCCAGACGTAAACCCTTCTGGTAATTTGTTGCTTTGCGCAAAAGAAATTACGGTTATAAATAAACTTAAGAATGCTAATTTAATTTTCATTGTAACGAGTTTGGTTTATGAGAAATTAAAATTATTTATTATTGGTCTATTAGGTAATTAGAAATGGATTGAAAAATAGAACATATGGTTTATTAAAAGTTTTTATACCCTTATCAGGACCTAGATCTAAAGTTTTTGCATAAAAAAAGACCTTGAATGGTGTTTTCAAGGTCTTAGAAATTTTGATAAAGAGAATTATTTATTTCAATTCTAATTCTGTTATTTCTTCTGTAGTTTCTCCTCGTAACTGTGTATATACAGAAATAAGTTCAGACAGTTTTTCAGCATTTGTTACGGCTAAGTTGTTTTGTTGTTCTTTATCTTCTTTTAGATTATAAAGTTGATACTCTTTATCTATACCCAATTCTATGTTTACTTGGTTATTTATTGCTTTACCCGGGTAAGGAGGTATTAATGCCCAGTCACCACTTCTTAAAGCAGTTTTTTTATTTGCCTCTACAACTAAATGCTTTCTTCCTGTGTTAGATGTTCCTAAAAAAACATCTAATAATTGTTTACTATCACTGGTACTAGTGTCACTGTTTGTAAGTTTAGCTAAAGAACTTAGTAAATCTACCTGGCAAACCAAAGCATTAGAAACGGCAGGTGTAATTTTTCCTTTCCAATAAGTGATAAAAGGTACGCGTGTACCAGCATCAAACAAGCTATATTTACCACCTCTTAATCCGCCTTTTGGATCGTGCTTTCCTAATTTTTCTACTGCATCATCAAAATAACCATCGTTTAAAACAGGTCCGTTATCACTTGTAAATACAATTAACGTATTTTCTAATAACTGCTCTTTTTCTAGGGTTTTTATAAATTCACCTATAATCCAATCTGCTTCTAAAATAACATCACCTCTTGGTCCCATACCAGATGTACCAACAAAACGAGGATGCGGTGTACGTGGTACATGTGGTTGTTGCAACGCATAGTATAAAAAGAAAGGTTTGTTTTTATGTTGTGTAACGTAAGACTTAGCCTCATTTAAAAAATGATCTGCCATATCTACATCGCTCCATTTAGCAGCTTCGCCACCTTTCATAAAACCAATTCTAGGAATTCCGTTTACAATACTATTATTATGTCCGTGATGCCATTTCATACTTAATAACTCCGGGTTGTTTTTACCTGTTGGCTGGTTGTCATAATTTTTAGAATAATCTATTTCTATAGGGTCGTTAGGATCTAAACCATCTACGTGTCCGTTTTTTATATAAACTGTTGGTACACGATCTTGCGTAGCAGCCATAATGTACGAATAGTCAAAACCAACCTCATTAGGACCAGGAGAAACACGTTCATTCCAATTTACATTTCCTGCACCAAGTCCTAAATGCCATTTACCTACAATACCAGTAGTGTATCCTTGTTTTTTAAGCATTTTAGGAATAGTAGTTTGCTCTGTATTAATAATAAGCGGAGCTGTACCGGGTAAAATGGCAGCATCTTTATTTCTCCAAGGATAAACACCAGTTAGTAAACCGTACCTACTAGGAGTACAAGTTGCAGAAGTTGCATACCCGTTTGTAAACCTAACACCTTCATAGGCTAACTTGTCAATGTTTGGAGTACTAATTTCTGTTGCACCATTTGCACTAATATCTCCGTACCCTAAATCGTCCATATAAATAACAACAATATTTGGTTTTGCAACCTCCATAGTTGTATCATTTTTTACAGGCTTGTCAGTATTCTTTTTAACTTCTTTACAACTGCTTATAAAAATTATAGATGCAAGTGCAAGAGAAACATAGAAACTCCTTTTTTTATTATTTAGTAAGTGTATCATTGTATTAATTTTGTAGCTAAATTTATTACTTTTTTAAGGATTTTTCTCGTGTTTGTTCCCATCTTTTTTCCTCTTTAACAACATTTTCTGCGTGTGGATCTAACCAACCAGGAGCTTTATTTTTAGAATCCCAACTTGCATACGATTTTTCTAAATCTGCGCATATATCTGGGTGTTTAGTAGCAATATCATATCGTTCTAAATGATCTTCTTCAATATTAAAAAGTAAGGTTCTGTTTTTATAAGCACTCTTATATAATTTGTACTTACCTTTTCTAACGGCATACTCAAAATTGCCAGAAGATCTCCAAAATAAGGTGTTGTGCGGAGTTCCTTTGTTTTTATTTAGTAAATAAGGCATTAAATCTACACCGTCTAATTTTACTTCTTTATTGGCATTACCACCGGCAGCATTTAAAAAAGTAGGAAATAAATCTAAAGACGAAATAGGTTTAGAATACAGACTCTTCTTTTTTATTTTATTTGGCCAGGATATAAAAAATGGTACTTTAATACCTCCTTCAAACAACATTCCTTTATGCCCCCTGTATGGTCTGTTGTCTGCGTGCTCTATTCTTCCTCCATTATCGCTTAAAAAAACTAAAATTGTATTGTCTTTTATACCATTAGCAATCAATGTAGAGTCTATTTTGCCAACATTTGTATCTACGGCATTAACCATAGCAGCATAAACACTTCTGCCAGCATACTCTATATGTTTAGTTTGCTCTAAGTATTTTTTTGTTGCTTGGTCTGGTGCGTGTGGTGCATTATATGCCAAGTAAATAAAGAATGGTTTTTTATCTTTTTTATTGATAAAATTGATGGCTTCATTGGTAAAATCGTCTGTTAAGTAGGTTAGTTCTTTCTCTGGAACTGGTTTTCTATTACGATAAATAGTCTGAATTTCATTTTTTGCTGTTCCCCAGTAATTCATTCCTCCACCAGGAAAACCAAACCAATGGTCAAAACCTTGTGCAGGAGGGTACAAATCTGGATGATCTCCTAAATGCCATTTACCAATTGCACTTGTTCTATAGCCTTGTTCTTTTAAGGTTTCAGACATAAGTTTTTCTGATAAAGGAGTACCTATAGTTTCATCGTTTTCTCCATCATATGGTATATTACAATCGTGACCAAAACGCGCCTGATATCTACCAGTAAGTAAACCTGCTCTAGACGGACTGCAATATGGGTGAGAAACATATCCGTTAGAAAAAATAACTCCTTCAGAAGCTATTCTATCTAAATTTGGTGTAGGAATATCTGTAGCACCATTAAAACCAACATCTGCCCAACCTTGATCATCTGTTAATACCACAATAATATTTGGTTGTTTTTGTGCAGTTATTAGTTGCGCAAAATAAAAGAAACAAAAAGCAAGTATTAAATTTTTAAGACTACTCATCCCTATTTAGTTTTTATAGTTATTGTGGTAGAGGTAAGGTTATCTGCAGTAGCTGTTAGTGTTATTTCTCCAGAATTTTCTGTGGATCTTATTATGGCTAAACTTTTACCAAAAAATGATTTTATATGATTTGCTTGAAAAGACTCTAATGAAGCAGAGTTACCATTGCCAACAGCCTCTAAACTGCCATTGCCAGATACTTTAAAATTAATTAGATGATCTGCTTTAGGGCATAAATTACCGTCTTTATCTTCAACCCTAACTGTAATAAAAGATAAATCTTCACCAGTAGCATTAATAGTATTCCTGTCTGCTATTAACTTTATTGCAGCTGGTTTACCTGCCGTTTTAATTTCTTTGCTAGTAACTTCTTTACCGTTAATATACCCAACAACTTTTAAGGTTCCTGGTTGGTAGGGTACGTTCCAAGATAATCTGTATTTAGAATTATATGCACCTTTTGTAAAGCCATTGTATTCTGTAAAAACAGGAGTTAAATCTTTTCCTTTAATTTTTTTACCATAAGATTTTCCGTTTACAAAAAGTTCTACTTCTTCACAATTTGTATAAGAATATACAGGTATGGTTTGGCCTTCTTTACTCTCCCAGTTCCAATGTGGTAATACGTGTACCATTGGTTCTGTTGTCCATTGACTTTGGTACAAGTAAAACCTGTCTTTAGGAAAACCACACAAATCTACTGGTGCAAAATACGATGCGTGAGATGGCCAATCATCATTCCAATACCCATTTGTAGAGTTGTCTCTTCCGCCATACGGAGTAGGTTCGCCTAAATAATCAAAACCGGTCCAAATAAACTCACCTAACGAATGTGGATTTTTCTCCTGAGCATCAAATTCTACATCCGGAGAGTATGCCCAAGGCGGACCAACAGTAACATCATAACTAGAAACTTGATTGGTTTCTTTAGTTACATTTTTATCTAAAGGCAATTCGTAATAACCTCTAGTACTTGTTTGTGACGATGTTTCTGATCCGTAAAAAATCATATAAGGATTCTGCTCTCTAATTTCGGCATAATAAGCAGGTTTGTAGTTTACACCAACAACGTCTATTTGGTATGCTAATTTGTTTGTAAATGAAGCAGGGTAGTAGTTAAAACCTGCAGTTGTAGGTCTAGAGTTATCTTCGTTATGGCAAATATCATTTAGCATTTTAGCTATTTTCCAACCATCTTTTTTGCCCTGCTCTAAAATTTCATTTCCAATACTCCACATAATTACAGATGGGTGGTTGCGATCTCTTTTTATCATATCTCGTAAATCTTTCTCTGCCCATTTGTCAAAATACTTATGGTAACCGTTAGGAACTTTAGCTTCTTTCCATTCGTCAAAAGCCTCATCTATAACAACAATACCAAGTCTATCACAAACCTGTAACATTTCTGTAGAAGGTGGGTTGTGACTTGTACGCAATGCATTGGCACCCATTTGTTGCATTATTTGCATTTGGCGTTCCGTAGCTCTATAATTTACAGCAGCACCCAAAGGACCAAGATCATGATGCATACAAACACCATTGAGTTCTACAGCTTTTCCGTTTAGGTAAAAACCTTCTTTTTTAAACTCAATAGTTCTAATACCAAATTCTGTAGTATACTCGTCTACAACCGTATTATTTATTTTAACACGACTTACCGCTGTGTATAAATTAGGTTTGCCAATATCCCATAAAGTAGGGTTAGGAACTGTAATTTCTTGTCTTTGTTTTTGTTCTGATGTTTTACCTAGTTCTATTTTGTTACTAGAAACAGCAACAGTTGTATTGTTTATATCTAAAATGGTAGTTTCTATTACAATGTTTTCAGTTGTATTTAATGTGTTTTTAATTTTAGTTTCTATGTTAATAATAGCTTTATTATCTGATACTTTAGGTGTAGTAATGTATGTTCCCCATTGCGGAATATGTATGGGTTCGTTTAACTTTAAACGAACTTTACGATAAATACCAGCGCCAGGATACCATCTTTCAGATAAAATTTCTGGAGCCAATTGTACTGCAATAACATTGTTTTCTCCAAATTTTATAAACGGAGTTAAATCATACTCAAAACCACTATAGCCATAATGGCGATCTCCAACAAAATTACCATTAATGTACACTTTAGAGTTGTCCATAACACCATCAAACTCTATAGAAATTTGCTTGTTTTTGTTTTTGGCCTCTACGGTAAAATGTTTTCTGTACCAAGCAATACCGTCTATAGGTAAACCACCGTTACGAGCATTATTTTTATCACTAAACGGACCTTCTATAGCCCAATCATGTGGTACGTTTACTTTTTTCCACTGACTATCATCTGTGCTTACAGATTCTGCATTAGGAACACTATCTTTTATAAATAACCAGTTTTTATTAAAATCCTGATCTGCTAAAACTTCTATTTCTTTATTTTGACAAGAAGAAAAGAGAGCTAGAAAAAGTAGTACAGTGGTTAACTTATACGTTTGCATATGGTTTATTTTTTAGTTTGATTTAAATTGAGGTTTAGATGTTGATAGGTCTAAAGAATCGTCCATTTCTTTTTGAAGCTCTTGCAAATCTTTAAAAAGTAATGCAACTCTGTTTTGTTCTTCAGGTAGGTTAGAAATATCATTCATTTCTTCAGGGTCTGTTTGTAGATTAAACAGCAGTACTTTTTTAATTTTAGGGTATACAAGAAGCTTGTAGCCATCTTTTCTTATCATTCTTTGTACATCTAAATACGCACCGTAAATACTATTGTAATTGCTTTTTGTATTATTTTGTTTTGCTAGCTGTAAAAAGCTATTAAACTCTATGTAATTAGGTTTTTGTACGCCTGCAATTTCTAATGAGGTTGCCATAGCATCTTGCAAGTAAATATCTGCTGTGTTCTTTTTATTTTTAGGAATATCTGGCCCCACAATTACCATTGGAGGTCTAATACTATGGTCAAATAAATTTTGCTTGCCAATTAGTCCATGCTTTCCCATTGCTAGGCCGTGATCTGCCGTAAAAATGATGTAGGTATTATCCATTTTTCCCGATTTTTTTAATGAAGCTAGTATTTTTCCTATCTGGGCATCTAAGTGTGTTATGCTTGCGTAATACTCTTTTATGTGCGTTTTTATAGCAAGTTCTGTTCTAGGAAAAGGAGCCAAAGCCTCGTCTCGTAAATTATCACCATTGCCAATACTTTGTCTGTATGGATACTCTGGTAAAAAACTGTTGGGTACACGAATATCTTCTAAGTTGTACATATCTTGGTATTCTTTTGGCGCTTGTCTAGGATCATGTGGAGCATTAAAAGCCAAGTACATAAAAAACGGTGTCTCTTTTTCTTTGGCAGTGTTTATAAAAGAAATGGCATCATCTTTTAAAACCTCGCTCCAATGTGTACCTCCTTGCCAATAACCACCTTTAGTAATATCTGTTGGTAACCAAGTGGTGTCTGTAGCAGTTAATGGTCTGTTGTAACCATTGGGCATAATTGTTTTAGAATCTGGATTTTTAGTTTTGTAAAGAGAATCGAACTTTGCAACCATTGTTGCGTGGTCCCAAGCATCTTTAGGCATACCTGGTCTTATATGTGCGGTATGTTTAAAAACTTTTGTGGCTGCAGCATCTACGTGCCATTTACCAGTCATATACGTGTCATATCCGTTGTTTTCTAACAATTTTGCCCACGTTTTATCTATAGAGTCTTGTTTTTTCCAATTTTGTCTAAAATTATTAGCTCTCCAAACCGTTCTTCCAGAAATAAGCATAGCTCTAGATGCAGCACAAACTGCGCCGCTCCAGGATCCCATATTATAAGCGTTAGTAAACGTTGTTCCTTGATGCACAAGGGCATTCATATTAGGAGTTTTAATTTCAGAATTTCCTAAGGCATTAATAGACGTGTATGTTTGGTCATCTGTAAAAATGAAAACAATGTTTGGTTGTTGTTTTTTTAACTTAGATTTTTCTTTTTTATCACAAGCACTAAGCGTAAGCACTATTATTAAAACAGCTGCAAAAATCTTCATAACTATATCTTTTACAATAAAATTATTGCACGCACTAAAAGTGTGCGCACAATAATAAAATTAACTCCTATGTAACAAAGTTGAGATTTGCAGCTTTAAAAGCAGATTACAGATGGTTTTAATAGTAAAACATATGTTTTAATCTTGTGAGCTATTCCTTATTAGGGCTGTCTTCGTCTGTAATTCTTATGTATTTGCTAGGAACAACACCAAATTGTTTTTTAAAGCATTTAGAGAAGTATGATGCTGTGTTAAAACCAGTCATATACATTATTTCCTTTACAGATAAATCGCTCTTTTCAAAAAGCTGTACAGCTCTTTTTAGTCTAATGTTTCTTATAAATTCACTAGAAGAAAGACCAGTTAGTTCTTTAATTTTTAAATACAAGTTACTTCTACTCATATTCATTTCCTTTACCAACATTTCTACACTAAATTCTGAATTCATCATATGTTTTTCTACAATTTCTATAGCATTTTGTAAAAAGGTTTCATCAGAAGATGTTACTGTAACTTCGTTAGGTTGAAGCGTAATTTCACGGTTAAATTTTCGTCTTAATTTTTCTCTATCATTTAAAATATTAGAGAGTTTAAGCTCTAGTAATTCTAAGTCAAAAGGTTTTCTAATGTAAACATCTGCACCCGTTTTAAGACCTTCAATTTCTTTTTCTTGAGACGTTTTTGCGGTTAGCATTACCACAGGAATATGACTGGTTTCTTGTGTAGATTTTATTTGGTTACAAAAGTCAATACCATCCATAACCGGCATTACCAAGTCGGTAATAACAATATTAGGAATAAATTTTTTAGCAAGTTCTAGTCCTTTTTTTCCATTTTCGGCTTCATAAATATAGTAGTTCTCTCCTAAGCCTTTTTTTATAAAAGATCTAATATCTGGGTTGTCATCAATAATTAAAAGTATAGGTAATTTAGATCTAGACCTAGTCATATTTTGGTCTATAATATCATCCATAAAACTTATGGCGTGAGACTCTGCATCTACCTTACTAATAAATGTATTGTCTTCAAAAACCTCATGGAAGTTAAGTTCTTTTTTTTCTTCATATGTTTCTTTTTCTTTTGGTAACCAAACATAAAAAGTAGATCCGTTTTCTGAGTCGCTCTTAACCTTAATTATACCTTGGTGTAGCTCTACTAAGTTTTTGGTAAAAGATAAACCAATGCCTGTACCTTTAGTATTTACGTGGGTTGTTAAACCAATTTCTGTATAAAAACGTTCAAAAATATGTTGTAATCTATGCGCAGGTATGCCAGGTCCGGAATCTTTTACTTGTATAACTATATACTTAGATTGATCTATGTTGAGCTCTATATCTTCTGGTTTTTTAAAATCTGTACCATTGAATATATCTAGTTTAATGTTGCCATTTTCTGGAGTAAATTTAAATGCGTTAGAAAGTAAATTATTTATTATTTTTTCAACCGCATCGGTATCAAACCAACATAAAATAGATTCTTTAGAAACATTAATTTCAAAATTAATATTCTTTTTTCGACTTAAAAACTGAAAAGGTTCACCAACATCTTTTAAAAATTCTACAATATTATTTTTACTTAGATTAAGGCTCATTTTACCGTGATCCATTTTTCTAAAATCTAATAACTGATTTACTAAGCGCAATAAGTAATCTGTATTTTTACGCATTAATACATACTGGTCTTTTGCCTCTTTTGGGGTAATGGTATCTGCTTTTTTTAATAAAAAGTCTAAAGGACCTTTTATTAAGGTTAATGGAGTTCTAAACTCGTGAGATATGTTTGTAAAGAATTCTAATTTTAATCTATGAATTTCCTCGTGCTTTTCCTTTTCTAAATGTTCTAATTCTAGCTGATGTTTTTCTGCAGATCTAATTATAGTAAACCTCCTAAATGCAAGTAAAAGAACAATTGCAAGTAGTACGTATAAAATTTTAGCAAGGTTTGTTCTCCACCAAGGCGGTGTAACGTCTATTTTTAATTCAATTGGAGTTTCGTCCCAAATATAGTCATTGTTAGAAGCTTTTATTTTTAGAACATAAGATCCAGGCTCTAAATTGGTATAGGTAGCATATCTGTTTTTTGATGTGGTATATATCCAATCCTTATCAAAACCTTCTAGTTTATAGGCGTATTTGTTTTTTCTGGATGCCGCGTAATGTAATGCAGCAAACTCAAAAGAGAAGCTATTTTCACTATACTTTAGTTTTATTTTATCAATGGAGTTTATAGATTTATCTAAAATTACTCTTCCGTTTATACGTTCGCCAATTGCAACAGGTTTGTTAAAAATAGAGAAGTTGGTAAGTACAGTTTCAGCTTTAATTTTGTTACTAATTATTTCTTCAGGATAAAAAGTAGTAAACCCATTTACACCACCAAAAAACAACTGGCCTTCTTTGGTTTTTAAGGCTGTTAGCTCGCTAAACTCGTTACTTTGTAATCCGTCGTTAACATCGTAATTCTGAAAAGTTTCATCCGTAGGGTTAAATTTAGATAATCCATTATTTGTAGACATCCATAAATAACCCTGGTCATCATCTAAAATTCCTTTAATAACGTTGTTTGGCAAACCATCTTTTTCTGTGTAACGCTTAAAGCTTATTGTTTTATCTTTATGTACAATAACTTTATTTAATCCACCGCCAAAAGTACCAACCCAAATAGTTCCAGATTTACTCTCAAAAACAGTTAATATATAGTTGTGACTTAATGTAGTTTTGTCTTCAGGATTATTTTTAAAATTTTGAAATTTTGGTGCTTTAGATTTTTGCTGTTCAGGAGCTAGCTTACTTAAGCCATTACCTGTAGCAAACCATTTATTTCCTTTAGAATCTTCAAAAATATCTCTAATAATATTATTAGGTATGCTAAACTGTTGGTTGTTGCTTTGCCTTAAAATATCTTTAGTAAAAGTTGTACCATCTTTGTTTATTAGCCATCTGTGTACACCATCATTATAGGTTCCTATCCATATATTTTTATTTCTATCTTGTAAAATAGAAAATACACTGCCAGATACATCCGGAATCAACTTTAAATCGCTTTCTGATAATTTTTTATTGTTAGTGATGTCAATTTCAAAAAGCCCAGGAGAAAACTCACCTCCAATAAATATTTTTCTTTTATTTTTTAATTCTATTTCTTCAATAGCAAATATTTTGTTGACATTATCAAAGTGCTGAAATTGGTTAAAATCCTTGGTGATGTTATTCTTTTTAATAAAATTTAGTCCACCACCTTCTGTCCCTACCCATAAGTTCTGACGACTATCTTCAAAAATAGCACGTACTTTATCATTGCTTAAGCTATTAGAATCTAAACTCTTTTTTATGTGAGAGAACTGCTTTCTATGCGGGTCAAATTTATTTACACCACCACCATTAGCACCAGCCCAAATAATACCAGTATGGTCTATAAACAAAGATTTTATAGCATTTTTGCTTAGACTATTGTTGGGGTTTTTTGGGTCGTATTTATAAACACTAATTAATTGTGGTATTGCTGTGCTAGATGTGTTAGAAAACTCTAATAAACCATTATCTGTACCTGCCCATATATTATTGTTTTTAATAGAAATTGCATTGCAGACACCTTCATGTAAAAACTCAACTTGGTTGGTTTCTTTAGTAGGTATATATCTGTATAAACCTTCGTTGGTACCTAAAATTAAATTACCATAATTATCTTCGGCAATAGTTTTAACATTGACATTAGGAAGATTAATAAGGTGGTTTACAGATTGAAAATATATGTTGCCATTATTGTCTCTAGATAATTTTGATAAACCGTTTATACCGCCAATCCAAACTTGATGCTTACTGTCTTCAAAAAAAGAACTTACATTATTTGTGTTTTTAATAGGTACAGAACTGTTTTGGTATAAGTTGTAATGTGTAAAATTTAAAGAATCTGTGGGTTTGTTTAAATCTACCATACTAACACCTTTAACAGTGCCAACCCATAACCTATTGCTGCTATCTCTAAAAAGTACAGTTATATAATTACTTTTTAAACTACTGTCGTCTTTTGGATCGTGTTTGTAGGTTTTAAACTCTTCGGTTTCTCTATCAAAATAATTTAATCCACCACCTGTAGTACCAATCCATAAGTTTCCTTTATCATCATCAATAATTTTCCAGATTAAATTACTACTTATACTTTTCTTGTTTTCTGCATCAGGTTTAAAAATGGTAAAGTTGTAACCATCATATCTATTTAAGCCATCGTGTGTACCAAACCACATAAACCTATTATCATCCTGAAAAATAACATTAACATCGCTTTGCGATAAACCATTTTCCGTAGATAGGTGTTCAAACTTTAAAGAGTTTTGCGCATATGTAGTAGTAGTTAATATTAAGAATACACCAACTGTTAATAGCAGTATTCTTTGGTAAGCATAAAGTTTGGTAGGGCTATAGGTCATACTAACAAATATATCAAAATAGTAGATACAATAGGTCATATGGTTTTTTGTATTCACTAAATAAAAAACAAGTAAGTTATATTTAAATAATTGTGTATCAGTTATTTGAATTTGGTCTACTGGTGTTGCTAAAGGTTAACAAACAACATATGTTCTAGCTTTTAAAACATATACTGTAATTAACAAAAATGATATAAACGAACTTTACCAATGATCTAATAGTAGTATTGACTGTTAAAATAAACTAACAATAACGCCATAAATAATGAAGTATATAGTTTGTGAAAAACCAGGAGAATTTCTTTTAAAAGAGAAAGAAGCACCAGTTAGAAAAGAAAATGAAGCCTTATTAAAAATTAATAAAGTAGGTATTTGTGGTACAGATTTACACGCTTATGGTGGCAACCAAGCTTTTTTTACATACCCTAGAATTTTAGGTCATGAATTGGCTTCGGAGGTTTTAGAAATTGGAGAAAATGATAAAGGAATTAAAGCAGGTGATAAGGTAGTTGTAATGCCATATATAAGCTGTGGTACTTGTATAGCTTGTAGAAACGGAAAAACAAACTGTTGTACAAATATTAAAGTTTTGGGCGTGCATACAGACGGTGGTATGCAAGAACAAATTACCGTGCCAACTACTATTTTAATACCGGCAAATAATTTATCTAATGACCAAATGGCAATTGTAGAACCTTTGGCTATTGGTGCACACGCTATTAGAAGAGCAAAGATTGTAAAAGGAGAAACTATAGCTGTTGTGGGTTGCGGTCCTATTGGCATAGGAATTATGAAACTGGCACAAATTGCAGGTGCTAAAGTAATTGCTCTAGATTTAAATGAGCAAAGACTACAATATGCTAAAGATAAAATAGGAGTAGACTATACTGTAAATGTAGCAGAAGATCCTGTAGCTAAAATTACAGAGATTACAAATGGCGATTTATGTACTGCTGTTTTTGATGCATCTGGACATAAAGGAGCATTAGAAACTTGTCCGTCTTATATGTCTCACGGAGGAAGATTTATACTAGTAGGCCTTTCTAAAGGGGAGTTAATCTATACACACCCAGCTATACACGCTAAAGAAATGACGTTAATGTGTAGTAGAAATGCAACAACAGAAGATTTTGAACACGTAATTAATGTGCTAGATCAGTTTCCTACAGATTCTTTTATAACGCACACTGTACCTTTTACAGAGATGATTTCAAATTTTGACAGTTGGCTTAAACCGGAAACAGGAGTAATAAAAGCAACTGTAAATTTTTAAAAAATAGCAATGTCTAAAAACTACGTACAAATAGATGCTAAAGACAATATTATAGTGGCCATTACTGCATTAAATAAAGGCACTGTAGTAAGTATTGCAGATAAACAAATAGTTTTAAAAGAAGATATAAAGCAAAAACATAAGTTTGCTTTGTGTGATTTTGAACTTGCCGATGAAGTTTATATGTATGGTGTTTTAATAGGCAAAGCAACAACTGCTATAATGGCTGGTACAGCTATTACAACGGAAAATATAAAACACGCTTCAGCAACCTTTAATAATGATAAAAAAGATTTTGTTTGGAATGCTCCAGATGCATCTAAATTTAAAAATAAAACATTTAATGGCTACCATAGAGAAGATGGTAAAGTAGGCACTGCCAACTACTGGTTGGTAATACCACTAACTTTTTGTGAAAACAGAAATATTGATGTTATAGAAGCTGCACTTGCAGAGAAACTAGGCTACCAAACAAAAAAAGATTTTGCAGTAGATACAGATGCTTTAATTAAGCAGTATAAAACAGGAGCAAGTAAAGATCAAATTTTAAATACACCTATAATTACCACACACGAGGAAATGGCTAAAAATAGGGTGTTTCCTAATGTAGACGGAATTAAATTTTTAAAACACGATGGCGGTTGTGGCGGTATACGTCAAGACTCAGAAACCTTATGTAAATTATTAGCAGGTTATATATGTAACCCAAATGTGGCAGGTGCTACAATTTTAAGTTTAGGATGCCAAAATGCGCAAATTTCTATGTTGCAAGACGCTATTTTGGCTATTGATCCTAACACTACAAAACCAGTATATTATTTAGAACAACAGCGTAGTTTAAGCGAGCGTAAATTTATTGAAGAAGCAGTTAAACATACATTTTTAGGTTTAATAGAAGCTAATAAAATTACTCGTAAACCAACACCGCTTAGTAAATTGGTTTTAGGCTTAGAGTGTGGTGGTTCTGATGGGTTTTCAGGAATATCTGCTAACCCAGCTCTAGGCTATGCATCAGATTTATTAGTAGCCTTAGGTGGTAGTCCTGTTCTAGCAGAGTTTCCAGAACTAAACGGTGTAGAACAAGAAATAATTAATAGGTGTGTTACAGAAGAAGACTCTAAAAAGTTCTACAATTTAATGCGAGCATATTCTGCAGCAGCAGTTGCTGTTGGTTCTGGTTTTGAAAACAACCCGTCTCCCGGAAACATTAAAGATGGCTTAATTACAGATGCTATGAAATCTGCCGGAGCAGCAAAAAAAGGAGGTACATCTCCTGTAGTAAGTGTATTAGATTATACAGAGCAAGTGCATATGCCAGGATTAAATTTATTATGCACACCAGGGAATGATGTAGAGTCTACCACCGGTTTGGTTGGTTCTGGTTGTAACGTAGTGGTATTTACAACAGGCCTAGGTACGCCTACGGGAAATCCTGTTGCACCTGTTTTAAAAATGTCTAGCAATACTAGTTTGTACCAACGTATGGAAGATATTATAGATATAAACGCGGGGACTATTATAAGCGGGGAGGATACCATAGAAACTATGGGAGAAAAAATTTTAGAACACATTATAAAAGTAGCTAGCGGAGAACTAGCATCTAAAGCAGTAACACATGGCAATAACGACTTTATTCCGTGGAAGAGAGGAGTTTCTTTATAAATACTATTTACATAGTAAACAACGCATTGTAAAAATGACAACAAAAGAAAAAACGATACAACTAGTAGATAGGAGTACAGCACAAAAGCCAGTTATACACCCCATACGTGTTATGCAGTTTGGTGGAGGTAACTTTTTACGCGCTTTTTGTGATTGGATGTTTGATGTGTTAAACAAAACAACAGATTTTAATGGTAGTGTAGCTGTAATAAAACCAACAGAAAGAGGTGATTATACAGCCCTTAGAGCACAAGATGGCTTGTTTACTGTTGCTTTAGATGGTATAAAAAACGGAAAAACAATTTCGGAGGTTACGTTAGTAGAATCTATAAGTACAGTTATTCAACCTTATACAGAGTGGGATAAGTACTTAGAATTAGCAGAGTTACCAGAATTACGGTTTATAGTTTCTAATACTACAGAAGCCGGAATTCTGTTTTCTAAAAATGATAAAATTACAGATTGCCCTCCAAAAGAGTTTCCTGCAAAGCTAACATTGTGGTTGCATCACAGGTATAGTTATTTTAACGGGGCAGAAGACAAGGGGTGTATTTTATTGCCTTGTGAGTTAATAGAAAATAACGGTGAGGCTTTAAAAGAAACAGTTTTACAATATGCAGAGCATTGGCAATTAAAACAAGGGTTTATAGACTGGATTTTAAATTGCAACCATTTTTGTTGCACACTTGTAGACCGTATTGTTTCTGGTTATCCTGCAGACAGGGTTGCGTCTATAGAAAACAATATAGGTTTTAAAGATAAACTTGTAGTTGCTGGGGAAGAATACCATAGTTGGGTAATAAAAGCAAATGCTATAGTACAAAAAGAGTTACCTTTTTCTAAAACAGACCTTAATGTACAGTTTGTAAAAGATTTAGCAGATTACCGAGAAATGAAAGTGCGTATTTTAAATGGCGCACATACATCTTTAGTTCCGGTTGGTTATTTAGCCGGACTTAGAACAGTAAAAGAGAGTATGGATAATGATGTGGTTAGCAATCATATTTTACAAGTTTTAGCTACAGAAATTAAACCTACACTAACCAATTTTTCAGCAAAAGAAATAGATGCTTTTATAAACTCAGTTATAGACAGGTTTAAAAACCCTACGCTTGAACATTTTCTTATTACAATTTCCTTAAATAGCACTTCAAAATTTCAGGCAAGGTTGTTACCTTCTTTTATAGAATATACCCAGTTATATGACTCTTTTCCTAAACGAATAGCTTTTTCATTGGCAAGTTTAATTCGTTTTTATAAAGGTAGTTTTAATGGGGAAGCTATTGCTGTTACTGATGATAAGTTGGTTGTAGAGTTTTTTAAAAACCAATGGAAAATGGTAGATGAAAAATCACAATCTCTATCAGATTTAGTAAAGCACACTTTAGCTAATAAAAATATAATGGGCAAAGATTTAACTCCGTATAAAGGGTTAGTAGAATTTATAACCAAAAGCATTATAGCTATTGAAGAAAATGGAATAGAACAATGTCTTAAAAGTTTAGAAAAATAATATGATAATAGATGCCCACCAACATTTTTGGAAATACGAACCAGCAAAACATAGTTGGATAGATGATAATATGGCTGTAATTAGAAAGGACTTTATGCCTGCTAATTTAAAAAAGGTTTATCTAGAAAATAATATAGACGGCTGTGTTGCGGTGCAAGCAGACCAAACAACTTTAGAGAACGATTTTTTATTGGATTTAGCATCTAAAAATAGCTTTGTAAAAGGTATTGTTGGTTGGGTAGATTTTAGAGCAGATACTATAGATGAGGTTTTAGAAAATTACAGCAAGCTAAAAAAAATAAAAGGTTTTAGGCACGTAGTACAAGGAGAGCCAGATCATAATTTTTTATTAAGGCCAGATTTTTTAAATGGAATTTCAAAATTAGAAAAATACAATTTCACGTATGATATTCTTGTGTTTCCACATCAATTGGGTGCGGTGTTAGAGTTTGTAAAAAAGTTTCCTAACATCAACTTTATAATAGATCATATAGCAAAACCTTATATAAATGACGGTTTTTATGATGGTTGGGCAAACTTAATGTTGGCAATTGGTCAACAACAAAATGTCTATTGTAAACTATCTGGTATGGTAACAGAAGCAGATTATAACACGTGGACACCAGAAATTATAGCACCATATATGCAACTTGTTTTAAAAGCTTTTGGTGCAGATAGGTTATTATTTGGATCAGATTGGCCTGTGTGTTTAGTGGCTGGTAATTATAAAAAAGTTAAAGAGTTAGTTACAGATTTTATTTCCCAATTGAGTAAGGGAGATCAAGAAAAGATACTTGGGTTAAATGCTGTAAAATTTTATAATTTATAAAAGATATAAAATGGATTTAGGTTTAAAAAATAAAGTAGTTGTAGTAACAGGTGCTGCTGGTATTAAAGGGAGTATAGGAGAAACTATAGTACAGCATTTAGCAGCAGAAGGGGCAATACCAGTAATAGTTTGTAGAAATGATAGAGGTTTTGGATACGAGAAAGAACTTAAAGAAAAAGGTGTAGATGCTTTGTTTGTAAAAACAGATTTATCAGACCACAAACAAATTGAAGCTGCGGCTAAACAAATTGAAAAAAAATATGGTAAAATTGATGCATTAATAAATAATGTAGGTGTTAATGATGGTGCAGGTTTAGATGCTTCTGTAGAGGATTTTATGTACTCACTTAAACTTAATATGGTAAGTTACTTTGCAATGGTAAAATATTGCTTGCCAATGCTTAAAAAAACCAAAGGAAATATTTTAAATATAGGGTCTAAAGTTGCTCTTACTGGTCAAGGAGGTACATCTGGTTATGCAGCATCTAAAGGAGGTGTCTTAGGTTTAACTCGTGAGTGGGCTGTAGATTTAATTACTTACGGAATACGATCTAACGCTATTGTAATTGCTGAGAGTTGGACACCTGCTTACGAAGCTTGGATAAAAACATTAGAAAACGGAGAAGAAAAACTTGAATCTATTGTAAAAAAGATACCATTAGAAAATAGAATGACAATGCCTGCTGAAATAGCAGACCAATGTTTGTTTACAATATCTTCAAAATCATCGCATACCACAGGACAGTTTATTACAGTAGACGGCGGTTATGTGCATTTAGATAGGTCTTTGTTAACAGAATAGTAGATAAAATCATTTGTTCTATTGTTTAAGCCAATTGCGGCTTTAGTTAGTATTTGTCATCTGTAGTTTTATCAATAAAAGTAATTTACCTAAATATGAATCAACCAAAAAATATCCCAATAGTAAAAAAGGAATTGTTATTTCCTTTTATAATGATAACCACTTTATTTGCTTTATGGGGAATTGCAAATGACTTAACCAATCCTATGGTTTCTGCATTTAAAAAAGTAATGCCAGAATTATCTAATATGCAGGCTTCTTTAGTACAATTTGCTTTTTATTTTGGGTACTTTTTTATGGCATTGCCTGCCGCTTTGTTTATTAGAAAATACAGTTATAAATCTGGTATAGTTTTAGGGTTGTGTTTGTATGCAATAGGAGCTTTTTTGTTTTATCCGGCAGCAGCTTTTCAAGAGTTTAATTATTTTTTAATTTCACTTTGGGTAATTACTTGTGGGTTAGCGTTTTTAGAAACCACATCTAACCCGTTAATATTATCATTAGGGTCAAAAGAAACAGCAACGCAGCGTTTAAATTTAGCACAAGCATTTAATCCTATTGGTTCTTTAATTGGGATGATAGTTGCACAGCAGTTTGTTATTTCGGCATTGCGTTCCGATGATAAAAATGAAAATGGAGAGTTAATTTATGATAGTTTATCTACATCGGCAAAAGCTGTTATTAGAGAGAACGATTTAAGTGTAATTAGTGTACCATACATTATACTTGGTGTATTTGTTTTGTGTATTATGGGAATAATTTTATTCATTAAAATTCCTAAATCCGTAGATGGTGATAAAATGTCTATTTCAGATTCATTTAAAAAACTATTTTCAAATAAAAATTACATTTTTGGCGTCATTGCTCAGGCCTTTTACGTGGGAGCACAAATTATGTGTTGGACTTATATTTTTCAATACGTAGATAATATAAACGAAGGTTTACCAGCAAATGAAGCTTTAACCGCTACGTGGTATAATGTAGCAGCTATGGTTATTTTTTTAACTGGTAGATGGATTGGTACTGCGTTAATGAAAACACTTAACCCATCACGTGTTCTATTCTTATTTGGTATAGGCGGAGTATTATTTTCTGCAGGAGCAATTTTATTACAAGGGCAAATAGGTTTGTATTCTTTAGTGGGCGTATCTTTATTTATGTCTATTATGTTTCCTACTATTTATGGTATTGCGCTTAAAAATATGGGAGACGAGGCTAAAATAGGATCGGCAGGTTTAGTAATGGCCATTGTAGGTGGTGCATTAATGCCGGTATTACAAGGTGCAATTTTAGATTGGGGAGGGCCAGGTTTTTCAGATATTAAAGTTTTAGGTTTTATACCAGAGGTTAATTTTTCATTTATTTTACCTTTAATATGCTTGTCTGTTGTTACTTTTTATGGCTATGTAACTTATAAATCATCAAAGAAAATATAAAAATGGAGATCAAAAGATATTGTTATTCTTGTGACCTAAAAGACGATTCTAAACTTATAGCAGAATACAAGGCTTACCACGCAGAAGGTAAAGCTTGGCCAGAAATTACTAAAAGCATAAAAGATGCAGGTATTGTAGATATGCAAATTTACCTTACAGGCAATAGAATGTTTATGATTATGGAGGTAGATGCAACTTTTGATCCTGTTAAAAAAGGAGAAATGGATGCTAATAATCCAAAAGTACAAGAGTGGGAAAACTTAATGTGGAATTACCAGCAAGAATTACCTTGGGCAAAAGAAGGTGAAAAGTGGATTGCTTTAGAAAAAATATTTCAATTATAACAGTTAGTTTTTTTTAGTTCTTTTTGTTAGAGTTTAGGCTGTTGTAATAACAGTCTAAACTTTTTTTGTTAAAAGTAAAAGACCCACCATATGGTGGGTCTTTTTTGCAAAAAATAAAAACTAACTCTAATTTTTTTTAAGATATACCATTACTATAAGCAACAATAACAATGCCTATTACCATACAGCTTAGGCCAAAGTATAAGAACTTACGAGCTTTAGTAGAGGCTTTAATCCATTCTTTGGTTATAATACCACTAATAATTGCGGTTACTACACAAGAGGTGTTAAATATAGCATAACCAACGGTGTTACCAGAAGCTCCTAATTTATAGGCTGCAAAAGCAAATAGGGCAGAAGCAGCATAGTGAAAGAATGCCATAACCAATATTAAAACAAAATTTTTGCCAAAAGCAGGTGTTTTAAAATCTCCCCAAGCTTTTTTAGTACTTAGCTGCCAAAGAAAGTAGGCTGTCATTACAAGACCTCCACTAATAAATATAGGAAACATTACAGCAACGGCAGTTACCCACTCTGCATTTCCTGCCGCTTGGCTAGCTTCATGCAAGTACGGTCTGCCAGCTGCATTAGCATAACTAAAACCAGTAGCTAACAAACCACCTACAACGGCTATTAATATACCTGTAGCCATAGATCCTTTTTGCGAACTATTTTCTTTATTATCTTTTTCTACCTTTTCTCTAATAAAGCCCGCTTTACCATTTGCAAATATTCCAATTAAGACAATAAAGAGTCCTAATAGAATGGTTGTTAATTTGTTTGTTGGCGGTAAACCATCTTCAATAAATGGTAGTACAGAACCAACTAAAATTATTGTACCTATAAAAAGAGAAAACCCTAAAGACAAGCCAATGTGATTAATGGCTTTACTCCACATCATTACGCCAACACCCCAAAGAAAACTGGTAAGTCCCATTTTTATCCAAATATCTGTTGGCATATTGCTAAAAATATCACTAAACCCTTTTATTAAAGATATTGATGCTATTATAGGAACCACAAACATGGTCAATAAAAAAAACAAACTCCAAGTATTCTCATACTTAAAATCTTTTGTAAATTTTTCTGGTAGGGCATATAGGCCTAACATTAATCCTGCAAAAATTGCTAGTAATACTCCTTCTGTCATAGTTTGGTTGCTTTTTTGAGTGAATTAGTTGTTGTTAAAATGAAAATTTAAATACAGTTGTGCTTGTAAAATTTTCACCTGCTTTTGTAATAGATTTAGGCGAGTTTTTAATATTTGGTCCGTTAGGGTACCTGTGTGTTTCACAACAAAATCCTCTGTATTTTCCGTATTCTAGTCCATTTTCTCGTTTAAGATTATCTGCGGTGTATTTACCTGTGTATAGTAACATACAAGGTTCTGTAGTAAAAACATCTAGACTTAACTGTGCGTCCTCACTTTTTACTGTTGCTACTTTAGTTACTGTCTCACCAGTATTATCAAAAACATAAAAATGTTCAAAACCATCATTCATTGCATTGTGTGCGTCTGCAATTTTTTTAGGTTCCCTTAAGTCATCAGGAGCGTTAGTTACATCTACTATTTCTCCTGTTGCGGCAACAGTTTCGTCTGTTTTTAACCGTCTATTAGTATATACTTGTGCAGTATGGTTCTCTATAGATGTGGTAAAGCCAGACAAGTTAAAATACGTATGGTTTGTTAATGATAATGGTGTGTCTGCATCTGGTGTAGCACTGTAGTTTATGGTTAGCTCATTACTATTTGTTAGTGTAAATGTTACAGATACAGTAACATTACCAGGAAAACCTTCTTCTAAATCTTTACTTACTAAAGATAGCTTTAATTTATTTTCACTAGCCGTAGCAGTATCTACAGTCCATATTTTTTTATCAAAGCCAACAGCACCCCCGTGTAAATTGTTTGGTCCGCAGTTTTGCTCTAATTTGTATGTTTTACCATTTAAACTAAATTTAGCGTCTTTAATTTGTGAGCAATATCTGCCAACTGTAGAGCCAAAGTAAGGCGAGTTCTCTTTGTAATTATCAGAAAAATAACTGCCTAGAGTATCAAAACCACAAGCAATTTCTACTAATTCTCCTTTAGTATTAGGAACCTTTATAGACGTAATTGTTGCTCCGTAATTGGTTATTTTTACAAGCATACCGTTTGCATTTTTTAACGTATACAAATCTATTTCTTGCTCATTTATAGATCCAAAATTACTTTTTATAGGTTTCATACTTTATTTTTTATTGTTGATAAGGTGCTAATTTTTCCCAATTAAATATTACTCCTGTTCCTGGTTCATTAGATGCTACAGCCCTATGGTTTTCTACAACAAGAGGTCTAGTAGTATATTCATCTATAGGAAAACTATGTACCTCTAACCAACCTGCATTAGGTTGTGCAGATACCAAACTTACGTGAAGTTCTTGCATACCATGAGAACAGGCAGGAATATTGTACTTATCTGCCAAACGAGCAGCTTTTAACCAACCTGTAATTCCGCCACAGTTTGATGCATCTGGTTGAATAAAAGAAAGCTTAGCTTGCTCAAAAGCATACTCAAACTCGTGTATGGTATGCAAGTTTTCTCCCATTGCTAGTGGAAAGCCTGTTTTTTCAACTATCTCTGCATAGCCTTTATAGTCGTCTGGTATAATTGGCTCTTCAAACCAAGTAATATCATATTGTTTAAAACCTTTAATAGCCTTTATTGCTTTTTCAATAGACATAGAATAATTGGCATCTACCATAAAAGTTACATCCGGACCAATAAATTCTCTAACAGCTTTTATTCGTTCTAAATCTTCATCTAAATTTTCTCTTCCTATTTTTATTTTTACAGCATTAAATCCATTAGCTAAATAGGTTTTCATATTATTAAGAAGCTTTTCTATTGGGAACTGTAAATCAATTCCGCCACAATAAGCTTTACAAGTGTTATCCTTGCCGCCAGCCATTTTCCACAGAGGAAGATTGGCTTTTTTACACTTAATATCCCAAAGAGCAATATCTATAGTAGAAATTGCAAATGATGCAATGCCACCACGACCTACGTAGTGAATATGCCACTCCATAAAATCGTACAAGCCATCTATGTCTGTACCATCTTTACCTATTAAAACAGATGCAAAATCGTTTTCTACCATTGCTTTAATAGCGTGCCCACCTTTACCGCCAGTGTAGGTATAACCTGTTCCTGTACTACCATCTTCTAAAGTAATGGTAGTGGTTACTAGCTCAAAATGTGTGTGGTCTCCGTGTTTTGCATCATTTAAAACTTCAGGTAAAGGAACCTTGAAAAGTTTAGTTTCTACACTTATTATTTTTGTATTCATCTTAATTATTTTAAAAGAAGTTGTCTTTAATTAAGCTTTATGTTTAATGTAAAAAGTCTTTTTCTCCATATACTGTTCAAAACCATATTTACCATCTTCACCACCAGAACCAGATAATTTGTAACCGTTATGAAAACCTTGATGTTGCTCTCCGTGACCACGATTTACATAAATTTCTCCATACTCTAGCTCATCATTACATTTCATAATGGTGTTCATATCATTGGTAAATACCATTGCAGCAAGTCCGTATTCACAATCATTTACATAACCTATTACCTCGTCAAAAGTTTTAAATTTTAAAACGGGTAAAATTGGTCCAAAAGATTCTTCATGAACAATAGTCATATCTTGAGTTACATTTGTTAAAACGGTAGGCTCAAACCAGTATCCTTTTTCAAATTCTGCTCCTTCTGGTTTTTTTCCTCCAGTAGCAATTGTAGCCCCTTCTTTTAGACTAACAGCAATTAAATGTTCCATATGCTTTAACTCGACAGCATTTACTTTAGGACCCATATCTGTATCCTCTAACATAGGATTACCAACTTTTAAAGCCTTAGTTTTTGTTATGAATTTCTTCATAAAAACATCGTAAATATCTTCATGCAAATACATACGTTCATTACAGGTGCAAACTTGTCCGCAATTGTCGAATCTAGAATGTAATGCAGCATCTACAGCGGCATCAATATCTGCATCTTCAAATACTATAAAAGGCGCTTTACCACCAAGTTCTAACTGAACGTGAGTAAGGTTATTGGCAGCATTCTTTGCAATTTGTTGTCCAACAGGAGTAGACCCTGTCATTGTTATCATTTTTGTAATAGGACTTTCTACTAGTGCATTACCCATAGCTCTACCTGGACCGGTAATAATGTTTATAACTCCAGCAGGAATTCCTACTTTATTTGCCAAATTACCCAACTCTAAAGTTGCTAATGGTGTTTCTGATGTTGGTTTAATTACAATAGTATTTCCTGCAACCAAGGCCGGGCCCAGTTTACGACCAGCCAATGCTAAAGGAAAATTCCAAGCCGTAATTGCAACAACAACCCCACGCGGAACTTTTTGAATCCATATTTGCTCGTTAGGATTGTCAGAAGGAATAATATCACCTTCAATTCTGCGAGCACCTTCACAAGCATACCTAATAAATGAAGCCGTAACAGCAACCTCAAAACGAGCAACCTTTAAAAGTTTTCCTTGCTCTTTGGTTAATAGTTGAGCCAAATGCTCTGTATTAGCATCAATTTCATCTGCCAATTTATATAACATATCTGCTCTAGAACGTGCAGGTAATTTTTTCCATTCTTTTTGTGCTTTATCAGCAGCTTTTAAGGCGTCTAAAGCCTCTTCTGCAGTTCCGTTTTGCACGTTTGCAACTATTTCTTCTGTAGACGGGTTTACTATAGCTATAGTTTCGCCAGATGTAGATTTTACCCACTCTCCGTTAATAAATAACTTGTATTCTTTAGTTGATGACATAGTGTATGGTGTTAATTTTTTGTGTTCGTTTTTTTATATGCATCCATGCGGTCTGCAGCATGGCCTTCAAACTCTCTTCTTAATTGCCAAAGAGGTCTTTCTAATGTTAGTTCCCAAGCAAATAATTGCTTGTATAATGTTTTTACTTTTTCTGGATATTGATTTGCAAGATTGTTTACCTCAGAAACGTCTTCTTTTAAATTGTATAGCTCTGCAGGCCTATCTGGAAAGCGAATTAATTTCCAATCCATACTTCTTATAGCTCCTCTGTTTTCTTTTTTCCAGTAAAGAACCTCATGCGGTCTTGCTGTATTTTTACCTTTTACAAAAGGCAATAGATCCACACCGTCTAATTGTTTTAGGCTAGATGAATTTCCTTTTGCAACATTTAAAAATGTAGGTAAAAGATCTAAAGTGCTAATGGGGTAATTATAAGTTGTATTTTTCTGTAATTTACTTGGCCAAGACATTAAAAAAGGAACTCTAATACCTCCTTCTAAATGGTTTGCTTTTGTGCCACTTAACGGACTATTGTTAGATTGGTTAGCATCTGATGGTCCGCCGTTATCATTGGTATAAACAATTAGAGTATTTTTCTCTAGGCCTTGTTTTTTAAGTTCTTTTAAAACATTACCAATTGCTCTGTCCATAGCCAAAGTCATAGCTGCTAGTGTTTTTCTTTTACCAGTAAGGTCAGGAAAATGTTTTAAGTCTTCTTTAGTTGCTTGCATAGGAGTATGTACAGCATTAAAAGACAAGTAAATAAAGAAAGGTTTCTCTTTGTTTTTTTTGATAAATGATATTGCCTCATTAGCCAATTCATTAGTAAGATAGCCTTTATGTTCTAAAAAATTTCCAAATCCTGTTTCAAGTCTATCTTCATTTCTAGTTAATACATTAGTATCATCATATGGTAAATAGCTGCGAGCACCTCCTCTAAAGCCATAGAATTCATCAAAACCACGTTTTATAGGATGAAAACGATCTGCATTACCCATATGCCATTTTCCAAAAAGGGCAGTTGTATACCCCTGTTTTTTTAAATAATCTGCAATAGTAAGTTGGTTTGTAGGTAATCCCATTTCATCACCCAATAAGCCAGAAGCACTCATATAACCAGGGACATTATTTTCTTCAAAACCAAATTTTTGCTGGTATTGTCCAGTTAGTAAACCTGCTCTAGACGGGCCGCAAACAGCAGCACTTACATAAGCTTGTGTAAACTTTACACTTTTTTTGGCAAGCTTATCTAATTCTGGAGTTTTAAATTCTGTACTGCCTTGAAAGCCAAAATCAGCATAACCAGCATCATCAGAAAGTATAAAAACTATATTAGGTTTTTCTTGTCCAAATAGTAAACTCACCTCTAAAAAGACAAATAGGAGAACTGTTGTTTTTATATTTTGATGATACATTGTATACTGTATAAATTAATTATCTACCCATCCATCCGCCATCTACTAAGACGATAGAACCACTCATATAATTAGCTGCTTTAGAAGCTAAAAAGACTACAGGACCAGCAAAATCTTCTGGTTCTCCCCATCTTCCAGCAGGAATTCTTGCTAAAATAGATTCTGCTCTCTCTGGATTATTACGTAAAGCTTCTGTATTGTCTGTAGCAATGTAACCAGGAGCAATTGCGTTTACATTAACACCTTTGCCTGCCCATTCATTTGCAAATGCCATAGTTAATTGTCCTATAGCACCTTTACTAGCAGCATAACCAGGAACAGTAATTCCGCCTTGGTATGTTAGTAATGAAGCTGTAAAAACAATTTTACCAGAACCTCTAGCCACCATTTCTTTACCAATTTCTCTAGTAAGTATAAATTGTGCATTTTGGTTTACTTCAATTACCTTATCCCACATCTCATCTGGATGTTCTGCAGCAGGAGCTCTTAAAATAGTACCAGCATTATTTATAAGAATATCTATTTGTGGATGATCCTTTTTTACTTGATTTATAAAAGCATACAAGGCTTTTCTGTCTGAAAAATCACATTGATAAGCACTAAATTTTTTGCCTTTGGATTCAACTTCTTTAGCTACGCTACTTCCTGCTAATTCTAAACTAGCAGAAACACCAATGATATTTGCACCAGCTTCTGCCAAACCAATAGCCATAGCTTTGCCAATTCCTCTTTTACAACCTGTTACTAAAGCTGTTTTTCCTTCTAATTTAAATGTATCTAAAACACTCATTTTTTTATTTTCTTTAATTATAAACTACAATCCATAAGTACTTTCATCCCAGATGGGTTTTTGTCAATGTTTTCAAACACTTGCTGAATTTTGCTCAATGGTTGTACATCTGTAATCATTGCTTCAAAAGGAAGTTTATTTTCTGTTATAAGTTCTATAGATTTTTCATAGTCTTCCTTTTCGTAAACTCTAGCGCCAATTAAGCTTAATTCTTTCCAGAAAAATTTAAACAGGTCTACTGGTTTTTTCTCGCCATGAATTGCAACCATTAAAATTCTGCCTCTAATCCCAGCTACTTCACACATAACATCTAAAGCGGGTTGTACACCAGCTACTTCAAAAACAACATCTGCTCTTTTGTTGTCTGTTTTGCTTTTAACGTAGTCTACTAAATCTATTTCGGTAGGGTTTACGGCATCAAAACCAAGGTCTTTTGCCATTTTAATTCTTGTTGGGTTTACTTCAGAAATTATAACTTGTGCACCAACTTCCTTGGCAACCATAGCTACTAACATACCTATTGGTCCGCCTCCTAAAACAACTGCAGTTTCACCTTTAACAAGTCCGCTTCTACGTACATCATGTGTTGCCACAGATAAAGGCTCTATTAAAGCAGCTAGTTTTAAGTTGGTTTCTGGTTTTAGTTTATGTAGAACAAATGCAGGTACGTTCCAGTACTGTTGCATAGAGCCAGGACTATCTATACCAATAAACTTTAAATCTTCGCAAATATGGTTAAATCCTTTATCAGATGGTTTTACTTTTCTATCGTCTAATGGTCTAACTACAATTTTTTCTCCAACTTTATAGTTGGTAACATTTTTGCCAACTGCATCAATAGTACCAGACATTTCATGACCTATAGTTTGTGGTATAGAAACTCGTTTATCCATCATGCCATGGTAAATGTGTACGTCTGTACCGCAAACGCCAGAATAGGCTACTTTAATACGAACTTCACCTTCTGCAGGTTCTTCAATTTTTTGATCAATTACAGCAAAAGTTTTATTGCCTTTATATTGTGTTGCTATCATTTATTTAAGTTTCAAATAGTAAACTAGTTTCTTATTTGAAACAAATATACATTTTTTTATAAAACATGAACTATCTAAATAAGCTTAAATTAAAGGTAAAGTGTTAAAATATAATGAAGTAGGGGAGAGCTCCTTATGCAAGTATGATAAGAAGAGGTTTTAAAACTAAAAATTTATTTAAATGAAGACCGGTTTTATTGAGAAATAAAACCAAGTTTAACAGATATTTCTAAAGCGTATTTTGCAACAATTTGTCCTTTTTTATGAAACTCTTCATGTGGTAATCTACCGTGCGGCGCAGTAATCCAAAGAGCAGCAACTGGGTAGCCAGACTCATTAAAAATTGGAGCTCCAATACAATGTATACCTTGTATATCTTCGCCATTATCTATTGCATAACCATTTTGTTTTACTAAACTTAAAGTTTCTTTAAACTCTTTTTTAGATGTAATGGTATTTTTAGTGTATTTAGTAAGTGTAATTTTTTTTAAAAGTTTATTAGACTCTTCTTTGGGTAAAAAGGCTAAAATACTTTTACCACCAACAGAACTATGTATGTTAAATTGAGTTCCAGGTTCTACAAATAACTTTACAGGATAAGAAGAAGAAACTTGTTCTAAAATTGTGCCTTTAGCGTCTAACAATACACCTAACATAACAGATTCTTTTAGCTCGTCTCTTAATGCACGCATAACATCTATAGACATTTCTACAATGCTTTGCTCGTTCATTGCAGATATGCCTAGTGTAAGCATTTTTCTAGAAAGGGTTATTTTTTTAGTAGTCTCATTTTTCTGTAAGTAATTTTTAAAGATAAGTGTGCTAACTACTCTAAAAGCAGTGGTTTTTGTAAGATCCAATGCTTCAGTAATTTCGGCAAGAGTTAATCCGTCTTTTTTTGTAGCTAATATTTCTATAACCATTAAGCCCCTTTCTAAATTAGGAACATTGTATTCGGATTTTAAATCTGCCTTTTGTTTACTCATTAGATGTGTACTTATATATTGTAAAATTACTATTATTTATTCAACTATAAATAGAATAAAAAAAGGAACAATAATTAAATGTTCCTTTTTTAGTGTTTTAGTTTATGGTGTTACTTATTTAGATTTAACACCTTTGGCTTTATGTGTTGTTTTTCTGGCAGATGTAAAACTCATTATACTTTGGTAGTCACCACTATTGTATATGTGTGTAAGTCCCCAACGTAATATTTCTGTTGGTTCTTTTTCTGTATCTGCAGTTCTATTAAGTCCTATTGCGTGTGCCGGAACACCAGGAATAACAGATTTAATTTCAAAATTAATACCATCTGGAGACCATTGTATTGTGTTTTTTTCTGGACCGTCTGTGGTAATTAATGATGCTATACCACCATTGTAAGACCAAACGCAAATTTCATGACCACTGTTGCTTATTGGGTTGTAAGAAGATTTTACATAAGGACCTAGAGGGTTGTCTGCAATGGCAACACCATGGCGTATTTGTCTACCTCCAAATGTAATTTTTTCTCCCATTTGTTCTCCTTTGTAATATAAGTAGAACTTACCTTTATATGGTAAAATACAAGGGTCATGTACTTTGTGACTGTCAAAATCTCCCTTTTTTTCTACAGCAAAACGATCTTGTTCTTCTCCTTTCCAGACACCATTATCTGCAGGGCTTAAAATTGGTTCTTCACTTTTAGTCCAAGGACCATTAGGAGAGTCTGACCACGCTAAGCCAACTTGATTTTTTACACGTACATTGTATGGTGATTTTACGGTTTGGTAAGACAGGTAATATTTGTCTTCGTACTTCATTATTTCTACTGTAAAAACAGATCTATCATCATAAGCACCTTTTTCGCCTCTGGCAACAGCAATACCTTCTTCTTTCCAAGTTTCTCCATCTTCAGATGTAGCGTACCAAATATCACATCTATCCCAGGGAAAAACTTTTTCATTCTCTATATCTCCTCCAAACCCTTGAGAAGGACCTATACTTTTGCTATACCATACATAGAACTTTCCGTTTTCTTTAATAACTGCACTTGGATCTCTACGTACAACACCCTCTTCATACGCTAAATCTCCTTTTAAAGGTTTAAGGTTAGAGAATTGTATAAACCAATCGTTACCTAAATCTTTAGGCCATTGCAAAGCTCTTTTTGTTGCAGCACTTAAAGAATCTGGGTTTGAAATACCTAACTCATCAATCTGTTCGGGAGTTATTTCTATTTTAGGTTCTGTTACTTCAGCTGTATTTTCTACGCTAGTATTATTTTTACATGCAGTAATTAAAAGTACACAGGTAAGCCCGCATAATATTATATTTTTTCTGATCATAGTATTAATTGTTATTTGGTTCTAAAGTAATTTCTATTTGGTTGCTTTTTAATGAAGCAGAATTTGCATTTATTTTTATAGGAGTAGTTTTATTTTGTAGAGATTGAATAATTAAAAGTGCTCTTCCTTTACTTGTTTTTACTTTATTGCTGTTAAAGTTTTGTGTACTAGTAATACTACCATTATCTACACCTAGTAATTTTGCGTCACCAGTAATGTTAAAATTAATAATTTGATTTTCAGTTTGTACAGGATTACCGTCTTTATCTAAAATTTGAGCAATAATATGAGCAACAGTATATCCGTTTGCAGTTAGTTTTTGCTTGTCAGTAGTTAATTTTATAGCTACTGGTTTAGTTGTAGTAGTAATTACAGTTTCTACTTTTTTATCGTCTTTTAAACCAATAGCTTTTAGAGTTCCTTTTTTAAACGGTACAACCCATTTGTATATATGATCTTTAAAGCTGCTAAGCTTTTTTGTACCTAGCGATTTGTTGTTTAAAAATAACTCAACCTCTTCACAGTTAGAATACACTTCTACAACAGTAGCGTCATTATCATTATAGTTCCAATGCTCGTTTACATTGTGCCAAAACCATAAATTCTTTTCCCAACTACCTTCTTTTTTTTCTATAGGATTGCCATTTGCATCTAACTTATAAATAGATTTATCTAAAGTTTGAGAAGTGATATAGATATTAGGGTCATTATTCCATAAAGCATTAAACATATGGTATGATGGTTTTTTAAATCCAGCTAAATCTAATAAACCACTTGCAGTACCTTTTTTTGGCCAACTTTTATTAGACTCTCCCATATAATCTATACCTGTCCATAAAAATGTACCAGAAATAAATGGTCTTTCTATAACAGATTTCCACTCGTGCCACTGACCAAGACTTTCTGTTCCCATAATTGGTAGTTTAGGATAGTTTTTATGTCCGTAATCATAAATTACTCTACGGTAACTAAAACCAATAATGTCTAAAGCATCTGCGTAACCAGACTCATAACTAGAAGAAGGTAAAATTGAATTAGCAATTACATATCTGGTAGTATCTAATTCTTTAGTCCATTTTGTTAATTTTTTTGCAGTTTTACCAATGTCATACTTGCCTTTTGGTAGCGTGTTAAGCTTTTCTTTAATAGTGCTTATATTGTTAGGAGGTAGTGACCAGAAATAGTTTCCGCTCCAATCCATATTATTAAAAAATCCGGTAGATTCTGCATTTCTAGGGTATGTCCATTCAATTTCATTTCCTATACTCCATTGAAAAATAGAAGGATGATTTCTGTGTGATAAAACAGTATTTTTCAAATCTTTTTCTGCCCATTCTTGAAAATGTTCTGTGTAACCTCTTGTAATATAGTCTACACTTTTTTCATTCATATTTTTACGTTTGTCTTTAGGATTGTCCCACTCGTCAAAAAATTCATCTTGTACAAGAAAACCCATTTCATCACATAAATCTAAAAACTCATTAGATGCCGGGTTATGAGATATTCTAATGGCATTGCATCCTATATCTTTTAAGGTTTGTAAGCGTCTTTTCCAAACTCCTTTAGGTACAGCAGAACCAACAATACCAGCGTCATGATGTAAACAAACACCTTTTATTTTTCTGTTTTTTCCGTTTAAATAAAATCCAGTATCAGCATCAAACTTAATACTACGTATGCCAAATTTTGTTTTATGCGTGTCTATAATTACATCATCTTGTACAATGGTAGTAATAGCAGTGTATAGGGTAGGATTGTCTATATCCCAAAGCTTAGGGTTGTTAACGTTAATAGTAGTTAGGTCTTTTTGAGATGCATTTTTGGCAATCGTTATTTTTTTGGTATCAGTGTTTATAACGATATCGTCTTTATCATAAATAGTTGTAGTTAACTCAGCTGTTTTTGTAGTGTTGTATTTGTTATTTATGGTTGTTTGTATACTAACAGTGGCAAGTTCATTAGTTATGGATGGTGTTGTAATAAAAGAACCCCAAATAGGAATATGCAGTTTGTTTTTGGTTATAAATTTTACATTTCTGTAAATTCCAGAGCCAGTATACCATCTACTGTCTGCATATCTAGTTCTGTCTACCTTTACATTTATTGTGTTTTTGTTACCATTTTCATTTAAAGCAGCTGTTATGTCATAATAAAAAGGAGAATAACCGTACGGATGAAAACCTAGTTCTTTCTCATTTAAACTAATAGTTGCATTATTATACACACCGTCAAAAAGTATATACGCTACTTGATTATTGTTTAAATTGGTAACAAAATCTTTTTTATAATACCCAATTCCTCCTAATAAATAGCCTGTAGCACCTTCACCTTTTATAGAGTCAAGTTTATTGGCAATACTCCAGTCATGTGGTAATCTTATTTTTTGCCATTCGGTATCTGTAATTCCAGAAACAGAATCTTCAAGTTTAAAATTCCAATCAAAATTAAAATCGGTTTTCAGGGTTACAGTCTCTTGTGTTTTACAATTAAAGACTGTAATTATGAATAGAGTAACAAGCGCTATTTTGTATTTCATTTTAATAGTATTGGTTTTAAGCTTTTTAAATTGATTTAGCGTAGCTATATTCAATAGTGTTTAGCTATAGCTATGTGGAGTTATGCAAATATGTATATATATTGATACTTAAATATATATAGATACTAGACAAGAACTGAACAATACACAATACGTTGTAGGTTTTTAAACATTTGCACTAGACATAAGTTTAACAGCTATAAAAAATGAAGATATTTAATAGAATATGTATTTTTTAGTAAAAAAGTATATACTTAAATAAATAACAAGGCTTGTTTGGTAAATTATAAGTGTAGAATTTAAAACAACTTGCTTTAAAATAAAAAAACCTTGTAGATAAATTCTACAAGGTTTAATTTAAAGATTTCTCTTTGTGACCGGGCTGGGGCTCGAACCCAGGACCCTCTCCTTAAAAGGGAGATGCTCTACCAACTGAGCTACCAGGTCATTATTCCATCGCCTAAGCGTATTGCTGTTAGCGGGTGCAAATATATGACCTTTATTTTATTTGACAAGGACTTTTTGCAATAAAATAATATGTAAGACAAAAGCTATGGCTAAACCCCCTGTGTTATATTTAATTAGGGTTTTATTTTTTTTAATTAATAAAAGAAAAATTCTTTTTAAAAATAGAATTTAAGGTATTGTTATTTGTAATAATACAATTTTAAACTGCAAAGAGTAACTGTTAAGTTTAAAGCAAAAAAAAATCCGAAAACGTAATGTTTTCGGATTTTTTATTTGTGACCGGGCTGGGGCTCGAACCCAGGACCCTCTCCTTAAAAGGGAGATGCTCTACCAACTGAGCTACCAGGTCATTATTCCATCGCCTAAGCATATTGCTGTTAGCGGGTGCAAATATATGACCTTTATTTAGTTTGACAAGGACTTTTTTATTTTTTTTCGTTTTTTTTTATTTCCCTTAAAAATAGAGCATCTTTGTATAAAAAAATAAATGCAAATAGTACTGGTTGGTTATATGGGTAGTGGTAAATCTACTGTAGGGAAGGAGCTTTCCAAGCGTTTGAAAATCAATTTCTTGGATTTAGATACTTATATTGAAGCAAAATATGAGATGTCAATTCCTGAGATATTTTCGACCAAAGGAGAGATTTTTTTTAGAAAAGTAGAAATTTTGTGTTTAAAAGAAATTTTTGAAAAAGAAGAAGATTTTATTCTTTCTACAGGTGGTGGTACTCCTTGTTATGGAGATAATATAAATGTTATGACAACCAGTTCTAAAAACGTTTTTTACCTAAATGTTCCTATTCCAGAATTAATAAAAAGACTGGTAAAAGAAAAAGAACATAGACCATTAATAGCTAATATTCCAGAAAACGAGCTTCCAGAGTTTATTGGTACACATTTGTTCGAGAGAAGTTACTTTTATACAAAAGCACACCATACTATATTAGTACAGCAAAAAGATAGTGCCACAGTTGTAGATGAAATAGTGGGTAAGTTAGTTTAGGTAAACAGCATCATTTTTAGACTTAAACTCAACCTCTATATGTTCTTGCAAGGAAGTAGATAAAGAAATTCCTTTATAATCTGCTTTAACAGGGTATTTTTTATGGTTTCTGTTAACCAATACAGCTGTTTTTAATTGTCGTAACGGAACTTTTAAAAAATGAAACACTCCATATATAAGTGTGGAGCCAGAGTTTAAAACGTCATCTATTAAAACAACAGATTTATTAGTATAATCTTCCGTAGCAATAGAGGTTGTAACACCGCTTTCTAATGGGTTTTTTTTATCCATTTTTACAGTACAAAGTGTAATTTTTGCTTCGGTAATATCTTCTAAAATAGTGCTTAGCTTTTTAGCAAATTTTAAGCCGCCACCTTCTATACCCGCAATTATAATCTCTGTTTCATTAACATTAGCTTCATAAATTTGATAAGCTATACGCTTTATTTTATGCTGAATTTGGTCGTGAGATAATATTTTGTTCTGCATTTGTGCTGTAATTTTATATGTATCAAAGATAGTAAAGACTTTTTAAGTCTTATTCTTCTTCAGAAGAATTAGTAGTATAATCGTCTATTTCTCTTCTGTCTTTTTTAGTAGGTCTTCCAACTCCTTTTTTTCTGTAATAGTCTTTAGAGTATTTTAGAAGATCTGAATGTTCAAAAGCTTCTTTAGGAGTAGTATCCTTGCGGTACATATCTACTAATTTGGCGCCAACTCTGTTTGGCGGCACGTCTAATACGGTAAGTTTGTAGTTAATTTGGTTTTTTCTAACCTCAATTTTGTCCGTAGGGAAAACATCTCTAGATGGTTTAACGGCTTTTTCATTTATCTTAATATGTCCTTTTTTGCAGGCTTCCGTAGCAATACTTCTTGTTTTAAAATATCGTGTACACCATAAATATTTGTCTATCCTCATAATCTATCCAAAATCTTTGTTAACTACTTCCGCAAAAATAGGGGAAAATTGTATCTTGCGACTCATAAATTAGAATAGATGAAATTTAAAAACGTACTTATATTTGTTTTACTAGCCATTTTAGTATGGTCTTGTGGTAGTGATGATAATGGCTTTACTATAGTTCCTCCTAAAGCTTTGAGTGAGATAGTAGACCAAGATAAAGACTCTATAGTTCAATATTTAGAGACTCATTTTTACAACTATGAAGAGTTTCAAAATCCACCAGCAGACTTTGATTATAAAATTGTTTTAGGAGAAATTGAAGGTGATAACGCAGATAAAACCCCTCTAATAGATATGATGACAGCAGTGAAAACTACTGTTAGATCTACTGAAATTGGTTTAACTAATAACAAAGAGGTAGAGCATACGTATTACTATTTAGTAGCTAGGCAGGGTGTCGGTGATCAGGCCACTGCAATGGATTCTACTTATGTTCGTTACGAAGGTTTGTTGTTAGATAATACGGTTTTTGATGCTTCTACGGCTACTCCTTTATGGTTTGATTTAGCAACAATTCAAGCCCCTAGTCAAGGAGCAAGAGGTTTTTCTGAAGGTGCTAAATTCTTAAAAGCAGGTGGAGCACCAATTATAAATGAAGATGGTACTTTTGAAATCACTGATTATGGAGTTGGACTTGTGATTTTTCCTTCAGCTCTTGGTTATTATAACAATGCGACTGGTTTAATATCAGAATATAGTCCATTAATTTTTAAGATTGATTTAATGGCTGTTAACGAAGCTGATCATGATAACGATGGTGTACCATCTTATTTAGAAGATTTAAATGGTAATGGATACTTGTATGATGATAACACAGATTTAGCATCAGAAGAAGGGTCTTCATCCATTTCTACTGTGCCAGATTACTTAGATAATGATGATGATAATGATGGTAAATTAACTAGAGATGAAATTAGCGATGCTGATGGAAATATAATTTTTCCTTATCCGGATTCTAATAACGATGGTATTCCAGATTACCTGGATCCAAATAGCTAGTATAACTGTACATTATTGCAAAATATAAAAAGAGCCCTAGAAATTAATTTCTAGGGCTCTTTTATTTAATCACTAATTCTAGTGAAACTATATAATTATATGTCTGCTAATTATAATTTTAAAGATAGACTTAATATCAATTGATCTGGTCTTGTGTCTATTCTGTCTCCTCCGTTAATAGCGTTGTTAGAGTTTAGTATAGATACTTCGTTATCACTAAAACCTCTTTCATATCTAATGTCTACGCCTAATTTACCAAGATTAACGCCTACGCCTACGTTAAGGCCTACTGTAAAGTCGTTTTTAACATCGCCAATAGTTATACCTTCATAGTCAGTGTCTAGAATATATTGAAAAGATGGACCAGCAAATACATTTACAGGGCCAATTACCTTTGCGCCTACTAAAACTGGAAGGTCTAATTTTTGCATTTTAAAATCTTCTGCATAGCCAGATTTTAAAGATGTGTACACCAATTCTGGTCTTAAGTATAAGTTACCAGCTGTTTTTGCATAGATACCAATGTGGTATCCTACATTTTTGTCGGGGTCATTATATGCATCCTTTGCCGAATCAAAATAATCTCCGTTACCACCGTAGTTTAAACCTCCTTTAATACCAAAACCTGCATCTGTTTGGGCGTAAGTAGCTAAACTAGCTAAAGCCAATGTAATTACTAAAAGTGTTTTTTTCATTTTAAAAGTGTTTTAAACAAAAAGAGAATGACTGTAAAAAAACAATCATTCTCAATATGTTATTAATTAATATGTAAGTATAAGTATCAAAAATGATACCATTGTCTTACTTGCGTTCTATAACTTTTATAACGGCTTTTTCTATCGCTTTATTGTCTAAACCGTATTTTTCCATTAATTGTGCAGGAGTTCCACTTTCACCAAAAGTATCATTAGTGCCAATGAATTCTTGTGGTGTTGGTTGACTAGTTGCTAAAACACGAGCAACACTTTCTCCTAAACCTCCTAAAACATTATGCTCTTCTGCAGTTACAATACAACCTGTTTTTTTAACAGAGTTAATAATTGCGTTAGCATCTAATGGTTTTATAGTGTGTATATTAATTACTTCTGCAGAGATACCTTGACTTTCTAAGTTTTCGGCAGCTATTAAAGCTTCCCAAACCAGGTGGCCAGTTGCTACAATAGTAACATCTGTACCTTCTGTTAAATGTACAGCTTTACCAATTTCAAATTTCTGATCAGCAGGAGTAAAGTTTGCTACTTTTGGTCTTCCAAAACGTAAATAAACAGGGCCATCATAATCAGCTATTGCAATAGTTGCAGCTTTTGTTTGGTTGTAATCACAAGGGTTAATAACTACCATTCCTGGTAACATTTTCATTAATCCTATATCTTCTAGTATTTGGTGTGTTGCACCATCTTCACCCAATGTAACACCAGCGTGAGAAGCACAAATTTTTACGTTTTTACCAGAATATGCTATAGATTGGCGTATTTGGTCATAAACTCTTCCTGTAGAAAAGTTAGCAAAAGTACCTGTAAATGGTATTTTACCACCAATAGTTAAACCAGCAGCAATACACATCATGTTAGCTTCTGCAATACCTATCTGAAAGAATCTCTCTGGATTTTCTTCAATAAATTGATCCATTTTAAGAGAGCCAATTAAATCTGCACATAATGCAACAACGTTAGGGTTTGTTCTTCCTAATTCTGTTAAACCTGCACCAAAACCACTTCTAGTATCGTTTTTTCCTTGATCTATGTATTTTTTCATATCCTTTATGATTTTTCTCTTTTATGTAAGAGAAGGTAGATTTAATTTTTATTAGTAGTCTCCTAAAGTTTCTGGGTTTTGTGCTAATGCTATCTCTAGTTGCTCATCATTAGGAGCTTTACCGTGCCAAGCGTGCGTGTGCATCATAAAATCTACACCATTACCCATAACTGTGTGTAATAATACGCAAACAGGTTTTCCTTTGCCAGTCATAGTTTTTGCCTTTTTAAGGCCAGCTATAACAGCTTCAAGATTGTTACCTTCTTTTATGTCTAAGACATCCCATCCAAAAGCTTCAAACTTACCTTTAATGCTACCCATTGCTAAAACGGTATCTGTAGAGCCATCAATTTGTTGTCCGTTTAAATCTATAGTAGATATTAAATTGTCAACTTTATTAGCAGAAGCATACATCATAGCTTCCCAGTTTTGACCTTCTTGTAATTCACCGTCTCCGTGTAAACTATATACAAGATTACTGTCTTTGTTTAACTTTTTAGCTAATGCAGCACCAATTGCTACAGACATTCCTTGTCCTAACGAACCTGACGCAATACGGATTCCAGGTAACCCTTCGTGTGTAGTTGGGTGTCCTTGTAATCTAGAATTAATTAGTCTAAAAGTGTTAAGCTCATCTACTGGAAAATATCCACTACGTGCTAATACACTATAATAAACAGGAGAAATATGACCGTTAGATAAGAAGAAAAGGTCTTCACCTTTACCATCCATGTCAAATCCTTCGTTTAATTCCATTAATTCATTGTACAGGGCTACAAAAAATTCTGCACAACCTAAAGAACCACCTGGGTGGCCAGAGTTAACTTTGTGCACCATTCTTAAAATATCCCTTCTCACTTGCGTGGTCAAATCTTGTAATTCTTCCAGTCTTGGCATTTTTATATGTTGTTAATTCGCGTGTAAAAATAAGATCTATCTTTTGCTTGTACAAGGCTAGTTATTATAATTTATTAACTACTTTACAATTAATAGGCAACTTTATTTTTTTGTTAGCAATTTTTTGTAACTGAGTTGATTATATTTGCGGTTATAAATACTATAATTTTTGAAATTTACAATAGAAAAAAAAGACGCGCAGAGTAAGGCACGTGCCGCAACAATGGTTACAGATCATGGGGTTATAGAGACACCTATTTTTATGCCAGTTGGTACAGTTGCATCTGTAAAAGGGGTTCATCAAAGAGAATTAAAAGAAGAAATAAACCCAGATATTATTTTAGGAAACACATATCATTTGTATTTACGTCCTAAATTAGATATTTTAGAAGCTGCTGGTGGTTTGCATAAATTTATGGGGTGGGATCGTAATATTTTAACAGATAGTGGCGGTTACCAAGTCTATTCTTTATCAGCAAACAGAAAAATAAAAGAAGAAGGTGTTAAGTTTAAATCTCATATAGATGGCTCTTTTCATTTTTTTACACCAGAAAATGTAATGGAAACTCAGCGTACAATTGGTGCTGATATTATTATGGCGTTTGATGAGTGTACACCTTACCCGTGCGATTATAATTATGCAAAACGATCTATGCATATGACGCACCGTTGGTTAGATCGTTGTATGAATCATTTAGAAACGTTACCGTTTAAATACGGTTATGAGCAAACTTTTTTCCCTATTGTGCAAGGATCTACATATAAAGATTTACGTAAACAATCTGCAGAATATATTGCAAACGCAGGAGCAGAAGGTAATGCTATAGGCGGTTTGTCTGTGGGGGAGCCAGCTGAAGAAATGTATGCGATGACAGAGGTTGTTTGTGATATTCTACCAGAAGACAAGCCAAGGTACTTAATGGGTGTAGGTACACCAATTAATATTTTAGAAAATATAGCTTTAGGAGTAGATATGTTTGATTGTGTTATGCCAACACGTAACGCCCGTAACGGAATGTTGTTTACTGCGCATGGGACTATAAACATTAAAAATAAAAAATGGGAAGCAGATTTTTCTCCTATTGATGAAATGGCAATTACTTTTGTAGATACAGAGTATTCTAAAGCTTATTTACGCCATTTATTTGCTGCTAATGAGTATTTAGGAAAGCAAATAGCAACCATACACAATCTAGGTTTTTACCTATGGTTAACTCGTGAAGCTAGAAAGCATATAAAAGCTGGTGATTTTACAGAGTGGAAAAATATGATGGTAAAACAAATGGATAAAAGATTGTAGTAATTGAGCATTCTAGATAAATATATATTAAAACGTTATTTGCTTACCTTTTCGGTAATGATCTTGTTATTTGTGCCAATTGGCGTAATGCTAGATTTGGCAGAAAAAATAGGTAAAATAGTAGCGAATGAAGCTCCGCTTTTAGAAGTGTTAGAATATTATATGAACTTTATCATATATATTGGGAGTCTTCTATTTCCTATTTTTCTGTTTTTATCTATTATCTTTTTTACATCTAAACTCGCCTCAAATACAGAGATTGTAGCAATTTTAAGTTCGGGAGTTTCTTTTGGTAGGTTTTTAAGACCTTACTTTATAGGAGCTACCATTATTGCAATACTAATGTTTGTTATGGCAATGTTTATTGTCCCTAAAGCCAGTTTAGATTATCACGAATTTATATTTAAGTACCTAAAAAAAGGTAAAAAGTTTCAGGAGACAACTAACATATATAATCAATTAAACGAAAACGAATTTCTTTACATAAGTAGTTTTGATCCTAATAGACAGTTGGGGAGTAATTTTGTTTTAGAACATTTTAATGATGATAAATTAGCATACAAACTTACTGCATCTAGTATAAGATGGATACCTAAAGATACTGTTTATAGGCTAACAGGTTTTACTTCTAGAACAATGAAGGGTAATGTAGAAATTCTTGAAAAAAAGAGTAGGCTAGATACTATTTTTAATTTTAAAATAGATGATTTAACTCCTGTTAGTTATGTAGCAGAAACTAAAAATATTTTTGAGCTAAATAAGTTTATTGAAGACCAGCGTAAAAAAGGAGCGTCTAACATAAATACGTATGTAATGGCTAAATATAAGCGTTGGGCTTTGCCAGTTAGTGCTTTTATATTAACACTAATTGCAGTATCTGTTTCTTCAATAAAACGTAGAGGAGGTATGGGGCTTAATTTAGCATTTGGAATTGTAATTGCCTTTGTGTACATATTTTTTGATAGAGTTTTTGCTATTCTTGCAGAAAAGGCTGGTTTATCACCTTTAATAGCAATTATTATTCCTAACGCAATATTTGCAATCATTGGCTTATACTTGTTAAAAAATGCTAAGCGATAAATTTAAAAATTATCTTCATTTACACTTTATAGTATTTGTTTGGGGATTTACAGCTGTTTTAGGGAAACTAATTACTATAGATGCTTTACCGCTGGTTTGGTATAGAATGTTTTGGGCAGCTATTTTTGTTTTACTTTTTATTGTATTGCGCAAGAATAACTTAAAAGTAACTCGTAAAACTTTATTTTTATTACTGGGTACAGGTGTTGTTATAGCTTTGCATTGGGTTACATTTTTCTCCGCAATAAAAGTATCTAATGTATCTGTGGCTTTGGCAACAATATCTTCGGGAGCATTTTTTGCAGCTATATTAGAACCAATTTGGTACAAACGTAAAGTTATTTGGTACGAGATTGTTTTTGGGCTTATAGTTATAGGTGGTCTTGGACTTATTTTTAATATAGAAGCATCATACAAAGAAGGTATTATACTTGCTTTAATTTCTGCTTTTTTGGCAACGGTTTTTTCTTTAATGAATGGTAAGCTTATTAAAGAGCATAAGCCTTCCATAATTTCTTTTTACGAACTTGGAGCAGGGGTTGTATTTTTATCAATCTATATGCTTTTTCAAGGTAATCTAACACAGATAAATTTTCAACTTTCTGCTTCAGACTGGATTTATATATTGGTTTTAGCATCTTTCTGTACAGCTTATGCTTTTATTGCATCGGTTAAAATAATGAAATTTTTAAGTCCATATACGGTAATGCTTACTACAAACTTAGAGCCTGTTTATGGTATTCTATTGGCATTTATAATTTTTGGTGACAGCGAAAAAATGGATCCTATGTTTTATTTAGGTGCTTTTATTATTCTAATTACTGTAATTGCTAATGGTATTCTAAAAAGCAGAACAGAGAAAAAGAACCAGAAAGCATTAAAGAAACAAGCGGTTGTTTAATTTTTTACGGTTATAAACCATCATTGTTGATATCTACCAAAGTTTATTGCTGCTAATTTTATGGATTACATTATTTTTGCGTCAAAGTAAAAAAGTATGAGTTCATCTAATAGCGAAAGGTATAACCAAAGAGGAGTTTCAGCATCTAAAGAAGATGTGCACAATGCCATTAAAAATATAGACAAAGGTCTTTTTCCTAAGGCATTCTGTAAAATAGTTCCAGATTACTTAACTGGTGATAAAGATTATTGCTTGGTAATGCACGCAGATGGTGCTGGTACTAAATCGTCTTTAGCATACATGTACTGGAAAGAAACAGGAGATATTTCTGTTTGGAAAGGTATAGCACAAGATGCTTTAATAATGAATATAGATGATCTTATCTGTGTTGGAGCAACAGATAACATTATGTTGTCTTCTACTATAGGGAGAAATAAAAATTTAATTCCGGGTGAAGTTTTATCTGCCATTATTAATGGTACAGAAGAGCTTATAGAAGATTTAAAAAACCATGGAATTGTTATACATTCTACTGGCGGAGAAACTGCAGATGTTGGTGATTTAGTACGCACCATAATTGTAGATTCTACAGTAACGGCTAGACTTAACAAAAAGGATGTTATAGATAATGCCAATATTAAAGATGGCGATGTTATTGTTGGTTTAGAATCTTTTGGGCAAGCTACTTATGAGAGCGAGTACAATGGCGGAATGGGTAGTAACGGACTTACATCTGCAAGACACGATGTGTTTTCTAAATACTTAGCCAATAAATATCCAGAAAGTTTTGATGCTGCTGTACCAGAAGACTTAGTATATTCTGGAGGTGTTAAATTAACCGATGAGGTTGCAGATTCTCCTATAAATGCAGGTAAGTTGGTGTTATCTCCTACAAGAACTTATGCGCCAATTATTAAAAAAATATTAGAGAAATATAACGCTACAGATATACATGGTATGGTACATTGTAGCGGAGGTGCACAAACTAAAATTCTTCATTTTGTAGATAATTTACATATTGTAAAAGACAATCTTTTTCCTGTGCCACCATTGTTTAAGTTAATACAAGAACAATCTAAAACAGATTGGAAAGAGATGTACCAAGTTTTTAACTGTGGTCACCGTATGGAGTTGTATGTAAATCCTGCTGTAGCAGAAGAGTTAATTGCTATATCTAAAGGTTTTGGTGTAGATGCTAAAATAGTTGGTAGAGTAGAAGCAAATGCTACTAAAAAACTAACAATTACTAGTGAGTACGGAACTTTTGAATACTAACTAACAACAATTTTCACCTTTTATCCGTTGTACTTATAAAACAACTAATTATGGAAAGAAAACAGTTTTTAAGAACTTTAGGAGTAGGTGCTGCATTTGCATTAACTTTTCCTTGCTTAGGTGGGTGTTCTAGTGATAGCGATGGTGAAAAAGGTGATATAAAAGAAGAACCGAGTAATGTAGATTTTACAATTGATCTAGAGTCTGATGAAGCTTCTAAATTAGGAACTAATGGCGGTTTTATTCTTAAGAATGATGTTGTTGTGGTAAAAAACCTAGAAGGCGAATTTGTTGCAGCTAGTCAAATTTGTAGTCACGAAAATTACGATCAGGTTAGATTTGCAAATGTAGATGGAGGTATTTTTTATTGTGATGTTCACGGTTCTCGTTTTAGTCAAACAGGCACTCCTTTAAACCAGGTAGATAGTAAAGCGGCAAAGCCTTTAAAAGTGTACCAAATAACGCTAACAGGTACTATGTTACGTGTTTTTGAGTAGTTTGGCAATATTTTTGATTTTAGTGTAATATGAAAAATTTAGTTGTAATAGTATGTCTGTTATTTTCTTATACAATAACAGCACAAGAGTGGAGTAGTAGTTTTTCTGATGCAGTTACTAAGGCAAAAGAACAAGACAAATACATATTATTGGTTTTTTCTGGATCAGACTGGTGTGCTCCTTGCATAAAGTTAGATACAGAAATATGGCAATCATCAGAATTTAAAGAATACGCAGAAAAAAAATTAGTGCTTTACAAAGCAGATTTTCCTAGAAAAAAGAAAAATAGATTACAAAGCGACTTAGAATTAGCAAACAGAGAGTTAGCTAATACATATAATCAACAAGGTTATTTTCCGTTTGTACTACTTTTAGATAAGGATAAAAATATTTTAAGTAAAACAGGATATAAAAATAGCTCACCATCAGAATATATTCAGGATTTGAGTACTTTTGTTAAGTGAAAAAATTACTGTCCCCCCTGTTTTGTTTTTTCTTTTTGTTTACAGTTGCTCAAGAAAAACACATTACCGCCCATAAAACTGTAAAGTTAATGGGCAATAGATTCGATTTTACTATAGTTGCTAAAGAAACAGCAACAGCAAATGCTTATATAGATGAGTGTATTGCAGAGGTAAAACGAATAGAAAAAATAATATCTTCTTGGGATAAAAATTCTCAAACTTCAGAAATTAATAGAAATGCAGGTGTTGCTCCTGTGCAAGTAGCTCCAGAACTTTTTGGGCTTGTAGAGCGTGCTATACAAATATCTAAAGTAACAGATGGCGCTTTTGATATCACCTATGCAGCTTTAGATAACGTCTGGAAGTTTAATATACATATGGATTATTTACCTACAGATGTGCAAATAGCTAATTCTATAGCAAACGTAGGTTATAAAAATATTGTTATAAATAAAGAAGAACAAACCATCTTTTTGCCAAATAAAGGGATGAAAATTGGCTTTGGTGCAATAGGAAAAGGTTTTGCTGCCGACCAAGTAAAACAATTAATGATAAGTAAAGGGGTAATCGGTGGTATTATAAATGCATCAGGAGATTTAACTACTTGGGGAACCCAGGTTAGTGGAAAAAAATGGATGGTGGGTATAAGTAATCCGCTAGATGCAGAAAAAATATTTTCTTGGTTGCCTATAGTAGATTCTTCTGTAGCAACTTCTGGTAATTACGAAAAGTATATCATTTTTAAAGGAGAAAAATATTCGCATATCATAGATCCTAGAACCGGTTGGCCTTCTAAAGGTGTTAAAAGTGTTTCTGTTTTTTCTAAAAAAGCAGAATTGTCAGATGCTTTAGCTACATCTGTATTTGTTATGGGAGTAGAAACAGGATTGTCTGTTATAGAGCAATTAAAAGGAGTAGAGGTTATAATAGTAGACCAAAATAACCAAATACATAAAAGTAAAGGTATTACGTTCCAAAATAATTACTAAATTTAAAGTATGAGAAATTTAATTATCCTTTTTTGTTTATCAATTACAGCTACATCTTGTGTAACTGTAAAGGGGTATGATAAGGTGTACCTTAATGATGAGGAAATGACCTTAGCAGCAAAAAATATAGAACGTTACGAAACCAATTTTCAGGTTTATAGAGAGTCTGCCTCAGGAGCAAACGGAGGTAAAACAGGTGGTGGTTGTGGCTGTAACTAAAAAAAATAATTAAAATAATGCAAAAGATTCTTATACCAATAGTTTTGTTGTTTTCTGTTCTAATCTATGGACAAGAAGAAGCAACTTATAGCAAACGAGTTTTAGAAGACACAGAAGTAGATCTACTTTTTAGTTACTACGATCAAGACGGAGATAATGCAGCTGTAACTGGTGGCGAGGGTACGCAAGAATTAACAGACGTAACATCTACTATAGTCGTAAAAATGCCTTTAAATAATGATGATGTACTTACTGTAGATGTTGGTATATCAGCGTATACATCGGCTTCATCTAGTAATGTTAATCCTTTAGATGGCGATTTTAATAAAGCAGTAAACCCTTTTAATGCTTCTTCAGGTGCTTCTAAAAGTGATAAGTTAATTCATTTTAAAGCTAGTTACGAGCATAGCTCAGAAGATAGAAATAAGATTGTAGGTGCTAGTTTATATGCTGCAAAAGAGTACGATTATAGTTCTGTAGGTGTTGGAGCTAGTTATGCATATTTGTTTAACGAGAAAAACACAGAATTATCTATCTCTGGACAAGTCTTTTTAGATAAATGGAAACCGCAATACCCAATAGAACTAAGACAAGGCTTTTTTGACAGTAGAGTTACAGGTACTTATAGTCCTAATTTTACCGAGTTTAGTGACGAAAATAGAAACACATATTCAGTATCTTTAGGATTGTCCCAAATTTTAGGTAAAAAGGTACAAGGGTCGTTATTTGCAGATATTATTGTGCAAAACGGATTGTTAAGTACACCTTTTCAGCGTGTATATTTTGGAGATGTAAATGATTTTTTTATAGATGATTTTCAACTAGCAGACGGAGTAGAAATATTGCCAGATAACCGAGTTAAGATTCCAATAGGAGGTCGTTTAAATTATTATATAAGTGATGCTTTTGTAGTGCGTAGTTACTATCGTTTTTATACAGATGATTGGGGAATTACCTCTAATACAGCTAGTATAGAGATTCCTATTAAATTAAATAATGTTTTTACATTATACCCAACGTACAGGTTTTACAACCAAACAGAATCTGAATATTTTTATGAGAAAGAAGCAGCAGTGTCTACTTTAGATTATTACACATCTGATTATGATTTAAGTGAGTTTATATCTCATCAATACGGGGCAGGTCTACGTTACAAAGATATTTTTGCCAAGCAAAGAGTTTTTGGTTTTGGTTTAAAAACTATAGACGTTAGAGGTACAATGTACAATAGAGATAACGGATTAGACTCTTTTATAGTAAGTTTGGGAGCTACTTTTGTAAATGTTAACTAGAAAAAACTCTTTTTTTATTGGCTAGTTTGTTTTGTTGTTTATAAATCTTTAAAAATATCGTAAATTCGCAGTCCAAGCGAAGCACGGATTATGATTGACAAATTAAATATAGTAAAACAACGTTTTGATGAGGTGTCGGATTTAATTATCCAACCAGATATTATATCAGATCAAAAGCGTTATGTAGAGCTAAACAAAGAATATAAAGATCTTAAAAAGTTATGTGACAAGAGAGATTTATATCTTGAGTTTACGAACAATATAGAAGAAGCTAACGAAATTATTTCTGACGGAAGTGATGCAGAAATGGTAGAAATGGCTAAAATGCAATTAGAAGAAGCTAAAACAGCATTGCCAAAGTTAGAAGAAGAAATTAAATTATTACTAATACCTAAAGACCCAGAAGATTCTAAAAATGTTGTGGTAGAGGTAAGAGCAGGTACTGGTGGAGATGAGGCTAGTATTTTTGCAGGTGATTTATTTAGAATGTACACTAAGTATTGTGAATCTAGAGGTTGGAAAACCAATGTTATAGATTTAAGTGAAGGTACAAGTGGTGGTTACAAAGAGATTCAGTTTGAAGTTACTGGAGATGAGGTGTACGGAACATTAAAGTTCGAGGCTGGTGTACACCGTGTGCAACGTGTGCCACAAACAGAAACCCAAGGTAGAGTGCATACAAGTGCTGCAACGGTAATGGTATTACCAGAAGCAGAAGATTTTGATGTGCAAATAGAGCCTAAAGATGTACGTATAGATTTTTTCTGTTCTTCTGGACCAGGAGGGCAATCTGTAAACACAACTTACTCTGCTGTACGTTTAACTCACGTACCTACAGGTTTGGTAGCACAATGTCAGGATCAAAAATCGCAGCATAAGAATAAGGAAAAAGCTTTTAAAGTATTACGTTCTAGATTGTACGATCAAGAATTAGCTAAAAAGCAAGAAGAAGATGCAGCAAAACGTAACTCACAGGTAAGTAGTGGTGACCGTTCTGCTAAAATTAGAACATATAATTATCCGCAAGGTAGAGTTACAGATCATAGAATTGGTTTAACACTTTACGATTTGCAAAATATAATTAACGGAGATATTCAAAGAATTTTAGATGAGTTAATGCTTGTAGAAAATACAGAGAAACTAAAAGAAGCATCTGAAATTTTCTAGAGAATAGCTAGATTCTAAAAAAATGAAAGATTTTGTAGGTTGATATATTGAAGGTTGAAGAGGTTCAGGTTCAAAATACATCAATTGCAAAATCTTTTTTTATATAACAAAGTCAAAACATAGTATAGAATGACAACAGAACAGTTAGTAGCGCAAATACATAAGAAACAATCTTTTTTGTGCATAGGCTTAGATGTAGACCTAACTAAAATTCCGCAGCATTTACTAAAAGAAGAAGATCCTATCTTTGCATTTAATAAAGAAATTATAGATGCTACACACCATTTATGTGTTGCTTATAAGCCAAATACTGCATTTTATGAAGCATATGGTATAAAAGGATGGGTTTCTCTAGAAAAGACTATAAAATACCTTAATACTAATTACCCAGATATTTTTACAATTGCAGATGCTAAACGTGGAGATATAGGTAATACATCAACAATGTATGCCAAAGCCTTTTTTGAGGACTTAGGGTTTGACTCTGTTACTGTTGCCCCGTATATGGGGAAAGACTCTGTAGAACCATTTTTAGCCTTTAAAGACAAGCATACAATACTATTAGCACTAACATCTAATGCTGGCGCTTTTGACTACCAAACAAAGCTTGTAGACAATAAAGAATTATATAAGCAAGTTTTAGTAACCTCTAAGACGTATAAAGGAGCAGAGAACTTAATGTATGTTGTAGGAGCTACAAAAGCCGAATATTTATCCGAAATTAGACAAATAATACCTAATAGCTTTTTGTTAGTGCCAGGGGTAGGGGCACAGGGAGGTAACCTTGCTGATGTTTGTAAATACGGAATGAGTTCTAACGTAGGTTTATTAATAAACTCATCCAGAGGTATAATTTATGCAAGCAACAATTTAGACTTTGCTAATGCAGCAGCACAAAAAGCTCAAGATTTACAAAAGCAAATGAAAATAGAGTTAGATAAACTAAACTAGTTTTTCTAAAGTTCTTCTAGTTTTTACAGCTTTAAATTGTAAAAACTCAGCTAATTTTGTATTACTATTTCCTATTTGTGCAGCCATCTCAATAAAAGAGTTGTATCTGCGTTCTAATAAAGAAATCATATTCTCTTCGTTAGTTAAAGGAGTAGTAGTACCTACTTTGCAATATTGATTTTTCATAGCTAATGTTTTGTTCTTTACAAAGATACGTTTCAAACAGGGGGTTTGGTTCATCAGAAGAGTGAAGTATGACCAATAAATAGGTAATTTATCTTTTTTTTAACTTTAATTTCTGAAAATCCTAACATTGTGATACAAACAACATATATAATTCCTATTTTTACGCGCTTAAAGCATCATCAATCAACACAAAAATATATTGCTTAATTATACAACTTATAGACATAAAACTTCTGAAAAATGGGTTACGTTTATTCACGGAGCAGGAGGTAGTTCTTCTATCTGGTTTAAACAAGTAAGAGCATTTAGGAGTGAGTTTAATATACTACTTATAGATCTAAGAGGTCACGGTGGATCTAAACATAGTTTTAAAGATGTGTATGATAAAAAATATACGTTTAATTTCTTAACTGAAGATATAGTACAAGTTTTAGAATTTGAGAAAGTTGAAAAATCTCATTTTATTGGTATATCATTAGGAACAATTCTAATTAGAAATTTAGCTGAAAATTATCCAGAAAAAGTTGAAAGTATGGTTTTAGGAGGTGCAATACTAAAACTTAACTTTAGATCGCAAGTTTTAATGCGTTTAGGAACTATTTTTAAATCTGTTGTTCCTTATCTATGGTTGTATAAGTTTTTTGCATTTGTTATAATGCCAAATAAGAACCATAAAGAGTCTAGATCGCTTTTTGTAAGAGAAGCTAAGAAATTATACCAGAAAGAATTTATACGTTGGTTTAAGCTTACTGCAGACATAAACCCATTATTGCGTTTTTTTAGAACTAAAGATATTAAGATACCTGCTTTGTATATTATGGGGCAAGAAGATTATATGTTTTTGCCTTCTATACAAAAGGTTGTACAACAGCATACAGCTTCAGAATTGGTAGTTATAGAAGATTGCGGACACGTTGTAAATGTAGAGCAGCCAGATGTTTTTAACGAAAAAGTTATAAAATACATAGCATCGTTTTAAATACAAACTATTGTAAAAAATAAAAACCGGTGCTCCCACCGGTTTTAAACTAACTAACTCAAAAAAATACTAACTCAATTTTTTTACAAAAATCGAAAATTTTGTAATATCCACGGTTAACTAAACATTAATAATAAGTTAGATAACGCGTTTCATATTTACATAACGTCCTTATTTTTAGATTATTGTAAAATTGTAATAAAAATTAGTAATATTTTTAATCTTGTAGGGCAAATACTTTTTTAAGAAGATCAGTAGACCTAGAAGATACCTTGTTTCTTATTTCTTTTTCTTCAACAGCAATCATTGTAAAAACACCTTCTAAAGCCTGTTGTGTAACGTAATCTGTTAAATCTGGATTTACAGGTTGTACCAATGGTATGTTGTTGTATTTAGTAATTAATTGTGTCCAAATTTTATCTGCACCAACTTTAGAAAAAGAGTTTTTAATTACAGGATTAAATTTATTGTATAGTGCAGTTTCTGTATTTGCAGTTAAATATTGTGTAGCTGCATTGTCCGACCCAACTAAAATATTTTTAGCATCTGTAAAACTCATATTTGTTATAGCATTAACAAAAATAGGAGTAGCCTCACCAACAGCATCTTCTGCAGCTCTGTTAATAGCTTTTAAACCTTCATCTGCTAAGTTTCCTAACCCAATTTTACGTAAAGTGTTGTCTACTTTCTGTAATTCTTCTGGTAGTAATATTTTTACCAGTTCATTTTTATAGTAACCATCTTTTAGGGTAAGTTTGCTAACTTGTTTTTGTATGCCTTGGTTAAGTGCTGCGGTTAAGCCATTTGCAATTTCTTGGTTGCTTAAAACGGCTCCACTTTGCGGTAATTGATTTACTACTTGTTGCAACTCTGCACAACTAACTAAGTTAAATAAAACAATTACCAATAGTAATTTTTTCATAATGTTATGGTTTGTGTTTATAAAATACCTTATTAGGTACTGCAAAAGTACTAAAAGCCCCGAGTTTTTAAGCGTATTTAATTTTTTTTTAACCAAATTGTGATCTCTATTTTTTTTAAACACTTTACGGTTTAACAACTATATGGTTTGTTTTTAATAAAAGTATATAGCCACTAGAATTCTTTATTGTTCATTGCTACATATACTTTAACACATAGCAGCCCAATAACTACCTTGTAGTAGAAATGTTTTAAAAGATTTATAGGCTGGTTTTTCTCCTTTTTCTTTTATAATAAAAACGGCGTTTTCTTTATCCCAACTTAATATAATGTAAGCGTGTTCTATAGTTAAGTAAGCAGTGTATATTTTTTTTAATTCTTCTAGTGTTTTACCAAGCTCTTTTGTTGAAGATATGTTATCTGTAGTACTATTAGCTTTTATTATTTTTAAATCTATTGGAGCAATGCTATCTAGCGAACCAGATATTAAATAATCTAATGTTTTATCATCTTTAATAGAATTTGCAATAGACTGTATACTAGTTATAGATTTTGGTTTTCCTAAGTTTTCATTATAACTATATAACCAAGCACCAGTACCTTTAATGTTTAGCCCAAAAGGTATAAGTTCTATATTTACTTTGGTATCTGTACCCTTTCTAGGAATGGTAAAATTGAAATAAAATGCAGGGTTTGCTAATTGCTGAATTATTTGAGCTGATGAAAAAGTACGAAGACCAAAGTGATTAGGCAAAATAGTAGCTAGTTCTTTATTAGACGATGTACTCTTTGTCCAATTGCAAGAAACTTCATTAGATTGTAAAATAGTGTAATTATTGTCTAAATCCTTATATGCTGCAGCGTAAGAACTACAATAACAGCCACAAGTAGGGTAGGTACCGCAAACTTCTAGATATCCGTTTTTTGTATCATCTATAATTTCTAAACCTTTTTTATCTTCTTCATCTAAATCTCTAAAGTTAGAAAAACAGGTTTCTACATTTTCCCATAAAAGCTTACTTAACGGACTTTTTGTTTGTGCATATGTAGTGCAGGTAAATACTATGAATACAAAAAGAAAAATATATTTTTTCATAAGGAAGAACAGTTTAGTGTTTTAACTAATGTAAGAAAATAAGCTGGTTATTTAAAAATAGCTGTGTACTTAAAAGTTACTTTCCTTAAGTTTTCTGATAATGTTTTAAGCCAAACCAATTGGTTAGATATTAAGTGAGACTCTTGTAAATTAAGTAAGGTAGCTTTATCTATTTCAGTTTTGCCAGCTTCTATATCCTTATCTCTAGCAAGAGCTAAAGCATCAAAATCTTTTAAAAGCTTTTTTTGTGCTTTGTGTACTTCTTCTTTTTCTTCTTCTATTGGGTTACTATTTTTGTTTTCTAATTTTAGAGCCGAATTGGTTAAGGACTCGTTTATACTAGAAACAATAATATTAAACTCACTAGATGCAGGTGTAGTTTCGTGATTTAAAATATAACTACCTATAGACGCAATAGCAGAAAGCATAGTATGGTTTAGCGTTACAATATCATAAATTAATACAGATTCCTTTTGTTTAGATTTAGGATCTTGAGTTAAACGCTGAAAGGCTGCATTTAAATTACTCATTGCTAAAAAAGCCTCTTTTCTATATACTTTGTACTCTAAAGTGTAGGTTTCTTTATTTTGATATAATTTTTTAGTAGCATCTAGATAATCTCTATTACTTAGAATAACTTTTAAAATAACTTTATCTAAGTTTTTATATTCCCAACTTGGAAATAAAATATAATTGGCTAGTAGTGCTATACCTGCACCAAAAATTGTGTCTATTACACGATATTGAATTACCGAGAACGCATTAGGGTCTAGTAACGCATAAACAAAAACAATGTTTAACGTTATAAAGGCTGCACCAGCTTTATAACTCTGTTGTATTAATGAAAAGGCAAAGGTTAACGATACTACGGCTAAAACCATATAAACTATTGTGTTTTTAGTAATAAGAACAATAATAGTGGCTATTACGGCACCAATAATAGTACCTATAATTCGGTTTTTAGAGCGCTCTTTGGTAAGCCCGTAATTAGGCCTCATAATTACAATAATAGTTAGCACTATCCAGTATGCATTTTTAACATCCAAAAGGCTCCCTAAAACAAAACCAAAAACTATAGCAAAAGAAAGTCTTAGCGCGTGCCTAAGCATTGGAGATTTTAAACTAAAATGTTGTAAAAGAATATTAAACTTATATTCTTGCAACGTTAAAAACTGTTTAGATTCTTGAGTTTTTAATAAAACTTTAGAAGCATTTTCTTTATTGTTTAATACACGTCTAATTGCTTCAATTTCTGAAAGCAGTTGCTTTTGGTAATCGTGTAAGTTTCTTAGCGTAATAGCGCCATCTCTGGCTTTAGGTAATTTAAGCTCTTCTACATAAGCGTTTATAGAAGCGTTGCATTCTTTAAACGTTTTGTTTAATATAGATATGTCTGGTAGGTTTCCTTTTTTTAATAACAATTCAGACAAAGTAATAAGGTGGTTGCCCATTACTTTATTCATTTTTTTAAATGATTTTAAGTGTTGTTTCTGTAAAACAAAGAGCGAATCTATTTTAGAGTAATCTAAGTTGTTAGCCAGAGCTAGCTCAAAAATATCGACCAACGAAATAAAAATTAATAATCTTTTTTCGTTTGATAAAGACCTACCAGAACGCTTACGATCTTTTAATAAAAGCTCTCTTAATGTTTCGTGTTTTTCACTTATTTGCGTTTGTATAATAAGTGCCTTAGTAGAAAATTTATCTCTTTTTGCCGGTTTTGTTAATAGCTTGGCTCTAATTTTTAAATACTTTCCTGTAAGTGCAGAAGTATCAGACAAAAGCTGATCTACATCTTTTTTAGGAGAAATCCACCCAGAGATTAAAGAGACAAATAAATACCATAATCCACCTGCACCAATCAATAAGACGTGCAACCAAATTTCTGTAGCTTCAGGTTTTTTTACGGCCAAACCAAGTACAATTGCTAGTAAACCAGAAAAAGATACTAAAGAAGCTCTAAAGCCATAAGCAGAAATTAATGCTATTAAAAAGCTTAAAACCGCAATTACACCCAATAATAGTATAAAAATAGTTTTGGTAAATAGTATAACAAGTGTAACCAACATAGTTAGTGTTATACCAATTAAAATACCGTTTACTTTACGTTTTAGGCTGCCAGGAACATCACTTGGAGCATTTAAAAAGGCACCTAATACAATTGAAGGCGCATACTCCATATGTCCTATCAAATTAAAAAACACTAGAGGAATAACCACAGAAACGGTTAGTACTATACCTCTGTAAAAACTAGAGCCTTTTAAAAAAAGCTCTATAGTTTTTAAATACGTTGTAATCTTTTTTTGCATTGAATGCAAAGATAAGGTAATTGTTTTTTAAGGATTTAAGTGCTAACGTTAATTAAAGCGCAATAAATGATTAGGTTTTAGTTTGTAGGTAACTCTATTTTATGAACAGTAAAATCCATTGCAGAAATATCTGCTGTTACTTCGTTAATTCTAGAATTGGTATAGTATAAATAGTTATTGTAAATACTAAACGTATCTGCCCATTTTACCTTATCACCTTCAATTAAAATATGTGTGCTACCATCTGGTTTGCGATACATAATTTTGTTATTCTCTAAATCTGCATAATACAGAATACCATTATTATCAAAAATCATTCCGTCAGGAGCAGATGTTTTGGCTTCAAAAGTCACTCCTTTTTTTATGGCAACAGTATCTTTTAAGCTTAATGCAGCAGTTGGTATACTGTAAAGACTGTAACCAGTAAGTGCGTGGTAGTACAATTTATCGTTTTTTGTGTCTAAAGCAATACCATCAGAATGTACCGTATTTGACCATTTACCATCTGCAAAAGTTAAAAAATCTTGTTCTGCTTCTGTAGAAGAATGGTGGTCTAAAACTCGAGTAAACTTTTTTGTTGCTACGTCTAGGATAACTAAGCCAGAGTTTCCAGAATCTGTAAAATAGATTTTGTTGTTCTTTTTATCAACTCGTAAATCATTTATATAAGAGTTAGGGTGATAAGCTTCTTCGTTTAAAATATAAGTATGCTCTAATGCATTTGTTTTTAAGTTGAAAACAAAAACTCTAGGTGCATCTACTACTTCTTGAAAAAGCGCACTTCTGGTATCTAAAACGTATAATAAATCTTCAAAAGCAACTACAGACTGTACTCCAACAAATTTATTATCAGCAACTGTATCTCCAATTTCCCAAGAGTTCCATTCTTTATTAGGAAAAGGTTCTTTAGTGTTTTTGCTTATTTCTAAGACCGAATTTGCAACTCCTTTTCTCCATCTAGGGAAATTTACAAAAATACGCCCCTTGTTACTTACCGAAATTCCAGTTACTTGTTGCCCCTTAAAAGATGTTATTTGTGTAACTTTTGGCGTTTCAGTCTGTATGACTACAGGTGTAGATTTTATTTTATTATCTGTTTTTTCTTTACAAGAAATAAATAAAATAGAAAGGATAATTATATAGCTTAAATTTTTCATTGATTCGTTTTTCTTACTAAAAATATATTATTTTAACTTTTGTAAAGCAGCCAATATTTCTGAAGGTTCTGCACGTACGGTATAATCTGCATCTAAAAAAGCATACGTAATTATTCCGTTAGTATCAATAACATAAGTAGCAGCTAAAGGCAGTTCATTACTAGTATCTCCATTTACATTATTTAAACCAAAACCAGCGTTGTAAATAGTAGCCACATCGTCTGTTAACGTATAAATCACGCCATATTCTTTACCAATAGTGTTTTTTAAATCGCTTAAAACAGCAAATTCTAAATTGTTTTTTTCTGATGTACTTAAAGAGTTATCTGGCAATTCTGGAGTTAAAGCTAAAAGCGTAGCGCCTTCGTTTTTAAATTCAGGTAATTTTTCTTGTAAAGCGTGTAATGTAATATTACAGTACGGACACCAACCACCCCTGTACCAGGTTAAAACTACAGGTCCGTTTTTTAGTTCATCATACAAAGAAACCGACTCATTTAAAGCATTTTTTAAAGTAAAATTATGCGCTTTGTCACCAACTTTCAAAGCCGAATCTAAAACTCCAGAGTTTTTAACACTAGAAATACCATCTGCATATATCTGTTTCTTTTCGTCTGTGAATTTAGCTGCACCTGTTTGGCGTACTTTATCTAATAAAGCGTCTAATTCTCCTATGTTTTTATTGTTGTTCATTTGTTGTGTTTTTAACAATTTGTAAAATTAAACAGATTGTTGTTCTGCAATTAACTCTGTTAATACCTGTTTGTAAATGGCTACTGGCTGTGCACCAGTTAATGCGCTTTTACGATTAAAAACTACTGTTGGCACAGAGTTTACACCTAAACTTTTCCAGTAATCTTCTTCAGATCTAACTTTAGTTCTTAGTTCTTCATTATCAAGTAAAGCGAAAGCTTCTGTAGTATTTAAACCAACGGTTTCTAGTTCTTTTTTTAGAACATCTCTGTTAGATACATCTTTGTGTTCCCCAAAAAAGGCATTCATTAGTCGCATTTTTAGTGCTGTTTGTTTGCCTTGTTCTTTGGCGTAATCTAATAGTACGTGAGCATCAAAAGTGTTTGCCATTCGCATACCCTTAAAATAATCAAACTTAAAATTAAGTTCGGCCCCAAAATCTGTCATACGCTCTTGAGACTCTTTTTGCTGTTCTGGTGTAGAACCATATTTTTCTGTAATATGTTCTTCTAAATCCTGACCTTCGGCCGGAATATTAGGATTTAACTGGAACGGTTGCCATTCTAATTCTATTTTGTCTTCAATTCCCATTTCTGTAATGGCTTGTTCTAGGCGTTTATAGCCAATAGCACACCAAGGACAAACAACATCCGATACTACATCTATTTTAATTTTTTCTGCCATCTTATAATATTTTATATTCTTTCCTATTTTTTTTTGAAACCTAATAACTATGCTTTAAGTGCGATAAGTTTTTTTGCAATTAGCAGTAAATTGGGTTCGTTAATTTCTGGTAGCGGTGCTAAAGGATACAATTGTTTTCCTGGTCTAGCAATAAAAGCACCTCTCCAGCCTGCCCAAATTGCGCCGGCAATATCCCATCCGTGAGCAGCAATCATTATACAATCGTTAGGTTTAACCCCCATTTTATTAGCGGCCCAATTGTATACGTCTTTGGCTGGTTTGTATTTTCCAAACTCTTCAACGCTTAAACGCTCATCAAAAAAATGAGTTAATTCGGCATTTTTAAATTGAGTTTCTACTCCTTTAGTAGAAGAATTTGTTAAAGAAACTAATGTATACCCAGCATCTTTTAAAACTGTTAAAGCCTCTTTAACTTCTGGGTGAGGAGGTAAAGAGCTAAAAGCTGTCATTACTTCTTTTGCATCTTCTTTAGAAATAGTAATATTGTTATTGGCAGCTACCATCTGTAATGCCGCAGCACCAATATTTCCAAAATCTGTAAATTGTTCACTAAGCGTTGTTACAAGGGAATAATGTAGCATTGTAGAAAACCATAATGGTAATAAGTCCTCTCTGTTTCCTAATGCTTTACCAACGCTTTTTTTCATAACGTTTAAGTCTAGTAAAGATTCGTTTACATCAAAAAATAATACTTTTGGTCTTGTTTTAGTTTTCATCTATAATAGTTTTTACTTACTTATTGTATCTGTCTTTAAGAATTTATTTTCATCTGGCTCATTCTCTATAATTTTATTCTTTGGAAGCATATTAATAATCATAGAATTTACTATTCTACTCTTCTTTAAATCTTGACTCACAATTTGTGCTTTGTGAAATACTCCCAAAGTTTTAGCTTCAGGTTTTGGTTTACTATTGTTTATTAAAACAATTTTGTAGGTGTTTTTACAAAATGACTCTATTTTAGTAATAAAAGGTATTAATAAAGCTTCTTCTTTAAATATAGGAGTAAAATTTCTTAAATAATTTTTAGGTGAAATGTCATTATCATTAGCAAATTTGTGAAAATCGGCTATATATAATTCACTACTTATATCACTGGGCTCGTACCCAAGCATTAAAAAAGATTCATCTGCTGCATTGTCTATATGAAAAGGAGTATTTACCTGTTGGTCAAAACGAACGAGCCAATGATAACTTAACTTTTTGTCATATTTATTTACAGTAAAATTAGATAACTCTTTTTTTAAATTTACCATAATTTCTCTTAATTTATAAGAGCTTAGATTTTTTCCGAGATCTAAATAAACGAAACCAGGAGCATCTGTATTTGCTCTAAATACTTCTTCTGCACAATACTTTGCTATCTTTTTTATGTTAAAGCTTTGTATTTTCATACTGGTTTAAGTTTTGTTTGCGCCATATTTTTCTATTTACAAAGTTATGTATGGCTAGTGCTAGAAAAACATTCTACTTAAAAAAATTAAACCTTCCGATTTTAAAACGGAAGGTTTAAATATGCCACTCTTCTGCATCATTTATCTACTTATGGCATTGTAATTTATTACTTTTTTGACCAAGCAAATTTTTTGAAGGCATCATCAACAGGAGTATTAGCAATATGGTTAGTATAGTTGCTAATTACTTTTTGAGATAATCCTAAAATTATTTCTAATACTTGTTGCTCTCCATAACCAGCAGAATAGAATGCTTCTAAATCTTCTTGAGAAACATTACCACGATTACGTGTTAAAGATAAAGTCATAGTACGTAACGCTTCTAATTTTGCATCTGCAAGAGGAGTTTCATCACGTAAAGCATCAATAATTGTATCATCAACTTTCATCATTTTTGCAATACCTGTATGTGCAGGTACACAATAATGACAAGCGTGTTCTACATTAATTGTTTGCCAAACTACAGTAAGCTCATCGTTATTAAAAGATGTTTCTGTAAATAATTGGTGTAACTCTTGGTACGCTTTTAATAAACCAGGAGCTCCAGCTAAAACACCGTGTAAACCAGGAATCATTCCGTATGCTTTTTGAGAATTTTCTAATAATGGTTTTGCAGCTTCTGGTGCAGATTCAATGTTGTGTACTTTTAAAGTTGTCATAATTTTTATTTATTTTTAATTTTTATTTCAATCTAAGCACTTGCTTAGTTTTATTGTAAAAAAAAGTTACAGGTTTTTAAATGTAACTTCTATTATATTTTCTAACTGATTTTGATGAAACACTTTTGAAGCTATTGATAGTCCCAAAAGATTATTCATTAAAAAATCTGCTTGACATTCTATTTTACTTTCATCCTTTTTGTCGTCTTGTTTAAGATTACTTACAAATAATTCTCTAATTTCATTAGCAAATTTTTTAAGCTCTTCCATTACCTCAGGATCTGCATCATCTTTTATCTCATTTACAGAATTTGTAACTAAGCATCCCTTGCGAATATGACCTTCCGTAGAAAATTCTAAAAAATTATAAAAATATTGTTTAATACCTAAAACACCATTATTAGACTGCCTTAGTATTTCTTTAATACCATTAATTTCTTTCTTATAATTTTTAATACTCTCTAAAAAAACACCTTGTTTATTTTTAAAGCTAGAGTAGATAGAGAATTGATTAATACCCATTTCTTTCTCTAGCATACGAACAGAAGTAGCTTCATACCCATTTCTCCAAAAAAGACCCATTGCTTTTTTGATTACTTCTTCTTCGTTATATTGTTTTTTACGAGCCATTAATTATAAACTACAGAACAAAACTAAGCACTTGCTTTGATATAAAAAACTATTTAAGATTTTTTAACATATTTATTCGATAAAAACCTAAGTAAACACCTTATTCAGTGGCATCATAGGTAGGTTTTATGATGTTTATTTTTTTAATAAAACAGTTAGTAGTGTCTTGTTCCTTTAAAAATAATGAAGCAAAACTATTGACCTTACCATTAAGTTGCCCTTTTGATATAGGTTTGTTGTACGTTGTAAAGTAGAATAGGTGAGTAGTATCTTTCAATTTAATTCTGGGGCCCATTATAAGTTTTAGATTAGATTCTATTTTCTGGTTATGTAGCTCAGTTTCAGAAAAAATTATCTTTGCTTTTTGTAAAGAATCTAACTCTCTAATTTTATTTTCTTTAGATTTTAAAACAGAAATGTAGTTCTTTTTATCTTTAATTAGTTGGGTTAAATGTTCTTTTTCTTTAGTGTTATAAAAATAAGTAGAAAAGGTAATATACTCTGTTTCTGTACCTGTATTAACAACGTTCTTTATAAAAAAGCGATCTTTTTCAGTATTTAAAATAATCTTGTAGCCCAGACTATCTCTGTTGTTTAAAAACTTATTTAATTCTGCTGTGATATCATTATTTCTTCGAATAACAGGTCTTGAGAAACCATATTCATTAAAGACATCATAATTTAGGTTAGGTCTAATTGTAGCGGTTATTTCTCTAGTGTCATTGGTATATACATATAAGCAGTCGTCTTTATTTATGATGCTATCTGTGTAACGCTTTATAGCCATAATGGCTTTATTGTACCTCTCCACAGATGCATCAAGATCTGACTGATCTCCGCCATAATGAATGTTTTGAAACTCTTTATTTTGTTTGTAATTCTGAATAAGTCCAGGTCCAAACCACTGAGCTAAATAAAATAAGATTACACCGCCAATTATTGCAGTTTTTAATAAGAGATACTTAATGTTGTCTTTATCTTGATTTTCTGGTTGCATATTACCTTTTTAAGGAACAACAAATATAAACGGCATATAAAGCAATAAAACCACTGTTTACAGCTAAATTTGATATCCGTTATACAGGCTAAAAAGATAAATGCAGCGGCTTAAATATTTTAAAAAGTACCAACAATACCAATTTGACTACCAGAAAATTTTAAATTCCAAGTAACTAGTTTTGGTTTTATAGGATAGTCGTATAGTTTTTCTTTAAACAAAAATTTATCTATGCCATCTACAACAAAAATGCTAAAAGCGGCACCAAAAGCAACATCACTTAACCAGTGAGACCCGTTTACCATTCTAGAAATAGCTGGCAAACTCCCAACAGAGTAAATACCTACTTTAACCCAAGTATTATCAAATTGTTTTGCGATTGAATGTGCTACCGTCATACCTAAAACGGTATGTCCAGACGGAAAAGAAAAGTATTCTTCAGTACCTTCAAAAGGTTTAAAGGTGTATGGGTCTTTACCAGAATATGGTCTTGCGCGTCCAAAGGCAGAACGAGCCATAATTTGTAAATACCCAGCAGTAATAGATGAAGAAATAATTAAAACACCTGTTTTACGTATTTGTTCGTTTTTTGTAAAAAGACCTACTCCGTAAACACCTGCATTCATAGCAAAGTAGTATTGAGGCTTAGCAAAATAAAATCCAAATTCTTTTACCGCATGAGGTAAGTGTTGTTCTTGGTTTATAAAAAAGTCACTAGTTTGTCTGTCTGCAGTTGCAATTATTGCAGTACCAACAAATAGGCTTCCAAACTTGGCAAAGTCCTTACCTTTCCAATGTAATGGTCTAGTTACAGAGTGTTTTATTCCCCGCCATGATGAGTTGGCATCATACTTAAAAGTTTTCCAGATAGTAGTACTATCTGTAGGTTTAGGAGATAGTTGAGCAGAGCTAATAGTAAAAGATAAAAGTAATAATAGTATACAGCCTAAACGCATAACTTGTTGTTTATTAGTTTTTTAATACTAGTTTTTTATCAACTACATATTTAGAAATAACAGATATACTAGCACTTAATTTTAGCGAGCAAAATTAACACTATAAATTAAAGTAACAGTCTAATTTAGGTAATTTACTAATGGTAACGAATAATTTTTATTGTAATCTGCTCACTATGTTTAAAATAGCTTGGCGTTTTGGCTAGTTTTTAAGTTGATTTGTTTTGATAAAATATTTATTCATGACCATTAAAGATATTAGATCCTCAGTCTTCTTATTTTTAAATTGCGCAACATAATTATTAGCGTTTTTAACAATTTCTTGTGCTTTTTCTGGATTGTCTATGTAAAATTGTAATTTTTCCTCTAAATCAGAGTAATCTTCTTTAATAGCAACATAATGGTAATCTGGTATAAGTGTACCTTCCATAAACCAAGTCTCAAATTTAGCTTTAGGCATTACTGCTAAAGAGCCAGAAGACATAACCCATTTTAAATTACTAGCTACATCGTTACCTTCTAAACATAATATAAACTTGTATTTAAGTTTTTCAGAAATGGTCATCCTGTTAACTTTCCATTTTTCTATAATTTTGTGTGTGTTAACCATTCCTATATCACACATAGGGTGATTAAAATATAGTTCTAAAAACTTAATTCTGTGTGGCTGTGATTTAAAAATTTGACCACGACTAACCAAAATATTTTTCTTTTTAGAAAACGGTACATTATCCTTTTTAACAAACATAAAGTGTCTAACCTTGTTCCATTTTAGTAATATAGAGTTTTGATTATCATCGTTAACAGGTCTACTTTTAACAAAAGCAGGTTCTTTGTAAATCTCTGTTATATCACCAAATAAAAAATGTCCCTTTAGACTTTGTTTAAAATACCTACCGTATTCATATACATCAAAAAAATACTCTTTTTTTCCTTTTTTTAACTGTAATTCTTCTAGTGCTTTAGATTCTGATGATAAATCAAAAGTACTTTCTAGTTTGTTGTAGTAGTTAACTCTATAAGTTATCTGTTCTAATTCAGCAGGGGTAAGTGTGTTTATTAAGTTTAATTTTGCATCTAATTTAGATTGATAAAACTTAGAAGGAATAAGTTGTCTAAGGTAGTTTTTAGAATAATATATTAGTTTATTATTTTTATGTTTATAAGACAATCTTTTAAGCTCCATAGTTTACACTTTTTTTACAAAAATACTATAAATGGTTAGAATAAAATAAACCTTATGCTAAGGTTTATAAACTTAGTATTCTAATCTATTTAATAATAGAATTATTCAATTTTTAATACGGTTTTATATATTTTACTTAAACCGTTTTTACTTCCTTTAACATAGTTTTTAAAATCTATAACGGAAGTAAATTTTCTAGATTTTATATGTAACCGCTTACTTGTAAAATATAAGATCTCGTTCTTTTGATCATAAAAAGGACAATACTCCATATATTTTGTGTTGATAGGGGTGCCAATGTTTGTGGCTTTTTGCCATTCTCCGGGTGCATTTTTTTTAGAGATGTATAAATCTCCACTTCCTTGACCATCATCTTCATTATATTTAGAGAACAGTAGAAAATCTTCGTCTAAAGATATAAAGGCATTAAACTCATAACCATCACTATTTATATTTTTGTTTAATATAATTGGTTTTTCATATTTATTTCCGTCCCAAGTACTAACATATATATCATCTTTGCCATAACCGGCAGGTGAGACCATAGTAAAGTATAAATTATTATTTTTACTAACAGAGGGGTAAAATTCATCTAAGTTAGAATTAACTGGTGCGCCTAAATTTTTAGGTTTAGACCATTTGCCTTTTTTTATATCTTTCTCTACATACCAAATATCAAAATCTTTTTTAACTCTTGTAGTGTCATTTAATGGTCTGTTAGATACAAAAAATAATCTATCTTCTTTAAAAGACAAAAAAGGTTCTAAATACATAAATGAATCGCAAAACGGTAGCAATTTTGGTTCTGTCCATTTGTTATTTTCTTTTTTTATATGGGCTATTTGAGAAATGCTTTGATCTGGACTTTGTAAAGTAAAATACGCATCATTACCATCTTTAGAAATACAAAAATCTCTAACATTAATGTAATCATTTAGAACGTCATCAAACTGTGTAATTTCTGACTCAATTTGAGCTATTATTGAGTTTGATATTAAAACTAAAAAAATGATTAATTTAGATTTAAGTGTGATTGTTCTCTTTAAACGTTTTTTCATTCAGGTTTTTTAGTATTTTGAAGAAAAGGGTTATACATCATAATTGCGTGGTTTTCAACAATCATTTCTTCAGTTTCTAAATTTTCTCTAGTAATTACTTTAAATATTTGATTGTGTCTGGAGTAACCTCCCCAAGACTGTTGTTTAATAATGTGGTTTCTTTCTTCAACCTTATAAGATTCTTCAATTTTAATATTAGATAATAATTCTCCGTTTAAATGAGTATCATCTAACCAAAGCTTAATTACAAAACTAGTATTAGTTTCATTTTTTATCTGTAAATCTATGTAGTTGTAAGATAAAGTTGCGCCAGCTCCAAAAGGTACTTTTCTATTCACATCAGGAAAAACATCAAAGCCGTGTCTATACCTTTCTTTAACGGTTAGCGGACTGTGAGCAAAAATCCAAAAAAGAAGGTTCCCTAATTGGCAAAGTCCACCTCCAGTATCTCTGTCTATTTCTCCATTTTTTAAAACTAGGCCTTCTAGATATCCTTTTCTTTTTGTTGGGCGACCAACAAGTTTCCAAAGTGAAAAATATTCATTTGGTTTAATTTCAATTTCATTAAGGTGTTTTATAGCTATAGCAAGGTTTGTTCTTTTGTTCTCTTGAAGATACATATCTACATCTTTTAGAGGTCTTAGAATAAGTGACCTGTGCTTAAATACAGAGTGCTGAAAATTTATACTGGTTTTAGCTTTAGAATAGTTACGATCTGTAAAAATCCAATTCCATTTTCTTTTAAGAATAAAGTACTCTTTACCTAGTTTTTGCCTTAGTTTACTGCGGTCTATTGGTTTTTTTATTTCGTTCAAAATTTCTAAAATAAAATATAACCTTTTGGCTATAGTTAGTGCTACTATTTAAAGTATGTATGTAGCTTTAAGTAAAGATTTATACACATAAATCTTGATTTCCAAGTTAGCCGATTTTTTATTTAAAGACAAGTTTATATAAAACGAAAAAAGCGCAACTTTTACATTGTGCTTTTTCACTATTAAATAATAGTACGGTATGTATACTGTTAAATACTTTTAACAAAATCTAAAAATACTTTTTTATGTAAATCTAGATCTAGATTAGGAGAAAGCGATGCACGTACAATATAGTCTTTATCACCTTCTTTAGTTGTTCCTTGTGTAGATGTTGCTGGGATTGTCCAATAACAACCTTTTAATTGCCCGTAACTTACACAGTACTTACTTTCGTTAGGGATTTCTGTAATCATTAAATTAATTAATTTAAGATTTAGAGCTCTTTTGTAATCTTCTTTCTCTTGAGCTGTGTTCCCTTTTGTTGGTAGGTCTAAAGAAAAAACTGAAGGTGTAAAATCTTGAGCTGCCAATTCTTCTGATACAAAATTGATTTTTGCTTCTGGTAGCGTTTCTTGTATAAAGTTTACAAACTCACGTGTATTTTTATAAGCTTCTATAATTCTATTATTCATAGAAGGTAGTTGCTTAGCTAGTATTTTATATTGTAGCTCTGTAGCCTCGTTATCACAAAGTATTAAGTGCTTTTCTATTTTATCAATTAAGTCTTCAGTTTTAGTATTACCTACACAATAGCCAGCAGTACATTTTCCTCCACTTGGAAACTTAGAGCCACTAGCAAAAGAAATTGTTCTTACAGTAGATAATATTTCACCTTTACCTAAAAAGTGAACATTAGGGCAAAATGTCTGGTCTAAAATAAAAACTGGATCTATAGCTAATGTACCCGCTGTAGTTTTACGCTCTTTACTTAAAACAGCTTTTAACTGTTCTAGATTAGGAACTTCTACTCTTGGGTTTGTCGGTATTTCTGCAATTATGTATGGTATGGCATCTTCATTTGCAATATCTGTTAAGACGGAGTCAATACTTTTAACCATATCGTTATCGCCATCTACAAGTAAATCTACTATTTCTACATTGTTAATACAAGCAGCTACACGTCTTGCTTGGTCATTTGTACCACCATAACAATTAGGAGGAACAACAAATTTAATAGCTTTTCCTTTGTGGTTTACTAGTGCATCATGCACTAGTCCCATCATAATAGCATATTGTATAGACAAGCCACTAGAAGCTACTAAAGGTTTTGTTGTAGAACCTGTAATGTCTTTAATAGATTTTAAAACAAGCGGCTTGTTTGTTTCTTTAGAACTGTTAATAGTAACAATGGTAGATTGCTCTGTAAGTGCTTTTAGTGCTGTAAGAGCGTTTTCTGGAGTCATTGCAATTGTTTCTCTTCTACGCACGTGTTGTATGTCCGAGATATAACTTGCATTCTCTTCTCCATTAACTAGTAGTACACTACCAAGATGAGCATAACAATTGATATAAAAGTCAATATTAGAGTTAAGTTCTGTAGTATTAAATTTATTCTGTTGTGAAATAAAAACTGTGCTGCCGTTAAAGTCTGAAACGCTAGATGCAGCATCAACTTTTTTCAAGTCAAATTTATAACCATAAACACTTTTTAATACGTCAGCATCAAAAAAATCTGGTAATTCACCAGTATAAAGAACTTGAGTGTTTTTCTGATCAAATAAGTTTTTTCTTAGAATAGCTAAAACAGGAATTGTCTTAGAAGAAAAACTAATTACGTTCTTAGATTTTAGACGATGTAAATTAGCAATTCCCCATTCTAAAACACAAGATAACGGGTGCCCTAACCTAATATAGTCATAAGCAGTAGGCAATTGGTTAAGTGCAGACGCTTTAGAATTATTGTTGTTAAACAATACTTTAAACTGATCTACAAATTGAGTTTTAGCCAATTTTTCATCATAAATATCTAGTCTATGCGTTGTTAGGTTTAACCAATCTGTTGGCATATTGTCTAGTACATCTTTAATATAATTCAGCATTTTATTGTCTTCCATAATTTAACCTTTATATAGATTGGCAATTTACATTAATTAGATTTATTTAGTAAACCTTATAAGACGTATTGTTCTATTTTGGCTTACGTTTAACAGTACTTTTTAATTCGTCTCTGTGTTTGTTAAATTAGTTCCCTAATAAAACAAACACTTGTTAAACATAAACTATTCATAACCTTTGTAGAATAACAGTTAACTATAAATTACACTAGAGCACCATTGGCTCCAATTACTTGCCCAGAAATCCATTTAGAATCGTCACTAGCTAAAAACAATACAACTTTTGCAATGTCTATTGGTTTTGCCAATCTGTTAAAGGCGTTCATAGCACTTAGTTTCTCTATTTGTTCTTTTGACTTACCGTCTAAAAATAATTCTGTTTCTGTAGCTCCAGGCGCAATAGCATTTACAGAAATTCCTCTTCCTATTTCTTTAGAGAATACTCTTGTCATTTGTTCTACAGCTGCTTTTGTAGCCGAATAAATAGCATAAGTTGGTAACATTAATTTTGTAGTACTAGAAGAAAAATTAATAATAATACCGTTATCTGCCAACTTACTGTCTGCTTCTTGTAATGTATTAAAAACGCCTTTTACATTTACATTAAACTGTTTTGTAAAATCGTCTTCAGTATTGTCTTTTAATTTTTTTGAAATCATAGTACCTGCATTATTTACCAAGACATCAATTTTTCCAAAAGTCTCAATAGCTTTGTCAAATAGCTCTGTTACTTGGTCTTTGTTGCTTACATCTGCTTTTACTACAATTACATTTCCTCCATTATCTGTAATTTCTTTTGCTGTAGCATCTGCTTCTTTTTTACTATTAGAATGATTAACAACAATACTTGCACCATTTTTTGCTAAAAGAATTGCAACCTCTTTACCAATACCTTTAGAAGAGCCTGTTACAATTATTACTTTGTTTTCTAATTTTTTCATAATTTAGAATTGTTTATTTTAATGCTGTTAACTTGTCTGCTACAAGCTTTAAATTTATTTCATTAATTTCTGGTTTCTCAGACAACGGATACAATTGCGCTCCTGGTCTGCTAATAAAAGCAGTTCTCCAATTTGCCCATATTGCACCAGAAATATCCCAACCGTGTGCTGCAACTAATAAACACTCATTTGGTTTAATGCCCATTTTTCTTGCCGCCCAGTCATAAGCATCTGTGTGTGGTTTAAATTTACCTATATCTTCTACACTTAATCTTTCGTCAAAAAAATCTGTTAAACCAGAATTTTTAAATTGTGTTTCTACTCCTTTGTTAGATGAGTTTGTAAATGAAACCAGCTTATAACCAGCATCTTTTAAACTTTTTAAAGCTTCTTTAACCTCAGGGTGAGCAGGTAAAGAACGTATAGGGCCTAAAATAGCCTCTTTTGCTTCATTTTCAGTTAGTGTAATTCCGTTATTTAGTGCTACCATTTGTAAGGCGGCAGCACCAATAATTCCAAAATCATTATACTGCCTGCCAACAGTAGAAACTAAAGAGTACTGTAGCATTGTTGTAAACCATAAGGGTAATAAATCACTTCTATTACCAAGAGCTTTACCTACACTTTTTTTCATAACTGTTAAATCTAACAAGGTTTCGTTTACATCAAAGAAAAGTACCTTAGGTCTTACGTCTTTGTTCTCATAAGTTGTTTTTGTATTAGCAAAACCAAGATGGGGAATTGCGGCAGCACCTAAACCTATTGTAGTTGCCTTTTTAATAAAGTTTCTTCTTTTTTCAGTCATATATGTAGTGATTTAAAACATTCCAATAGGTATGTTTTTTGGTAAAAAAATTATTTTTTTAATTGATTTAAATATAACTTAAGTCCTATTAGATATTCATCTAAAATAGTATCGTCATTGTATAGTTTTCTAATGCCCCTAATGCCTTCAAAGGCACTTATTAAGTATATGGCTACAGCCTTGGAATTTATATTTTCTTTTATGCTTCTTTCTTTTTTTCCTTTTTCAATTAAACAAATTAAAGCAATTTTCCATTCTTCAATTATACTTTTTAAAGCATTTTGGTATGCTATTTCTGTGTTGCCTATTTCGTTTATTAAGTTGTTCATAGGGCAACCGTTTTGCTTGTCGTAAAAAGGAAAAGCTTTTAAACGGTTCATAAAAACAGTCTCTAGAATAGTAAATGCATTCCCAGAGTTTTGCAAAGGAGTAATCATTCCGTCTACAACTCTCTTTTTTACTTTAAGACTAATAACGGCGGTACCTAATTCTTTTTTGTTTTTATAATGATGATAAAAAGCACCTTTACTCAAGGTAGTTTCTTTCATTATTTTATCTATGCTAGTCGTTTTAAAACCATCCTTATAGAATAAATTAAAAGCCTTATCTATAATAAGTTGCTTTGTAAGTTCAGATTTTAGGTCTTGTTGCATGTTGCAAAGATACTAAAAACATACGACTAAGAATGTTTTTTTGTATATCTCTCTAAAATAGGAGGTAAGTTGTTTTTTTAAGATGATAAGGTGTGTATAATAATTTTAGTTAATATCCGGAATTTGAAGCCTTAGGTTTGTTTCTTTTTCAAATTCCTGCTTCCAATTATCTCCGTATTTAGAATTCATTATCAATTCATTTTTCAGATTAATTGTTTTAACACTGTCAACAAGTTGGTCTGTAATCTCGCAGTCTGCAACCCTTTTTATAGTAAACCCAGATTTTTTGGTAATACTGCTATCTTTTTCTTCTACATAACCCTCTGGTACTAATTCGCCGTACAGGAGAAACGTTGGTATGTTAGCTACTTCATTTTTTTTAATGTTCTCTTTGGTTTTTTGTTCTGTTGCTTTTTGCTTGCAAGCAACCGTAAGACTTACTATTAGGATGAATATTAAAAAAGTATATGTGGTTTTAATCATAATTAATTATTTATTTAGAATCTTACTTAGAGAGTTGTCTATTTAGTTCTTATTATTTTTACAATTCGATTATATATAATTTCTGATAAATTCCAATTATAGCCTTCAAAATCAGTTGTATTCATAAACTGAACAACAACCATATCCATATCTTTATGGTATTCTGCTAAACTTTGATATCCAGGAACTAAGCCTCCGTGGTCATAAACGTAAATTGAAGAATAGATTTCTTGTTCTCCTTCATTAAACACCGTACCGTTATTTAATGCTCTTATGAAAATACCAACATCTTCTGCTGTAGCTAGCATTCCTTGTTCTTTGGTTTTAAAGTCTTCTTTAAGACCAACATAATAGCCACTCATAACATCGTCTATATTTTCTACTTCGCTAAGCGATCCAAAAGTATTTTTTAGTCCAAGTGGAATTAAAATTTCTTCTTTTATGTATTGGTCACGACTATACCCAACAACCTTTTCTATTATTCTGGAAAGCAATAAATAGTTAGTATTAGAATATCCATAACCCTTGCCGGGTTTAAAGTTAGCGGGTAAATCAAGAGCAAAATCTAACGGATCTTTATCGTTATTAGATTCATTTGTCCAAAAATCAGGATTATCTGTAAAGTTAGGAATACCACTTCTGTGTTGTACCATTAAGCGTAATGTAATCTTATCTGCATTTTCAATTCTGCCTACAAGCTCAGGAAAGTAATCTGCCAATGTAGCATCTAGAGACAAACGCTCGCTTTTAACCAGTTTGGTAATTGCCACGGCTACATATAATTTGCTAATACTTGCAATTTTAAACAAAGAATTTGGGTCTGCGGGTATCTTTTTTTCTTTGTTTTTAAAGCCAGCGGAATAAAACGCTGGGGACTTACCAGCTTGGTCTACATAAACAATAACACCATTAAACCCATAACCAATAGTGTTGTCTACTTGCTCTTGTACGGTATCTGGTAGTGGTAAAATCCAGGCTTTTACTAATATCCACGGTACATAAAACAATGAAATTATGGACCCGCCAATTAATAGTATTCTAAAAATTTGTTTTGCTTGCCTTTTTTTCATCTAATTACAAGAATATATATTTAAAAAAATCTTTATCTTTATGAGTGAGAATAGGAAGAAGTCTTTTATCATAATAGATTGAATCTAAAATTAAAGAAGAGACTTCATAAAATACTACTTGTTCAAATTTAACATCAGATATTACCTTTTCTTTTTTACCACTTAAAAACATTGCAGTAAAGACTAATGATAAAATTATCTGTGTTAGTTGTTTTTTCATATTAGAGCAAACAGTTTAGCAGTGAAAAGTAACAACTTAATTGTTATTTAGCTGCTAGCTTTAGCAGTTCAATATACGGATTTCCTTTTAGACCTAGTAGTTTTGCAAATGCAGGTTCTGTTTTTATTCCGCTAGATTTTAACCTTTTTATTTCTTGTCTAAATTTTAGTCCATTTTTCTCTAAGATGCTATTTTCTATAAGCATATGTAGATAAGCATTTTGTTTTGTGGTAGGACTATCTTGGCCAAAAATCTCAAATAAAAAGTTCTCGGTTTTAAACTCTGCAACAGTAGACTTAACTCCTTCTTGATTTACTGAGTAAATTTTAAAATCTTTTTTATCAGAGAATTGCTCTCGTAAGAAGTTAGAAAATTCGGAATGATTTTTACATTCACAAATTATATCCAAGTCACTTTCTGGAATATCAATTCCGATAGGAATTGTACCAGTCAAAATAGGATTAAACTTTTTAAGTTTCTCTAAAATTTTATACTTTTTAATTTCTGAGAAAGCAAGTTTTTGTCTATCATTTCCAGACTTTAAATATTCTATATCTCTAAATTTTTCAGTCAATTAATCTAATTTTAAAAGTATGTACAATAGCTTGTATATAGTAATTAATTGTTTTAGTTCTTCTTTTTTGAAACTATAGAATATACCATAGGAATTTTATCTTCTAAATGTGCTATTCTATATTTTCCTGGCTCAAATTCTATTGTTTTGTTAAAACAATTGTACGGCGAATAATCAAACTCATTAAACGTTTTTATTTCTAGACCGTTTTTTATTAGGCTGTTTACTACTTCGCCAATTCCGTGGTTCCACATTACATAAGATTGATTTATGTCTGCTTTTTTATCGGCATAAGTTCCGTTTTCTGTCTCTATAATTGCTCCAGAATTAAAATATCTGTATGTAATTTTTTTAAAATCGTCATCAAACATCCAAACAACAGGATGAAATTCTACAAAAACAAATTGCCCTTGTGGTTTTAGAAATTGAGACACAATTTTAGCCCATTTATCTATATCTGGTAGCCAGCCAATTGTACCGTAACTTGTATAAATAACATCAAATTTTTGGTCTAGATGTTCTGGTAAATCATAAATATTACAACAAATAAACTTTGTATTAGAATTGGTGTCTTTCGCAATTTGCTTAGCACTGTCTATAGCTTTGTCAGATAAATCTATACCTGTAACATTTGCGCCTAGCCTACTCAAGGAAATAGTATCCTGTCCAAAATGACATTGTAAATGCAAAATAGATTTTCCTTTTATATCGCCAAGTAAATTTAGTTCAATACTATTTAAAGAATTTTTACCTTTTAGAAACCCGTCAAGATCATAAAATTCAGATTTTAAATGAGTATCCGTTCTATTGTTCCAAGACTGTCGGTTTATTTCTACATAATTATGATCTGTACTCATTGTTTCTGCGTATGTTTTAATGAAAAAATTGTTTCATATTTTAAAGTTAGACACTGTTATGCAAGAGTAAATAAGGTGTTTGTACACGTTTAGTTGTAATGGCTTAAACTAAGTTAACAAAAGAAAGTGAACCAGAAGATGATCTGCTTTAATTTATATAAATTGAGATTTAACGTTTTTGTATATTTGTAGCTGTTGTTTAATCTTTAGACCTATAAAGTATGGCTTTCTACAGTAAGTTAAAATGGATACTCGGAATCCTAATGGTTTTTGTTTTAATCATTGCTACAAATTTAATTGATAAAGATAATTTTGTAAGAGTACGCGACTCTGTTGTTACAATTTATGAAGACAGGTTAATAGCTAACGATTTAATTTTTGAGATGCTTAAATCTGTTCAGCAAAAAGAATTAGCGGTTGCTACATTAGATTCTACTTTTTTTAAAACTGAAAATTTAAAGGTTAATGATAATTTACAATCTTTAGTTTCTAGATATGAGCAAACAAAACTAACAGTAGAAGAGTCTAATGTATTTAATGACTTAAAGAATAATGTTCAGGCTTTATTAGATTCTGAAAAGCATTTTTTAAATTCTGATTATAGAGATAATTCTCTGGTAGTAAATAACATTAAAAATCTAAAAATAAATCTTAGTAGTTTATCAAAAATTCAGCTTAACGAAGGAAGTAGGCAAATGTCAATTAGTAAACAAGCTTTAGATACAGTAGAATTATTTACCCAAATTGAGATTTATATATTGGTTTTATTAGCCATTATAATTCAGATTATAGTAATGTATAATCCTAAAGCGAAGTCCTAGGTAAACCTCCTAAGTTTATCCAGATAATAATTAAATTATTGTTCAAAAATAATATTCCTCTCCGTGTTCTTCTTATACATGTTCTTAGGAGTAATTGTTTTGTTTGCAGTAGAACAATAGTTTTTACTATTTGGATTAAGCATATATTCTAGTTGATGCTCAATCATTTTTTCAAAAGGAATAAGAAAATCCTTCGTCTCACATTTTTCTAACTCAGCTTCCTTAAGTAAATTTAAGACTGTATAAACAGACTCAATTGTACTAAGACAAAGAGACTCTGGCTGCTGTTTTATTATAAATTTTGATTTTATTTTATTGTCAAAACTCACTCTTTGTAATTTTTGCAAGTTTTTACTTAGTTTCAGTATTTTACGTGCGCAGGGCCACGTACCATCAATAAGAAAAATGTAGGGAGTATTCCCCATAAAAGAATTTATTTCTTCACTTTTCCGTACCGATAAGTTAAAGTTGTCTTTTCCTGGATAAAGTAAAAAAGAAGAGCTATTTTCTTTAGCTAGTATATTATTTACACGACTATTATTGGTAAAATCTACACCAACTATAATTTCTGAATTTTTAAGTTGAAGGTTAGTTATATGTCCCGTTCCGTTTTTTTCTTTTTTGTACTCCTTTGGGTGCATAAGAATAATAAAACGAGTCTTAGTCTTTAGTGGACTAATGTATTTGCAAATACATGTGCTTATTGGCCGCATACATTTGTAACAATTAATCCTTGTGTTTTTTATTTCTACTTGCAAGTTGAATTTCTTTTGTTTTTAGCAACAGTATTTATTCCGCAATCTTTATGTCTTCTCCTTTTGAGATGAAAACTAAGACATCATAATGATTAAACCAATTTGTTTTTATCTTCTTCTCATCAACGACAAACATTCCTTCATATTCGTTTTGTTGATATTGCTTATTTTCATTAATAACTTGACGTGCGTCAATCAAGTAATTTTTTTCTGTTGAAGGTAAAAAATGCAATAAGTTCTCTTCGTCTTTACTGTATTTTTCAATCCATCTAGATTTTCTAAAGGGCATATTTACAGAAGAAATTGCTATATGATATGAATTATTAAGGTTTTTTTCTGCGAATTGAAATCCCATTGTTTGTCCACTTCGAGTCCCGTAATTATCTTTTATCATATGTGCATTATGTAACCAAACAATGAACTTTTTTTCTGGCATTTTATTAACAATAAAATCTAAGTTTTTGGCCATTTGGTTATCTCTTATAACTGTTGCTTGTTCATTGCTATTAAGAGCTGAATTCATAATAATATTACTTCTGTAGCTTTCTATAAATTTAAACCAAAGTTTATTTTGAATTACATCTTGGTTTTCTAAAAGTTTTTCTAGTTCCTTGTTTAAGATTTCTAAATTTGATTTACCGACAACTTTGCCAGCATTATTTCTGTTTTTGATAAAAGTTTCCGTTAATTCTAAAAAATTCGCGTTAACTTCTATGGAATTGTCATTTAAAAATTCAGTAAATTTTTCGGTAAAGTTTTTTATAGAATAATAAGAAGTCATTTGATTATCTAAACCCCAAATGGTAACGTTATGTTTCTCTATAAATTCGAATAATTCTTTACCTTGAACTGAACGAGACCAAAAGGGATAAAGATTATTTTCGATATTTTTATTATGGTCAAAATAAAGGCCAAAAAAATCGCTCTCAAAGACTATATTTTTATAACCTTGTTCTAAAACTAAATACTTTACAAATTCTGTTTTAGCCAATAAGTCAGCTCCGAAATAATGATTTGATTCTCCAAGAAACACAACTTTTTTATCCACTAAATTGTCATCCATAATTTTCTTAACATCGTCGGTTAAAAGGTTTTCTATAGAATTTAATTCGTATATGTTTTTTTCTACTTGAGCAAATATTGAATTGATTCCAAACAACGCAAAAAGTATGATTGTCGTTTTATTCATTTTTTTTAATATTGTTGCTAACGATTTATTTATGGTTAGTTGCGTGGTTTAAGCAACTAGTTTAACAAAAGGAAACCGAACGTTAGGAAAACCCAAAGGATTTTCCGAGGACACACATCCCCAAGCAATTAATTATACATTTTGTTGTGTGTAGTTTATTATACATCAAGTAATTTCACAATCACATAAAAAACCACTTTACTTTTATCCAACTCTAAATAGTTTTCTCCTTTTAGATTTTCTTTTTCTGCATTTGCGTACATTGAAATTTCTAAAATATAGTTAGGATTAATTTTTAATAATTCTGCATTTTTTATGTAACCGTTAGTAGATTCCCAGCCACAACACGTAAATTTTAGTTTCCCAATACCATACTTTTTTATTAGAAAATTTTCTATTTCTTCAGAATTACTACCTAATACTTTGTATTTAGCTTGAAGAACTGTTTGACCTTTTCCTTTTTCGCAATCTATGAATTCAATTTTTTGGGTTTTTTCGCCGTATCTCCGTAGCAAATCTCCACATTCTATAGACTTATTTGTACAAGAGTAGAGAATAAATAAAGTTAAAAATAAAAAAATATGCTTCATATGTTTTCTTTTTTTCTTGAATAGAGAACATGTTTGTAAAAATTCAACGGTCTCCCAAATATACCTTAACTTTTAATTAAGCACAACCTCTCATATTGCTTATATACATTTTAATTTTTATTCATTAACGGCTTGTTCTTTATATTTCTCCACAAACTCTTTTGCATCTCTCATATTTTCTGGATAAGTCGCATAATTTTCTAAAACTGTTAGTCCTCTGACTTGGTAAATTCGCTTATAGACGTGTTCATATAAAAATCCTTTTTCCATTAAAAATTTAGCCACATTCCATTTCTTAATTTCATTTTGTTTTGGTGGTCTAAATCTATGGGTGACTTGGGTCATTAAAATTCCACATTCAGGACATTTAGATTCACGAATATTGATCAAATCAGTCCCTTGATTAAATGCCTTTCTACAATCGAAACAAACGTTTTTATATCCCATTTTCAATTCGATTTATTAGTTTGTCAATTTTCATCTGCTAAAAGGTTGTAATTTTTATCAGGAAACCTCCATTTCAAACAAAAATCAGTTAAGTCAATTAAATTGTTATTTATATTATCAAATCCAATCACTTTTCCTGAAAATATTCATAAGCATAACCTCCTATATCTCCGTCATTTAATTGATTTCCATTCTCGTCTTTTAAGTTATACCTTTCTTGAATTCCACCAATAGAAGCACTTCCTTCTATACCTAAAAGAATACTATAAAAAATATCCGTAAATGATGAATCTAAGACTTTTTTCATTATTTCCGTCTGTTGTTCAGTCAGATTAAGTGACTTAATTAATTGTCCAACTTCTGTTTCAGTTTTTTCAGCTAGATATTCTTTTAGAAAGTCTTGTTTTTCGGTGTAAAATGCTTTTACAAATTCTTCTGTTGTCATTTTTTAGTGCTTGCAGGTAACTTGTTTATATGCGTAACTTTAGGTTACTTATACCACCAATATGGCAGGATATGCGGAAGTTTTGTTCCGTTTATCATTCTGTATATTTTTTATAATAAAAACTCTTGTCCCTAATTTTCTTACAATTTATGTATGTTTTATAAATTATCAAACGGAAAAATAACTTTTAGTCTTTAAAGAAGTAATGTGTAGTAAGTTATCTTTTTATATAAAAACAATAGTTTTATTATTAAAAACCATCGTTTTTCGTTCTATATGTAGTTTAATACCTCTTGCAAGTACTATTTTCTCTAGATCTCGGCCTTTAGCAATTAAATCGTTAATACTGTGTGTATGAGACACAGTTGCAACATCTTGCTCTATAATAGGGCCTTCGTCTAAATCTGCAGTAACATAATGGCTAGTAGCGCCAATAATTTTAACGCCTCTTTTATAAGCTGCGTGGTATGGTTTAGCACCAGCAAATGCAGGTAAAAAAGAGTGGTGTATGTTTATAATTTTATTTGGGTATTGGTCTATAACTGTTTGGCTAACAATTTGCATATACCTAGCTAAGACAATAAAATCTACCTTATATTCTGCTAGTAAAGCCAGCTGCTTTTCTTCAGCTTCTTTTTTGGTTGTTTTAGTTACAGGTATATGGTAAAACGGAATCTTAAACTGGGTAGCAATACTTTCTGCTTTCTCGTGGTTGCTTATAATTAAAGGTATTTCTACGTCTAGTTCTCCAGAGCTATATCTGCTTAATAAATCATACAAACAATGATCGTATTTACTAACAAAAATGGCCATTTTGGGTACTGTAATTTCTTTGTGTACCTCCCATTGCATTTGGTATAATGCAGCTAAACTTGTTTTAAATTCATCTGTAAACTCAGTAAGTGTAAGTGTATTGCTAAATTCACTCTCTAATCGCATAAAAAAAGTAGCACTTTCTTTATCTACATATTGGTCTATATACACAATATTGCCACCTCTTGTATGTATAAAATTTGTTACACTGCTTATAATACCAGCTTGGTCGGGACAATTAATAAGTATAGTTAGCTTCATAAATAGTAAAATTAAGCTAACTAATTTAGGGTATTATCAATTAAGCCTTCTTAGTTTTTGCTATTTTTATAATATTAGATGTTTTAGGTGATATTTTTTGCAATTTTCGTAAATTGCAAGTCTAAAATTAGCTATTTAACAGGAATGGAACAACAGAAACCATATACACCAAAAAATAAAATAAGAATTGTAACAGCAGCGGCTTTGTTTGATGGCCACGATGCAGCAATAAATATAATGCGCCGTATTATACAATCTACAGGCGTAGAAGTAATTCACTTAGGGCACGACCGTAGTGTTGCAGAAGTTGTAGACTGTGCCATACAAGAAGATGTAAATGCAATTGCAATAACGTCTTACCAAGGTGGGCACAACGAGTATTTTAAATATATGTACGATCTGTTGCAAGAGCGTGGAGCAACACATATTAAAATATTTGGTGGCGGTGGCGGTGTAATACTACCAGAAGAGATTAAAGACTTAATGGATCATGGTATTACTAAAATTTATGCTCCAGATGATGGTCGTAAATTAGGATTGCAAGGTATGATTAATGATTTGGTAGAGCAGAGCGATTTTCCTGTACCTGCATTAAAACTACCTGAGAATACCTCTATTTCTAAGTCGATAAAAAATAAAGACATAAATACAATTGCAAGATTAATTAGTCTTGCAGAAAACAGACATGAGGAGTTTGTAGAGTATTTTTCTAAGGTTGAAAAATCGGATAAAAATGTACCCGTACTTGGTATAACTGGTACTGGTGGTGCTGGTAAATCTAGTTTGGTAGATGAGCTTGTAAGACGATTTTTATTAGATTTTCCTGATAAAAAAATAGGATTAATATCTGTAGATCCGTCTAAAAGAAAAACCGGTGGTGCACTTTTAGGAGATCGTATACGTATGAATGCTATTAATAATGAACGTGTATATATGCGTTCTTTAGCAACAAGACAGTCTAACCTTGCATTATCTAAATATGTAGAAGAAGCAGTAGAAGTATTAAAAGCTGCTGAGTACGATTTAATTGTACTAGAAACTTCTGGTATTGGACAGTCTGATACCGAAATTATAGAACACAGTAATGTATCTCTTTATGTAATGACACCAGAATTTGGTGCTGCTACGCAATTAGAGAAGATAGATATGTTAGACTTTGCAGATTTAGTTGCCATTAATAAGTTTGATAAGCGTGGTGCACTAGATGCAATTAGAGACGTAAAAAAACAATACATGCGTAACCATAATTTATGGGACACGCCACAAGAAGATATGCCAATATTTGGTACTATGGCTAGCCAGTTTAACGACCCAGGGATGAACAGGCTGTACACCAAAATAATGGAAACATTAGCAACTAGAGCAAATGCAGATTTGCAATCTACTTTTAAATTTGCAAACGAGGTAGAAGATAAGGTATTTGTTATACCACCTGCTCGTACACGTTATTTATCAGAAATTGCAGAAAATAATAGGGGTTATGATGCTAATGTAGATACACAAGCAAAGGTAGCACAACGTTTATACGGGGTATATCAAACTATATTATCAGTATCTAGTACAGGTAAAGATGAGGCTGCTTTATTAATTAAAAGCGGATTAGATACAGAAGCAATTTTAGAAACCATAAAAGAAGAAGTAGATAAAGACTTTTTAGATTTACTTTTTAAAGAGTTTGATAGGGTTAAGATGGATTTAGATCCGTACAACTGGGAAGTTATTACTACTTGGGATACTAAGGTTAACAAATACAAAGAACCTATTTACAGCTTTAAAGTAAGAGGTAAAGAAATTAAAATAGAAACACATACAGAGTCATTATCGCATTCGCAAATACCTAAAGTAGCCTTGCCAAAGTACCAAGCTTGGGGAGATATTTTACGTTGGTGTTTACAAGAAAATGTGCCAGGAGAATTTCCGTATGCATCAGGTTTGTACCCGTTTAAAAGAACAGGTGAAGATCCAACCCGTATGTTTGCTGGTGAAGGCGGACCAGAACGTACAAACAGACGTTTTCATTACGTAAGTTTAGGTATGCCAGCCAAAAGACTTTCTACTGCTTTTGATTCGGTTACTTTATATGGTAACGATCCAGATCATAGACCAGATATTTATGGTAAAATTGGTAACGCAGGGGTTTCAATCTGCTGTTTAGACGATGCTAAAAAATTATATTCTGGTTTCGATTTAAGTCACGCAATGACATCGGTTTCTATGACTATTAATGGTCCGGCTCCTATGTTGTTAGGTTTCTTTATGAATGCGGCTATAGATCAAAATTGCGAAAAGTACATTACAGAAAATGGTTTAGAAGTACAAGTTGAAGCTAAATTTAAAGAGGTTTACGATAGCAAAGGTTTAGACAGACCAACGTACCAAGGTGGTTTACCAGAAGGTAATGACGGTTTAGGTCTTATGTTACTAGGTTTAACGGGTGATATGGTTTTACCTGCAGATGTATACGCAGAAATTAAAGCAAGTACATTAGCACAAGTGCGTGGTACAGTACAAGCAGATATTCTAAAAGAAGATCAGGCACAAAATACCTGCATCTTTTCAACAGAATTTGCATTGCGTTTAATGGGCGATGTACAAGAGTATTTTATAGAAAAAGAGATTCGTAATTTTTACTCGGTTTCTATATCGGGTTACCATATAGCAGAAGCTGGTGCCAACCCAATAACACAATTGGCATTTACATTGGCTAATGGTTTTACATATGTAGAGTATTACCTAAGTAGAGGTATGGACATTAATAAGTTTGGACCAAACTTATCGTTCTTTTTCTCTAATGGTATAGATCCAGAATATGCAGTAATTGGTAGAGTTGCACGTAAAATATGGGCAAAAGCTTTAAAATTAAAGTATGGTGCAGACCCAAGAGCACAAATGCTTAAATACCATATACAAACATCTGGGCGTAGTTTACACGCACAGGAGATAGATTTTAACGATATTAGAACAACATTACAAGCGTTATATGCTATTAACGATAACTGTAACTCTTTGCATACAAACGCGTATGATGAGGCTATTACAACGCCAACAGAAGAATCTGTTAGGCGTGCAATGGCAATACAGTTAATTATAAACAAAGAATTAGGACTTACTAAAAACGAAAATCCAATACAGGGTTCTTTTATAATAGAAGAATTAACAGACCTTGTAGAAGAAGCTGTTTTATTAGAGTTTGATAGAATTACCGAACGTGGTGGTGTTTTAGGTGCAATGGAAACAATGTACCAACGATCTAAAATACAAGAAGAAAGTTTGTATTACGAAACATTAAAACACACAGGTGAGTTTCCTATAATTGGTGTTAATACGTTTTTAAGTTCTAAAGGATCTCCAACAGTATTGCCTGCAGAGGTTATACGTGCTACCGAAGAAGAAAAACAAGCACAGATTGAAACTTTAAAAAGTGTACAAAGTAGAGCAGAAAATGCAGAAGAACTATTAGAAGACTTACAGAGAGCAGCAGTAAAGAATGAAAATATTTTTGAAAAGCTAATGGAGGTTTCTAAAGTTTGTACGTTAGGACAAATAACAAAGTCACTGTTCCAAGTAGGGGGGCAGTACCGTAGAAATATGTAGTCTAAAACTACAGTAAATAAAAAAACACCTAATATGTATTAGGTGTTTTTTTGTTTTAATAAGTGTGTGTGTTTAGCGTAAAGACTTGCGCCAATTTTTATATGTTTTTCTAAAGCTTGTAATTTCTGTACGTAAAATATTTAAGTATTCTTTTTCTTTAACACCGTGGTGCTCTAGACCATTGCAGTAAGATAAGATGTTCCTTGTAATAATATTAATAAACCGAATACTATTAAGCTTAGCGTGCTTACAGTCACTACGCTCTGCTTGCTCTATTTGTATAGGCAACAAGATAGCGTCTGTTAGTATAGAGTTAGCCATAATATCTGTTAGGCTACTAGACTTGTATAAATGTAACAAATCTTTATTGTAGCTAAAATAAGATGCTAGTTCTCTACTAGTGTGGCAAAGCGCAAGCGCTTTTTTGTAAACCGGTACTGTACTAAGATTTCTGTATGGCATTACTGTGTCTATTATACTATAAAATTACATCCTTATTTCTATTGTTATGATTATGAATGTAAAGTGATTTTTTATATTTACTTTTGATTCTAAATATTTTAAATACAAAAAGCTTTGAATAATAAGATAGATACAATTGGATGGAAAATCATTACCTATCTACAGAAAAACGCAAGAGAATCTTTTGCGCATATTGGTAGGGAAGTAGGTTTGTCGGCTCCTGCAGTAGCAGAACGTGTAAAAAAGATGGAAGACCTGGGTGTTATTACAGGCTACAAGGCAATGGTGTCTCATACAGAAACTGGTTATCAGCTTAAAGCAATTATTACATTGCGTGCTTTTATGGGGAAACTAAAACCGTTTTTAGAATTGGTAACTACTTTTGATGAGGTTATAAATTGTTATAGAATTACGGGTAACGAAAATATTATAATGGAAGTAGTGCTTAGAAATCAGTTTCATTTAGAACAGTTTATAGATAGATTAATACAATACGGAGAAGCACGTACCCATATTATATTATCTGATGTAGTTTCTAACGGACCTATTAAAAAAATAGAAGCGTTAAACAGAGAATAGACAGTAAATTTGTAATTTGCGGCTTTAAAATAAATACATCTTTTTAGTACAATAGAAATGCAAGCAGAAGAATTAGATATTTTTGGTAAATACCTACAAATAGCAACAGATAAAGCGGTGTTTTTTTTACCTCGTATTATTGGTGCTGGTTTAGTTGTTTGGATCGGCTTTAAAATAATAAAGAAGGTATTAAAAATGGTTGGTGTTGCCTTAGAAAAAACAGGCATATCTAAAACACTACGTCCATTTGTATCTTCATTGGTAGGCGTAGTATTAAAAGGTACTGCCTTATTTATAGCTGCATCTATTGTTGGTGCAGATTTAACAGGTCTAATGGCTATTTTAGCAGCAGTTGGTTTTGCTGTAGGTATGGCTTTGCAAGGCAGTTTAGGTAATTTTGCCTCAGGTATTTTAATACTTACATTAAAACCATACAAGATTGATGATTGGATACAGCTTGAGGATAAATTTGGACGTGTTTCTGAAATAGGAATTTTTAGTACAGATATTATCACACCAGGGAACAAAGTATTAATTATACCAAATTCTAAAATTACAGATTCTGTAGTAACAAATTACTCAGAAAAGGGAATGATTAGACTAGAGTTGTTGGTAACAATGCCGTATTCAGAGAGTTTTCCTAAAGTTGAAACAATTATTATTGATGCTTTATTGGAACTTCCAGGGGTATTAAAAGATCCAATTCCGGATATTGGTATTCAAACTTTTGATACGCATACCATACAATTATTAGTTAGACCTTTTGTAAACCCAGACGATTATTGGCCAGTTACTTTTGAGGCTAATAAAGCAATAAAAAATGCCTTTAGTAAACACGGTATACAAGTAGCATACTCAGAGGGTGTAGAAATGGGATCAATAGGAGATTAATTATTTTTGATCTATATTTTCTTTCTTTTGGCTAGATTTTTGATATTATCTTTTGTGTTAAATACAAAGAATAAATGTTTACTTTTAATTTTTAATAGTAACCAACTAACAAGAAAATACCGTAACCTGTGAAAAAATTAGTATTACTACTGTTTGTTATTATAAGCTTACAGATTTCTGCGCAAGAATTAAGATTAAAAAAAGGAGTAGTTGTAGATGGTATAAAAGTATCGGACTCATTACCACAAAGTTTTTCGCTTTTTCTTCCTTCAAATTTTAACAAGGCTAAAAAATGGCCTGTTATGTTTATTGTAGATTACAATGACAAAGAAAAACAAGTAATACGTTTATTAGCAAATACAGCAGAAAGAGAAGGGTATATCTTAGCTGCTTCTAATAATTTAAAAGATACACTATCAATCTCTAAAAATATATTAGCATTTACCAAAACATACAACGCTATTGTAGGTATGTTGCCAGTAAACGACAGTCAAGTATATATTTCTGGTTTTAACGCTGGCGGAAGATTAGCCACAACAATACCCGCTTTTATTTCTAATATAGATGGTGTGTTGTCTTATAATGCAGCTATTGGTAATATAGAGATTATAAATGTGGATAAGCCATACCAATATGTAGGTATTGTTAGTTCATCTAACTATAACTATATGGCAATGCTAAATAATAAAACAATATTAAATAGATTAAAATTTCCTAATCAATTGTTTATTGTAGATGATGCTAAAGAATGGCCTAATCAAAATAGTATAGACAAAGCTTTTTCTATATTCAAGTTATCTGCAATGGCAAAAGGTAATGTTACTAAGGACACTACTTATGTTACGGAGACTTTAACTGCAGTTACAAATGAGATAAATAACTTAGTTGCTGCTAATAAATTAAAAAAAGCAAAAGATTTAGTAGACCAGTCTATTGTAGTTTATAAGCCTTTTAAAAATATTGAAGCCTTAAAAGATAAAAGCAATGAACTACGTAAAAATAAAATTTACAAGTCTTTAAAGAGAGCAGAAAATAATGTGTTTTTTAAAGAACAATCTTTAAAGGACGATTTTAACTACTATATAGAAGAAGATGCATACACCTATAATTTTAATAATTTAGGTTGGTGGGCACATCAGATAGATGAAATAAATAAGTTTAAAAATAGTACCAATCAAGAACAGCAGAAAATGGGGCATAGGTTGCATAGCTACTTAGTTGCCTTAACCGATGATTTTACAGACGCTAATCTAGCAGAAAAGAATATAGATTACGATGCGCTTAGTTTTTTATATATGCTAAAGACCATAGTAGCTCCAGAAGCATATGAAGCTTATTTAACAATAATATCTCTTAGTGCTAAGAATGATGATTTTGGAACTTCAATTTTTTATTTAGAAGAATTACTTAAAAACGGATACACCAATGCAGATAAACTCTATGATCTAGAGTTTACCACATTATTAAAAATTACGCCAGAGTACAATCAACTAATTGAAAAATACTTAAAAAAAGGGCGTTATATTCTTAAGGAATAATAAGGTGGGGTACGTTATTAACATCCCAGTCTATAACTAAGCCGCCAGCTAAAGATTGTGCTACCTCTTTGCCGTATAAATACTCGCACAGGTAAAGTGCTGCTTCAAAACTTTTAGCGCCACCTGCAGAGGTTATGTACTTTTTATCGTGTACAAATAATGCATTGTCTGCTACTTTTAAGTGCGGAAAAGTCTTTTTGTACAATTCTATATCACTAGGAAATGTAGTTGAGGTTACACTGTCTAAAACACCGGCTTTGGCAAGTACAAAAGCACCGTCGCAATGAGATGTTATAAATAAAGCATCCTTGTTTACTTTTTTTACAAAATTAAGCATAGCAGCATCTTTTAAGTCAGAATCTAATTGGTGTTCTGCACTTGGTACAACTAGTATATCAATTTTTGGTAATACATCTTCAATATAATTGTAATCTGGTAAAATACGTACACCTTCAAAAGTGGTAATTGGCTCTAAGGTGTTTGCCACCGTAAAAACATTCATCGCTTTAATATTTTCTCTAAATTTTGTATGCTGAAAAATATCAAAAGGCGCAGTAAACTCAGTATTAAAAGTGCCATTCATTATTAAGAATGCTACATTATAACGTGTAGAGTCTAATTTAGGAAAGAACCTTTTTGCGTTAACCTCTTCTGGTTTTGTCTCTGTTACTATTGCTTCTTTCTTTTTGTTGGTGCAGGCAATAATTAGAGTTACTAGTAGGCCTAAAATTATATGGTTTAGTTTTTTCATTTGTTTGTAATTGATATTCGTTTTAAAAGTAAAAGTAGTAAAATACCTAAGACCGAGATTATAGTAATAACATTCCAGGTAAAAGTATAACCATTATTGGCAATAGAGTGCATACCATAATTGTGGGCAAAAATATGAGAAATTGAAAAAGCAATACTGTATAAAGCCATATATTCTCCTTGGTTTCCTCTTTTAGAACGTTCCATGGCAATAGCGTTAGAAAACGGAAAAGCAATCATTTCTCCTAGTGTCATTAGCAACATACCAATAACTAATATACCTGCCCAAGAAAACAAGTTAAAGAGTAAAAAGCTTAGTCCAACTAAAGCTAAACCAAAAATTACATAATTGGTTTTAGAGTAGTTTAATTTTTCTAAATATTTAATAAGCGGCATTTCAAAAGCAAATATTAAAAAGCCATTCATTGCCAATAATAATCCAATTTTAAATTCACTTAGTTCATATATATTACTATAGTAAATAGGAACGGTAGAGAAATATTGTACAAAACAGAAACCAAATAAAATCATTGCAGCTACAAATACCCAGTAGTAACCATCTCCGTAAGCCGATTTTGGATTTTCGTTTTTACTGCTGTCCATTACTCTAGCTTTTTTAGGGTTTAAAACCACTAAAAGTAAAATGCTTGCTAGTATACAAGTTAGGCCGTCTACCCAGAAAAGACCAACATAGCCTAAAGATGTTATTATAATTCCGCCTACTGCAGGTCCGGCAGAAAATCCAAGGTTAATAGCTAGTCTAATAAGTGTAACAGATCTTGTTTTGTTTTCTGGTTTACTATATGCAATAAGAGCTACAAAAGCAGCAGGTCTAAAACAATCTGCAACAATCATAAGTATAAAAATACCAGCACAGATAGATTCGTAAGTATGTAAAAATTGCAATGCAACAAATAAAACACCACTACTAAATAAACTAAATAACATTACTTTATAATATCCAAACTTATCTGTTAATGTACCTCCTAGCCAAGAACCAATTAAAGAACCTGCGCCAAAACAAGACATAACTATACCAACATTTTCTAACGTTAGGCCAACATCATTAATTAGATAGAGCGATAAAAAAGGTATTACCATTGTGCCAGCTCTGTTAATTAATGTAATTAAAGCTAGCCACCAGACCTCTTTAGATAGACCCTTAAAAGAGTCTATGTAATTTGCATAAAGATTTTTCATTTTTGGTTGGTATAAAAAAAGCCTGACGATTTTTTTTCGTCAGGCTTAGTAATTGTATTATAAATATGTTTCTCTCAATATTATATACAGCAGCGCTGACACCTTGTTAAGGTACAGTAGACAGATGATTTATAAATTGATAATTTTTGCATTTTGCTATTATTGATAAGCAAAGCTAATTAAAAAAAGTAATAAGTTGTATTTTTACAGTATTAATTTAAATTGATAAGATGAGGTATACTGTATTTTTATTTTTAGTGGTATTGTTAAGTTGTAATGGTCAAAAAAAGTACCACACCAACAAAGTTGAAGAAGAAATAGCATCAACTAAATCTGATAAACTTAAAGGTATTTTAGAGTATCATAAGAAATTGAATGATGATTATAAAGATCCTAAAACATCTCCATTGCCTAATAAATATAGAAAAGACTTTAATGGATTAGAGTTTTTTACGCCAGATACGGCTTACGTTGTAAAAGCTAAATTAGAGTTGGCTCTTGGAGCGCCAACATTTTTAATGCCAACAACAACGAATCAAAATCAGGAATATAAATTATATGGTACGTTGCACTTTACGTTAAATGGTAAGCAGTTGCAGTTAGAGGTGTATCAAAACCAGCAATTAATAAAACAAAAGAAATATATAGATCATCTGTTTTTGCCTTTTTTAGATAATACTAATGGTAAAGAAACGTATGGTGGAGGAAGGTATATAGAGCTTTCTATACCAGATGGAGATTATATAACTATAGACTTTAATAGGGCTTATAATCCTTATTGTGCATATAGTAAAAAGTATTCTTGTCCTGTTGTGCCAGCTGTTAATACTTTGGACACAGAAGTAAGAGCGGGGGTTAAGGCCTTTAAAAAAGAATAAAAAAGAGAAAGTCCAGCGCACATACTGGACTTTCTACAACAACCAAACTATAAACTAAACTTACTTTTTTTAAAAAGAATAAATTGCAGCAATTAAAAAGGTAGATAAACTTTTTGATGGATCTCCGTCATTATCTAAAAACGGTTCGTTATTACTCCAAGCATCTAACCTAACTTCTGGCTTAATTATTAAATCTTCAACAATAAAGCTTCCTGTAAGTGTTGTTGCAAAAACACTAGGATTATCGTCTAAACCATCAATAATTTGTGAAAAGTATTCACCTCTAAGACCAAAAGTAACTGTTTCAGATGTTTTTAATTGTGGGTATAAAGCAACGCCAGCAAAACCATTACCTTCATTATCTGCATATGCACCGTTAATACCTAGGTAAAAGCTATCAGATAAATCAAAGCCACCTGTATAGTCAACTTCAAAACCTAAGTTAGCCTTGTCGTCATAATATAAATTTAAATACTGTCCTGAGTAGCCTAACTGCGCTCCTAAAGAATATTGGCTCGTTAAGTTGTTGTCTACATCTGTAACATTCATTACGGCAAGCATTAAACTAAAATCATCAGATAATGTAAAGTCTGCTTTTAAACCAGTATGAGAAAATGGTCCGCTAGAAAATAGGTGAGACGTACTGTAGTTAAAGTTACCTACAGGAGAAATAACTTCGTATCCTAAAAATGTATTAAAACGTCCCATTGTTAATTTGGTACCTTCACTTACGTTCCAGTAAGCATACAATTGGTTAACATTTAAACCTGTAATTGCTTGTTCACCTCTAGGTCCAAATACAAGATCTGCTACAGCACCAGTTTTTTCACCTTCATAACTAGCAATAATATTAGCCATACCAAGTGCAAAACCAGTTTCATTTGCAAACGAAGTTAAAGGAGCTAGATACTCTCCGCCTATTGCTTTATCATCTGCGCTAATATTTGTTCTGTAATATGCGTCTACAGATCCGCTAATATTTAATTTTTTTTCCTCTTCTTCCTGGGCAAATATTACTGTTGAAGATAAAATCATTATTGAAAATGATATTTTTTTTAAGTACTTTGTGGTCGTATTCAATTTCATATTAAATAAATTATAGATCCTTAATTATTAAGGGTTTGTTAGTGAATCTTATTTTATGTTTTTGAAACTTTTTAGTTACGGAGCGTTCTGTCAAACGCTCCGTTTTTAGTTTCAGTAGTTTTTTATTTTTCTGTAGTTGTAAATTCTGGATAAACTTCTATGTCATGTTCATGAACATCTAAGCCATCTACTTCTTCTTCTTTAGTTACTCTTAGTCCTATAGTTTTCTTTAAAGCAAAAAGAACTATGAATGATGTAATACCTGCCCAGAAAATATATGCTAAAGAGCCATATGTTTGTACAAGTAATAGTTTGCCACCACCACCGTGTAGTAATCCGCCTTCTGATGCAAATACACCTACTAAGACAGTACCAAGAAAGCCACAAACTCCGTGTACAGAAACAGCTCCTACTGGGTCATCTATTTTTAATTTCTTATCAATAAACTCTATAGAAAGTACTACTACAATTCCGCATATAAGACCAATAGCTAAAGCACCCCAAGCGTTTACAGCACCACAGCCAGCAGTAATACCAACTAAACCAGCTAGTGCACCGTTAAGTGTCATAGAAATATCTGGTTTTCCATATTTTATCCAAGTAAAGAAAAGAGCAGATACAGCGCCAATTGCGGCAGCTAAGTTGGTGTTAATAATTACACTTCCTGCTGCAACAGTATCAGATCCTCCCCAAGCTAATTGAGATCCACCATTAAAGCCAAACCATCCTAGCCAAAGAATAAAAACACCTAAAGCACCAAGTACCATGTTGTGTCCAGGAATAACTTTTACTTTTCCATCTTCATATTTACCAATACGTGGGCCAACTAAAATTGCAGCTACTAATGCGGCAGAGCCACCAACAGCGTGTACTACAGAAGATCCTGCAAAATCTACAAAGCCAGCAACATCTAGCCAAGCATTTTTGTCAAAAGTCCAATACCAACTACCAGAGATAGGGTAAATTATTGTGGTTAATATTGCAGAAAATATAAGGTAAGTAGAGAATTTAGTACGTCCTGCTATTGCTCCAGACACAATTGTTGCGGCAGTTGCGCAAAAAACTGTCTGAAAAAATAGATTGTGCCAATCTGATGCAGAGAAAAAGAAATATCCTTGTTCTGTAGGGCTAGATCTAAAAAGACCTCCTAAAACAGTATCGCTACCATACATAATGCCGTAACCTACTGCCCAAAACATAATAGAACCTACGCAAAGGTCCATGATGTTCTTCATTATTATATTACCAGAATTTTTGCTACGTGTAAAGCCAACTTCTACTAGTGTAAAACCTGCCTGCATAAAAAATACCAAAATGGCAGCAATTATTATCCATAAAGCACTCATATCACCTGTGATAGATTCAACGGCTTTGTTTAATGCGTCTTGTTGTACGTCAGTCATAATATTAATTTTAAGTATATCTTGGTTTGGTTAGTTAATTCCGGCATTTCCGTTTTCTTTAGTTCTAATACGGTAAGCGTCGCTAATTTCTGACACAAATATTTTTCCGTCACCTACATTGCCAGTATAAGCCGCGTCTAAAATTGTATTAACAGTTTTTTCTAAAAACTCATCAGAAATAACTATAGATAAATACCTTCTTTGTATATCGCTTGTGCTATAAGATATACCTCTGTAAACGTGCCCTTGTTTCTCGTTGCCTACTCCAGTTACATCCCAGTAACTAAAAAAGTTTACTTCAATTTTATGTAACGCTTTCTTAACGTCGTCAAATTGAGATTTTCTAATAATTGCTTCAATTTTTTTCATATCGTATGGTTAATTACAGGATAAATGTATTTTATAATGTTTATATCCCTAAATTTTAAGGGGTATGTTTTTTTATTTTTACGATATAAATAAAATAACCCCTATTTTAAATAGGGTTGTGATAATAATAAATTAATATTTTGTTAAATTGATATTGTTAAAAAGTAAATTTTGAACAAAAAGGGGTGTTCTAATAGTTTATTTGTAACTATTAGTTAGTTTGTTTAGAAATAAAATAAATTTTTAAGAAATATTATAAGGATTTAGAAATCCAGAAGCCGCCTATAACGGCAAATATGCCAAAAGTAATACTAAGAACAGTGTATAGTGTAAAATGTAAAAAGTCTCCGTTCTTTAATAAAGATTGATTTTCTAATGCAAATGTGGAAAAGGTGGTAAAGCCACCGCAAAAACCTGTAGCTAAAAGTAGTGCTTGATTTTCTGTTAGGTAATTGCCTTTTAAAGTTAGACCAATAATAAGACCTATTAATAGGCTTCCTATTATATTAACTAAAAAAGTACCTAAGAATAAAGGTTGAAATGAGTTATTAAATGTTTTGCTAATAAGAAAGCGCAATACACTCCCAGCTCCTCCACCTAAAAAGACAAGTAACATTTGTTTCATACCTCAAAGGTAAAAAACTAAATTGCTTTTTTGTACTTCGTAGTAATAATATTAAGTGGATAAACTTTTGCTGAAGGTTGTTCTGCTGTTTTCTTCTCTTTAGACGTATTACGGTTAACGCTAAACACAAGTAGTACAGCGTTTATAATAACTAGAATAAATAAAATGTTAAGAAAAATAGTCATTTGACAGGTTTTATTATCAGTACAGCGCAAAAATACGTGTTTTCTTACATTAGAACGAAGAAAGTGTACTTTTTGTTGTGTGTTGCTTGATTTTTGTTGTGAAAGGCAGTAAAACGTTAATTTTTTAGAAAATGTTTAATAAAGAACAACGAGATTATGAAGATTATAAATGTTAATGCCACCCATTTAACACCAGTATAGTTTTTTAAATGTAATTTTTTGTCCTTTTTATATGTAATTACAATAAGTATTGTAAAAGCAATAAAAAAAAGAGCAGCAAATATATATTGTCCGGTGGTAAACATATTTTCTATTTTTGTGCAAAACTAACGTAAAATTATACAAATGAAAAATAAACTTAAGGCAGTAGAGTTATTTCATAAATCTTTTGGAGCAGGAGTTTCTCAGGAGTTAAAAGCAGATCTAGGTGCGCAAAAGAATTTGTTGCGCTTTAATCTTATGGATGAAGAGAATAAAGAATATCTAGAGGCGGCCAATAATAACGATATGGTAGAGGTTGCAGATGCCTTAGGTGATATGTTATATATATTGTGTGGTACTATTTTAGAACACGGTATGCAATATAAGATTGAAGAAGTTTTTAATGAGATACAACGTAGTAATATGAGTAAACTTGGAGCAGATGGCAAACCTGTTTATAGGGAAGATGGTAAAATATTAAAAGGTCCAAATTACTTTAAGCCTAGTATAGCTAATATTCTAGAAAAATAAAAAGAGTGCCTTAGTAAGGCACTCTTTTGTTTTATATAAGTTAGCGTCAAAGTTTACTCAACTTTAAATCGCCATCCAAATTTATCTTCAGCTTTGTTGTATTGTATGCTAGTGATGCGCTCTTTTAATAAAGTTGCATAACTATCCTCTACAGTAGGTAACATATAGTCTGTATCTCTAAAGCCAAAACCGGCAATAGGAGAAATTACTGCTGCCGTACCTGCACCAAACATTTCTTTTAAACTACCATCTTTAGCTGCATCTACTAATTCTTGTACTTTTATTTTACGAACCTCAGTTTTAATACCTTGGTCTTCTGCAATTTTTAAAATACTCTTACGTGTAATACCATCTAATATACGGTCACTAGTAGGGCAAGTTAATAGTGTATCGTTAATACGTACAAAAACATTCATTGCACCAGCTTCTTCAATATACTCGTGTGTGTTATCATCTGTCCATATTACTTGTTGGTATCCTTTGTCTTGCGCTAATTTTGTTGGATAAAATTGTCCAGCGTAATTACCACCAGCTTTGGCAAAACCAACACCGCCATTTGCAGATCTAGAATATTTTTCTTCAATAAGTACTTTTACTTCACCAGAAAAATAAGAACCAGAAGGAGCGCCACAAATAACAAATTTATATTCGTCTGCAGGTGATGCGTGAAAACCTAATCCTGTTGCAAAAATAAATGGTCTAATATATAAAGAGCTTCCTGCGGATTGTGGAATCCAATCGCTATCAGTTTTTAATAATGCTTTTAGACCTTCCATAAAATAGTTTTCAGGAATTTCTGGAATAGCTAATCTTTTTGCAGATAAGTTTAAACGTTTGTGATTGTCTAAAGGACGAAACATCCAAATGGTATCGCTGTCATCCTTATAAGCTTTCATTCCTTCAAAGATAGATTGCCCATAATGAAAAATCTTAGCAGAAGGATCTAAAGAGATAGGTTGGTAAGGAACAACTTTAGGTGCCTCCCAAGCGCCATTCTTGTAATCACAGACCAACATATGGTCCATATAAATACTTCCAAACGAAAGATTATCAAAATCGACATCGTTTATTTTAGTGTTTTTAGTCTTTTCTACACTAATTTGGTTTGTAGTAACATCCATAGTATTCAGAATTTAAGATCATAAAATTAATCAATTATCAGTACTAGTACTTCTTTTTTAGACTAAAAATGTTCAAATTTGCATTCTATCACTAAATTTTATCAGATATGAAAAGTTTTAACATTTTGCTTGTAGTAATTTTATTGTTTATGTCTTGCAAAGAGGCTAAAAAAGAAACGGTAACACCAAAAGAAGATACCAAAACAGAGGAATTAGCATCTTTTGGAGAAAAAATTACTGCAGACAACGCTATGGTTACTAAAGAAATAGCATCTGTCTATCATAATTTAGCAGTAGCAGATACTGTTGCTACAAAGTTCAGAGGTAAAGTGTTAGATGTTTGTCAGTCTAAAGGATGTTGGATGAAGTTAGACTTGGGTGACGGAGAAGAAGCAATGGTTAAGTTTAAAGACTACGGTTTTTTTATGCCTAAAGATATAGCAGGTAAAGAAGTTGTTGTAAATGGTAAGGCGTTTGTAGAACAAATGTCTGTAGATGAGCAACAACATTATGCAGAAGATGGTGGGGCAACTAAAGAAGAAATAGCACAAATTACGGCGCCGAAAAAAACGTATAGGTTTGAAGCAGACGGGGTGCTTTTAAAAGAATAGTTATTTGAAACGTAAAATAATTACAACTGGAGATGGTTCTAAAACCATACAGATAGAAGAATGGGACGAGCAGTACCATTCTAAACACGGAGCAGTACAAGAAGCTTATCATGTATTTATAAAACACGGCCTATCTTTATTTAAAGATAGTGCCGTTTCTATATTAGAAATAGGTTTTGGTACAGGGTTAAATGCTTTAATTACCACTTTAGAAGCTCCAAAAAGCAACTTAAAAATACAGTATACAGGTGTAGAAGCTTACCCTGTGGCTTTAGAAGAAGTAGAGCAGCTTAATTATGTAGAGCAGTTAAATGCTCCGGAATCTAAAGGTGTATTTACTAAAATGCATGCGTCTGCCTGGGAGGAAAAAGAATATATTCTGCCAGAATTTTCACTTGTAAAAAAACAGCAAGATTTTTTAGATATTAAGGATGAGGCTGCTTTTGATCTTGTTTATTTTGATGCTTTTGGAGCAAGGGTTCAGCCAGAATTGTGGACAGAAACTATTTTTACCATAATGTATAAAGCATTAAGAACTAAAGGTGTGCTTGTAACATATGCAGCTAAAGGTAGTGTAAGAAGAGCTATGTTGGCAGTAGGTTTTACAGTAGAACGTTTGCCTGGCCCTCCAGGAAAAAGAGAAATGCTTAGAGCAACTAAGTCATAATAGCATTTAAGTAGAAACTTTAATGACATTTTGACAATTTTGAAGAATTGGCAGTACTTTTGCCATCTTATAAAATCAAGATTATAAACGTTAGCATATAATGAGTAAAAAAGATAAAGCTGAAGAATTAGCACAAGAAGAAATAGTAAATAATGCTGCTGAAGAGGTTACGGAGAATACAGAGGCTCCTGCTGAAGAAGTAGTAGAGTTGTCTGTTGAAGAGCAATTACAACAAGATTTAGCAAAAGAAAAAGATAAGTTTTTACGTCTGTTTGCTGAGTTTGAAAACTATAAAAAGAGAACGTCTAAAGAACGTATGGATTTGTTTAAAACGGCAGGCCAGGAAATAATTGTTTCAATGCTTCCAGTTTTAGATGATTTTGATCGCGCTATGAAAGAAATTTCTAAATCTGAGGATAAGGAATTGGTAACTGGTGTAGAGTTAATACAAAATAAATTTACAGGAGCCTTAAAAACAAAAGGTTTACAAGAAATAGAAGTTGTACAAGGAGATGCATTTAATGCAGATGTACATGAAGCTATTACACAAATACCAGCTCCAGAAGAGAAGCTGAAAGGTAAAATTATAGACGTAATAGAGAAAGGATTTACATTAGGAGATAAAATTATTCGTCACCCTAAAGTAGTTGTTGGGAACTAAAAACAAGAAATGAAAGAGGATTTTTACAGCATATTAGGCATTACCAAAAATGCAACTGCGGCAGAAATAAAAAAAGCATATCGTAAAAAAGCTATAGAATATCACCCTGATAAAAACCCAGGAGATGCTAAAGCAGAGGAGATGTTTAAAACAGCAGCAGAAGCATATGAGGTTTTAAGTGATCCAGATAAAAAAGCAAGATACGATCAATACGGTCACGCAGCCTTTGAAGGTGGCGCTGGTGGTAGAGGCGGAGCTGGTGGCTTTGGCGGCATGAACATGGACGATATCTTTAGTCAGTTTGGAGATATTTTTGGTGGCGGCGGCTTTGGCGGTGGTTTCGGTGGTTTTGGTGGCGGAGGTCAACGTAGAGTTAAGGGGTCTAATCTTAGAATTAGAGTAAAACTTACGTTAGATGAAATTGCTAATGGCGTAGAGAAAAAAGTTAAAGTTAAACGTAAAGTACAGGCAGAAGGTGTTACATATAATACATGTAGTACGTGTCACGGTTCTGGACAGGTGACAAAAATTGCAAATACTATTTTAGGAAGAATGCAGACATCTGCAGCTTGTAGTACTTGTGGTGGTAGTGGCCAAATTATAGATAAAAAACCTGCGGGCGCAGATGCACAAGGTTTAATTGCTAAGGAAGAAACTGTATCTATTAAAATACCAGGTGGTGTAGAAGATGGTATGCAGTTAAAGGTTTCTGGGAAAGGAAACGGAGCTCCTGGTAACGGAATTAACGGTGATCTTATAGTACTAATAGAGACTGAAGAGCATAGTACACTTAAAAGAGAAGGTGATAACCTACATTACGATTTATACATTAGTATTTCTGAAGCTGTTTTAGGTACTTCTAAAGAGATTGATGCTGTTGGTGGTAAAGTAAGAATTAAGTTAGAAGAGGGTATACAATCTGGAAAAATACTACGCTTAAGAGGTAAAGGTATTACTAGTTTAAATGGTTATGGCGCTGGAGATCTTTTAGTACACGTAAATGTTTGGACACCTAAAGAGTTAAATAAAGAACAAAGAGACTTTTTTGAACGTATGAGGGAGAATGAAAATTTTGTTCCTCATCCAGAAAAATCTGATAAATCTTTCTTTGAAAAGGTAAAAGATATGTTTTCTTAAAGAATATAATATATTGAGCAGGGTTTATCTCTGCTCATTTTTTTTCCCATCCTTATGCAAATAAGGGTGGGTTTTATTTTTATATGGTACCATTTATCTATCTTTGAAAAAATTGATAGAATGAGTACTATTTTGGCGGCGAAAGGCGTTTCTAAAAAATTTGGAGACCATATAGCCCTAAACAATGTTTCCTTAGAGATACCTAAGAATTGTATATATGGTCTACTTGGACCTAATGGCGCAGGAAAAACTACGCTAATACGTATTATAAATCAGATTACTTATCCAGATACAGGAGCTGTTTTTTTTGATGGCGAACCTTTAAAACCAGAGCATATAGCTACTATAGGGTATTTGCCAGAAGAAAGAGGGTTGTATAAGAGTATGAAGGTTGGTGAGCAAGCTTTGTATTTAGCGCAGCTTAAAGGTTTGTCTAAAGCAGAAGCTACTAAGCGTTTAAAGTATTGGTTTGATAGGTTGGATATTGGTGACTGGTGGAATAAGAAAGTGCAAGAACTATCTAAAGGTATGGCGCAAAAAATACAGTTTGTTGTAACTGTACTTCATCAACCTAAGTTATTAATTTTTGATGAACCTTTTAGTGGTTTTGACCCTATAAACGCAAATATTATAAAAGATGAAATTCTTCATTTAAAAGATGAAGGAGCTTCTATTATTTTTTCGACTCATAGAATGGAATCTGTAGAGGAGTTGTGTGAGTATATTGCGCTTATTCATCAATCAGAAAAAATTCTAGACGGTAAATTATCAGACATAAAAAAAGAGTATAAAAACAATATTTTTAATGTTGGTTTACAAGTGTCTGAGCAAAATGATATTGTTAAAAAACTAGGTGATACACATCAGATATGGGCGCCTACTTATAACAAACAAGATGAGCAACTAGATTTTAAAATTCAGCTTCCGTCTAATGATACTGGTGCATTATTAGGGTATTTATCAGAAAAAGGAAAAGTAAACCACTTTGTAGAAACAATACCGTCTGCAAACGATATTTTTATACAAACCGTAAAAAGCAAAACAAAGTAGTGGGGAAATTAAGCTTAATTATAAAGAGAGAGTATTTAGCTAAAGTAAAAAATAAGTCGTTTATAATAATGACTTTTTTAAGTCCGGTTTTAATGGTAGGTATGGTTGCTTTGGTGCTGTACTTAGCAATGCTAAATGGTAGTGATAAAAGGGTAATTACTGTATTAAACGAGAGTAGTTTTTATACAGATGACTTTGGTAAAATGGAAGATGTGTCTGTTGTAAAGTTAAAGAACTTAACCTTAGAACAAGCAAAAGACTCTACAGAACAATTAGGGTATTATGGTTTGGTGTACGTGCCAAATGCTAGTACATTAGAGGAAGCGACAAAGGAATCGTATTTTTATTCTAAAGAATCACCAACAGATGGTTTTTTAAATGAATTGGAAGATATTTTTCAATACAGGTTAAAGCAAAAGAGATTAGAGAGTTTAGGTGTGTCAGAAGATCAGTATGCTGCCATAAGCAAAAACTTTTCTATACATACGGCAACATTCCAAGGGAAAGAAAACTTAAAAGGATTAAATGAGCTTAACGCTATAATTGGTGGCGGTTTTGGTTATTTAATTATGATGTTTATAATTATCTATGGTAGTTTTGTAATGCGTAGTGTTATAGAGGAAAAAACAAGTAGAGTTATAGAGGTAATTATATCTTCTGTAAAACCTTTTCAGTTAATGATGGGTAAGATAATAGGAACATCTTTGGCGGGTGTAACTCAGTTTGTTATTTGGGTAGTGTCTGGTTCTATTTTATTTTTAGTTGTGTTTTTGATTTTCGATTTAGATATGGAAGCATTGGAAAACGCAGGCTCTGGTTTGCCACAAGCAAAAGCAATGAATGTGGCAAGTAGCGGTATGGAAGAAAATATACAGCAATATGCAGAAATGTTTTTACAAATACCCTGGGTGTCTTTATTTAGTTTTTTCTTAGTTTATTTTATTTTAGGATATTTAATTTATAGTTCTATTTATGCGGCTATTGGCGCAGCAGTAGATAATGAAACAGATACGCAACAATTTATGCTACCCGTAATATCGCCATTAATGTTGGCTATTTATGTAGGTTTTATATCTGTTTTTAGTAATCCGCATGGACCTGTTGCAGTAGGCTTTTCTTTATTTCCGTTAACATCGCCAATTGTAATGTTAATGCGTTTGTCTTCTGGAGTAGGAGAAGGTGGTGTGCCTGTTTGGCAATTGGTGGTTTCTATTGCTTTGTTAATAGTAACGTTTTTATCTATTGTTTGGTTGGCTGCAAAAATATATAGAATTGGTATATTAATGTATGGTAAAAAACCAAGTTACAAGGATCTTTACAAGTGGTTAAAGTATTAATATGGAAGAGTTAAAAGAAGTATTAAAATACTTAAAAGACATAATGTCTTATAAGTTGGTAGATGGTGATAAAGTAGATATTTCTATAGGGACTTTGTTTACTATTGTTATTGTACTTTTTGCTGTTACGTATATTTTAAAATTAGTACATAAAATTATTGTTGCTAAGTTGCCACAAGACGATAAAAATAAGTTTTTAAGCATCTTCGGGTTTTTAAAATACTTTTTATACATCTTGGCTGTAATTACAGTCTTGCATTCTTCTGGTGTAGATTTAACCGTTTTGTTAACGGCTTCGGCAGCTTTATTTGTTGGTTTAGGTTTTGCGTTGCAATATCTGTTTCAGGATATTATTTCTGGTATTCTAATTATTTTAGATCAGTCTTTACATATAGGAGATATTATAGAGGTAGAAGGTAAAGTTGGTAGGGTTTTTGAAACTAGGCTTAGAACAACAAGAGCATTAACTAGAGATGATAAGGTAATTGTAATACCTAATCATAAATTTTTAACGGATAGTATTTATAATTATACGCAAAACCATAAAACAACAAGAGAGTGTGTAAAGGTTGGTGTTGCTTATGGTAGTGATATTGAACTAGTGTCAAAGTTATTATTAGAGATTATAGATAATAAAAAAGGAATTTTAAAGACTCCAAAGCCTTTTGTCTTGTTTGAGGATTTTGGAGATTCGTCTCTTAAGTTTTCTGTTAACTATTATACTAATGACAGTTACGGAGATCCAAGAATAAAGAGCGATTTAAGGTTTTTAATAGATGCTGCGTTTAGGAAAAACAATATATCTATTCCTTTTCCGCAAAGAGATATACATATTATTAATAAATAATTTACGCATATACCCGTTTTACGTATGAAAAAACTGCTTGGGTTTTGTTTTGTTCTTGTAGCACAGTTTGTCTTTTCTCAAAGTTCGGATCTTGTTAGAGTAGAATATACAACCTTGCCAAAAGAAAAGTCTTCTAGGAGTATTTCTAGATTTCGATTTTTGGCTAATTTGCCTATCAAATTAAATGATAGAAATTATTTAATTACGGGTGCAGAGTATGGTATTATTGACTTTGCAAACGATAGTATACATCCTTTTAGTAGTGAAGAATTAGAAAAATTAAGAATTATAGACCTTAATATAGGATACGCTCATAAGTTAAATGAGAAATGGACCTTTGTAGGTTTGGTTACGCCAAGGTTGGCATCTAATTTTGTAAATGGAGTGCAAAGAGAAGATTTTAAACTTAATTTCTCTGCGGTAAGTATAAAAACAAATATGGAGGCAGATAAGCCTACGCGTTTAATTTTAGGGTTATCTTACAATAGCGCTACAGGTTTTCCGTTACCATTACCTATAATTAGTTATTACAAAAAGTTTCATCCTAACTGGTCTTATATGGTTGGTGTACCAAGAATGGAGTTTAAATACCATTTAAAAGATAGTCACAGTTTTAAAGCGGCATTATTATTGGATGGTTACTTTGTAAATGTGCAGAATAATATTTCTTTACCAGATAACGATTTAGGTTCTGGTTTATCATTGTCTGTAATTGTAGGTGCATTTGGTTATCAATACAATATAAATAAGAATGTTTCTTTCTATTGTTTGGCAGGGCACACTTTGTCACAAAGAGGCTTGTTAAGAGATGATAAGAGAAAACAAGTATATTCGTTGTATGATGATGGTAATGTATATTTTAAAACAGGATTTAAGATATCAATTTTTTAAAACACGTATATGTCAAAAATATTAGTAATAGAAGATGAAGCTGCAATACGCAGAGTTTTGGTAAAAATATTATCAGAAGAAAGTGAAACTTATAATGTTGAAGAGGCAGAAGACGGTTTAAAAGGTATTGAAGCAATAAAGAAGAACGATTACGATCTAGTTTTGTGTGATATTAAAATGCCAAAAATGGACGGTGTAGAGGTGTTAGAAGCTGCACGTAAAATAAAACCAGAAGTTGCTTTTATTATGATATCTGGACACGGAGATCTAGATACGGCAGTAAATACAATGCGTTTAGGTGCTTTTGATTATATTTCTAAGCCGCCAGATTTAAATAGATTATTAACCACGGTTCGTAATGCCTTAGATCGTAAAGAGCTTGTTGTAGAAAATACTATCTTAAAAAAGAAGGTAAGTAAAAACTACCAGATGATAGGGGAGAGTGATGGTATATCTTTAATTAAAGATATGATAGAAAAAGTGGCTCCTACAGATGCACGTGTTTTAATTACAGGGTCTAATGGTACAGGTAAAGAATTAGTTGCTCATTGGTTGCACGAGAAAAGCCCGCGTAGCAAAGCGCCATTTATAGAGGTTAACTGTGCAGCCATACCTTCAGAATTAATAGAGAGTGAACTTTTTGGTCACGTTAAAGGTGCATTTACATCAGCTGTAAAAGACAGGGCGGGTAAGTTTGAAGCGGCTAATAAAGGAACTATTTTTTTAGATGAAATAGGAGATATGAGCTTGTCTGCACAAGCAAAGGTATTACGTGCCTTACAAGAAAGTAAAATCTCTAGAGTTGGTACAGATAAAGATATTAAAGTAGATGTTAGAGTTGTAGCAGCAACTAACAAAGATTTGAAAAAGGAAATTGCGGATGGTAATTTTAGAGAAGATTTGTATCATAGATTAGCGGTTATACTAATTAAAGTGCCTTCTTTAAATGATAGAAGGGATGATATACCGTTATTGATTACTTATTTTGCGGATAAGATTGGTAAAGAGCAAGGAACTACTAAAAAAGTATTTTCTGAGAAAGCAATTTCGTTGCTTAAGAGTTATGATTGGACAGGGAATATTAGAGAGCTACGCAATGTTGTAGAACGTCTTATTATTTTAGGCGGACAAGAAGTTACAGAAGAAGATGTAAAGCTATTTGCTAGTAAGTAACAGGTAGTTTAAAAGATTAAAAGCCCTAGATGTTTACATCTAGGGCTTTTTTATTATGTGTGTTAAGTTTTGTATGTAATTACATTACTTTACTTCCAAGGTATTTTTGAACCTCGTAAACATCAATACTTTTATTAAATTTTTTGCTTACAGATGGTAGGTTTTCGCTAGAAATCCAAATTTTTAATTCGGCATCTAAGTCAAATGTACCTGCAGTCTCTAAAGAGAATCTAGAAATGCTTTTATAGGGCATAGATTTGTATTCTGCTTTGTTACCTGTAATACCTTGAACATCAATTAGTATTAGACGTTTGTTGGTAAACATAAAAGTATCTCTTACTAGTTTAAAACCTAGCTCTACTTGTTCGCCATCTATTAATAGTCTTCCGTATTTTTCGTTAAGTTTATCTACAGAAACTTCACTAGCATTGCCAAGCAATTTGTTAAATATTCCCATTGTATTTTTCTTAATTAGTTAGACTCTTCAGTGGTGTTTTTTTCTTCTTCTCCTTCTTCTTCTTTCCCTTTATTTAATAATTTGCTAGATACTTTGTATTCTGCTGAGTAAAGCATACCCGGAGTTGCTTTTTTAAAATCGTAAAAAGCTCTTTTATACCATTTAGAGTCTGTTGCTTTTTTTCTGTAATCTTCGTTTGTCTTAACGTTTGCAAATTCTTCGTTTAAATAAGGCTTAATAGTATGAATTCCGATACCAAAATATTCAATACGTTCTAAGATCATTGCAAAATCTAGTTCAGAAAAGTAATAGTTTTCTTCTGCGTCAAATCCTGTGTTTAAATTCTTAAGATCTGTAAATATATTTTTTTGTAAAAATTCTAATTTTTCCATAGTTAGGATAATGTGTGTATTTTGTAAACAGTGTATACTGTCTTTTTTTGTGTGATTATTTTTTTCGGTTTAAAACCTTATACTCTTCATAGCAGCCGCTAATGGCATCTAAAATTTGTAAGTCGTTTGCGGTAAGTATAAATGTTTTAGAATAGTTGCAGTTGCTTAAAATGTCTTCAATGTCAACTTTTTCTAGTTGTAGTAACTCAGCAAGTGTTTCTCTGTCAAATTTAGCAGCTAATAAATCTCTAATACGATCGTCTTCTTTTATTTGACGCAATTTACGCATTTGTGCAGGTTTTTTCCCAAATAGATTACGGAGTAAATCGGCCGGATTTAATATTGCGCCAAGTACTTTTGTAACAGCGCTTGGGTTTTTATTACCAGCTTCGTAACCTGTATTTAGACCAGAAATTGCATATTGGTAAGAGTCGTTAAGTGTTATGTTTTTAGCGTCAATCTCTAAATAACCAGTTAGCTGAAACGGCTTAACAACAACTTCTTCTAAGGCGAAAGCAAGCTCTGTTAGTGTTATTTTGGTATCCTTAAATTTAAGCATATCATTGGTAACTCTAATTTTTTGCGATTTAAAACCAAGATATGTTAAGTATAGTGTGTCATTAGCTACAGCAGGTATTGTAAAATTACCATCTTGATCTGTAATGGTACCTTTAACTTGGTTTAGGTTTATAATATGTACGCTAGACATTGGTTCGTCTGTTTGTGCATTTATAATTGTGGCTGCGAACTCGTTTTCTTCTTTAGGATTCTTTTTTTTATCCTGAGAAAAACCAGAAAAGCAGATAAGGCTAAAGAGAAGTAGTATGTATTTATTCATAAAAGTTTGTCATTTATCTAAAGCTAAAAAGCCTAAGATATTAAAGATTGTCTCTTCCTTTAAGAGTTGTTGGGTATTTAAATTATTTTAAAGGTAGTAAATAAACAAAAAAAATACGCCGAAGCGTATTTTTTAATATTCTATTAACTTAAAAGATTAGTATCTTCTTTTTGTTTTTTTGCTTCCGTAACCTCCACCGCTATCGCGACTTCCTCTACTATCGTTGCTACGAGAACGGCTTCTATCTCCACCGCCTCTGCTATCTCTACCTCCACGAGATGAAGAAGAACGATCTCTGCCTCCGCCACTGCGTCCGCCACGATCTCTTCCTCCACCACTACGTCCGCGGCCTCCGCCACCTCCAGGGTTGTTAGATACTTCTACATTTACAAATCTACCGTCTACTTTAAATTCAGTAAATGTAGCTAATACTTTTTCAGAGTGTTCTGCGTCTGTATTAAAGAAAGAGAAACTTTCTTTAACATCAACTTTAAATACATCTTCCTTACCAAGACCAACTGTGTCTTTTAAGAAATCTTTTAAAGTCATCCAATCGTAATCATCACGTTCACCAACATTAATAAAGTAACGCACAGAGCCACTTGTAGGTATTTCTGCTTTACCTCTACCACGTTCGTTGCGATCTCCGCGTTCACCACGATCAGAACCAGAACTATTAAGGTCTTTAGCTTTGTTGTAGTAATCATGGAAACGACCAAATTCTGCTGATATAATCTTTTTAATAAGATCTTCTCTGTCTACACCTTCAAGTACTTCGTTAATTGCAGGTAAGTAGTTGTTTATTTCCTCATTAATTTCAGTAGCTTTTATTTTGTTAGCTAGGTGATGTAATTGAGTTTCGCAAATTTCCATTCCGGTTGGAATTTTCTTTGCTAAGAATTCTGTTTGTAATTTATTCTCTATAGCTTTTATCTTGCGTAACTCGCTACGAGTAATAATTACCATAGATACACCAGACTTACCAGCTCTACCAGTACGACCACTACGGTGTGTATATGTTTCTATTTCATCTGGTAATTGGTAGTTTATTACGTGTGTAATATCATCTACGTCAATACCTCGTGCAGCAACATCTGTTGCAACAAGAATTTGTATTTGTTTTTTACGGAAAGAATTCATTACCAAATCTCTTTGGTTTTGACTTAAATCTCCGTGTAATGCACCTGCATTGTAACCGTCTTCAATTAAGTTTTCGGCAACTTTTTGAGTGTCTCTTTTTGTTCTACAGAAAATTACAGAGAAAATATCTGGGTTTGTATCTGCTAATCTTTTTAAAGCAGGGTATCTATCTCTACCACCAACAACATAGTACTCATGTTGTACAGTAGAAGCACCTGAATTTTTAGAACCCACAGTAATTTCTTGTGGATTGTGCATGAATTTTTTAGCAATTGTAGATACTTCTCTTGGCATAGTTGCAGAGAATAACCATGTAAATTTTTCATCTGGAGTGTTAGATAAAATATCTTTTATGTCTTCATAGAAGCCCATATTTAACATTTCATCAGCCTCATCTAATACACAGTAGTCTAATTTAGAAATGTTAACCATACCACGGCTAATCATATCTTTTATTCTACCTGGAGTAGCAACAACAATTTGTGCTCCTCTTCTAATTTGGTTTGCTTGATCTGAAATACTAGCTCCACCGTAAATTGCAACTACATTAAGTCCTTTTTCGTATTTAGAATACGCTTTAAGCTCGTTAGTAATTTGTAAACAAAGTTCACGTGTTGGAGATAGAATTAACCCTTGTGTTGTTCTGCTGCTTTTATCAATTTTCTGAATTAACGGAAAACCAAAAGCGGCTGTTTTTCCAGTACCTGTTTGAGCTAATGCTACAAGGTCTGTATCTTGTTCTAAAAGAATTGGAATTGCCTTTTCTTGTACCTCTGAAGGAGATTCAAACCCAAGGTCTGTAATAGCATCTAGTAAGGACTTATCTAGTCCTAGTGCTTCAAATTTTGTCATAATATGTTATACTTAATCGCAAATATGTATGTTACATAGAGCGTTTATCACATTATAACTCAGAGTAACACATGCTATACCAGCGGCGTTTTAATTAAGGTGCAAAGGTACGCTTTATATTCTAAATAACGAAAGAACCTTAGTTTATCTTAAATTATGGGGCTAGGCTGTAACCGTAAATAGACATTACAACACCAATAAAACCAACTACTACCATAGTTATTACAAGTGCTTTTTGAAGCTTGGGGTTATCGTAAATAATGATGCATACAGCGCCTAAAACAATACTAATTTGAAAGAAAAGAACACCAAAATCGAACTTGCGCGTCGCGATATCGTATTTTTTTGCTAATGATTTCCACTCATTAATACCTACTATAACACCTTTTTTTCCATCTAAATCTTGTATCCATTCTTTTTTAGGTAGATTTTTAGAGCCAATTAAAATCTCTTTTTTTTCAGCCTTGTATTTTGCAACCTTAAGTTTTGTATTTTCAATTTTATCGTAAACAAAGCTTTTTTTATCTTCAGCAATGGCGTTTGTATACATTAAAGCTTCAAGATTGTCTAACTCACTTTCTTTTAGACTTTCTTTAATACTTTTAGATTGATACCAGTTAGAGTAGTTAACCACCTTGTTGTGGGCAATCATCATTTCTTCCTCTAATTCTCCGTTTACTAACTGAGAAATAGCCATAAGTGCAGCAAAAAAGGCAATAAGGACACCTCCGTAAGCTTCTGCACGTTCAGATGCTACAGAAACTTCTACCGTATTTTTAGACATTTTTATAATCCTTTAAGTATGCTATTAATTGTTTTGTAGCTTTTGCTCTATGGCTAATTTGGTTTTTGGTATCTAATGGTAATTCAGCAAATGTTTGGCTGTACCCGTTAGGTTTAAAAATAGGGTCATATCCAAAACCTTCTTTTCCCTGCTTATCTGTTGTTATAGTGCCCTCTACAATACCATTAAAAACCAATTGTTCTCCGTTTAAGTTTAGGGCAATAGCAGTTTTAAAATGTGCAGCTCTATTGGTGTTATTCTCTAACTTGTATAATAGTTTAGCCATATTATCTTCAGAGTTTTTTTGCTCACCAGCATAACGTGCAGAATAAATACCAGGTTCACCATTTAGTGCATCTACAAGTAGCCCTGTATCATCAGAAAAACAAGGTAAATTGTATTTCTCTGTAATGTAATTTGCTTTTTGTATTGCATTACCTTCTATTGTATTTGCTGTTTCTGGTATATCGTCAAGACAATTTATATCTGTTAAAGAAATAAGGGTAATGGTGTTAGGTAATAATGCTTTAACCTCTTTAAGCTTGTTGTTGTTATGTGTAGCAAATACAATTTTCATATCTAAATAATTTTCGGTTTAACTAATCTTTTTATTAAAGCTCGGTAAAACGTCGGTCAAAAGTAGTAATTTTATTCTCTTAAATTTAAAAAGTATGTCGTTAAAGCTTCCGCCAGTAGTAGTGGTTTTTGTGTTTGGATTGGTAATGTATGTTTTAGCTAGGTTTTTACCTTTTGGAATTTTTGATTTTTTTGGAAGAACAATGCTATTAAAAGGTTTGTTGGTGGTTATGCTTTTAGTTTTAGCAACATCAACCTATAAATTTTTTAAAGCAAAGACAACAGTTAATCCTAAAGATTTAGATAAAACTAGCGCTTTGGTAACTACAGGTATTTATAAGTTTACAAGAAACCCAATGTATTTAGCTATGTTATTGTTACTTATTGGTTGGGGTTTATTTTTAAGCAATGCTTTTAATATGTTAATAGCAGCTGGTTTTGTGTCTTATATGAATGCTTACCAAATAAAACCAGAAGAAGAAATGTTAACCCAAAAGTTTGGTAAAGAATATACGAGTTATACTAAAAAAGTGCGTCGTTGGTTTTAATTTTATTATCATATTCTTAATTTAAGGGGGCTTAAAAAACAATTTTTATAGCATATGTGATGATACGCCTTTTTTGCTTTAATTTTATTTTGATTTAACAGCATACACACTAATATTTTTTACTTTTACTACTTAAATTTTTTTAAAATGGTAGACCAAGGGAGAAAATATGTTTTTGATTTTGATAGCACTTTAACCAGAGTTGAAGCTTTAGATGTTTTAGCAGAGATTTCGTTACAAGGCAATGCTAACAAAGATGAAATTATTAAGGAAATTCAAGAAATTACCAACCTAGGAATAGATGGTGATATTTCCTTTACAGAATCCTTAGAAAGGCGTATTAAATTGTTACACGCTCACAAAAGCCATTTAACACAGTTGGTAGAACAGCTTAGAGATAAAATTTCTAAGTCTATTGAAACTAATAAAGACTTTTTCCATAATTATAGGGATGATATTTATGTAATCTCTTGCGGATTTAAAGAATTTATAGATCCTATTGTAAAAGAGTATGATATATCATCTGATAAAGTATATGCAAACACGTTTAAGTTTGATGAAGAGGATAATATTATTGGGTTTGATGAAGCAAATGTATTGGCATCTCACAACGGAAAAATAGAGTGCCTAAAAAACTTACATTTAGAAGGTGAAGTACAGGTAATAGGCGATGGGTATAGCGATTATGTTATGCGTGAAGCTGGTATAGCAGATAAGTTTTTTGCGTACACAGAAAATGTAAGTAGAGATAAAGCTACTACAAATGCAGACCACGTTACTCCTAATATGGACGAGTTTTTGTTTGTAAACGATTTGCCAAGAAAAATATCGTATCCAAAAAACAGAATTAAAATATTGTTGCTAGAAAATGTGCATCCGGCAGCTTTTGATAATTTATCTGAAGAAGGTTTTTCTGTAGAATTGGTAAAGCACAGTTTACCTGAAGATGAATTAATAGAGAAATTAAAAGGTGTACACGTTTTAGGAATTCGTTCTAAAACACAGGTTACTAAAAAAGTATTAGAAGCAGCAGATAAACTATTAGTAGTTGGTGCATTCTGTATTGGTACTACGCAAATAGATTTAGAAAGTGCAAAGAAAAAAGGTGTTGTTGTTTTTAACGCTCCTTATAGTAATACACGTTCTGTAGTAGAATTAGCTATTGGAGAAATTATTGCGTTAATGCGTAACGTATTTCCTAGAAGTCAGGAAATACACAATGGTCAGTGGAATAAAACAGCTGCAAACTCTAGAGAAGTACGTGGTAAAAATTTAGGTATTGTTGGTTATGGTAACATTGGTAAGCAATTATCTGTTTTAGCAGAAGCTATTGGTATGCGAGTGTATTATTATGATGTTAACGATCAGTTAGCCTTAGGTAATGCTATTAAATGTAATACCTTAGAAGATTTATTAAATGTGTCTGATGTTGTTACACTACATATAGATGATAACCAAGCGAACAAAAACTTTATTGGTGAGCGAGAAATTAACCAAATGAAAAATGGTGCAATGCTTATTAATTTATCTCGTGGTTTTGTGGTAGATATACAGGCTTTAGTTGCGGCATTAAAAAGCGGTAAAATTGGAGGTGCAGCTGTAGATGTTTATCCAGAAGAGCCACGTTCTAATGGCGATTTTTTTACAGAGTTGCAAGGTTTAGAAAATGTAATACTTACACCGCATGTAGGTGGTAGTACAGAAGAAGCACAAAGAGATATTGCCGATTTTGTACCTAATAAGATTATGGATTATATAAACTCTGGTAATACTGTAGATGCAGTGAACTTCCCTTGTATACGTTTACCAAGACAAACAAATGCGCACCGTTTTTTACATATTCATAAAAACGTGCCAGGGATAATGGCTAAAATAAATAAGGTTTTAGCAGAGTATGAAATGAATATTACGGGTCAGTACTTATCTACAGATAGTGAAGTTGGTTATGTAATTACAGACCTAGATAAAAAGTATAATAAAGAAGTTATTAAAGCTTTAAAAAAGGTAGAAAATACTATTAAATTTAGAGTGCTTTATTAGTGGTTTATATGTTATAAATAAATATAAAAAGGCTGTACTTAAAAGTGCGGTCTTTTTTATTATATCTTATTCTAGAAAATTTTTAACAGTTGTTTTTATAAAAAAGACGTTCTTTTTTCTTTTAAGTTTATAACTAATAATATTTCCTAGTTTTGTTTTTAGTTGCTCTATTTCTGTTTTACTCAAATCTTTAACAGGAGTGTTATTAATTTCTAATATTTGATCGTTTAAAGAAACTTCTGAGGTATTAGTTTTATTGGTGAAAGTGGTGCTAACAAATGCTTTTTTGCCTCTTTTTATAATTTTAAAGCCATCAGTGATTAATTCAGAAGCTATCTTTACTTTATCTCTAGATTGTTCTAGTATTAGCTTATTCTGGCTACTATAAATGGTAAAATGCTTTAGCATTCCGCCTCCAATAAAACCAATAAACTTATTTTTGGGGAAATTGTTTAGTGTTGTATTTGCAATATCTACTAATACACCATTATACGTTTTATTACCAATTAGTACTTTAGTTTTATTGGTTATAAGTGTATTGTTTAAGCCAGAAGAGTGTGCTATTCGCATAGCTACGTCAACATAACTAAAGTTGTTTTCAATGCTTTTTTTTAATTCGTTTAAATTATTGTTTGGGTAGTTTAACAGCGTAACATATCTGCCATTTCCTGTATCTACCATAAAATAGCCAGAAATAACTGTGTCACCAATTGAAACTGTACTGTAAATTTCATAAAAACCGTACAGGTATAAATTGTCTTTATTTTTTGATAATAGGATACTATTGCTTTGTTTTAAATTTTGCTCTTCATTATTACTTAGTGTTATTAGTTTTTTATGGTAATCAATTTTTACATTAAATTGTTTAAAAAAGTCTAGGTTAATGGTTGCTTTATGAAAAGCATTAAAATCGAACTCGTTAACTAATACACTTCTTATATTATCTTCTTTTGTTAAAGAGCGATTAAATGTATCTCCTAGAGAGATTGAAATATCTTTTTTAATTAAATCTATATTGTTTTTTTGGGCAAAGAGATGATCAATATTAAAACCACTAGAGCCGGTGTCGTACATAAAATAACAAGGGTTGTTATTTATTTTACCTTTTATAAATATTCTGTTTTTACTTAGTTTAAATGGTAGCTTATGTGCTGCATTTTGAGAAAATAAAGAGGTAGAAAAACTAAATAATAGTATGTAAAGAAGTTTTGTTTTCAAAGATTAGTTAAAGTATTTGTACTATTTAGTAGAAACTATTTTATTAATAATTCGTTTAAAATTTATACTGTCTGATGGTCTTGGAGCGTTCTCTAAAATAACTTCATTGTTTTTGTTTAAAATAGAATATCTAGGAATTGTTTCTATTCTTAAATATTTTATAAGTTTAGAGCTTTTACTGTTTAATAATAAATACTGTTGTTTGCTCTCTAATTTAGACTCTAATGCTTTGGATTTTTGTAACCACTGTTTCTTATTTTTATCAATAGAAATGTAAATCCAGCTAACATTTTGCTCTTTAGATAAATTATTTTTAAAACTAAAGCTTTTTTTAATTTCAGTAATGCAAGGTCCACACCAACTAGCCCAAAAATCTATAATCTTTGCTTTACCTTCACTTTGCTTTAAAATATCTTTTAACTGTATAGTGTCGCCTTTAATAGTTAATAATTTTTCATCTAAAACAATACTAGGGAGTTCTAAATTTAAAAGCTTTGTTTTTTCTTGAATAGCAGTTAATTCATTTACGTAAGATGCATTTTTTAGTAAAGGCTTATATTCGTTAATAACCTTATTAAGTATATCTACATTGGTTTTGCTGTTTCCAAATCCTTTTTTATAATAATCATAAATAAGTCTGCTTATGGCAAAATGCTTTAATTCTCCGTCTAGGTTTTTCTCAATAAAATCTTTTTCTTTAACAAAGGTTTTTTCTGAATAGTCTAAATAATCATAAGTAACAAAATAGTGCCTAATAAAATCTGTAAGGCTTCTTTTAAAATAGTCATTATTAATTAATTCTGGTTTTTTAAAATCAGCTATGGTAACATTGTTAAAGTACTCTTTTGGATTAAAAATTTCTTCAGATTTTAAATTTTCAGGTTTATTTAATGTAGAAAAAACACTTTCTGTATTGTTAGCATAACTTACAGAGCACTCCGACTTTATATTTCTAGGAGCCATTAAGTTGTATAAATATTCATATTCTATTTCTTGGCCAACAAGACTTTTAAAGTCGTTAGAAACTACATTGTTTTTAATATAAGCTTCATAGAATAGTTTTTTTGCGTTATAAACATAAGAGCAACTGTCTTTGTATTGTTTAATGTTATTTTTAAATGTAGGCCACTTTAACTGTAAAGAATCTAAAGCAGTATAGAAGTTATAATGAGAAGCGTTTTTACCTGAAAATTGTAACTGCCCTTTCTCAGTAGAAAACTTTATGCTATCACCAGGAGAAACTAAAACACGAGTATTGTAAAAATCATCTCCAAAACTCATTAATTCAATAATTTGTGGCTTTTCTATACTATCTAATGTATTATTATAAACACTGTCATATACCTTTTTATTTTGTCCCTTGTGGTTTGTTCCGTATAGGTAAGAGTAATTTAGGATGTTAAAAAAATCTAGAGCTTTTTTGTCATTAGATGTTCCTATAATAACAATAGGTTTGTAGGTTTTAGTAGTGCTTGTCTGTTTAGTGCTAACAGAGGTGGTTGTTTTGTCTTTTTTACAGGCAAACAATAAACTAAATAATAGTAAAAGTGTTGTAATATGTTTTTTCATTTAATCACTTTTAAACTCATTTTTTAAAAATTCCTTCAATTCTGTTGTTGTTATATTATTTTTAATAACAATACCTTCTTTATTAATTAAATAGTTGACAGGGATAGATGTTGTAGCATCATAAGCATTTAGTATATTACTATCTACTCCGTAAGTGTCTATAACATTTTGCCAAGTTAGTTGGTCTTTTTCTATAGCTTTAAGCCATTGTTCTTTGTTTTGATCTATAGATACACCAAGTATTTCAAACCCTTTAGTTTTATAGATTTTATAAGTTTTTAAAAGTTCAGGACTTTGTTTTCTACAAGGTGCACACCAACTTGCCCAAAAATCTATGAACAAATAAGAATTTCTGTAGTTCTTGGTTTGTACTAATATGTTGTCTTTATTTGGAAGTATAAAATCAATCATTTTATCACCAATTTGAACGTGAGTTTTAGGAAATAACTTTTTAGTAATTGTTTCTAAACTTGTTTTACTTTGTTTGCTTGTGTCTAATATAGAATATAAAGAAAGTAATTTTTTTCTGTTAAAAAACTCTTCATTGGCAATATCTGATAGTAAATCACCGCTAAATACATTTTTTGGATTATTTTTTATTATCGTTCTTATTTTTGAAAATAATTTTGAATTATCCTCTTCGCTAGAATTGTAGTTAGTGTAAAATTTGATGTAGTTTTTTTGTATTTCTGCTGTTTTTGAACCAGTAACATTTTCAAGCTTAATAAAATTTACATCTATACCATTGTATGGTTTTTTATCTACCTTTATTTTAACAGTCATACTGTTGCTTTCAATATACAATGGATAATCTTGTGTGTTGGCTGGTGGTATGGAAAACTGAGCTCTTGTAGGTGTAGCTACGCAGCCTTTAAATTTAAAAGATTTGTTAACAACCTTGCAGCTATCTTTCTTATTACTGTACGTTAAATAAATTATCTCAGGAGCATCTCCATCTATGGTGCCACTTAATACAAAGTTGTTTGTAGCTGGTCTATTGCAACTATAGCTTATTATAAAAAGTATAATTATTAATGTCTTTATTTTCATAAAATCAGCTTAGTTTTAATTTTTCATTAGATCATCTAATTTTTTATAAAATGCTTCAGATTCACCTTCAAAGACACCTACAATTTTTTTTTCTTTATTAATAATGATTTTTGTTGGATACATAGTTATTGGGTACAAAAATGAAATGTCGGAGTTTTTATCTTTAGGATTGTTAAATAGTTGAGTCCAATTTACATCGTGTTTTTTTACAGATTGCTTCCATCTATCTTCTCTATCCTTACAGGCAATTCCTATAAATTCTAAACGAGTGCCATATTTTTTATAATACTCTTTCATTTTAGGAAATTCTTTTATACATGGTAAACACCAACTTCCCCAGAAATCCAATATCATATACTCATATTTTGCTGAGTGAAGAGTGAAGTCATTATTTTCAATATCTTTTAATGTGAAGTTTGGGGCTTTTACACCTACTTTTATAACACCTTCTTTGTTTCTTTTCTTTAGTTCAGCATTTAATTTTTTTCTTTCTATTTCAAAATCTATAATGGGTTTATTAACCCCGTTTCTCACTCTATTGCTAAGTTTTTTTATGTTCTTTATATAGTTGTCCATTGTACCATAATAAATAAGGGGTTAGATGGCTGTCCCAGTTACTGTCTATAAATTCAGAATTCATTTTCAGACTTAAATCCCAGTTTTCTTTTATTTTTTTGGATACTTTTTCAATTTCTAGTTTGTCCACTTTCTTGAACCTCATAGTATCCCTTATTAGATACAGTTCAGTTGATTCAATCAATAATGGTAATTTGCTTTTTCGCAAACGGTTAAAGTCTTCACTAATTTCTGAGCCTTCAACAGTGTAGTCTATAAATGTTTTTTCTTTATGACCTTTAATTTTTATTTTTTCGTTGGGTTGTAAATAAAGAAATAGTTCCAAAGATTTTCGTGTAGTAATACCACCGTCTAATTTCTTTACTTTAGATTGTATTTCTAAAATTATAGGCTCATTATCAATATTGGTGTAGGTGAATTTGCCATTTTTCACATATATGGTATCTGTCTTGGAACGAATCATTTTTCTATATTTAAAGCTCTCGTTAGGTTTTAAATATTTAACTAGTAAAGTGTCATTGTTAAGGCCTTTTATATTACCCTTAATCATACTTTCCTGTCCTAAGGTATAGTTAGACCAGAAAATTAGAAGGATAAACAGAGTTTTGATTGTATTCATAAGTAAAACTAATTTCTTAGTTCTAAAGTATGACTTTATATCATTAAAATAAGAATAAGATTGTTAAAAATTAGTTAAAGCTAATTTACCTATGATGATAAGGCTCGTTACGTAGAATAGTAAACCCTCTGTAAATTTGCTCAACCACAAACAAACGTACCATTTGGTGAGAAAATGTCATTTTAGAAAGACTAATTTTTCCTTTAGCAGTAGCGTAAATTATATCACTAAAACCGTAAGGACCTCCAATAACAAAAACCAATTGTTTAATGCCAGCATTCATTTTCTTTTGTAAGTAATCAGAAAAATCTACAGAGGTAAATTGTTTTCCGTTTTCATCTAAAAGTATAAGCACGTCAGTAGGACTCAATTTTTTTAAAATAAGCTCGCCTTCCTTTTCTTTCTGTTGTGCTTCAGACAGGTTTTTTACATTTTTTATATCTGGTATAATGTCTAAATTAAACTTAATATAATGTCCTAATCGCTTTTCATACTCAGCAATTAGTGCTTGTAAGTTTTTATTATCGGTTTTGCCAATGGCTAGTAGCTTAATAGTCATACGGCAAATATAAGCGTCAATTTTTAAAATTAGTAACTTAATATATGCATTATATAGATTATCAAATAAACAGCTAAAGTTTCAGAAAACAATTTAGTAAATTAGCACAAAACAAAATAGATTAATGATTTCAGAAGAGCAGTTTCAGAAAGAAATAGACCAAATTATTAGTAATGCAATACGTGAAGATGTTGGAGATGGTGACCATAGTTCTTTAGCGTGTATACCTGCTACAGCAAAAGGCAAGGCAAAACTCTTGGTAAAAGATCAAGGTATTATTGCAGGTGTAGAATTTGCAAAGCAAGTATTTACTTATGTAGATAAGGACTTAGAAGTAGAAACACTTATCAATGATGGTGAAACTGTAAAGCAAGGAGATATTGTGTTTTATGTTACTGGTAGCTCACAAAGTATTTTAAAAGCAGAGCGTTTAGTATTAAATGCTATGCAACGTATGAGTGCTATTGCTACTAAAACTAACTTTTTTGTAAAACTATTAGAAGGTACAAATACTAAAATTTTAGATACACGTAAAACTACACCAGGTTTACGTGCTGCAGAAAAATGGGCTGTAAAAATAGGAGGTGGAGAAAACCATAGGTTTGCTTTGTATGATATGATTATGCTAAAAGACAACCACATAGATTTTGCAGGTGGCGTAACCAAGGCAATAGAGAAAACAAAAGAATACTTAAAAGAATCTGGTAGAGATTTAAAAATTATAGTTGAAGCTAGAAACCTTGATGAAATTAAAGAAATTTTAAAGACAGACGGTGTTTACCGTATTCTTATAGACAACTTTAATTATGAAGATACAAGAACTGCTGTTGCGTTAATTGGAGACAAATGTTTAACAGAATCTAGTGGTGGTATAAATGAAGATACTATTAGAGAATATGCAGAATGTGGTGTAAACTATATTTCTTCTGGTGCACTTACGCACTCTGTTTATAATATGGATTTAAGTCTTAAAGCAGTTTAATGTCGGCAGATATAGAAGCTAAATTAGCAAAAATACCAGTGGTAAATTGGATTGTAATGCTTTTAAAAAAGATTACATTACCAGCCTTTGTTGGCTTGTCCTTGTACGATTTAATAGAACTTTACCTTAATGGTATAATAAAAGGAACCCTGTCTACAAGAGCAAGTGCAATTGCCTTTAGTTTATTTATGGCATTGTTTCCGTTATTAATTTTCTTGGTAACATTAATCCCATTTTTAATTCCGTATGTAGATTCTGGTAACCCAGATACCAATTTAAATACAGAGTTTATAGCGTACTTAGAGTATGTGTTACCTAATGCTATTAATGACTATTTTTTTGATCAGATTTACGATGAAATAATGAGTCAAAGGCGCGGAGGTTTACTTTCGTCTACATTCTTATTATCTACATTTTTAATAGCAAACGGAGTAAATGCTATTTTTAGTGGGTTCGAAAACTCTTATCACGTAGGCCTAAGTCGTCACTTTTTAAGACAATACGCCTATGCTTTTATGGTGGGCTTATTACTATCTATACTTATAATCGTAAGTGCAATTATATATATGTATTTTGAGATTTATGTAATAGAAAATATATCAGATACCACACAGGTTTACTTTGGGACTGGTTTAGAAGAAACAGATCTTTGGGCTACAGAAATTACTAAGATTATTTACTTTACATTTTTATCTTATTTAGCTATTTCTATATTGTACTACTTTGGTACAGCAGAAGGTAAAAAGACTAAGTTTTTCTCTGCGGGTTCTCTAATGACAACAATTTTATTTATCTTAACTTCTTACCTCTTTGGGGTTTACGTAGACAAGTTTGCAAGGTATAATGAATTGTACGGGGCATTAGGAGGATTATTAATTCTGATGGTTTATATTTGGTTAAACGCCAATATACTTTTACTAGGGTTTGAGCTTAATGCAACATTAAATTCATTAAAGAAAAAAATTATAAAAAATGAAGAAGAATAAAACACTATTTACCATTGCAATCCTTTTTTTTGTAGCTCACATTAGTGTAGCACAATCTGTTTTTGGAAAATGGAAAACCATTGATGATAGAAACGGAAAAGAAAAAGCAGTAATTAACGTTTATGAGAAAAACGGAAAAATGTATGGAAAAATAATTAAAATTGTGGATCCAAAGCGTAGAGATGCTGTTTGTGAAAAATGTGAGGGCGATTTAAAAAATGCTCCGGTTTTAGGTTTGCATATAATTAAAAATGCAGAAAAAACAGATAAGAACGAGTACAAAGGAAAATATCTTTTTGATCCAGAACAAGCAATGACTTTTAGATGTAAAATATGGTTAGATCCAGAAGATAGCGATAAGCTAAAAGTTCGTGGTTATTTAGCTTTTATCTACAGAACACAAACTTGGATTCGTGTTAAGGAGTAATACTTTTTATGCAGCATTTTATAAATGTAATTTTACCAATTCCTTTAGAGAAACTATTTACTTATAGTATTACTAAAGCAGAGGCCAATTTTCTAAAGATAGGAATGCGGGTAGCTGTGCCATTTGGCAAGTCTAAAATACATACTGCATTAGTTGCAGAAATACATACTACTGCGCCAACAGTATACGAAGCTAAAGAAATACATCAAATATTAGATGATGACCCTATAGTAACAGAGCTACAAATTAAGCATTGGTCTTGGGTAGCGTCTTATTATATGTGTTCTATTGGAGAAGTTTTTAGAAGTGCAGTTCCTGGAGCGTTTTTATTAGAGAGCGAAACTTTAATTTTAAAAAATCCAGAGAGCATTGTACAAGAAGATGCTTTAACAGATGAAGAGTTTTTGGTGTTTGAAGCATTAGAACGCCAATCTATGTTAAAGGTGCAAGAGATTGCAGCCATAATAGATAAAAAAAATGTACTTCCTATTCTTAAACGCTTATTAGAAAAAAATGTAATTCTAACCAAAGAAGAGGTTTACCAGCAGTATAAACCTAAATTGGTACGTTATGTTAAGTTAGGAGAAAAGTATCAGTCAGAGGATGCTCTAGGCGCTCTATTAGACTCTTTGTCAAGAGCTCCTAAACAAAGCAAAGTAATTTTATCTCTTTTTCAATTACAAGGTAGAAATCAGAAAAAAACAACAGTTAAAGAGTTAGAAGAAAAAAGTGAGTCTTCTGCATCAATAATAAAAACCCTAATAGATAAAGAAATTTTAGAAGATTTTTTTGTTAGAACAGATAGGGTGGTTTTTGATGCCGCAAAAAAGCCTTCACTTTTAAAAGAACTAAACGAGTATCAAGAAAAAGCTTTACAAGATATAGAAGCAAGTTTTGCAGAAAAGAAAGTTACACTATTACACGGTGTAACCTCTTCTGGTAAAACGGAAGTATATGTAAAACTTATTGCAGATTGTTTAGAAAAAGGGCAACAGGCTTTGTATTTGTTGCCAGAAATTGCCTTAACCACACAGTTAATTGCTAGACTTCAGAATTATTTTGGACAACAGGTAGCTGTTTTTCATTCTAAATATACCGTACACGAAAGAGTTGAGGTATGGAACAATGTTTTAACTAACAAATCTAAAGCTCAGATTGTAATAGGAGCAAGGTCTTCTTTGTTTTTGCCATTTTCTAATCTAGGATTAATTATTGTTGATGAAGAACACGAGTCTTCTTTTAAACAATACGATCCTGCACCAAGATACCACGCAAGAGATAGTGCTATTGTTTTGGCAAACTTTAGTAATTGCAATATTCTTTTAGGTTCTGCAACACCAAGTATAGAAAGTTTTTATAATGTAAAACAGCAAAAGTATGGTTATGCACAAATAAACAGAAGGTTTGGTGACGTTTTAATGCCAGAAATAGAGCTTGTAGATATTAAAGAACTTACGCGTAAAAAACGAATGAAAGGTCATTTCTCCGAGCGTTTGTTACAAGGTATAACTGCCGCTGTAGAAGAAGGCGAGCAAGTAATATTGTTTCAGAATAGAAGAGGTTTTGCACCAATTGTAGAATGTACAACTTGTGGTCACTCACCACAATGTCCAAATTGTGATGTTAGTTTAACCTATCACCAATACAAAAAGCAAATGCGTTGTCACTACTGTAGTTACCATATGGCATTGCAACAAAGTTGTTTGGCTTGTGGTATGGCAACTCTAAATACCAAAGGTTTTGGTACAGAGCAGGTAGAACAAGAGTTACAGCAGATAATGCCTAAACTTAGAATTGGACGTATGGATTTGGATACCACAAGAGGTAAACATGCGTATGAGAAAATTATAACTTCTTTTGAGAAACATGAACTAGATGTTTTGGTAGGAACACAAATGCTAACCAAAGGTTTAGATTTTGGTAATGTTAGTTTGGTGGGGATAATGAATGCAGATAATCTTCTAAATTTTCCAGATTTTAGAGCACACGAACGTAGTTATCAATTATTAGCACAAGTGTCTGGTAGGGCAGGTAGGGCAAAAAAAAGAGGTAAGGTATTAATACAAACATACAATCCATATCATCAAATATTACAGCAGATATCTGCTAATGATTATGAGGGTATGTACACGGACCAAATTAATGAGCGTAGAGAATTTAAGTATCCGCCATTGCATAGAATAATAAAAATTACATTTAAACACAGAGATTACGGTAAGGTAGAAGATGCTTCTGCTTGGTTTGCTAAGTCTTTACGGGTTTCTTTTGCTGATAATGTTTTAGGGCCAGAATTTCCTGCTGTTTCAAGAATAAGAAATCAATATTTAAAAAATATAGTCTTAAAAATGAAAAAAGATCAACCTTTAGGTAAAACTAAGGCATATGTTAGAAAAATTGAAAGATCTTTTGATACTATAGGCCAGTTTAAAGGTGTTCGCGTTATTTATAATGTAGATTATATTTAAAAATAAGCCATAAAAAAAGCCGACATAAGTCGGCTTTTTTATAAGAGTATATAATTGTTTAGACGTTGCTTAACGCTTCTGCAAGCTCGGTCTTTTTATTTCTACTTAAAGGTATTTGTCTCCCATCAACTTCAACATTTTTACTATTAAATTTTTCAACTTTTTCTAAGTTCACAATGTAAGATTTGTGAATTCTAAGAAACTTATCTTCTGGTAATTGTTTTTCAAAAGATTTCATTGTTGATAAAATTACAATGTTAGCTTCATCAGTTACCAGTTTAATATAATCGCCTAGGGCTTCTATCCACTTAATATCATTTAAAATAACCTAGCGTTTTTTAAGGTTACTCTTAACAAATATGTGTTCTTCGTCCTCTAGTACTCTATGTAATTGCTCGTATTTGGCAACGGCTCTTTTTACAGAGGCATCAAACCTACTCATTGTAATAGGTTTATGTAAATAATCTGTTACATCGTAGTCAAAAGCCTTTAAAGCATAATCAGGTTTTCCTGTAATTAATATTACTTGCGGAGGATTTTCTAGAGATTCTAGTAAATCAAAACCATTAATTATTGGCATTTCAACATCTAGAAAAATAAGATCAACTTCGTTGTTCTTAAGTCCGTTTTTAGCTTCTATGGCGTTGCTATACTCGGCTATCATAGCTAAGTTGGGATGATTGTTTACCAGCTTTGCAACAGCCATACGCTGCATAGAGGAATCATCTACAATTATACATCTTAGTTTCATAAATAAGTTGATTTGTGGGGTTAAATCTCGGCTAAAGTACTAAAAATGTCAGATGAATTGCAAGAAAAGATGTGAACATGCACTATTCTGTTGTGTAATTAGCATTAAACGAGTTATGGTTTATATTTTGGGTTTGGTTTATTCATAGGTATTTAAAGTATAACGAAGTTTTTTCTATTTTCTTGCGAGAACAGAAAAAAATAATTACTTTTGCGGACTGTAAAAAAAATATATATAATATGAATCATTACGAAACTGTTTTCATTTTGAATCCCGTTCTATCTGATGTACAGATAGAGGAAACAGTTAAGAAATTTGAAGATTTCTTAATTAAAAAAGGTTCCAAAATGGTTGCCAAAGAAAATTGGGGCCTAAAAAAATTGGCATATCCTATTCAACACAAAAAAAGTGGTTTTTACCATTTGTTTGAGTTTTCTGCACCTGGCGATGTAATTAATGGCTATGAGCTAGAATTTAGAAGAGATGAACGTGTTATGCGTTTCTTAACTGTAAAGCTAGACAAGCACGCAATTTCTTGGGCAGAAAGAAGAAGAACAAAATTAAAAACTAAAGCTTAAGGATTATGTCAGCTATAGAACAACAAGCAAAAGGAAAAAAAGACGGAGAAATCAGGTATTTAACTCCGTTGAACATTGAAACTAACAAGCAGAAGAAATACTGTAGATTTAAAAAATCTGGTATCAAGTATGTAGATTACAAAGATCCAGACTTTTTAATTAAGTTAGTAAACGAACAAGGTAAGTTACTTCCTAGAAGACTTACTGGAACTTCATTGAAGTATCAAAGAAAAGTGGCAGTTGCTGTTAAAAGAGCACGTCATTTAGCATTAATGCCATATGTTGGCGATTTATTAAAATAAAAAAAGCTAAACATGGAACTTATATTAAAACAAGACGTACAAAATTTAGGTTTTAAAGACGATCTAGTTGAAGTTAAAAACGGATACGGAAGAAACTTTCTTATACCTAAAGGTTTAGGTGCTCTTGCAACACCATCTGCAAAGAAGGTTTTAGCAGAAAACTTAAAGCAAAGAGCTCATAAAGAAAAGAAAATTGTTGATGAAGCTACTAAAGTTGCAGAGGTTTTAAAGCAATTAGAAATTAAAATACCTGCGAAAGTTGGTGTTGGTTCTAAATTGTTTGGATCTATATCTAATATAGATTTAGCTGCTGTTTTAGAAAAAGCAGGTCAGTCAATAGACAAGAAATTCATTACTATTAAAGGTGGTGCTGTAAAAAGAGTTGGGCCTTACAACGCTCAAATTAGATTACATAGAGAGGTAGTTGTAGACTTTCCTTTTGAAGTAGTAGCAGAAGCTAAATAAATAGTTAATATATTGTTAATAGAAAAAAGAGTTATGCGCGCATAACTCTTTTTTTTTGTTCTAATTTTAGTGAATCTAAAAAACTAACTTAGAACAATATGAAAAAGTATTTATTTTATTGCTTATCGTTTTTACTTGTAAGCTATGCCGCCAGTGCACAGGTTACAACTTCTAACATCAAAGGTTTAATAGTAGACGACCAAGCAGTTCCTTTAATGGGAGCAAATGTTATCGCAGTTCATACTCCTACAGGAACAAAGTACGGTGGTATTTCTAATGAAGAAGGTAGGTATAGCCTTTTTAATATGAGGGTAGGTGGTCCTTATACAATAACTGTAACTTACGTTGGTTTTGAAAACCAAGTAAAGAATAATGTTTACCTAACTCTTGGTAAAACATTTAATTTTAATGCTACTTTAACAGAGTCTAGTCAAATGTTAGACGAGATTATTTTGGTCCAAGACCAGAGTAGTACATTTGGTAGTGGCCGTACAGGTGCAGAAACAAGTGTTGGTCGTAGAGAACTAACTAGATTACCAACTATTTCTAGATCTGCAGCAGATTTTACAAGATTAGAGCCAACGGCAAGTGGTAATTCTTTTGGTGGTCGTAACGATCAATTTAATAACTTTTCTTTAGATGGTGCAATTTTTAATAATCCTTTCGGATTAGATTCTCCAACTCCAGGTGGCCAAACAGGGGCGCAACCAATTTCTTTAGATGCAATAGAGCAAATACAGGTAAGTACTGCTCCTTACGATGTTACTTTATCTGGTTTTACAGGAGCTTCTGTAAATGCAGTAACAAAAAGCGGTACTAATGAATTTCACGGTACTGTTTATGGTTTTTATAGAAACGAAGACTTAACTGGAGGTAAAATAAAAGGTGAAGATGTAATAAAGCCTAAATTATCTCAAAACCAATATGGTGTTAGTATTGGAGGACCAATTATTAAAAATAAATTATTTTTCTTTGCTAATTTTGAAAAAGATGAAAGAGAAGATTTAGGTACAAACGGATGGATTCCTAATACAGGATCTGGAGCAATAAATGAATCTAGAGTTTTAGAGAGTGATTTATTAAGTGTGCAATCTGCATTGGCGGGATTAGGTTATGATACTGGTCGTTATGAGGGTTTTACTTATGGATCTGAATCTACTAAAGGTATTTTTAAATTAGATTGGAATATAAATGACAATAACAGATTGGCTGTTATTTATAACTTTTTAAATGCGTCTCAAGAAAAACCAGCGCATCCAACAGCAATAAACCAAAGAGGACCTAATTTTACAACGCTACAGTTCGAGAATTCTGGATATGAAATTAACAACAACTTAAAGTCTTTTCAGATAGAGCTAAATTCTACATTGTCTGAAACTATGACAAATAAATTGCAAGTGGGTTACTCTCATTTTGATGATTTTAGAAATTCACTTTCTTCTCCAATACCAGCAATTACTATTCAAGATGGTAATGGCTCTAATTATATTATTACAGGTCACGAACCTTTTTCTATCAATAATACATTAGATCAAAAAGTATTTCAATTTACAAATAATATAAATATTTTTAAAGGTGACCATACATATACTATTGGATTTTCTTTTGAAAAATTCGAATTTAAAAACTCTTTCAACCTAGGGTCTTATGGTTTTGCTGATAATAGAGGTTATGTAGGTGCATTTGGTTCTTTTTCAAGTTTGGCTAGTTTTCAAACAGCAGTTGATAATGGTTTAATTGGAGATGCTATTACAAACGCGGAAGCTACTCAAACAACAAATAATGCTAATGATACTTGGAGCTTGGCAGAAACATCAGTTGGTCAAATGGCATTTTATGTTCAGGATGAATGGAATGCAACAGAAGATTTTAAATTAACATATGGTGTTCGTTTTGATAAACCTTTGTTTTTTGATACGGCAGATAAAATACGTGAGAATATAGCAAGAAAAGGAACTTATGTTCCTAGTATTCCTTATTTTAATCCAGAAACAGGTGAAGAGGTTTTTATAGATTCAGAAAAATTACCAAGTAACCAATGGTTGGTTTCGCCAAGAGTTGGTTTTAACTGGGATGCTAAAGGAGATAATTCTCTACAAGTACGTGGTGGTACGGGTTTATTTACTGGTAGATTGCCATTTGTTTGGTTGGGTAACCAAGTGCAAGGTGTAGACGATTTCTTTTATCAAACAGTAGATCCTGACTTTAAATTTCCGCAAGTCTGGAGAACTAACTTAGGTTTAGATAAAAGATTTGATAACGGAATTGTAGGTACTTTAGATGTTTCTTATACAAAAGACTTAAATGCTGCACATGTTCAAAATTGGGGATTAAGAGAGCCCACAGGTACTTTAGTTGGCCCTGGTGGAGATAGACCTGTTTATTTATCTGGTGATACGGGTAATAATGCATATGTATTTACAAATTCTGATAAAGGAAGAGTGTTTAATGTTTCGTTAAAGGGGCAAAAAACTTTTGATAACGGTTTGTATGCAATGGCAGCTTATAGTTATTTAAATGCTAAAGATGTAAATTCTATTGAAGCTGAAATTACTGGTGATGCTTTTGATTTTAATCCTAATTTAGGTAATGCAAATGCAGATGTTTTAAGTTACTCTAAGTATGGAGATACGCACCGTTTTATTGGGGTGCTTTCTAAAAACTTTGAATATGGAAAAGGAAAATGGAATACAACTATTTCAACTTTCTTTGAGTATGCTAAAGGTGGTAGATATAATTATACATATGCAGGTGATATAAATGGAGATGGTTCTGGTCAGAATAATGATTTACTATACATACCAACTTCATCAGAACTTAGTCAAATGCAATTTTCAGGAGCGGGTCAAGCTGAAGCTTTTGAGGCATACATTCAACAAGACGATTATTTAAAAGATAATAGAGGTGAGTTTATGGAGCGTTACGGAGCAGTTGCACCTTGGAGAGGTCGTTGGGATCTTAAATTATTACAAGATTATAAGTTTGCAAATAATAACAAAATTCAATTTAGTGTAGATGTTCTTAATGTAGGTAATTTAATTAGTTCAGATTGGGGTGTCGTTCGTCAACCTAACAATATTAGCCCTGTTAGTGTTAGTTTTCCAGATGCTAATCCTGCTCCAGATGTATACGAGGCAGATCGTACTCAGGAGCCAACGTATACTTTTGATCCTAATCAGACTAAAACAAATGGTTTCGATTCTAGTTTATTGTCTAGGTGGCAAGCACAATTTGGTTTGCGTTATATTTTCTAGAAAAATAAAATAATTTTAATTATTAAAAGGCTATGCTTATGCATAGCCTTTTTTTATTTTTGCAAAATGAAATATGCAAGACTAACAAAACAACAACTAGAAGAGCTGCAACCAGAGTTTGTAAACTTTTTAGCATCGCAGACTATAACGGCAGAGGAGTGGAGTACTTTAAAAAAAGAGAAACCACAAGTAGCAGAAGATGAGTTAGATGTTTTTAGTGATTTAATTTGGGAAGGTGTATTGGGTAAAGTAGAGTATCTAGAGAATATATCTGCGCAACAAATGCACTTGTTTCATTTAGAGGAGAAAGAAATGAAACTACTTTCTGTAAAAGTGATGAATCCAGATGTAGACTTAACAACGAGTATTGGTTTTTCTTGGTTTAAGAAAAACTGGCAATCAGATTTTGTGGAGTACTTAACGGCATCTAAAGTATATACAGAAGATAGAAACTTAGATAAGTTTAATCTTATAAAACAAGGAGCCTCTATAACAAAAGGAGATTTGTATAAGTGGTTTGATAATATCATTAGTTAAAACGATATTTACCATTAATAATAGCAGATTAATTTAATAGCCTTTGTTAAGGGCATCAGGGATGATTATCATTCTACATATTTAGAAAATTTATGGCACAAAAACCATCAATACCAAAAGGAACAAGAGATTTTTCTCCGTCAGAAGTTGTAAAAAGAAACTATATTTTTGATGTAGTAAAAAAGCATTTTCAAACATTTGGCTTTCAACCTATAGAAACACCTTCTTTTGAAAACTCACAAACCTTAATGGGTAAGTATGGTGACGAGGGAGATCGACTTATTTTTAAAATCCTAAATTCAGGAGATTACTTAAGTAAAGTAAGTGATGAAACATATACCCAAAAAAACTCAACTTCTTTAACTTCTAAAATTTCAGAGAAAGCATTGCGTTACGATCTTACTGTCCCGTTTGCTCGTTACGTGGTAATGCATCAAAACGAAATTGATTTTCCTTTTAAAAGATATCAAATTCAACCTGTTTGGAGAGCAGATAGACCACAAAAAGGTAGGTTTAGAGAATTTTTTCAGTGCGATGCGGATGTGGTTGGTTCAGATTCTTTATTACAAGAAATAGAATTGGTGCAATTGTACGATGCTGTTTTTACAGACCTTAAACTTACAGTAACAACAATAAAATTAAACAACCGTAAAATACTTGCTGGTATAGCAGAAGTTATAGGAGCAAAAGAACGTTTAATAGATTTTACAGTAGCTTTAGATAAGTTAGATAAAATAGGAGTAGACGGTATTACTAAAGAAATGCTAGAAAAAGGTATTTCTGAAGAAGCTATAGAAAAAGCAACTCCTTTGTTTTCTTTGTCAGGTACAAATACAGAGCAGTTGCAAGTTTTAGCAGAATTACTAAAAGATTCTGATGAAGGTAAAAAAGGAGTAGAAGAACTTACTTTTATTATAGAAGCTGTTGAAAAATTGGGATTACAATCTGCAAACTTAACTATAGATGTTACATTGGCACGTGGTTTAAATTATTACACGGGTGCTATTTTTGAAGTTGGTGCGCCAGCAGGAGTAAAAATGGGATCTATAGGTGGTGGTGGCCGTTATGATGACTTAACCGGAATCTTTGGGTTAAAAGATGTTAGTGGTGTTGGTATCTCTTTTGGTTTAGATCGTATATACTTGGTGTTAGAAGAATTAAATCTTTTTCCGGAAGAAATAGACAAGTCTTTAGAGGTGCTTTGTGTAAATTTTGGAGACAAAGAGGCTTTTGCGGCGTTGCAATTGGTAACCAATTTGCGTAAAAACGGAATTAAGGCAGATGTTTATCCTTCATCAGTAAAAATGCAAAAACAAATGAAATATGCTAATAAGCGTAATGTTCCTTATGTTGTAATAATAGGCGAACAAGAATTAACTGATGGTAACTTTGTTGTAAAGAATATGGAAAAAGGAGATCAAGAAACATATAAGTTGTCTAATGTGTCAGAATTTATAGCTGCGCTATAAAGATTACAATAGGCTCTAATTTTAAAAACTGCTATTCAATTTATTTGGGTGGCAGTTTTTTTATGATAAAAATTTAGTTGAAAGCGTATAGTTTTATAATGAGTTCGTGAGTATAGATTTTTTTGGTTCGTTTTTCTATTAATGAAAAAAATAAATAGAGATTTAGTATGCAGTAGGTTTTTTTAATGCGGTGTTTTAGTGGTATGTAATGCTTAAAGTTTGATTGTCTTCTCAATGGCTTTAAAAACTAAGTTGTAGTACTCTTTACTATGTGGAACATATAATTTTTGCATTTCAGAATCATTTAAATCTCTTTTGAATTCAGAAATAGATTTTAGTTGTAAATCTTCAACCTCGATGTCTTGTTTCTTTAGCAATGTAAAATTTACTTTTAGTTTGCTTATAAAGGTATGGTGGTATTCGGAATCAATTAAATTAGGACTGTGCTTTTGTATAGATGTAAAGCAGCCGATTTTCTGTAAATCACTTTTTTGGACTATAATACCAATTTCTTCTTCAATTTCTCTTAATGCAGAAGCTTCTATTTTTTCTCCAGAACCAATATGTCCGGCTACAGATACATCCCAAAGGAGCGGAAATATAACTTTGCTTTTCGCTCTTTTTTGTAATAACACTTTATTATCATTGGTGTAAAACCAGATATGTACAGTTTGATGAAACCATCCATTTCTATGTGCTTCAGATTTTAAAGCCGTTTTGCCAGTCTTATTTCCGTCAGAATCTAAAATATCTATAAGCTCATCCATATACTTAAAGTAAAAAAAGCCTCTTTTAATTAAAAAAGAGGCTTGGTAGTATTAATCAAAGTAACTAAAAGTTTCTCCTTCTTTAATGTTTAAAAGTGTTTCGTAAATTAAACGTATTACATTTTCAACATCATCTCTATGTACTGTTTCTACAGTTGTATGCATATATCGTAATGGTAAAGAAATTAATGCAGAAGCAACCCCGCCATTACTATAAGCAAAAGCATCGGTATCCGTACCAGTAGATCTTGAAGCTGCCATACGCTGAAAAGGTATTTTGTTAGCTTCAGCAGTTTCTATAATACGTTCTCTAAGTTTGTTTTGTACAGCTGGAGCATAAGAAATAACAGGTCCAGATCCAATTTCTGTAAAACCTTGTACTTTTTGCTCAATCATTGGGGTAGTGGTATCGTGACAAACATCGGTAACAATAGCAACATTTGGTTTTATTGTTTGTGTAATCATTTCTGCTCCACGTAAACCAATCTCTTCTTGTACAGAATTGGTAATGTATAAGCCAAAAGGTAATTTTACTTTGTTCTCGTGTAATAAACGAGCAACTTCAGCAATCATAAATCCACCAGCTCTATTGTCTATTGCTCTACAAACAAATTTGTCTTTATTTAAAATTTTAAAAGTATCAGGATAGGTAATAACACAGCCAACGTGTACACCCATTTTTTCAACTTCAGCTTTATCTTTTGCGCCTATATCAATACAAATGTTGTCTAATTTAGGAGCTTCTTCTTTTCCTTTATTTCTAGTATGTATTGCAGGCCATCCAAAAACACCCTCAACAATACCGTTTTTAGTGTGTATGTTTACCCATTTAGATGGTGCAATTTGGTGGTCACTACCGCCATTTCTAATAACATATAGTAAGCCGTTATCAGAGATGTAGTTAACATACCAAGAAATTTCATCAGAATGTCCTTCTATTACAACTTTATATTTTGCATCCGGATTAATAACACCAACAGCAGTTCCGTATGTGTCCGTAATAAAAGTATCTACATAAGGCTTTAGGTAATCCATCCAAATTTTTTGCCCTTCCCACTCATAACCTGTAGGAGCAGCATTATTTAAATATCGTTCAAAAAAATCTAGAGATTTTTCTGTAATAATCTTCTTTGCGCTCATAAACGTATATATTTAAATACAAATTTAATAATATTCACATCCAATTAATAATATCATCACGTGTTTATCGTTAATTTTACGAACTCTATATATTGTATGAAAAGCATAACGAACATATTATTTTTAATACTACTCCTAATTAGTGTTATAGGTAATGCACAAATTGAGGCAGAAAAAGACTCGGTAGACATCGAGTTATTTAAGATACAAGGAGATTCTGTGTATGATACCTCTATATCTTTAAATGAGGTTTATGTTTTTGGACCATTAAAATTCGCTTCTAAAGAAGAAAAACTACGCTATTATATATTAAGGAGAAAAACATTAAAAGTGTATCCCTACGCAAAAATGGCTGCAGAAAAGTTAGTTGTATTAAATGATAGTCTTCAAAAGATTAAGAAAAAATCTAAAAAACGAAAGTATACCAGGCAAGTTCATAAAGAAATTGAAGAGCAATTCTCTGAAAGATTAAAGAAATTGACACGAACAGAAGGTCAAATTCTTATAAAACTAATAAATAGACAAACAGGAGATACCGCTTTTGGTTTGGTAAAAGACTTAAGAAATGGTTGGAGAGCCTTTTGGTATAACACAACAGCTAAGTTTTTTAAAATAAGCATCAAGGCAGAATATCACCCAGAAAGTGTACATGAAGACTATCTAATAGAGGATATTTTGCAACGAGCGTTTGCTAAAGGAAGGCTAAAAGAGCAGCCTACAGTCTTAAATTATGATTATACTACGCTGACAAACAAGTGGGTAGCTAAGAAAAAAGAATAGGTACACCTTGTTTCGTTAAGTATTTTGCATTATATTTAATCCCCTTATTAAAAATACCCCTTATATAGTTAGGTAATCGCCTTGTTAAAGACAAAGAACGGGCTATAAATAGTGAGCTAATAGTTATGTTCTGTTATTTGCTTAAAAGAAGCAGAAAAAGAGGTCTACTTAAGAGGTTGATAAATAGGGTTGTAAAGGATGTTTTTAAAATAACTTCAAAAAAGATTTAAAAAAGAGTTGTTATATCAGATAAGCTCTGTATATTTGCACCCGCTAAGGGAAAAACATAGAGTTAATAAGTTAGCAAAGTTCATTGAAAAGGTTGTAAAATTGGTTTAAAATAAAGGTTAAGAAATAAGTTAAAAAAAGCTTGTTTTGCTTTAGTTAAAAGAGCTAAGTTTGCAGTCCTAAATTGCCGAGGGTGT
>NZ_FPIY01000002.1:441578-983305 GCF_900119145.1 Cellulophaga fucicola | reverse complement strand
TCATTCCAATTATTTCTTGTGAAATAAGCTTATTGAAAGTAAAAAACATCAATAGAATAAGAAAGTTTCTCATTTGGTTTTAATTATTGCCAACGGTTACGTATAAGAATAGTGCGTAGTTTGTGTGCGAGGATTTTCCGAAGGAAAATCAGATGCAAGCAAACGAGCATTAACTCTTGGTTAGGCACTAAACTAAGCATTATTTTTATACAATGTTGCCATGCGTGGTATTTTTTGTCGGACTTATTTTACGAAATAGTTACGTTTATTTTCTCAAAACCTAGAATTTTAGAACACGAGCAAAGTCAGTCGTGCGTAAACCTTGCGTTACGTTTGTCAAAAGTCAGATGTTTTTTCGCAAGAGTAAAGTCAGTCGCACGTAACAGTTGCGCTTTGAATGGTCAGAAGTCAGTTGAGTGAGATTTTTTTAAACCACTTTTAAGCTCGTTTATATATTTTTTAGAGCTGAGTGAGCCATGAATGGCAACGTTCAGTATAAGAAACGTAGGGCAGGTGATAAGCGATAGGTTTCGGTTTGGCGGACTTTGTTAATATGCGCAGACCTTTGGGTTTAGCAAAAAAAGCCCTATGTTTTTTATACCTTGTTATATACCGTTTTCTTTTTTCCAATCGGTTTTCAAATATTTCAAAGCATCTTCCAAAGCTTTTTTTGAAGGTTTAGGATTAAAATCTAATTCTTTTTTTGATTTACTAATATCATAATCTTGCTTTAAACCGTAAAACATATCCAAGTAATGTCTTTGTAATAAAGGTTCTTTACCTGTAATTTTACTGCTAAATTCCATTAAACCAGCAACAGAGTACAACAAACATTTTGGTACTTTTTTAGGCATTTTTAATTTCAGTTCAGGATATAATTCTGATGCTATTTTTACTGTTTTTTGTAACGTAGTGTGTTGTTCGTTTGATAAAACATAACGTTCTCCATTTCTACCTTTTTGCATAGCATTATATAGACCAGAAGCTACATCTTTTACATCTACCCAATTTAAAGTTACGTTCGTGTCTACAGGTATTTCTCCATTTAAAACTTGTAATACAAGGTTGTTAGAATAACTTAATTTATAAGCTTTATCCCCAATCATAGCAGAAGGTAAAACAAGAACAGTTCTAATACCGTATTTTTCACCCAATTCTAATGCTAGTTTATCTGAATCATTTTTAGAATTGTAATACCAGTTTCGTCTGTCTTTGTTATATCCATTGTCCACATTTGCTGGTAATTTAGTAAAATCCAAACTAGCTACTGAACTTACATAAACGATATTTTTGATGCCACATTCTTTAGCAATGTCAAACACATTTTGTGTTCCTTGCATATTATTATCATAAATTTCAGTTTTAGGATTTTTAGCCCACATACTAAAATTAGCAGCTACTGCATATAAATTTGTGACCCCTTGAAATGCCTTTTTAAGAGATTCTCTGTCGGTAATATCAGCTTGAACAACTTCACAGTCTAACCCTTTAAAAGGTTCAGTCTTATGAATGTTTCTTACTGTTGTTCTTACTTTTTGGTTATTGGAAAGTAAAAGCCTAATTAGATTATTTCCTAAATGTCCATTTCCTCCTGTTACTAATGAAATTTCTTTGCTCATAATTATTAAATTTTGTTTGAGCAAATTTCGATACCTTTTAAGAGGTTAGAAATAACATTTGTTAGAAAGCGATTTGTTTTCTAATCCGACTTAAAGATTGAGGTTCCATTCCTAAGAAAGAAGCTATATTGTCAATAGATACATTCAAAGCTAATTTTGGATACTGATTTACAAATTTTAGATAACGTTCTTTTGCTGTTAAAATTTGAAAATCTTTAACACGCTCTAGTTTGCAACTTAAATGTTCATTGGTTACTTCTTTGACAAATATTGCCCAAAATTCTGTTTCCTTTTGTAAAATGTCAAAATCAGGTTTTGATATTTTTAAAACTCTTGACTCTGTTACAGTTTCGTAATAATCTAATGACGGTGTTTCTGTCATAAAACTATCTAAAGATGTGAAGAAATCTTGTTCTGCTACAAGATGCTGTACGATAATCTTCCCGTCAATATTTTGATATCCTTTTACAATTCCAGTATCTAAAAAATAAATATATCGCTCAACTTTTCCTGCTTTTAAAAAATTAGTTTGAGCTGGTACTTCTTCAGAAACAAAGTACTTTTTGATTAAATCAATATAATTTTGAGTTAAAGGAACTCTGGATTGTATGTAATTAATTAGATTTTCCATTTTGTTTTGTAATGGTATATAACTAGTTAGTAAACGCAGTTTATTGCGTTTATTTACTATTCAAATATATATTATTTAGGTAACATTTCTAAAGGACTTGTAATATTTATAAGATTAGTCGTACTAACGTGTGTGTAAATCTCTGTAGTCTTAGAGCTATTATGTCCCAATAATTGTTGTATATACCTTAAATTAGTGCCGGCATCTAGTAAATGTGTTGCAAAAGAATGTCTTAATGTGTGCACTGTGGCTGGCATATGTACCTTAGCTTTCTTTTTAGATCTGTTAAAAACCTGTCGTATGCTAGAGGCACTGTATTGTTTGCCGTCAGCCCCCTCAAATAACCACTCTTTTGGTTTGTATAGCATATAATATGCACGCAATTGCTCTAGCATTGTGGGAGACAATAAAGTAATTCTGTCCTTGCTACCCTTTGCATTTCTTACCCAAACGCGCATATTGTTAGAGTCTATGTCTTCAACCTTAAGATTTATACACTCAGATATTCTTAATCCGCAGCCGTATATCACCTTAAAAATAGTTTTGTGTTTTATGTTGTTTGTTGCAGCTATAATGTCTGCTACTTCTTGTAAAGACAGCACCTTAGGTAGTGTTTTGGCTTTTCTGGGTCTGCAAAAATCATACTGTACTTTAGGTAACTTTAAAACCTTTTCAATATAAAACTTTATGGCATTTATACTTTGATTTTGGTAAGAGGCAGACACATTCCGTTTTGTTACAAGCTCTTGGTGGTAATACATTATGTGTGCAGTAGAAACCTGGTGTAAAGGCATAGGATACATATATGCTAAAAACTGCTTAAACATATGTATATAGGTCTTAGTGGTGTTTTTGCTGTAGTTTTTTAGCACTAGTTTTTGATGCATTAATGACATGGCCAGTGCATAATCTGGTTTAATTTCTTTAGTATTAAGTACTTGTGTGGCTATTATTTTTGGCTTCATATTGTAAAAATGAATTAAATGTAGTTAAAAAGCTTATATTTAAGCGTTTACATACGTATATAAACGTCTAATAATACGAATTATGAAAATGAAATTTTGTTTATCCTGTAGTAAAGAACTTGTGGGTAGGTCCGATAAGAAATTCTGTGATACAGAATGCAGAAGCACCTATCACAATACAAACAGACCACTGCATGAAATAAGTATACAGAAAATAAATAGTGCGTTAAGAAAAAACAGAAGTCTATTAGCTCATTTTTGCCCAAGCGGAAAGAGTACAGTTAAAAAGGAGGTTTTAATAAAGCAAGGTTACCGCATAGATTTGTTTACGCATATGTATCCTTTTAAAACAGGAGCCTATTTTTTTTGTTATGAGTTTGGGTATTTGCCTATAAAAGAAAATGGAGTAGATAAAATGCTAATTGTTCACCAACAAGAATATATGAATAACTTAACGTACAATCCTTGGAGTATTAAAATTACAAAATAAGCATATAAGTTGAAGCGGTATTTGCTTAAGAGTCTATAAAAATAAACCAATTTTTAAATACCATAAATTACAATTGGTAAATCCACTCCTCTGGGTTAAGCTTACTAACATCTTTGTAGAGGTAAAATTTTAATAACGTTTGTCCATTAAATTTATTAGTAGCTATTTCTCCTATTTCTTGTTTTGCAGTAACCTTATCCCCTTTTTCTACATAAGTGCTAGATAGGTTGTAGTAGGTTGTAATGTAGTTACCGTGCTTAATTTGTACGCCTTTGTTACCGCCTGGTACTGCTAGTACGGCAATAACTTCACCCTCAAAAATAGAGCGTGCTTTTGTGCCTTTATCCGCAGCAATTATTACACCGTTGTTTTGGTGTTTTATACCAGGGTAAACAGCATCTTTATACACACCAAAACCTTTGCTTTTAAATCCTTTTGCAACAGGCCATATAAGTTTGCCCTTGTTGGCAGTAAAATTATTGGCTACTACTTTGGCTTCTGGTGTTAATACAAATTTAGTACTACTTGTATTAGAAGCTGTTTTTCCGGTAGTTTTTTTGTTTGTTGCAACTATGGCAGAGCGTATTAGTTTTTCTATCTGCTGGTCTATTCTACGTGCTTCAGATTTCTTTTTGTTAATAGTTGCGGTGTATTTGCTCTCGTTCTTCTTAATAGTGCTTAAAAGAGCGTCTTTGGCGTTCTTTTCCTTTTCTAATTCTTTTCTGGTTACTACGTTTTCTTTTAACAACTGCTCCTTTAACTTTCGTTGGTCTATTAAAGCTTGGTTTTTAAGTTTTAAAGTATCTGTTTTAGCAACAATAGACAATCCTTGTTCTTGGCGGTATTGTGTATATTGTTTTATATACTGCAAACGTTTGTAGGCTTGTAAAAAATTCTCTGACGATAGTAGAAACATTAACCTGCTTTGTTGGGATTTGTTCTGATACGATTTTTGTATCATTTGTGCATAATCGTCCTTTAAGGCTAGTAAATCTTTTTTAAGCGTACCAATATTACGCACATTGGCATTTATTTGACGATTTAGTAGGTTAGATTGCTGATTGGTAATTCTAATTAATTGCTGTTGCGCGTTAATCTTTTGTTCCAAACTTTCCATTTGGTCCAGTACAGTACCTTTTTCTTTTGTTTCTGCAAACAATAGTCTGTTTATAGCTCTAATATCACTTTGTAATTGCGCACGTTTTTTCTCTAAAGCCTTTTGTTCGTTGGTTTGTGCAAACAAAAAAGATCCAGACAGTAGTACTAAAAGTAATGTAGCTAACTTAAGGTAACGCATTTTATATGTTTAATTATTCTAGAACTATTTCTTTAAAACCAGTTGGTATTTTATATGGCAATTTAAAACTTTTATTTAGTTCTATGTTTTTAAATGTAAGTTCTATAGTATTCTCTTTTTCTTTGTCTTTTACATAGATGTCTATAACGTTAGGTACCAATTTCTTATCTATTTGTTGGTAGTCTTTGTACTGTACATCTAAAACACGACTTTTTTGTGGTTGAGTTAATTGCATACCCGCTACTTTGTAATTGTTTGGTTCTATTTGCAATAGAGTCATAAATAGTTCATTTGCTTTTTTAGGAGACAATTGGTACTGGTTGTTATGCTCTACGGTATTGTACTTTTCTTTTCGCAGATCAAACAAAGATTCTCCAAGCAATAGGTTTTGTACTTTTTGGTAATCTAGATCTGTTCCCAATAAGTTACTTAGGTACGTAAAATCACCATCAAAATACTCGTTCTGTAATCTGTTGTAAAAACTAACTCTAGTAGGTGTTATATATGCTTTTACCACACCAAGCGTTGCACTAAGCCATATGGCTTTGTCTTTCTCCATTCTAAAACTAACGGTGTAGCCTTGAGAGTCGCTGCCATCTGTGTAATCTATTTTTAATCTGCCGCGTAGCGTTTTAAAATCTAAAGTATTTGCGTAATGGTTTTTAACTAATGTTCTTGTGTTTAATTTTTTTCCGTTGGATGATGTATCCGAAATTATTTTTTTAGACTTACACGAAACAAAGAATACGGCAACAACTAATGCTATTGTTATTTTGGGAAGTATCTGAAGATATTTAATCATTTTTTATCGTTTAAATTTTACTTTAGCCAAGTACATATTTGCCTTAGCAGGGTTGCCCATTGCAGTATACGCAGCAGCTATTTCTCTGTAAATATCATCACCCAACCTAATATCGTCTAACAGATAATCTAATGCTGTTTTTAATGTTTCTATGGCATCTCTGTGTTTTCTTTTTCCGTTATAAGCTACACCTAAGGCATAATAAAAGTAGGGTTGAGATGGGTAACTTTCTATTGCTTCTTTAGCTGTAGATTCTAAAAAAACATAATTTTTTTGTTTTACAATAAACTGTAATCGACTTTTGTAATTGTATGCAGAATTGCTATTTCTGCTTGTTGTTGTGGCTTGCGTGCTATTTGTTGTTGTTTTTGTTGGTTTGGCTGTGCTGCCAGAAGTAGAAAAACTAAAACTTCTAGTGCTTCTTTGGGCATTAGCAGCTTGCAATTTTGCGTTAATATCGGTTTTAAACGGACTGTCTTTTAGATCATCTACGATATTCTGTGCTTCGTTATAGTTGTTTTCTAAGTATAAAATGTGGGCTAAGTTTTCTTTTAGCGTGTTATTGTCATAAGGCACAATCTCTTTTAAATCATCAACATTTTTGTATTGTTTTTTTAAAGAAATATAGAGCGACTGTAAGTACCACATATTACCCGGATTTTCTTTTAAAGCCAACTCCGCTTGCTCTTGTGCTAAAGGGTACTGTTTATTTTCTATGTATGCTTTGGCTAACTCATTAGCTACAGCAGGGTTGTTTGGTTCTAATTTTTGACAAACTAAAAAGCTATTTACTGCTCTGTCGTGGTTTTCTATACTTTTTTGCTTAATACCCTCAAAAAAAGCTTCTTGAAACTCGTCTGAGTATTCTTCTAAAAACACATCTGCACTATTTTCTATTTCTTGCGCATAGCCAGTCTTAGCAAACATAAAGGTTGCTGCTAAAAATGCCATTAAAAAAGATTTATAAATAGGACTCATAGGTCTGTAAAATTATTAAAAAAACAAATGGTATTACTGCCATTGGCTCAGGATTTTAAATAAAGAGCAAATATTATACCGTGGTGGTTTTCTCACGACTTAAGTTTCCGATCACTAAAGCTATAGCAGCAGGCAGTACCCAGCCTAGACTATAAGCGCTTAATGGTAAATATGCAGTAGTAAACTCAGCAATATTAGTAACACCAATGCTAGTTAAAAAATCTGGAACACTAAATAAGATGGTTACAAAAACAACAGCTTTAAAAACTTTTGGTGTAGTATAAGTGTCTGGCAAAACGTTTAGTACTATTAAAATAATAGTTATTGGGTAAATAAACATAAGTGCTGGTACGGCAACTGCAATGATATAGTCTACATTAAATTGCCCCATTAAAACACCAAGTACACAGCCAGATACTGCAGTTATGGTATACGCTTTGTTAGAGTTGTTAAATCTGTCTTTTATAAAATCTGCGGTACCAGTTACAATACCAATTGCAGTTGTAAAACAGGCTAATGCAACCAAAATACTTAAAAACTTGTTTCCTGCATTGCCTAGAGTAGTGTGGCTAATTGCATTTAAAAGATCTGTTCTGGTAATATCTGCATCAAAATTACTGTGTAATAATGCACTGGTAAGTATTAATCCGCTATAAATTAATAACAACCCTAAGCCAGCAAATAAACCAGCTTTGCGCACTAAACTTCTACGATCTGTATAAGATATGTCTTTGTTTTTTAGGTTGATAGAGATTATTAGTACACCACCAACTACTACGGCGCCAATGGCATCAAACGTTTGGTAGCCTTCTAAAATGCTAGAGGTAAAAGGATTGGTAATGTTTGTTGCATCAAATGTAAAGTCTGACGTAAAAACGGTAACTCCAATTATAGCAAGTAATATAAAGAGAATAGCAGGTGTTAAAAATTTACCTAGTATGTTTAGTATCTTAGATCTATTAAGTGCAAAAACCAATACCAAAGCAAAATAGACAATGCTTGTGTATATAGAGGGTATATCAAAAAAAGGAGCAATTGCAATTTCGTGTGTTACAGATGCTGTTCTTGGAGCAGGAAAAATTATTGCTATGGCATATATAAGTAAAGAGTATACAAGGGCAAAAGCAGGAGATACTTTTTTTCCAAAATCAAAAATAGTTCCCTGTAATTTTGCGTGTGCAAATATGCCAAGAATAGGAATTACTATGGCAGAAATACAAAAACCAATAGCAACTAGCCACCACCACTCACCAGAGTTAAGTCCTATAAAAGGAGGAATAATAAGGTTTCCGGCACCAAAAAAGAGCGAAAACAATGCAAACGCAGTTACTAGAGTTTCTTTGGTATTATTCATTACAAGTATGTTGTATTTTTAGGGGAAGATAAAACATTATAAACAACCATCAAACTACTTGATGTTCATAAATTTTTGTGCATTTCATCGAAAAAAATGAATTTTTACAGAAAAAATTAACAAGGACTCAATAATCTTTACAAGTGTGCGTTTAATAAAAAAGACTATCTATAAAAAGTAGTTTTTACTCAAATTTAAAATTAATATTTACAGTGCCTGGTCCCACCCAAACATTGTTTAAAACCTACAAGCTATGAAAAAAGTTTTAGCCACTTCAGGTTCAGTGTTTAATACATTATGTTGCGGCATTTTTGGTCATTATTACGCAGTAACTAAAAAAGTAACATCGCATATTAACGAGTACGAGTGTATTCATTGTAAAAAACAAGTAACAACAGACGTAACCGGTAATTTGTCAGAACTAACACCAGAGTTAGAAGACATTAACAATACCTTACAAAAAGTATACAAGAAAAAACACCAACACACTGCTCCGCAACACGCGGCTTAGTTGTTATTGTTCATCTTTAGAAAGTCCATTCCATCCCTGCGCGGTGATCGGAATTTTAGTATTATTCCTAGAAATTAAGTGTACCCCTTCATTCTTATCTGTCATATGCCCTATAACAGTTAGGTTTGGGTTCCCCTTTATTTTTGGGAATTCTTTTTGGTCTATAGTAAACAAAAGTTCGTAGTCCTCGCCGCCACCTAAAGCAACAGTTGTGCTGTTAATTTTAAACTCTTCACACGAGCTAATAACAGTTGGGTCTAACGGTATTTTATCTTCAAATAAATTACAACCTACATTGCTTTCTTCGCATAAATGCAAAATTTCAGAAGATAAACCATCACTAATATCTATCATAGATGTTGGTTTAACACCTAAGGCATCTAACAAAGGCACAACATCTTTACGTGCTTCTGGCTTTAATTGTCTTTCTACGATGTAAGTGTACATAGACAAATCCGGATTGCTATTTGGGTTAACTTTAAAAACTTCTTTTTCGCGTTCTAAAACCTGTAATCCCATATAGGCAGCACCTAAATCACCAGTAACTACTAATAAATCGTTTGGTTTTGCGCCATTTCTGTAAACTAAATCTTCTTCTTTGGCTTGCCCAATAGCAGTAACGCTAATGAGCATTCCCTTGGTAGAAGAAGTGGTGTCGCCACCAATTAAATCTACATTATATGTTTTTGCAGCAAGTGCAATACCACTGTATAATTCTTCTAATGCTTCTAACGGAAACCTGTTAGAAACAGCAATAGAAACCGTAATTTGTGTAGCAACGGAGTTCATTGCATAAATGTCAGATAAATTTACCATAACAGCCTTGTAGCCTAAGTGTTTTAGGGGTACATAACTAAGATCAAAATGTACGCCTTCTATCAGTAAATCTGTAGAAACTACAATTTTTTTATCTGTAATGTCTAAAACAGCAGCATCGTCTCCAATACCTTTTAGAGTAGATTTTTGCTTAATAGTAAAGTCTTTAGTAAGGTGGTTAATTAAACCAAACTCGCCTAATTCTTCAAGAGATGTTCTCTTTGGGTTTTTATCGTCTAACATACTGCAAAAATAATAAGGATATTATACAAAATATGCTTTTTGGGTATAAAAGAATTTTAATATAGATTAACTTTTTTGAGAAATAGAGAATTCTTATAATATCATTCGTTATATTAATGTTAGGATGTATGGTAAAACCCTACTTATACACTATATTTGTAAATTGTTTAGAACTAAACCAAATAAAATTTGAGTTAAGGTCTAATTTAAACTAAAAATAGTATGATAAAAGTCTCAGAAACAGCGAAGAAGAGAGTCATTGATTTAATGACGGAAGGCGGCTTTGATGCTGAAAAAGATTTTGTACGTGTTGGAGTAAAAAGCGGTGGATGTAGTGGTTTGTCTTACGAGTTAGACTTTGATAAATCTATTGTAGAAACAGATAAAGTTTTTGAAGATAACGCAGTACGAATTGTAGTAGATAAAAAAAGTTTTTTATATCTAGTAGGAACTACTTTGGAGTATTCTGGAGGATTAAACGGAAAAGGTTTTGTGTTTAATAACCCAAATGCACAAAGAACATGTGGTTGTGGCGAGAGTTTTTCGTTATAATTAGCTGTAATAGAAAGATAATAAGTTAAGAATTAGCTAATAGAAATATTTTTTAATTAGCAAATTAAGGTGATATGGCATATACAGAAGAAGAGTTAAAGAAAGAGCTAGAAACCAAAGAATACGAATACGGTTTTTATACAGACATAGAATCTGACACTTTTCCTATAGGATTAAGTGAAGATATTGTTAGGGCTATTTCTAAAAAGAAAAACGAACCAAAATGGATGACAGATTGGAGAGTTGAAGCTTACCGTGTTTGGGAAAAAATGGAAGAACCAGAATGGGCAAATGTTCATTATCAGAAACCAGATTTTCAGGCAATAAGTTATTATTCTGCTCCTAAAAAGGCAGATCCAAATAAAAAATTAGAGGATGTAGATCCAGAGTTGTTAGAAATGTACAAGAAATTGGGTATTTCTATAGACGAGCAAAAGAAATTACAAAATGTTGCTGTAGACATAGTAGTAGATTCTGTTTCTGTTGCTACTACATTTAAAAAGACATTAGCAGAAAAAGGTATTATTTTTATGCCTATTTCTGAAGCTATACAAGAACATCCAGAATTAGTACGTAAGTATATGGGGACTGTAGTGCCAACTACAGATAACTTTTATGCAGCATTAAACTCTGCAGTATTTACAGATGGTTCTTTCTGTTACATTCCTAAAGGCGTACGTTGCCCAATGGAACTTTCTACTTATTTTAGAATTAACCAGGCAGGTACCGGTCAGTTTGAGCGTACTTTGGTTGTTGCAGACGAAGAAAGTTATGTAAGTTACCTAGAAGGTTGTACTGCGCCATCTAGAGATGAAAACCAATTACACGCAGCTGTTGTAGAATTAATTGCAATGGACGATGCAGAAATTAAATACTCTACCGTACAAAACTGGTTCCCAGGAAACAAAGAAGGTAAGGGTGGTGTTTATAATTTTGTGACTAAAAGAGCTTTGTGCGAGAAAAACGCAAAAGTATCTTGGACACAAGTAGAAACTGGTTCTGCTGTAACTTGGAAATATCCTTCTTGTATTTTAAAAGGAGATAATTCTATTGGAGAATTTTACTCTATTGCTGTTACAAATAACTACCAGCAAGCAGATACAGGTACAAAAATGATTCACCTTGGTAAAAACACTAGAAGTACTATTATTTCTAAAGGTATATCTGCAGGTAAATCTCAGAACAGTTATCGTGGTTTGGTACAAGTAAGTAGCCGTGCAGATAATGCGCGTAACTTTTCTCAGTGCGATTCTCTTTTAATGGGTAATGAGTGTGGTGCACATACATTCCCTTACATAGAAGTAAAAAACAAATCGGCAATGATAGAACATGAGGCTACAACAAGTAAAATTGGTGAAGAACAAATTTTCTATTGTAACCAACGTGGTATAGATACAGAAAAAGCAATTGCATTAATAGTAAATGGTTTTAGTAAAGAAGTACTAAACAAATTGCCAATGGAATTTGCTGTTGAAGCTCAGAAACTACTAGAAATTAGTTTAGAAGGATCTGTAGGTTAAGCTTGTTTCTCTAATAAAGAAACATGTTGGGTGTTTTTAGATTGATAAAAATTACCCTAAAAAAAGAAAAGAATAATAAAGAACATAAAAGTAGCGATAAAATGCTTAAAATTAAAGATTTACACGCTAGTGTAGAAGGCAAAGGGATATTAAAAGGGATTAACTTAGAAGTTGGTGCTGGCGAAGTACATGCTATCATGGGACCAAACGGTTCTGGTAAAAGTACATTGGCTTCTGTTATAGCTGGTAATGAGACTTACGAGGTAACTGCAGGTGATATCTTTTTAAATGGTGAAAATATTGAAGACCTTTCTCCAGAAGAAAGAGCTCATAACGGTGTTTTCTTATCATTTCAATACCCAGTAGAAATTCCAGGTGTTTCTGTAACTAACTTTATGAAAACAGCTATTAACGAGTCTCGTAAAGCTAAAGGTTTAGAAGATATGCCGGCTAAGGATATGCTAAAGCTTATTCGTGAAAAATCTGAATTATTAGAAATAGATCGTAAATTCTTATCTCGTTCTTTAAACGAAGGTTTTTCTGGAGGAGAGAAAAAACGTAACGAGATTTTTCAAATGGCAATGTTAGAGCCTAAACTAGCTATTTTAGATGAAACTGATTCTGGTTTAGATATTGATGCCTTGCGTATTGTAGCTAATGGTGTTAACAAACTTAAGAGTAAAGACAATGCTGTTGTTGTTATTACACACTACCAACGTTTGTTAGAGTATATAGTGCCAGATTTTGTACATGTTTTATATAACGGTAAAATAGTAAAATCTGGAACTAAAGAGCTTGCTATGGAGTTAGAAGAAAAAGGTTACGATTGGATTAAGCAAGAAGCGGCAGTTTAAAAAGTACTAAGATTAAAATTTGATTGGTACCACAACGTACCTCTTTGTTTAATACTTACTACTCAATACTAAAGAATATGGATTTAAAAGATAAATTAGTTTCTTCATTTTTAGCTTTCGAAAATAATGTAGATGTGCACAACCCAGTGCATGATGTGCGTACAGAAGCTATAAAGAATTTTGAGACTAAAGGTTTTCCTTCTAAAAAATTGGAAGCCTGGAAATACACTTCGTTAAACGGCTTACAAAAAATTGACTTTAGCATCTTTCCTAAAAAGGAGAGTTCTTTAGAATATAAAGACGTTAAAAAATACTTTATTCACCAAATAGATACTTATAAAATTGTATTTATAGACGGTGTATTTAGTTCTAACTTGTCTGAAACTACCCATGATGGCGTAGATATTTGTTTAATGAGTTCTGCATTAACAAAACCTATGTACAAGGCGGTTATAGATGTTTACTTTAATAAAGTAGCTTCTAAAGACGAGTCTTTAACAACCTTAAATACTGCATTTAGTAGAGAGGGAGCATACATATATATACCTAAAAATAAAGTACCTAAAAAGCCAATAGAAATTATACATTTCTCTACTGGTAATGATGTTGCTTTAATGTTGCAACCACGTAATTTAATTATTGCAGAAGAAAATTCTGAAATGCAAATTATAGAGCGTCACCAGAGTTTAACAAGCAATGCGGTGTTAACAAACTCTGTTACAGAAATTTTTGCGGCTAAAAATGCAATTGTAGATTACTACAAAGTGCAGAACGATGTTGACTCTGCTTCTTTAGTAGATAATACATACGTAGATCAAAAAGATGGTAGTCACGTAAAAGTGCACACTTTCTCTTTTGGAGGTAAGTTATTGCGTAACAATCTTAACTTTTACCAAAATGGAGAGCGTATAGACTCTACTATGAAAGGTATTACTATTATCGGGGATAAACAACACGTAGATCACCATACATTAGTACATCATATAGAACCAAATTGCGAAAGTCACCAAGATTATAAAGGTATTTATGCAGATAGTTCTACAGGTGTATTTAATGGTAAAATTATAGTTGATAAAATTGCACAGAAAACAAATGCTTTTCAGCAAAACAACAACATATTAATAAGCGATAAAGCTACGATTAACACAAAACCACAATTAGAGATTTTTGCAGATGATGTAAAATGTTCTCACGGTTGTACTATTGGTCAATTAGATGAAGAAGCTTTGTTTTACTTACAGTCTAGAGGTATACCTAAAAAAGAAGCAAGAGCATTACTAATGTATGCATTTGCAAACAACGTTTTAGAAAGCGTACGTATACCGGAATTAAAAGTTAGAATTAATAAATTAATAGCTAATAAATTAGGTGTTAATTTAGGATTCGATTTGTAGAAATATACAATCTGTTAGCTTATAAAATTATGCAGAAAACAACCCTAGATATACAAGCAATACGCAAAGACTTCCCTATTTTAAGTAGAACTGTAAATGGGCAGCCTTTAGTGTATTTAGATAATGCAGCAACATCACAAACACCAAAACAAGTGTTAGATGCTATTGTAGATTATTACAGTGGTTACAATGCAAATATTCATAGAGGTGTACATACACTTTCTCAAGAAGCTACAGATAAATATGAGCAAGCTAGAATAAAAATTCAGCACCATTTTAATGCAAAATTGGCGCACGAAATTATTTTTACAGCTGGCACAACTCATAGTATTAACCTAGTTGCAAACGGTTTTTCATCGCTCTTAAAAAAAGGAGATGAAATTATTGTTTCTGCCTTAGAACACCACTCTAATATTGTGCCTTGGCAAATGTTATGCGAGCGTACTGGTGCTGTTTTAAAGGTAATACCTATGAACCTTAATGGGGAATTAGAGCTAGAGGCATATTACAAATTACTGTCTAGTAATACTAAATTAGTTTTTTGCAATCACGTTTCTAATGCATTAGGTACAGTTAATCCAATAAAAGAAATTATAAACGCTGCACACAATGTTGGTGCAGCTGTTTTAATAGATGGTGCGCAAGCGGCACCGCACATAAAAGCAGATGTACAGGCATTAGATGTAGATTTCTATGTTGTATCTGCTCATAAAATGTGCGGTCCAACTGGTGCAGGTATGTTATATGGTAAAGAAGAATGGTTAAATAAACTACCGCCTTATCAAGGAGGTGGAGAGATGATAGCTGAGGTTTCTTTTGATAAAACAACCTACGCAGGTTTACCGCATAAATTTGAGGCTGGTACGCCTAATATTTGTGGAGGTATTGCTTTTGGTGCAGCTTTAGATTATATGAACGCTATTGGTTTTGATGCCATTGCTAGTTATGAACACGAGTTGTTAGAATATGCAACAGCAGAATTATTAGCTATAGACGGATTAAAAATATACGGTACAGCAGCAAATAAAACAGCAGTTATATCTTTTAATGTAGGTAGCATTCACCCATACGATATTGGTTCTATTTTAGATAAATTAGGTGTTGCAGTGCGTACAGGTCACCATTGCGCACAACCTATAATGGATTTTTATGGTATTCCAGGTACAGTAAGAGCTAGCTTTAGTTTTTACAATACAAAAGAAGAAGTAGATATTTTGGTTGCTGGCGTAAAAAGAGCTGTAGCAATGCTTCAATAAAAGTTAATTACCAAGCGCTAATTTGATAAGCACTTTTGTTATCGTATTTTTGTTTTAAATAAATTCTTCTCATTTAGAAGACTAAGAAGTAATTATGACAATTAAAGAAATACAAGAAGAGATAGTAGATGAGTTTTCTATGTTTGATGACTGGATGCAGCGCTATGAGTATATGATAGATCTGGGAAAGTCATTGCCTTTAATAGATGAACAATACAAAACTGATGATAATATAATCAAAGGTTGTCAAAGTAGAGTTTGGGTACACGCAGATTTAGAACAAGACGTACTTTCTTTTACAGCGGATAGCGATGCTATTATTACCAAAGGTATTATAGCCATTTTAATTCGTGTTTTTAGTGGTCAACACCCAAAAGATATTATAGAAGCAGATACTAATTTTATAGATGAAATTGGTTTAAAAGAACACTTGTCTCCTACAAGAGCAAATGGTTTGGTAAGTATGATAAAGCAGATAAAAATGTACGCCATAGCATACCAAACGCAAATTAAGTAAGACAAAGAAATAGTTTTAGCTTAGGCTAACAACAAGTAATAGCTATAAAAGTTATGAGTGAAGCAGTAGATACACACGATTTAGGAGAAGAAATAGTAAAGGTTTTAAAAACTATTTACGATCCAGAGATACCAGTAGATATATACGAGTTAGGCTTAATTTACGATGTTTTTGTAAATGAAGATAACGATGTTAAAATATTAATGACTTTAACGTCGCCAAATTGCCCAGTTGCAGAATCTTTACCTGTAGAGATAGAAGAGAAAGTTAAGTCACTAGATTTAGTAAAAGGAGCAGAGGTAGAAATTACTTTTGATCCGCCTTGGACACAAGAATTAATGAGTGAAGAAGCTAAATTAGAACTTGGGCTTCTTTAAGTAGAAGACGGTTTCATTTGTATTTAAAACTTAAGTTATGGCTCAATCTGAAGAAATAATAAATAGAGTAGCGGGTTCTAAACTGGTTACTTTTGACCTTGAAGATTACTATCCGCAAGGTAAAAAAGAGCTTTTAGATATAAAAGATTGGCTTTTTGAAGGTTTTATTTTAAAAGAAAAAGACTTTAGAAATTACATTGTAGAGCACAATTGGGAGCAATATAAAGATGCTAATGTAGCTGTATATTGCTCTACAGATGCTATAGTTCCGGGATGGGCATATATGCTAGTTGCTGCTAATCTTCAACCGTATGCAAAATATATAGTGCAAGGAGATTTAGAGTTGTTGCATTCATCTCTTTATCAAGAGATTATATCTGGTTTAGATTTTTCTATATACAAAGATAAACCCGTAATAATTAAAGGGTGTAGCAACAGGCCTGTTCCGCCAAATGCTTACTTATGGGCAACGGCAAAAATGCAACCTTATGCAAAGAGTATAATGTACGGTGAGGCTTGCTCGTCTGTACCATTATACAAGAGAAAATAAAAATACATTTTTATTTTAAAGAACAATATACTTACATTTGCGCTTCATTAAACCATTAAATACTATAAAATGAAGAAAATTGTATTAACAGCTGCACTATTATTTGTTGCAACTGTATCTTTTGCACAAACAGCAGAAGAATTAAAAACGGAACAAGCAGCTAAAAAAGATTCTGTAGCAGCTATACAGGGAAGAATAGGCGCTATACAAGCTAAGTTAGATGCTATGCCAGGTTGGAAAAAAGGAGCTTTTGGTACTATTGGTGGTACTATCTCTAGTTTTGATAACTGGTATGCTCAAGGATCTCCTAACAATAACTCTGGTAACATAGGATTTACAGTAAATGCTTACGCAAACCTTAAGCAAGAGAAATTTTTCTGGAGAAACTCTGCTAACGTAAACCTTGCTTGGGTAAAGTTAGATGATAAAGATAATCCTGCAGATAGCGATAAGTTTGAAGGTACTACTGATGTATTTACGATTACATCTCTATACGGACGTAAATTATCTGAAAAGTTTGCAATCTCTGGTTTAGGAGAATACAGAACTACAATCTTAAATAACTTTAACAATCCTGGTTACTTAGATTTAGGTGTTGGTGCAACTTGGACTCCAATTGAAGATTTAATTGTTGTTATACACCCATTAAACTACAACTTTGTATTTGCAGAGAACGACGCTGTTTTTGAGTCTTCTTTAGGTGCTAAAATTGTAGCAGATTATACTAAGAAAATAGGAGCAATAAACTTTAAGTCTAACTTATCTATGTTTCAAAGCTACAAGAGTTCAGATTTGTCTAACGTAACTTGGACAAACTCTTTTGGATACACACTTTGGAAAATGATTGGTGTTGGTTTTGACTTTGGTTTAAGAAGTAACAAGCAAGAGGCATTAAACTACTCTTTAGCTCAAACTCCAGCTACTGCAACTTCTTTTGATGATGTAGATAATAAATTACAATCGTTTTGGATGGTAGGTTTAAACTACGCATTTTAATACGTTTAAAATACAGCATAAAAAAAGACCGCAATTTGCGGTCTTTTTTGTTTTCTATACTCAAGCACTCTTGAGGAGTTTATGATGTTCGTCCAAAAAATTTAAGGACCGTAACAAACTTGCGTAAAACGCAATACTTCTATCGTCTTTTGCTATACAAGACTTTAAAAAATCTTGAAGGTCTAAATAGTAAAAATTAGCTTTAAAGGTAGGTATAAACGTGTTTATGGTATTAGGGTTATATGTACTATCGTCTATAACAAGATCCATAACTAATCTCTTTCTAAAATAATCAATTCTGACATCTGTTGCATTGTAGTGTTTTTTTACAATAGCTTTATGCAGTTCGTTTGCTTTACTATTTATTCTTTGAGAACAAGTAGAAGAAATTAAACTGTATATGTCGTTTTCTATCTTCATTTTTAACTCTATATTTTTCATGTTCTTTTTTTGATTAATTGATACTCCTAAATTACCAATTAATCGCCAAATACCTGTTAATCAACGACTGTAATTAACATTTGGTCTATGGGTTTGTTGTGAAACTTTAAAAAAGTGTTGTGAAACTATGTTATACTGATGTGTTAAAATCGAAAAGTTTAACAGAAACCAAGTTGTAAGAAAGTACTTTCTTTCCGGACTCGTTTTTATTGCTTGTAAAAAGAGGTGGTTTAAGTCCTTTATTTTTAGCTGTTTGGGTGTAATATTCTTCTTTTGTAGGATAAAATGGGTAGACTGCATTAAAAATTTCGTTCCAGTAGTTTTTTTCAATTATTAGAGTAATAACCGATATGCAATCTGTAATGTCTATTAAATTTATAGGGTGATTGCCGTTTGCTACCACATCTTTCTTCACTAAATGATGAATAGGATGTCTGCCATTGCCAATTAGGCCTCCAAAACGAATTATAGTCGCTCTTAAGCTATTGTCGTTTAAAAAGAGTTGTTCTATATCTAAGAGTTGTTTTGCAGCGTTTGTAGCTGGCTTAGGAGTTGTTTTTTCTGTAACATCGCCATTTATGTTTCCGTATACAGATGTGCTACTCACAAAAATTACTTTATCTACACCTGCGGCCTTGGCACATTGGTGTACAAGTTTCATTTTTTGATAGTAGTTTGTTGCATCACCTGTTTTCATTCTAGGCGGAATGTTAATGATAAGTATCTCTACATCATTTAAAAACAAATCTAAATTTGTTATAAAATTGGTATCATTTAAGTCAACTAAAAAAGGATGTATACCTGAATCTTTTAAAAGATTTATTTTTTCTTTAGAGGTGGTACTGCCGTTAATAGTATATCCTTTTTGTTGTAAAGATTGGGCAAGTGGTAATCCAAGCCATCCGCAGCCAAAAACTGCTATTTTAGTTTTCAAAATTGAATTGTTTTAATAATTAATATGGCATCGTTTAATACAAAGGGCATTGGTATTTCTTCTTTAGGACGAGCGGGAATACTAAAACTTTTATTTGTAAGTAAATCATTAGATGCTTCGTAAAATGTTAACTCTAAAGGAGTGTTTGGTTCTAGAACCAGATTTATTTCTGTGTAATTGTTATTCGTAATATAATGTGTAGCAAGTTTACGAGTTGTATCTAGTAATGTATAATTAGAAAACGGAACTCCGTTAACTGTTGCAGATATTAAATTTACATTGTTTTTATAAACATTTAAACGGTTAACATTACGTTGTGGTGTAACGCAAATTTTTAAATGTCTTTTGTTGTTAATTATGGTGTCTAACGTTTTTTCAATTTTAGGAGCCGCTATATCTTTAATTGGTGCATTAGCAACATAATTAAAATTAGAGTTGTATTTGCTACTAATTGTGGTGCTGGCAATTTTATTAGTTGTTGTTTTGGTCTCATCTATATATTGTGCTGTCCAATTTGTTAGATAAGAGTCGTATGTAGCCCATTTTGCAGTTTTTGCATCAGCATCTAATATATATAACAAACTGCTTGGTTTTGCATTGTCTTTAGAAAAACCTGAATTTAAATGTGCCATTGTAAAGCCAACTATGCTTAGGAGAAATAATAAAAATGCTAAACGATTTTTATGCTTATAAAAACCAAAAACAGGCAGAACAGCAACAAACAATAATGTAGTTAATACGGTTGTTGCAACCAACATTTTTAAGCCCAAGCCAACGGGAAACATTTTTACAAAAGGAGCAAATATGGTTATTGCTGGTAAAGCAAGAATTACCAATAAGTAAGCATTAGGTTTTTTTTGGTTGCTAACAATCATAAAAGAAGCAAGCAATGCAAAAACAGGCACAATAGTGTAACTAGCGCCAGGTAATAAACTAGCAGATAGTCCCGATAGCAGAAGCCAAATAAATATAGGAGCAACTACTAAGTTGGCAGTTTCTATTTTTTTGAATTTATGATAGATATAAAAGCAAATGGCAAGTGTAAATAGAGTAAACGTAGCAATATATGTGTAGCCGTTATAGGTAAAGCCGTGTAAAATGTCTCTGTATTGTGGGTATATGGCATTTAGGACTGTCCAACTAAAATACCCAACAATACCGGTTAGTACTAGTGATATTAAAAGTGGCGCAAAACCGGTAGCTATTTCTTTTGCATCTAGGGTTTTGTTTTTGAGTCCGTAGACTATTAAAATTATAAATAATAGTACAGCAATTGCAAACAAAGGCCATATCCAACTAAAGGGATAAGAAACTGTTTTAAAAATAGGAACAGTAAAGTAAATATTGTCTTCTGTACTTTTTAATGCAGTTAAGTCTGCATCTGCAAAATAATGCAGTAACGGCATTAGGTAACTTCCTTGGTGAGCTAGTGTTTTTTTATCTAAACGCTCGTGAGTGTCTTGTGCTGTGTGATAGTCAAAATGATCGTCTATAAAAGCAAAATTGAAACCTTGTATATCTGCATCTTCTCTAAAAACAGTTAAATCTGTATCGTTAGGAAGCATTTTGTAAATGCTATATGCCAATGAGTTTGCAACAGGATATTCTGGATTAGCTGCTGTAAATTCTTCAATTAACCTACTGTTTCCTTGGTTAGTTTCTATTAACATATAACTTGGACCGCCAGATCCACGAGCTTCAAAATTTAAAACAAGTCCCACATCTTTTGCCCAAGCATGATTATTTACAAATAGCTTGGCTCCATTTAAACCTAGCTCTTCTGCATCTGTAAATGAAATAATAATATCGTTTTCGGGTGTTTTATTTTCTGATACATACGCACGTATACTTTCTAAAATCGTTGCAACACCACTACCAGCATCACTAGCACCAAGAGAAGAATGTGGGTTGCTATCGTAATGAGAAAGCAATAACAATGCTTTTTTATTGCTTTTGCCTTTAATACGAGTTAATATATTAGTAGCATAAGCTAAGTTTCCCCAATCGTCAGCAGCATAGCCTTCTTGTAAACTAGTTTTTAATCCTAACTTGTTTAGTTCTGCTATAATATAATTTTTTACATCTGTGTGTGCTTCAAATCCTAATGCGTGTGGCTCTTTACTAATTTCCTTAACGTGTTTTAGGGCTCTGTCGGTAGAAAAAGAAGTGGGTGCAGCGTTACTATCTGCTGTATATGTTGGCATTATGGCTTTAAAACTCCAGTAAGTTGCTAGTACTAAAAGAACTAGAGTTAATATTCTTGCTATTTTGCTCATTTTTTTGCGTATTTCTGTGTTCAAGTTATAAAATTATAGAAATTTGATGTTTTTATCGCTATTTATTTAGATAATTCATTAATAATCACTAGATTTAAGATTAACCTAAAACCAAACATTATGGGAATTAAAAGCTTTCAGGGAGTACGGAAAACTGTAAAAAAGGAATTTGAGGCGCCAATTTTAGTTGCTGATTATATGACTAAAAAGTTAGTAACCTTTAAGCCTAATCAATCTATTTTAGAAGTAATGGAATTGTTTACCAAGCACAATATTTCAGGTGGACCAGTATTAGATGATAACGGATTTTTAGTAGGTATTATTTCTGAAGCAGATTGTATGAAACAAATCTCGGAAAGCCGCTATTTTAATCAGCCTATTCTAAATAAAAGTGTTGAGAATTTTATGACTATAGATGTAGAGTTTATTTCTCCGGACATAAGTATTTTTGATGCCGCAGGTATTTTTGCAAAGCACAACAGACGAAGGCTTCCTGTACTTAAAGATGATATTTTAGTTGGGCAACTAAGCCGTAAAGATGTGGTTGTGGCAGCATTAAAACTAAACGGACAAAATTATAAATAGTACACCTTATGATTTCTATTAATTTATGAATGGCTTCTGTCCCCAGAAGCCATTTTTTGTATCTACGTGTTACACTTTTTAACTCTCATTTATTATTCTTTTAGAAATAAGATTTCTTAGTTAACATAAAAAGAACAGATTTGTTTTAACATTATTTTACAATATACACCTTATTTGTTTGTGTATTGTGCATAGAAATAGGTATTTTGCTATGGTTTTCTTAAAATTTTAGAAAAAATTAACAGAATTTAAAAATAGGGCTATGTTTTATTGTCTAATTTGCCACGCAAATTTATGATGATATTTTATAATTAATAGAGGTTGAATTTTTTTAGAAAACATATTGCTATCTTCTTTTGCTTGCTATTTTTAGTAAGTCAGGCTAGTTATGTATTTCATAATTTTTCAGAACCACACAATCATAATCATTACGCAGCTTTAGATTCTAAGGATAAAGATATTAGTCCTTTAGTTATAGAAAACACCGAATTTACTACAGCGGTGTATGATTGTTTGCTTTGTCATCAATTTAAATTAACTAAAGTAGTTGTAGCTAATGAAAATAAGCTGCAAATAATAAAACCTACACTAACACATTACTCTAACACAGAATATGTAGCGCCTTACACATTCTTATACTTACTGAGTAATAGCTCTCTTAGAGCACCTCCTGCTACAGTATTAGCGGTTTAACTTATTTTTAGTAAAACGTAATTTACACATTGCTTTTTTACGAACAATAAATGTTTGTAAGGCAGACTTGTGCTGCGTTTGTACATCTTATTTTTTTCATTGCTTTAGGGTTTTCTAAAGTTAATGTACCGCTATTTATCCTACATTTTCTAGATAATTTAGAATTTTAAAAAATACAAAACCTGAACAATATTCAAAATGATTAAAACAAGTAATTTAACTAAGAAGTACGGCGATTTTACCGCTCTAAATAATTTAAATATTGAAATAAAAGAAGGAGAGATTTTGTGTCTTCTTGGAGCAAACGGTGCAGGTAAATCTACCACTATTAATTTACTGCTAAACTTTATAACGCCAACATCTGGTACGGCTTATATTAATGGGTTAGATGTGGTTAAAAATCCTAAAAAAACAAAGCCATATTTAACATATATTCCAGAGAATTTAATGCTTTACCCAACACTAACAGCTATAGAGAATTTAGATTATTTTTTAGGCATTGGAGGTAAAAGTTTCTCTAAAACAGAACTTAAAGATTTTTTAGAAGAAGCAGGCTTGCAGCAAGAAGCATTTGATAAGCGTGTGCAGTTTTTCTCTAAAGGAATGCGACAAAAAGTTGGTATTGCATTAGCAATTGCAAAAGGCGCTAAAGTATTGTTGTTAGATGAGCCAACCTCTGGTTTAGATCCAAAATCTAGTAATGAGTTTGGTGAGTTGCTAAAGCGTATGAAACAAGCTAAAGTAGCTATACTTATGGCAACACACGACATTTTTAGAGCTAAAGAAATAGGAACGCACATTGGTATTATGAAGCAAGGTGTTTTAATGCATCATTTTTCTAATGATGAAATTACATTGCAAGATTTAGAGAAAGTGTATTTAGAAACAATGACCCTAAACAATGAAGCAATATGATACGTTACATAGTTAAAAAAGAACTTAAAGAAATTTTAAGAGATGGGCGTTTTAAAATTTCTTCGGCAATTGTATTTTTATTGGCTTTAGTGGCGTTTTTTATCACTTTTAAGCAGTATAAAAATACAACAGCGCTTTATAATGAAGCTAAGGCAAATGAGCGTAAAGTTTGGGAATCTCAAGGAGAGAAAAATCCGCATTCTGCTGCGCATTACGGTAATTATGTTTTTAAGCCTAAGTCTCCTTTATCTTTAATAGATCAAGGTGTAGATAAATACACTGGAGTTTCAGTCTTTTTAGAAGCACACAACAGAAACGAAGCTGCTTTTAGTGATGCTGCAGACCAAACGGCATTGTCTAGGTTTGGAGCATTAACACCAGATTTTATATTACTCTATATTATACCATTAATTATCATTTTAATTGGATATAACATTTTTTCAAAAGAAATAGAGGGTAGTACTTTTTTTATATTAAAAAGTCAGGGTGTTGTTGGTTGGAAATTGTTTTTAGGTAAGTGGTTGGCAGCTTTAGTACCTATAATGGCAATAACTACTATTTTGTTTACTGTGGCAGCTATAGTCTTAACTAGTTTAAACGATTTTGGCTTATTTGAGTGGAAAGAGTTTTTTGCATTGTATATAGTGTATTTGCTGTACTATTTAATATTTACCAATGTGGTATTATTTATATCATCTAAGGTAAAAAAGTCTGGTATTGCACTTGTAATTAATTTAGTGTTTTGGGTTTTAGCTTGTTTTGTTGCTCCTAAAGTGGCAAGTAATTTGGCAGATGCTAAATATCCGTATCCTTCACATCAAGAGTTTAATGAGCAAATTGCAAATGAAAGCAAACAAGGTTTAGATGGTCATAATCCTTGGAGTGAAGAATCTCAAAAACTACAGGCGCAAGTATTAAAAGAACATAAAGTAGATAGTGTACATAAATTGCCTTTTAATTTTAGTGCTTATTTAATGCAAAGAAGTGAAGAGTATCAGGCTCAAGTATACGCTAAACATTACAATATTTTAAAAGAAAAAGCCAAAAACCAAGGTGATGTTTATAAAACAGTATCGTCTATATCCCCGTTTTTACCAACACGCTTTTTATCAATGGCTATTGCCAACACAGATTACCAATCTCATTGGAGGTTTACAGAAGCAGCTGAGGCGTATAGAGTAGATGTGCAACGATTTTTAAATGGTACAACAGAAAAAAACTCTAAATATAACGAGCGTTATGTTGCTCCTGCAGATACGTGGAGTAAGCTTAAAGAGTTTGAGTATGAAGGTCCAACTTTTGAAGAGGTTTACAAGCAAAATACAAATGTATTCTTTGTGCTTTTAATTTGGGTTGTGTTAACAGCTGGACTATTATTTTTCACCAATAAAAAATATTAAAATGTTTAGATATAATTTTAAATATGAATTAAAGTCTTTGCTACGCAGCAGATGGCTTTTACTTTTGTCACTTATACTTTTGGTAGTAGTTCTTTTTGCAGGATATAATGGAAAAGAAAAGGTAAGTGAGCGTATACAAGAGTTAGAAAAAGTTGTTCTGGAGGCAAATGATAAGGATGCAGCAATGGTAAAAGTGCTAGACTCTTTAGAGAGAGGGTTGCAGGTAAGTGTAAGTCCTAGAATGATGCCAAATATGCCTATGAATGTTGCTTATAATTACCCTAGAGTTGCGGCAATACCAGCAGAACCATTAACTTTTATAGCTACAGGACAAAGTGATCTTTTTACGCACTTTATAAAACCTAGTGCTTATGGAGATAGCTTTACTTTAGACTATTCTGAACTGGCAAATCCTATACAATTGCTTTTTGGTTCTTTTGATTTGTCTTTTGTAATTATTTACATACTGCCACTAATTATAATTGCATTTAGTTACAATATATTATCAGAAGAAAAAGAATACGGATCTTTAAAGCTATTGGCCTCACAGCCAATATCTATTTACCAATGGATATTGCAAAAGACAGCGCTTAGATTCTTTTGGTTAACTTTAATTACACTTGTAGTTATTACAATTACGTTGTTGCTTTTTGGGTTCGATTTTAGCGCTAACTTTTTTCAATTTTTTCAGCTACTATCTTTGGTTTTTGCTTACATACTTTTTTGGTTTACTATTGTTTTATTAGTTAACCTAGTGGTGAATAATTCGGCTAAAAATGCGGTAAGTCTATTGGCAATTTGGGTTTTTGTAATTTTAATTATTCCGGCAGTAGTTGGGCAATTGGCAAACTCATTTTACCCAATACCATCCAGAACTAAAATGATTACCGAAGTAAGAGAGTTAAAAGAAGAATTATCTAGCAAGCAAGACAAAATATTGGATAATTTTTTAAGAGATCATCCAGAGTATGCGTCAAAAGAAGGTAATGGTAATTATTCTTTTTGGCATAAGTATATAGCTTCTCAAGAATTGGTAGAAGAAGAATTAAAGCCTTTAATTAATTCTTATGAAGATCAGCTAACAAAACAACAAGACTGGGTTAGATTGTGGCAGTATAGCTCACCAGCAATACTTATGCAGCAAAGTTTTAATAATCTTGCACATACATCTACAAGTCACTATCAAAGTTACAGAAACCAGGTTGCTTTGTTTTCTAAAGAATGGCGCAACTTTTTTAAGCCTTTATTGTATGGTAACAAGAATTTTACATCTAACGATTATCAAAAAATTCCTAGTTTTACATACGAGCCACCAACAAATAGTTCGATTTTATTAAAAGTAGTTGTATTACTTATTTTTTCAGTGATATTTATTTTTATAGGTAAGCAGGTGTTTGTTAAAAAGATTAAAAAAGGAACCATAATTTCTTAACAAGTTAAACGTAAGTTGTAGTACTATAAATAGGTGTGTGTTTTATAACGCATGCCTATTTTTTTACTTTAATATTATAACTTGTTGGTAACTAAATAACACAGGTCTTTTGGTGTAGGTGTAAAAAAAGAAAGAAATAGGTTAAAATTATATTTTTGTTAAGTTTGCATCTTACAACACTAAAGAAGCGTTTTACCTTACAGAGAATGAAAAATAACAAACAGTTTTACAAACAATTATTCATTGCCTTTTTATTTAACTTAATTATTGTTTTTATAATTGCTGGAACATATTTAAAATATGTAGAAATTGCAGATTATTTTGTTTCAAAAGTATATGTTGTACTATCTACTGTTAGTCATTTTATTCTATTAACAACTCCTGTGTTTTTGTTAAGTGCATTGGTCTTTTTTATTACAAAGAAAAAGATGCTAACCAAAGGTTTTTTTGTGCTGTTGTCTACTTTATTCTTATTGGGTTTAAAGTTAGATAGTATTGTTTTTAGTCAGTTTAGATATCATTTATCTCCCTTTGTTTTTAGGTTGGTTTTTGGAAAAAAAGCTACAGATATATTTGAGTTTTCACACACCACTTTTTTTAGTGTTATTCTAGCTGTATTGGCTTTAATAGGGATTCAGTTTTTATTTTTGTTTTTAGGAAAGCTAATTGTGAATAAAGAATTTAATTTAAGGATTAAGCTTATGTGCGTGGTGTTTTTTACATCACTTGTTTGTACACATTTGGTGTATATGTGGGCAGATGCTAGTTACTATAGGCCGGTAACTCAAATTGCTAGTGTGTACCCTCTTTTTCACCCTTTAACTGCAAAACGTTTTTTAGCAAAAATTAATGTGGTAGATCCAGAAAAGGCTATTAAAAACAGAGATTTATATAATATTACAACAAGTAATTCTATTGTATATCCTTTACATAAAATAGAATCTGTTGCTCCTGAAGTTAAAAAGAATATACTTTTTATAACCTTAGACTCTTGGCGTTTTGACTGTATGGATAGTATTGTTAGTCCAAATATGTACAATTTATCTAAAAAGTCGCAGGTATTTCAAAAGCACTTTAGTGGGTCTAATGGTACAGATGGTGGTATTTTTTCTCTATTTTATGGCTTTACAGGCTTGTATTGGGAACAATTTACCAAGTTAGAGCGCTCTCCTGTTTTTATAGATGAGTTTTTAAAGCAAGGTTATGATCTTGGAATTTACGGTAGCGCCAACGTGCAAAACCCTCCTTTTGATAAAAATGTTTTTAGTGCTGTTCCTAATTTAAGATTGTCTTCTAACGGTGACTCACCATCTGCAAGAGATGCTGAAATAACTGAAGAATGGATTGCTAATCTTGATAAAAAAGAAGGACAAACACCTTTTTTTGACTTTCTGTTTTATGATGCTGCTCACGGTTATGACTACCCTAAAGATTACGATATTAAGTTTAAACCATCGTCTAAAGAAGTAAACTATTTAGGGTTAGATTCTAACGATAAAGAAAAGTATACAATGTTTTTTAATAGGTATAAAAATGCAGTATATTATATAGATGATTTAGTTGGTGATGTACTAAAGGCATTAGAAGAAAAGAACTTATTAGAGTCTACTATTATAGTGGTTACAGGTGATCATGGTCAAGAATTAGATGATAACAAAAAGGGATATTGGTCTCACGGTGGTAACTTTACCAAATACCAAATACAAGTTCCTATGTTTGTTTTTGATGCTTCTAAAGCAGCAAAAAGTTACACAACTACATCTTTACATTATGATGTTGTACCAACATTAATGAAAAACTATATGGGTGTTACAAATCCTATAGAAGATTACAGTATGGGGCAAGATTTATACAATTTAAAACATAGAGATTGGTTTGTAAGCGGATACAATAATAATTATGCTATTATTGAAGAAGACCGAATTACAAAAGTGTATTCTACTGGTTTGTTTGATGTAACAGATTTAGAACTAAATGAAATGATGGATGCCGAATTACATTACGATGTAATTAAAGAAGCATTGAAACAAATTAATATGTTTTACGAGAAAAAGGAATAAGATTATTCTCTTTTTACAATCATATAATAATCATTATCTAAAGGCAAGTAGCCTAGGTCGTATACAAAAAAATAAGTAGTTCCTTTTTTGGTAGTGTAGGTGTTTGTTATAAACTCAAAGTCAAACCCTTTGTCTATAAGCCTAGTACGTGTAGTTTTGGTTTTGCCTTCCGTAAGTGTAAAACTATCTAGAATTCTATAGTTTTTACGTAGTCTGTTGTTTATGTTTCTTATTAGGTTTTTGCTGTCTTTGTTAATTTTGTTATTGTATGCATTTCTACAATAATCTTCGCAAAATTTTTTATCAGCTCTACCAACAAGCTTTTTCCCGCATTCTAAACAAGTAGTCTCCAAATTTGTATGTAACTTTTTAAGGATTATTATTTTAACAAGTTACAAATAAAACCGTTATGTTAAATTTAGCTAATGCTAATCTTGTGTTTGCGTAGTAAACCAGCCAGTCCGTTTGTAGAAAACTTAGCGTTCTTTATCTTGTTGTTTTCTGGGTCTATTGTAAAGTCGTAAGCGGTTCTAAAGTCGGCCTTTTCTATGTTAGAATCATCAAAGGTGGCATTTTTAAGATTGCAATTGTCAAAAGTACTCTGCGTTAGGTTGCACTGCGAAAAATCTACCTGTTCTAAATTACAATTTTTAAATACTGTCTTTTTAATTGTAAGCTTATAGAACGATGCTAGCTGCAAATTACAATCTGTAAAGGTAAATGATAGCAAAAAAGGATTACAGCCATTAAATAGCAGTCCTAATAGTTTACAGTTGTTAAATGTTGCGTTGTTAAAAGAAGTGTTTTTGGTTTTTGCATTGGTAAAATCGCACTCTATAAACGTACACCCTATAAAATTTACATTAGATAAGAACGACTCAGTAAAAATACACTCTTTAAATGTACAGCTGTCATATTCTGCTATTGCTAACCTGTTTATTTTGTAGTCTTCTTTGGTGAATGTTTTGTCTAATATTAACGCGTTCATATCTATTGATTGTTGTAAAAGTAAAGAGATTAATTTTGGATATGGTGAGCTTTAAAAAGAAGTATTTACTTTTTTATTAAACCTTTCCGTAAATAACTTTTATTTCTGTTCCGATTACCTTTTCTAAATCTGTAAAAAATTGATTTTTAAATTTGCCCCAATTCCAAAAAACGAGTCCGAAATCTCCAAAAGCCCAATTTGGCTCAAAAATGAATTTAGTTATTGAGTTTTCGTAAGAGCAATTAGAGCATTTTATTAAGTCTGAATTTGATTTGTTATACCAACTGTCTAGTGCATTGCTCCAGTTTTTTTCTATTTGATTTTGTTTGCAATTTGGACAATAAATACCTTCTAGATTTTCTCCGTTACTATGAAAAACCGTTCTTTTGGTTATAACTTCCAGGCCATTTACCCCTAAGTTTAGGAAATCTCCATTTTGTTTTTCTAGTACGGATAAGAAATTTGAGCCAGGTTTGTAACCAAGAACACCTAAAGTACAATCAGTTAGTTTTTCTTCAATGATTTTTCTCTCAATTAAAAACTGTAGAACTTTTTCACCTAATTCTTTGGTGTTATTAATGTTGGTTTTTTCCGAAACAATTGATGTGTGATTATCACTCATTTAATCTATCCTTTTTGTTACTATGTATTGCTTCAATTTTACTTACTAAAGACTCTTTGTCTTTAGCAGAGATTCTATTTAAAGACGAGTTTATTCCTCCTTTAAGCGTGTTATATTTATTTAGAGTAAACTCTAATTTTAGAACTGTTTCAAAAAGTACTTTTTTAGTTTCTACACTTTTTATATCGGTGATCGGAATTGTGGTTTTTTTAAGGATGGTTCTTGGTTTTTTTATCCAGATGGAGTAATCAGAAAAATATATATTATTATTATCAATTTCACATATTACCTTAGTTCGTTTAAATTGAGAGTATATTCCAATTACTAAATAAATTGAAATTACTACAGGAGAAAGCAATATAATAGACATAAATATTAAGAAAAATATAGATTTTATATCAGTTATAGTTTTGCCATCAAAAAAACTCATAAACATTATTAAAGAGAGTATTGATAACCCTATAAAAAAGAGCAGAAGAATAGTAAACACAAGTATTTGTATAACTTTTTCTTTTTTAGATTGATAAAAAATAGTTTTGTTTTCTGGCATTATGTATTGTTATTCTAAACTTTAGAAACTTTGAGAATACGCAAGTATACTAAATCAACATTTTTTTAGGTTCCTATATTTTCTCAGTTTTTTAGCCTTTATTGTACTTTTTGTGTTCTATTTTCTTCTTTTCTAAAATTGCATAAAATTTGCGTGGAGATATTTTCAGATCCTTTGTAATGTCACTTACCTTTTTCTTCCCTTTTTTATACAGTTTTAAATTATCGTTTACTTTTTTATTAAAGTAGTGTTTTTCTAATTTTTCAACTATTTGTAATTCAGTTAAATTAGAGTCCTTTGCGTAGTTATCAATTTCTAGTTTAATTTTGTTAAGTATTTCACTCATATTTATGTGTGCTAATGTGTTTATGTAGTTTAAGCACTAAAGTTAACAAATAAATAATATGCAGAAAGTCAGCGAGTCCATACGCTTCGGGATTCGTAAGTAGCCGAGAACTAACAATAAATTATAAACATTGTTAACCACAATATTTTTTAATTCGTAAGTGTTAATTCAATTGCTAAAATCCCATAATTATCTAAATACGGTTTTGGACTATTTCCTTTAAATTTATCTACTTTTTCCCATTTCCCATTTTTATACAGCCAACTATTTGTGTTTTTTGTAACCGGTAAAAGTCCAACTTTTGGTTCATAAAGTGTTTTCTCAATTTTTTTATTAGAATCTTGGGTTGGAAACGAACTATTAAATTCATTTTCTTCAATTATTAACCATTCGTAACTTACAAAGAGTCCGTTATCAGGAAAGTAAATATTTAAGTCCGATAAATCAATTTCCAAATTTTTCGTTCCCTTTTTAGAAATTCCAATTATATTTTTTTCGTAAATAGGTTTATCAGGTTGCCCATTGTCTCCAACTGAATAAAACCTAATATTGAATTTCGCATTTTTAATGTCACTAAAAATTCTAAATTTTATACTTTTTAAAAAAGGTGTTTCTGAATAAGATGTATCATAATTAAATAATCTAGCTTTTATTTCAGGGTTTTTTTCTGTAGCGTAGTAAAATCCAATTTCAGAATCTTGAAATGCTCCAATTATTTTTTCTTTACTTTCTTTTTTTGTTGAAACAATTACTTCATCCAATTCATAGGATTTTGGAATTAAGAATATTTTAGAAGGCACTTCTTTTAGATTGATTTTCATAGTCTCATATCCTAAACTCGAAAGCACTAAAATTTCTCCTTTAGAATTGTCAATGAAAAACGCTCCGTTTTCGTTTGAAGTAGTTCCTATATTTTCATTTTCAATCCAAATGTTAACATAGGATATTTTTTCTTTAGTTTCCTTGTCAAATATCACTGCCTTTATTTGACCAAAACAGAAGTTAGAAACAAAGAAAACTATTATTACAAGTATGTTTTTCATATTTTGAGTAACGGTTCTCTATGCGGTTAGTAGAGAGGTTAAGCGCCTAATGTAATACATAAATATTATTAAAAAGTTCAAAAAAACTAGATTTAACTAAAATTTTAAAAAGAATTAGGGCTTTCATTAGATACGTTTTGGTGAAGCTCTTTTAGTAATTCATAAACTAGTGTTTGATTCTTTTCTTTATACCTTCTTATCCAAAATGAATAAACAAAAAACACTCTGTTGCTTAATTTACTCTCTTGGCCTTTTTTAGGAGAGTAATTTTCATCAGACAAAATACCTTTAACCTCTTCGCTAGCAAAATCATTAATTGTATTCTCAATTTCTTCATATACATCCCAATAATTATCTGCATATTGGACTTGAGAGTACATTTTACTAGTTAAATCATTTTCATACCTTATAGATTCATTATTTTCTACTTCAGTATAAGCGGTTAATAAGGCCTTTACTATTGACGACGCACCTGATTCTTTGTATAAATTGTTGTTTTTAAATATTAAATAAAGTACTTGTTTTTCTTTAGGTGTTATAAGTTTTTTTAAGTTTTCTGGACTCCTATCTATACTACTCCAGATGTAATTTATAATAGAAAACTCGTCTAGTGCTAACCTTGGTTTTTCAAATTGTTTGCTGTTTATAAATGCTCCTTTCCACCATATACTTGACATAATATTTGTATTCTCGATATCATGAGATTTAAAAGCAAATTTTATAAAGTTTTTGGTATTTATAATTGGAGCAGATTCATCAGTAAAACTAATTAGAGTTTCTGCATTAATTTGGTTTTCTAAAGTTAAAATTTCAGCGCTACTATTTTCAATTTTATGGTTCGATTTGTCTAAATCTCCAGATATAACATTAATAATAGAGTCTTTTGCTGTTAATTGTTTTTGTAGCTTATTAATTTGAAGTTGTTGTTCTTCAGTTTTATTATTGCAAGAATATAAAGCAAATAAAACAACTATTAAATATAGTTTTGATATGTGTTTTCTAAAATTCATATTTTTAGCTTTTAAATTGTTCTAACTTTAATTAATTACTGTGTTTTAATTAGGATTATCGTCTGTTAAATAACCATTAAAAACATAACCTTCAGTAGCATATGTACTGTTTGTATTTAATTTTATACACACCCAGTCTCCAGTAATGTATTCATTTATATCCTCATTATAAATTGTTAATTCTTTATTTGTTCTTCGGATAACGTTTACAGCTTCTCCGTAATTTAATGTATGAATTACTTTTCCCTTTTTTCCAGGCTGATCTCTGCAATAAAGACCTTTTTTTGCTGATACGTATTTCCAATGATTTGTTCTTGTAAAGTTGAACTTGATATCGTTGGTTGATATATGATCAAGGGATAATGAATTTCTAAGGTAAATAACTATTCCTCTGCTGCTAATAGTATCCGATAGTTTTCCGTAAGCATCAGAAGAGTATTTTTCAATTATAATACCATCACCTCTATTAGAGTAAAAGTTTTTGCTTTGGGAAGGTATTATGTATTTACTTGTATAAGTTAAGGAGTCTGTAGCTATCAGTTCTTTCCCGTTATTTTTTAAGAATAAAATTTTTGACTTATAAAATGAATTGTCTGAGTTGTTTTTAAACCCCCAAAACACTAGCGCATCTAAAAAATTATCATGACCATAATCAAATGTAACTATATGCTTACTCATAATAGATACTCCTTTTGAAGATATTATGTCTAAATCTACTGTGTTTTTTGTTGCTATTTTGGCCGCATTAATTATAGAAGCTTCATCGTTTGCTAATATTTTTTTTTCATTACTGGCCTGGTTCTTTTGTGGGTTAATATGTTTTTTACAAGAAAAAAAAGCAAATAATAACACTAGACTTAATATGTGAGTACCCTTAATCATAACTGTAATCTTTTCAAATTTTTAACAGTCTAAATATTAAGATTATTTTATACTAAAGTAATGATCAATATATATTCGTGGTTTTTCAATTTATATTCGGTATTAAAAAATTAAATGATAGGAGGATAGGAGTATAGGAGTAAGCTCTGAGGTCAGTATTGTTTATAGGTTGTGTTGGCAACAGTATTTATTTTTTCAGGACTGTTTTGATAGTCTAGTTCAAAAACTGTCAAATTCCGCATTTCAATCCGTTCAGTTTCTTTCTCTTTAGACCCAGAACAGCTAAATGCAAGTAAAATTAATAGTATGTAGATTTTATTTTTCAAATGTGTTACAACGTGTTTGTATATGATTAGTGTCCCGGAGCGCATCAATTATATGTCTTGTTAGGTGACGTTAATCTATCGTTTTTCCGTTTACATCTAAAAGTTCAATTTTAGGCGTATCATTATTATCAATGTATATTTTGATTCTTGGATTTCCTGTTTTATCATTAATGAATAGTCCAACATCTTTGTTGAAATTTTTTCCTATAAATAGTCTGTCTTCCATTAATAAGCTGTCAAGTCTCATTTTTTGATATTCATTTTTCTTTAAAAGTTTATCGTTAATTGAGTCTAATTTTTCAAACCTTTTGTTTCGTTCTCGGTTAGTGTTTTCTTTAGGGTAATCCCATAATTGCAATCCATATTTTCTTGCATTGTTTTTTGTGTTTTCCATATACTGAAGTTGCATAATTTGGTCATCACGAAATTTGTCAACTGATAAAACCATCCCAGCGTTATTCTTATTTCCGTCATATACTAATCCTCCGCATTCATCTCCAGCAGAATTAAAAAAAATCATTCCTGACGGTCTTTCTCGTGGTTTGAGTTTTTCTCCATTAATGATTCCTGGGTGTTGTCTAACTTCATTGCTGATGACCATTCTTAAATTCGTTCCAGTTTCATCCACTATGTTTATACGTTTAACTGTTAACTCATCAAGATTTTTATTTTTTTGAATATTTAAATACACTACAAATAATAAAAAGAATGTTGTACTGATTATTGAATAGAAAATTAGAAAATTAACCTTTTTACTTAAATTGTTATCTGTCATTTGTTTTATCTTTTTTGTTCTAAAGCCAAATCAAAAGATTTGGCGACCTCATAAATATACACAGACCTTGGCGTAAAACCAGAAACCCCACATTAATTATAGGCATTGTTGTGTTTAGTGTTTTTTAGAGTTCTCCATAGTATTACTGTTCCAACTGTAAGCCAAAAAACACCTGCGATTAACATTTTTATTTTAAGGTTATCGCTAAAAATATCTCCAACTAGATTTATTACACCATTAGTATTTCCAGAATCAAAAAATCCGATTGGAAATAGAAAAAAAACTAGTATAAATGCTATTAATGTTTCTAAAAACCCAGTTTTATTTTTACTCCATAATTTGAAAATTTCAATTGAAATGAAAACAATTACTAAAGACAATAATTTCCACCAAAAGGACTCTAACAAAAAGTCACTTAAATTTCCAACATCTAGTTTATCTACTTTATCAATATTCGTATTAAGCAATATATTATACTCATTTGAGCGATAAGCATATTGAAACTTTCCTATACTAAATAGTATAAGAATGAAAGAAAGTGATTCTAGAACTATATTTTTTATTTTCAGTTTTTTCAACATTAAACACAACTAGTTAATAAACGCAATTTATTGCGTTTATTTCGCCAATAGGGTTATGTAAACGTACATATGGCAGTATGGTTTAGTTATTTTTCTTACAATATAGCAATTATTTTTGTAGTACAAACCAAGTGATATATAGTTGTATTACTAAACTTATATTTTGGTGCTAGTGTAATAAAAAAGCCTCTTAAAGAGGCTTATATCTATTCGTTTTTTACCAAATTAGAGACTTGTGCAACGGTTACCATTGTTGTGTGCAATTATGCATTAAGGTAAAAATTCAGTTATTTTTTTCTTTTTTAAGTGTTGCTTCCGAGAAATCCAATTTCTTAGATACTTCCCATTGGTATATCTAAAAACAATCATAGCAATAACTCCTAAAAATAATCTAAACTTCAAATTCATCCTTTAAAATTTTTAAACTGCTAAATGAGCTACTCCAACACACAATTCACTTCTTTATTCAGGTTTACCATTCTTTAAAGGCATTTTCACTCTTTTCTTAATTAAAATTCCACCAGCTCCAATAATTAATAAACCAACATATATAAATTTATCATCCATTTGACTGGTAACAAAAACTCCAGCAACAAATACCATAATTAAAATAAATACCATTTCAAACCAATCTAATCTAAATCCAATTTTGTATTTCATAAGTAATATTTCTTTGTTTTGAGTTCGTTCCGCCAATGAATGCCAACGTTAAGTATAAGAAACGTAGGGCAGGTGATAAGCACTTTCGTTTCGGTTTATTACTTAGCTAAATATAAATATTTTGCTTTTATCATTTCTACTGTAAACGCCAAATTTTATATTTAGCGGACTTTGTTAATACTCACAGACCATTCGGTTTAGCACAAACGCCCTATGTTTTTTATACATTGTTGTGTACCGTACTTATTGCATATTTTTGTTCTCTTTTCTTAAAAGCAACTTCACCACCTTCTAAAATATCACAAACGTGTTCTTTTATTCCTTGTCTATTTAATATCGGTATTTTGTTATCTTGAAGTCTTATAGATGTCTCTTCTAAAGCACCAGATGTATACTCAAAACGATATATATTATTTGGTGTAGAATTTCCTTTTTGATTAGCTATAATTACTTGTTCCGAATCAGTACCAACAACCAAATTTGGATTATGAGTTACTATAATAATTTGACGTTCTTTCTTTTTTTCTTTTATAAATTTTCGTAATTGACTATATAGAGAACGATTATCCCAATCATCTTCTGGTTGGTCTAATAATATTGGGTATTTACTCGATTTATCTAAGTCAATTAATAATTTCAATAATATGAAAGCTTTCTTTCCAGCTGACATTTCATTAAATCTATCACCTTCACTTGTCAATTTGAAATCAAAAACGAACCAATTTTTTAATAACACCTTTAAAGTTGATGAAAGACTATCATACCTTTTGACAGTTTCTATTTTTTTATTTAAAAAGTCTAATATTAGTTTTTTAACATCAGTTTTAAATTGTTCAATATTTTTAAATTTGTAATTATCAATATTTAAACTATTACTCTTTACGTAAGTTGATAATTTTGTTCCATTAAAAACTTCTTGAACGAATTGATTATGAAAAGCTTTTTCTTTAAAAAGAATATCTATTTCAAAATCCATTTCATCTTTAATTAAGTTTTGTTTCATAATTATTGATTTAGCATCAAATAAGTTACTATAAAAACTCTTTGTAAATTCAGCAAGATTGTCAATAATTAGTAGAATTTCTTTTTTAAGGTCTTCTAATTTTTTTTGTTCAATTAAAATACGGTTTAATTTGTTTTTCTCTTTTTCTAAATTTAGCTCTAAGTTATTTAAAATTTTAGAGTTATTTAGTTTACCAGAGTATGGCTTTAAATCATTATCAGTTTTAGATAGATTTATAGTAATTTCATTTATTTCTTTATTTAGTGCTATTATTTTCTTGTTAAGAATAGACAACCAATCATTTATATAAAGTGTCTTAATTTTATCAAATTCTATGTTTAACTCCTCTTTTATTTTTTCAGTAACACTACTAAATGAGGGTTTGTTGATAATCTCGGTATTCTCAGATTTTAATAAATTTAAAGATTCTAAATCAGTATTAATTTGTTCTTGTCTTTTTACAAGTTCATCTTTAATTTTTATTAAATCATTGTAATTAGCTATTTCTGTTGTGTCTAAACCAGATTTGGTTTTGATTTCAGCAATAGAATTTTCAATTTTTTTGATTTCACTTTCGATTCCTTTCTTATCTCCAATGTTTTTAATAGACTTATTGAGTTCGATAAGATTATCGTATTGTTGTTCTAAATCTTCAATGTTTTTAGCAATCTTAGAATTTAAGGAATTGTTTTTTGATTGTAAATTTTCAAATGCACTTTTAATATCAACATCTTGAATCAGTACATTTTTAATTATTTCATCAATTGAAGTTTGTTCTTCATTTTTTTCAACTAACCTATTTAAATATGATTGAGGAATATAGATTATTTTTTTTGAAGGATTTTCAATATTGTTTAGTTTGCTTATTTGACCATCACGCCATTTTACTTCAAAACCTTTGATTTTTTTTGAATAAATATCTAAACCAACTTCCTTGTGTCTATCAATAACTTCTTTTTGGTCAATAGTCTCAGCAATACTTCTAAGTAAAAGTGATTTTCCTGTTGACTTTCCTCCAATAATAGTAACTAAATTTTGATTAAGTTTAATTTCGTGAGGTAAAAAATTATCATCAATGAATTTTACTGATTCTATAACAGAATAATCAGTTTTATTATCGTTCAATTCTTCACCAATGAATAATCTATCTTTAGGTTCAAATAATACCTGCTTTAATCCTTCATAATTTTTATTAGCTTTTATAAAAGAATATGTAGAACCTACATCACTCGCTTTGTGTGCATCTGATGAACTTAAAATTGGTATTTCGGGTGGGTTTTTTGGATACCAACCTTTAATTTTATTTTGGATTTCTTCAATTTGTTCATATTTTTCTTTTATTTCGAAAGAAAAATAAATATTACCATTTATTAAATAATCAATAATTTCTTTTCTTCCTTGTACATCAGATTTTTTAAAAAAACCATCATTTGACATACTGTGAGCAAAAACAACTATTCCAATATCATTGTTCCAAATGTCAGATATTAACTCTTTTGTAGTGCATCCAATTTTTTTATGTGTATTATCTAAATTGAAAAAAGGTCTATCTATTTTACAGTTTTTAGCAAGAAAATATTCAATAGCTTCACTCCATTTCTCTAAACCTATTTTTTCTTTATAGTTTTCATTGAAAATAACTAATAAATGCCAACCTTCTCTTGTGTCTAATTCTACTCCAGGTAATACTTTAATGTTTTGGTCATTGTTAATAGCGTAATCAATTGCTAAACCACAATTATGGTCAGTAATTCCAATTACTTCAATATTGTTTTCTTTTGCTATTTTTAGATACTCTTGTGTGCTTTTTTGTATTTTTTCTAATGTTACAGAATCATTTTTACCAAGCCAATTGTTAGATACTGGTTGTACTTGTAAATCCCATTTTGCCCAAACTGAACCTCTTGATAATTTTGTTTCTGACATAGTTTTTTTTGTATGGTACACAACTAGTTAATAAACGCAATTTATTGCGTTTATTTCGCCAATAGGATTGTGTAAACGTACGTTTTACACTTCTAGCTATTATTTTTCTTACAATATAAAAACATTTTTTGTACTACAATTACGGAAATGCGTAATTGTTTAACTCCTAATTTTTATCATACAAATCTATAACCAAAAAAGCCTCTAAAAAGAGGCTTCTTTATATACATAATTAACTTTTTCTATTTTCTATTTTCCATTGCGGTTGCAGCACGTTACTTTTCAACAAACAAATAATTTAATTTTAGGTTGTTAAAGGCAGTATTAAAAGCGGTTATTTCATCATCTAACACCTTATTAAAAGAAGTTAGTTGCTTATTAATTTTAGCTGTAAGCTCGTTTTTAACGGCAATATCTTGGTCTGTTGGCGGAAAATCGTCCAAACCAATTAAACTGTTTATATGCGCTAATTTGTTGGTTAATTTTATAGGAAAGTTAAGCGGATCTTGATTACTTCTGTTTTTTGTTTGGTACAGCTCTTTCTCTATATTCTCTAGCTTTTCTCGCATTGTTTTGGCTTTTTTAACCAATTCTTTTGTTGCTTTAGTATCCTTGTATTGTTTTTCAAAAGCAGCAAGTTGTGCTGTAATTTTTCGCATTTTTTTAATAGACGCATGTGCTTTATTTACCGTAGCATTAACCTCTGTTATAAAATTGTATTGTTTTTGCATATCTGCAATGCTAGCTTCTGCTCTTGGGTCTGGTACAATGCTAAAGTCTTTGCTTTGTGTGGCGCCATTTACTACCAATTGTACGTTGTAATCTCCAGGTACTGCTTTTGGACCGTTAAAACTAGCCCACCAAAAAATCATTCCTTTTAGTTTTTCTGCACCTTTACCGCGAGTGTCCCAAACAAACGTATTGCCACCTTCTTTAACTTTTAGTTTTTTGTTTTTTTCTTTAGCAGTGTTGCTAAACGTAGCTAAAGTATCTCCTTTTTTATTTAAGTAGATAAGCTTAACGCTGTCTTTTTCTTTAAGCTGATTAAGGTAAAAATGAGTAATTACTCCGTTTGGATGATTGCTTCCGGCTGTTTTTGAAGGCTTACTACTGCTGCCACCTTTTGTTCTATAAGTATCTTTTGGTTTGTATAATATTGATGTTGCGTTTTTTGCATTTTCATCTAATTGATGCAATACAGACAAATCATCTAAAATCCATAAACTTCTACCTTGCGTAGCAACAATTAAATTATCGTTTTTAATTGTTAAATCTGTTATGGGTACAATTGGTAAGTTTAACTGAAAAGGTTTCCAGCTAGCACCATCGTTAAAAGAAATATACATTCCTGTTTCTGTACCTGCGTATAACAATCCTTTTTGTTTAGGATCTTCACGCACCACACGTGTAAAGTGCTCGTTGTTTATACCGTTTGTTATTTTTGTCCACGTTTGTCCGTAATCTGTAGTCTTGTATAGGTAAGGTGCAAAGTCACCCAACTTGTATTTTGTAGCAGCTACATAACAAGTACCTTCATTAAAAGCAGAAGGTTCTATGCTATTTACCATAGACCATTCGGGCATATTTTTAGGTGTAACATTCTCCCAAGTTTCGCCACCGTTTTTAGATACGTGTACCAAGCCATCATCACTACCAACCCAAAGTAAGCCTTCTTTAAGCGGACTCTCATTAGCTGCAAAAATGGTACAATAGTACTCTACACTTGTATTGTCTTGAGTAATTGGTCCGCCACTAGAAACTAGCTTATCAGCATCATTACGAGTTAAATCATCACTTAATAATTTCCAAGACTGACCTTCATTTTCTGTAACGTGTACGTGGTTAGAGAAGGTGTATAGTTTTTTAGGGTTGTGTTTGCTAAATAGTATAGGAAAGTTCCATTGAAAACGGTATTTCATCCCATCTGCACCATATCCCATAGGATTGTCTGGCCATACATTTATAGCTCTTGTTGTACCTGTTTTATGGTTTTTTCTAGTTAAAAATCCGCCATAACTACCACCGTAAACAATATCGTTATTTGTTGGGTCTACAGCAATATGTGCCGACTCGCCACCTGCGGTTTCCTCCCAATCATTAGCACTAATAGAACGTCCATCACTTCTGTGGTTTATACGTATGGTAGAATTGTCTTGCTGTGCAGCATAAATTCTGTACGGAAATGCATTGTCTGTAGTAACTCTGTAAAACTGTGCTGTAGGTTGGTTGCTGTACGTACTCCAAGTATCACCACCATCATACGTAATTTGTGCGCCACCATCGTCACCAATAATCATTCGCTTAGGGTTTTCTGGAGCTATCCATAAATCATGGTGGTCTCCGTGTGGAGCATTAAATGTGCTAAATGTTTTACCACCATCTGTAGATTTGTGGTACTGTACGTTAAGTACATAAACAGTATTTATATCTTCTGTATCTGCATACAAACGTGTATAATACCAAGCACGTTGTCTTAATTTACGTTCTTGGTTTACTTGGGTCCATTTTTTACCACCATCATCACTACGGTATAGGCCGCCTTTTTCTTTGTTTTCTACAATAGCCCATACACGTTCTGAGTTTTTAGGCGAAACAGTAACGCCAATAATCCCCAATGTATCTTTAGGAAAACCTTCGTTTTTAGAGATTTCTGTCCAGCTTTCTCCGCTATCTGTGCTTTTCCACAAAGCAGAACCATCACCACCACTGCTTAAGCTGTATGGAGTTCTTTTTGCACGCCACGTAGATGCATATAAAACACGAGGGTTGTTTGGGTCTAATGTTAAATCTACAGCGCCTGCATTGCTATTAACAAATAGTGTTTTGCGCCACGTTTTACCGCCATCTGTACTTTTATAAACACCACGTTCTTCTGTAGGCTTGTATATGTTACCTAAAACTGCAGCGTAAACAATGTTAGGGTTTTTAGGATCAATTTTTATACGTGGTATGTGTCTGCTTTTACTTAAACCAGCAGGTATCCAAGTTTTACCTGCATCTTCAGTTTTCCAGATTCCGTAACCAGAAGATACATTGCCTCGTAGTGTTTTTTCTCCTCCACCTGCATAAATAATATTTGGGTCGCTTTGTGCAACTTCTATGGCGCCAATGCTTCCTCCAAAAAAACCATCAGAAATATTTCCCCAGCTTCTGCCGCCATCTTCAGTTTTCCAGACACCACCACCTGTGGCACCAAAATAAAATAAGTTTGGTTTATTTGGCACGCCAGTTACAGCTGCAGATCTACCACCTCTAAAAGGGCCAATTAAGCGGTATTCCATACTGCTGTATAAAGCTTCTGGATATTGGTCTGTTGTAGATTTTTGTTTTCTTTTTTGAGCAAAAGAAATTTGGGTAATACAGAAAAGCAGCAACAAGAGTGTGCTGTTTTTTAGGTAAGTGAGTTTCATAATGTTCTTGGTTGTAATTAGTCTTTCTAAAAATAGGGAAAAACTACTCACCAAAGAAATTAAAAAAATAGGAGGTTATGCGTTAGGGTTTTTGTTTCTAATACGTTTGTATAATTTTATACCTAACATTAAAAGCATAGCTAAGACAAAAATTCCAAGTACGCCGTAGATCCAATTAATAGCATTTCTAACAATAACTAAAAACACTACCGAAAATAGAATAAGCGTAGAGGCTTCATTCCAAATACGCATAAATTTAGAGCTGTACCTTATTTGGTCTTTTTGTAATTGGTTTACTATTTGGTGATTTTTTAGGTGGTATAAAATCAGTAAAAAAACAAACCCAAGTTTTACATGCATCCAAGGCAGTTGTAAAAATGATGGGTTAATTACAAGTAATAATACCGCAAATAATACAGCTAATATGGCAGATGGCCAAGTAATAATGTACCACAAACGCTTGGTCATTATTTTAAACTGTGTTGTTAATATTTCTTTTTCTGGTGATGGTTTAAAACTAGCTTCAATATGGTAAATAAATAGCCTTGGTATATAAAATAAACCAGCAAACCACGTAATTACAAAAATTAGGTGAAGAGATTTTATATACAAGTAATAATCTTCCATTTTAGCTTTAAATATTGGGTTTAGCTTGGTAAAACACCATCTTTTTCCCAGTTGTTAACCCAGTCTGCCATAACAGCAACCCAGTTTTCATCTGTATTTAAACAAGGAATATGTTTGTACTCTACACCGCCAGCTTCTGTAAATTGCTCTTTTCCTTCCATTGCAATTTCTTCTAGCGTCTCTAAACAATCTGCAACAAAAGCAGGTGTAATAACAGCTAAATTCTTTTTGCCTTCTTTAGGGAAACGTTCAAACTCAAAATCTGTATATGGTTTTAACCAAGGATCGTTTGGTAAACGAGATTGAAAAGAAACACTTATTTTATCTTCTGGAATACCTAAAAACTTGGTTACTCTTTTAGTTGTTTCGTAACATTGGTGACGGTAACATGTGTTGTGGGCAACAGAGTTTGTACTACAGCAAGAACCATCTATTTTACAATGAAACTTAGTTGGATCAGATTTTCTAATATGACGCTCAGGAATACCGTGGTAAGAGAATAAAATGTGATCGTAATTAAATCCTTTTAAGTTTTCTGCAATACTTTCAGATAGTACTTTTATATAGTCATCATTCTTGTAAAAAGCTTGCAGTGTGGTAATCTTCATTTCAGGAAAATGTTGTTCTTTTTCTTCCATCGTTTTTACAACAACGGTTTCAAAAGAAGACATTGCATATTGTGGGTAAAGAGGAACTAAAAGTACCTCGTCTACACCTTTATCTTTTAATTCTTGTAATGCATTTTTAATAGTCATACTACCATAACGCATACCAAGAGCTACAGGCATTGTAGTTTGTTCTTGTACTTTTTTGCTAAAACGTTCAGAGATTACAACTAGTGGAGAACCTTCTTCCCACCAGATTTTTTTATAAGCTTCGGCAGATTTTTTAGGTCTTGTGCGTAAAATAATTCCACGTACAATAATATTACGTAGCCAATTAGGTACATCAATAACTCTTTCGTCCATTAAAAACTCATCTAAATATGGTTTAACATCTTTAGCTGTTGGACTATCTGGTGATCCTAAATTTACTAATAAAACTCCTTTCACAACTGTATCTTTTAGAAGTGCAAAAATAAGGCTTGTAACTCAACTTTAACACTTTTGACTATAATTTATACTTATTCTTGAATAGTTTTAAAAATGTCTTATCTGCTAATGTAACGTTAATTAGTAGCTATTTTTTTTGTAGCAAATTATTTTAATGCAACTTACGTAAGAATTTTACGTTGTTATTTTATAAAAAAATAAATGTTTATGCGCATTTTAATTTGTTCTGTTTTACTGGTTTTTTCTTTTTTATCTGCAAGGGCACAAGAAGAAAATAGCTTGCTTTGGGAAATTTCTGGTAACGGATTAAAGCAAACATCTTATGTATACGGAACAATGCACGTAAGTAAAAAGGTTGCTTTTAGGTTAGACGATGTTTTTTATGAGTCTTTATTAAAGAGTGATATTGTGGCGTTAGAATCTGATCCGGCAACTTGGCTAGAAGAAGATTTAAAAGAAAATAAAACCTCTAGATATAGTTATGTTCCAGATGGCTTTTATTCTAAGTCTTTTTTAATGAATAATCCGCAAACCGAAGATTTGGGTGCTTTCTTGTCTTTGGAAGATAGAGTACTTAATGGATTGTTGTATAGAACTAACTCTAGCAACCAAGATTTTGAAGAAGAAACTTATTTGGATATGTTTATATACCAAGCGGGACAAAAATTTAATAAACAGATTGTTGCTTTAGAAGATTTAGAAGAATCTTCTACGCTTGTAGGTAGAGCTGGTCTTAACTCTATGAAAGAAAAACCAGACGATTGGTTGCTAAAAAAGATGCAGCAAAAAGGTATGGGTTTTCTATTGCAAGATGCATACAGACAGCGAAATATAAACTTAATTGATTCTTTAGATTCTGGAATATATACCGACCATTATCTTAAAAATATGCTTTACATTAGAAACGAGAATATGGTTAAAAAGCTAGATTCTCTATTACCTAATAATAAAGTTTTTACTGGTATAGGAGCTGCACATTTACCAGGTAAAAATGGTGTTATTGCTTTACTGCGTTCCAAAGGGTATACTGTAAAACCACTAACTTCTAGAGCAGGTGTAAAAGGGAAGCAACTAAAGGAGAAAATTGAAAAAACATTTAAGTCAAATACATATATAGAGCAGTCTCCTGACGATGCTGTTTTTACGGCTTTACTGCCAAATAAATTGTATCCTGTAGGAGATAGAAATACAACAAGTTATATTGTTCCAGATCTTGCAAATGGTAGTTATGTAATGATTACCCGTGTGCCTACTTTTTCGTACTTAAAAAAAGATAGAAGTTTTGACTTTAAAAAGATTGATGAGCTATTGTTTGAAAATATTCCAGGTAAAATTTTAGAAAAAAGTAAAAAAGAAAAGGATAGTGTTCCTTTTATAGAGATTAAGAATTTGCTTAAGAATGGAGATCATCAACGATATCAAATTTACATCACTCCTTTAGAAATTATTATTTTTAAAATGGGAGGTGAGGGTACTTACGTTCAGCAATATTCAGATACTATATTTAATGCCATATCATTTAAAAAAGACCTTTTTAAAAAGGTAAACGTTATTTCTGGATTTAAAGATTTTTCAGTTGAAATGCCATCTAATTATACGTTTACAAATAAGTATAGAAAAGGAAATAGGCTAGTACAAGGTGTAGATGTAAAAAAAGATAATTACTTTTTTCTAAGAAGAGTAACGCAGAACGATTTACGTTTTATTGAAGAAGATACGTTTGAGTTAAACCAAATTCAAAAACGTTTTTATCAAGACCTAAAAATAAAACCAAAATATAATGTTATAGAGAATAAAGCGCTTACATCTAGTGCTATATTAGACTCTGTTGCGGGTAAAAAAGTGTATTTAAAATCGGTTATTAATGGTGTTAATTACTACTTATTAGGAATGGTAGGTAAAGATTCTGTTACTGCAAAAACCTATTTTAATTCGCTTAAAATAACACCTCCTAGTTATAAAAAAGAGTTTGTTACGGTAAAAGATACGGCCTTGTATTTTACAACAAAAACAACAGTTAAGCCACCTAGTTTTTCAATAAATAATTACAATTATAGGGTAGGAGGTAAAAAGCCAAAAAGTTATGAGGCATATAAGAAAACCAATCTTTATGAAAATAGTAATGGTGAAGTAATACGTGTATCTGCGCACAAAGCACACGATTTTTTAATGTTACCCAGTATAGATTCTCTATGGACTTTGCGAAAAAAAATATATGCAAATGATAGTTTTATAATTACAAATGAAGAACGTTCTGTTACTCCAGATGGTTACAATCAGTTACAACTTGTTTTAGCAGATACGGCAAGTACAAGAGGTATTTTGGTAAGGAATGTTTCTAAAGACGGTTTGTTGTATGAGATTAAAACTGCTGTTGATGCAGATGAAAAACCAAGCAAGTTTGTAACTGAGTTTTTAAGTAATTTTAAACCTAAAGACACTGTTATTGGTAGGTCTTTTTTAGATGATAAAACAGCTGATTTTTTTGCTGCTTTACGTAATAGCGATAGTATTGTTTTAAAAGGTTATAGCTATATAAATTTTGAAAATAAACATTTAGATTCTCTTGAGTATTATATTGCTAATTTTAAGTTTAAAGAAGATCAAAAATTTGTTCAGGCTCATTTAATACAACAAATGGGCAAATTAAGGAGTCCAAAGGTTGTGCCTTTCTTTTCTAACTTTTATGAAGATTCTTATAATAACTCTAATGCACAGACAACGATATTGCAAGCGGTTTCCTCTAAGGCCAATGAAGCTTCTATAAATGAGTTGCTAGGTCTAATGTCTAAAGACTTGCCTTTGGTTAGTAACAGTTTTGCTATTAACAGTATTTTTAAACCTTATGTAGATAGTTTGTCTTTGGCAAAACATCTGTTTCCAGAGATTTTAGAATATAGCGCTATAGAAGAATATAAAGAGCCTATTTTTTCACTCTTGGCACGTTTGCAATTGCACGGATATTTAAAATCTAATAGTTATAAAAAATATAAGAAACAGATTTTAAATGATGCTAAAATTCAACTTAAAAGACACTTAGGAAAAGATAAAAATAAAACTAACAATAGAAGTTATTCTAATAGAAATGTAACTTATAATATACTGGAAGACTATACTATTTTGCTATTCCCGTTTCGTAAAGAAAAAGAAGTTCAATGGTTTTACACAAAGTTGTTGTTAAGTAAGGATGCTGCAGTAAAAACTACATATGTTGCTCTGTTGGCTAGATCAAACTCAGTCATACCAAACGGTATTTTATATTCTTTGGCAGCTGATGCCAAAACCAGAAAATTACTTTTTGAAAAGTTAAAAGTGGCAAAGAAATTACAGATTTTTCCTAAAGACTTTTATACAGAAGAAAGTCTTGGAGAGAGTATAGTATACTGGCGAAATATAAATAATACCAATAAGTATAAAGTAAGCTATATACAGAAACAAGATATAGAGTACAGAGGCAAGAACTACGTTGGTTATTTTTATAAGTTTATCCAGGAAAGTATTTATGATAACGCTTCTAAATTATACCTAATAGTATATCCAAAAGATGCCAAGATAGGCGGTAAGCCATTTTATCAAAACAACGGAATTTCTATGGAAGATATTTATACCGAACAAGAATTGTTAGATATGGCTATAGATGGGTTTATTTTAAAAGATAGAAAAAGAGCTGCGGTATTTAAACCCAATGCGTATCACGGCAACTACAGGCTTTACAACAATTAATTTTTGATTATTTTTGATGACGATGAAACAACTCTTCCTTCTTTTTAGCCTCTTATTTGTTACTATAACTTTTGCACAAAACATTACGTGCTCTCCAGAAGATGCAACTGCGTTTCATAAAAAATCTAAAGAAATAAGTTTGTTGCCGCAATCGGTTAATTTTGGAGATTCTTTAATTTCAATAGGTAAAACTTTTTTAAAAATTCCTTACGTTGCTAAAACATTAGAAGTAGGAGAAAAAGAATCCTTGGTTGTAAATTTACATGGTTTAGACTGTACCACTTTTGTAGAAAATGTACTTGCTTTTGGTTTAATTTCTAGAGCAGATAGTTTAGACTTTACTTCTTTTGCAAATGCATTAGAAGAGATTAGGTATAGAGACGGACAATTAAATGGTTATGGCTCTAGATTGCATTATTTTACAGAATGGATTTCTAATAACCAAGCTAAAGGTTTGGTAAAAAATATGACCGGTGAAATTGGAGGTAAAATTGTAAAAAAGGAAATCAATTTTATGGGTACACATAGAGATTTGTACCCGTTTTTAAAAGATGATGCAAATTACAATACCATACTAAAAACAGAAACAGCGCTTAAAGAAAATGAGTTTTGTGTATTGTCACAAGAAGATATTGCAGCTAATGAGCACTTAATACAATCTGGAGATATTATTGCGTTAGCAACATCTATAAAAGGTTTAGACGTTACACATACGGGTATTGCTATACGTGCCAAAGATGGGCGTATACATATGTTACATGCTTCTACCGGATCTATGCAAGTAGAGATTACAAAACTACCATTAGTAGATTACCTTAAAAAGATAAAAAGTAATATCGGTATTATGGTCGCTAGGCCGTTGTAATAACCTTACTTACCCATTAGTTAAAGACATTAAGTACTTTTTAGGAGTTGTTCCGTATTTCTTTTTAAAGGCGGCAATAAAATGACTTGCGGTGCTGTAACCTACTTTTAAGCCAACTTCGTTTACATTATGCTGGCCAGTTTCTAGCATTTTACGTGCGTAATCCATTTTATGTTCAAACAAAAAACTGTAGACTGAATCGCCATAGATTTGTTTAAAACCTTCTTTTAGCTTTTTTAAGGATAAACCAATTTCTTCAGATAGTTCTGTTAAAGTTGGTGGTTCTGCCATTCTTGCAATAATAATTTCTTTTGCTTTTCTAATTCGTTTTACATTGTCTTCATCAACTAAAAACGGACATTGTTCTACGTCTGCATCTTCACTCTTATTAAAATACAAGGCTATAAGCTCGTAAACTTTCGCTTTTATATAGAGATTTTTTATAGAAGAATGTAGATTGTAGTTCATAATCTGACTTAAAACTATTGCAGTAGCCGGATTTACGTTTTCTTGCGAGTAGTATTTTTTGTCTTTAAAGTCCGAGCTTAAAAACGGAATATACTCTGCTTCTTTAGAAAACAAAGAATGAAACTTACGTATAGTCATTACCACAGATACCATCCAAGAATTAGGACTTAACTCTAGATTTAGTGGTAAATCTTTTTGTGTATTGTATAATAAAAGCGAATTTTCTTCAGATACTTCTAGAGCATAGCTACTGTCATTAAAAATAAACTTTCCGTTGCCTTTTAGGCAGTAATGAAACTGTACAAATGAACTGTCTATTTCCCGTTCAACTTTTTGATTTTCAATACTATCGTTTTGTATTTTAAGTACATAAAAACCATCTTCAATAAGTACTTCTTCAAAAGAACCTTTAGCGGTATTTTTTGCTTCCATTTTAAAAGTTGTTACAGTTTCTTTCTATTTAGAAAGGTTCTAAATAGAAAATCAATTATCAATCTTAAGTCAACAAATATAGGTAATTAGCTTCTTTTTAGTGTGAATATGAGGTTAAAAAGCGGTAATCGATACTTATTGTTCTTCTAGCGTTACTTTTATTGTAATGCTAGAATTATTTTTGTAACCGATTTGAAAAATTCCCGATGAAGAATTATCATATTTCTAAACATAGCTCCTTTTACACCATAGGTCTTAATTACGAAAAGGCAGATGCAGTTGTAAGAGGTAAATTTAGTTTAGATGAAAAAGCAATGAATGCATTGCTAGTAGAGGCAGTTGAAGAAGGCATAGATGGTTTGTTGGTTACCTCTACATGTAACAGAACAGAATTACACGGTTTTGCAAAACACCCATTTCAATTAATAAAATTGTTGTGTGATAATGCATTGGGAACCGTAGAAGAATTTCAAGACGTAGCTTATGTATACAAAAACAACGATGCTATTAGTCATTTGTTTAAAGTTGGTACAGGTTTAGATAGTCAAATTCTTGGCGATTTTGAAATTATAAGTCAGCTTAAACAAAGTTTTGTTCGTTCTAAAAAGCACAATTTAGCAAACCCTTTTATAGAGCGTTTATGTAATGCTGTTATACAAGCAAGCAAGCGTATAAAAAACGAAACAGAAATATCTAGCGGAGCAACATCTGTTGCTTTTGCATCTGTGCAGTACATTATAAAAAATGTACCTAATATTTCTGAGAAAAATATTTTACTTTTTGGAACGGGTAAAATAGGTCGTAATACCTGCGAAAACTTAATAAAACATACTCAAAACTCACACATAACCTTAATAAATAGAACCAAAGACAAGGCAGAGAAAGTTGCTGGCAAGTTTAATTTGGTTGTTAAGGACTATGGAGATTTACAAGCAGAGATTAGAAATACAGATGTGTTAATTGTTGCAACAGGTGCAGCGCAACCTACAATCTCTAAAGAGCTAATCTATACCAAAAAGCCACTTTTAATATTAGATCTTTCTATTCCTAAAAATGTTGCAGAAAGTGTAGATGAGTTAGATAATGTATCGCTTATTCATTTAGATCATTTATCACAAATGACGGATGAAACATTAGAAAAAAGAAAGCAGTTTATTCCGCAAGCAGAGGCTATTAATGATGAAATTAAAGGCGAGTTTATAAAATGGTTAGAAACCAGAAAATTTGCTCCCGTAATAAAAGCATTAAAGCAAAAGCTAAATACCATAAAAGAAGAAGAGCTAGATTTTCATAGCAAAAAGGCTGCTAACTTTAACTTAGAAGAGGCAGATATTATAACGGATCGTATTATTCAGAAAATTACTAAGCAGTTTGCAAATCATTTAAAAGATGAAAACACAGACGCTAACAATAGTCTAGACTTAATACAGAAAGTTTTTCAATTAGAAGTGAATACGACAAAATGAGCAAAATAATACGCATTGGTACCAGAGATAGTGAACTTGCATTGTATCAGGCAAACAGAGTAAAATCTGAACTAGAAAAATTAGGTCACAAAGCAAAAATAGTTGCTGTTAAATCTGCAGGAGATCTAGAACTAGATAAACCACTTTACGAACTAGGAATTACCGGTATTTTTACAAGAACCTTAGACATAGCTATGTTAAACGGTGATGTAGATATTGCTGTGCATTCTTTAAAAGATGTGCCAACTGTTTTGCCAAAAGGTATTGTACAGGCTGCTGTTTTAGAACGTGGTAATGTAAGAGATACTTTAGTTTATAAGAATAACGAAGAATTTTTAGGTGCTCGTGATGGTGTTATTGCTACTAGTAGTTTACGCCGTAAAGCACAATGGTTAAACCGTTACCCAACACACACTGTAGAGGATATACGCGGTAATATAAACACACGTTTACAAAAACTAGAAGAAAGTGAAACTTGGCACGGTGCTATTTTTGCTGCTGCTGGTATTGGACGTTTAGAGTTAAGGCCAGAAGAAGCTGTAAATTTAGATTGGATGGTACCTGCTCCAGGGCAAGGTGCAATAATGGTTGCTGCTAGAGAAATAGACGAAGATATTTTGGCTATTTGTGCAGAAATTAACCATGAAGAAACAGAAATTTGTACAACAATAGAACGTACATTTTTAAATAAATTAGAAGGTGGTTGTACAGCTCCAATAGGTGCTTTAGCTTACATAAAAAGTGAGCAAGTAGTTTTTAGAGTAATACTTTTAAGTCCTGATGGATCTAAAAAGATTGAGACGGATAGAGTTGTAAAACTAGGGAAGCATCAAGATTTAGCTGCTACTGTTGCAGAGTTTGTTTTAGATCGTGGTGGTAAATACATTATGGAAGGTTTGCATAGTGAAGAAAAGAAAACTTCTGTTTTTTCTACAAAACTACTTACCAACGACCAAAAAGATAGATTTACAAAAGGTATTACAGTAGAAAGTAAAGATTTTATTAAGGTAAGTCCTAATAGATTGCCACCTCGTATCTTTAAAAAGGAGATCGAAAATGTAATTATCACCAGCAAAAATGCAGTAGAATCTATTGTTACAAATTTTCCTGGATCAGAATTACAATTCAAGAATATTTACTGTGTTGGTCGTAAAACGAGACGTTTTATAAAAAACAATATAGGTCCGGTTGTTCATTTTGAAAAAACAGCAAAGGAATTAGCTCATTATTTGGTTGATAATTTAGAGACTAAAGAAGTAACGTATTTTGCTAGTAATTTAAGATTAGATGATTTACCAGCTATACTAGAAAAAAATAACATAACAATAAACGAGGTTGAAGCCTACCAAACAAAATTTGATACTAAAAAATTAGACGATACTATAGAGTCTGTTTTATTTTATAGTCCGTCTGGAGTAGAAAGCTTCTTGTTAGAGAATAAACCAAACGTTATTGCATTTTGTATAGGAGATACTACAGCAGTTGAAGCTAGAAAAAAGTTTTCAGATGTTAGAGTAGCAAAATTGCCAACAGTAGAAAGTGTTATAGATTTAGTAAACGAACATTATAAATAGATTATAGCTCTTTACAGTTAGCCTTTTAGGTGTTGTAAGATGATATAGACTATAATAGATATAAGATTAAAAAAGCATAAGTCTAAGGACAAACGCTAGTAGCTAATACCCAGTTATGATAAAAAACGATTTATTTTTAAGAGCTTTAAAAGGAGAAACTGTAGATAGACCACCAGTTTGGATGATGCGTCAGGCGGGTAGATATTTACCTGAGTTTATGGAAATCAAGAAGAAATACGATTTCTTTACGCGTTGTCAGACTCCAGAATTGGCATCAGAAATAACAGTACAACCTATACGTAGGTACGGTATGGATGCTGCTATTTTATTTTCTGATATTTTAGTTATTCCACAGGCTATGAATATTGAGGTAGAGATGAAACCAAACTTTGGTCCTTATTTACCAAATCCTATTCGTACTTCTAAAGATTTAGAATCGGTTATAGTACCAGATATAAATAGCACGTTAGGCTATGTTATGGATGCTATTAAAATGACAAAAGAGAAGTTAAATGATGATATTCCTTTAATTGGTTTTGCGGGTTCTCCTTGGACAATATTATGTTATTGTGTACAAGGTCAAGGTAGTAAAACATTTGATAAAGCAAAAGAATTTTGTTTTACAAACCCAGTTGCCGCTCACCAATTATTACAAAAAATTACAGATACTACAATTGCTTATTTAAAAGAGAAAGTTAAGGCTGGTGTTAATGCTGTTCAAGTATTCGATTCTTGGGGAGGTATGTTATCACCAACAGATTATCAAGAATTTTCTTGGCAATATATGCAGCAAATTATAGACGCTTTAAAAGATGAGGCTCCTGTAATTGCTTTTGGTAAAGGTTGTTGGTTTGCTTTAGATGAAATGGCAAAATCTGGAGCTGCTGCTTTAGGAGTAGATTGGACGTGTTCTGCGCGTAACGCACGCTACTTAACAGGAGGTAACATTACATTACAAGGTAATTTTGATCCGTCAAGGTTATTGTCTCCGCCAGCAGATATTAAAAAAATGGTACACCAAATGATTAACGAATTTGGTAAAGATAAATACATAGTAAATCTTGGTCACGGTATTTTACCAAACATACCACTAGAGAATGCTAAGGCATTTATAGATGCTGTAAAAGAGTACAAAGCAAACTAGTGAAAGTCTGGACCAGAATACAAAGTTTAAGCATAAGACAGTTTTTTAAACTGTCTTTGCTGTTTTTAAGAAACCCATTATTGCTGTTTCCTAGTATAAAAGCAACGAAACAAACATTTATGCTTTGCAATACCTACTATCCAGGTGAGCATAGTAAAAGTAATAAAGGTAATGCGTTTAGACACGCAGTATGGAATGCTCTTTTATGTAGTTACACCCTTAAAAGAACTAAAAACAAGCAAAAAAGTGTGTTTTGGGCTCAAAAAGTAACCGATTTATATGAAAAGGTTACAAATAACAATGAGTTGGATGAGCAAATGGATCTACAAAATAATGCTGTAGGCAGATTATACTTCTTTAATTATGTCAACAAACCTGAAGAAGAATTAGTAGCTTTTATTTTAAATAAAAGTAAAGTCGCAGAGAAAATTAGTACAGAAAAAGACATTAAAATTTACCCTGCAAATATGGTGTATATCGTATCTTAGTTTTAGAAACTAAAAATGAATACTATATGTTAAAAAATATACTAAAAGGAATTAAAGCCTATGGAGGTAGCTTTGCTTTAATTTCTAAGTTAAAACTTTGGAAATATTTTTTTGTTCCTATTTTAATTAGCCTTGTAACGGCAGCAATTATTGGTTTTTTAGCTTATGGTTTGTCAGATAATATAGGTGCTTTTATAGCTCAGATTTGGGTTTGGGACTGGGGAAAAGAGGTGTTTACTACAGTTTCTAGTTTTATAGGAGCAACAGCAATTATTGTAATAGGTTTGCTGTTGTATAAACACATTGTAATGGCACTTTCTGCACCATTTATGAGTCCGGTTTCAGAAAAAATAGAAGCACACTTAACGGGCGTTCCTGCTCATAGTCATACAGACACATCTTTTAGTGAGCAATTATGGCGTGGTGTACGTATAAACGTTAGAAACTTAGTTAAAGAAATTTTATTTACCATCCCAATTATACTTCTTGGTTTTATCCCTGTTGTAGGTGTAGTGTCTACAATCTTATTATTTTTAATGCAAGCATATTACGCAGGTTTTGGTAATATGGACTATACTTTAGAGCGTCATTTAAAATATAAAGAAAGTATTCGTTTTGTTAAGCAAAATAGAGGCTTAGCAATTGGCAATGGTATAATTTTTATGTTATTTTTGTTTATTCCGTTACTTGGTATAATTCTAGTTTTACCACTGTCCGTAACCGCTGCTACGGTAAAAACGGTAGAAGTTTTGAATCCGAAAACAATAAACAAATCACAATAATTTATGGTAAAAAAAATAATACTAACTCCTATTCAAAAATTTGTAAAAATCGAAAGCTCTAGTGGTATATTACTGCTGCTTGCAACAATATTAGCCTTAGTTTTGGCAAACTCTCCTTTTTCAGAAAGCTACCAGTCTCTTTGGGACTATAAAATTGGTTTTGTAACTGAGGATTTTAAGTTGAACAAACCTCTTTTACTATGGATAAATGATGGTTTAATGGCGATCTTTTTCTTATTAATTGGTTTAGAAATTAAGCGAGAATTTCTTATTGGTGAGCTAAATTCTTTAAAGAAAGTAGCATTCCCTTTATTAGGTGCATTAGGAGGTATTATTATTCCTGTTTTATTTTATTTTGTTTTAAATGATAATCCAGAAACCACTAAGGGATGGGGAATTCCCATGGCAACTGATATTGCTTTCTCTTTAGCGCTTTTAAAAGTTCTAGGCAACAGAGTGCCTTTAAGCCTTAAAGTATTTTTAACTGCATTTGCAATTGTAGATGATTTAGGTGCTGTTTTGGTTATTGCATTATTTTATAGTAGCAACATACAGCTAATGTTATTGGGAATAGCGCTTTTGCTTTTAGTAGCATTATACCTAATTTCTTATTTAGGCTATTATTCTAATTTTATTTTAATTTTCTTAGGTATAATTATTTGGACATTATTCTTAAAATCTGGAATACACCCTACATTGGCTGGTATTTTATTGGCATTTTCGGTTCCAATTCGTCAAAAGATAACTACTCCAGAATTTGTAGATAACCTAGTGGAGATTACAAACAATATTAAAAAAGCATCTGTTTCTAAAAAGCCAATTTTATTAAAAGGTCAGATAAGTGAGATTGATGATTTGGGAGAATGGACAGACAAATACCAATCTCCATTGCAAAATTTGGAGCATAAATTACATAATTGGGTCGCTTATCTTATAATACCTTTGTTTGCTTTTGCTAACTCTGGGGTTGTTTTAAGTAGTGGCTTGGACTTGGAAACAGCATTAATAGTAAACATAGGTATTTGTTTAGTGTTGGGTAAAAGTATAGGGATAAGTTTAATTATTTTTATTGCTAAAAAGATTAAATTGATAGATGTTCCTTCAGATATTAGTAACCAACAAATTATTGGAGTATCGTTTTTAGCTGGTATAGGTTTTACAATGGCAATTTTTATTGCAAGTTTAGCTTTTGCAGACAGTCCTAAGTATATAGATTCAGCTAAAATTGGGATTTTAATAGGTTCTATCATTGCGGCAATTATTGGCTACCTTATTTTAAGATTTAAAAAGTAATAATGAAAGATAAGTTTTATAAATACATACAAGAATTACAAGATACCATATCTAATAAATTAGCGGCTGTAGATGGGGTGGCTACATTTAAAGAAGATATTTGGGAGCGTCCAGAAGGCGGTGGTGGTAGAACTAGAGTTATTGAAAATGGTGCTGTTTTTGAAAAAGGAGGAGTTAATATTTCTGGTGTACATGGCGAATTACCAGAAAGTATGCAAAAATACTTTGGTGTAAAAGATGCTAATTTTTTTGCCTGCGGATTAAGTTTAGTTCTGCATCCTAAAAATCCGATGGTGCCAACAGTACACGCTAATTGGCGTTATTTTGAAATGTATGATAAAGAAGGTAACATTGTAGACCAATGGTTTGGTGGCGGACAAGATTTAACGCCTTACTATTTGTTTAACGAAGATGCATCTCATTTTCATAATGTATGTAAAACCGCTTGCGATAAACACAACGCAGATTTCTATCCAAAATATAAAGCGCGTTGTGATGAATACTTTTGGAATGCGCATAGAAATGAGGCGCGTGGTATTGGTGGTTTGTTTTTTGACTATTGTAAGGCTACTGACGCTATGTCTATGCAAGATTGGTACAATTATGTAACCGAGGTAGGAAATAGCTTTTTAGAGTGCTATGTGCCTATTGTAGAAAAGAGGAAAAATTTACCGTATACTAAAGAGCAAAGAGATTGGCAAGAAATTAGACGTGGTCGTTATGTTGAGTTTAACTTGGTACACGATAAAGGAACATTGTTTGGACTTAGAACAAACGGACGTATAGAGAGTATTTTAATGAGTTTGCCTCCGCACGTACAATGGGTTTATGATCATACCCCAGAGGAAGGTAGTGAAGAAGAAAAATTACTTCAGGTTTTAAAAACACCTAAAGAGTGGGTTTAGAATAAGAATAACAAAGAAAAAGGTGTCTAATATAATTTTAGACACCTTTTTACATTTGGGAAACAATCAATCTAATAAAAAACTATTTCATTGGTAAGACTACAGTGTCTACTACGTGTATAACACCGTTAGACTGGTTTACATCTTCAATGGTAACTGTAGAGATAGTACCAGCAACATCTTTTAATTGTACTTTTCCTTTCGTAACCATTGCAGTTAATTTTTCACCAGCAACAGTAGTAAATTCTGCTTTTCCATTACCCATTTTTATTGCTTTCATTATATCTGCAGCAGAATGTTTACCGGCAATAACGTGGTAAGTAAGTACCTTTTGTAATGTTGCTTTATTCTCTGGTTTTAATAAAGTGACAACAGTACCTTCTGGTAATTTTTCAAAAGCCATATTTGTTGGTGCAAAAACAGTAAAAGGACCTTCTCCTTGTAAAGTTTCTACTAAATCTGCTGCTTTAACAGCAGCAACAAGTGTTGTGTGGTCTTTAGAATTTACCGCATTAGATACAATATCTTTTGTTGGGTACATTTCTGCGCCACCAACCATTTTAGTTTCAGCTTTCATCATTTTATCTTGAGCAAATGTATTTGCTCCAATTAAAAGTACAATAGCTAGTGAAGTCGATTTTAATAATTTAGATAATTTCATTTTTGTGTGTTTTAATATTTGATTACGACCTTACCTACGGCAAAAAATAAAAGAGGGTTTTAAAAAAGTTACTTTTTTTTAGAATGATATGTTTATGGTTCTTAAAATTGAAAAACAGACTACTTAGTTTATTTAATCCTTTTCATGGTGCTTCAAACTTTTTGGTAGATATATTACCCAGTTTTAGGGCTAAAAGGGACTATTTTATACTGTTTGTAGCTATTGTTTAGCACGTAACAAACCAAATGGTTTGTTGATTTAAAGAGTTCGCAAAGACAAAAACGCCCCAAAAGGAGCGTTTTAATAGTTGTGAAAGTGTGTGTTTTGTTTATTCTAACACTTCTTTTAAGTTGTCACTAGACTTACGGTCTATTAATTTGTTGTACGGATCTATACCTGCTTTTTCAGGTTTTTTATTTGTAACAATTGTAAATGTATTGTCACCAGGAGCTAACCATTTTAATTCAAAATAGTATGGATCTTTAAGGGTTACATTCTCTTCATTTTTAATATCAGGTCCAAAAAGTCCTATGTCAACTAAGTTCTTTTTAGTATCAGTTTCTCTTTCTTTTCCTTTATCATCATAATAAATTTTAGAAGAGTTTACAGTAAAAGTAGTTTCCCATTTTCCGTTGTCTAATTTTTTAGTTTTAGCATCTACTACTTTGTTTTCGTATAAAACAATTTCTTTAAAACCATCTGTAACCTTATACTTTAAAGAGTCTGGCGTAACAGCGTAAATAGCATCATATAAATTCTCTGATGTTGCATAAACACCTTTGTTAAAATACTTGTACTCGTTTAAAAATTGTTTTAATGCACTATTAATCTTGTTTTCACCAATAACATCTTGCAGCTCGTACATAACCATAGAACCTTTACGGTACCAAATATGCTGACCAGTCTCTACATTAAGTAAAGAGCGCTCTGGTTTAAAACTAAATTGTCTGCTTCTTAAATACTCATCTAATGAGTTTTTTAAGAACGATTTTATTCCGTTTTCTCCGTACTCATTTTTCATTGTCATTAATGATACATACTCTGCTAAGGTTTCAGAAATAATATTAGCACCAGATGTTTTACTTGGTGTTACAATATGTCCCCACCATTGGTGCGCAACCTCATGAGACGTTACTCTAAAGGCATAATTAAAATCTTCAGCTTTTGAAAAATCTGCCACAAAACCAAAATCTTCAGAATAAGGTATTGTTGTAGCAAAAGATTGGGCAAAAGTGGAGTATGCAGGGAATTCTACAATTCTAATAATAGAATACGGATACTCATAAAAGTTTTTAGAGTTGTAATCTAAGGATACTTTTATGCCATTTATAAAATGCTCTAAATTTCTTTTGTGCTTAGGAGAATGATAAACTTCTATAACAACTTTTTTACCGCTTGGAGCAGTCCACGAGTCTTTTTTAACGTCATAGGCAGCGGAAGCAAAATTGAAGAAATAATCTGTTTTTTCTCCTAATTTATAAGTAAAATAGCTTCTATTGTCTTTATCCCACTTTTTAACAAGCTTACCAGGTGCAATGGCTATTTGCCCTTTAGAGGTACTTACGGTAGCCTCAAAGTTCATGTAGTTTGCATCTTCATTAAAAAGGTTTTTACGTAAAGCAATGCTATCTGTTCTAGGCGACAGTAAATAATCCATTTCTTCTAAATCATACTTTTTACGAGTACCATTATCGTTTAAAGCAATTTCATAATGAAAAGAAGGGAATATATCATCTCTAAAAAATGTACCGTTATTTAATACATTTGTCTCTAATCCGTTAGAAAACCCCTTAGTAATAGCTCTAGTATTTATAACTAAAGAAGCAGTATCCTTTGGTTGTAAAGGCTCTGACAACTTGTATATAAATAGCCTGTAAATACTGTCTTTTAAAAATGGTTGTAGTTCTTTACCGTTGTAAACAACCTTTGTTATTTTAGTATCTGCAACACCAAATTTAACCTCCATTAAAAGTGTGTCTATTGCGGTGTCAAAGTTATTGACAGCAGTAAAATTACCTTCTGCATAAACGTCTCTTTCTTCTGGGTAAATATCTACTTTAGCCTTAAGATCTACAATCTGTATATGTGGTTTGTTTAAATATTTTATGTATTTTTTTTCTGCATCTGCAGCATTTTTATTGCTGTAATCCGCGCTTTCTATGCTGTTTAAGATTTTTAAGTTATAATAACTGTAAGCGCCAACTGCTATAAATGCAATAGTAAAGACTAAAAAAGCAACTATTGTTTTTCCTTTAAAACGAGAAATAGCCAAGCGAAATCTTTCTTTAAAGGAAGAATAAAATCCTCTGCTCCAGAAAACATAGCCGACTATAGCTAAAATACAGCTAAATAAAACCCAATATAGATTTAACCAAAATCCGCCATTTAAGTAATGCCCAAAGCCATTTAAATCACTTAAAAAACTACTAGGTACACCGCCATATATAAATAATGGGTTGTTAACTTTAAAAACTAGTGTTATTAAAATAGGTAAACCTAAAGAAATTACAATAACTAAAAAGTGACCTAAGAATTTATTATTTGCTAGTACGTGAATAAAAAAGGCAAGTAGTACCGTTGTTATGTACGCAGGAAATATATTGGCGAAATTAAATGTAAGATACATTCCTACCTCATAATTAAAATACCCATTATATGTTTGGTATAACATACCTACGACTATGGTAATTATTGTAAGTAGTACCGCTACACCAACTAAAGATATAATTTTAGAAATGTATAGGGTTGCGTTGGTTACTGGCAATGCATCATAAAACTCAAAAGTTTTATTACTTCTTGTTCTGTGTACAGCTTCACCTGCATAAATAACAAGTATAATTATAGAAAATACCAATAAGCCAGAACTTAGCTCTTGTACCATAAAACGAGTTATTGGTAAAGATGGAGTGCCATATGTCTGGGTAGATTGCGTAGCTATAAATACAGAGAAAATAATACCAACTAGAATAAGAATTCTAAAAGCATTCTCTTTAACAATAGATAAAAATTCAATTTTACTTAAAGACCATAAGTTACCCCAATTGGCTTTTTTAGTAAATACTTGTTTTATGTTTTCTATTGCAACTGCACTTTGTGGTGCTATGCTATCTTCTTTTAATTTTTTAGCTTTTTTAGGAATTAAAAAACTTGGGTATGAAAATTTAAATAGTGTAAATACAAAAATACCAATGCTAATAGCAAACCACATAACACGGTTTAGTAAAAACTCACCATACATTGGTAAATACAAGGTATTAACCTCGTTTATAGACCAATATTTTTTAATAAATTGATATGCCTGAGAACCAAACGGATCTAAATAAATACTTAGCCATTGGCTATCTAAGTCGCCCAACAAAGTGCCAGCTATGTTGCTTAAGATGAATATTAAGATTCCTCCTAAATATAAAATAGACATTCTTTTAAAAAACGTCATTAAACTAAAGAATAATGCGCCAATAAAAAGTGAATTAAGCGTAAGGTAAAATATAAAAGGAAGAAAGTATGCTGTAAAATCAAAACCTGTATACGTGCCATAATCTGGCCTGTTTAGCATTGCGCCAATAGTAAAACCAATTATAGCACCAAGTACAGCACCAATGTTCATTATGGTTACAATAGTGAAACTACCTAAAAAACGACCTAAAATATAATTTTTCTCTGTTATAGGAAACGTAAAGTAGGTTTGTGCTGTTTTGTGTTCTTCATCTCTGTATACAGGTACGCCCATTATTGCAGCGTAGAAAAACAACCCTAATATACTTAAGCTACCCAGTACGCCGGCAATTGCGTTAGGACTATTGGTAAACTGTGCTGTTCCAGAATCCTGAAAAACTGAAATTAGCAATGGAATTATAAACAACAGAAAAATGTAAATGTATGTTACGGGTCTGCGTAACCTGTATTTTAGTTCAAATAAAAATATCTCTTTCATAATTACACAGTTTGTTTAGCCTTTTGGTTAATACTGTAGAAGTAAAAATCTTCAAGGGTGTTGTTTATAACTTCAAAACCATCACCAGGGTTGCTATCTGCGTACACATTTATGTTTAGGTTTCCGCCTCGTAAATAAGAAGATAGTACAGTGTGACTTGCCTCAAAAGCGGCAATTTCTTCTTTTTTAATACTTTTTCTAAAAACTTTGCCATTTAAAGAGTTGGTAAGCTCCATAGGGTGTCCTTGTACTAGTACCTGACCCTCGTTAAAAACAGCCATATTTGTACATAGGTTAATAACATCGTCTACTATATGTGTAGATAAAATAACTACCGCATCTTCTCCTAATTCACTTAGTAAATTATGAAAACGGTTACGCTCTAACGGATCTAAACCAGCTGTTGGCTCATCTACAATTATTAATTTTGGATTACCAATTAGTGCTTGTGCAATACCAAAACGTTGGCGCATACCACCAGAATAATCACCTAAATTTCTTTTTCTAAACTTGTATAAGTTTACCTTGTTTAACAAGTCGGCAACATATGCTTTGCGCTCGCCACTATTTTGTATTCCTTTTATTTTTGCAATATGATTTAGCATCATTTCTGCAGAAACCTTAGGGTATACACCAAAATCTTGTGGTAAGTAACCTAATACTTTACGCAACTCTTCAGGTTCTCTAAATACATCTGTGCCATTAAATTCTATACTACCGCTATCTGCTAATTGTAAAGTAGCAATGGTTCTCATTAAACTAGATTTACCAGCACCATTTGGACCTAAAAGACCAAACATACCTTTGCTAATTTCTAAATTTACATTGTTTAACGCTTTTGTTCCGTTAGGATACGTTTTGTTAAGGTCTTTAATAGATAGCATATGTATTTTTTTAAGTTTTATTGATATTGATTAGTTAGTAACTAGAATTGTTAATTTGTTACACTTTAGAATAATTAAATTAAGAAATGTCTTACTATTTTTTAATCATCTCCAGGTTGTAGCTTTTTTAGATGCATCTTTAAACTGGTAGATAATATGTGCTAGCCTAGCTTTAACCAATTGTTTTCTGCCGTGTTTGGTTCTAGTGTATACTAAGGTAGAATTGCCAACGAATTTTTTCCAATAGAAATGAAATTTTTCAGCCTCTGTCTTACGTTTGGCAAAAATTGCAGGAACAACATAGTAGGTACGTAGATTCCATTTTCTTTTTAACCAAGAGCTATCGTCTATTACATATTTAGGATTGTCTACTGGTGCTATAATTTCTTCTAATGCAGTAATAAACAAAGAACTTTCGTTAGTTGTAGCACCAGTTATATAACAGGCAAAAACACCAGTTGAGTACTGTTCTGTTTCTAGTTTAACTTTGCCTAAAGGTGTTGTAATTTTATGCAATGCAATTAAAGAGTGTAATACAGTCTCGGCAATTTTTTTTGTCTTGCGTTCTGTGTTTCCAAACAAAAAGTAAAGCTTTAGCGCTTTGTATGCTCTAGGTACAAAACCAAGAAATACTGCTCCAAAAAACAACGATACAAACTGTATTATTCCTTTACTTAATAAAATTCCTAAGTTTTTAAGTATAAACTCTGGTATTAAGGCAAATGTACCAACAAGTACTTCTAATAAAAGGTATTTACTAGCATTTACACTTCGTAGTTTTTTTTGCCTAGTATATGGTTCTTTATAAGGATATAAAATTTTTAATTCTCTAATGTAGACAGCTCCTTTGCCAATTGCTTTTTTCCACCTTTTAGAAATTAAGTTTCTTTGAGTAGCAATAGAAAAAGTATCCTTATTTATGGAGTCTAAGTCTATTTCTGCAGAAAACTGTAAAGGCAAACCTAGTCTGTCTAAACCATTAACAATGTAGGGTTCTCCTTTTAAAGCAACACCTATAAAAGCATTAAATCTACGGGTTAGTTTTTCTAGATCTTTACCACCTTCAGGGTCTGTTGGGTCTATACACGCTAAGTGCCAAATGTTACCTGTTTTGTTTGTATTACCAAGCTGAGTTCTAATTGCTCTACCTCTCATTTGGTTAGACGATACAAACGAGCCAACATAAGACGCCAATACTAAGGTGTTAATTGCAGGTGCATCCCAGCCCTCGCCAAGTAATGCTTTTGTACCAATAAGCACTTTAATTGCTCCATTTTCAAAAAGTGTTGTTACGGCAGAAACCACTGTGTTTTTACCTTTTGTAAACGATGTTATAATAACAAAATCGGTATCTACCTCTAGAGGTGTTGCTGTAAATTCTGTTTCGTTTACTATTTTTTTTAGGTTGATAATAGCATTCTTGTGTAGAATTACAATAGAACCTGTTAAAACACCTAGTTGTTCTTTGTGAGTGCTTTGGGTTCGTAAGTACTGAAAAATAGATACAACACCTAATTTGTTTAATTCTTCAAGTTTAGAACCATCAAAATAAAGAAACTCTTTTCGTATAAAATCTGTTAAAATAACAGCTCTTAAATCGTCTTTTAAATTATCACTTTCAGCAGTAATAATAGCATTTATACTTTTTAATTTACTAGGGCTATTTGCTAATGTTCTATATAAATCTTCTGCACCAACAAAATCTACACGCTTTTTATTAAAAGCGCCAATTTTACGTAAATCTCTTTCAATGTTGTGTAGCTTTTCTTCAAAAGGTAAAAGCAATTCTCGTTGCACAACAAGTACTCCTTGTAATAAAACTTGTAACCAGTTGTAGTTTAAATTTGGGAATTCAATTTTGTCATCATCAAAACCTAAAACAGCTATTTTTTCTTTTGGGACAACTACTTTTGTTGCATTTAAAAATATTAATAAAGAAGAGTAATACAGTGGTTTGCTGTAAATATTCTCTAGCTCTTCTTCTGTGTTTTTGTAATATGGGTGCTCTTGTAAAATGTTGGCAAACTCAGTATCATCTACAAGTGTATTTATAAATTTTAAAATGTTTTCACGATAGGTAAGAATATATTTTATTTGATCTTCATCTGGTTTAGAAAAATGTACATAATCTTGGTGTGGACATAAATCTCCGTTTTTAACTAAATCCGGAACCACAATCTCATCATCTATTGGTCCGCATAAATCAAAATACTTTTTTACCTCACTAGGTTCGCTATCATAAGGTGGTGTGGCAGTAAGTGATATTACCGTAATATCTTCTGCCTTTTTAATTTCAAACAAACATTTCCACCATTCGTTTTTTAGGTGATGGGCTTCATCTAAAACAATAGTTTTTATGTTATTTTTCTTTATAAAATTTACTAAGGTTTCTTGGTTTTCTTCTTTTTTAAAACCTTTATGCAAAGCGTGTAAAGCTTGGTAAGTGGCAAAGGTAATTTGCTTTGGTTTTTTTATATTTAAAGAGTAATTGGTGTATAATTTATCTTCAAGAAAAAAGCTTTGCATTCTGTCTTTCCATTGATTTCTAATGGTTAAAGAAGGTGATAATACCAATGTAGTTTGGTTTACCCGTTTTATCATTTCTAACCCTAAAATGGTTTTTCCAGAACCAGGAGGCGCAACCACATGCAAATGTTTGTCGCTTATGTGTGTATCAAAATTATCTAAGAATTTTTTCTGATAAGTACGCCAAGTAAACTTAAATTGTAAAATGTTGTTAATAGTACTCAAATGAAGGCTGTGGTTTCTTGATTTTTGGTTGATATTAAGTAACTTTGACTCTACTAAAGTAAACAAAATTATGTATCCAATTATTAGAAACAGAAGATTACGTAGTAATGAGGTAATCCGTTCTATGGTTCGTGAAACCATTATATCTCCAGATGATTTTTTAGTGCCACTTTTTGTGGTAGAAGGTAAAGGTGTAAAAGACGAAATACCGTCTATGCCAAATTACTTTAGGTACAGTTTAGACCTGTTAGAGAAAGAAGTAAAAGAACTTTGGAAAATGGGCTTAAAGTCTGTTTTACTTTTTGCAAAAGTTCCAGATAATTTAAAAGATAATAAAGGTACAGAAGCTCTAAATCCAGAAGGATTAATGCAACGCGCTGTTAAAACAGTAAAAAATGCATGTCCAGGAATGTTGGTTATGACAGATGTTGCTTTGGATCCTTACTCTTCTTATGGTCACGATGGTATTATAGAAAACGGATTGGTTTTAAACGATGAATCTGTTGAGGTACTTACCGAAATGAGTGTTTCCCATGCAGAAGCTGGAGCAGATTTTGTTGCGCCTAGTGATATGATGGATGGCCGTATTTTAAGCATACGTGAAGCTTTGGAAGATGATGGTTTCCATAACACCGGTATTATGAGTTACAGTGCTAAATATGCCTCTGCTTTTTATGGTCCTTTTAGAGATGCTTTAGATTCTGCACCAGTAGATGTAAAAGACATACCTAAGGATAAAAGAACATACCAAATGGATTATGCAAACCGTTTTGAAGCAATTAGAGAAACGGAAATGGATATAGACGAAGGTGCAGATATTGTAATGATAAAACCAGGACTTTGTTACTTAGATATTGTACGCGAAATTAAAAACGAAGTAGACGTGCCAGTGGCGGTTTACCAAGTTAGTGGCGAGTATGCAATGGTAAAAGCAGCAGCAGAAAAAGGATGGTTAGACCATGATGCAGTGGTTATGGAACAACTTACTGCAATTAAAAGAGCAGGAGCAAATATTATTGCAAGTTACTTTGCTAAAGATGCAATTCGTATTTTAGGATAAAATTTAGATACAGATAATAAAAGCCTGCTAAAAAGTATAATACATTTTTTAGCAGGCTTTTTCTATTAACACATCAAAATACCCAATTTTATAACGAAAAAAGGTTAAGACCTTTCGGAAATAGATGCGTACTATATAACTCTGATTAAAATATATATATTAGTCCTGTTTAATATTCTCATTTAATAATATATATGATACAGTTTTTAAGAAATATTTTAGGTCTAGGTCCTGCAGAGCCTACAAATTTAAGCAAGAAACCAGTAGAGAATGCTGTAAAACCTGTTGTAAAACCAATTGTAGGTGAAATGGTTATTGAGGGAGACGAAATGGATTTTACTACTATTTACCCTTATTTGGTTTCTAAAAGAACAAAAGAATTAGACTTGGTAAATGAGCTTGCTGCTGTATTTCATGAAACAGAAGATATTTACGCGCCAATAGTCCAAGCTTTTATTATGATGGATAAAAATAAGATAGATGGTAAAGATGAGGTAGATCTTTTTCATTTAAAAACTAGCAATAAAGATGAGGATGATTATCTAAAATTTGAAGAGCATGGCCTAAAGAATTTAGATAATTTAGAATTGCCTTTTGAGTTTTGGGACTTTTCAGATAAGACAATAGAATATGATGTTCTTTCGACTCCTATTTCGGTCCTTGCTAGTGAAAAAATATTGAGTAAAAAACACATGCTAGAAGCTCATAAAATGCTAAATTCTACCGAACTTCTGGTTTCTATACCAAGAAAAGGGCTCATTTTTGTATGCTCTAATTTACTTGACAAAAAATATATTAAACACTTTATGAATCTTCACGCATATGCTATAGTGTCTGAAAAATATCAAGAAGAAGTTTTATGCGAAGACCTTTTTGTTTTAAAAGAAGGCGAGATCACTAATATTATGGGTATTACACAATTATCTGATATTCTTAGAAAAGGTAACTCTTAAAAATCCCGTTTAACAGGGTGAAATTATATGAACTATTATTTTAATTTTACGCTTTACAATAGCAATCTTATTTATTTATCTATGAAAAAAATATTACTACTATTAATTGTAATACTATTTAATAGTTGCTTTGGCGGCGAAAAAACAGATGAAGAGTTGTTGGCTATAGACAAAGAAATACTTGCCGAGAGTATGGAATCTGATAAGGTTTTGTCTTATAAATTTGCTAAAATTATAATTAGGGCTTCTGTTGCAGAAGATTCTATTTCTCCTGAATTTACAGAGTTTAAGTCCGATTTAACCAAGATCTTTAATACAATTTCTGAACATAATGTAGAGGGGTCAGAAGGTTTGTCTGTATTGGATTATATTTCTATTTACAGAGATTATAATAAAATGAAAGATTTTATAAAAGAGGCAGATGAAGATGATTTTCCAACCTTGTTAGAAGTATTTATTGCTGCAGATGCTACGTCATCTGGACATAAAATTAATGTACCAAAAGGAATAGCTAAAGATTACCTGCAAAATATTGAACATTCCGTTTTAAGTGCAATTGTAGTATTAAGTAGAGATATTGGTAAAGACGTGTCTTTATATGAGTGCTTTAAAACTAAACCAGAGTTACTTCCAGATTCAGAAATAAAAACACTTTTACAGTATTTTAGAGGTTTTGTGTTTTTCGAAAAAAAATTACATTATTTATCAGAAGATGAAATATCTAGAAATATAGATTGGCTAAACGCTAATGAAGGTATAGACTTACCATTAACAAGGCTAATGTTTCAATGGGGTAACTTAAGTAATGAAGAAACGTATACTGGACTCCATTCTTTAAATTATCTATTTAGAGGTTGTAATAGGTTAATGATGGAGCGTGATATTGATGAGGAACGTGCTTTAGAAGATTTTGAAGTCTTTTTAGAAGATTCTAAAAAGATAGGATTGGATAACGAGGTTATATGGTCTGTAGAGTCTTATTTGTATCTTAAAAAAGAGAAAAACGATAAAGCAATTGCTGCTTTAAAAAAATTGAAAACGAGTGATTTACTTTCTTCAGATGAAAAAGAAAGGATAGATGAATCTATAGAATATGTAAAAAATAGAGAGTCCGGTAAAGTGTTAAACGGTTTTTACGATAAATATTTTTTAGGTAAAATAACTACAAAGTATATGCTGTCTCTTTTAGCAGAAATAGATTGGCAAAAAATAATGGAGGAGCAAAACGTGCCGTATACTAAAGAAATGTTTGCTACTGTAGATAATTTTAAAAGCTTTATAGAAAACTACAATAAATATACTAGCTCAGAAAACTTAGAAAAAGCAGGAGATGAACTAATGAAACAAGGAGAAGGACTTTGGGATAAAACAAAGGGCTTGTTAGATTAAGTTACAGTAGTGTTTTTAATATAAAATGTCCAAAACAACTTTGTAAGTCTGTTTTGGACATTTCTTTTCATGAAAGTACCAATATATGACATAATTTAACAATATTCTATATGTTAAAATTTTTATTTTCGTTGTTGGTTGGTAATAGAGATTATCTGCATTTAAAACAATGAAAGAATGAAACTTACATTTTTAAAATACATTTCTTTAGCTGCATTTATACTTACATCTTCTAAAGTATTATTACCTGCTAAAACAAGTACTTTAAATTCAGAAAAGACAGAAGAACTTACAAAAGAAAATACTGCTCCAGATTTTGATCCAAATTTTCATATTTATTTATGTTTTGGACAATCTAATATGGAAGGATCTGCAACAATAGAACCACAAGATTTAAATGGAGACAGCCGTTTTAAAGTATTGCAATCTTTAGATTGCGATAATCTTAAAAGAAAAAAAGGGGAATGGTTTACGGCTGTACCTCCACTTACGCAATGCTATACAGGACTTTCTCCTGCAGATTATTTTGGAAAAATAATGATTAAGAATTTGCCAGATAGTATTAGTGTAGGGGTGATAAATGTAGCTGTTGGTGGGTCTGACATTAGATTGTTTGATAAAGATATTTATGCAGATTATGACGATATTTATAAGGAAGCTTGGTTTGCAGATAAAATTAAGGCTTACGGAGGCAATCCTTACCAGCATTTAATACAACTAGCAAAACAAGCCCAAAAAAGAGGTGTTATAAAAGGTATTCTTCTGCATCAAGGAGAAAGTAATACGGGTGATGAAAATTGGCCAACTTATGTAAAAGCGATCTACACTAATATGTTAACGGAACTTTCTTTAGATGCTAAAAATGTCCCTTTGCTTGCGGGTGAAATGGTACATGAGGAGCAGGGTGGTAAGTGTGCAAGTATGAATGCTATTGTAGATAAATTACCAGAGACTATAGCAACTGCTTACGTAGTATCTTCTAAGGGCTGCGAAGTAAGGAAAGATAGTGTGCATTTTAATTCTGCAGGAGTAAGAGAGCTGGGGAAAAGATATGCACTTAAAATGCTTTCATTAAAAGAAGAATAAAATTTAAAACCTTTGTTTTTTCTATCTAATACGGTAATCTAAAAAAATAACATACTTTTGGTTTTTTAGATTAATACAGGGGTAGGTGGCATCAGACATACAAAAATACGGTTTTAAAGAGGGTTTGCCGCACGAGTTTGAGCTTGTGAACCTTGGTGAATTGTATACTAACTTCTTTGACGATTTAATTGTACCACATAGAACAGATTTCTATCAAATTATATGGTTTAAAAAGGGGAAGCCTAGGCATATGGTAGATTTTAACCCTATAGACATTAAACCAAACTCAATTTTATTTGTAGATAAAAATAGTGTTCAGTGTTTTGATCAGAATGAACCTATAGATGGCGAAGTACTATTATTTACCGACAATTTTTTTTGTAAAACAGAAGAGGACACAAAGTTTTTAAGAAGTAGTATGCTTTTTAACGATCTGTATTCTATATCTACCATAGAAATTAAAGAATTGAAATCTATTTTTGATAACTTTTTTAAATTGATGCAGACAGAATTAGAGAACGATGTAGATAATTATCAGTCAGATATTCTTAGAAATCAGCTCAAAAATTTACTGCTAATATCAGAAAGAGAAAGACAAACTCAAAATAGTGCTATTATAAATAAAGGACCAGATTTAGACTGCGTAATTAAATTTAGAGATCTTTTAGACAAACAGTTTCATTTGCAAAAATCTGTAGCTAAATATACAGAGCAATTAAGCGTTACCCAAAAACGTTTAAATGCTGCAACATTAAAAGTAATGGATATTACTCCAAAACAAATGATAGATGCTAGAGTTATCTTAGAGGCTAAGCGTTTATTGGTACATACTCTAGATAGTGTAAAGGAAATAGGGTATACACTTGGTTTTGAGGAGCCTACTAATTTTGTGAAGTACTTTAAAAAACATCAAGCAATTACACCAATAGAATTTAGAAATAAGTTTGGCAACTAGTTTTTAGGGCGCAAAAGTACCATTTTAAGCTGCTTTTTTATCATAATAAATTAATTGTCTTAGCGCAAATTTGCTTCTTAGTTTAACCCCAATAAAAGAAACAAATTTGAAGAAATGAAATTGTTAATAGATGTATTAGGTTGGTCAGGTTCTGGCTTTTTAATCCTTGCTTACGGGATTACCCTTATAGAAAATAATAAGTACGTTAACTATGCTAAGTACTTAAACCTTTTTGGAGCACTTTTAATAGCCATAAACTGTTATTATTACAATGCAATTCCATCTTTTGTTTCTAATTTAATTTGGTCTGTTATGGCAACTTTAACCATATACAAAACAAAAAAGCGAGAACGTTATTTTGTTAAACCTAAATTTAAGATGTAAGTTGTTTTTGATTAGTGCTCTGTGTGTTAGTTAATTACTGTTAGCTGAAAATTACCATACTATGGATTTTTTGTATCATCATATATTTTTTTAGTTGTAACACCTTTGCATCAAAATAAAAATAATTATGAAAAATTCTATACTTACAGCAACTATGGTGTTGGCAATTGTAGCGACAGCATGTAAAACAACTAAAACAACTAATTCAGAATCTGAAAAAGGAAAAAAAACGATGGATGTCTCTAATCAAGAAAAAACCTTAGCGGTCTTAAAAAGCATTGAAACAGGTGCTCAAGAACCAGTAGCATACATTAACCCAACTAAATATATACAACATAATTTAGGTGTTGCAGATGGTTTGGCTGGTTTTGGAGATTTATTACAAGCTTTGCCTGCTAATTCTGCTAAAGTAAATACAGTACGTGCTTTTACAGATGGAGATTTTGTTTTTACACAAACAGAATATGAGTTTTTTGGCCCTAAAATTGGTTTTGATATTTTTAGATTTGAAGATGGTCTAATTGTAGAGCATTGGGATAATTTACAAGTAAATACAGGAAAGTCAAATCCAAGCGGACATACAATGATAGATGGTGCAACTAAAATTGCTGACTTAGATAAAACTAAAGCGAATAAAGAAGTTGTAAAGAATTTTGTTACCGATATTTTGGTAAACGGCGATATGAGCAAAATATCAGCGTATTTTGACGGTGACAATTACATACAACATAATCCAAATATTCCTGACCAGCTTTCTGGTTTAGGGGCAACCTTAGAAGCATTGGCTAAACAAGGTATTTTTATGAAGTATGATAGAATACACACAGTATTAGGAGAAGGTAATTTTGTATTGGCAGTTAGTGAAGGTCATTTTGGTGAAGATCATAACTCTTTTTATGATTTGTTTAGAATAGAAAACGGCAAAATAGCAGAACACTGGGATGTTGTTGAAAAAATAGCACCTAAAGAAAACTGGAAAAACCAAAACGGCAAATTCAACTTCCCTAAGTAATTTAAGGTCTAAACTGTGACTATAATTGTACTATAAGTTGAAGAAGGTTTATGAGGAAGATTTAGTATCGTTTAAACTATAGTTTATAAAAAGGCAGCCATTTGCTGCCTTTTTTCGTTTTAAAAAATCTAATTTCTATTCTTCAAACAAAAACTCACCTTTAGTCTCTGCCGCCTGTAATCCCCAATCAACAATTAGGTTTAAAATCGGAACCAATGTTTGCCCAAACTCTGTAAGCGTATATTCTACTTTTAAAGGCGGTTTTTTAGTAAACACTTTTCTGTTTACCATTCCATCGGCTTCTAATTGTTTTAACTGTAAACTCAACGTACGCTCAGTAATACCAGGGATTTCTTTACGTAATTCATTATAGCGTTTTTTATCGCCTATTAAGTGGGTTAGTATAACACTCTTCCATTTACCGCCAATCAATTCCATTGCTGCGCTTGTTGGGCAGAATGATATTTTATCATTGATTTTAATTTTTGGTTTCTTTTCAAACAGTTCTTTTCTGTCCATTTCTTAAATATTAAATGTCTGACAAAGATATAAAGCTTTACTATAGTGTGCAACTATACTTTTTATAGTTAAAATATTATTACTTATCGCACTGTATTACAGTGCTTTATAATTATATTTTTATACTATACTTTGTGACCGTTATTGACACGTATCAACTCTATATCTATATTTGCACTATAATTTTGATAGTATTAGTAATCAACAAGTTAAGAAAAAGTAAAAATGAATTTAACAGAAATATTAAACAACCGCTACTCAGCAAAAGAATTTGATGCAACTAAGAAAATATCAGATGCAGATTTTCAACAAATAAAAGATGTACTGCGTTTAAGTCCTTCTAGTGTAAACCTACAACCTTGGCATTTTTTAATAGCAGATACTCAAGATGGTAAAGAACGAATTGCAAAAGGGACACAAGGATTTTTCAAATTCAACACACCAAAAGTCTTAGACGCATCTCACGTAATTGTTATCGCAGCTCGCACAGATGCAGACGATGATTATATGAATAGCATTTTGGAGCAAGAAGACCAAGATGGTCGCTTTGCAGCACAGGAGTTTAAAGATCAAATGCACGGTGGTCGTATGCTATTTGCAAACATTCACCGCTACGACCTTAAAGATTTACCACACTGGATGGAAAAGCAAGTGTATTTAAATATGGGCGCACTTTTATTAGGTGCAGCTGCCTTAGGTATTGATGCTTGCCCAATGGAAGGTGTAGATGTAAAAGCCTTAGATGAAGAATTTAGCTTACGCGAAAAAGGCTTCACCGCTCTAGCTGTAGTGTCTTTAGGTTATAGAAAAGACAGTGACTTTAATGCAAAATTGCCGAAATCTAGATTTTCTGAAGAAATAGTTATTACTCAGTTATAATCAAATTTAAAACTCTAGAAATTATGAAGAAGCTTTTAAAAATCATTGGTGGAATTATTGGAGTATTAGTGATTGCTATAGCAGTCATATACTTCTTCTTTCCAAAAATTCTTGTAGACCAAACCAATTCAAGCTATGCTCGTGCTGCCGGTCTTGAGAAAAAAACGATTGAAATAAATGGCTACACTGTTCATTTCTATGAAAGTGAAGGGGAAGATGATAAGCCAGACTTTGTTCTTATTCACGGTATGGGAGATGATAAAAGTAGTTTTTTACAAACGGCTAAATTTTTATCAGAAGACTATCATTTAATTCTACCCGATTTAGCGGGTCACGGTGAAAATGAAAGAAAAGAAGGACTTGATTATTCCATAGACGGACAAGCAGCTTTTTTAAAATCTTTTTTAGAGGAATTGGGCGTAAATCAATTTAACCTTGTTGGTAACTCAATGGGCGGACATACCGCTGCAGCATTTGCTATTAAATATCCCAATGACCTTAACAACCTAATTTTACTAGATGCTGCGGGTATTAATATAGATGACCACGTTGTGTATGGTGGTTTTGGTAAAGAAATTAAAAACAAAGAAGAATTGGATGCTGTGCTTTCTCGCGTCTTTTATAAAGTGCCGGACCTTCCTGGACCTATAGCCGATTACATGATAGAAACCATAAACAATAGTAAAGATTTTGTAGATGGTTCTTTAATTCCTGCAATTAAAAATGGAAAATATTTCAATCTTAAAGATGATGTACAATCTATAAAAGTACCCACATTAGTCTTGCAAGGTAGACACGATGAAGTGGTAAAGTTTAATGTGGCAGAGTACTACAGAGATCATATCCCCAATGCGAAGTTAGTCGTTATTGAAAACGCATCGCACTCTCCACAATTAGAAGTTCCAGAGGAGGTGGCTAATGATATTAAAAAATTCATTTCTAACACTAAATAAATTATGGAAACAGATACAAAAATTGTTCACGCAGCTATTGTACAATATCACCGTTGGTATCTTTTTTATGAACGTGATTTTGAAAACAAACAGCGACTAGAAAATCAGTTAGAAATTTTAGCAGATGATATAAAAATGAAATCTGCAGCTGGAGAAATGCAAGGCAAAGCGAATTATCTTGACAGATTAAAAGTTTATAAAGGATGGAAAAATGCGCATCATATTCAAAATATAGCAGTTAATAAATTAGAGAACGGTACTACTAATTTAGAAGCTGATATTATATATCAAAATTTAAAGTCAGACGGTTCTAATGACAGCTATCCTTTGCATTATAGCACATTTTTAAAAGAAGTTCCTGGTGCACTTTTACCTGTATTTACAGAAATCAATATTAAGCCTACTGGCGAGATTAAAGACCCAACGTTTGAGGATGCGTATCCAGAAAACAGAATGTTATCTCTTATGCACTACTGGCTCTTAAATATGGAACAACTAGATGGTAATGTTGCGCCTTTTAAAGAGGTATTAGCTGATGACTTTAAACTTAATTTTTCAACAAATAGCGAACCAATTGTTACCATAGAGCAATTAGAAGAATGGTTAAATGGTACACCAAAAAAATTGAAGGAAAGCAGTCATTTCCCAGAGAACTTTACTGTAAAAGTAATTTCCGAAAATGAATATGACGTCAATGTAGATTTTGTTTGGAAAGGGATAACAAAAGAGGGTCAGAAATTAACCGCAACTACCGCACACCATTGGATAGTAAAGGATAATCCAAATGACAGGTTTGCAAAAATAAAAGAAGTTACAATCATTCAAAAAGTGCCACTTACTCCATTAAAATAAAATTCAATTATAAAAACATTTATTATGAAAAGTACAATAGTAAAATTTACAGCAAAACCAGAACATAAAGACACGTTTGCAGCAACGCTTAAAGAAGCACAAGCGGCAACACAAAAAGAAGCTGGTAATAAAGAGATTAGAGTATTTGTATCTAAAACAGAAGACAATGTGTTTTTTGTTTACGAACGTTGGGCAGACAAGGCTGCTATTACATCTCACGATAACGAACCACATACCAAAAAGTTAATGGAAGTAGGACAGACCGCCCTACAGTCGGCTCCAGATTTCTACTTTTTAGGCGATACAAATCCGCTTCCAGACCATTCTAAATCTGCAAATCCTGAAGATGACGTATTTATTATTTTCTTCATTTTTAAAATAAGAACTGAATTTAGAAAAGCACTTATTGAACAGTTTGAAAATCACATTACCCACACAAGAAAAGAGGAAGAAGGCAACATCCTTTTTGATTTATATACAGTAGATAATCAAGAGGATACCCTAGCAGTTTATGAGCATTGGAGAAAAGAATCTGATGTTTGGGACATTCACTTTAATCAACCTTATGCAGTAAAAACAGGCAAACTGATGGAAGAAGCTGTCATTGGTGATTTAAAGCAGTATATGAATTTCGTTACAGAAATTTAAGAGAAATCAATAATCAACTAAAAAGCACTCTTATGAAAAAAGCAATTCTATTAGTTTCCTTGGCAATTTTAGCAAGCTGCGGAAATCAGGACAAAAAAGAAGCAGTTTCAACTACAGAAACGCAAGATCACGAACATCCGCATCCACACAACGTTGATGATAACGGATTAGCACCACATACGGAAAACACCATTCATCAATATGCGCCAACGGTTGCGTTGTTAAATAGTATATATGAAGGTGATTTTACGCCAGAACAAATGGTACAGCAAGGTAATATTGGTATTGGTACCGTAAATCACCTAGCAGGTGAACTGGTTGCTGTAGATGGTGTGGTATATACTATTGATGCGGAAGGCGGAATTAAAGAAGCACCAGAAGATTTAGAATCGCCTAATATGACGATGATAAATTTTCAACCAAAAAAAACGGTAACCGTTGAAAACATTACTTCATACGAAGAACTAAATAAAGAGCTTCAAAAATACTCTACTTCTAAAAATAGTTTTTATGCTTACAGAATTAAAGGAGAGTTTGGATATCTAAAAATGGCATCTGCACATAAAGTAGAAAATGAAGATGTTTCTCTATTTGAATATTTAGATACAAGAGTAATGTATACTAGAGAAAATATCAAAGGAACTTTAGTAGGCTTATTTACGCCAGATTATATTGGAAACGTAGTGATACCAGGAATGCACTTTCACTTTTTATCTGAAGATATAACACTAGGAGGGCATTTAGAAGATATCAAGTTTGACAAACTTCAAGTAGAAATTCAAGAAATAAACCAAGTAAACCTACAGCTTCCTCAAACCGAAAAATTCAGAAACAAAACGTTGAAGCAAGGTGCCTCACCAAAAGCAACCGCAAAGCAAAACGGTAAATAAGAAGATTATGAAAAAGCACATCATTTTGGTTTTAGCATTGTCTTTCTCTTTTGCAAGTAATGCGCAAAATACAAAAGAAGACAACTATAAAACAGGCGTTAAAATTGTTAACGAGGTTAATGGCGAAGGAGCTTCAAAAGGATTAGAAGCAGCTTTTAAAAGTGTCTCTCCAGATATGGCAGATTATATTATTCGCTATGGTTTTGGAGAAATTTATAACAGAAAAGGTATAGATTTTAAAACCAAAGAATTATTAATCATAGCTAGTCTTACTACACAAGCTAATGCAAAATCGCAGTTAAAATCACATATAAAGGCTGCCTTAAATTTAGGTGTTACGCCAAATGAGATTTCAGAAACTATGATTTTGTTAAGCTTGTATACGGGCTTTCCAGCTGCAAATAATGGCATATTTACTTTAAAGGAAGTTTTAGAAGAAACAAACTATAGAGCATCTAATCACATAAATACAACACAACAATTAGTTAAAAACTGGGAGTTAGATGGCTTTTCTATGCCTGAGTCTATTGTGGCATCACCAACAGAGAATTGGTTATATGTTTCTAACGTAAATCAAAATAACAAAGGGTATATAAGTAGAATTTCAAAGGACGGAAAAGTTGATAATTATAAATGGGTAACTGGTTTAAATTCGCCAGCAGGTTTAGCATTTTATCAAGACAAATTATACGTTGGCGATGGTAAGGAGCTTCATATTATCAATGTTAAAAATGGTAAAGTCGTAAATAGCATTACTTCTCCAGATGTTGTGTCATTAAATGACGTTGTAGTTTCTAAAAACGGACAGGTATTTATCTCTGATATAGCAAGTGGTAAAATTTTCACATTAGTAAATAACAAATTAGAGGTTTGGTTTCAATCGCCGGAAATTAAGCATCCAAACGGATTATTTATACAAGATAATCAGTTAGTTATTGCCGATTATGGAGCAGAGTTAAGTCAGACAATTACTGCAAGTAATTTCGGGAGTATGTATTCGGTAAATATTACCAATAAGTCTTACCAAATAATTACAAGCGCGTATAAACTAGGTGGTTTAGATGGTGTTACTTCTGTTAATAACGGGTATTTGGTAAGCAGTAATACTACTGGCGAGTTGTTTTTTATTAATTCAAATGAAAAAAAGCTCATTGGAAACTTCCCTAAAGGTTTAGCAGACATTAGTATACTGGACAATTTACTTTACACACCTTTAATTTTCAGTAACAAGATACAAGTCTATAATTTATCTACCGATTCTAATATTAGTGTAGAAAATTGGAAACGAATAAACACAAAAGAAGAATATTTAAAGATAGCTGCCGATAATTTTTATGGTGACAAAGACGGACAATCTGTTGCTACTCACGACGGTCAAATATTTGGAGTTTTTGGAGGTAAAGTTTTGACAGGAACTTGGGATTGGAAGAATAATTTTTTCACCAGAACTAGCAAAATCGGAGATATGGATTTAGGGTATGATGAACTTGTAATTGAAGTAACAGATACCAAAATGCGCTTAACACTTAAGCAAGGCAAGGGAATGACCGTTGTCTACAATAAAAAATAATCTAAAAAAAACTCACACTATGAAAGCAATAGTATTAGAAAAAGCAGGAGGACCAGAAAACCTTCATTTAGCAGAAGTAGCAAAACCAAGCATAAAAGATAACGAAGTATTAGTAGCGGTAAAGGCTATTTCATTAAACCCGGCAGATGTAAAACCAAAGTATCAAGATAAGATGCTGAATATGATGTACGGTGAAAAACGACCTGTAATTTTAGGCTGGGACATAGCAGGAACCATAACAGAAGTTGGTACTGATGTTACCAATTTTAAAATAGGCGACAAAGTCTTTGGTATGGTGAATTTTCCTGGTGTTGGTAACGCTTACGCGGAATTTGTTGCTGCGCCAGAAGCACATTTAGCTACAATGCCAGACAACGTCTCTTTTGAAGAGGCTGCAGCTACAACTTTAGCTGCTCTAACTGCACTGCAAATCTTAGAAGGAAGGATTAATAAAGGTGATAAAGTACTAATACAAGCAGGTTCTGGTGGTGTTGGTCATTTTGCTATCCAAATTGCAAAAGCAATGGGAGCTTTTGTGAATACTACTGCCTCGGCAAAAAACACTGCATTTGTTACCTCTATTGGAGCAGATAACGCAATTGATTATCACGCTCAAAAATTTGAAGACGTATTAACAGATATCGACTTTGTTTTAGACACACTTGGTGGTAAGGTCTTAGAAAATTCAGTAAAAGTTTTAAAAGAAGGTGGTACACTTTTTACCACATTAGATAAAGATTTACCAGAAGATGCTAACGCCATTGTAGCTGATAAAAAATTATCTATTAATAATATTCTAGTGCATTCTAGCGCAGAGGATATGAATACTTTAAAAGGTATGTTAGAAAACGGTAGTATTAAACCAAACATTTACAAAACGTTTGCTTTTGAAGATATGGCTCCTGCCCATACCGAAGTAGAAAAAGGAAGAACAGTGGGTAAAATTATCGTAACAATTTAGTAACAACTATTAAAACACTATAAAAATGAAAACACAAGAAGAATTACCAAATTACACGAAAAAAATATTTGTTGGTGGTGAATGGAAAGAAGGAAAAGGACCAGTAATAAAAGATATAAATCCTTGGAACCAAGAGGAGTTATTATCTTTAAATAGCGCTACCGAAGATGATGTAAATGAAGCTTTTGAGACAGCTGCAATTGCTCAAAAAAAATGGGCGGCAGTACTTCCTCCAGAAAAAAGTAGAATGATGCTTAAACTTGCCGAAGTGGTAAGAAACAGAAAACAAGAGTTTGCAGAATGGGCACGAAAAGAAGTAGGTGCAACTTTGGCAAAAGGCTATTTTGAAGCTGAGTTAGTAGCTAGTGTTTTTGAAAGCGCGGTGCATTTACCATTATTAGTAGAAGGTAAAATTTTACCGCGAGATATAGAGGGTAAAGAATCTATTGCAGTTAGAAAACCATTAGGGGTTATTGGTTTAATTTCTCCTTGGAATTTCCCAGGACAATTAACAGCACGTACTTTAGGTCCTGCCTTAGCAGTAGGTAACGCAGTGGTTTTAAAACCAGCATCAACATCTATAGTTACAGGAGGATTAATTTTTGCTTCATTTTTAGAAGAAGCAGGTTTCCCAAAAGGATTATTAAGTGTATTGCCTGGTGGCGGAAGCACTATTGGTACTGCAATTACAAAACATCCTATCTCAAAATTAATTTCGTTTACAGGTTCAACGCCAGTTGGTCGTCAAGTAGGAATTAACGCGTTGAGTGCTGATATTATAAAAAATATCGAATTAGAATTAGGAGGTAATAGTCCGTTCGTGGTACTAGAAGATGCAGATATTGACCAAGCGGTTGAAGCTGCTGCTTGGGGTAAATTTATGAACCAAGGTCAAATCTGTATGGCTATCAACAGAATTATCGTAGAAGATAAAGTCTATGATGAATTTACAGAAAAGTTTATAGCAAAAGTAAAGACCTTAAAACGTTTGGATATGAATGATCCGGATACGTTTGTAGGTCCTATTATTGACCAAAACCAGTTTGATACTGTCAAAGGATTAATAGACGATGCAAAAGAACAAGGTTACAAAATGGCTTTAGGTGGTGAAGCAGAAGGTTTACATATGCCACCACACGTTTTTGTAGATGTAGATGAAAACTGTCCGTTATTTCAAAATGAAATTTTTGGACCAGCAGTGTCCATTGCTCGCGCAAAAGATACGGAAGATGCTTTACGATTAGCAAATGCTACAGACTACGGTTTATCTAGTTCTGTATTTACACAAGACGAAGCAAAAGGAATGGCGTTTGCACAAGGCATTGAAGCTGGAATGACGCATATTAATGATCAGCCTGTAAATGACAGTGCCTATGCACCATTCGGTGGAGTTAAAAACTCAGGTTTAGGTCGTTTTAATGGACAATGGGGCGTGAAATCGTTTACCGTAGCACATTGGATAACCATTCAAAAAACACCTAGGAAATATCCTTTTAAAGCATCGGATTTTCAATAGAAATAAGTTTAGTTGATTTGTTATTTTTCTGTGTGTAAAGGTTAATGTTAACATTAACCTTTACACACAGATTTTTTGTTTTCAGAAGTTTTATCAAACTTAAAAAATAATTAAAGAGTAGTTGCGTTACGCTTCTATTTATTAATAACTTAGAACTGCTAACTTTTTGCTATTTTCGTACTTTAAATAAACACTATGGCTCTATTATTATTTTATGCATTTATTTCTGTTTTCTTTTCTTTTCTGTGTTCTATTTTAGAAGCAGTACTATTGAGTGTTACTACAACATTTATAAATGTTAAAAAGAAAGAAGGTAAAAGCTTTGCTCTAGGTTTAGAAGCGTTAAAGAAAGACGTAGATAAACCACTAATTGCAATTTTAACGTTAAATACTATTGCACATACTGTTGGCGCAATTTTAGTTGGGGTACAAGCAAAAGTAGCCTATGCAGAAATGTATGGTAGTACAACAACAAGTGTGTTGGGAGTTACTTTTACAGAGGATTTAATGGTTGGTATTGTATCTACTTTAATGACTATTTTAATTTTAGTGGCATCAGAAATTATACCTAAAACTATTGGGGCAACATACTGGAAACAACTTGCAAACTTTACAACTAAGGCTTTAAATATTATGGTCTTAATTTTAAAGTGGACAGGACTCCTATGGATCCTACAAGTGTTTACTAAATTGGTAGGTAGCAAAGAACATCATGGTAGCGTATTAAGCAGAGAAGATTTTACTACTATGGCAGATATAGCACACGAAGAAGGTGTTTTTCAGGAATCTGAATCTAAAATTATACGTAATTTATTAGAGTTCGATGAAATTTTAGCCAAACATATAATGACACCACGTACGGTTTTAAAATCAGCGGCAGAAACAGCAACAATAGGTGAGTTCTATGCTGCTAATCCTAAAATGCGTTTTTCTAGAATACCAGTGTATAGCGGTTCTTTAGATAATATTACCGGTTTTGTTTTAAAAGATAACATTTTAGAAGAGGTTATTAATAAAAATGGGAATTCTCCTTTGTCTAGCATAAAAAGAGAAATTTTAGCAACAGAACGTAATACACCAATTCCGCAATTGTTTGAGACTTTTATAAAGAAAAGAGAGCACGTTGCTTTGGTTGTAGATGAGTACGGATCTGTTAGTGGCTTGGTTACTATGGAAGATGTTATAGAAACCTTGTTAGGAATGGAGATTATGGATGAGAGCGATCACATTGCCGATTTACAATCTTTGGCCCGTAAAAACTGGGAGACCAGAGCAAAAAAAATGGGGTTAATTGGTGAAGAAGATGGTAAAACTGATAGTTCTGATACAAAGCCAGGTTCTGCTGAAGATATAAAATGATAGAAACCGCTTACATAAAGACTCCGTTGGGTATAGCCAAAATAGAGGGCGATGAAGACGGACTTTCTGTAATTTCTGTTTTAGATGATGCCGAAGTAACTACTGTAATTCCGGAAGTGCTTGAAGATGCTGTTTACCAACTACAAGAATATTTTAGCGGGGAACGCACAACATTTAGTATTGAGTTAAATCCGGAAGGAACAGATTTTCAGAAAAAGGTATGGAATGGCCTTTTAGAAATTCCTTACGGTAAAACGTGTTCTTATTTAGAACTCTCTAAGGTTTTAGGTGATCCTAAAGCTATAAGGGCTGTAGCAGCGGCAAATGGTAAAAACCCTTTGTGGATTATTATTCCTTGTCATAGAGTAATTGGTAGCAATGGGTCTTTAACAGGCTATGCAGGTGGCTTACACCGTAAAAAATGGCTATTAGAACATGAGAGTCCGGCTAAACAGACATCCTTATTTTAAAACATAAAAAAACCGACTCAGGAATGAGTCGGTTTTTTATTATTTATATAAGGTACTATTTAGTTTTTGCACGTAATTTCACTTAACTGAACATCGTCTGCAGTAGCATCAGATTGCGTGTAAGTATCATTAAAAAGAATAAACTTATCTATTGCATGTCCAGATGAACGAGCAGAGATTTCCATAGTATAGGTGCCTGCTTTATTAAATGTAACAAAAACAGGGTGACTATCATTATCAGATGTATTTGCTTGCCATTTAAAATCTAAATCATTACCGCTTCTGTAAATTTTAAACCAACCATCTTTTGATGCTCCTTCGGGGTTAGGTGTCTTTCCAGTATCTTTTGGATACACTATACTACCTTCTTTTTCTCCGTAAAAATCATCAGCATCTGCAAAACGCAGCCAAGTGTCATTATGGTCAGACCCGCTGTTGCCTGTTTTTACAGAAGATTTCCATAAAAATCTGTACGTCCCAGGGTTGTTAATTTTAATACTGTAAGTAGCTAAGCCCTCACCAGGTTTTCCTAAGTATTGGTCGCCTTCCCAAACCATATAGCCTTTTCCAGATGCATTGTTGTCGTCTTTTTTAAACTTCCAAGAATCAGTAAAAACTGCATCTTCAAACTCAACGCTTACTAATCCGTCTTTTTCTGTAAAGACAAAATTTTCAACTTTATCGCAGCTTGTATTTTGTTCTTCTTGATCTTCGGGGTTTGCAGCATCTGTATCATCATCACTAGAACAAGAAAATAATGTAACAGCAATTAATGCTAATGGCAATAACTTTAATTTCATATGTATGTTTTGTTTTTTAGACTAACTGTATTTGTAAGATTTTATTGGCTAGATATGCTGTATTTCGATAAAAGGTAATTTATACTTATATTCAGTTTTCTTTTAAATACTAAACCATTATTATGCTTCATAAAATTAACCTAGAACATATTCTTTTTTTAGATATTGAAACTGTGCCTGAGTATGAGGATTATAGCCAAATGTCCGACGAAAAAAAAGATTTATGGGCAGGCAAAACAGCCTATAAAAGGCAAGAAGATTTTACGCCAGAAGAATTTTATGACAGAGCTGGCATTTGGGCAGAGTTTGGTAAAATTGTCTGTATTTCTGTAGGGTATTTTAATAATAAAGGAGACGCGCGTAATTTTAGAGTTACTACTTTTTTTGGAGAAGAAGATGTATTATTAAAAGAGTTTAAGAATCTTTTAACCACACATTTTGCATCACCTAAATACGTATTGTGTGCACATAATGGTAAAGAGTTTGATTTTCCATACATAGCTCGCCGTATGGTTATTAATCGTATAGATTTACCACCAAAACTTAATTTATTTGGTAAAAAACCTTGGGAGGTGCCGCATATAGACACTATGGAACTTTGGAAATTTGGAGACTTTAAGCATTACACTTCATTAAAGCTAATGACCAATGTGCTTGGTATACCATCACCTAAAGAAGACATAGACGGTAGCATGGTTAGAGATGTTTTTTATATTGATAACGATATAGACCGTATTGTAAAGTATTGCGAATTGGATGTTATTGCAATAGCCCAAGTTTTTCTTAGGCTACGCAATGAAGAGTTGTTAGATGCTGATGAAATTAAGCGAGTATAATTCTGTTGCTACTCGTTATATTTAAATTGTAAAAAAACAGGAAAATGATCACTATAACCACCAACATATTTACGACCAACATACGTTCTAAATGGTGTGCCTTTAAACTTACCATCGAACTCAGTTAAAAAATGTTCATCAAAAATATTAGCCTCTACAAAACTGTGGGTTCCTTTTTCATAATTTAAAAAACTATGGGATATAATTATTTGATCAAACAAACTCCATTTTCTTTTGTAACTAGCGCTACCTTTTTCAAAGGTTAATAAGTGATCACTAGGGTTATAAAATTTATTGGTATCCATTAATACCTTTATACTGTCAGATTTTGGGCCATCATTAAAATCGCCCATAATAATGTAGTTAGGATTAGGGTGCTTTTCTTCAAGCTTTTCTATAAAGTTTACTAGTACTTTAGCAGCTTCAATTCTTTTGTAATCGGTAGATATTTTACCATCTCTTTTAGATGGCCAGTGGTTTACAAAAACGTGTACTTCTTCGCCATTTAATTTTCCGTGTACATAAAGTATGTCTCTAGTATAATCTTTTTCGCCATTGGTATTAATAATATGCACGTGTATAGGCTCAGAGTGTATAACCGTAAAATGGTCTTTATGGTAAATTAAACCAGTGTCTATACCGCGCTCATCAGGAGAATCATAATGTACATAAGCGTAATTTATGTTTTCTGTGTTGGCAGTATTAAGAAGGTCTATTACTACGGTTTCATTTTCTACTTCTGCTATGCCTACAAGTACAGGAGGATCTTCAGAATTATGTGTTCCTATCTGCGACATAGTGCTAGATAGTTTAAAAAGCTTTTTCTTATACCTATTATTTGTCCACCTTTTTACACCTTTAGGAGTAAAATCATCATCTAAAGTTGTGGGGTCATCAATAGTATCAAATAGGTTTTCTAAATTATAAAAGGCAATTGTAACCAAATTAATCTTATTTTATTATTTTAAAGTAGTAAAAAAGAGCTCTCTTTTTAATATTAGATGCTAAAATACAAAAATAGCTTAGCAAGTATTGATTAGATTTGCATTATAAATTAAACATATGCTAGAGAAGATAGTCGTAGAATATGAAAAAGCTGTGCTTATAGGAGTTATAAGTAGCACACAAACAGAACAAAAGGTAACAGAATACTTAGATGAATTAGAGTTTTTAACCTATACAGCTGGGGGCGAAGTATACAAGAGATTTGTACAAAAAATAGATAAACCAAATCCTAAGACATATATAGGTAGTGGTAAAATGGATGAGGTTGCACTTTATGTTGAAGAAAATGAAATAGGTTCTGTTATTTTTGATGATGAACTTACTCCAGGACAACAACGTAATATAGAACGTCATTTAAAATGTAAAATAGTAGATAGAACAACACTAATTCTAGATATTTTTGCGCAGAGAGCACAAACAAGCTACTCCCGTACGCAGGTGGAATTGGCTCAATACCAATATCTACTGCCAAGACTAACAGGTTTATGGACTCACTTAGAGCGTCAAAAGGGTGGTATTGGTATGCGTGGACCTGGAGAAACGGAAATAGAAACAGATAGGCGTATTGTACGCGACCGTATTACACTACTTAAAAAGAAGCTAGGTAAAATAGACAGGCAAATGGAAACCCAACGTGGTAACCGTGGAGCTTTGGTTAGGGTTGCTTTGGTTGGTTATACCAATGTAGGGAAATCTACTTTAATGAATGTTGTTAGTAAAAGTGAAGTCTTTGCAGAAGACAAACTTTTTGCAACGCTAGATACAACTGTACGTAAAGTGGTTTTAGGGAACTTGCCGTTTTTATTAAGTGATACTGTAGGTTTTATTAGAAAACTACCAACGCAATTGGTAGAAAGCTTTAAAAGTACATTAGATGAGGTGCGTGAGGCAGATTTACTACTACACATCGTAGATATATCTCATCCCAATTTTGAAGATCATATAGCATCTGTACACAATACGCTTGAAGAAATTAAAGCGCAAGATAAAAAGACAATTATTGTTTTTAATAAAATAGATCAATTTACACACGAGACTATAGATGAAGATGATTTGGTAACGGAAAAAACCAAAGTACATTTTACGCTAGATGAGTGGAAGAAATCTTGGATGCAAAAGGTAGGAGATAGAGCTTTATTTATTTCTGCACTAAATAATGAGAATCTAGATACGTTTAGAAAAAGAGTTTATGATGAGGTTAGAGATATTCACGTAACCCGTTTTCCTTATAACAATTTTCTTTATCCAGAACACTTAGACGAGTACTAGAGAACAACGTAAATAGTTTACTATTTATCTATGAAAGTGCACTTTATCGAAGAAAAGTGACAACTTATTTTTTATACAACAGAATAGGACAGGTTCACAACATAAATTGGTAGAGTTTTAGGCTTCCTCATATCTTTACACTGTAATTAAGAAATAACGATTATAAAATCCGAATTAAATAATTGCACAAACGATATTAAAACGCCTTTTTTCCCAAATCTGGCATTTTCATAAAAACGATATAAAAAGATCCCAAATCTTATTATCAAATTTGACCTATGAGCCCTCTTTAGAGGGCTTTTTTTATTTTATGCTATTCCTAATAATTTTTTTTACTGTTTACTAGAAATATTTTTATAGTTTTGAAGCACTAAAATTATGAGAATGAAACAGATAATTACTGCAGTTGTGTTGCTTTTTGCATTAAGCATAAGTGCACAAACAAAAAGTGACTTGCTAACGCATTATGAAGCGTTTTACAAGCAAATGAAATCTCAAGGAGATACTCAGGGAATAATTAACGCAATAACACACTTAAATGTATTAGCGCCTAATGAAGCGCGTAAAGATACCCTTGCTTATTTATATGTAAACAGCAAGCAAAATATGCAAGCATTGCGTACTATTGGTTTAGATACTAAAGATACAGATTCTGATATGGCTGTGCAGGTAAGAGCATTGGCTTTAAAAGATCTTGGCGACTTAAAGAGAGCTATTGCTCAGTTCGAGATTTTAAACAAAAGAGCACCTAATGCTTTTTTAGCGTATGAGTTGGCAGATTTAAAAATACAAACAGGAGACAAAGCAGGAGCTGGTACTAATATTGAGTATGGTTTAACAAATGCTAAGGATGATATGAAGTATGCTTTTTATGAAAGACAACAACCTTATGAGGTGTCTTTAAAAGCAGCATTTTTACATTTAAAAGCTTTGGTACAGTATAATAACGATCAGACAAATCCAGATGCTGCATTGGTTCTTATTAATGAAGCATTGGCAATAGCACCTAATTTTAATTTAGCAAGTTTAAGCAAGCAAGCTATAGAGGCTAGAAAAGCAGAGGCTGCTGAACCTAAAAAATAATTACTATTTACAACAGTATAAAAAAGGAGCGCAAAAGCGCTCCTTTTTTAGTTTTGTTTTAATTCTTCTTTTAGCAGTTGGTCTTTGTCTTTTTTTAAGTCAACCACCTTGTCTACATTTTCATTTGGTATGGCAATAGAAAGCACATAATGTACAATTTTCCATTCTCCTTTAACTTTTTTAAGAACTCCAGAGCCACGGCAAATTTCCATTTGGGTGTCTAGTAATTCATCAAACCAAGCAATTTTTTTAGATTTGTCTATGTATATGTTTCGTTCTAAGGCTGTAAAACTCCACGCTTTTCCTTTATCAAAATAAGGTTTAGAAAAAGCTTTAAAATCTTTGTTTTGCCAGTTTTCTGTTGCATCTGTACCTATAAAGACACCATCCTTTGTCATTAAACCAAAGTAAGCATCAAAATCTGCATCTGATGCCGCCTTGTGCCAAGCATCTACAACAGTATTAATTTCTGTTTTTTGTGCTGTTAGTTGTAAAGTAGTAACAAGCATAAAAAGAAAAACAAAGGTCTTATTCATTTTGTAAAATTAAGTTAGTGTCTAAAGTGTTGTTTGCAATAATATTAAATTGGTTTCTAAAATTATTGTAGGCATCTATCATCTCAGATGCAGGTTCTAAAATAACTAAACTATATTCTATAGCTGCTTTAGTTTTTAAAGTATATGTTTTTATAACTGTTAACCTACTTTTAATATGCGGCTTGTTGTATTCTTCAGGATAAGTAGATGCTTCTAGCTTTTTCTGAGCCTCTATAATTTGGTCTAGTGTTAAGCGCAGATCTTCATCGTTTTCTGCCTTATACATACCATCTATAGCAGTATTAAAGTTTTTGTACTCTTGCCAGTTTTCTAGAACAGTGACCACTTTTGGATCTAGTTTATTCTTTTTAGGAAGTTTTTTAGCATTAAAAGTAATTTTACCAGCTACAAGCTCTTCTTTTACGGCTTCTTTCTTTGTTTGGTTACAAGAAATAAAGGTAAAAATCAATATAAAAAAAAGGGAAAATCTTTTCATAAGACGAAAGTATAAAAAAAGAATAAGATAAGAAGTTTGTTCACTTTGTATTCATCTATAAAATTAGTTAAATAAGTAGTAAATATGTAATTGCGTCTAAAGTTAATTTAATAAATATATCTTTGCAGTCTAATTTTAGAACACCAATTATTGTGCAAAAATCTATCTTAATTATAGGTGCCTGCGGGCAAATAGGAACAGAGCTTACATTAGCTTTGCGAGAAAAACACGGTAACGATAATGTAGTTGCTAGTGATATAAGAGAAGGCGGAGAAGACTTAATGGCCAGTGGACCTTTTGAGCTTTTAGACGCTACAGATTATAAGGCTATAGAAAATGTAGTAATGCATTATGAGATAGAAGAGGTGTACCTTATGGCAGCAATGTTAAGTGCTACTGCAGAAAAGTTTCCTATGCGTGCTTGGGACTTAAATATGGGGTCTCTTTTTAATGTTTTAAATCTTGCAAAAGATAAAAAGATAAGTAAAATATTTTGGCCATCTAGTATAGCCGTTTTTGGTCCTAATACACCAAAAGAAGATACGCCACAAAATACGATTATGGAACCAAGTACAGTTTACGGTATAAGTAAGCAGTCTGGTGAACGTTGGTGTTCTTACTACTTTAATAAATATGGTGTAGATGTGCGTAGTTTGCGTTACCCAGGTTTAATTAGTTGGAAAACACAGCCAGGTGGTGGAACTACAGATTACGCAGTAGAGATATACCACAAAGCATTAGAAAATAAGGCTTATACTTGTTTTTTATCTGAAAACACAAAGTTACCAATGATGTTTATGGATGATGCTATTAGAGCAACTATAGCAGTTATGGAAACTGGTGCAGAGAACATAAAAGAACGATCTTCTTATAACTTAGCAGCAATGAGCTTTACGCCAACAGAAATTGCAGCAAGTATACAAAAACAAATACCAGAGTTTAAAATTGATTATAATGTAGATTTTAGACAAGAAATAGCAGATTCTTGGCCACAAAGTATAGATGCTTCTACAGCGGAAAAGGACTGGGGTTGGAAAGCAGAATTTGATCTAGAAAAGACTACAGAAACAATGTTGAAGAATTTAGCGAACTAAATTAATCATCATCATCTGTATCTAAATTAATGTCTGGGATGGCTGTGGGGTCATCATCTTTAAAATCCTCATAGTCGTCCTCGTCATAATTTTCCATAGTATACTCTAACTTAGCGCTAATTTTTACAAGATACTTTGTGTCTTCAGTAATTACTTCTACAGCTTCAATAGTTTCATTTTTGGCATTTTTAAAGGTAAAAATATCCCTATCGCCATACCCGCCAGGATACCTTTCTACTAAAAGCTTTAAGACTTCTGGAGTAAGTTTTTTAAAATCTACAATTACCCGTTTAAGGTTGTCCATAATTACACATTTATAGAATTGTGATGCCGCAATAGTGCGTGAAACTAAAGTTAGTTTATTCTATTGTAAAAGCAAAAATTATAAGATTATCGGTACGTAAAATATTTAAGAAAATAGTTTACTTATTAGTAATATCAGACTTACCACCAGTTTTCTTTAAAAGCTTTATATGGTGTATCTCTATGCCTTTGTCTATTGGTTTAAGCATATCGTACATATTTAAGGCAACAACACTTGCTCCGTGCATAGCTTCTACTTCTACACCAGTTTTGTAGTTTGTTTTTACTGTTATGAATACCGTAATTTCTAAGTCGTTAATTTGGTATTTAATATCTGTGTACTCTATAGGTAAAGGGTGGCAATCTGGTAATAACTCTGGTGTTTTTTTTACACCAAGTAAACCTGCAGCCTTGCTCATTGCAAAAACATCTCCTTTAGGTACTGTTTTATTGTTTATAGCATCTATAGTTGCTTGCGAGCTTACTTTTACAGCAGCTTGTGCAATTGCTGTTCTTAATGTAATAGCTTTGTGTGTAATATCTACCATTGTTATTTATTTACTTTCCATTTATAAGAGCTGTCTTCAAAAACTTCTTTGCCAAAAACAGGTACTTGTGCCTTTATTTCTTCAACCACATAATTTAGAGCATCAAAAACTACTTGTCTGTGTGGTGCAGAAACAAAAACAAACAAGCAAATTTCACCAACATTTACAATTCCTTTGCTGTGGTAAATATGCATACAAGTAATATTGAACTTAGAGAATGTAGCTTCTTTTATTTCGTGAAACTTAAGGTTTGCCATTTCTTCATACGCAGTATAATCTATAGCTATTACAACTTTATCGTCTATTTTATCTTGTCTAACCTGACCTAAAAAAATATTATGTGCTCCTATTTGTGTTTTACTCTGGTGTTTGGCAATTGCTTCACCTATAAAAGCACTAGAAATAGCACCTTCTTTAAACACATTTTTTACTTTATCGTTCTTCATAAATCTTATACTTCGTCTATTCTTGGCTTAAAAAGTAAAAATACCATTTTTTTAATGATAGTAAATACTGCTTTAAGCTTTGTTATTGCTAATAAATATTGAAAATACCCTAGCAAAATATAATGTTTTAGAGCTATTAATGTAATTAACATACAAAATGAAGCTTTATTTTATCTTTTCCTTATTTTTGTGTAGAGACTAAGTCAATTAGGATCAAAGACTAATTTAACAATTTAAAAACTGAACAATGAAAATTACTAACAAATCACTACTTATGGTAGGTTTAGTTGGTGCTCTTGCGGTTACCTCTTGTAAAGAAGGTAAAAAAGAAGCGGCAACAACTGAAACAGAAACTAATGAAGTAGTAAAAATTCCTGGTATTACACTAGAGAATATGGATACTTCTGTAGATCCTAAGACAGACTTTTATAACTATGTTAATGGTAGTTGGATGAAAAACACTGAAATTCCTGATGACAGATCTAGTTGGGGTGGTTTTTCTGTATTGCGTAAAGATACAGATGCAGATGTTTTAGAAATTATTGCAGAAGCACAAGAGAGTGGTAAATATGGTCCAGAAACAGACCAAGCTAAAGCATTGGCTATTTTTGAAACTAAATTAGATACAGTGGCAAGAAATAAAGCTGGTTTAGCATTAATTCAACCAGCATTAAAAGCTATAGAAGAAGTTAAAAATTTAGCAGATTTACAAACAGTTTTGGCTAAAAATCCAGCTGTTTCTTCTCCTTTTATTGGATTTAGTGTGCGTGCAGATTTAAATAATTCTGCTATGAACGCTGTTTATATGGGTGGTGCAGGTCTTGGTTTGCCAGACCGTGATTATTACCTAGAGCAAGATACTAAGTCTAAAGAAATTAGAGAGCAGTATAAAAAATACATCTCTAAAATGTTACAAATGTTAGGTGATACAAAAGCAGATGCAAACAAAGCAGCTGTAACTATCTTAGATTTAGAAACAAAGTTAGCGGAACCTCGTTTAGACAAAGTTGAAAGTCGTGATGCAAGAAATATGAACAATCCTAAAACTATAGCAGAAACTGATGCTATGCTTTCTTCTTTAGATGTTAAAAAGATGATTGCTGATTTAGGAATGACTAAAAAGTTTGATACTATTTTAGTTACTCAATTAAAATATACAGCTGCCCTAGATAAACTACTTAAGAATACACCTATTGAAGATTTAAAAACTTTAGTAAAGTGGGATACTTTTAATGGTGCTGCTGGTAGATTAACTACAGCTACTGAAGTTGCCAGCTGGGAATTTTATAGTAAATATTTAAGAGGTTCTAAAAAACAACGTCCAGCAGAAGAACTTGCATTAGCGACTGTAAATGGTACAGTTGGTGAAGCTTTAGGTAAATTATATGTAGACGCTAAGTTTCCGCCGGAAGCTAAAGTAAAAGCAGAAAAAATGATTGCTAACGTTATTACCGCTTATAAAAACCGAATTAAGAAATTAGATTGGATGAGCGAGGATACAAAAGTAAAAGCAATTGAAAAGTTAGATAAGTTTACTGTTAAAATAGCATACCCAGATAGTTGGGAAGATTATTCTGCTATGGAAGTTGCTGCAGATAAGTCTTATTTTGATAATATGACTGCTGTTGGTAAATGGGGTAGAGATAAAAACTACTCAGAAATTGGTGAGCCAGTAGACAAGAGCGAGTGGGGAATGTCTCCACAGACTGTAAATGCTTACTTTAACCCAATGAATAACGAGATTGTTTTTCCTGCTGCTATTTTACAGCCGCCTTTTTATAACTATACTGCAGATGATGCTGTTAACTATGGTGGTATTGGCGCTGTAATAGGACATGAAATATCTCATGCTTTTGATGATAGTGGTGCTCGTTTTGATGCAGATGGTAACCTTAAAAACTGGTGGACAGATGAAGATTTAGCTGCTTTTACAGAAAGAGGTGATGCTTTAGCTGCACAATACAGTAATTTAGAAGTATTAGATAGTGTTTATGTAAACGGTAAATTTACTTTAGGTGAAAACATTGGTGATTTAGGTGGTGTTTTAGGTGCTTATGATGGTTTACAATTATTATATGCAGAGAACGGAAGACCAGAAGATATAGATGGTTTTACGGCAGAACAACGTTTCTTTATGTCTTGGGCTACAGTTTGGAGAACAAAATCTAGAGACGAGGCTTTACGTAACCAGGTAAAAACAGATCCGCACTCTCCAGGAATGATTAGAGCGGTACAACCATTACTTAACATAGATTATTTCTACGATGCTTTTGGTATTGTAGAAGGAGATAAAATGTATGTTGCTCCAGAAAATAGAGTACGTATTTGGTAGTTTTAAACTAACAAATACATAATTTTATAAAGTAAAGGCTACTCCTAAAAGAGTAGCCTTTACTTGTTTTTATTAATTTAAAACTACTTATTTAGTTTGTTAACTATAAAAATAGTTGTGTAACTAAAAAAATAGGTTTAAGTTTGATTTCTTATAAATTCGAGTTGTAATACATACAATATGAAAAAGTTAACAAACAAAGAGGAAGAAGTACTTAAAATTTTGTGGAAGCTAGAAAAAGCTTTTGTAAAAGATGTCTTGGCAGAATTTAAAGAAGACAAGCCACATTACAATACGCTATCTACTATGATTAGGCATTTAGAAGAAAAGGGATATGTTAGTCATACTGCATATGGCAATACCCATCAATATTACCCAATAGTAGAGAAAGAAGTGTACAGAAAAGGATTTATGAGCAGGGCAATTACAGACTTTTACAGCAACTCATACAAGAGTTTGGTGTCTAACTTTGTTAATGAAGATAAAATTAGCGTAGATGAGCTAAAAGAGATTATTAATCATATAGAAAACAATAAATAATGGAGTATTTAATTTTTATTGCTAAAAGTAGTTTGGTTATAGCCTTATTTTTTATTTGTTTTCAGGTGTTTTTACGTAACGAAACATTTTTTAAAGCTAAAAGGTGGTTTTTGCTAGCGGGTATATTTGTAGCAATGGCATTTCCTTTTTTAATTATAACTAAGGTGGTTTTTGTAACTACTCCTGTTGTAGATTTTAATAAATTGACCAATACAGTTGTCAATCAGTCATCAATAGAAAGCATAAATTGGTGGTTGGTAACTTTAACAGTTTACGCTGTGGGTTGTATATTTTTCTTAGGTAAATTTTTAGTACAGTTGGCATCTTTATTTAGTTTAATTAATAAAGGAACAAGTACAAGAGTAGGTAAATATAAAATGATTGAGGTTACTGCGGATACCAGTGCGTTTTCATTTTTTAATTACATTGTATATAATCCTAATTTACATACAGCAAATGAGCTTAAAACAATTATTAAGCACGAAGAGTTACACGCTATACAAAAACACTCTGTAGATATGCTATTTACACATCTATTATGCGTGTTGCAATGGGCAAATCCTTTTGCTTGGTGGTACAAAAAGTTAGTTTCTGTAAATCTGGAATATCTTGTAGATAACACTATTGTTTCTAATCAAAATAAAAAAGAATACCAGTATTTACTATTACAACAATCTGTACATAGCGTAGCTTCTTTATCACTAACTAATACGTTTTTTAGTTCATTGGTAAAAAAACGAATTGTAATGCTAAATAAGAGCAAGTCTAAAAAGTATAATATGTTAAAAATGGGTGTGGTATTGCCAGTTTTATTAGTGGCAACACTAACACTAAATACACAAGTTGTAGCACAAACAAAACCTACAATAGATAATAAGGAAACGCCTACCAAACCTTTACTAAATATAGCCGCAGATTCTATTTTACCTAAAAAAATAGCTAAAAAAACTACGCAAATAATTTCTAAACAACCTGTAAGTAAGAGAGTAACCTCTAATATTAAACCAAAAACACAAAGAGATTCTGTTAAAACAGTTCAAAATAAATATAATTTTCAAATTGTTACTAATGACACTTTAATGCTTAAACCTGTGTCTATGACTACACCAATTGGTACTACTACTACTACTACTACTAATGGATCTAATTTTATTAGTAAAAAACCATTAATACTAGTAAATGGAGAGGTAATGCCAAGTTCATTTAATATGAATCTCTTAATTCCTGAAAATATTAAGCGAATAAATGTTATTAAAAACGAATCTGCAATTGAGTTATATGGAGACAGAGGGAAAAACGGAGTAGTAGAAATTATTACTAAAAAATAAAATCAATCTTTAATCAATAAAAAACGAACAGTTATGTTACAAAAAATGAAATCATTAAAAATTAAAATTAGTGCACCAGTTATTGCATTATTACTTTGTGTTTTAAGTGCAAATGTACAAGCACAGTCTAATAGTTTTACATTTTCTAAAAAAGAGAACAACGAAAATTTTAAAATTTTAAAGTTAGATATTAATTCTGCGACTACAGAAAATCAGTTAACAAGTTACATTGCAGATGCCGAAAAAGAAGGTGTATTGCTTTCTTTTAGCAATATAAAACGCAATGCAAAAGGTAATTTAACAAGCATATCTGCAGCTTATAAAACAAAAGAAAATAAAACAAAAATACATACGGCAGAAAATAAAATAGTTATTGATCCTTTTTATTTTTATGTAGCTACCTCAGAAAAATCTAAAACCATTGAGAAAATTGGTTTTAAATTAAAGAAAAATGGAGGAATGGATAATGTGTTGTTTGTTGTAGACGGACAGGAAATAGATAGTCAGTTTAATATAAGTATGATTGATCCAGATGATATAGAGGCTATACATGTTTTAAAGAATGAAAAAGCAACAGCTAAATACGGAGATAAGGGTGAAAACGGTGTTATTGAAATAACTTTAAAGTAAAAAATGAAGATAATATGTAATATAGTACAGAAATACATTTGTATTTCTGTACTTTTTTTATGTTTTGCATCTAGTTTTAATGCTTATGCACAAGATAAAAAAGAAGCAAAACCCAAAATGATTTTTATTGTAGACGGTAAAGAGGTTACTGAAGAATACCTTATGGTTTTACAAAAAGAAAAGAAAATAAAAGCAATGCACAATGGTGTTTCTAAAAAAGAGAAAAAAACTATTGTAAAGCGCTTTAAAGAACGATTGGATAACAATTTTGTAATGAAAATTGAAGTCTTTTCTGAAGAAGAAATATTAGTCAATAAAGAGAAGCAACCAGCTAAAAGTAAGTCTAAAAGTAAAGAAGTAAAAGTTGCAAAAAAAGAAGCGGTAGCTGCTTCTAAAATTAAAGTTGGTGATACTATTACTGCTTTTGCATTAGAAGATATACACGGGAACTTATTAAAAAAGGCTGACTTAAAAGGGAAAGTTGTGTTGCTTAATTTTTGGGCAACTTGGTGCGTACCCTGTTTGCGTGAATTTTATGAGGTTCCTGCAGTGATTTTGGAGCCCAACAAAGGGAAAGACTTTCTGTTTATTCCTGTTTCAGTAGGAGAAAAACGTTCTACAGTACTTAAAAAAATGGGTGAGTTAAAGGGAAAAGGAGTAGACTTTAATGTGTATTTAGACCTTAAAAACGAATTTTATAGTGCATACAGAAAACAAGGTATACCACTAAATTACCTGATAGATAAAAACGGAGTAATTGTAGATATTTCTGTAGGTTATAATGAGGATAATTTAAATAAAATAGCAACTAAAATTGAAGAATTAATAGAGTAGTGCTATAGAATTATAAAGCTTCAAATTATAAGTTTATAACCTATAATTTGAAGCTTTTTTGTGATTAATAAGTTTTGTTATTTAATGTAAACGGTCTTTTTGTTTACAAACTCTAACATTCCTTCTTTGGATAACTCTCTACCATAACCTGATGCTTTTGTGCCGCCAAAAGGTAACCTTGGGTCAGATTTCACCATTTCGTTTACAAAAAAGGCACCATCTTCTATATGGTCTATTGCTTCTCTGGCAGCATCTATGTCTTCTGTAAATAACATAGCGCCTAATCCAAACCTAGAATTAGCAGCTAGTTCCAAACTGTGTTTCTTATTTTTAGCTTTTATTATTGTTGCTACAGGTCCAAACGTTTCTTGACTAAAAACAGGCATGTCTTCAGTAATGTTTGTTAATATTGTAGGTGCGTAATTGGCATTTGTAAGGGTATTGCCCATTAATATTTTTGCTCCTTTTTGCACTGACTCATCAACTTGTTTTTTTAATTCTTCAGCTAAGTCTGTACGTGCCATAGAGGCCATAAAAGTATCTTCCTCTTCCGGATTTCCAATTTTTAAAGATTCAACCTCTTTTTTAAATTTTTCTAAAAACTCATCATATATGTTTTCTTCAACTATAAATCGTTTTGCAGCAATACAACTTTGTCCTGTATTTTGGAACCTTGCTTTTACCATTGTAGGGATATAGGTTTCTAAATCTGCATTGTCCCAAACAATACAAGCATTATTACCACCCAATTCTAATACAGATTTCTTTAAGTTTTTACCAGCAATACTAGCAATAGATTTACCTGCTTTTTCGCTACCGGTAACACTAACGGCCTGTATAAAATTACTTTCTAAAACATTTTCTGTTGCTTTATGGTCTGCTATAATAGTCTGAAAACAACCTTTAGGATAACCAGCAGCTTCAAAAATATCTTGTATAGCTAAGGCACAGCCTGTAACATTTGCAGCATGTTTTAAAACACCTACGTTACCAGCAGTTATTGTTGGCACTGCAAATCTAAATACTTGCCAAAAAGGATAGTTCCAGGGCATAACAGCTAGTACGCCACCAATAGGATCGTAACTAATAAAACTTTCTTGTGCTTCTGTGTCTATAATAGCATCGCTTAAAAAGTTGTCTGCATTTTTAGCATAGAAGTCGCATAACCAAATGCATTTATCTATCTCGGCTCTACTTTGTGCTATTGGTTTGCCCATTTCTGCAGTCATTAAAGCAGATAAATCTTCTCTTTTTTTCTCTAGCTGTTTTGCTAATTTTTTTAGTAAAGAAGTACGTTCTTTTATTGCTGTTTTTTTCCAGGTTTTAAAGGTTTTTTCTCCTGTTTTTAGAACTGTGTCTATTTCTTCTTTAGTATGTAAATTATATGTTTTTATGTCTTTTCCGGTATACGGATTTACTGTTGTGATTGTAGTGCTCATATTGTGATTTTTTAAAAATTACTATATTTTTCGTTTTTCAAAAATACCCAAAGGTATCATAGAGGTTTAATGCAATCCAATAAATTATTAGCTGTAATAAAGTTACTTTTTTTTCTGCTTCTTTTTGTTTTTGTCAGCACCTTTTTCTGCATCTTCAAATTCAATATTATTATCTACTTTGTCTTTAAAAGCAGATACCCAAGCATTTTTAAAGATGTTGGTTACTGTAGGGAAAATTTTGGTCTTTACATTTGTTAAATCTCCTTGAACAGGAATTTTAGTAGCTAGCGTGTTTTGCTTTTGGTTTTTAAGAATAAACTTAAAAAAACCAACGAAGCCTTCCCAAATGGTTTCAAAAAAACCGTCTTCTTTATTAATAAGTTTTGCATCCTTTAAAATAGGTTTAAAGTAGCCTGTTAAATACCCGTCTGCAATGGCAATTTCGCTGTACAAGCCAAAATTACCTTCGCTAAAGTCTATACCTGCATAATGATTTGTAAAACTGTTTAGGGCTTTTGCGTCTGCGCTTTCTAACGATAAAGAGATGTCTATATCTGGAATTTCTTTTACCAAATCCATTTTACCATCTAATAGTACTTTTCCATTACCTATAGAAACAGCAGTAGCCGTTAGTGTAGAAGGTAAATTTCTACTCTTTTGTGCTACATTTTTTAAGTTTGCTGCTTGTAAATTAATGGAGTTTAAATGTAAGTCTACATTTGGGTTTGTGTTTATTTCTACAAAACCAACCTTTCCGTTTTTAATAGTTAAATGGTTTATGTCTATAGGTACTAGATTTGTTAAGGCTTTAGACCAATCGTCTATATCTGTACTGTCTTGTTTTTTGTGATCTTCAAAAACATAGATAAAACTAGGTTCTTCCAAATCTAACTCACTAACTATTTTACCGTTTAAAAGAGCTTTCCATTGTATAGATATATCTGTCTTTTTTATAGCAATAAACGGTACTTGAGATTTAGCTTCTTGTTTATTTAGATACAAACTATGAATAACATAGGCACCCCGAATTAAAGAAATGTCTATATCTTTTACTTGTCCGTAATATCCGGGTATGTCTGCTAAAACGTTGTTTACATAATTTTTTACAAGCGTAGGTAAAAGTAAGCGTGCTACAAAAACAACAACTAGTATTGCTATTGGTATGGCAAACCTTTTCTTTTTATATATTTTACGCTTTTTCATTTTTTACTGATTGTTATTATTTGTTTTTGTGTCTAAATATTTTAATACATCTGATGGTGTTTTTATCAAGGCAAAATCATTACCATTAATTAAAATTGCATAGGCCAATGTTTCTGGCTTGTTTTGTAGCACTTTAATACAATCTTCGTTAGATATTTTAACCTCTTTATCGCCATATTCTTTTACAAAATTTGGATGGTTTTGATCTACTAAGTCACGTATGTTCATTTTTAATTTATCGGCAATTTCTGCCCATTGAGTACCTGTAATTTTTGTTTTAGAAGAATTTATAGTTAAAATATCTTCTGTAGCAGAAGATACATAGCCAAGTGTTTGTTTGCCTATAGAATTCTCTGCACTATAAATTAGTGTTACTTTGTTGTTGTCTGTAGCAATTACTCCCATTTTATTTGTTTTTGTGTGTTAAACTTTATTTTTGTGGTGTTCTACTCTTCTTTAACCCCTTTACCAGTTAAAGCGTCTAAAAGTCCGCCCTTAACGCTTATCCATAGATAATTAAAGAACGATTTTGTGGTGTCTCGTTCAACTTTAATTTTACCATATCTAAAATCCTTAGGATTTGTTTTAGAGCCTTCTTTAATAATTAAGTTGCCTAGTTTGGTTAAGAGTTTATTAACTCCTAAACGGTCTTTTTTTAGTATTTTGAATTTAAAATTGTTGTATTTAATTTTTAAATCTCCAGCTGCATTTTGCCTATTACCACTTATTGTAAAATACATACGTTGCATATCTCCTTCTGCTGTTGCTCTTAAGTTTGAGTTTAGAAATGGGTTTATGCTTTTAATGTTCAAATCCTTAAAGCTACCCCAAGCAGTAAAAAAATCTGTTGTTTTAGAGATTGAAAAAGCCCAGCTTAACTCTAATGGAGTTTTACCCATAAGCTTAGACTTGGTCGTTACTCTAGTGTTCTTTTTAGAGGTGTTATTTAGGTTTGCAATTGATGCATCTATGTTCGAAAAATATAGTTTTTCTGGACTAATTTTAGGTTCTAATTTTTCTTGGTAAGCTATGTGTCCTTTGTTAATTAAAATAGAATCCATAGCCAAATGTATAGGTAAGTCTCTAAGCATTTTACTGTACATAAATTTGTGACTTAAATCGTCTGTAACCAACTTATCTCTATAGACCTCTAATTTTGGATTGTGTATTTCTGTTTTAAATATATTTATAAAGAATTTAGTTTTATTGTAGCCGTAAGAAATGTTTTTAAGCTCTAGTTCTGGAATGTTTAAGTCTATGTAATCTCTTTCTGTTTTTATGTTTTTTGATAATTTTTCCTTAGTATATTTTGTTTTTAGTTGAAGATTTTTAGCCGTAAGCACATTGTTTTTAGCTATTAGTTTGCTAATTGTTGCATTTTCAAACGGACCTAAATCTGCAAAAATAGTACTCGCTGATACTTCACTGTTACCGTAGCTAAAAGGAATTTTGTTCTTTGCATCATCAATTTTAAAAACACAATTTTTTAGACTTATATTAATATCCTTGGCGCTAAATACAGTTTCTTTATTGGAGTCTAATAACTGTACATTTCCATTAGTACTATTTAATTTTTTAATAGTAATTGGGTTATTAAAAAATCTTTTGTTTTTGTCATCATTTTCCTTTGTTTTTTTGCTAAACCCAGTGAAATGTTTAATTGACGGCTTTTTAATGTCAATATAATTTATCTCTATCTCTTTGTGTATTAAAAGACTTGTGTACGCAACATTTTTAATGGTAAGCTTATCTGCCTTTAAAATGCCTTTAATTTTGTAGTTTTCTTTTGTAAATTGGGTAAGTGTAATGGTATCTATGATGATAGATCCAGATATAATATTTAAGTCTACATTGCTGTATTCTAATTCTATATGATTTGGTAAATCGTTTTTTAAAAAGCTTTCTATTTTAGATTTTACAAACCAATGAGCGGCAACTAGTACTAGTAGAAAAAAGCCTACTATGGCTATGCTAATTTTAAATATGTTACTTTTTTTTATAACCATAATTTGTAGTGATATTGGCAACTATTTTACCACTACTAAATTCCGTTAATAATTAAAAAAGATGTAACGCATGCGATTAAATCTTTGACTTATTCAAGATTTAGAGCAAAAAAAAGCCCTTTAAATTATTTAAAGAGCTTTGTTATTTTATCATATGTACACTACATTTTTATGGTAAAACCATTTGCGTGTTCAATAGTGTAGTATGTGTGGTCAGGATTATCTCTGTTTAATTTTAAGGTCCCTTTTACAGAAATAAGATCGTCCATAGAAAAGCTAGGTCTAGAATCAAAATACAATTCTATAATAGTTTCTGGTCCGCCATTACCGCAAAAAAAGCAAGAAGCCATAGGATTGTTAGATAGCATAAAAGAATCTTTCTGACCTTCTAAAACTAAAAAATAACCAGTAATAGATATTTCTTGTCCTTCTAAATCTAACATCTTTTTCTTGTAAGTTGGTGTTAAAAATTCACCTAACTCAGCTCCGCCTTCTGGAGTTGTATATGTTACGCCTTGGATCATGTCTTCCCAGTCTAACAATGCTTGTGCAGATGTAACCTGAGCAAAAAGCGCAAAAAACAATAAGAGACTTAACTTTTTAACCATAGTATTAATTTTTTTCAAAGATAGTAATCCAATAATTGTTCCAAATACGTTTTTATTTTTCTGCCGATAAAATTTTAGAAACATTCAGTTTAAAAACTGATAATGATGCCAAAACAGAAGCTAAAACAGTAATAGCTAAAGTTGCAAGTAATAGAATAGCTTCCCATTTAGTAGGTGTAGCTAAATTAAATATATAACCATAACTATTTTGTGCGTAGGTAGATATTATCCATAGTCCTAATCTACCAATTAGCCAACCTAAAACATATCCTATAAAGCCTAGAAATAGACCTTCTAAGAGAACTAGCCACAATAACTGCCCAGATGTTGCGCCATAAGTACGTAACAGAGCAAGCTCTTGTCTACGCTCTCTAATAGCTTTTAAAAGACTAATAAATATACTTAAACCAGAAACTAATAATATTGCAACAGCTATAAGTTGTATGGTTTGTACGCCAACACCTAATAACTTAACCAAACGATTAATCTCTAAAGAGGGCAGTGCCGCTTGCATATTGGTTTTGTCGTTAATATATCTTGGCAATTGCATCATTGCCATTGGGTTGCTAAATTGTATAAGCAAGGAGGTTACTTCTAAATCATCATCATGGTGTTTTTCTCCAGGGTGACTATGAACATCCCAAATACTTTCTAAACTTGTGATAATTAAATTATCTACTACACTGCCAGTTGGTTTTAAAATACCAACTACTTTAAATGGGTGACCGTGATGTTCTTCTAAACTTTGATCTGCTAGACCGTGAGAACTTAAAAATGTATCTTCTAATTTTAAGTTTAATTTTTTTGCAGTAGCGCTTCCTAAAACAACCTGATGACTTTTGCTAAACAACGTGCCGTTTGCTATTTCTGCATTGTATAGTTTTAAATAGCTAGTCTCTGTTCCTAATATGCGAACTCCTTTATAATTATCACCATAAGAAACAGGTACAGCAGCTTTTACTAGTCTACTTTTTCTTAATTTTTCTGCTTCTTTTAGTTTTATATTTCCTGTAGGTGCGTCTATGTGTAAGACTGATGAAAGTACTAATTGCAACGGACTTCCTTTTGCGCCAACAACTAAGTCTACAGGCTTTATGTTCTTATCTAAGTTCCCTTTTACTTGCGAACTTAATTGAAGCATAAATGTAACTAAGGCTACACTTAAAACTAAAAGTAACAAGCTTAATACTGCATTAAGGGGTTTAGATATTAAATTTTTAAAACTGAGCTTTACAAGATTCATAAATACAAATGGTTTTTGAACATTGTTTTTACTCTTTGATCGTGCGTAATTATAAGCAAATTAGCATTGCTGTTGCTAGCTTCTTCTTTTAAAAGAACAATAACTTTTTCGCAGTTTTCATCGTCTAGACTGGCTGTTGGTTCGTCTGCAAAAATAACTTTTGGCTTGTTTATTAAGGCTAAAGCTATAGATAAGCGTTGGCGTTGTCCTTCGCTTAAAGCAGTAACCTTTTTAGGTAACAATTCTAAAATGCCTAGTCTGCTTGCTAAATCTTTTATTCTTCTAGTATCTTTTTTCTTGTCAGGAAAATATAAGCGTAAAGCTAAATTTTCGCCTACAGAAAGTGCATTTATAAAATAATCGTTCTGAAAAATTATTCCCATTTGTCTACCTCTAAAAGCATCTAGTTTTTTTCTAGATAAACTTTGTAGTTGTGTATCTCCAATATTTATAGATCCTGAATTAACAGGTAATAAGCCAGATAATAAATGTAATAAGGTTGTTTTACCAACACCAGAAGATCCTAATATTAAAAGATGTTCTCCTTGTGGTAAAGAAATGTCTGGGAAGCTAAAATTGCTTCCTTCGGTATAAGAAAATTGAAGTTTATTTGTCTTAATCATAGTCTTACACACAAATATAACAAGTACAGTTGTACGTTTATTTTATTTATGAATTTATTATGAAATCTAGACAGGTAAAATATTAAAACTTATGCGCTAGCTCTAGTCTCTAAACTTTCCTTAAACTCGCTTGGGCTAATACTATACTTGTTTTTAAATATTTTAGAAAAATAACTTCTACTGCTAAAACCAATAGTATACACAATTTGTGATATGTTCATCTCTGTGGTTCTAATGTAATCTCTAGCTTCTTCTAAACGTACATGTCTTATATATTCTGTAACAGTACGCGTATATAATAGTTTAAAACCTTCTTGTAGTTTAGCTTGCGATAGTCCAGATTCTGCACTAAGCATATCTAAAGAATAGTCTTTTGATACATCTTTAAGAATCATTTTAGAGATATTTCTCACTATTTTAAGCTCACTTTTAAGTAGTGTGGTTTTTGGAGCTTTGTTTTTTACAGCTCTATCATACTGTAAAATGTGCATAGAAAGTATTTGGTATACCATACCTTCTATTTGCATAATACGTATCATTCCTTTTGTTTTGGATTTACGTAAAGCACTAATTTTATCTGCTAATCTTAGATTATAATTTCCAAAATAACGGAATGTATTTTCATGATCAGTATCTAAAAATACCTCGTATAATTTTCTATTAAGTTCGTCTACATTATTAAGACGTTTTTTCAAGAATTTTTTTCTTGTAATTTGTATTACGTTTATTGCTAATTTAACTCCTTTTTTGAAATAGCCATAGTTATAACCACCATCTTTACTGGTAATTATTACAGATTGAAATTGTTCTATTTTTCTTTTTTCGCTTTCTTCTTCGTAACCAAAACGATGATAGCAATGACCCTCTAAGCAGTATGTAAAATGTATAGGGTTGTATTCTGATGCATCCATTTCTATGGTAATATCATCATGGAAAGTAATGTCGTATTCTAATAAGTTAACACCCCAATCAAACGTTATAAAACGAATGTTTCCTGTGGCTAATTCAGAATCTACGTTTAAGACAAATTCTCCCCATCGTTCTTCTATAGTGCCACCAATTACCTCTTGAATTTGCCTCACAGTACCTTCCGTACTCTTGGCATCAACAATAATTTTAATCATATTTTTTTTTGGTTGACCCATAAAATTGTGTTTAAAAAAGACAGTCAACAATCAAAGATAGCTAATAATTTTTTAGTTTTTATAGAAAGTAAAAAGGTTAAGTAATTTTTAAGACATAAAAAAAGACCTCTTTTTATCAAAGAGGCCTTTTTCATCACCACAAACCAAACAAATAAATATTGAATAATTTCTTATTCAACAACAATAAAAATTGTCTGTTTTTTGTGTTTTGTAGCGTCTGTGCTTGCTTGTTAATTTTGAGAAGCAAACTCTCCGTTTTGTGTATTATTAACATTAAGTTTATTGTTAAACTCAAGTGTTCTAATAGGGAACGGAATATTTATATCATTTGCGTTAAAAGATTTTTTAACTGCTTTTATAGCAACACTTTTAGCGTCTAATTTATTTTTTGCGTTTTCTGCATCGACCCAAAATCTACATATAAAATTTATAGAGCTGTCTGCAAATTCTGTGTAATAAAACTCTATTTCAGAATCATCATCAGATGTATAAAGACCAGCAACAGCTTCGCGTGTTAATTTTTCTACTTGTTCTAAGTCCGACTCATAACCAACTCCGCATTCTACTACAATTCTCATTTTAGAGGTTAAGGAGTAGTTTTTAAAAGGATTTTCTATTATTGTTTTATTTGGTATCACTACCAAATTGTTATCGAATTCTTTAAGAACTAAACTGCTTAAATTAATATCTATAACTTCTCCAGAAAAGCCATTTGTTTCTATCCAGTTTCCTATCTCTATCTTTTTTCTAAAAGATAAAACAACACCAGATAACAAGTTAGATAATGTGCCTTGTAACGCTAAACCTATAACTAGACCAGATATACCTGCACCTGCAAGTAAAGTGTCTAGGGTTTTGCTTAAATCCATTGCGCCTAAGGCTAAAAATAAACCAACGGAAACTACAATTACAGCACACATACGCCCAATAAGATTAGATATACTATTCTGTGGTATGCGCTTAGATGCAAGTTTTACAGCCCATTTGTTTACAAAACGAGCAATGTAATAAGAGATAACCATTACTATAATGGCTACAATTAAATTGGGTAAATTCTCTATAAAAGAACTTACCCAACCTTCTATTTTGTCTATAATATCGACAAATGAGGTTTGTATTTTATTATTCATAACTTAGTTTTTAAGGTTCATAAATGTTTAAAACATTTTACCTTAAGAAACCATCTCTTTGGATCTAATTTTTAACTGATCTTCTGTGTTTTTTCTCCAGGCATCTAACATCCAGCTAGATTTTTCTAGTTCTGCAATATAAGAGCCCATCATATCTATAGTACCTTCATCACCCGCTTCTTCTGCAGCTTCAATAGTAACTTTCATTTGCTTTAGTATTTTCTGGTGGTCACTTAGTATTTCGCTAACCATTTCTTTATCGTCTATTAAAGGCGATACTTCTTCTATAGAAGATATTTTTAAGTACTTACTAAAGTTACTTACTGGGTGGTATCTTAGAGTTAATACTCTTTCTGCAATATCATCTACTTTTACTCTTGCATCTGTGTATAGTTCTTCAAATTTCTCGTGTAAATCAAAAAAGTTTTGTCCTAATACGTTCCAGTGAAAACTTCTTAACTTTTGGTAATACACACTATAATCTGCTAAAAGCATATTTAACTCTCCTACTACAGGTACTAATTTGTTGTCACTAATATTTAAATAATTCATAATGTTTGTGGGTTTTAAATTATTCATAGAATAGACCATCTATTCCTTTTCTATTATTGTTCTACACAAAATTACTTAAGCTTTAGCGTTGGTCTTTGCTCATTTAGTACGATTCTTGACTCAAATACCAAAAACAAAAATTTATACCTATTATATATATATGGGCTTGTATTTATTTGTTTTTAAATGAGTTAATGTTTACAGCATTTGTGTTAATGCTACTCGTAAACAAGTCACATCTTTGTAGTGTAGAATTTAAGTATTCAAAAAACAATAATATTAACCTTTAAATTAAATAGTATGTTAAGATGGACAGTTACATTTGTGGTTCTAGCAATAATTGCAGGAATCTTCGGATTTGGAGGTATTGCAGCAGGAGCTGCCAGTATCGCAAAAATTTTATTCTTTTTATTTTTAATACTCTTTGTAGTATCATTATTAACAGGAAAGAAAAAAAATATTTAGCATAACCCTACCACAAACAGTTAAGCGAGAATATTAATAAATTAAAAACAACAATATGAAAAAGATATTATATTTAGGATTATACATATTTGCAATGGGCGTAGCCTTAACAAGTTGTAGAGATACTAGGACAACAGGAGAAAAAGTTGAAGACGGAATTGAAGAAGTTGGTGACGGAATTGAAGAAGGAGTTGAAGAAGTTGGAGATGAGATTGATGATGCCACTGATGATAACGAATAACTAAAATTAACATAATTTTAGTATAAAAAGACAACTGCATAGTTGTCTTTTTTTGGTGATTACACCGTATATTTAATAATTAAAACAACAAACAATGAAAAAGATATTAGGTTTATTTTCAATTTTAGCGCTAACTGTATGTAGTATGCAGGCGCAATCAATTTCTGAAAATGCAATTGGGTTACGTTTAGGAGATAATGATGGTTTTGGTGGTGAGATTTCTTATCAGCGTCATTTATCTGACAACAACAGACTAGAGTTTGATCTTGGATGGAGAGACTCTAACAATGTTGACGCTTTTAAATTAGTTGGTTTGTACCAATGGGTAATGCCTTTAGATGGTAATTTTAACTGGTTTGTAGGAGCAGGTGCTGGTTTAGGATCTTTTGATACTGGAGAAAATGATGGAACTTTTGCTTTAGTAGCAGGTGATATAGGTATAGAATATAACTTTGATTTTCCTTTAATTCTATCTTTAGATATGAGACCGGAATTAGGTTTTAATGACGAGTATTCTGATGACTTAGACTTAGATATAGCATTGGGTATTAGATACCAGTTCTAAACTGATAATAACACATAAAAAAGGAGGCAATTATTTAATTGCCTCCTTTTTTATTTAGAATAAGTGCTTTACTTTTTCTACAAGTTTTAATGGTAAATTATAGGGCGGATAACGCAAAGGTGCATCTAGCCAATTTGCTCTTTTTATAATTGCTTTTTGATGCGAAAAAATATCAAAAGATGTTTTTCCGTGATATGCACCAATACCACTAGAACCAACACCACCGAACGGTAGCTTTTTATTGGTTATATGTATAACCGTATCATTAATTGCACCACCACCAAAACTGTATTTATGTATTATTTTTTGCTGAAATTTTCTGCTAGTAGAGAATACATAGGTTGCTAACGGTTTGCCATATTGCATAATGTATTTTTCTATATCTTCTTCTGTGTTGTATACTATAATAGGAAGAATAGGTCCAAAAATTTCGCCTTGCATTAATTTGCTATCCAGACTAGGCTCGTTTACTAGAGTAGGAGCTAGGTAATTATCAGTTTTGTTACTTTGGCCTCCAAAAATAATATCTTGACCAACTAGCATCTCTTTTAAATTATTAAAATGATTTGCGCTAACAGTACGTGCGTAATCTTTAGAAGCTTCTATATCTGTGCCGTAAGCATCTTCTATGCTTTTTTGTAGAGCTGTTACCAATTTATCTCTAACGTCTTTATGTACTAAAATATAATCCGTAGCTATACAAGTTTGTCCTGCATTTAAAAACTTACCCCAAACAATACGTTTTGCGGCTAGTTTTATATTTGCTGTACTGTCTACTATAGCAGGGTTTTTACCACCAAGTTCTAAGGTTACTGGCGTTAAATGTTTAGCGGCACTTTGGTAAAATATTTTACCAACATTAGTACTTCCTGTAAAGAAAATATAATCCCATTTTTGGTCTAATAAACTTTTAGAGACTTCTACGCCACCTTCTACAACAGCAACATAATCTTCTTTAAAAGTAGCAGTTATTATTTCTGCAATTATTTTTGATGTGTTGGGTGTTATTTCTGATGGTTTTATAACAGCAGTATTGCCAGCAGCAAGAGCACCAATTAAGGGAGCAATTGCTAGTTGAAAAGGATAGTTCCAAGGAGCAACAATAAGTACGGTTCCATAAGGCTCTTTGTACAACCAGTCTGAAGAAGGAAAATTTAACAGTGATCCAGATACTTTTTCTGGTCTAGCCCATTTCTTTATATTTTTAATAATATAGTTAAGTTCGGCTAAAACAAATTGTGTCTCTGCAGCCATAGACTCAAACCTAGGTTTTTTAAAATCGGCATAGATAGCATCACAAATGTCTGCTTCTCTTTTTATAATTTCTTGTCTAAGTTTTTTTAAAACTTCTTTTCTGTAGGTAACGTCTTTAGTCTGCTGAGACTTAAAAAAAGCGTGCTGCTTTTGTAGTATTTCCATCATATTATGCAATATAACAAAAAGAGTTTTAGGTATGTATTAAATAGACTAGTTGTCTATGTTTTGCGTATTCTCTATATCCTTATCTGTAAAGTTTTCGTTTGTTAACTCTAATACTTTTCTTAGCATTGGGTCCGACTTACTTTTAATTTTAGCATATGAATTAGCATCAAATAACTGATCTGCTAAAGTAGCTTTTAGAAACCTTTTTATACTAATCTCGTATTTGTAAAAGTCTAAATTAACATTACTCTTCTTTGCGTAAGAAATAAAGTCTGTAAACAAGTTGCCATCAACCTTAAAATCGTTTATAAATTCTTCGCGAGTAAACATAGTGTATTTAGATCTGTCCTTGTCTAAATGCTCAAAAATAAAGTACGACATAAATCCGTAGCTATCTAAGTCTAAAATAGCTTCTTGTTCGTTGTCTCCAATAGGCACAAACTCATCTGGTATTATACCTCCGCCGCCATATACAATTTTACCTTTAGGTGTTGTGTATTTTAAAGAGTCTGCTACTTTAATACTATCTGCTTCTCTCATTTCTCCGCGTGCGTAACGCTTCATTAATTCTTGATAGTAATCTGCGTTTCCTTTTTTGTAATCTCGCTGTATAGACCTTCCTGTTGGTGTATAATACCTAGATATAGTTAAGCGTACGGCAGAGCCATCACCTAAATCCATTTCTCTTTGTACTAATCCTTTGCCAAAAGAACGTCTGCCAACTATAGTTCCTATATCGTTATCTTGTAGTGCACCAGCAACAATTTCACTAGCAGAAGCAGAACGCTCATTTATAAGAACAAAAACAGGTTTGTCTTCAAAACTACCTTTATCTGTAGCAAATGCTTTTTCTACTTTTCCTTTTTTGTTTTTTGTAAACAATATAAGTTTTCCGTCTTTTAAAAACTCATCTGCCATTTGCTCTGCAATACCTAAATAACCACCAGGGTTATCTCTTAAATCTAAGGTAAGCTTTGTAGCACCTTGTTTTTGCAATGCTTTAAGTGCTGTTTTAAATTCTTTGTAGGTAGACTCTGCAAACCTATTAACCTTTATGTAACCAATGTCATTAGTTAGCATATAATAGCTATCTACACTTTTTAATGGTATGGTATTTCTTTTTACTGTTACAGTAAAAGTACGGTCTTCTTTTTTTCTATAGATTTCTAAGTCTACAGTAGAGCCTCTTTTTCCTTTTAGTTGATCTACAACACTACCACTTGCTAAATCTTTACCAAATAATTTGTTGCCATCTGCGCTTAAAATACGATCGCCAGCTTCTATGCCTTTGTTATAACTAGGACCATTTTCTACTGTTTTTATAACTGAAATTGTATCTTGGTACATATAAAAGTTTACACCAATACCCACAAAATCACCTTTCATATTTTCAGATACTTCTGCCATTTCCTTTTTAGGAATGTAAACAGAATGTGGATCTAGTTTACCTAAGATGTTATTTACGGCAACATCTACAATACTATCTGTATTAACCTCGTCTACATACTCGTAATCTATGTAGTCTATAAGTCTGTTAAGTTTGTCTTTTTTAGAATTGGTTGTAAAAAGACGTTCAGGAGAGTCATTAAAATTTAATTTACCACCAAGTAAAATTCCAATTGCTAAAGCAAGAGCAATTACAATTGGCCATATGTAATACATTTTATTTTTCATACTGTCTTTACAATGGCAAATACGTTAGTTTAATGCCTGCTTTTTCTAAAAATCGTAATCCGGAATCATCTTTGTATGCATTTTGATATACAACACGTACTATGCCAGATTGGTGAATAAGCTTACTACATTCTTTACAAGGAGATAATGTAATGTATAGAGTTGCACCTGTACAAGATTGTGTAGAAGATGCTACTTTAGATATTGCATTGGCTTCAGCATGTAAAACATACCATTTTGTGTAGCCTTCTTCGTCTTCGCAAATATTTTCGAAACCAGTTGGTGTACCATTGTATCCATCAGAAATTATCATTCTGTCTTTTACAACAATAGCGCCTACTTGCTTACGTTTGCAATACGATAACTTGCCCCATTCCTGAGCCATTCGTAAGTAAGCTTCGTCGTATTTTTTTTGTTTACTGTCTTTCATTTTTAATGTAATGGCCACAAGATACAGGCTTTAGCTAAAGCACACAATCAATAAAGGATAATTTTAACACAGCGTCTTAATAAGGAAACGTGTCTATAAGCATTGGTATTGTAATGGCAAGTACAATTACAGAAGCTATAACTACATATAACCATTGTTTTAGTTTTAGTAAATGCACCATAATAAAAGTTAGTGCTAAAGCAAATACTAAAATTAATATCTGAGACATTTCTATGCCTGTAGCAAAACCAAGAAGTGGTAAAAATTTATTTTCTTCTTCTGCCATTAACATTTTAAAGTAGTTAGAAAAACCAAAACCGTGAACCAAACCAAAAAATGCAGTTGCTACAAGGTGTAGTTTTATAGAGGCTAAAGTTTGCTTGTTTTTAGCAGCGTAAATATTAAATAATGCAGTTATAAAAATAGTTACAGGTATTAAAAACTCTATTAAACCTACGTCTGGTGTTACATAACCATAACTAGATAGACCTAAAGAAAAACAATGCGCTACAGTAAAAACAGTTGCTAATAACAATATTTTTGACCAGTCTTTAAATGAAAAAGGAATTGCCAGTGCTGTTAAAAACAAAATATGATCATAAGCACTAAAATCTAAAACATGATCTAAACCTAAACCAACGTAAAATAAAAACTGTTCCATTTGCTGTAATTTAATTAATGTATAATTCTACTCTAAAGTAAGTTTAGCCTATTCCTCTTTCTTTTTGGATTGTTTCATAAGCTTTTTGTACTTCTTTAAATTTTTCTTCTGCGCCCTTTTTTATGGCTTCATTTTGTGTAATTACCTTGTCTGGGTGGTATTTTTTAGCCATTGCTCTGTATGCTTTTTTTACCTCGTCATCAGTAGCAGTTTTAGCAATCTCTAAAATTTTATAAGCGTTATCTGCAGATTCTACAAACATTGCCTTTACACTCTCATAATCTTTTTTACCTAGTTTAAAGTATGCAGCAATATCTCTAATAACTTCTACTTCTGATGCAGATACAGTGCCATCTGCTTGTGCAATACCAAATAAAAAATGCACTAGTTGTAAACGCACCTCATAGCGTACACGTTGATTTAGATAATAGCAAATGCGTTTAGCAGAAATCTCATGCTTTTTATTTACGTCGTTAAACGTTCTAAAAATAGCATTTGCTTTTTCTTTACCATATGTCTGCACAAAATACTGGCGTACATAATCTAGTTCTGACTGGCTAACTTTACCATCTGCTTTAATAACAATAGAGCAGAGCGATATTAATTGCATCTCAAAATCGGCAGGAGATACTTTTTGGCGCGTCATATCACTAAAAACAGTATTTCCGCTTCTGTTACGACTACTTCCGCTAAGATTATCTAAAAGACTACCAATAAAAAAACCAGCAATGCCTCCAGGTAGTTTAAAAAATATGCTGCCTATTATAGCAGCGATCCATTTTAACATACTTTTTTGTAAATTTTTTCAAAGATAAAGGTTAAGATTAAATGAAAAGTTAAGGTTTACAGAAAAATGCGACAAATTGGTTACTTTTGTAAAACGCTTATTAACATAAAAATTTAGAACATATGTACCCAGCAGAATTAGTAAAACCAATGAGAGAGGATTTAACCTCTGTAGGTTTTGAGGAATTATTTACAGCAGAAGCTGTAGAAAAGATAGTAAATGCAGAAGGTACTACTTTGGTAGTTGTTAACTCAGTATGTGGTTGTGCAGCTGCTAACGCAAGACCTGGCGCAAAAATGAGTTTATTAAACGATAAAAAACCAGACAATACTGTTACAGTTTTTGCTGGTGTAGATACAGATGCAGTTAACGCAGCAAGAGGACTAATGGTTCCTTTTCCTCCTTCATCGCCAAGTATGGCTTTGTTTAGAAACGGAGAATTGGTACACATGATAGAACGTCACCATATTGAAGGTAGACCAGCAGAAATGATTGCTGAAAACCTAAAGCAAGCTTATGACGAATTCTGTTAATTAATAGAATTTAAATTATCTTTAAAAACCGCTCTAAACATAGGGTGGTTTTTTTATTTTTGTAGCATGCAAAAAATCTTATCATATCCGTTAACGGCGTTGTATTTTTTCTTTTTTGGGTTGTCACTAATTGTGTTTCATCCTATACAATGGATCTGTTTTAACGTCTTTGGCTATACCGCACACAAAAAAAGTGTTAGTATTTTAAATTGGTTTTTAATGCGTAGCACCCATTTTTTGGGTACGCACTATGCTTTTAGAAAAAAAGCAGAAATACCTACAGATAGGCCAATTATTCTAGTAGCAAACCACCAGAGTATGAATGATATTCCGCCACTTATTTGGTTTTTTAGAAAGAACCACCCAAAATTTGTAAGCAAAAAAGAATTAGGAAAAGGCATACCAAGTGTATCTTATAATTTAAGACACGGAGGTTCTGCCTTAATAGACCGTAAAGATGCTAGGCAAGCGCTTTCAGAAATTGCCAAGTTGGGTAAATATATAGAAAAGAATAACCGTTGTGCTATCATTTTTCCAGAAGGAACAAGAAGTAGAACAGGACATCCTAAAAAGTTTCAGCCAATGGGACTTAAAATTCTAATGAAAAATGCACCATCAGCCTTAATAGTGCCTATAAGTATTAACAACTCTTGGAAACTTCTAAAATATGGGAAATACCCATATGGCTTAGGCAGTCACTTTACTATAGACGTACATGCACCTGTAGAAATTACTGGTAATGCAGACGATATTATAGCACAAGTAGAACAAACAGTAACTAAAGGTGTAACTTCTTTTAAATGATAAACTCTTATATTATTGCAAAAACTAAAGCTTTTGTACAAAAAACTTTAGAAGGTGCAGAAGGTGGCCATGATTGGTTTCATATAGAACGTGTGTATAACAACACAATGCTTTTGGCTAAGGATGAAGCTGTAAACCAATTGGTAGTTGCTCTTGGGGCACTACTACATGATATAGCCGATGCTAAATTTTATAATGGCGATGAAACTGTTGGCCCTAAAATGGCAACAGATTTTTTAAGATCTATACAGGTTGATGAAAAAATTATAGATCACGTTGTAAAAATTATAGAAAACATTTCTTTTAAAAGTAGTTTAAAGGTTGATGATGCAACTACAGCAAAACCTTTTACCTCTTTAGAACTACAAGTGGTGCAAGATGCAGATAGGTTAGATGCTATTGGTGCAATTGGTATTGCGCGTGCTTTTAATTATGGCGGATTTAAAAACAGGGAAATGTATAACCCTGAAATTGCTCCTAATTTAAATATGACCAAAGAGGAATATAAAAAATCTACTGCTCCAACAATTAATCATTTTTATGAAAAATTATTACTTCTAAAAGATAAAATGAATACCAAAACCGGGATAAAGCTAGCAGCACAAAGACATTCGTATATGGAGACTTTTTTAGAGCAGTTTTATAACGAGTGGAACGGAATAGAATAATCTTTTTAACTACAACGTTATAGTACTTCTTTTAACACTTTAGCTAAAATTGTTGCTTTTATTTTTTGTGTATCTTCAGCCAGTAATTTATAAGCAACCTTAATATGGAAAGAAGAAAATTTATAAAAAATGTAGCTGCATCATCTGCTGCATTTTCTATTGTTCCAAGTTTTGTACTTGGTAAAAATCACGTGCCACCTAGTGATACACTTTACATAGGAGCATTTGGAGTAGGAGGAAGAGGAGCTTCTGTTATTAAAGAACTTACAGACACCGGTAAAGTAAAATTTGTAACCCTTTGTGATGTAGATGAAAGAGGTGTTGCTGCGAGTCATAAATTACACCCAAAAGCAAAAAGATATAAAGATTTTAGGCAAGTATACGATAATCATTTAAATGATATTGATGCTATTATGGTGGCAACACCAGACCATACACACGCAACTATTGCATTGCCTTTTATGCGAGCTAAAAAACACGCGTATGTAGAAAAACCTTTGGCACACAATATACAAGAGGTAAGGTTAATGACCAAAGTTGCTAAAGAAAACGGAATTATTACTCAAATGGGAAACCAAGGAGCATCTAGCCCTGGTAGTAGAACTGCTAAAGAATGGATAGATGCCGGAGTAATTGGTGACGTTACCAAGGTAGATTGTTGGACCAACAGACCTGTTTGGCCACAAGGTGTAAAAACACCAGTAGGCGGACACCCAATCCCTAAGGGGTTAGATTGGGATTTATGGTTAGGCCCAGCAGCTATGAGAGATTATAACCCTGCTTATTTGCCATTTAAATGGCGTGGCTGGTGGGATTTTGGAACAGGTGCTTTAGGCGATATGGGTTGCCATATTATGGAAACTCCGTATAGTGTTTTAGGTTTAGGATCACCAACAGAAGCCGAAGCTAGTTGTACAACTACTTGGGTTGGAGATTTTGTAGAGGCAGATTACTCTAGCTCTTGTCCGCCTTCATCTGTAGTGCGTTTAAAAGTAGATGCACCAAACCAAGGTAGTATAGACTTAAATTGGTATGATGGCGGAATTATGCCAGATATTCCTAGTGAATTGGCAGATGGTGAAAAATTAGGAAACGGAGATGGTGGTGTAGTTTTTCATGGTACAAAAGGGATTATTGTAACAGATGTATATTCTGCTAATCCTAGATTATTACCAGCAGATGTTAATAGTATGTTTAATAAACCAAAAGAAACATTGCCAAGAATAGTAGGTGGTTCTTCTGGACACCAAAATAACTGGGTAGAAGGTTGTTTAACTGGTACTACAGCATCATCAGATTTTGTAACTAAAGCCGGGCCATTAACAGAGGGCGTGCTTATGGGTAATTTAGCCATTAAAGCATATCAATATAAAACATTAAAAGCGGGTAAAAAAGTAGGAGATTGGGACCCTTATAACTACCCTGGTAGACGTACCATAAAATGGGACGCCGCAAATATGAAGGTTACAAATTTTGATATGGCTAACGAGTGGGTTTCTCGTGACTATAGAAAAGGTTGGGAACTAAAATAAAAGTATTGTAAAGTACAAAAGGCGCTATTAACATTTGCTAATAGCGCCTTTTTATTTATTTATAATTGCAAATTAATCACAATTACCGTCTACATCACAAGATTCTCCGCCTGTTGTTGGTAAAATAGTTAACGACTCTTTTTGATGTTTTTCCCAAGCTTGTTCTAAAGCCTCAGTAAAGGCCTCTACTGGTTGTGCTCCAGAAACTCCGTACTTGTTATCTAAAACAAAGAAAGGTACACCGCTAACGCCTATGTTGCGAGCTTCCATTTCGTCTTGTCTTACCTCGTATGTAAAAGCATCTGTTTTGTATATTTCTTCAACAGCAGCTTTTTCCATACCAACAGAGATAGCTGTATTTACCAAAAACGCTATATCATCTATATTTTTACCATCTTCTAAATGTGCTTTTAACAATGCTTCTTTAGTAGTATCTGCAAAACCTACTGTTTTTGCATATTGCAATAAACGGTGTGCGTTTAAAGAATTTGCGGTAACAATGTCTTCAATTTTAAAGTTAAGACCAACACCACTAGCCATTTCTGTAACTCTGTTAAACATACCTTTAGCATTAACCTCGTCTACACCTTTACTTTGCATAAAGTGGTCTATAGCATTAATATCTGTTTGCGTTTTTAAGTTAGGATCTAACTCAAAACTTTTCCACTCTACAGTAATTTTATCTTTGTGCGGAAATTTATCTAATGCAGCTGTAAAGTTACGTTTACCAATGTAACAAAACGGGCATCTAATATCTGACCATATATGTATTTGCATAACTATTTTATCTTTTAATATTATTGTATTGTTAGACGAAAATACGGCAGAAAACTTTCAGGAAGGAATTAGACGCTAGTGAAATTTATATTTACTGTTTTTACAGGTGTTAATCCCTCTTTATTTTTGCTAATTATATTATGATTAATTAATAGTTTAGAAAACTCTTGTGATATTATAATTTTTTTATGTCCTCCAAGAAAATCTTCTAGGCTATAACAAGTGTGAAAATTAAAATCTGTTTCAAATTCAGGGAAAAAATCTAAAGTTTGCATTGTATATTGCTTAAATCCTCCTGTTTGTTCTTTTGGATAAATATCATAAGCTGAATTTTTAAGTAATAATTTACTTTTAGCGTTAGGTATAATTAGTTGAACACTATCATCTAATGTTTTATTAGTTTTATAGTCTATAACTTCCATAGCTTCTAAGCCTAGTGGAGCAAGAACTTCCATATAAAATTCTTTTTTAAAAAGTATATATTCATATTCTAATCCTAAATTAAAACAGACTTCTGCTTTTTTCCATTTTGGTGGCATAATTTTAAAAGGAGCAATTTGTTTTTTATTAGCCATACTTATAATTTGGCCATTTTTATATTTATCAAAAATAAATATTTGCTCTTGGTACTCTTGTTTTTTGTTTGGTTGCGGCCATCTATTGGGGGACGTTTCACTACCCAATAGTTCTATAGCGTAATATTTAGAATTATTTAATTCTTCTTTAGTAAAAAGACAGCTTGCTTGTTTTATTTCAAAATCTTTTGGTTTAGTTTTTGAAAATAGACCATCTTTTTTTGAGTAATGATTTACGATTTTATCTAAATCTCCCCCTTCTTTTAAAGAAAAAGAACAAGGTCCAATATCTATTTTTTTACTAATATCTAAACTGTTGATGAAATCAACGTCATTTTTTCTCCAATTAGCATATATGTAATATAATTTTTTCATATTGCTAAATAAGTTTACTGTTAATTGTCATTTTCTTTTTTTAATTCTTCACTAAATTGCTCTATCCAACCATCTTTACCGTGAATTTCTGCTTTAAGCATTTCACTAATCTCTAAAAGGTTAACCTGTTTGCCTTCTTCTTCATAAACAATTTTAAATTGCTCGTTTTCTTCAAAAAAATTCAAAAATGAAAATAATGCATTTTCATAAGCTTCTTTAGATTGAGAATTAATTTTTTTGTCTAACTGCCCCGATTTCAAATTTTTATCAAGATTGTTTTTTAGAACCCTATAATTAAGATCAAAAACACTTGTAATTAGAATTCTTCCAAATTCTTCTAAAATTTTCTGATTTGTTTTCATTTTGTATTTAATTTTTACCACCCCAAGGGACATTAGTGATTATTTTTACACCTTGGACTTTTAAGTCTTGTAATGCTTTTATAACTCAGCCTTGTGCAATGGCTTTGGGTATTCCTACTTCTGTCATTGCTTTAATTTCAATTTCCGCCATTTTATCCAAATATAATCGATCTCTTGATTTTGCAAAATTCTTGTACAAACTAGTTTGTCGCCCAGTAATTTTACTGTGAACATCTATCGGTAATTTATTAGGGTTAGCATTTATCCAAACCCTTTGTAAAGTATTCTTAGATACACTAAATGCATTTTTGTATTTATAAAACTTATCTGATTTAAATGCTATTTTTGCCAATGGATGATGGCCAAATTCACTTTTGTAAATACCAGTGTCATTTAATTTATACTATACTGTTATCTTATTGGTTTAAATAACTTTAGACCAAAACCGTTCATACCTTGTTCTTCTATAGCTTTTTTTAGTCTGTAGCTTATTAGAGGTTTACTATGCAGAAAACTTAAATCAATAATGTCTAATTCTTTAATTTTATTCTTTAATATTATTTTTTCAGGGATGATATGAAATTCATGATTCTTGAGAAAGTAATTATGCAAATGAGTCATATAATCTTTATTTATCATTGGTAGAACTACATAATTATTTAAATTACTTAAGTGCTGAATTCGAATTTCAGAACTTTCTAATTCGATATTTTCCCAAACATCATCCATAACATAATGTAACCAATAATAATTAAGTAGTTTGTTATTGTGTTGGACATCAATAGGGTAAAAATGACATTGAGGTAAATTATGTTGTTCTAATAATTGCTTTAATTCAAAATCGATTAATAAACCATGGTACCCACCAGTACCACTTATTAAATTCGTAGGAATTGCTTTTGGGTGTATATCTAATTTATAGTTAGGTTTGAAATCAGGGAACTCATTGAATTTTATTTGCCAATGAGATTCGGGCAATGCAGGGTTGTAATTATCACTAAAATTTGTCTGTGGATAATGGCCAATTACTTCTAAATCATTTGTTGGACTTATTGAAAAATATTTCATATAGAAATTTATTAAAGTGGCGAACCTTTCCACTCTTTAATAATAGTTTCAGCTACATCCCATTTATGTGGTATCTTTTTTTGAATAATATCATTTAAATTATTGATTGCTATTTCTTCATAATACGGTAGCAGTTTTCTCGAGACTATTAGGCTCAAATCAACATCTTTATTTTTTAAAAAGGGAATGAGTAGTTTTGTTAGATTATTTTTTTCTAAGTATAAAAATGCTGGCATCATTTCTTGTGATATTATTTTATTATTGGTTCTAAAGTCACCAACTTTCATTGCTTCTTTACTTTTTTTATGACTTTCTTCTATTACTATTAGAGCTTCTTGGGGGCTAGTAAAATTCATATTTTATGGCTTCAATTTGTTGTCAACGACTGTGATTAAGTTATATTGATAAATTTACTTAATAAGTATAGGTATTCCATTCCCATTAAAACTTTTTCAGCCTTTCATTACCATATTCATATTAAAATAAAAAAATAAGTTAGCTGGTTAATGTAGCAATCTATATGTTACTTCGCTTGAATTATTATTGTATCTGAAAAAGAACTTTACTTCATAATCTTCTTTTGTCCAAACTATAAATAATGGGTTTTCATCAAATTTTCCTTCCCTTAATTGTATATTGTTTGTCCTTAGCTTTTGATTAAATGACTTACCTACTAAAAATCCTTCACTTTTAGTTTCTGAAGCTTCAATTACAAGAATATTATTTGGCTTCTTATAATCTTCAATAAAAGATTCATAAAAATATTTATTTATGGTTTTATCAAAATGAATACTTATTGACTTAATGTTATCTTTTTCATTAGTTAAAACAGTTACTGAATTATATTGCATTCCGTATAAATTCTTTTTTATTGATTCATTTTTTATGTAATAAAAACTACTGTCAAATAGTTTGTTTTCAAACTCCTCACCAATAATCTGACTCAATTTTAAAATATTTTCACCAAGTAAATTTTCTAATTGTTGACTCTTCATATGGTACGAATGGTTAAATGCTATAACGAACACTAAAAATTTAAAAATAGTAATTAATAGCAAGAAAATACACTATAAAAACCTTTAAAAAAGTGAGGTTTTGGTTTTAATTGCATGTATAAAACAAAAAAAATCCTCTTACTTTTTAGCAAGAGGATTATAATTTATAAGGAGTGTGTTTTTAAAAAGCTACTTCTACTAACTGCTTTTTTGTACCTCGTTTTGCGTAAAACAAAATGTTATTTTCTGTTATTAATGGTTTAGATATCATTAATGGTAATCTGGCAGTTTTACTATCTATAATTTTCTCGTACGTCATAAAGCCTTTAGCATCTAACTTAATTAAAAATATGTTTCTATTTCTGCTTAAACCTTGTCTAAAAACAATACGTTCGTTATTTATTAATTGCGGATTTTCTGCAGCGGTACTAATAAAAAAGTAAGAACTGTCTCCTTTTGTAAATGTACTGTAAGACGCATAAGCAGCATCACCTTGTGTAACCTCAGACTTATTAATATTACGTACCCAAATAAGGTCACCGTCATCACTTAATTTAGCGCCAACCATATCATTGTAATGGTATCTGCTAATTTTAACTCTAGATCCGCCTCCAGGATTACTTTGGTAACCCGATGTTACAAAATATTCTTCGGCATTAAAAACGATAGAGCCATCATCAGCAATTTCTGCGTTTTTAAAAACTAAGTTTTTAACTTCTTTACTATCTTCTTCTTTGCCAAATTTATCTGCCATAAACTGCGCAGAAAAAGGAATAAATTTTTTGTCCTTAATGTCTAAAGATCCTTCGTCTAATTTAAAGTAACTAAGTCCGTTGTATCTATTATCTTTTCTATTTGCATAAAAACCAACACAAATAAATTTTTCATCTGTAAGTATTGGTTTTAATGCTTCTAAAAATTTACCTGGCTCATCAAAAGTTTTCATAACTCTTTCTTCTTCAGAAACCTTAAGCAACTCGTACTGATATCTACGCTCTAAGGCAGAAAAACGTCTTTTTTTAAAGTAAGCCTTGGCAACAAGAAAAACTTCTTTTTTGTTTTTAGTAATTTCTACACTTTCAAATGCATAATTTTTTTCTTCAACTTCAGAAGAGAAATCGTGTGTAATAAGCAAGTCTAGATTATTATCAAAAACATAAATAAAATGCTGATTGTCTTTTGCTTTTTTAAAGTGAGCACTAATTACAAAGGCATCTTTAGATTTGTTAAATAACACAGAGGTTGTAAAGCCAGAAGCAAAATTACGATTATAGTAATTCTTATCTAATGGGTTGTCTACTTGTTTAGATGGTACAGATAAAATTGTTTTTTGTGTAAAAGCAAAATTATCTAAAGGGCTTTGGTGTGCTATATAGTCATAGGTTTCTTTACTAGAATTGTACTCTAAAAAAATAAGATACAACTGTCCGTTACTAATAAAACCGTTTACAAAATCTTTATCTTTAAGCTTGTAATTAAACTCGCTTACCAAATCTAAATTCTTGTTGTAATGTTCTATGTAATACCCTTTTGGTTTTAAAATTAAACCAGTATAGTAAGAGCGTACAAGTATAGAACCGTTATCTCCATCACTATCTATGGTAAGTAAATTAGAATATTTATACCTGTCGTTATGTTTTTCGCTAAACTTGTATGTTACTTGCATTTTCTGTGCAGTGGCTGTTATGACCATAAACAACAAGAGTAACATTGTAATTTTTTTCATCATGTGTTCCTTAAGATTTACCTAGTAGTAACGCTTTGTATTGGTAATTGTTATTTATTAAGTAAATATATTATTTGTAAAATAGCAATTGTTGTTGATATATTTTAAAGTATAAGTTGAACTACATCGTTTTCGGTTGAATTTATAACAAAAGATATATAAATGATGTCTGTGTTATTTTTTATACAGAAATTAATCCAATATATTTATAAGCTTAAACCAAACTTATTTAGCACTATGTTATTAACATTACTGTCCTTTGTGGGCTTTACAGTTTTGGTGGCCGTAATTTCTTACCTGGCTACAAGAAAAACTAATGAAAACTCTTCTGATGGATATTTTTTAGGAGGAAGAAGTTTAACTGCAGGTGTTATTGCAGGATCTCTTTTACTAACAAACCTTTCTACAGAGCAATTAATAGGTTTAAACTCTGATGCTTATACAGATGGTTTGTCTGTTATGGCTTGGGAAACGTTAGCAGCAATAGCAATAGTTATTACTGCTATTTTTTTATTGCCAAGATATTTAAAAGGTGGATTAACAACTGTACCTCAGTTTTTAGCAGAACGTTTTGATGTTACAACAAAAACAATAACATCTGGTTTATTTTTAACAGGCTATGTAGTTGTGTTATTACCTGTAATTTTATATTCTGGTTCTGTGGCAATAAGCGGAATGTTTAATGTGCCAGAAAACTTAGGTATTAGCCATACAGCATCTATATGGTTGTGTGTTTGGGGTATTGGTATTATTGGAGGTATTTACGCTGTCTTTGGCGGTTTAAAAGCTGTTGTGGTATCAGATTCTATAAATGCAATAGGTTTGTTAATAGGTGGTATTTTAATTCCTGTTTTTGGATTAATGTATATTGGAGATGGTAGTATTATGGATGGTTTGTCTATTTTAACAACACAAAATCCTGAAAAATTTAATTCTATGGGAGCCAAAACAGACTCGGTTCCTTTTTCTACAATTTTTACAGGGATGATGTTGGTAAACCTTTTCTATTGGGGAACAAACCAACAAATTATACAAAGAGCCTTAGGAGCTAAAAACTTAGCAGAAGGACAAAAAGGGTTACTACTGGCTTCTTTTATAAAAATATTAGGCCCGTTAATTTTAGTATTACCAGGTATTATAGCTTTTCATATTTTTGAAGGTAAAATAGATTCTTCTAGCGCTTATCCATTATTGGTCGGTAAAGTTTTACCAGATTACTTAGTTGGTTTTTTTGCAGCAGTATTATTTGGTGCAATTTTAAGTTCTTTTAATAGTGTTTTAAACAGTTCTGTTACATTATTTGGTTTGGATATTTACAAGCAACATATAAACCCAGAGGCTAGTGAAACCAAAGTGGTTAAAAACGGAAAAATATTTGGAATTATATTAGCTCTAGCAGCAATGTTTATAGCACCTTTTATAGCAAACGCAGGGAGTCTATTTGGTTATTTACAAGAAGTAAATGGTATTTATAGTATTCCAATTTTCTCTGTAATTATTATAGGTTTCTTAACTAAAAGAGTTCCGGCAATAGCTGCTAAAGTGGGTATTATATCCGGTTCTTTATTATATATTATTAGTCAGTTTTTAATGAAACCTTATTTTGTTGATTCTGCTTTTGAAAAAGCAAAAGCTGCTGGTGTTACAGATGTAGATGCATTAGCAATTATAGAAGCAGATGCTTATCCTCACTTTTTACATGTAATGGCTATTTTGTGTGTAGTAAACGCTTTAATAATGTTGGCTATTGGTAAAATTAAACCAAGAGAAACAGCATTTGTACAAAAATACACAGAGCAGGTAGAAATTAAACCTTACAAATATGTAAACCAGATAGGTATTATGGTTTGTTTAATTGTAGTAGCAATCTATGTGTATTTTGCAAATTAAGTAAAAGCATACAATAGCAAAAGAGGCTCGTTTAATAAAAACGAGCCTCTTTTTTATTATAAATTCTTTGCTTGTATGTTATGGAAAGCATCAGTTTGTTGTTTTAGCAACTTCTCTGCTTGTTGTTTTTTATAATTGTAAATTTCGTTTTCTTGTTCAATATCATCATATACTTTTTTGTTAATAGCAGCATCTGTTTGCATTAACATATTGCGTTGCTCTACTTTTTGTGTAACCCAAGTTTTTAGAACACTTTCTTCCTCCTCAAGCTTATAATCGTACATTCCTTTTGGCGCAAGTAATTTTGCTATTATAGGAGACGTTTCTATGGCTAAAAACAGTAAAAAGATAAAGAATGATGGTAACCAAGGTAACTTGTTTAAAGCCGTTATACGCGCCATTAAACCATCAAAACCATCAATAATTGGTTGCGACTCTTTTACCGTTGTGGCATATTCTGTATCTAGTGTAGCAATCTCATTTTCTAATGCTGTAATTTTTATACTATTATTTTCTTTTAATGTTTGTAACTCCTGCAAAGCAGCATCGTGTTTTTGCCTTTTTTCTTCATAAACAGGTCCTTTACCTAGTAATTTAGTACCTTCTCTTCCTTCTGCCTCGGCAATGTAAGTGTTGTAAAGTGCGTTGGTTTCTGCTTCTTTAGCTGTAATTTCTTGTTTTAATTTTTCTATAGATTGATGAATGCTTTCCTTTTTAGGATTGTACTGCAACGCTAACTGATCCTTGTTTGCAAGCGTTAAGTCATTCTTTTGCTCTAATAAAACCTGATTGATTTCTTTTTGAAAAATCTTCATCTCTAAAGGTTTAGAGATGACAATGGCAATAATAACAGCTAAAATAATACGTGGTGTGGCCTGTAACAATTCACTTTTAAAATTGTCTCTTTTTTTTATGGTTGAAACAATAAAGCGGTCTAAATTAAAAATTAATAAGCCCCAGATAAGGCCAAAGAATGAGGCGTAGTAAACATTATCAAAAACAGTATAAAGTGCATAAGAACTAGCAATAAAAGCCATAAGAGCAGTAAAAAATACAGTTGCGCCAATACCAGCATATTTGTTTTGCTCACCGTTAGAGCAAGTTTCTAGTATAGCAGTATCTGCTCCGGAGCAGAGTATAAAAAAACGTTTAATCATAAGTGTTCTTTTTTTTGATGATTGATGTACCTATAAGAACGCATTTTGTAATGATTTGTTACAAAAAAAGCCTCTAAATGAGGCTTTTTATTACTTTTTAAGACATTATTATGAATAATTAGTCCTTTATTGGTGGAGCAGGAGGTGGCGGTGGTGGTAATGGAGCTGCTCCTTTTTCTTTTTTAATTAGCGCACTACATTTCTCATAGCTTTTCATTGTTTTCTTATACAACTTATTTAACTCTTCCTTGGTTCCTTTTCCTTGTTTTCTGTATTCACTAACGGCAGTACCATATGCATTAGCATCTTTTTTAAAAGTAGCTCTGGCTTTTGCAAGTTCTTTAGAATCTTGTTTGTTATTTGATGCTGGTAATGGCGGTGGCGGTGGTGGGACTATATTAGACTCTATTTTTTCTTTTTTTGCTACGGCATTGTATATATCCAGAGTCTTCATTGTTTTGTCATACAATTTTGTTAACTCTTCCTTGGTTATTTTTTCTCCTTTAGAGTATGCTTTTACAGCAGCAGCATATTCAGTAGCATCCTTAGTCCAATCTGTCCAAGCTTTTTTTATCTCTTTAGAGTTATGTTTTAAACTAGCATTTGCAGCAGGCGGTGGTGGTGGTGGTGGCAATAATTTTTTATCTTCTGCCGTTAACTCGCTTCTTTTTTTGTATTCTGTTTTGCCATTTCTAATTAGTATTACGTATGGTAAAATAGGTGGATTAGCCGTTTTCACCTTAGCTCTATCTTCTTTGCTTAAGCTAAAGTATAGGCTACCTAAAAGCGTAAAAAGATCATCAATTTTCTTTTTCTCAGCTTCTGATCTATGTATATAATGTGGTTCTTGTTTAGTTAAGGTTACATATGTGTTGTACTCTTTTTTATAGGTTTCTAAAGGGTCTTGTTTTTCTTCTTTTATAACTAAACCTACCTGTTCAGAATTTTTAACAGGGATACTTTCTGGGAAAACAATGTTGTATTTTTCTATTTCTTCTTTGCTAAACTCAGCATAAAGTTTTTTTAATTGAACATTTTTTATGTCTAAATCATCGTTAGAGATTGCGTTGTTATTTTTAAATACATTTAACTCGCTATTATAATTTTGGAGTATGCTATTATACTTATTTACATCAGCTTTAATGTATATATTGGCAAACCCTTGTTTGGTAAATAAATTTACTTGGTGCTCTTGAGGAAATTTTGCGCTACGTGCATTTTTGTACACAAAGCTATTGTTAAAATGAACAATATCTGATGCCGAATACTTATTTAATACGGAATTAGGAACGTGTTTATTGTCTATCCAAATAGCAAAGTTTTCTTTGTTTTTCCAAGAATTAAACTCCGATTGCGTTGGTGTTTTTTTTGTGGTATTTTTTAAATCTATACTAGGGAATTTAAGAATAGTTTTATGGTCTGTAACGGTTGCACGTTGTTGTTCTGTCATTAGATCATAAATGGCAACTACTCTATTATAATCTGGCATATTAATTACCTTTTTCTTAGCGTTTTGGTAATTCTGAATGTAATTAATATACTCTTGCATCATTTTTTCTGAAGCACCTTTCCCTACATTTTTATTTGTGTGTGAGGCTTGAGTGTCTACTAATACTTCTTCTGTTTTTTGGTTGCTAAAACTGTAAAAAAGCAATGCTGCCAAAGGTATAAGCAGTAAGCTTCTTAATACAACCGACCGTTTTGAGGTTCTTTTTTTCATAACTGTAAATCGTTTTTTGATTGATGAATAATTAATTGAATTTGCCATATGTGGCTCTGTTGCATTTGATGAAAATGCAAGTAAAATTTTTCTGTAATTAATAGTGTCTGCACCTTGGTTTAACACAGCTTGGTCTGCTAAAAATTCGTGATTTAATTTAATAGCGTGCTTTATAAAATAGATAAGCGGATTAAACCAGAATATAACTTGTAAAACCTCTATAAGTAATACGTCTAAAGAGTGTTTTTGTTTTGCATGTGTAATTTCATGCAGCAACACTTCTTTTGGTATTTTTTTATGTTGATAGGCTTCTTTATTTAAAAATATATAACTTAAAAAAGTATGTGGCGTTGTTTTTTCAGACAACAATACATTGGTATGGTTTTGTAACCTTTGCTTAGGATTTTGCTTTATTTTTAAAAATAGGTTAGTACTGTTTTTAATGAATTTTATACTAAAAATAAAAATGCCTAAACCATAAATACTCCAAATTATGTATGGCCAGTAATTAGTGGGTTCTGCAATAATTTCTATACTATTTATGTTGCCATAATCCAATGGTGTTTCATAAATTATTGTTGGCACTTGTATGTATGTTGTAAACGTTATTAGCGGTATACCAAAACTTAAAGCTAAAGCAGCTAGTAGATAAAAACGTTTAAACTTGTGCATATTTTGCCCTTCTAAAAATACTTTGTAAAAAAGGAATAATATGGCTAAACAAGCTGTGGATTTTAATAGGTATATAAGCATAACTATTTGTTTTTAAGTTCTTGGTCTATTAATTCTCTTAAATGTGCCAACTCTTCTTTAGTTAGGTTGGTTTCTTTAGTAAAGAACGATGCAAATTGTGATGCGCTATCGTTAAAAAAGTTCTTTATTAAGCCGTTTACGTGTTTAGAGAAATAGGCTTTCTTTTTTACGAGCGGATAATATTCTCTGGATTTACCGTATAGATTGTAGGCTACAAAATTCTTGTCTGCCATACGTTTTAACATTGTAGCCACAGTAGTGGTTGCAGGTTTAGGATCTGAATATTGGTCTAGCAAATCTTTTAAAAATGCCTTCTCTAATTTCCAGAGGTGGTTCATTAATTCTTCTTCTGATTTTGATAACTGCATAGCTCTACGTTGTTAGAATGTTCTCTACAAACGTAGAATAAAAAAATGAATTCTACAAGTGTAGAGTTAAATTATTTTGTTTAATGATTGTGTTTAGGGTCTTAAAACGTGTGTGTTATGGTGTGTTGGTAGGGTTTCTGTTTTTTTTTAAGGAATAAAAAAAAGTCCGTTTCTAATACAGAAACGGACTTTTTAATATGGTGAACAGTTATTTTATGCTGTTTCTTTTTCGTCTTCGTCTTTACCAAAGTAGCTAGAATATATTCCGTAAAGAACAACTAAGCCTATTAATCCTAAAATTATTTTTCCGCCTAAACGGTCAAAAAACGATGCAGATGCGGTTTCTGGAATTTCAACCTTTGCCATTTCTGCTATTTCTTTTAAGTTTTCTGGTGATAACTCTACATAAGTATCATCATCTACATAACCTGTTATTATAGGCTCTGTATTGCTGTAAGGCAACCAAACAATATGACTTATGGTATACATTTTACCTATATCAAAATAAGTACCGTCGTCTAACTGAAAATCTTCTGTGTCTGGTAGGTCTACTATTTTAACTATTTTTTGCTCTTCTCCGTAAGGTATTGGAATTCCTCTACCGATAAGATTACTTATTCCGAATAAAGAAATAGTTAAAAGGGATAATACTTTTAATCTCATAATTTAATTTTAAAGGTTGGTTTTGTAAATGTACTATTTTATTTAAAAGTAATTACGTTAGATTTTTGCGTTAAGGATAGTAGTGAAAAGCCCACAGCGTAGCGAGGACTTGTAACGCATAGCCTGCCCGTAGGAACGCCTTAAGTGTTTTTTGTATAAAAAAAGTCCGTCTCTGTAATAGAAACGGACTTTTTAAGTATTGTTTTTATGGGTATTAAGAATTCATTTCTGTAAAATTCTTATAAAAATAAGGAATAGTTTCTATGCCTTTTAGGTAGTTCCAAACACCAAAATGTTCGTTTGGCGAGTGTATGGCATCGCTATCTAAACCAAAGCCCATTAGTATGGTTTTACTTTGTAATTCTTTCTCGAACAAAGCAACTATTGGTATACTACCGCCACTACGTTGTGGTATTGGTGTTTTTCCAAAAGTTGTCTCGTATGCTTTAGATGCTGCTCTGTATCCAACGCTGTCTATTGGCGTTACATAACCTTGGCCACCATGATGTGGATTTACTTTTACTGTTACGCCTTCTGGTGCTATACTTGTAAAGTGTTTAGAGAACAATTCTGTTATGTTTTCCCAGTCTTGGTTTGGTACCAAACGCATGGATATTTTTGCGTATGCTTTACTTGCAATTACGGTTTTTGCACCCTCTCCGGTATAACCGCCCCAAATACCGTTTACATCTAAGGTTGGGCGTATAGAGTTACGCTCGTTTGTTGAGTATCCTTTTTCTCCGTAAACAGAGTTTATACCTATAGATTTTTGGTAACCTTCTAAGTTAAATGGAGCTTTTGCCATTTCTGCACGCTCTTCTGTAGATAATTCTTCTACATTATCGTAAAAACCAGGAATGGTTATATGGTTGTCTTTATCATGTAAAGAGGCAATCATCTTTGTTAGTATGTTTATTGGGTTGGCAACTGCACCACCGTATAAACCAGAGTGTAAATCTCTGTTAGGACCTGTAACTTCTACTTCTACATAGCTTAAGCCTCTTAAACCTGTTGTTATAGATGGTACGTCTTTAGAGATCATACCCGTGTCACTAATTAAAATAACATCGTTTTTAAGTTTTTCTCTGTTTTCTTTTACAAAAATAGAAAGGTTTACACTACCAACTTCTTCTTCGCCCTCAATCATAAATTTTACATTACAAGGCAATTGGTTGGTACTTACCATAAATTCTAATGCTTTTACGTGCATGTACATTTGTCCTTTATCGTCACAAGCACCACGAGCAAAAATTGCGCCTTCTGGGTGTAACTCTGTTTTTTTAATTACAGGCTCGTATGGTGGCGAGTCCCATAAATTAATAGGATCTGCTGGTTGTACGTCATAATGACCATAAACCAAAATGGTAGGTAATGATGGATCTACTAGTTTTTCTCCGTAAACAATAGGAAAACCTTGAGTTTCACAAATTTCTACTGTGTCGCAACCAGCTTTTTCTAAAGCTTGTTTTACTGCATCTGCAGTTGTAAGTACATCATGCGCATAAGCAGGATCTGCACTAACAGACGGAATTTTTAATAGTTCTATAAGTTCGTTTAATAATCTGTCTTTATTGCTATTTATAAAGCTTTTTACGTCTTGCATAGTATGTTTTTAGAGTGTATAAATGTACAAAAAAAGAAGTTTTTATAATTAAGTATTTCAAAATTGATTTTTTGCATTATATTTGCAACCCAATTAACAAAATTGTTAGTTGTCTAATGCAGGCGTGGTGGAATTGGTAGACACGCTAGACTTAGGATCTAGTGCCGCGAGGTGTGAGAGTTCGAGTCTCTCCGCCTGTACAAACAAAAAGCCTTTCAGGAAACTGAGAGGCTTTTTTGGTTTTAAAATATTCGCTTTTGGTAGTTTAAATTTTGATTGTTTGTTGTTAGCTAGTCAATATTAACATTTTTTAACAAGGGGTAGCTAGTTAAAAAGCTTCATGGTTGTATACGTATACAATTAATGACTAACTCACTTAGCTCTTGCAGAGTTAAATAAATAACTACCTAACAATATGAAAAAAACAACAATACTAGTTTTATTTAATTTGATAACATTTACAGTGTTTTCTCAAGGGATTGATTTTGAGCACGGTACTTTACAAGAAACTTTAGATAAAGCAAAAAAAGAAAATAAATTAGTGTTTATAGACTGTTATACAACTTGGTGTGGCCCTTGCAAATGGATGTCTAAAGAAACTTTTCCGCAGAAAGAAGTAGGAGACTATTTTAATGAGCAATTTGTAAACTTAAAATTAGATTGTGAAAAAGGAGAAGGTATAGCTATTGCTAAAAAATATGGTGTTCAAGCATATCCCACATTATTATTTTTAGATACTAACGGAGACGTTTTGCATACAATGGTAGGCGGTAAAGCTGCTGCAGATTTATTAGAAGGCGCTAAAAATGCGGTTGACCCAAATAAAAGAAGTAGTAATATAGCTGAAAAATACAATAAAGGAGAAAGAGATGTGGACTTTGTATTAAGTTATATTAAGAGTTTAGATGAAGCGTACAATAGAGAAAAAAGTGCAGAGGTGTCTAAAGAATTGTTGGCTAGTTTACCAATTGAAAAGTTTGCAAACAAAGAAATGTTTAATGTTGTAGCTAATGCTAATGTAGCATACGGATCTAAAGATTATAAATATGTTTTACAGCATAAAGACCAACTTTTAGCTAAGGTAGATTCTACTCAATATTTTTCTGTTTTAAACGGAGCTATAGCTAGACATTTAAATAAAACAGCTAGTACTTGTACTAGTATAGAAGAATTAAATGCGGAAATAGAACTATGTAAAAAAGACAATGTATCTAAATATCAGAGTGATTTAGAGAAACGTTTAGTGTCTTCTTTTTACTTGTCTCAAAAAGAATTTGATAAATGGTTCGATTTAAAATTAGAAGAGGCAGAAACGTTAAAAGGAGAACCTAGTTATATGTATAAATTACATGACATAGGAAATGAAGTGTATGCAAACCCTAAATTTAATGGTTTTAAAGAGCCTTTAGACAGGGCATTGCAATTGGGACATACAATGATTGCTGATAATGATGGTCTAATAATGGGTAATTTGTTACTTTCTAAATTGTATTTAAAGGCAGGTAATAAAGAAAAGGCGTTAAAACATTTTAATATATTTTTTGAAACAAATGAAAAGGCTGGCGGCTTAAACGATCATCCTTCTGTAACGAGTATTAAAAACGGAATAGATAATTTATAGAGCTTAAATATTAGGTTTAAAAATAGATGATAAGAAAGTCTTTTAGGAAACTAAAAGGCTTTTTTTATGCTAATTCTCTATTGTCCTAAACGTTAAGTTTATTCTTGGTGTGTTTACTTTTTTAGTAGGTGGTAATCTGTGTAGCCAGTTTTTTTGTGTAGTTCCGGTCATAACCAACAGGCTTCCTCGGTCTAAATTAATGTCTAGCCGTTGTTTGTTTTCTTTATGTTTAAAAGAAAATTTACGTTCTGCACCAAAGCTTAAAGAACCTATTGCTCCGTTTTCTTTTAAATCTTTTTCACCATCACTATGCCAGGCCATTCCTTCTTCTCCACTATGGTATAAATTAAGTAGACAAGAGTTAAAGGTTTCTCCTGTTTTTTCTTCTACAAGTTTTTTTAATGCTACAAGCTCTTTGGTCCAGGGTAATGCAGTTTTTGTTGTTTTAGAGTAGGTGTATGTAAATGGTTTGGTAGCGTACCAAGCAACTTTGCGTTTTGTTGTTATCGTTTTTCCAAAAATAATGGCTTTATCATGTTGCCATTCTATAGTATTTAAAAGTGCATTATAATATTCTTGAGCTTTATTAATTGACATTATTGCACCGTAATAATATACCTCACCATCGTAAGGCAGTATATTTTTGCAGGTATTTGTATTAAATAAGTCCATTTTTTAACGAAAATTAGAAATAATAAAAGAAAAACCATTTGTTATAATTGTAATATACAACTTTGTTAGTTGTGATAAAAAAGCACTTTTTAACTTTTATTAACAGTAAAATGTTGCCTAGTAAATTTGCGTCGCATTATTTTGTAGATCGTATGAGAGTAACATATAAAAACAGTTTTATTTTAGCTTTAGTGTTGTGTATTACAACGCTTGGTAATTTATATGCTAATGTTACTACAAACAGTATAGACTTAAATGCATCATATACTGTTACTGCTGAAAATAATTTAGACTCTAATACTAATTATAATTTAGGGTTGTCTGTCTCTGTTAGAGATAAACATTTTGCAACAGAGATAGAAGAAGCAAATGAAGAAGAATTTGCAGAGAATGTTGCATCAACAAAAATAAATAAAGATAATGGCGATTCTAAAATTGCCTTTTTTTATGCTCAAAATTTTGGTTCTTTCTTTGCTGAACCTAAAAACAGACTGCAACTAAAACATAATGTTTTAGATAATGCAGCAAAAATCTATATAAGGTACCAAGTACTACTAATATAGAAAACTAGAGAGGCAGTACTACCTAAAATCACTGCTTTTATACCACACCTTTATTTATTTGTCTAAGGACAACGGCTGCGATCGTTTAGTATTTCTATGCGTTTGCGCCACACTTTTTAACAATCAATTATTTAAAAAATCAATCGTATTATGAGGAGAACTTCTACACTCATAGGTTTACTACTTGTGCTTTGTTTTGCCAGTTGTGAGTCTAAAAAAGAAGAAAAGAAAGAGGAATCTACATTTCTTGTTACCAATCCTATTCAAAAAGACACTGTTATTAAAAAAGATTATGTGTGTCAAATTCATTCTATTCGCCATATAGAACTAAGGGCTTTAGAAAAAGGATATTTAAAGCATATTTCTATAGATGAGGGTCAGTTTGTAAAAAAAGGCCAACGATTATTTAATATAATGCCAAATGTATATCAGGCAGATTTGTCTAAAGCTAATGCAGAGGCAGAAATTGCAGAAATTGAATACAAAAACACAAAACTATTAGCAGATAGTAATGTGGTTTCTGCAAACGAATTGGCAATGTCTAAAGCAGAATTAGATAAGGCAAAAGCAGAAGTTTCTTTAACGCAAACACATTTGGGGTTTACAGATATTAGAGCTCCTTTTGACGGTATTATAGATCATCTAGAAGTTAGAGAAGGTAGTCTTTTAGATGAAGGTGAAAAACTTACCACTTTATCGGACAACAGTAAAATGTGGGTGTATTTTAATGTGCCAGAGGCAGAATACCTAGACTACATTACCAATACAGGAAAAGCCAGGGCTAAGCAAGTAGACTTGATTATGGCAAACAATAAAATGTTTAATCAGCCTGGAGTTGTAGAAACTATAGAAGGTGAATTTAACAACCAAACGGGTAACATTGCCTTTAGAGCAACATTCCCTAATCCAGATAAAATATTAAGACACGGAGAAACTGGTAGCGTACTTATGTCTGTTCCTTATGATGATGCTTTGTTAATTCCGCAAAAAGCAACTTTTGAAATTCTAGATAAAAACTTTGTGTATGTAATAGATGCTAATGGTGTTGTTAAACAAAGAGAAATAGAAATAGAAGCTAGTTTACCTCACTTATTTATAGTTAGCAAAGGCCTTTCTACAAAAGATAAAATTCTATTAGAAGGCTTGCGTATGGTAAAAAACAATGAAAAAATACAAACAGAGTTTTTAGAGCCAAATGCTGTGTTAAATAAATTAGATCTGTATGCAGAATAATTACAAAATAGAACTACAAAAATATGTTTAGTAAATTTATAAAAAGACCGGTACTGGCTATTGTAATTTCTGTAATTATCATTTTTACAGGTTTGTTAGCAATAAACCAGCTGCCTATATCACAGTTTCCGCAAATTGCACCCACCACGGTAAATATTTTTATTGCTTATCCTGGTGCAAGTGCTGATGTGTTGGTAAAATCGACCTTAATTCCTTTAGAAACATCTATAAACGGTGTTCAAGGAATGCGTTATATAGCTTCTGATGCTACAAGTGCTGGTGAAGGAACTTTACGTGTAATTTTTGAACCAGGTACAGACCCAAGTGAGGCTGTGGTGAAGATTAAAACACGTGTAGATCAAGTAATGCCTTTGCTACCAGAATTGGTACAGCGCGAAGGTGTAATTATTACGCCAGTACAGCCAAGTATGCTTATGTATGTTAACTTATACAGTAATGAAAAGCACACAGACGAAAAGTTTTTATACAATTATGCTTACACCAAAATGGTGCCCGAAATACAGCGTATAGATGGTATTGCAAGTGCTAAAATTTTGGGTAGCCGTAAGTACGCTATGCGTGTTTGGCTTAAACCAGATCGTATGCGAGCATACAATGTCTCTGCCGAAGAGGTTTTAAAGGCAATGGAAGACCAAAGTATTTTGGCAAGGCCAGGTAGAATTGGTAGAAGTTCTGGTAAAAAATCTCAAGCTTTAGAATATACATTGGTATACCAAGATAGGTATAGTGAGCCAGATCAGTATAAAGACATTATCATTAAAGCCAATGAGGAAGGCGAAATGCTTCAACTAAAAGACATTGCAGATGTAGAGTTGGGTAGTGAGTTTTTTGATATTTATTCTAATCTAGATGGTAAACCATCAGCATCTATTGTATTAAAGCAAACCTTTGGTAGTAATGGTAGTGATGTAATAGCATCTGTAAAAGAGAAGCTTAAAGAACTTAAAGCAGATTTACCTCCGGGTATAGATTATAAAATTAGTTATGATGTATCTAACTTCTTAGATGCTTCCATAGAGCAAGTATTGCATACGCTTAGAGATGCGTTTATTCTTGTTGCTATTGTGGTGTTCTTATTTTTAGGAGATTGGAGATCAACATTAATTCCAATTATAGCTGTACCAGTTTCTTTAATAGGTACCTTCTTTGTAATGCAATTGTTTGGGTTGTCTATAAACTTAATTACTCTGTTTGCTCTGGTGCTCGCCATTGGTATTGTGGTAGATAATGCTATTGTGGTGGTAGAAGGTGTACACGTTAAAATGGAAGAAGAAAACCTAACGCCGTTTAAAGCATCTTATGCAGTACTTGGTGAGCTTGGTGGTGCTATTGTAGCTATTACACTGGTAATGACATCGGTTTTTATTCCAATTTCATTTATGAGTGGTCCGGTTGGTGTATTCTATAGACAGTTCTCTATAACAATGGCTGGTGCAATTGTAATTTCTGCAATTGTAGCGCTTACATTAACTCCGGTTTTATGTGCCATGATGTTAAAGAACAATCATGGTAAACCTAAAAAGAAATCTCCTGTAGATAAATTTATAGATTGGTTTAATAATGGTTTTGAGAAACTAACGGGTAAATACGTAGGAGTTTTAAAATACATTGTAAACAGAAGGGTTGTTACTTTTGGAATTTTAATTGCCTTTTGTGTGGGTATTTTTGTAACCAATAAAGTATTACCTGCTGGTTTTATTCCTAATGAAGATCAGGGGATGATTTACGCTATTATACAAACACCTCCTGGCGCAACATTAGAACGTACCAATGAGGTTGCTAAAAAACTCCAAGCTATTTGTGAGGAGGTAGAAGGTGTAGCATCTGTTTCTTCTTTAGCGGGTTACGAGATTATGACAGAGGGTCGTGGCTCTAACTCTGGTACGTGTTTAATTAACCTTAAACCGTGGTCAGAAAGAGAAAATTCTGTGCACGATGTAATGGAGAAATTAGAAGAGGAAACAAAAAATTTAGGCGCGGTTATAGAGTATTTTGAGCCACCTGCTGTTCCTGGTTTTGGTTCTTCTGGTGGTTTTTCTATGCGTTTGTTAGATAAAACTAACGGTACAGATTATCACGAGTTCGAGAAAATAAACAACAACTTTATGGAGGCGCTAGGCAAACGTAAAGAGTTAAGTGGTTTGTTTACTTTTTATGCAGCAAATTATCCGCAGTATAAGCTTAATATAGATAATAAAGCAGCAATGCAAAAAGGAGTGTCTATTGGGGCTGCTATGGAAAACCTAAATATTTTAATAGGTAGTACCTACGAGCAAGGATTTATTCGTTTTGGTCGATTTTTTAAAGTTTATACACAAGCAGCTCCAGAGTATAGAAGTTTACCGTCTGACCTAGAAAAGCTTTTTGTAAAAAGTGAAGAAGGTAAAATGGTACCGTATTCTGCTTTTATGAAGATTGAAAAAGGTCTTGGTCCTAACGAAATTACAAGATATAATTTGTACAATTCGGCTGCAATTAGAGGGCTTCCTGCTCCTGGCTATACCAGTGGTGATGCTATTAATGCTATAAAAGAAGTGGCTAAAGAATCTCTGCCACGTGGGTATGATGTTGCTTGGGAAGGACTTTCTTATGATGAGGCTAGTAGAGGTAACGAGTCTATCTACATTTTTGCTATTGTTTTGGTGTTTGTATACTTAGTATTAGCAGCACAGTACGAGAGTTTCTTACTTCCATTAGCGGTAATATTATCGTTACCAGTGGGTATTTTCGGTTCTTTCTTTTTATTAAAAGTGATGGGGCTTTCTAATGATGTTTACGCACAAATTGGTATGATAATGCTGGTGGGGTTACTGGGTAAAAATGCTGTGCTTATTGTAGAGTTTGCTGTGCAAAAACGCAGAGAAGGGTTATCTATTTTAGACGCAGCTATTATAAGTTCTAAAATGAGATTTAGACCTATTTTAATGACATCTTTTGCTTTTGTTGCAGGTTTAATTCCGTTGGTAATTGCAAATGGAGCTGGTGCTATTGGTAATAGAACAATTGGTGGTTCTGCTTTAGGAGGTATGCTTATAGGTACCGTGTTTGGTGTACTTGTAATTCCTGGTTTATACTATGTTTTTGCGAAAATGGCAGATGGTCGTAGTCTTATAAAAGATGAGGATACTGAGCCATTATCTGAAGAGCTTATTGAAATGTCTGAAGGAGAAAGTCAAACAAAAGCCAATACAGAAAGCATTAACAAGCTTAGAAGAATCCTAAATAAATTAAGAAAAAACAATAAAAATGAGTAACATCAAATTATTAAAAATAAGGTTTGAGCATTTATTTGTGTTGGTTTCATTTTTAGTAGTATACTCTTGTGTACCAACAAGAGAATTAAAAAAAGAAAACACAATAGTACCAGAAAATTATAAGAATGCAACAGCAGACACTATAAATTCTGCGGCAATGAAATGGGATCAGTATTTTTCTGATCCCAATTTAAAGTCGATTATAGATACTGCTTTGGTTCATAACCAAGAGCTAAACATTATGTTACAAGAGGTACAGGTGGCAAAGAACGAAATTAGGGCTCGTAAAGGTGAGTATTTACCATTTGTAAACTTGCAGGCAGGTGCAGAAGTAGAGAAAGTTGGGCGTTACACTAGTCAAGGTGCTAACGATGCTAACACGGAAATTAGAGATGGTGAAGAGTTTCCAGAGCCATTGCCAAATTATTCATTTGGAGCAGTAGCTTCTTGGGAATTAGATGTTTGGAAAAAGCTTCGAAATTCTAAAAAAGCAGCTGTTTTAGAGTATTTGGCATCAGAAGAGGGTAAAAATTTTATGGTTACTAATTTGGTTTCAGAAATTGCATCTTCATACTATGAGCTTTTAGCATTAGACAATCAACTTAAAATAATAGAGCAAAATATAGCCATTCAGCAAAATGTGCTAAGTATTGTTAAGTTGCAAAAACAAGCTGCTAGAGCTACAGAGTTAGGTGTAAAGAGGTTTCAGGCTGAGGTGTTAAAAAACCAAAGTAGTAAGTATAAAATTCACCAACAAATTACAGAAATCGAAAACAAGATTTGTTTTTTAATGGGTTCTTATCCAAAGCATATAAAAAGAACAACAACAGCTATTGTAGATATAGTTAACGATCCTGTTTATGCTGGTATTCCTAGTCAGTTGTTACAAAACAGACCAGATGTTAGACAGGCCGAGTACGAGTTGGCTGCACATAAGTTAAATGTAAAAGTAGCCAGAGCTAATTTTTATCCGTCTATTGGAATAAAAGCAGGCGTAGGTTTTGAAGGTTTTAAACCTCGATTCTTAACAAGAACTCCAGAGTCCCTTGCATATAATTTAGTAGGCGATGTTGTAGCTCCTTTAATTAACCGTAATGCAATTAAAGCAGCTTATAAAAATGCAAGTAACAAGCAAATTAAGGCGGTTTACGAGTACGAGAAGGCTATTTTAAATGGATACATACAAACTGCGAATGAGTTATCTAATATAGAAAACCTTAAAAAGAGTTTTAATATGAAGCAAGAAGAGGTTAATGTGTTAACAGAATCTATAGATATTTCTACACGTTTGTTTAAGTCTGCTAGAGCAGATTATATGGAAGTATTGCTAACTCAACGTGATGCTTTAGAAGCTAAAATTGAGCTTATAGAAACCAAAAAGGAACAAATGCTAGCGCATATAAACATATACCATACTTTAGGTGGTGGTTGGAATTAGTTTTTTTAATTGTTTTGTTTTTAAGTTAGTTGTTAAAGTTTTTTAGTTCTCTACTTTTTCAACGAAAAAGCCCTTCAGAAATGAAGGGCTTTTTTTATTATAATTTATAGCTTTTTAAAACTAAGTTCAAAAACAAGACGTGGGGAAAGTGCTTTCTGTCTTTTACAAGACGCCAATGGCAGTCAAAATTAAGCATCCTACTACGGCAATTAATATTGCAACAAGTACAACAACCATTACTGATAGGAAACTATTTAAGACCTTTGTGCCTAAAGTTAATTCTCTCATAATCCAAATAGTTTCTATTAAAGTACAAATTATTTTTCACTTTAACAATTTTTATATATTGAAAATCAGATAATTAGGACTTTATCTTAAAGTATTCTGGAGCGCATTGTATCTAACTCTTCTTTTTTTGTTGGCTTTTTAGGTACAGCGTTTAGAATAGAGTCGTTCTTTTTAAGCTGCTTTTCTAAGCTATCTATTTTACGATTGATAATTTTTTCTTCGGGGCTAACCTTTGTTTTAGATGTATTTGTGCAAGAAAGTACAAATGCAGTAGCAACTGCTATGAGCAGTACATTAGGGTTAAATTTCATGTTATAACAAATTTAGGGTTACAACAATGTACGTATGTATGTCGTTATTTGGATGCTTGCGCCTATGTTCTTGGCAACATAACTTTTGTTAATCTCTGCTGTAGTTTGGTAAAAGGTATTTTGCGTAAGTAGTTGGTTTAACTTTTCTGTAAACTCTTCTTTGTTTGCGGCTGTTAAAACTCCTTTTAATTGTACTAAATCTTCAGCCTCTTTAAAGCCTTTGTAGATAGGGCCAATTAAAATGGGTACGCCAAAAACTGCAGGTTCTAAGGTGTTGTGCAATCCTCCTTTAGTAAAACCGCCTCCAACATATGCTATGTTTGCATAGCTATAAACTTTGGTTAAAATGCCAATAGTATCAATGATTAAGACATCAAAAGAAGAAATATCTCTGTTATTTATTTCAGAAAATAGAACTACTTTTTTTGTTATACTTTTTTTTAATTCTTGTATTTGTGTTGGTTTTATATTGTGTGGTGCAATTACAAATTTTGTATTTTGGAGACTATTTTTGTTTATAAAGTCCAACAAAAATAAATGACCTTGTGGCCAGGTGCTACCAGCTACAACACAGGTTTTGCCTTTTGTAAAATTAGACATAAAGTCTAGTGTATTATCACGCTCTAAAATTTCAGAAACACGGTCAAACCTAGTATCGCCCCCAATGGTGCAATTGGTATAACCAATACTTTTAAGTAGTTCTTTAGAGTTGGTATCTTGCACAAAGAAATGGGTAAAAGCTGTTAAGCTATTTCTCATAAAGCCACCATACCATTTAAAAAAAGATTGTTCTTTTTTAAAGAAAGCAGAAACCAAAAGTGTAGGTATTTGTTTCTCTTTTAAAATCTTAAGGTGATTAGGCCAAATCTCGTATTTTACAAAAATAGCAAGCTTAGGATTTAATGTTTGTATAAACTTTTTAGCGTTCTTTAGTGTGTCTAACGGCAAGTAAACAATAGCATCTGCAATAGGGTCATTTTTTTTAACCTCGTAGCCAGAAGGAGAAAAAAAGGAAACAACAATCTTATAATCTGGGTATTCAGCTTTTACTTTTTCTATAACAGGTAAACCTTGCTCGTATTCGCCTAAAGAAGCGGTATGTATCCAAATAACATTGTTATTTTTAGAAATGCTTTTATTAAGCCTAGTGTAAATGTCTTTACGACCTTGTACAAAGAGTTTAATTTTGGGGCTAAAATTGGCTATAATTTTAACCAAGATAGCGGCAATATGTACTACAATGTTATATAAAAGATGCACCTAATGTTTATTTGTCGTAAAAATACGTTTCTTTCCCTAAATTAATTGTTGTCCAAGGGTATTTTTGTAAATTTACGACTCAAATTACGGCAATGAAAAAAATTCAGATGGTAGACCTTAAAGGTCAATACCAAGATATAAAAGAGCAGGTAAATACTTCTATCTCTCACATATTAGAAACATCAGCATTTATTAACGGTCCTGAAGTACACGCACTACAAAAAGAAATGGAAGACTATTTGGGTGTAAAACATATGATACCTTGTGCCAATGGTACAGATGCTTTGCAAATTGCAATGATGGGCTTAGGTTTACAGCCAGGTGATGAGGTTATTACGGCCGATTTTACCTTTGCAGCTACAGTAGAAGTTATTGCATTATTACAATTAACTCCTGTTTTGGTTGATGTTGAGCCAGATACATTTAATATAGATCCTATTGCTATAGAAAAGGCAATTACGCCAAAAACTAAAGCAATTGTACCGGTACATTTATTTGGACAGTGTGCAAATATGGATGCTATTCTAGCAATAGCAGAAAAGCATAATTTATACGTAATAGAAGATAATGCCCAAGCTATTGGTGCAAGTTATATAGGTAAAGACTGTAGTAAGAAAAAAGCGGGTACAATGGGACACGTTTCTGCAACTTCTTTTTTTCCTTCTAAAAACTTAGGTGCTTATGGTGATGGTGGAGCTATTTTTACAAATGATGATGAATTAGCACATACATTAAGAGGTGTTGTAAATCACGGTATGTACGAGCGTTACCACCATGATGTTGTGGGTGTAAATTCTAGGTTAGACTCTATACAAGCGGCAGTTTTAAGAGCTAAATTACCGCATTTAGATACGTATAATCAAAAAAGAAGAGCAGCAGCATTAAAATATTCTATGGCTTTAGCAAACCATAAAGATATTGTTACGCCAAAAATGGCTGTATGTTGTTCTTCAGATACTTGTGTATGCGATTGTCACGTTTTTCATCAATATACATTACAAATAAAAAATAAAGATAGAGATGCACTTGTAAAACATTTACAGTCTAAAGATATTCCTTGTGGCGTGTATTATCCAATTCCGTTACACTTACAAAAAGCATACAAAGACAGCAGATATAACGAAGCAGATTTTCCAGTAACAAACCAATTGGTAAAAGAGGTTATTTCTTTACCAATGCATACTGAGTTAGATGATGAGCAAATTACATACATTACAGACGCTGTTTTAGAGTTTTTAAATAACTAACCATAATAAGAAATAGATGAAAATATTAGTAACAGGCGGATTAGGTTTTATTGGTTCGCATACTGTAGTAGAATTACAAAGCAAAGGATTTGAGGTTGTAATTATAGATGATTTGTCTAATTCTTCAGAAAAAGTAATTGATGGTATTGTTGCTATAACAGGGGTAAAACCAGTATTTGAAAAGTTCGACCTTAAAGAAAAAACGAAAGTTCAAGATTTTTTTAAACGTCATTCTAATATAGCGGGTGTTATACATTTTGCAGCTTCTAAAGCTGTAGGTGAAAGTGTAGAAAAACCATTGTTGTATTATGAAAATAACATAGGTACACTTGTGTATATGTTGCAAGAGTTGTCTGCTATGCAAACGGCTAACTTTATTTTTAGTTCTTCTTGTACTGTATATGGGCAAGCAGATAAAATGCCAATTACAGAAAGTGCTCCCGTAAAAGAGGCAGAGTCTCCTTATGGTAACACCAAACAAATGGGCGAAGAAATAATAAGAGATACCTGTAAAGTTGTACCAGCTTTAAATGCTATTGCGTTGCGTTATTTTAACCCAATGGGCGCGCACCCAAGTACAGAAATAGGAGAGTTGCCAATAGGAGTGCCACAAAATTTAGTGCCTTTTATTACGCAAACGGGTGCTGGTATTAGAGAGCAGTTATCTGTTTTTGGAGGCGATTACCCTACTCAAGATGGTACTTGTATTAGAGATTATATACACGTTGTAGATTTAGCAAAGGCACATGTTGTTGCTTTAGAACGATTGGTGTCTGGTAAAAACAGTGAAAACTACGAAGTTTTTAATGTGGGTACGGGTACAGGAAGTTCTGTGTTAGAAGCTATACAAAGTTTTGAACGTGTATCTGGTAAAAAACTGAATTATAAAATTGTAGATCGAAGAGCTGGTGATATTACAGCGGCTTACGCAGATACTACAAAAGCAAATACCGTTTTAGGATGGAAAGCAGAATCTACTTTAGATGAAGCTATGAAATCTGCCTGGGATTGGGAGCAGAAAATTAGAAAATAATGTTAAAAACAGTAAAGTGTGGTTTAGAGATAAACCATACTTTATTTTTTTTCGTAAATAAGAGAGATGACTTTTAACTATCCAGACAGTACAACTCTTTTAGCATCTGTAGAAAGCAAAAAACTATATATTAATTTAGTTGCGCAACTACAGAAAGACTTTGGTCTTGCTAATATAGAATTTAGTTTGTTAGATGGTAATACATCTGTAGAACCACAAGACTTAGTGACTGGTTTACGAGAAAAAATTTATCAATTACTTTTAGAACGTTTTACAGAATACTTAAATCTGTTATATATTATAGACGTTCCAGAGCACATTTTTAGAAAAATAGAGGCAACAGATGCAGTAGATATTGCAGACCAAGTCGCTTTTTTAATTTTAAAAAGAGAGTGGCAAAAAGTTTGGTATAAAAATGAATACTCTAGTTAAATAACCTGTCTTTTAAGAAGTAATCTTAGCTGTTAAATTTGGCGTAATAATTGCTATATTTGAAGGTAAATATTAGATTCTTGTTTAAAAAATTATCACTTAGGTCGCGTATCTTTATTACTATGATGTTTTTGGTGCTTATGGCATCAGTATTAATCGCAGGGGTAACTATTTATCAATATAGAGAACAGTCTAAAGAATACAACAGAGATAGACTAGATCGTAAGGAAGCACAAATAAAAGAAAGTGTAAATCTTACCATTAGAAAAACATCTTTTGAGCGTATTACAGAAAAACTTCACCTTATTTTTAAAGAAGAGATTTTTGAAATTGCAGAAATTCAGAATGTAAATTTTAGTATCTACGATTTAGAAGGGCAGTTAATTATAGATTCTCATCCGTTATTAAATAAAACATCAATAGTAACGTGTTTAGATGCTTTGGTACTACAAAAGCTAAAAACTAGTAACAATCAACGTTATGTAGAAGAGGTTAATCATATAGAAAAAACATCTAACGAGGAAAAGGTATTTAGATCATCTTATACATTTATAAAAGATTTAAAATTTAGAGATATTGGTATTCTAAAATTAGAATATGTGGAGGATACTTCTTTTGAAGATAAAGAGCTGCCAGAATTTTTATTGCGTTTAGGCTTGGTGTATATTTTTATGTTTGTAATTGCTATTGTGCTGGCTTATTTTACATCAAAATATATAACTAGATCTTTAAAAACAATCTCTGATAAACTTAATCAGACGGATTTAAGTATAAGAAATCCTAAAATTTTAATAGATAATCCTAGTGAAGAAATTGGGCGTTTAGTAGATGCTTATAATAGGATGATTGATGAGCTAGAGCAAAGCGCTGTAAAATTAGCAAAAAGCGAAAGAGAACAAGCGTGGCGAGAAATGGCTAAGCAGGTAGCACACGAAATTAAAAATCCGCTTACTCCAATGCGTTTAAGTGTACAGAGTTTTGAGCGCAAGTTTAACCCAGAAGACCCAGAGATTAAACAGAAGCTGGCAGAATACTCTAAAACACTTATACAGCAAATAGATACTATGAGTAGTATTGCGTCTGCATTTTCTAATTTTGCACAAATGCCAGCGCAACAAAACGAGACGTTAAACGTAGTTAAAATTGTTAAATTAGCTGTAGATATCTTCAATGAAAGTTATATTCACTTTATAGCGGAAGAGGAGCATATTGTTGCAAAATTAGACCGTACACAGTTGGTGAGAGTAGTAACTAATTTGGTGAAAAATGCAATGCAAGCGGTGCCAGAAGTCGAGAATCCAAGAGTTTTGGTGACTGTTGCTTCAGACGGAGATTTTGTAAAAATATCTGTAGCAGATAATGGTGTTGGTATTGCAGATGAATTTAAAGATAAAGTTTTTGAACCCAAGTTTACAACTAAAACAAGTGGTATGGGCTTAGGTTTAGGAATGGTAAAAAATATTGTAGAAACATATAAAGGAGACATTACACTTACATCTCAACCAGACAAGGGAACGGTGTTTGTGGTTCGATTTCCAAAAGAAAATAAATAAAAATTAAGGATATGGAGTTTGATACTATTTTAGTTGAACAGCAAGAAAGTACAGCAATTGTAACTATTAACAGACCAAAAAAATTAAACGCTTTAAATAAAGCTACTATTTTAGAGTTACATACAGCTTTTACAAATTTAGAAGCAGATAAAAGTGTAAAAGCTATTATTTTAACGGGTAGTGGTGATAAGGCTTTTGTTGCAGGTGCAGATATATCTGAATTCGCGCATTTTAGTGAAGAGGAGGGTGCTAGATTGGCACGTAAAGGTCAAGATGAACTTTTTAATTTAGTTGAAAATTTAAGTACGCCAGTTATTGCTGCTGTAAATGGTTTTGCGCTTGGTGGCGGATTAGAATTGTCTATGGCTTGTCATTTTAGAGTGGCTAGTGATAATGCAAAAATGGGATTGCCAGAAGTATCTTTAGGTGTAATTCCTGGATATGGAGGTACACAGCGTTTGCCACAATTAATTGGTAAGGGTAGAGCAATGGAATTGGTAATGACAGCTGGGATGATAAGTGCAGATAAAGCACTTAACTACGGTTTGGTTAACTATGTTGTAACACAAGAAGAGTTGCTACCGCTTTGTCATAAGTTAGTAGGTAAAATTACAAATAACTCATCTGTTGCTATTGCTGCAGCTATTAAAGCTGTAAATGCAGGTTTTTCTACGGAAGGATATACTGTTGAAATTGAAGCTTTTGGTGCTTGTTTTGGAACTGAAGATTTTAAAGAAGGTACTTCTGCGTTTTTAGAAAAGAGAAAAGCAAACTTTCCAGGAGCCTAAATCTATGCGAAATTATTTAAAATTAAGTTTTTTATTACTTCTTGTTAGTTGTGGTAATTACGGGCAATTAAGTGTTGTTGCTAACATTCCTGATGAGTTTAAGGAAACTTCTGGTTTGGTTGTTTTAGATGAGAATAGCATTTGGTTAATTGAAGACAAAGGGAATAAGGACGAGATCTATAAGGTTGATGCTAAAGGAAATTGGTTGAAAACATTAAAGGTAAAAAATGGTAAAAATCACGATTGGGAAGATTTAACCAAAGACAAAGACAATAATGTTTATATCGGTGATTTTGGAAATAATAACAGTGATAGAGATAATCTAAAAGTATTGAAAATTCCTAATCCAGATAATGAATCTGGTGATACTATTGAAGCCGAGCAAATAGAATTTAGTTATCCAGAGCAAACCGATTTTTCTCCTAAAAAGAAAGGATTGTTGTTTGATGCGGAATCGTTCTTTTACTGGAAAAACAGTTTATATATTATTACAAAAAATAGAGCAACACCATTTACAGGAGAAGCTTTTATTTATAAAGTGCCAGCTGTTAAAGGCAAGCATAAGGCAGAATTAGTTGGTACGTTTTTGGCTGGCAGCGATGAGAATACCTGCCGAATTACATCTGCAGCAATATCTCCAGATGAAAAAACAATAGTACTTATAGGAAACGGTATGCTTTGGGAGTTTACAGATTTTACTGAAGATAATTTTACTAAAGGAAACATTAAAACTGTAGACCTAGGAGTAAGAACACAATTAGAATCTGTTTGCTTTGTAACTAATACGACCTTGTATTTAGCTGATGAACAAAACAATAAAACTGGCAATAACTTATATGTTTACAAACTAAACTAGGGTTTAAAAACCAAACCCTAGTCCAAATGTAAATCTTGGTCCTTCATCTGCGTAAAACAAAGCAACTCTAGCAGAAATAACATCTGCTCCGTTTAAGAATATGCCACCACCGTAAGATGTTTTCCATTCATCAGAATCTTCTGTAGGTAACCAAATACGACCATAATCGAAACCAGAATAAACTCCTAGAGATAAAGGAATAATATTGGTTTTCATTTTTCTTAAACTAAAACGTATATCTGTATTTTGGTAGTACGATTTTTTACCTGTAAAACGTTGGTTTCTATATCCTCTTAAGCCATCTGTGCCACCAACTGTTGCGCCTTGGTAAAACTCATAATTGTCTCCAATATTAAAGTGAGCTTTCCACTTAGTAGCTAAAACCAATCTTCCGCTAGGTATTAATTTATAGTCAAAAGCAAGACTAGGAATAATATACGCATAGCTTTGGTCTTTATTGTCTATAGATGTTTTGTATCCTGTTTTAATTTCGGTAGACATACCCATTGTAGGGAAGGCCTCGTTGTCTTTATTTCTGTATGTATAGGTAGCTTCTGCGCCTAAAAAAGTATTGCGTACATCTTCATTGTTAGCTACATAAAAAGTGTTTATAAAACGATCTTGAGTTTCTTCTACTTCTATTGTTTCTAAACCAATGCCAGCCTTAAATTTACCACCTAATTGCCCGTTGTAAACAATAGAAGGAACAACTTTAATTTGCTCTAGTTTTACTCGATTGTAATCCATCCCTAAATTATCATCGTCATTTATTGTTTTGTTTCCTAAACCAAAAAAGTTGACACTAAAATTAGGGCTTGTAAATCTAGTTTCTACTTCAAAATTCCAATTGCCAAAAATGTTAGCAAATTCACCAGTATAGCCAAAATCAAATCCTTGTGTAGCAAAGTAGAAAGAGGCGTTAAAAGTGTGTTTTTCTGTAAACGGGTTTAATCTAAAGCCATTGTAGGTATAGGTATTAGTAAAACCTATTTTTAATCCGTCATCTGGATTAAAGCCAACTGTTGGTATAATTTGATTAACACTGTTTCTAATTGCTAATGGATTGTATACATTAGTGTTGTAATCGTCTGTTAGCTTAATTCTTGCTTTATTTGTTTCTTTAAACGTATTATTTTTAGACTTATAATCGTAAATAATTGTTTTTTTACCATTAGTTAAATTGAATATATCGTTGTTTTGTCCGCCAATAATTCTAATTCTAATATTGCTGCTTTTTACACCGCTATCTTCAAAATAATCATCATCATCTAAACCATAAATCCAGATTTCTTTTGTTACATCAGAGCTAAAGGTTTTCTTAAAAAACAATTTGTCTTTTTTGCCTTTAATATTACGGTAAACTTTTATTTCAACTTCTTTTTTGTTAAGGTGATTAATCTGGAACCAATCATCTTTATCTGTACCAGTAACCACAGCAAATTTATTTAGTATTCTGTGGTATTCTTTTGCTGTTTCTGCAATGTTAGCAGTACGAGCTAAAAGTATTTTTTTAAGCTTAGGTAAAGTCTCGTCTTGTATTTCTACAGGGAAATCTTTAAAAGCTTTGTCTATTACATCGCTAGTAAGGTTTTCTTTAATATATTCTGCTTGTTCTAGCCAGTCGTTTAAGTCGTTTTCGCTTAATAAGGCTATATCTAAGACATAAGTTTTAGGAGAAGAGTTAAATCCTCTTACGCTTCTTATTTCTTCAGTAAAACCTTCCATTAGACGTAAAGAAGGAACAATTCTGGTGGCTAAGCTCATTAAGGGGCCGTCTCCCATATTAGAAAACACTTGGTCTCTATCCCTAGGAACTGGTTTGTATATAATTTTTTTCTTTTTCTTTGTTTCTGCCCAGCGCCATTGGTCTGTATGTCTGTCCCAATCACCTAGAATCATATCAAAAAGACGAGCTCTTAAATACAGTTTATCATCTACAGCGTATTTTTCATCATCACGTAAATCTTCAAGCATACTATCTGTGCTTTTAAGCTCATTTGCGTAGCCAAAGCTCTTAAGGTCTCCGTGGTTGTCACCTGCGTGCTCTTCTATCATATATAATTCATCGCCAAAATTTACATTAAAATCCCCTAATGCTTTTTGTTTAGGAATGTAGTATAGTGTGGGGTTGGTGTGGTATATATCTATAGCGTCAGACAACTTAGAAACAACAAATGGAGCATATGGATGAGAGCCCGTGTAAAAATCCATTAGTAATTTTTCTATTGCAGTATCTTCAAACTCACCAACAATGTATTGGTCTTTAAAGGCCATAGATTGCAAATACAATTCTGCACTTTTACGCATAGAGCGCATTACATATTCCTTGCCGTCTTTGTCTGCTAAACGGAGCGATTTAGATTGGTGTCCGCCACCCGCTCTAACAGGTGTTAATCCGCCAAAAATAGTATCTAAACTAACATTAGGAACTGTAACTTGTGTTCCGTAATATTTGCGGTATCTGTCTCCCCATAAAAAATTATGAAATCCTGTTTTTTGTATTTCTTCTTGCCTGTATATAGATGCGGTTGTTGTGGCAGGAAAAGATGTTGGTAGTTCTTTGGTAAATAGTTTTTTGTCTGCTGGTAAGACTTCTGATGTAAATAGAAATTTTTCATCGTTATTGTTGTCTAAACCAAAATAACGAACTCTAGAAGAGCCATCTGTGTAAACTTCTAGAGTGGCATAACCTTTTTCTCCTGTAGAAAATTTACTTCCGTTTATTAATCTAGTTTCTCCGCTTTTTGCTCCTGCACCACTAACAATTTGTGGCGTGTTTTCTTCAACAATATACTGCAAAGAGTGTTCGTGCCCAGAAACAAAAACTACTTTATTAGAGTATTGAGCTAAGGTTACTACTCGGTTTCTTAACTCTCTATATCTTTTGCCTTGCAAATCTTCAGAAGAAGGGCCTGCTGTTTTTCTAAGTAAATTTAAAAAAGTGCCTAAGACTGGTAATGGACCAACGCCTGATTTTGGATAAAAATGCTTTTTAAATGAATATTGTCCGCCGTGAGAACCGTAGCTGAACATAGGGTGGTGCATTGCAATTACCGTAGTTTTTTGTCTGTTTTTAGAAATTAGACTTTCTAGTTCTATTAAAAATTTTTCTCTACTTTTTATATCGCACTTATCATTAATATCTGGGCGTTTGTTCCAGTTGGTTAAATACCATTCTGTATCTATTGCAATAACTATAAGATTGTCGCTAATTTCTATTGTTTCTAATGGGCAACCATCTTCCGGTAAAAAAACGTCTTTACTGTCTAATACTTTTTGTATGTATTTTTGTTCTCTTTCTAGCCCCACTAAGCCCTCTGTATACCAATCGTGATTACCTGGAATAAAGAGCGGACTGCCTTTGTAATTTTTTAATGTATTTAGTTGGGCGTCTAAATGACTTTTTGCTTTTAAATAAGCTTCTGTAGAATCTTTAGGATCTGGCATTCCTGCAGGATAAATATTATCACCCAAAAACAAAACAGAACTATTTTTATCTGCTTTCTCTATTCTTTTTTTGAAGGACTTTAAAACAGGATTCATGCCATTAATTGGAGATTTCCCTGCATCACCAATTAAATAAAAGGTGTGTTCTATTTCTTTATTGGTTGTAACATCTATGCTCTGTTCTTTATTAGCATATTTAGTTTTTACAGTAGCACATCCCGTAAGGATTAAGATACTTAGCGACAAACAATATTTTCTAACAGAAGTATTCATAAAGATTAAATTTGTAATTTGTGGTGCATCTTATTACTAAAACAATGGCAGATATTATAAAAGAAACCGAAGATTATGTAATTAGTCTTCTAACCAATGAGTTAGACTCTAATTTTTTATATCATAACATTAGGCATACCCAACGCGTTGTCAAAAGTACGCAAGAATTATTAAATTTTTACAACTTAGACGTAAAAGACAGTGAGGACTTACTTTTAACAGCTTGGTTACATGATGCTGGTTATACCAAAAGTGCAAAAAGTCATGAGAAAGAGAGTTGTATTATTGCTCGTGAATTTTTAACTAGCAAAAATTTTAGCGAAGAACGTATTAAAAACGTTTGCGATCTTATTATGGCAACCGAGAAAGGATACGAGCCTAAAAATTTAAAAGAGGAAATAATTGCTGATGCAGATTGTTCTCATTTAGGAAAAGAAAGTTATCTAGAAACTACTGAAATGCTTAGGGAGGAGTTATCCTTGTTAGGAATTGCAGATTACTCTCCTGCAGATTGGCGAAATGCCAACATAAAAATGTTTCAGACAGAACATCGTTTTTACACCGATTTTGCTATAAATAAATGGCAAGAGAATAAAGACAACAATTTATCTAAGCTTATTAAGGCTAGGAAAAAGATGAAGAAGTTGGAGAAAAAAGAGAAAGTAAAGGCGCAATATAAAGCACAAATAAAGGATAAGAGTCCGGAAAGGGGTGTGCAAACTATGTATAGGGTTACAATGCGTAACCATTTAAAATTAAGTGATATTGCAGACACTAAAGCCAATATTTTACTGTCTGTAAATGCAATTATAATTTCTTTGGTGCTAGCAGATTTAATGCCTAAATTAGATAGTCCTTCTAATAAATATTTAATATTGCCAACGGCTCTTTTTATGTTTTTTAGTGTAATTTCTATGGTGTTGTCTATTATTGCTACAAGACCAAATATAACCTCTGGAGAATTTACGAAAGAGGATGTAAAAAATAAAAAAGTGAACTTGTTGTTTTTTGGAAACTTCCATAAAATGAAGTTAGAAGATTACGAATGGGCAATTCAAGAACTTATTAAGGATCAGGCTTATGTTTACTCGTCTCTAACTAAAGATTTATATTTCTTAGGTCTGGTGTTAGATAGAAAGTATAAACTACTAAGGATAACTTACGCTATTTTTATGGTTGGGATGATTGTTTCTGTATTGTCATTCTTTTTGGCTTTACATTTTTATGGACCAAGAGAAGCTGTACTCCTATAAGGATAAATTAAAGCACAAAAAAGGCGAATTTTTAAAATTCGCCTTTTTTGTGCTTTATAATTAACGTTTTAATTCGTGCATTAAATCGTCGTATGTGTATGTTTCCTTTGCTTCTTTGTCCTTTTTGTATAGGATTTCTACACGTATTGCTTTTAAGCCAGAGACACCTTGTAGGCCTTCTAATTCTAGGACTTCTACATTTTTAGAGAAATACCCTTTGGAACGTAAAAAGCGTATGTAGCGCAAATACTCTAATTCATCTTTTTTCTGAGAATATACAATAGAAAGTTTTCCTTTTTGTGTTAACCTCTCGTTGGTTCCTTTTATATAAGACTTGTCTATACGTTTTTTTATAACCTCGTATCTGGCGTTGTATGTGCCATCTACATCAAAACGTTTTTCATCCATTCTAAATCTAATAGAAAGAGAAGTATTATATACAAGTAAAAGAGAAGCAACATCTAATTGTACCGGTAATTTTGGTTTTAGGTTGTAGTACTCATTTTCCATATCGTACATTACCTGTAGTTGCCACAATCTAAGATTTTTTAAGTAAAAAGGATTGTACTCTTTACTTTGAGATATAGATTCGCCAATGTACATATTGTGCTCTATACCGTCAGTCTTGTATCGCTCAAAATAATGAGGAAACATATTTTGTGCTTCCGCTTGTTTTTTGTCTAAAACCTGAGCAAGCTTTTCATTAATCTTCATTACACTACTATCATAGTTTTTTCTATGGTCGTAGTAAGACCCTGTGTTGGGGTCTATAGCTTCTTCGTATACAGAAATTAAACCTGCAACTTTAGGCTCTGTATTTTTTAGATGTTTAAAAATAGGAGAAACCTCTTCTTTTATAAACTCTAAAATTGTTTGTTCGCTGTTGGTGTTTAAAATCTCTTTTACATCATCTATATAGCTATTGCTTCTAAACAATAACTCTTCATAAATATGTAGTTTGTTTATCTCCCAAGACTTTGTAAGTATCTTATTTATTTCAGATAACTGAATTAATAAATCTTTCTGTATAGACCTGTTTCTAAACATGGAAGAATCCTTAATGTCTATTTGCCCATATAATGGGTGTACGTCATTAAAAACAATTTCTTTAAAGGTAGGTTCTAAACCAGCTGCATTGGCTCTAATAAAGCGTATAGCTTCGTTTTCAAATTTCCAAAGGACAGAAGAGTGTACTGTTGTACATTCTTGTTGTATTACCGCTTCTATTAGGTTTTCTTCTTCTGTCTTAGAACGTAAAACAGCAGCAACTATATAAGGCATTACGTCTTGTAGTTTTTGCGCGTTTACGTTGTTTAGGTTATTTGCTTTTGTAGAGGCTAACTCTAAAACGCCAAGTAACTCATTTCCACTAGATATTGGTGCAATAATAGCACTTCTAATTTCTTGATTGGCAAGCGTTTTGTACAAGCTATTATCTGGAGCTTGTTTAAAGTACTTATCTACATCAGAAATTACATAGTAATTATGTTCTTTTAATATTGTTAAGTAAGAGTTTTTACAAAGTGCAGTTTTGCAATCTACTTTTGCACTATTGTTAAGTATAAAGCTTTCTATGCCTACACCATGTACTCTTTCAAAAGTATCTTCTTTGCTATTATGAACAGAAAAACCAACTTTTAAATTAGGAAGACCAAATAACGATTTAAATGTATTTTGGAAATCTTCCATAAAAAAATCACTCCCTCTTTTGTCATTAGAGATCAGACTAGATTTTATTTCAGAAATAGAATGCTCGGCAGTAACATCAAACATATTAGAGATAACAAAACCTTTAGATGTAAAACTGTTTGGCGGAATTTTTTGTTTCCATAGTTCTAAATCATCAAAATTCTCTAGTAAATCATCTACATCTTCTTGTGTTAATTCTTTAGCATTTTCATTTGGTATAATGTCAATAAAATCTGCATTGTAAAGAATTCTGTAATGTCTCATTACTCCATTTTTATCTGGAATTTCATAAAACATTGGTCTTCTAAAGTCTAAATCAAAACCATAGTGAAAGTTTAATATTACGGTGCTAGCCATAATATAATTTAATCTTTCTTCTACATTTTTAATTTCAAGCTCAAATCCTTCACCTGCATCTTCAATAATTTTTTTAAATCTTTCAGAAGAATTAAAAATCACATTTGCATATGGTAAAGAGGCAGCTTTTATTTCGTTATTCGTTAATACTTCAGAAAAAGTATCTTGTAGAATTATATTAATAACGTCTTTATGTTTCTCTAGTAAGCTTAAATCTGTAAAACCATCGCGTAATTCTGGATAAGGTTTTTGATAGTTAAGGATAAATTGTGCCTTTTTAGCAAGAAACAAGTCATTACCAACAGCCATTTTATCGTACTGTCTAAGTAGCTTATCAAAACTGACAAGACTTTTTAGAGGTAATTCTATTTCATGATTTAATTTCATATCCTTTACTTAGTCTTACTGTAGCCTGCAAAATTACAAAAAGAATGTGACAATTTGTTAACATAACTTTTAACAATTGAAAGCTTTTTTAGACCTTTAGAAAAAAATCTAATTTATGTCGTCTTTTACTAGGTTAACCAGAGCATATAATAAAGCCAAAGTTGTTCCTTTTGATGACACCTCTAAGTTAATACTTTTTAGCGACTGTCATAGGGGTGATAATAGTTTTGCAGACGATTTTGCAAATAATAGGAATATTTATTACCACGCATTGCAACACTATTTTAAGGAAGGGTTTAGTTATTTTGAATTAGGAGATGGTGATGAGCTATGGGAAAACACCTCTTTTGAGTCTATTTTTACAGCGCATAAAAATATTTATGGTTTATTAAGAGAGTATCATTTACAGAATAGATTGTATATGATTTGGGGTAACCATGATATGGTGTACAAAGATCCTAGTTATGTAAAAAAATGTCTATCTAGTTATTTTGAGCCTATAGATGGTAAAGACAAAGATTTATTTGTTGGCATTACCTATCATGAAGGTATAGTGCTTAAGCATAAAAATACAGAGCAAGAATTGTTTTTAACACACGGACATCAGGCAGACTGGTGGAACTATACTTTTTGGAGAGTAGGGCGGTTTTTGGTACGTGTACTTTGGAAGCCATTGCAGGTTTGGGGTATTGCAGATCCTACTAGTCCGGCTAAAAACCATAAAGAGCTTATAAAGGTTGAAAAAAGAATTAAGCGTTGGATATTGCGTAACAACGAAAAACTCACCATAGTAGGGCATACGCATAGGCCAAGATTTCCTGAGCCAGGAGATATTCCTTTTTTTAACGATGGTAGTTGCGTGCACCCAAGAAGTATAACCGGAATAGAGATTGAAAACGGCAAAATTTCGTTAATAAAATGGCAAATTGCCACAACAGAAGATGGTACGTTGCGTGTAGTGCGAGTTTTGTTAGAAGGACCTCAAAAATTAATAGATTACCAGAGAGCAAAGAGCTAGTGTTTTAATTTTTATATTTTTACACCACCATTAATTATAAAAACACATATGAAAAAGAGTATTGCGCTATTGGTTTTATTAATAACCGTGTCTTCTTGTTGGAAGAATAAAAGCCCTGAAGATTTAATTAGATTAAAAGAGAAGTTTAAGTCACAAGTATCTTCTTTTGAAAAGAAAAAGATTACTGCCAATAAAAATGTAACAAAGGGTTTATCTTCTTTAAGTGCATTAAAAGGAGCTTTAGAAGAGGCTAAGAACGAAGATAAAGAGTTTGCTAAAGTTTATGGAGACTGGGAGAAAGTAAATAAGCGTGTAGAAAATCTTAATAAAGAGTATGAGGATTTAAAAACAAAAGCCTCTAATTTGTTTGCTGCAATGGAAACCCAAACCAATAGTTTAAGTGATGCTCAAAGTAAAAAGACGCTGTTAAGTGCTATTTCTAAAGCACGTACCAAATACAATGCAACCTTAACAAATACCTCTAAAGCAATTGAGAAATTGCGTTTGCTGCATGGAGATGCGGTAGAAGTTGTAAAAGCATTAGAAGTTGCTGCGGCATTAAATTCTTTTGATAATATAAACAATCAAATGGAAAGTATAGAAGGTCGTGTAGAGGGCATTATGCAAGAGTTAAATGTTGCTGTGGTTGAGAGTAAAAAATTATACGAAAAGAAAATTACAGAATTAGGAGAGTAGTCTAAACTATGGCCGTAAAAGAACAATTGTTACGTATTGAAGATGTTGCGTTAGAATTAAATGTTTCTCAGAAAATTATCAGGAAACATATACATTCTGGTGCGTTAAAATCTACAAAAACAGTTGGTGTGCATTACTTAAATCCAAAAGATGTAAAGGCTTTTGTAAAAAGTAACGTACTTGCAAAAACACCAAAGAAACCAGTAAAAAATATAAGAACAAAGTCTGTGAAAACAGATGATGTAAATTGGGTAAATATTGCAGGTAGTTGGGAAAACCCATCTAAAACAGAGTTAACTTCTGCAGATTTGTTTTGTGGTGCTGGTGGTATGGCAAAGGGTTTTGAAATGGCAGGTTTTACACAAGTTGGCGGTTTAGACTGGTTTAAAGAAGCTGGTATGACTTACCGAGAAAACTTTAATCACCCACATATTTTAGGAGATATTACTGAAAAAGAAGTAAAAGATAAATTTATAGAAACCGTGCAAAGCTCGTTAAAAGGAAAGCCTTTAACGGTATTGTCTGGAGGATTTCCTTGTCAAGGTTTTAGTATGTCTGGTAGTCGTATTGTAGAAGATGAGCGCAACTCGCTTTACAAAGATATGTTAGAGATTATTGATGCCTTACAACCGGAGTTTATAGTTGCAGAGAATGTAAAAGGCTTGCGTTCTATGCTTAAAGGTAAAGTCGAGGATAAAATAAAAGAAGATATAGCAAAACTTGGTTATAATGTAAATGTTACGGTTTTAAATGCGGCTAATTACTATGTGCCTCAAAAAAGAGAACGTATTATTTTTGTTGCAAATAGAATAGGAAAGAAGAACTACCATCCTAAACCATTATTAACACCAAAGAATTACGTAACCACAAAGCAGGCAATACAAGATTTAGTAAAACACAAAGACGATGCTAATTTTAACCACGTGCGTACTAAGCATAGTGATGATATGAAAAATCGTTTAGCTAAAGTAGAAGAAGGTAAAAGTTTGTACGATAATTATTCTGATTCTTGGAAAAAATGTCCTTGGAACGAAGCTAGTTGTACTATAAAAGAAAACCACGGAGGTGTTAATATACATCCTATAGAGCCAAGAGTTATTACGGTTAGGGAAATGGCTAGATTACAATCTTTTCCAGACAATTTTATTTTTAAAGGTGCTAAAGGAAAACAGATGATGCAGATTGGTAATGCGGTACCACCACTATTAGCTAAAGCAATTGCTTTGGCGGTAAGAGAAACCTTAGCAGTGTAGTTTATTGGTGTAGTAATCAAAATTCTAGCATTGCGTTTTAATCTTAATAGATATTACTATGAACGCATTAGAATTTAATACATTAAGCAAAGAACTTATAGGTTTAGCTCCAAGCATACCTTTATCTTGGGGTAAAATACAAAACAATACCACCGATAATAAGTTTAATCTTTTTAGTTGTAAAACAATACAAGATTTAGAAGTAAAAATTGCTTTATTAAGTGATGCTGATAAAAATTATTTTAGACGCAGATGGTTTTTGTGGCAATGCTCTAGATGCGATGAGTATCTTTTTTACATAAATGATGAGGTCACTAGAAACCCCAATAGTAAAGATCAGAATTACGATATTGAATTTTATAATAATTTGGATTTACGGTTTGATGTAAAAGGTACTTTAGTGCCAAAAGAGCTTAGAAGTAACTTTAGTTTGCAACACCCAGAAAAAATTGTAAATTTTTATTACAGTAAACAAAGTGCAGGTAAACGTAGTCATTTGCAAAACCGACTCTTCATTGTGCATCATTCTTTTAAAGAAGCTAAAAGAGCTTTGGAATTACGATGTGCTTGGGATTATAAACGCATTGTTTACAGAGCGCTTATTCATCGACTTAAAACAAATAAAAAATTTATAAGTTATTTAAATGTGTCTGCAATAGTAGTGTTTATTGTAGAAAAACAAGACGGATCGCTTTGTTATAGTATTGCCTAGTTTACTTTAAAATCTGATAGGCAATAAGGGCAACTATGTATGCAAAACTACTCATAAATACTAGTTGAGCAGCAGGCCATTTCCAGCTGTTAGTCTCTCTTTTTACAACGGCTAGGGTACTCATACATTGCATTGCAAAAGCATAGAATAATAATAAAGAAACACCAGAAGCTAAGTTAAACAAAGGTTTTCCGTTCCAAGGGTTTACCTCTGCAGCCATACGATTTTTAATAGTTTCTTCTTCGTCATTACCAACACTATAAATAGTAGCTAGTGTGCCCACAAAAACCTCACGAGCAGCAAAAGATGTAATTACTGCAATTCCAATTTTCCAGTCGTACCCTAATGGTTTAACAATGGGTTCTATAGCTTTACCAGCGTAGCCAATAAAAGAGTGTTCTAGTTTATAACTTGCAATTTCTTCGTTTTCTGCTTTTTGTTGTAATGCCGCAATACGCACTGCAACAGAATCTTTTACGTTGGCAATTGGTAAAGTAGGGTTGTTTATAGTTAACTCTCCTGTGTAACTTGTAATTTCTTCTTCAATATGGTTTTGGTTAAACTCAGAAAAACCAATAGTTTTAATTCTAGTTTTAACAATATCTTCTGCGTTTTTAAAATTATTAGAAAGACCATAAGATCCCAAGACCCATAATATAATAGATATTGCCAATATAATTTTACCAGCTCCGTAAACAAAACTTTTTGTTTTTTCCCAAACAGTATAAGCAACGTTTTTAAATAGCGGTAGTTTGTAACTTGGCATTTCTATAACAAAGAATGTTCTGCTATTAATTTTTAATATTTTATGTAAAACCATTGCAGAAAAAATAGACATACCAAAGCCAAGTAAATACAATAACATTAAAGTTAAGGCTTGGTAACTAAGTCCTAAAAAGGTGCCCTCTGGAATTACAAGAGCAATAATAATTAAGTATACTGGTAAGCGTGCAGAACAGGTTGTAAAAGGTGTTACAAGTATGGTTATAAGTCGTTCTTTCCAGTTCTCTATGGTTCTGGTTGCCATTACCGCAGGTATAGCACAGGCGGTACCGGAAATTAACGGAACAACACTTTTACCACTTAATCCAAAGGGGCGCATTAGTTTATCCATTAAAAACACAACTCTACTCATATAACCACTTTCTTCAAGAAGTGATATAAACAAAAATAAAAATGCAATTTGAGGTATAAAAATTACAATACCTCCAATACCAGCAATAATACCTTCTGCTAGTAAATTTGTAAATGCACCAGGAGGTAATGTATGCTTTGTCCACTCGCTCATTTGAGCAAAGCTTTCATCTATAAAATCCATTGGGTAGCTACTCCAAACGTATATGCCTTGAAAAATGGTAAGTAGAATTAAAAAGAAAATAACGTAACCATAAACTTTATGGGTAAGTATTTTGTCGAGCGTGGCTCTAAACCCTCTTGCAACAGCTAAATCTACTTTGTAGGTTTCTTTTAAAATGTTATTTATAAATTGATATCTTAAAACAGTTTCTCTGTGCTGAAGCTTTTTAAGTTCTGTATTAGATTTTGTAGAGAATGAAGTGGCATCTTTTATTTTCTTCTTCTCTATAGGCATAAAGTTTACATCTTGTGTAATAACTAGCCATAGCTTATAAACTTCTTCTTTAGGGAAGGCAGTTCTAAGTTTATTAAAATATTCTGGGGCAATTGTAGTGGTATCTATGTTTGGTTTAATAGACAAGCTCTTATAATCTGCTATAAGCTCTTTTAAGGTGTCTATGCCAGTTCCTTTTCTTGTGCTAACTAATGCAATCTTTGTATTAAGTTTGGCTTCAAGTAAAGAAATATCTAACGTAATCCCTTTCCTGGTCATACGATCTGCCATATTAATAACTAAAATAGCAGGTATTTTAAGGTCTTTTATTTGTGTAAATAAAAGTAAGTTACGTTTTAAGTTTTCTACATCTGTAACAACAACTGCAACATCTGGAAAATCTTTATCGTTTTTGTTTAAAAGCAATTCTACAACCACACTCTCATCTAAAGAGGTTGTGTTTAAGCTGTAAGTTCCGGGCAAATCTATTATATGCGCCTTAACACCACGAGGTAATTTACAAATACCTTCTTTTTTCTCTACGGTAATACCTGGGTAATTACCTACTTTTTGTTTTAATCCTGTAAGCTGATTAAAAACAGATGTTTTTCCGGTGTTTGGGTTACCAATTAAGGCTACATTAATATTCTTGCTCATACTCAATTACATTCATTCAATTAAATCTACTTCTATTAAGCTTGCTGTAGATTTTCTTATCGCTATATGTGAGCCATTTACATTAATGTAAATAGGGTCTTTTAGAGGAGCAATCTGTACTAATTCTATAGTATTGCCAGGTAAGCAACCCATTTCTAGGAGTTTTATAGGTAAAGTATCCTCAGAGAAATTTTTTATAATTCCTCGCTGACCTTGTTTTAGTTGTGCTACAGTAATGCTCAATTTTTATTTAGATTGATTTTAAGTAAGAGCAAAAGTACGGGAAAAAAAGTAAACGGATAGAACTCTATATTAATTTTTTATAATCTTTAACACAGGGAAATTATTCTACGTATGAAGCTTTTAGAATTTTAATATCTTCTAGTAATTTTTCAATCTCTACAGGATCTGTACCGTCGTAAGTGCCACGGATGCGTTTTTCTTTGTCAACCAAAACAAAATTCTCTGTATGTACCATACTGTAAGGATTGTTTAAATCTGTTTTTGCAGCCATATACGATTTTCTAGCTAAGTCGTATATTTCTTTTCTATCGCCAGTAACTAAATTCCATTTACGGTCTACAACACCTTTTTCTATGGCGTACTTTTTAAGCTGTGCAACAGAATCTATTTCTGGAGTAACAGAATGAGATAAAAGCATTACCTCTTCATCATCCTTAATAACCTCTTGTACTTTTGCCATATTTTTTGTCATTACTGGGCAAATAGTTTGACACGTAGTAAAAAAGAAATCTGCGACGTAAATTTTATTAGCATAATTATCTTGAGTAATAATTTCACCGTTTTGGTTGGTAAGTTTAAAATCTGCTACAGTGTGGTACTTTTTTTTGTGTAACAATGTGGCGTCTACTAATTCGGCATTAAAATCTGCGGGTTGGTAAATAGGTAGTTTTACTTCAGGTTTTAACGCGCTATAAAAAAGTGTAATAATAATGGCAGAGATTATTAAAAGAACAATGCCAAAAACTTTAAATCTACTAAAAAACGACCCCATGCTTTTTTATGCAAATTTACAATAGACACGGGTAATAATCAATACAATAAGTTATTAAATAATTCATAAAAATGATGCTGTTAGAGCTATATCTTTTTGTAAGAACTCGTAAAAGTGTACTTTTGGACGTTTTTAAAAATTAAAAAAGATTTAATGGAATTATTTATTCAGATTGTTCAGTTCATATTAATTATATCAGTGCTTGTTATATTACATGAGCTGGGGCATTTTATTCCTGCCAAGTATTTTAAAACTAAGGTAGAGAAGTTTTATTTGTTTTTTGATGTAAAATTTTCACTTTTTAAAAAGAAGATAGGCGATACTGTTTACGGTATTGGATGGTTGCCTTTGGGTGGTTATGTTAAGATTGCTGGTATGATAGACGAAAGTATGGACACCGAGCAAATGAAGAGTGAGCCACAACCGTGGGAGTTTAGAAGCAAGCCAGCTTGGCAACGTTTAATTATTATGTTAGGTGGTGTAACTGTAAACTTCTTTTTAGCTTGGTTTATTTATACAATGCTATTATTTAACAATGGAGATACTTACATCCCTGCAGATAATTTAAAGCACGGAATTTTGATAGATTCTATAGGTGAACAATTAGGTTTAAAAACAGGAGATAAGATTTTAGCTATTGACGGTAAAAAGAGTAAGAAATTTACAGATGCTGTTTTAGATATTATCTTAGGTGATGATGTAACTGTAAATCGTGATGGAAAAGAAATAACTGTGCCGTTAAGTCCAGAAGGTAAAGAGGCTGTTTTTAGCACACAAGGAAGAAACTTTTTAGGATACAGACAAAAAGCTGTTATAGATAGTGTTTTATCTGGTTCTGCTGCCGATAACGGTGGAGTAGTTAAAGGAGATGAAATTGTAGCCGTAAACGGGAAAAAAGCAAGTTATTGGAACGAGTTTGTTGGAGTAATACAATCGTCTCCAGAAAAAGATATAGAAGTTGAGGTTCTACGTAACGGACAAACTAAAAGTTTAAATATTACAGTGCCTAAAGAAGCTGCTATAGGTGTAGTGTTAAGTAAAAAGGATTTATTTGTTACAGATGAGTATAGTTTTTTTGGCGCTATACCAGAAGGTTTTAATAAAACTATAGCTGTATTAACAATGCAGATTAGACAATTTAAAGTTATTTTTAATACTAAGACAGGTGCTTATAAACAAGTTAAAGGGCCAATTGGTATTGTAGAAATGATGCCTAAACAATGGGATTGGACTTTTATTTGGTCTTTTATGGCAATGTTCTCTGTTTGGTTGGCTTTTCTTAATATTTTACCTATTCCGGCATTAGATGGCGGACACGTAATGTTTTTATTGTACGAAATTATTTCTGGACGTCCACCAAGTGAAAAAGTGCTAGAGAAAGGGCAAATAATTGGTTTTGTAATACTTATGGGGCTTATGGCAATTGTCTTTGGAAATGACATCTGGAATATTATAAAGAAATTTATATAAAATTTTATTTTTTGTTTTGTAGATATTAAAAAAGCTTATATATTTGCACCCGCTTACAGATGTTATGTCTGTTAACATTCCTCCTTAGCTCAGTTGGTTAGAGCATCTGACTGTTAATCAGAGGGTCCTTGGTTCGAGCCCAAGAGGGGGAGCAAAACAAACCTCAACTAGAAATAGTTGAGGTTTTTGCTTTTATATAGTTAACAAGCTAACTATTAGCTTCTATCCTTAATTTTTCCTTTATCTTTTCGGTCTTAAAAATAAAACTATGTTCGCAATTATTGGTTGGTTAGGCGCGTTGCTATTTATAGTGTCTTACTTACTATTAAGTATGGGAAGGTTATCTTCTAAGTCAAAGCTGTACCATATGTTAAATATATTAGGAGCTGTTTGTTTAATAGCAAATGGGTTTGCCTTAAACGACTTTCCTAATATTGTAGTTAATGCTGTATGGGCCGGTATTGGGGTTTATGCTATTGTAAAAATTGTTAAGTAATAGTTTTTTAGTTTTTAAACTCTAATATATTTAACGCATACTTAATATAAACAGCTTCTTTTTGTTTGTAATCTTCGGTCTTTTCATTAAAAAGTCCCAAATAATAGTAAGCACCATCTATTAGTGCAAAAATTATTTCGGTTACCTCATTAATGTCTGCATTGCCAATAACATCATTTTCTTTTGCTTCTGTTAGTTTGGTGTTTAAAACGCTGTGTAGTGCCTGTAAATAGCTCTTAAAGCTATCTTTAAAGTCTTTTTTTCTGTAAATTAAAGCGTAACAGCTGTAGAAAACGCCATCATCAAAATAGATATTCCAGTTTCTAGAAAAAAGTGAGGTTATTAGATTGTGAAGTTTTTGTTTAGAATCTATTACATTGGTTTCATTGTTTTGTACAATGTTTAAATGTTGTTCTAGTATAAATTCATTTAGTCCAATTAACAACTCGTCTTTGGTTTTAAAGTAGTGCATTATCAATCCGTTACTTATGCCTAAATGCTCCGCCACCTTTGCTATAGAAGAGTTTTCTAGTCCAATTTCTTTTGCTACTTTATAGAATGCTTTTATTATTTCTTTTCGTCTTTCTACAGATACACTTTTTCTTCCCATGTAAGATTTTTATTTAGACAAATGTAACATTTTAAGATAATTACATCCTTGCTATTTCTTTTGCAAGTTAACGTTTATTTAAAGTTTTGTTAATTGAACATTCATTCAATTTATAATTTATAAAAATACTTTTGACGCAGATTTTAAAGTAACCCATCAACATTAAAAAAATGCGACTTCAATTAAAATACGTTTTACTTTTTTCATTTTTAACAGCTCAGTTATGTGTTGCACAAGAAAATGAAAATACTACAAAAGAAAAGAAAGTAGTTTTTATTATAGTAGATGGTATTTCTACAGATATGCTACAAAAGGCACCAACACCTTTTTTAGATAGTATAGCCGCTAGTGGTAGTTATTCTAAAGCCTACGTAGGTGGTAAAAAAGATGGTTACTCAGAAACTCCAACAATTTCGGCAGTAGGTTACAATAGCTTGCTTACGGGTACTTGGGTAAATAAACACAATGTTTACGGTAACAGTATTAAGAAACCTAATTATAATTACCCAACAATTTTTAAGGTTTTTAAAGATCAATACCCTAAAAAAACTACTGCTATTTTTTCTACTTGGTTAGACAATAGAACAAAGCTGATTGAAGGTCTTGGAGATGCTAAAAATGTAAAGTTAGATTATGCTTTTGATGGTTTTGAATTAGATACCATTAGCTACCCGCATGATGCTTACAAGCAATACATAAAAAAGATTGATAATGATGTAGCTGTGGAGGCTGCCAGATATATTAAAACTGATGCTCCAGACTTATCATGGGTGTATTTAGAATATTCTGATGATGTTGGTCACGGTTTAGGAGATAGCCCACAATTAGATGCTGCAATTACGTATGAAGATGCTTTGGTTGGTAAAATATGGAATGCTGTTAAAGAACGCGAAGCAAACTTTAATGAAGACTGGTTGTTGGTAGTTACTACAGACCACGGTCGTAGCCCTAAAGATGGTCGTCATCATGGCGGACAAACAGATCGTGAGCGTGCTACGTGGATTGTAACTAATGAAAAAAACACCAACAGTTACTTTGCTAAAGAAACACTGGCAATTACAGATATCTATCCGTCAATGTTACGCTTTTTAAATATAGATGTTTCAAAAGAAGTGCGCTTTGAAATAGACGGAACTCCGTTTATAGGTGAGGTAGATGCTTACGGTTTATCTGCTGTTAAAGAAGGTGATAAAATTGTTATCCGTTGGAAAAATAACTCAGATAAAACTGTAAAAGGTATTATCTACACTTCTATTGCCAATCAATTTAAAGAAGGAGAAAAAGATATTTATAAGCGTGAAGCTAAAGTGAGTTTGGCTAATGAAGAGACTACGCTATTGCTAAAAAAGCATACAGGCAAGATGTTAAAAATAGTATTAGAAACTCCAAACAATGTACTTAATACGTGGTACATAAACAATAACTAAAAACCAATTTAACTTAACATTAAAAGAAATGAATCTTAGAATTACTTTGTTTGTATTACTGTTTATATCTTATTTAGGATATGGGCAACAACCTGTAAAAGGTAAGGTTGTAGACGAGAATAATATACCCTTAATGGGGGCAAGTATTATTGTTGTAAATACCACTAATGGCACAACAACAGATTTTGATGGTAATTATACTATTAACGTAGCAAAAGGGGATGTATTAACATTTTCTTCTATGGGCTTTAAAACAAAACAGTTTACTGTTACAGATGCTACTATAATAAACATTACGCTTATAGAAGATGCTGCAGCATTAGAAGAAGTTGTGGTAACAGCATTAGGTATAAAAAGAGAGAAAAAAGCGCTAGGTTATGCAGTGCAAGAGGTAAAAGGTTCGTCTTTAGAAAAGGCAAAAGAACCAAATTTAGTAAACTCTTTAACGGGTAAGGTTGCTGGTTTAAATATTAAGAACTCTACAGACTTGTTTCAGAGTCCAGAAATTAGTTTAAGAGGTGCTAAGCCACTTGTGGTTATAGATGGTATACCAGATCGTTCTGCAGATATTTGGAAAATTAATTCTGATGATGTAGAAAGTATTAGTGTGCTTAAAGGTGCTACAGCGTCTGCTCTCTATGGTTCTGCTGGTAGAAACGGTGCTATAATGATTACAAGTAAAAAAGGAGAAAAAGGAAGGCTAACTGTGACGGTTAATAGTTCTGTACTTTTTCAACCTTCTTTTATTAAGGTTCCAGATGTACAAACAGTTTACGGTAATGGTAATCAAGGACAATACGCGTACATTAATGGTCTTGGTAGTGGTTCTGAAGGTGGTGGTTGGATCTGGGGTCCTAAAGTAGATCAGTTAGACCCAGGTACAGCAAGTGGTTTTTTTGAAACTCCGCAATACAATAGTCCTAAAGATGCTGCGGGCAATTTAATTCCTATTCCCTTTACATCAAGAGGAAAAAATAATATAAAAGATTTTTTTCAAACAGGGTCTATACAAACCAATAACGTAAGTGTAAATTGGGGTAGTGATAAGGCTAGTTATAGAATGTCTGTTTCTAACGTTTATCAAAAAGGTATAGTGCCAAATACAGATTTAGGAAATACCTCCTTTACAATTGGCGGTACTTTAAATCCGTCTGATAATTTTAAAGTAAGCTCTAACTTAACTTACAATAAGCAATACACAGATAACTTTCCAGAGGTTGGTTACGGACCAACAAATTACCTATACAACTTGGTTTTATGGACAGGTGTAGATGTAGATGTAAAAGATTTACGTAATTATTGGAGAGAAGATCAAGAAGGCTATCAACAAAGACATTTTAATGTATCTTATTATAACAATCCTTATTTTCAGGCTTACGAGTACGAGCGTGGGTACGATAAAGATAATGTGTTTGGTAATATTGCATTTGAGTATAATATTACACCAGAACTTAGTGTTAAAAGCACAAGTGGTATAAATGTAAATAGTCTAAATAGAACTTATAAGGAACCAAAAAGTTATGTTGGTTATGGTAATAAATCTTTGGGTAATTTTACAAATGCAGATAGTAAGTATTTTGATATTATTACGGATTTAGGGTTAAAGTATGAAAAGAGTTTTTCTGATGATTTTACATTAAAAAGTGAGGTTGCAGTCTCTAATTACTATCGTAACTCTAAATCGGCAAGTACACAAACAGATGGTTTAAATATTCCTGGCTTTTACAATTTAGCAAATAATGCGGGAGCTAGTTATATAGCTTCTAATAGAGAAGAAGAAGAGGCTATAAAAAGTGTTTACGGTTTTGTAGATATGTCTTTTTATAATGCATTTTATTTATCTATAACTGGTAGAAACGATAAGGTGTCTACCTTGCCAAAAGAAAATAATTCTTTCTTTTATCCGTCTGTATCTGGGTCTTTGGTTTTATCTAGTCTTTTTGATATGCCAAGTGCTATAAGCTTTGCTAAGCTAAGAGGCTCTTGGTCTAGAGTTTCTGAAGGTAAAATAGGTAGCGATCCATATAGTTACATACAGGCTTATGATAAAGGTACTACTTGGAACGGAAAAACATCTGCGTCTTTTGGGTCTAGTTTGTTGGCGCCTGGGTTAGAACCAGAAACATCAGATACTTGGGAAGTTGGCGCAAACCTAAGGTTATTTAATAATCGTTTAGGTTTAGATGTTGCTTATTTTGAAGCTAGAGACCACAATAACTTAATTTATAGTCCAATTTCTGATGGTACAGGATACGAGAGTATATTGTTGAATGGAGACGAGTATAAGCGTAAAGGATTAGAGTTTGTTTTAAATGCTAAGCCAGTTGAAACAGCAAATTTTAGTTGGGATATGCTTGTTAATTTTAGCAAGTTTAGAAGATACCAAGAAGAAATTTATGGCGATAGAGAGCAAACTGAAGGTTTTATAAAAGTTGGAGATCGTACCGATAAAATTTATGCAGATGTATACCAAACTAATGAAAACGGAGAAGTTATTTTTGAGAATGGTTTTCCTGTTAGCGATCCTTACCAAAGATATATTGGAGAGGACGATCCAGATTGGACATACGGTATTACAAATACACTAAAATATAAGAACCTTAATTTGTCTTTCTTATTTGATGGTAGAATAGGCGGATTGTTATATTCTACAACCAACCAAAAAATGTGGTGGGGTGGTAAGCATAAAGAAACTGTTAATCAATTTAGAGACGATGCTAATAATGGAGTTAGTTCTTATATAGCTCCCGGGGTTAAAGTAGTAAGTGGTTCGGTTGCTTATGATGTTAATGGTGCAATAACTAGTGATACAAGAGTTTATGCTCCAAACGATGTTGCTGTAAATTATATCAACTTTATGCAAACAACAAGTAATGGTCACAATAAAAACTACCATTATTACAAGGAGTCTTTTGTAAAGCTAAGAGAGGTTACGCTTACCTATAATTTTCCAAAAAAAGTACTAAAGCAAACGCCTATACACGAGTTTAGCTTGTCTTTAATTGGTCGTAACCTTTGGTTAAATTCAGATGTGCCTAATGTAGATCCAGATTCTGGAGTAGATGCATTACAGGCGCCATCTACTAGGAATATTGGACTTAACTTAAATGTAAAATTTTAAATCAAAAATCAAAAAATGAAAAAGTATAGTTTATATTTTCTATGTGCCCTTGTCTTTACAGTAAGTTGTACTAAAATAGAGGATTTGCAAGACGATCCTAACAGAGCAACCTCTGTTAGTCCAGATCTGTTATTAACAAATATAGAAACAAAGGCTTTTAATAATGTTAGTTTAAATAGCGCATTAGCTAGTAGGTATTTAACATTTACAGATGGTGTTAATGAAAATCAATACTACAACTGGCAACAGGCATCATTTGCAAATTATGACAACATAAAGCAGGTGCATAAAATGATAGAAGAAAGTAAAAATGCAGAAACAGAGGTCTATGCAATTTTAGGTAAATTCTTTAATGCTTATTTTGCAACGGAACTAACATTGGTTTTTGGGGATGTTCCGTTTAGTGAAGCCGTTTCTGTAGAAAAGGAAAATTATACTCCTGCTTACGATTCTCAGGAAGAAATTTTTCTAAAAGTTTTAACAGATCTAAGATCGGCCTCTAATGAGCTTGCGGCTAATGATGAACTTATTCTTGGGGATGTAATTTATGATGGTGATAAAACAAAATGGCGTAAATTAATTAACTCGTATTACTTAAGGGTGTTGATGCTACTATCTAATAAAGCAAATGTTGTGTCATTAGATGTTGTAGGCAGGTTTAAGGAGGTTGTAGAAAACCCAACTAAATATCCAATTTTTAGCTCTAATGCAGATAATGGAGCATTGGCTTATGTAAACATTCAAAATAATAGATACCCGTTATTTAATGATAATAGTTTACAAACAGCTTATTATATGGAAGAGTCTTTTGTAGATAAACTTAAAACATTAGAAGACCCTAGGTTATTTGTGTTTGCAGAGAAAACTCCTGCGGCATCAGCATTAGCAAATAATGATTTTACTGCTTATGACGGTTTGTATGGTAGTGCAATTTTTAGTGATAACGCAGCTAAAGCAGTTGCGGGTAATGCATCTAGAATTGCACCAAGATTTTATAATGACCCTATAAATGAGCCTAGCTTGTTAATTGGGTATTCTGAGCTGCAGTTTATTTTAGCAGAAGCAGTTGTTAGAACTTGGATTTCTGGAGACGCAGCAACTTATTATAAAGAAGGCATTCAGGCTTCAATGAATTTTTATGGTATTACAGATACAGATGATTATTTAGCTAAGTCAGAGGTTCGGTTAAATGCAAGTAGCCCAATAGAGAGCATTGCAACTCAAAAACACATAGCATTGTTTTTAAATACTGGTTGGCAAATGTTTTATGACCAACGTAGAACGGGTTACCCAGAATTTAATGTAGATGGTGGCGGAACTTTAAATGAGGGTAGAATACCAAAAAGATGGTTGTACCCTTCTAGCGAGGCTATAAATAACGCAGCAAGTCTAGAAGAGGCTATAAGTAAGCAGTTTTCTTCTGGTGACGATATAAATTCACAAATGTGGATTTTAAAATAAGGTATTTACAGTTTAAATATCGTTTTTTAGTTTGTTTAACTAGCGTCTTTGGCGCTAGTTTTTCAGTTTAAAATACTTTGTGTTGAGTTTTTAAGTGCAACTATTTGTTTTTTAGTTAATTACTATATCGTTATAGTGTTTGTTTTAGGTTGATATAACAAAATTTTAACACTTTTAACTTGGAATTGGGCGCTAATAATGTATGTTGTAGCAAAACAATTTCAATATGAAGATTATACAAGTCAAAAGAAAAAGCAAAGTAGAAAAGAGGTACACCAAGAGAATGGGACAGCTTGCAGCTAAAGTGACTTACGTTAAGAAATACGTTTTTGGAGTGCCTATAAAAACACTATATAAGTACAGACAGACTTATTATGGTGAAATTAAAGATTGCAAAGATTGTCATCTGTTTGTTTAAATAAAACAGTTACAAATAAAAAATCCCAGTGTATTTTAAATACACTGGGATTTTTTTATAACTAGTAGTTTGGTTTGTTATTAGTTCTTTACTAATGTACCTTCACTTTTCCATTTTGTTACATTAGCAATTTTGCTGCCTTCAAAATCAACTTCATTAAGTGCTGTGTCATTCCAGAAAAACCATTTTCCAACTTTTTTTCCTTCAGCATAGTTTCCTTTTGCAACTTTTCTTCCTTCTATATTAAACATTGTCCATTCACCATCTAACTTACCATCTAAAAAGTAACCAACTTGCGATACTTCTCCATTAGTATGGTAGTATGTAGCTTTTACTTTGTTGTTTTCTTTTTCAAAAACTGGTTTTGTATTTTGTGCGTTAACTAGTGCTATAGAGAATATAAATGCGAATATTAGAGCTGTCTTTTTCATTATATGTAGGTTTTAATTATTATTTACTTAACATTAACGTCATAAATATACGTTTTATTTTACGATAAATACGCATTAAGTTTACATTAAATTTACATTAAAATCGTAAATATCTTATTTTCAGTAGTTTAATTATTTTAGTCAATAACATTATCGCATAAAAAAAGCGACCCCAGGGCCGCTTTTAAAAAAAGTAATAAGAAATTTTATTAGAATTGATAGTTCATTCCTAAACTAAAATTCATTCCAAATTGTCCACCTTGTTGTACTTCAGAAGAGTATTGAAATCTTCCGCCAGCTTCGGCAGTATTTGTGCTAGCTAAAGTTTTGTCAGGGTAAACATCAAATAAGTTATTTATAGTACCAGTAAAACTAAGCTTGTCTGTTACTTTGTAGCTTAGGTTTAAATCTGTAACCAACATAGAAGATAAATCTTGATCTATACCGCCAGTTTCTGGAGCAGTAACAGTTACCTTACCAAAAAGAGTATTATTTAAACCAATGTTAAATTTATCAGTGTCATAATCCATACCTAAAATAAATTTAGATCTAGGTCTAGAATTTGTAATTAAACCTTTTTCTTCTCTTGTGAAAATATTATAGCCATTATCTGCAAGAACTTGAGGAGTCTCAATAGCATCAACTGTAGTTTCGTTAACATTGGCAGCTAAACTCACGTTAAATTTACCATCTCCCAAATCTATACCTCTGTAATTAAGTACAAAATCTACCCCTGTAGTTTTTGTGTCACCTGCATTTATAAAGTATTGAAGAGCTACCACATTATTGTCTATAAGAATTTGTTCTACAGGATTTATGTCCTGTAGCAATTCATCACCTTCTACATCACCATCATTATCTGTGTCTACATCGCCAGCATCTTGCTTGTATCCTTGCTGAGAAGAGAATAGAACTCTGTCATCTACGTGTATTTGGTAAAAATCTATAGATGCAGAAAATTTAGGGTTAATTTTATACGTAAAACCAGCAGAAATGTTTCTAGATGTTTCAGCAAATAAGCTAGGAACTCCTAAATCTTTTACCGCTTGGTTGTCGTTAGCAAGTGTTCCCTGTAATACTGGCTCTGGAGAACCATCAACAATAATGTATTGGCTATTTGTTAGGTAACGTTGGTGTAAGGTTGGGGCTCTAAAACCAGTACTGTATGAACCTCTAATAGCACCTTTGTCTCCTAATTTATAACGGCCAAACACTTTCCAAGAAAAGTTATCTCCAAAATCTGAGAAGTCTTCATATCTACCAGCTAATCCTAATAAAAGATCTTCAGTAATATCATAATCTAATCCGGCATAAAAAGCGATATTATCTCTGTTCCATTTACCCGCTTCGTCTGGCTTAATACCAGCAAAAGAATCAGATCCTCCTTTGTAATATGATAATGGGTTGCCTTCTATTGCTTCATAATATTCTTTCTTGTATTCTAATCCAAAAGAAGAAGATAGTTGGTCAGAGTATACGTTAGCGAAATCTAAGTTCATTACAATATTGCTCAAAGTATATCCTCCTGGTTTAAATGTTCTAGGAGAAGTTCCGTTATCAGCTAAATAGTCACGGTTTACAGAGTTATTTACGGTGTAATCTACGCTGTTAGATCCGTAAGTAACACTAGCGTCACCATTGAAAGAGTCAGTAATATCAAACTTAACACCTAAAGCATTAATATGATCATCAATTTGCGCCTCAAAACTTGGTTGGTACCCAGCAAAATCTTCAGATCTAGTTAGAAATTCAGAATCTGCAATATCTCTTCTCCAGTATGGAGCTCTGTAATATGCAAAACTACGTCCTTTTCTAGTTGAATATCCGTGAAAAGAATACAATTCAGCGTTTTCTCCTAATGGGTGTCCAAGGTTAACAAATAAATCTCCTTTTTCTAAATCTGGTTGTCCAACGTGCATTCCTAATTCAGGATTTTCAGTAGCCCATTGTATTTCATTTGGTCTAGCGTCTGCTGGTAAATCTGCAATTCCTGGTGATCCTGCTCTGTTTGTAAGTTGTTGGTTGTAGTATCCTAATGTTAGGTTTATATAGCCACCATCTCCAAAGTTAAAAGAAGAATTCATATCTGCTGCAAAATTGAAACCATCACCTTCAGAGGTAATACCTGTTCTTGCAGATACAGTTGTGTATTTTGCATTCTTTTTTAATACCATATTAATTACACCAGCAATGGCATCAGAACCGTATTGTGCAGATGCACCATCTCTTAAAACTTCTACTCTTTCTATAGCAGCAGTTGGTATACTTTTTAAATCTACACCAACTTCACCTTTACCAGGTGTTCTGTTAAGGTATACTTGTGCACTTTGGTTTTTACGTTTACCGTTTACTAAAACTAAAGTTCTACTTGGGCCTAATCCACGTAAATCTGCCGGATCGTAATGCGCAGTAGCATCAGAAATTGCTTGTGTTTGTGCGTTAAAAGAAGGTACTTTAAAAGTAAGCATACGATCTACAGTAGGTTTGCCACTACTTGTAAGTTCTGCTACGCCTATATTGTCTATTGGCACAGGAGAATCTAAAATAGTCCTAGGTTTAGACCTGTTACCTGTTAGTACTACTTCATCTAAAGCTAAGCCTTCTTGCAAAGACATATTTACTTTTCCTGCAGCATTTACAGTAATTTCTTTGGTATTAAAACCAACTGAAGAAAATATTAAGGTCGCAGGGAAACTTTGTGCAGTTATGGTGTAATTACCATCAAAATCTGTTGTAGTTCCTGTTGTGGTCCCTTTAATTACAATGTTTACCCCCGGTAAAACGTCATTGTTTTGGTCTGTAACTGTTCCGCTTATTTCACCCTGAGCCATAGCAAACAGTGGTGTTATAAGGAAAATTAAACCAAGTACTTTTCTTGATAAATAATTTTTCATTTAATTAAGTGTTTTATTAGTTATATCACAAGATAATAACATTTAAACTACAAAAGCAAATAAAAAATTAACAAACGTTAGTTTTTAACACACAAAAATTAAGTTTTCCTTTATAATCTTTTTCTTACCAAACTCTCTGATTTTTAATAGTGATATAGTTTTTAAGTTAATGAGATACTTTTATACCTTTGCTTTTTTAAACTTTAGCTAAAGAAATGTACAGAAGTCATAATTGTGGAGAATTAAATGCAGGCCATATTAACAAAGAGGTTACTCTTTCTGGTTGGGTGCAAAAATCAAGAGATAAGGGGTTTATTGTTTGGGTAGATTTACGTGATAGATACGGAATTACTCAGTTGGTTTTTGATGAGGAGCGTACAAGCAAAGAAATGTTAGAACGCGCACAGAAATTAGGACGCGAATTTGTAATACAAGTTAAAGGTAAGGTAATTGAAAGGGCTTCTAAAAATCCTAATATGCCAACCGGTGAAATAGAAATTTTAGTTTCTGAGTTAACTATATTAAATAAGGCTTTAGTGCCACCGTTTACAATTGAAGATGAAACTGATGGTGGTGAAGATGTACGTATGAAATATCGTTACTTAGATATTCGTAGAAACCCAGTTAAAAACAATCTTATTTTTAGAAGTAAGGTTTCTATGGAGGTACGTAACTTTTTATCTACAAACGGATTTATAGAAGTTGAAACTCCTTACTTAATAAAGTCTACTCCAGAAGGAGCTAGAGATTTTGTTGTACCTAGTCGAATGAACGAGGGACAGTTTTATGCTTTGCCACAGTCTCCACAAACATTTAAGCAATTGCTTATGGTTGGTGGTATGGATAAATATTTTCAGATTGTAAAATGTTTTAGAGATGAAGACTTACGTGCAGATCGCCAGCCAGAGTTTACGCAAATAGACTGTGAAATGGCTTTTGTAGAGCAAGAAGATATTTTAAATATTTTTGAAGACTTAACACGTCACTTACTTAAAGAGGTAAATGGTGTAGAGGTTGATAAGTTTCCTCGTATGTTGTATGACGATGCAATGCGTTTATATGGTAATGACAAACCAGACATTAGATTTGGAATGGAATTTGGCGAACTTAACGATATAACGCAACACAAAGATTTTAAAGTCTTTAATGATGCGGAATTAGTTGTTGGTATAGCAGTTCCAGGAGGTAATGCTTATACAAGAAAAGAAATAGATAAATTAATAGACTGGGTAAAGCGTCCGCAAGTTGGTGCTTTGGGTATGATTTATTCTCGTTGTAATGATGATGGTTCTTTTAAATCTTCTGTAGATAAATTTTACGATCAAGACGATCTTGCTAAATGGGCAGAAAGAACAGGAGCTAAACCAGGTGATTTAGTTTGTGTATTATCTGGACCTACCAATAAAGTACGTGCACAATTAAGTGCTTTGCGTATGGAGTTAGCAACACGTTTAGGTTTACGTGACCCTAAAGTATTTGCTCCATTATGGGTTATAGATTTTCCATTATTAGAGTTAGACGAAGAAACAGGTCATTACCACGCAATGCATCATCCATTTACGTCTCCAAAACCAGGTCAGTTAGAGTTGTTAGATACAGATCCAGGAGCAGTAAAAGCTAATGCTTACGATTTAGTTTTAAATGGAAACGAAATAGGAGGTGGATCTATACGTATACACGATAAAGAAACACAAGCTACAATGTTTAAGCATTTAGGCTTTACACCAGAAGAAGCAAAAGAACAGTTTGGATTTTTAATGGATGCTTTTCAATATGGAGCACCACCACACGGAGGTTTAGCTTTTGGTTTAGATAGGTTAGTTTCTATTTTAGGCGGACAAGAAACAATTAGAGATTTTATTGCATTCCCTAAAAATAATAGTGGTAGAGATGTAATGATAGATGCTCCTGCTCAACTAGGTCAAGAGCAACTAGATGAATTAAAATTACAGCTAAAAACTAAATAACTAAGAATAATAAAACACCGCGTAATGTTTAATAAAAAATTGCTTAAACGAATATTAGTCTGGAGAGCAAAACACATTACAAATAGGCAGTTTATATACATTCTTAGTGTTATTGTAGGTATAACATCTGGTATTGGTGCAGTGTTGTTAAAAAATGCTACGCATTTTATACAACACGCTTTAGAGGGTAAGTTGGTGGCTAATTATCACCATGCATTTTATTTTTTATCGCCAATACTAGGTTTTTTCTTAGTGTACCTATGTGTAAAATATATTATTAGAAATAAGGTTAGTCACGGTATACCATCTACTTTGTATGCTATTGCTAAGCGCAAGGGGTTAATGAAGAGATACCAAATGTTTGGTTCTTTAATTACAGCACCCATAACTGTTGGTTTTGGTGGTTCTGTTGGTTTAGAAGGGCCAACTGTGGCAACAGGAGCAGCAATAAGTTCTAACCTGTCTCGGTTTTTTCATTTAGACCAGACTACACGTAATTTACTTATTAGTTGTGCAGCTGCAGGTGCTCTTTCTTCAATATTTAAAGCGCCTATTGCGGCAATTGTTTTTGCTATTGAGGTTTTTAGCTTGGACCTTACTATAGCTTCTATGTTGCCATTATTATTGGCATCCTTATCAGCTATTATTACTTCTTATTTTTTCTTTGGTGATGATGTGTTGCTTCCGTTTAAAATAGAAGATAAATTTATTATTGCTGATGTGCCTTTCTATATGGCGCTAGGTGTTGTAGCGGCTTTAGTTTCTATGTATTACACAGAAGTTTATGATCGTATTCAACAATTTTTTGATAAAATAGAATCACCCATAAAACGCGTTTTAATTGGTGGTGTGTCTATTGGTGTTTTGGTTTATTTTATTCCACCACTTTATGGAGAAGGGTTCGATGTTATAAATCACCTTATAGCAGGTCATCCAGAAAAAGCATTGGCAAACAATTCACTCCATTTAGATTTAGAAAATGTTTGGGTTATAATTGCGCTTTTAGCTGGGTTGGTCTTTTTTAAAGTTATTGCAGGTTCACTAACTTTTGGAGCTGGTGGTGTTGGTGGTATTTTTGCTCCAACATTGTTTATGGGTAGTATTATGGGGAACTGCTTTGCTAAAATTATTAATAATAGCGGTTTAGTTAATGACCCTGTGTCCGAAAGTAACTTTACTCTTATTGGTATGGCTGGACTTATGGCAGGGGTATTGCATGCGCCGCTAACGGCAATATTTCTTATTGCTGAGGTTACGGGCGGTTATGAGCTTTTTGTGCCTTTAATGATTACTTCAACGTTGTCTTTTGGTATAACCAAGTACTTTTATCCGCATTCTGTATATACTATGGAGCTAGGACGTAAAGGAGAATTATTAACTCATGATAAAGATCATGCGGTACTTACATTAATGGATATAGATACGGTTATAGAGACTAACTTTATTCCATTAAAGAAAAAAATGACTTTAGGAGATGTTGTGCATAAAGCTATTGTTAAGTCTAATCGTAATATTTTCCCTGTTCTAGATAAAAAAGGGCACGCACTAGAGGGTATTTTGCTTTTAGATGATATAAGAGATGTTATGTTTAAGCAAGAACTCTATAAGACATTAAAAGTAGCAGATTTTATGCGCAGTGTACCAGATGTAATAGTTTACGAGGAAGATAATGTACAAGCGGTAATGAATAAATTTCAGCTTTCTGGTGCTTGGAATTTGCCAATAATAAAAGAAGGTAAGTATATTGGGTTTGTGTCTAAATCTAAATTGTTAACCGCCTACAGAAAAAAATTAATAGATTTTACAAAATAATAAGTATGATGAAATATAGTAGTGGTATAGTGGCGCTTATATCTATTGGTTTAATTATCTATGGTTTTACATTGTTAGAGGCTAATGAGCTTGTAGCGCATAAATGTATAGGCTTTGGAACGGTTGGAATATTTTTTATAGCAATGCCTCTTTTTTTAATCAGAGTAAGTAAGGGAAAGAAGGTTAAAGACTATATGTTAAACGAGGAAAATATTAGAAAAATGCAAGGTAAACACTTGGAAAAGACTAAGGATCAGTGATTTTGAGTCGATTTTAAGTTCTGTTTACATTGCTCTAGTTAAAATATGTTATATTTGAGTATTAACATTTTTTATAACTTATTTTAATGACTGGAACAGTAAAATTTTATAATGACTCTAAAGGATATGGATTCATTACAAACGACGAAACAGGAAAAGACATTTTTGTTCATGCAACTTCATTGAACGGAACTGAATTAAACGAAGGTGACAAAGTAGAATACGTAGAAGAAGAAGGTAGAAAAGGAGTGGTTGCTGGCCAAGTGCAAGTAATCTAATAAAGTATATTTATTTTGATTAAGAAAAAAGCCTTGCAATTTGCAAGGCTTTCTGTTTTATAGGCTCTTTTAATTTAAGTTTCGTTTTTGTATAAAAAAGCGTTTTAATAACTCGGAAGCTTCTTTTTCTAGCAAGCCACCTGTCATTTTTGTTTTTGGGTGTAATTTTGTGGCCATAGCTCCACAGCCTCTTTTAGGATCGTTTGCTGCATACACTATTTTAGAAATCTGACTCCAATATAAAGCTCCTGCGCACATTTGGCAAGGTTCTAAGGTTACATATAGCGTACAGTTTTCTAAGTATTTTCCGCCCAAGAAATTAGCTGCAGATGTAATAGCTTGCATTTCTGCATGTGCAGTAACATCGTTTAGTTGTTCTGTTAAATTGTGTGCTCTAGCAATTATTCTGTTGTCAATTACAATAACAGCACCAACAGGTACTTCGCCTTTATCAAAAGCAGCTTCTGCTTCTTCTAAAGCTTTTTTCATAAAGTAATTATCGTCAAAAGGATTTATCATAAAATCAAAAGTATAAAAATTAGCAACAGTATTTGTTACCTAGTTCTTAGTTTTTATCAGCTTTAAAAAATAAAATGAGAGCTTTTTGTATAACAATTGGTTGTAAAGGTATAACTCTTCACTTATTTCTTTATTTACTCGTAAATACCGTTTAAATTTGTTGTCTAAATGGCATATTTAAACAACATAACAACTCCTGAAGATTTGCGCAAAATACCTGCGCAAGAGTTGCCTGTTTTGGCAAAAGAGTTACGGGGATTTATTATTGATATAGTTTCGGCCAAAGAAGGGCATTTAGGTGCAAGTTTGGGTGTTGTAGAGTTAACCATTGCGTTGCATTATGTTTTTAATACTCCTGTAGATAAGTTAATCTGGGATGTTGGTCACCAGGCATATGGACATAAAATATTAACAGGTAGAAAGGCTGTTTTTGATACCAACAGAAGATTAAATGGTATAAGTGGTTTTCCTAAAAGAGGAGAAAGTATATATGATGATTTTGGAACTGGACACAGTTCTACATCTATCTCTGCTATTTTGGGTATGGCAATTGCCTCTAAGTTAAAAGGAGAAGCTACAAAACAGCATATTGCAGTAATTGGAGATGCTTCTATAGCTAGTGGTATGGCTTTTGAAGGTTTAAATCACGCTGGGGTTACAGATGCCAATGTGTTAATAATTTTAAACGATAACGCTATTGGTATAGACCCAAGTGTTGGAGCGTTAAAACAATATCTTACCAATGTAAAAAAGGGTAAAGCAAAACAGGATAATATTTTTGAAGCTTTAAATTTCAATTATTCGGGTCCTATAGATGGTCATAATTTGCCATTGCTTATTGCGGAGTTAGAACGATTAAAAACAATAAAAGGACCAAAGTTTTTACACATAATAACAACAAAGGGAAAAGGACTTAAAAAAGCAGAAGAAAACCAAGTTGTATACCACGCTCCAGGTAAGTTTAATAAGCTTACAGGAGATTTATTACCAAAGAGTAATGGTAATGGTATTCCTAAATATCAAGATGTTTTTGGGTTAACTATTGTTGAGCTGGCAAAAGCGAATAAAAATATTGTGGGTATTACCCCAGCTATGCCAACGGGTAGTTCTTTAAAAATTATGATGGAAGAAATTCCAGATAGAGCTTTTGATGTTGGTATAGCAGAGCAACACGCAGTAACATTAGCAGCTGGTATGGTTGCGGAAGGCTTAATACCGTATTGTAATATATACTCTACTTTTTTACAACGTGCTTATGACCAAGTAATACATGATGTAGCCTTGCAAAATTTACCGGTTATATTTTGTTTAGATAGGGCTGGTTTGGTTGGTGAAGATGGAGCTACGCATCATGGAGTTTATGATTTGGCGTATTTGCGTTGCATACCAAATTTAATAATATATGCTCCTATGAACGAGTTGGAGCTAAGGAATATAATGTACACAGCTCAATTAGGTTTGCAAAACCCAATAGCTATTAGATATCCTAGGGGAAGGGGTGTTACAAAGGATTGGAAGCAACCTTTTAAGGAAATTAAAATAGGAGAAGCGCAAGAATTAAAAAAAGGCACAGAAATTGTGGTCTTGTCGGTTGGGCATATTGGTAATATGGTAGCCTCTGTTTTAAACGGTTTGCAGAATGTTGCTATTGGTCACGTAAACATGGGTTTTGTTAAACCTTTAGATATTAGCAAATTAATGTCTATTTTTGACAATTATTCAAAAATTGTTACTATTGAAGATGGGTGTAAAATTGGAGGTTTTGGAAGTGCAATTTTAGAGTTTGCTAACACGCATAATTTCACTAATAAAGTAACAGTTTTAGGTGTAGAAGATGTTTTTGTACAGCACGGGAGTGTAGAGCAATTATATGAGTTAAATAATATAGGAGCAAAAAGTTTTAGAAATTATATAGAATCATTGTATACTAATGAGTAGGAATATGTTTAAAAGAGTGATTGTGCTTTTGGTCTTAGCCTTATGTTTTTCAGGTGTTAATGCCCAAGTTAGAAATCCTTTAGAGGTAGATTCGGTAAAAGTAGATACCACTATTGTTGGTACTATTGTAGTTAGAAGAAATCAAGAAAAAATAAAACAAATTCCAAGAGGGGTTAAGTTGGCTAACCCTCGCATTACCTATGAAGCTAATCCAAGAAAACAAAAGTTCGATTGGTTTAAAATACCTTCTTTTTGGGATAATAAAAATCATTTTGGAGTTGCGATTAACGAAGTTGCTTTTGTTAACTGGAAAGCCGGTGGTAATAATTCTATTTCTGCTATTGGCGATGTTAAGTTTGTTAGAAATTATAAGTTTAGATATGTGCAGTGGAACAATAGTTTGGATCTTAGATTTGGATTAAGTGCTATTGAGGGCGAAAAACTTAGAAAGGCAGATGATGCCATACGTTTTAGTTCAACTTTTGCGTATAGAAGAGATACTATTAGTAATTGGTATTATTCTGTTAAGGCTAATTTTAATTCGCAATTTGCAGATGGTTATAAATACCCTGATACAGAGAATATAATTTCTAAATTTATGGCGCCGGGTTATTTATTCTTAGGTGCTGGTACATCTTATATTCCGGAAGGAAAAAAGTTTAATTTATATATTTCTCCTATAACTCAAAAAGCAACATTTGTTTTAGATGATGATTTAGCAAATTCTGGTGCTTTTGGTGTAAAAAAAGCAGAAAGAGATGCGGATGGTAATATTACCAAAAAGGGCGAAAAATCATTAATGGAATTTGGTTTTTTGGTTACCAATACGTGGAAAACTGAAGTTGCTAAAAATATGAATTTAGAACATGAGGTGTCTTTGTATACAGATTACCTTAATAGTTTTGGTAATGTAGATGTAGATTGGGAGTTACGACTTGGTATGACGGTAAATGAGTATATAAAAGCAACCATTGGTACCAACTTGCTATATGATGATGATATACTTTTTGGTGAAGTTGTAACAGACGGAGTAGTAACTACGCGCGGTAGACCTAAAATACAATTTAAGCAATTGCTTGGTGTAGGTTTATCTTATGATTTTTAAAGTTGTTTACCCATAATTTTATTATGTATGTGTACAGCACTACTGTCTGATAGACTTGCTACATAACAACATGTATTTAATAATATAGAATACAAAGATCCGTTTATTTTTTGGTAACTTTCTGGTAATGTTTGTAGTATTATTTTATCGTAATTAGAAGCTGTGCCATCTGCGGTTTTTACTAATGCATTGGCGTAGACATCTAATATGTCTGATATAATTTTATAACCTGCTATTTCTTTTTCTATTACCTCTTGTGACTTATATACTTTAGAGATACTTAAAGAGATGATATCTTTTATCTGGGCAATATAATTGCTTTTATCTAATAATGAAACACTAAAAGAACCTTCTAAAATTGCTTCTTCGTTTTCTAAGAAAATGGCAACAGCATCTGTTATTAATGTGTTTATAGCAAGAGCTCTTAGGTAGCTAAGACGATCTTGCATATATAGCATTTCGTTGTATTTTTTAGTGTTGATTTTATCTTTAACCAGCTTAATTAGATATTCTAAAGCATAATCTTCGGATATTAAACCAAGGTTTATACCATCTTCAAAATCTATAATTGTGTAACAAATATCATCTGCTGCTTCAACTAAATAGGTAAGGGGGTGTCTAGAGAAAGAAATATCTTTACCATCGCGAGTTTGCAATAGGCCAAGTTCTTCTGCTACCTCTGTAAAGAATTTCTTTTCGGTCTGAAAAAAACCAAATTTTTTATCTGCTATATGTTTTGTTGGCTTTTTTGGTAATGACTCTTTTGGGTATTTCATAAACGTACCTAATGTAGCGTAGCTTAGGCGTAAACCGCCTTCTGCACCAACTCTAGATTCGGTTAAAAGTTTAAATCCGTTTGCATTACCTTCAAAATCTATAATGTCTTGGTATTCTTTAGCAGAAAGTTGATCCTTGTATTTTTGCCCGTTTCCTGTTTTAAAATATTCTCCTATTGCTTTTTCTCCACTATGGCCAAATGGTGGATTGCCTATATCGTGAGCAAGAGATGCAACAGCTACAATAGCACCAAAGTCATTGTAATGGTAACCGTGAACTTCTTTTAAATGCGGGTGCTTTTCTAATATTTGTTTACCAACAATACGACCTAAACTACGACCAACAACAGAAACCTCTAAACTATGAGTAAGTCTAGTGTGTATAAAATCTGTTTTAGAAAGCGGTATAACTTGGGTTTTGTCTTGCAAGCTTCTAAAAGACGAGGAGAATATAACACGGTCATAATCAACCTCAAAGCCTAAACGAGTTTCGTCTTGTTCTTTGCGTAATCTTTTATTGGTGTCTCCAAATCGTTTTAAAGATAATAATTGCTCCCAGTTCATGCTGCGTAATTTAGAGTTGCAAGATACTTAAATAGCTTTTTAATAAAGTGTGGGGCGTTAAAAAAAATAAACCAATCCTTAATGATAACTTAAAGATAGGGTTACAGTAATTTTAAGTTTAAGGTCTTTATTTGCGTTTACTGGATTACATATCATTAGATATTGGTTTTTGTCGACTTATCTTCAAAATTATGTTTCCAATGGCCGCCTCTACTAAGGGGCGGCTTTTTACTATAGTTATTTCAAAGATAATATTATAGAAACATTAACTTAACATTAAGATTGGTTATTTGCAGTGACAAAAATCAATACTTATGAAAGTTAAGCTTATAGCCCTTGGGTTATTCTTATCTGTTTCTATGACTTCGTTTGCGCAAGAGACAAGTGTACCAAAATTTGGAAAGGGCATATTAAACCTTGTAGGGCAAGATAGTACTTGGACTATGAAGGTGGCTGCGCGTATGCAATTTTTAGGAATAGGGCAGTGGGGAGAAAATGATCAAGGAAATTTAGCTTCTGTTGGTTCTAATTTTTTAGTAAGAAGAGCTAGGTTAAAATTTAATGGTTTTGCCTATTCACCTAAGTTTAAGTATAAGATAGAGTTAGGGTTGTCTAATAGAGATATTTCTGGAGCATCTGAATTTACACACGACGCACCACGTTATATTTTAGATGCTTTTGTAATGTGGAATTTTCATAAGAATTTTGAATTATGGATTGGACAAACTAAGCTGCCTGGTAATATAGAGCGTGTTGTATCTTCAGCTAATCTTCAAATGGTAGATAGATCTTTATTAAATAGTAGGTTTACAATAGATAGGGATATGGGTGTGCAACTACGACATAAGTTCAATATTTCAGAAAAATTTATAGTAAAAGAAGCTTTAGCTATATCGCAAGGAGAAGGGCGTAATGTAACTAAAGGTAATTTAGGCGGATACCAATATACTGCTAGAGTAGATTTTTTACCTTTTGGAGGTTTTACGGGAAATACACAATTTATTGGAAGTGATTTAAAAAGAGAAGAACAACCAAAGTTAATGATTGGTGCTGCTTATGATTTTAATAATAATGCAGTTAAAACAAGAAGTAATCAAGGAAGTTATATGTTTACGAATACTGGTTTTTATGAGACAGATATAAAAACACTATATATAAACTCAATGTTTAAATATAACGGATTCTCTTTTATGGGAGAATATGCAGACAGAAATGCTGGTAATGCTGTGGCAAGAAATGAAGATGGTACTGCTACAGGAGATATTGTACAAGTAGGTAAAGGTTTAAACTTAATGTCTGGCTACTTATTTAAAAACAATTGGGAAGTCTCTGGTAGGTATACATCAGTTGAGTTAGATAAAAATATTACGAATAAAAATAAGGAAACCCAATATACATTAGGAGTATCTAAGTATATTGTAGGTCATAAGCTAAAGGTGCAAACAGATGCTACTTATTTAAATGAAATTAATGGTCCTGAAGGACTTATATATAGGCTACAATTAGAGGTTCATTTTTAATCAAAAAAAATAACCTTAACATAACGTTAGACAGTTTAAAACAAAGCATATTTGCAAATTGAATTTTTATAAATTATGGAGAGTAATATTTATTTAATAATGATTATAGCTTTAGCTGTTTTGGCTATTGCAGATCTTGTGGTTGGTGTTAGTAATGACGCCGTCAACTTTTTAAATTCAGCTATAGGGTCTAAAGCTATTTCTTTTAAAACTATAATGATTGTTGCTAGTGTAGGTATTGCCTGCGGAGCTATATTTTCTAGTGGAATGATGGAGGTTGCTAGAAAAGGAATTTTTAATCCAAGTGAGTTTTATTTTGATGAGATTATGTTCATTTTTATGGCCGTAATGATCACCGATATTTTATTGCTAGATTTCTTTAATACCCTTGGTATGCCAACATCTACAACGGTTTCTATTGTTTTTGAATTGTTAGGAGCTGCGGTTGCTATGGCGTTAATAAAAGTATTAGAAGCTGGTGGTAGTGCAACAGACGTTGTAGAATATATAAACACAACTAAGGCTACAGAAATCATAGTAGGAATACTGCTCTCGGTCGTCATAGCATTCTCTATTGGTGCTTTAGTGCAATGGGTGTCTCGTTTGCTTTTATCTTACGATTTTGAAAGAAAAGCTAAATGGGTAGGTGCTGTTTTTGGTGGTGTTGCATTATCTGCAATAACATATTTTATTTTTATGAAAGGTATAAAAGGTACTGCTTATGCAGGTCAGAGTTTTGATCTTATTGGCGGTATTACAATAAAAGACTTTTTAGAATCTAAATGGATACCTATAGTACTTGTAAACTTTGTTTTTTGGTCTTTAATGTCTTACGTATTAACTGTTTTTGCTAAACTTAATATTTATAAGATAATTATAGGAGTAGGTACTTTTGCATTAGCATTAGCGTTTGCAGGTAATGACTTGGTTAACTTTATAGGTGTGCCAATAGCTGCATACCAATCTTATACGGAATGGTCTATGTCTGGACAATTGGCATCAGAATTTAGTATGTCTATTTTATCAGAAAAAGTACCTACGCCAACATTATTATTGTTTATTTCTGGGATGATAATGGTTGCTACATTATGGTTCTCTAAAAAAGCAAGATATGTTGCCGAAACAGAAATAAATTTATCTAGAGAAGGTGAAGGTAAAGAACGTTTTGAGCCTAACTTTTTATCTAGGGGAATTGTTAGAATAGGTATGGGAATTTCTACATACACATCTTCAGTAATGCCTAAATCTCTTTCTGCAAAAGTAGAAGCTAGATTTCAGAAACCTAAAATAGCATTAACTAAAGATAAGACTTACGAGATGCCAGCTTTTGATATGGTAAGAGCTGCTGTTAACTTAATGGTTGCAGGTATTTTAATATCTGTAGCAACATCTTTTAAATTGCCTTTGTCTACAACATATGTAACCTTTATGGTTGCAATGGGTACTTCTTTAGCAGATAGAGCTTGGGGAGCAGAAAGTGCAGTATACAGAGTTGCAGGTGTATTAAATGTTATTGGTGGCTGGTTTGGTACTGCTATTATTGCTTTTACTGCTTCGGGTATTATATTAACCTTAATTAATTTTGGAACAGGTGCTGCAATTGCTATACTATTGTTTGTGGCAATATTATTATTGGCAAGAAACTATATTTCTTACAATAAAAAATCTAAAGAAATTAAAGCAGAAGATAGTTTAAGAAGAGCAGAAAGTAGTTCTATACAAGGTGTAATAGTAGAAAGTGCTAAAAACACAGCTAATGTTGTTAAAAGAACAAATAAAATATATACCAATGCTATAGATGGTTTGGCTAAGCAAAATCTAGATATTCTTAAAAAGAATAAAAAAGGTGTTGTAAAGTTAACAGATGAGGTAGACGATTTAAGAGATCATATTTTCTACTTTATTAAAAATTTAGATGACGCAAGTGTAGGTGCTAGTAACTTTTATATTAATATTTTAGGTTCATTACAAGATATGACTCAGTCATTAGAGTATATTACTAAAATATCATACAAGCACATTAACAATAATCACAAGAAATTAAAATACAATCAAATTAAAGAGTTAAAAGAGATAGATTACAAGCTAGAGCACATTTTTAACGAAACTCAGGCTGCTTTTGAAAATCATTCTTTTGATAAAATTGGATCTATTTTAAGTGAGAAAGATGAGTTGTTTACATTGTTGTCGCAAAAAATACAAAAGCAAGTAGAGCGTACTAGAACAGAAGAATCTAGTCCAAAGAATACTACGCTTTATTTCTCTCTATTGTTAGAGACAAAAGATTTAATGACAGCTACAATGACTATGTTAGAGTTGTATTACAATGAGCACGATAGTAGTGTGCCACCAGCAACAATATCATAAGTAGTTACGTGATATATACAAAAGCCCAGCACTTAGTGCTGGGCTTTTTTTGCTGGTTATAATAAAAAGTATTTTTCTATATTTTAAGCTTTTATTGTAAATTGAAGAAAAATACAATTAAATGATAAATAGATTTTTACTCTTGTTTTTATGCTTTTTTTCTTTTGTAGCTGTATCAGCGCAAGATGTTAGTGCTTTAGATTTTTTAGATACGGTAATTGCACGCCATGATCCAGATAATAATTGGGAGTCTTTTAAAGGAGATTTAGTAGTTACTATGAGTACACCAAATAAAGAAGATAGGGTTACAGACTTACATATAGATTTGCCGTCAAGTACCTTTATTTTGTCTAACGTTGTAAAGGGAAAGAAGCATACAACTAAGGTTGTAAAGGATAGTGTTAGTTTTTTTGTTGATGACAATCAGATCATAGATAAAGAAGAGCAAAAAACGCTTAGGTTTAATAAGGAGCGTGCCCTTTTTATGAGAAACTACTATACGTACTTGTATGGTTTGCCAATGAAGCTAAAAGATAATGGTACTATAGTGGATCCTAAGCTTTATTCTAAAAAGATTAATAGAAAGTGGTATAAGGTTATAAAGGTTACATATGATAAGGAAGTAGGGAAAGACACTTGGTACTTTTATTTTAATCCAAAATCTTTAGATATGGAAATGTATCAATTTTTTCATGACGAGTCTAAAAATGATGGAGAATATATCTTATTGTCTAATATAGAGATTATAGATGGCGTAAGAATGCCTGCTGTTAGAGCTTGGTATACTAATAAAGAAGATAAACTTTTAGGTACAGATGTTTTAACTGTTAAGTAAAAAAGACTTAATAAAAAAGCGCAATCTTTTGTAAAATTGCGCTTTTTTTTGTGTTTTGTAATGACTCCTATTTAGGATCTAATGCTTGATCTATTTTTGCAATAGCATCTTCATAATGGTAACGAGTTATTGTGTTTACATTCCCGTTTTTAGCAAGTTTTAATTTAGAACGTAATGTTTTTAATTCACCGCGAACTAGCGAACTAACATCAGATGTTGCAACATCAAAACTAGATCTTCTACCGTTTTCAGCAGTTAATAAGGCTTCCATACGTTCTATGTATGTGCGTTGTATGTTTCTACGATAAATATCTGCATTTCTACCTGTGTAAGCTTCTTTCCAGATACCTTTACGTAAATCTGTTAGCATTTCTAATGCGCTGTAGTACGTTTTGCTAGTAGTTTCTGCATCTAATAACCTTCCAATACGATCTGCATTTAAAAGGCTTCCTAAATGTCTAGCTTGTACTTTTCTTAAGTTTTCTGGGTAGCCAGCATAATCTATGTTTTGTAGAATGTTATTATCTACTAACCAAGACTGAGTGCTAAATACATTGTCTTGTAGCCATTGCATAGATTCTTTTTGTTTTGCCTTGCTTAAAGGTGTGTAAACAGATCCTTTTTGCTCAGGTGTTTTTAAGTTTTCAAAAACACCGCCAATATTAGTTACTACGTGTCCTGTATATCTGCTATATACGCTTAATAATTCGCCGTATAATTCTTCTAAATCATCATAGTTATTAGTTTGGTCAGATGTCCAGCTACTAAGGTTTTTTGCAACATACTTTAGGTTTTTAACTCCGTATGTACTTGCTTTTACTGGATCGTCTCCTAGACCTTCCGTTTGTGATTGAGGATCAAAGCTACTAGACTGCTTTCCAAATTTATAAATAGGATCATTCGCTTTTTCTAAAACCCATTTATTTAATGTAGCAACTTCGGCTTCTGGAGAGTTAGCTGTTAAATAGCGGTAACCCCAATTGGTAACGTAATGGTCATATGGTCCCATTTGCCTAATAAAACGAATGCCTTTGTCTCCTGGTTGTGCTATGTAATTGTAACGTGCATAATCCATAATACTAGCAGCAATACCATTTTTTTGTGTAAACTCTCCATTTCGTAAAGAATCTACTGGGTAGGCATAACTAGCAGCCATATTGTGAGGAAAACCTAATGCGTGGCCAACCTCGTGGGCAATTACCATACGCATCATATCTCCTATTTCTTTTGGTTCTGTTTTAAGAGTTCTAGCGCTTGGGTTAGCAGCTCCAGTTTCTAATAAGTATCTGTTTCTGTAACTGCGTAGGTGGTTGTGGTACCAAATAATATCACTCTCTATAATTTCTCCACTTCTAGGGTCAGATACACTTGGTCCAACAGCATTTCTAGTTGTGCTAGCAACATAGCGTATCATAGAATACCTAATGTCTTCTGGGCTAAACTCTGGATCTTCTTCTGGAGTAGGGGCATCGCGAGCAATAATTGCGTTTTTAAAACCTGCAGTTTCAAATGGTTTTTGCCAATCTTCAATACCTTGCTTAATGTATTCCTTTAAATTTTCAGGTGTGCCTGGGTCTAAATAGTAAACTATAGGTTTAACAGGTTCTACTAATTCTCCTCTTGCATATGCAGCGGGGTCTTTAGGTTCTAATCTCCAACGGCGTATATATGTTTTTTCGTCTGCCTTTAACTCATCGCTACCAAAATCAAACTGACTAACAGTAAAGAATCCAACTCTAGGATCAAAAATACGTGGTTGCATTGGTTGTTCTGGAAGTAAAATCATAGACTGATTCATCTGTAAGCTAATAGATTCTGTAGATCTTAAAGTCGACGGTTCAGATGCAGAGTAGGTAAAATCTTGTTTTACTTCTATGTTTTCAGGAAAACTCTTAACGCTGTTTATAAAACTACGTTGTGGATCTAACCTTTTTACTTTGTATGTTTTTCTTAGTCTGCTAGATAATCCGCTTATTGCAGGTACGTCTGTGCTAAACAGGTTAGTTACATCTATAACAACACTGGTAGAATCGGTGCTAAAAGCTTCAATGTCAAAAGCAAATAAAGTAGGCTCGTAATTGTTAACGCGTACAGATGCGCTAATGGCTTTGGTACTATCTGCAATGTTATTGTACGATTTTACTTTTAATAATATCTTGTCTTGAAAACGAACCCAGTGCACCATTTGTTCGTTGGTCTTAGAACCTGCATTCATATAACCACCGCCTAAACCAGTTGGTATTTGTGCAATTCTGGTAACCCAAAGCATATCTTTATCTAGCTTGTCAAAAGGAATTTCGTACAAGAATTTTTTATCTACTTTGTGTGCTTTAAAAAGTCCTTCATCTGTAATAGCATCTTTGGTTACTACTTGACTGTAATTTTTAATATCTCCTTTTTTGGTTTTCTGAGCAGGAGCTACTTGTTCTGTTTTCCCTTTTTTAGATTTTTTCTTTTTTTGGGCAGAAATGCTTTGAGCAGACAAAAAGGTGGCTGCTAAGCTAAATAATAGTATTTTTTTCATTAGTGGTTTGTTAGGCTCACAAGATAATAAATGTATAATGGTGAATTTGTTAGTGAAAAGTTAATAAATAACAGGATTGTTTATAATAACCGAAATTATCACGGTAAGTCGTGATAGTTAACGCAATAACTTTGTTTATTTTTGCACGACACTAAAAAAAAGATATGAAGAACTACCTTGTACAGACCTGTTTAATTGCTTTTGTTTTTGTAAGCTGCAAAGATGTAAAACAAAAAGAGGAGGACAAGGAGTTGCATACATTTACAAGTTCTTTGGAGCCTTTTTCCTCAGGTAAAAAGGATATTGAGGTTGTAAATGAAGAAGTCTTTTATAATTCCACGTCTTTTGTTGCTAAATACAATGTATATATAGATTTCTTTAATACCTATGATGATAAAGTTCGTAAATCTTATGCCAATTACTTAAGTTGGCAAAGTCTTAGTGATGAACTTAAAAAAAATAGCAAGCTTAGTGATAAAATAGGATTGCCTATAAAACCACTAAATTTTCTAAAATCTGCTATTGTTCAAAAGCCAGCTATAAAAAAGGTCGATGCTAATATGCTAATGGTATATAGAACATCAGAAATTTTAAATAAAGCAATTAATAATTTAGATGCTTATTACAGTAAAGACAAGTCGGAGGAAATAGATTTAAATTCTAGCCAAAAGGCTGAAGTTAGTTTGTTAGAGGCTTATAGAAATTACTTTGTAGCTTTTGATACTATGTCTGTTGTATTTTATAGGTTGCAAGACAATGTAGAAAAGTATGAAAAGGATAAGTACAAAGAACAAGAGCTTGTTGTGCAATACAATCTTTTTACAGCAATAAACGCTACAGAGGCTATTTTAAACGAAATAGGAGGCAGAGACGTAGATCAATTATTGACTTTGGAGTTTGGTCTTATAAATGAAAAAATTAAAGAACTTAGAGCTGCTTATATTGTTTTGGAAGATTTAAAAAGTAACCAAGATTTAATTGTAAAAGAATTTGGTAAGCCAATGCCTGTTATCTCTAAGTTTAGTAACCATCTTGGTAATATACTTAAAGGGTTAACTAGTTTAAAATTACGTATTGCTAATAACGATTTTGATTATGGTGATGAACATCCAGAAGTTGCTGCAGAAGGGTCTCCTCTTAAGTTAGAGTTAGAGTTTATAGCAATGGTTAATGAGTACAGAAGTATTAATTAATCTTTTATCTGTAAAAATTCATCTCATCCATATATTTGTAAACAGCCTTAGGTAATAACGGTGTAATGTTTTTTCCTAGCTTATGGTTTTTACGAATAAAAGTTGATGAAATTTCCATAATAGGAGCATCCTCTACAGTTTTTATTTTAGAATGATTTTTAAATTGATGCTCTACATTGCCACTTGAAACTCTTGGGTAAACGTAAATATTATGGTTGTTTAAAATAACCTCATAGTTTTTCCATTTATGAAAACTCTTTAGGTTGTCCTCACCCATAATTAAAGAAAAATCATAACCACTTGGATATTTTTCTAATAAATGAACCAGTGTGTGTGTTGTGTAATTGGGTTGCGGTAAATTAAATTCTATTGTAGACGGTTTTAGCTTAGGGTATTCTTCCGTAGCTTCTAAAACCATTTGGTATCTATGATGGTTGTCTAGTAAGGATTGTTTTGTTTTAAACGGACTTTGAGGTGTTATTACAAACCAAACTTCGTCTAAATCTGTAAATTCTACTAAGTGGTTTGCAATAACTAAATGTCCTATGTGTATTGGGTTAAATGTCCCAAAATACAACCCTACTTTTTTCATATTATGCTTCTTTTTCAGGATTTGGCTTGCTAATAAAATCAGCAACCAATTTTTCTGCTTCGGCTAAAGCTGTGTCTAAGTCGTAGTTTTTAATAACAGTATCAAACTGTGGTGCAGTAGCTAATTCTACAGACGCTTTTGCAATGCGCATATTTATTTTGTCATCGCTTTCTGTGCTTCGTTTCTTTAATCTTATTTTAAGCTCATCTATACTTGGTGGTTTAACAAAAACGGCTAGAGTTTGCTCAGGAAATTTTTTCTTAATACGCAGTCCTCCAACAACATCAATGTCAAAAATAACATTTTTGCCTTCTGCCCATAAACGTTCTACTTCTGTTTTTAAAGTACCATAAAAATTATCTCTGTATACTTCTTCCCATTCTAAAAAATCATCATTTTTAATATGATTTTTGAACTGAGATAAAGATAGAAAATAGTAATGTTCTCCGTGTTTTTCTTTACCTCTCTTTGGTCTAGATGTTGCAGAAACAGAAAAAGCTAGGTTTAACTCTTTTTTTTCTAATAAATGTCTTACAATAGTTGTTTTGCCACTACCAGATGGCGCTGAAAATATAATAAGTTTACCGCCTTTCATTATAAAACATTTAGCATTTGTTCCTTAATTTTTTCTAGCTCATCTTTCATTTGTACAACCAATTGTTGCATTGGTGCATAATTAGCCTTAGAGCCAATTGTATTAATTTCTCGTCCTATTTCTTGAGAAATAAATCCTAATTTTTTACCATTAGAATCGTCCGAGTTTATAGTTGTAGTAAAATAAGTAAGGTGGTTTGCTAAACGTACTTTTTCTTCAGTAATATCATACTTTTCTAAGTAGTAAATTAACTCTTGCTCAAACCTGTTTTGGTCTACCTCTGTTTTTAAGTCGGTTACAGCTTTGTGTAAACGTTCGCGTAAAGCAGCTTGTCTGTCTGGGTCAATTGCAAGAACTTGTTCTAATAAACTTTCTAAAGAAGAAATACGTTGTTTAAAATCTTGTTCTAAAACAGTACCTTCTTCAGTTCTAAAAGTATTAATTTCTTTTAAAGCTTCAGTAAGTGTGTCTTGTATTGCCTTGTATTCTTTTGCGTCAATCTCTTCGCGCTCGGTTTTCATAGCATCTGGTAAACGTAAAGCCATTTCTAAAAGCTTTACATCATCACCGTCTGCAATGTTTTTTAATTGTTGCATATACTGTTTAACAACTACTTCGTTAATTTGGGAAGAAGTGTCTGCTCCAGTACTTTCAATATAAAGATTAAAGTCTATTTTACCTCTTTGTAAACCGTTCGCAATAGTTTTGCGTAACTCCAATTCTTTTTCTCTGTATGCAGATGGCATACGTGCATTTAGGTCTAAACTTTTACTGTTTAAAGACTTAATTTCAATGGTAATCTTTTTTGATGGAAGTTGCACTACGTGTTTTCCAAATCCGGTCATGGACTGAATCATATATTGTAAATTTTATGCAAATATAAATAAACTATACTAGTTGAGACTAAGAGCTTATCTTAATAACTCTATTTCACTAATTTGTAAAAAAAACATAAAAAAAATCTGTCTAGTGGTAACAGACAGATTTTTATATAATTTTTTATGCTAGATATTAAGGTGCTTATAGTTCTCTTATCCAAATATTTCTGTAGCTAACTCTGCTATTGTCTCCGTGATCTTGCAACCTTAAAGGAGCTTTACCGTGAGCTTCGTTTTTAGGCCAGCCAATGTAAGGTGTTGTTCCTTTAATTTCTACGTGGTCTAAAACAAGAACTCCGTTGTGTAAAAGTGTTAATGTTCCAGATTTTATTTTTTTACCAGCTTTATTAAATTCTGGTGCGTGGTATACAACATCGTAAGTGTTCCATTCTCCTGTTGGTACAGATGCTTTTGCAAGCGGAATATGTTGCTTGTATATAGAGCCAACTTGTCCGTTTACATACGTATCGTTGTTATTATTGTCTAGTACTTGAATCTCGTACCTATCTTGAAGAAAAACACCGCTATTTGCACGGTTTTGTCCGTCTCTTAATACTTCTACAGGAGATCTCCACTCTATGTGTAGTTGCACGCTACCAAATTCCTTTTTGGTTTTAATGTCTCCAGATTTGTCTTTTACTGTAAAAAAACCACCTTCTTTATCAACATTCCAAGGAGCTTGTTTGCCATCTGCGTTAACCCATTGGTCTAAATTGTCACCATTAAATAAGATAATAGCATCACTAGGTGCTGCGTTATTTTTTGCTGGTGTAACCGTTGGCGGTACGGGTTTGTATAGTTCTGTTTCTTCAGGTTTTGTAGGTTCTATGCCACTGTATTCTTCGTAGGTAATATAGTCTACCTCAGATTTGGTTTCAGGAGTTTCTACTGCTGCTTTTTCTTGGCAACTTATAATAAGTAGTCCTAAAAGAGACCAGATAATTTTTTTCATCCTTAGTTTAATTCTTTAATTTTTATATTTCTGTAAGATACTATATCTCCGTGATCTTGTACACCAATTTTTCCTGTTTTGTATTTAGCAAAACCATCCCAACCGTTAAATTTAGAATTCTCTAATAAAGAATTCCACTCTTTACCTTTTAAAGGAAACTCAGCAACCGTAACTCCGTTTAGCACAGAGCTTCCAGTGTTGGTTTTATGGTTAATTGTTATTACAGCGGTGTTCCACTCGCCAATTGGTTTTGTAACATCTTTGTTTGGTGCAACCATATCATACAAAGCACCAGCCTGGCGATCTGTGCCATTTTTAGCGTCAGGATGTTTTTCGTTGTCAAGAACTTGTACTTCTAGGCCTGTTTCGTAAGGTTGTCCGTAAGTGCCATCATCTTTAATTCCCCAGAAAATACCACTGTTTCCGCCTTCAGATATTTTCCAATCTATAGAAAGTACAAAGCTGGTATACTCTTTTTTTGTAACCAAGTTATAGTGTGTGTCTTTTGGTCGTTCTGCTGGTGGATGAAAAACCAAAGCGTCTTCTTCTATTTTCCAATTTTCTATAGAATTATCATTTCCATATAATTGTAAATTATCTAGGTTGGTACCGTCAAAAAGTACAGTCCATTCGTCATCTTTAGTTTCTTGCTTTGTGGTAACTTCAGCTGTTTCTTCTTTTTTCTCAGAAGAATTTTCTTCTTTGTCTTTACAGCTAAATGCAAGCACAGAAATAGAAAATAATAAAAGATATTTTTTCATAAGTAGTAATTGTTTGTTTTTATATTAAATGCCTAACATTTTTTTAAGCATTTCTTTATCTGTTTCAGTACCAGCAAAATCATCAAATGTTTTTTCTGTAGCTTCTATAATATGATCTTTAATAAATATAGCGCCTTCTGTTGCTCCTTGTTCAGGGCTTTTAATACAGCATTCCCATTCCATAGTAGCCCAAACATCGCAACCATATTGGGTTAGTTTAGAGAAAATAGTTTTAAAATCTATTTGTCCGTCTCCCAAAGAACGGTACCTCCCAGCTCTGTCTATCCAGTCATTATACCCACCAAAAGCTCCTTTTTTCCCTGTCGGATTAAATTCAGAATCTTTTACGTGAAACGATTTTATGTATGGGTGGTAATGATCTATAAAGGCAATGTAATCTAGTTGTTGTAGTACAAAATGACTAGGGTCATATAAAATATTTACGCGCTTATGGTTGCCTGTAGCTTTTAAAAAGCGTTCAAAAGTATCGCCGTCATGCAGGTCTTCTCCTGGGTGAATTTCATAACAAACATCTACATCTTCTTTGTCAAAATGATCTAATATTGGTAACCATCTTGCAGCTAATTCTTCAAAGCCAAGTTCTACCAATCCTGGTGGTCTTTGTGGCCAAGGGTGCATTGTGTGCCAAAGTAAAGACCCAGAAAAAGTAGCGTGTGTTTTTATACCTAATCTTCTACTGGCGGTACCTGCTTTTTTAACTGTTTCTATAGCCCATTCTGTTCTTGCTTTAGGATTGCCATGTAAATGTTCTGGTGCAAAACCATCAAACATAACGTCGTATGCAGGGTGTACAGCAACTAATTGTCCTTGTAAATGTGTAGATAATTCTGCAATTTCTAAACCGTAAGAATTTACTTTTGCTTTAAGATTGTCACAATATTCTTGACTTTCAGCAGCTTTGTCTAAATCTATTAGAAAAGATTCCCATGTTGGTATTTGTATTCCTTTGTAACCTAAGTTCGCAGCCCATTTGCAGAGTCCTTCTAAAGAATTAAAAGGTGCTTTACTATCTACAAATTGCGCTAAAAAAATTGCTGGACCTTTTATTGTCTTCATTTAATGTGTTTATATTAGGTAATTTAATGCTATATTTAACGTTTAGTTTTTAAGATTCTTAAGAAGAAGAACTCAAGTCATAAATATAATAATTAGTAAACGATTTGGTGTATCTTTTTATACGAATTGAGTGGTTTTGTGCGACGAACAACATAAAATCTTAAATAGAATAAAAATATAAATGTATATCTGTGGAAAACAATAGATCGGCTAAAAGTTTATGGGGAGATTATTTAGATAAGCATTTGGAAGATGCTTTTGTAGAAGCCCCAAAAGTGGAGCATTTTTGTGACAATGAAAAAGACGCAAATGAATGTGTTGCTCTTGTTGAAAAAGGCGTAAAAAAAGCAACTACTCATTCTTTATTGGGTTTGCAATTGCGTAAAGAATCTTTGCCTAAAATAGGAGATTTTAGAGTTGTTACCGATTGGGACGGACAAGCAAAATGCATAATTCGTACTACGGCAGTAAAATTTAAACCTTTGTTTAGTGTAGATGAAGCATATGCGCAAAAAGAAGGAGAGGGCGATAAAAGTTTAACATATTGGAAAACTACCCATTTAGGATATTACAAAAGAGAATTAGCAGAATTTAAACGTGAACCAACAGAAAGTATGATTGTTGTTTGTGAAGAGTTCGAGAAAGTTTTCTAAATAAATTTTATTTCATAAAACAAAAGCCACACTTATTAAGTGTGGCTTTTGTTTTTTAGGATGTAGTAGATTTTTAATCTAGATCTACCCAAATATTTCCTTGGTTATGAGATGCTACGCTACTTTCTATAAAATTAAGACTTCGTACACCATCTAACATAGTTGGGAATTCACCATCATTATATTTTTCTCCTCTAATAGCCCTAGATACACCTAAGTAAATATTTGCCATTGCATCAAAAATACCTTCTGGATGTCCTGGAGGTAATTTTGTGCCGTCTAGAGATAAATCAGAATTGTAAGCGTGTCCTGGTTTGTATACTTGTAATGGTTTGTCTTCACTTAAAACGTATAAATAATTAGGATTTTCTTGTTCCCATTTTAAGCCACCTTTATTACCATATACTTTTATAACTAATCCGTTTTCTTCACCCGTAGCAATTTGACTTGTTCTTATAACGCCTTTTGCATTGGTGTTAAAACGTACTAATGCTGTACCGTCAATATCCATCTTATTATCATCATACAAATAATTTAAATCTGCCAATAAAGATTTAATTTGCATACCAGTGGTGTACTCTATCATATTAAATGCGTGTACACCTATATCACCCATACAACAGCTGATCCCAGATTTTTCTGGATCTAAACGCCAAGTAGAAGATCTTTTGTCTTTTTCATGTATAATTGGGTTAATCCAACCTTGATAATATTGCGCATCTACTTTTTGTATGTTTCCAATTGCGCCAGCTTTAATCATTTCTCTCATTTGGCGTACCATTGGGTAGCCAGTGTAAGTATGAGTTACAGCAAATACAGTCCCAGCTTTTTCTAGGGTTGCCTGTAAAATTTTAGCTTCTTCATAGGTTGTTGTCATTGGCTTTTCGCAAATAACGTTAAACCCATTTTCTAATAGCTTTTTTGCCATAGGGAAATGCAAAAAATTAGGAGTTAGAACAGAACAAACTTGTATTCTTTCTTCTTTAGGAAGCTTTAATTCTTCTTCAATAAGTGTGTCAAAATCTTTGTAAATTCTACTGGTAGGTATGTCAATTTTTTTAGCGAAATTAACACTAGTTTCAAAGTCTGGATTAAAAACAGCACCAACTATTTGGTAGTTGTCGTTAATAAAAGAAGCAACCCTGTGTAAAATTCCAATTAAAGAATCTCCGCCGCCGCCTAGTATACCAAGTCTAATTTTTTTGCTCATAAAAGTTTCTTTTAGTATGTCTCTTATTTTAGGTTTTTTGCTGCATTAACTAGTAAGTCTCTAGTTGCAATAATACCATCTTGTTCGCTTTTTTCATCACCTTCATATTCAACGCCAATAAAACCAGTATAACCCGCGTCTTTTACAATCTGTAGCATTTTAGCGTAGTCTATTTTAGTTTCGTTTCCGTCAGCATCAAAATTATAAGACTTAGCACTTACTGCTTTAGCGTATGGCATTAATTCTGTAACACCTTTGTAAATGTCATACATCTCGTCACAACCAGTTTCAGATTTTTTAATACAGAAGTTTCCAAAGTCTGGTAATGTACCAACATTGTCCATATTGACTTTACTCATAACGTTAGAAAGTAATTTACCGTTAGATGATAAACCACCGTGGTTTTCTACAATTATATTTATGTTGTGTTCTTTTGCAAAAGTCCCAAGTTGTTTTAATCCGTCTACAGAACTAGCAATCCATTCTTGCTCTTCAGATGCACCGGCAAGATTTACACGTATTGCGTGACATCCCATTTCTGCAGCTGCTTTTACCCATTTAAAATGGCTTTCTACAGCTTTTTTACGTTCAGCAGCATCTGCTAAAGCAAGATCTCCCTGTCCGTCTATCATTATTAACACGTTTGTCATTCCGTGTTTTTTAGCTTCTTCGTTAGATTTAGCAACAAAGTTTGCCATTGCCTCATCAGAATAGTTTGCTTCTTTTACGTCGCTATAAAGAGCACTAACATATTCTAAACCAGAAAATCCTAGTTCTTTAGCTTTTTCAGCAAAAGAATATGGATCTGCGTCATTATCAAATACATCTTTATGTAAAGACCATTGTGCTAAAGATAATTTAAAGAAAGGTTTTTTGTCTGCTTCTGCATTTGTGGCAACTACATCTTTTACCTCTTCAGTTTTTTTAGGAGCATCCTTACAAGACGCAAAACAAAAAACAAGTAAAATTAATGGGTATTTTACACTTTGATTAACTAGGTTTTTTACTCTCATTTTTTAGTTATTTAATTTTTAGGAATTTACATCAACTATAACGTTATAGTACGTTACCCTCAATATTTACAGGGTTTAAATGTAGAAAATTTATTTTATATTTGAGAAAATTATGAAATAAACAACGCAAAGAATGGGCAAATTTTATTATAATGAAGAACAGGAGTCTTATGATGCTATAGTTGTAGGAACTGGTATAAGTGGTGGTTGGGCTGCCAAAGAATTATGCGAGTTGGGATTAAAGACTTTAATTCTAGAAAGAGGTAGAATGGTAAAACATAGAGATGATTACCCTACTGCGTTTAAAGAATCTTGGGATTTACCAAACAACGGGGCAATATCTCCAGAGGAAAAAGCCAAGCAGCTTAAGCAATCTAGAACTGGTTATACTACAAATGCAGATACTAAGCATTGGTTTGTTAATGATTTAAAGCATCCTTATAATGAAACTAAACGTTTTGATTGGATGCGTGGTTACCATGTTGGTGGTAGATCTATAATGTGGGGTAGGCATAGTTACCGTTGGAGCGATTTAGATTTTGAAGCCAATAAAAAAGATGGTCATGGTGTAGATTGGCCTGTGCGTTATAAAGATATAGAGCCTTGGTATGATAGGGTTGAAACTTTTATTGGTGTTTCTGGAGAAAGCTTAGGCTTGCCACAACTGCCAGATAGTAAGTTTGAGCCAATGATGCCTCTTAATTGCGTTGAAGAGAAATTAAAAGAAAGTGTTGCCGAAAATTTTAACGGCCGTGTTATTACTGCTGGTAGAGTTGCCCACATTACCAGTGATAAGAAATTTGGAGGAGACGGAAGATCTAAGTGTCAGTATCGTAACCGTTGTAGTAGAGGTTGCCCATTTGGAGCATACTTTAGTAGTAATTCTTCTACATTACCTACTGCAGAGGCAACAGGTAATTTAACGCTTAGAACAGATTCTATTGTTAGTGAGGTTGTTTATGATCCTGAAACTAAAAAAGCAACTGGAGTTAAAGTTATAGATAAAGAAACCAAAGAAGAAATAGTATTTAAAGCCAAAGTAGTTTTCTTGTGTGCTTCTGCTATTGCTTCAACATCTATATTAATGCAATCTAAATCTGATACTTTTCCTAATGGAATGGGTAATGAGTCAGATCAATTAGGTAGAAACATTATGGATCACCATTTAGGTTGTGGTGCAAATGGTAAGTTAGATGATTTTGAAGATAAATATTACTCTGGTAGAAAAGCAAACGGAGTTTATATTCCAAGGTTTAGAAACTTAGGAGGAGATACAGATCGTAAAGATTATATAAGAGGTTTTGGTTACCAAGGAGGCGCAAGTAGAGGTAATTGGGAAGAGTTAATTGCTGAAACTGCTTATGGTAAAGATTTAAAAGAAGCTGTGTTAAAACCTGGAGGATGGACAATGGGTATTATGGGCTTTGGTGAAGTTTTGCCTTATGAAGATAATAGATTTACGCTAGATTATAATAAATTAGATGACTGGGGGTTGCCAACAGTAACTTTTGATGCTGAGTTTAAAGAAAATGAACTTAAAATGCGTGAAGATATTAAGGAGCAAGCAGCAGCAATGTTAAAATCTGCTGGATTTAGAGATGTAAGTGTTTATGATAATATAGGAGCTTTAGGTTTAGGTATTCATGAAATGGGTACAGCTCGTATGGGTAACGACCCAAAGACATCTGTGCTTAATAAACATAACCAAGTACATGCTGTGCCAAATGTATATGTTACAGATGGCTCTTTTATGACCTCGTCTTCATGTGTTAATCCTTCATTAACATATATGGCTTTTACTGCAAGGGCAGCACATCATGCTGCAGAACAACTTAAAAAAGGATTATTATAATGGATAGAAGATTAGCACTTAAAAACCTAGGTTTGTCGTTAGGCTATGTTGTAGCTGTGCCAACCCTAATTAGTATAGTACAGAGTTGTAAAAACGATACAGGAATTGCTTTTACTCCAGAATTTTTTTCGCAAGAAGAAGGTAGTGTTGTGGTAACCCTTATGGATATTATACTTCCAAAAACAGATTCTCCGTCTGCATCAGAAGCAAAAGTTCATCTTTTTGTAGATCAATATATAAATGTTTCTAATACACAGGTAGAGAAAGATCTTTTTAAAGCTAAAATGGCTAGTTTTATGGCCTTAGCTACTAAAAGTGCAGGTAAAGAAACTGCATCTGACTTAACAGCTGAGGAGCTTGAGAAGACCTTGGCTAGTTGTTTAAAGCTTACAGATGCACAAATAGAAGCTAAAGATTTAGCGCTTAAAAATTATAACAAAGCTATAGCGAATGGAGAAGTTGCTAAGTTAGATGATAATTCTGCTGCCATTGCATTTGCGCAAGAACTTAGAGGATTGACAATTCACGGGTATAAAACTACCGAAGAAATTGCCAAAAACTTTTTAGATTTTGATCCAATACCAGGTAAATATGTTGCTTGTGGTACTGTTGAAGAATTAACAGGAGGTAAGGCTTGGGCTTTATAATTTAAAATAGCTAAAATGAAGAGAAGAAGCTTTATGCAAAAATCTGCATTAATAACTGGTGCTATTGCTTTAGGTAGTGCTTATAGCTATGCTTCTTCTGTAAATAGTGTAGCTAAGCATAGTTTTAATTTAAAGTATGCGCCACATTTTGGAATGTTTGCTAGTCATGCAGATAGTTTAGAAGATCAGTTGCGTTTTATGGCAGACGAAGGTTTTGCTGCTTTAGAAGATAATAACATGCGCAAGCGCGATGTAGCGACTCAAGAAAAGTTAGCTAAAACAATGCAGCGTTTGGGTATAGACATGGGTGTGTTTGTAGCGCATGAAATTTCTTGGAAAAAACCAAGTTTGGCTTCTGGAGACTTAGCTATTAGAGAAAAGTTTTTAGCTGAGATTAAAAGCTCTGTAGAGGTTGCTAAGCGTGTTAATGCTAAGTGGATGACTGTAGTGCCTGGTCACGTAGATTTAAGGCTTTCTATGGGGTATCAAACAGCGAATGTAATTGAGTCTTTAAAGCAGGCTGCTGCCATTATAGAGCCGCACGGTATAACTATGGTGTTAGAGCCCTTAAACTTTAGGGATCATCCGGGATTGTTTTTAACAGAGTCTCCACAAGCATTCGAAATTTGCAAAGCTGTAGCTTCTCCATCTTGTAAAATTTTGTTTGATATTTATCATCAGCAAATACAAGAAGGTAATTTAATTCCTAATATGGAAGCTAGTTGGGATGAGATTGCATATATACAAATAGGTGATAATCCAGGTAGAAAAGAACCGACTACTGGTGAGATAAATTATAAGAATGTATTTAAATTTATTCACGAGAAAAAATTTGCAGGTATTTTAGGTATGGAGCACGGTAATTCTAAACCAAATAAGGAAGGAGAGCGTGCTGTTATAGATGCTTATAAACAAGTAGATTTGTTTTTATAGACTATTATTTACATTGTAAAGAGTATAAAGCTATGCCATACGGTGTAGCTTTTTCTTTTATATTAAACTTGAAAAGGGGTTGAAAAGAGTGAACAAAAGTTAAATTGTGCTAAAATTTATCGATTAAGTGTGGTTTTGTTTGGTTGTATGTAATCTTTTTGTATTTTCATAACGAATATTTAACCTGTTGTTAACTCAATATCTGAATTAACGGCATTAATGACCTACTACTATGGAGAATTATTTTATTTTATTAATCGTATACACATCAGCTTTGGTTTATTCAACAATTATTAGGCCTAGGTTGAAAAAAGAATAGCGATAGCAACAGCTTAGCTTTTATATAGATATAGAAAAGCGTCATTAAGAACTACTGTTTAAGTGGTTTTTAATGACGCTTTTTGTTTTCTGTTTAATTATTTAAGAAACAAAAATAAAAAACCTCAAGCTATGCTTTATAGGGGGAAGAGCATAGTTGAGGTAATTTTTTTCTCGTCCATAACGAGAGGTGTTCATAGATTTTTATGTCTTAAGAGCCACACATTAGACAATCGTCATCTGCTTCACCCGCTTTAGCTTGTTCTATAAGAGCTTTCATTTCTGCGGCGCTCATAGGTGCTACATCTACGTCTGTTGCAGTTGCTATTGGGCTAACTTTAACTTCGGTAGCAGCAGGAGCTGCTGTTACAGCTGCTATTTCTGCTTCTTCAGCAACGCTAATAGGCATCTCTTTTTTCTTGCTGTTATCTAATGTAAATTTAATAGCATCTACAGCAGCTTTAGTTCTTAAGTAGTACATACCAGTTTTAAGTCCGCTTTTCCAAGCGTAAAAGTGCATAGAAGTTAACTTAGAGTAGTTTGCGTTCTCCATAAATAAGTTTAAAGACTGACTTTGATCTATAAAATATCCACGGTGTCTAGACATGTCAATAATGTCTTTCATACTTAGTTCCCAAACGGTTTTGTAAAGCTCTTTTATGTCTTGCGGTATAATATCTATATGCTGTATAGATCCGTTAGCACGCATAAGTTCCTGTTTTAAGCCTTCGTTCCAAAGACCTAACTGTACTAAGTCTTCTAATAAATGCTTGTTTACAACAATAAACTCTCCTGATAATACTCTACGGGTATATATGTTAGATGTATAAGGTTCAAAACACTCGTTGTTACCTAGTATCTGAGAAGTAGAAGCTGTAGGCATAGGTGCAACTAAAAGAGAGTTTCTAACTCCATTTTTTAGTACACTTTTGCGTAGCTTATCCCAGTCCCAACGACCAGATAATTCATCATCTTTAATACCCCATAAGTTATGTTGAAAATCTCCTTTAGAAATTGGAGAACCTTCATAACTAGAATATGTACCCTGTTCTTTAGCCATTTCCATAGAAGCGGTAAGTGCAGCAAAGTAAAGAGTTTCAAAAATTTCTTGATTCAACTTCTTGGCTTCATCACTTGTAAAAGGCATACGCATTAATATAAATGCATCTGCTAAACCTTGTACGCCTAAACCAATTGGTCTGTGACGCATATTAGAGTTTTCTGCTTCTTTTACTGGGTAGTAATTACGGTCTATAACTGTGTTTAAGTTTCTAGTTACGTGTTTTGTTACACGGAAAAGCTCTTTATGATCGAACTCGCCATTTTTAACAAACATAGGTAATGCAATAGAAGCTAGGTTACATACAGCAACTTCATCTGGAGCAGTATACTCCATAATTTCTGTACATAAGTTAGAAGAACGTATTGTTCCTAAGTTTTTCTGGTTGCTCTTACGGTTAGCTGCATCTTTGTACAACATATAAGGTGTGCCAGTCTCTATTTGAGATTCTAATATTTTTTCCCAAAGATCACGAGCTTTTATTGTTTTTCTTCCTTTTCCTTGTGCTTCAAAAGCAAGGTAGGCTTCTTCAAATTCTTTATCGTGTTTTTTGTATAAGTCAGGACATTCGTTAGGGCACATAAGTGTCCATTCTGCATTAGCCTCTACTCTTTGCATAAATAAATCTGGAATCCACATTGCATAGAAAAGATCACGCGCACGCATTTCTTCTTTACCGTGGTTCTTTTTAAGGTCTAAGAACTCAAAGATATCTGCATGCCATGGTTCTACATAAACGGCAAAACTACCTTTACGTTTTCCTCCTCCTTGATCTACGTAACGAGCTGTGTCATTGTAAACACGTAGCATTGGAACAACACCGTTAGATGTACCGTTTGTTCCTGCAATATAAGAACCTGTTGCTCTTACGTTGTGTATAGATAAACCAATACCACCAGCAGACTGAGATATTTTTGCGGTTTGCTTTAACGTATCATAAATACCATCTATACTATCGTCTTGCATTGCTAATAAAAAGCAAGAAGACATTTGTGGTTTAGGTGTTCCTGAGTTAAATAATGTTGGAGTAGCGTGAGTAAAATATTTTTTAGACATTAACTCGTACGTTTCTATTGCAGCATCTAAATCATTTAAATGTATACCTATAGAAACACGCATTAACATATGTTGTGGGCGTTCTGCTATTTTTCCACTTAACTTTAATAAATAAGAGCGTTCTAATGTTTTAAAACCAAAATAATCGTAGCCAAAATCTCGGTTGTATATAATAGTAGAATCTAATTTTTCTGCGTTGTCTTGTATCACTTTAAAGACTTCATCAGATAAAAGAGGGGCTTTTTTTCCTGTTCTAGGGTTTACATACTCATATAAATCTTTCATTACATCAGAGAAAGATTTTTTAGTGTTTTTGTGTAAGTTAGATACAGAAATACGTGCAGCCAGTTTTGCATAATCTGGATGAGACGTAGTCATTGTTGCTGCAATTTCTGCAGCTAGATTGTCTAGTTCTGATGTTGTAACACCATCATATAAACCTTCTATTACACGCATTGCCACTTTTAGTGGGTCTACTAGCGGGTTAAGTCCGTAACAAAGCTTACGAACCCTTGCCGTAATCTTGTCAAACATTATTAATTCTTTTCTGCCGTCTCTTTTTACTACATACATGCTACAATTGTTTTTAGTGATACGTTGGTTAGGTCGAGTCGTGTGGGGCTCAACAATTTGGTTATTTATAATGCTTTTTTTAGAAGTAAATTCTAAAAAATATTGGGTTCTAATTTTTAAAAATCTGCGTCGAAACTAATTTTCTGAGAATCTTCATCACCACTGTTATTGGCAACACCAGATTTTTGGTATTCGGCTACTCTTTTTTCAAAGAAATTTGTTTTTCCTTGAAGAGATATCATATCCATAAAGTCAAATGGATTTGTAGAGTTGTAAACTTTATCACAGTTTAATTCTACTAGTAAACGGTCTGTTACAAATTCTAAATATTGTGTCATTAATTTAGAGTTCATACCAATTAAACTAGCAGGTAGAGATTCTGTAATAAATTCTCTCTCTATGTCTAAAGCATCTACAAGTATTTCTGTAATACGTGCTTTAGGCACCTTGTTTATTAAGTGGTGGTTATGCAAGTGTACTGCATAGTCACAATGTAAACCTTCGTCTCTAGAAATTAATTCGTTAGAGAATGTAAGTCCTGGCATTAAACCTCTTTTCTTAAGCCAGAAAATAGAACAGAAAGATCCTGAAAAGAAAATTCCTTCAACAGCTGCAAAAGCAATTAAACGCTCTGCAAAACTAGGAGATTCTATCCATTTTAAAGCCCAATCTGCTTTTTTTCTAATAGCAGGGAAGTTTTCTAATGCATGAAATAAGATATCTTTTTCTTTTTCATCCTTAACATATGTGTCAATTAATAAAGAGTATGTTTCAGAATGTATGTTCTCCATCATAATTTGGAAACCATAAAAGAATTTAGCCTCTGCATACTGTACTTCGCTAACAAAGTTTTCTGCTAAGTTTTCGTTTACAATACCATCAGAAGCAGCAAAAAAAGCTAAAATATGTTTTACAAAATAACGCTCATCGTCATTAAGCTTATTATTCCAATCGTTAAGATCTGCATGCAAATCTATTTCTTCAGCAGTCCAGAAACTTGCTTCACATTTTTTGTACCAGTCCCATAAATCGTTATGCTTTATAGGGAAAATTACAAATCTATCTTCGTTTTTCTCTAAAATAGGTTCTATTGCTGTTGACATAATTTAAATATGGATTATAACTGTTTTAAAAATTTAAGGAGAATATTTCCTTAACCTTGGGGGACTACAAAGATTGTAAAATGTGGGCACATATTAAAGGTGTTTTTGTTGTTTTAGGTTCAAAGTTTTTAACACAAATTGTTGACATGTGTGCTCGCTAGTGATGTTTGTTGCCTTTGCAGAAATTATATGTTTTTTTAGTTTTTTAAACTTAAAAAAGAAGTAAAAAAATAAACCAAAAAGTATATTATCTAGAAGTGTTGTTTGTTAGTGAAGTAGCAATTTATGACGCACCAAACTTTACGATTCTGCTCTAATAATGAAAATGAGAATTAATATGATTCAGGTAGTTCCCCCCGAAACCTTTAAACCATTTGCAATAAAATCATTTAACACTTATAATTAGAGTTAGGCTGCTTTTACACAGTTTTATGTTCTGTTTTTTAACATAAATTCCTATAGAATCGTAAACTCTTAGTTTGGTGGTATCATACTTTTTTTATTTGTTAGTATTTGCCAATAAAGAATCTAAACTGTTATTTGTTGTCTTAAATGCAGTTTCTTCTTTTAGTACTTTGTTTTTTTTCTCTGTTATAGATGCAATAACTATTGTTACTATTAATAGACTAAACATAAGAACACACTTTTTCATAACATTCTAATTATTAATTTTTGATAGAAACAAGACCATTGTCTAATTTTAATGCTAATTTATAATCATTTGTTAATCTTTATGTTCACAATGTATAAATGGCTAGAAAAAATGTATGAATTGTATGTTTTATACACTTTTTTATACAAATGATACTTTATATCTGTCCAAACACACATAAATAAATTTGTTTTAGGGAATAGATTGTACTTTTACTTTTATTAAATCCTACGAATATGATTGAAGCTGTTATTATTGACGACGAAATAAAAGCAATCCAAAGTTTAACATGGGAATTAACTAACTTTAGTAATGAGATTAAAGTTGTTGCATCTTTTACGGATCCTTATGAAGCCTTAAATTATTTAGAGACTAGTAGTCCAGATTGTCTTTTCTTAGATATTGAAATGCCTGTTATGGATGGTTTTCAGTTTATGCAAAAAATAAAGGAGAGAGATTTCCCCGTCGTTATAACCACAGCTTACAACCAATATGCAATTAAAGCACTTAAAAATGAGGCTATAGATTATCTTTTAAAACCTATAGATACAGACGATTTAAATGATACCATTGCCAAAATAAAAAAGTACAACCAAAAGAATGGAACAATAGATAGGCTAGAACGTTTGCTGTTGGACTTTAATTCTAATGTCATAAACAAAAGAATTACCTTAAATACAGATGGAAAATTATTGTTTTTAGATAGTGATGAGATTTTGTATGCTGAGTCTGACGGTAACTACAGTACAATATATTTAGAGGAAGGAAAGAAAGTGGTAATTACCAAAAAATTAAAAGAGGTTGATGGTTTGTTGCCATTAGAAAACTTTTATAGAGTTCATAATTCTTATATTGTGAACATTAATAAAATAAAAGAATATGTAAAAACAGATGGTTATTTGGTGCTAAAGTCAGACGACCAAATACCTGTTTCTAGGCAAAAGAAATCTAATTTTTTAGATCTGATTTAATTTTTTTATGATTGTTAAATTAATACACGGTTTAAGGTTTCCTTTTTTTTGTAAACCGCAAAGGCTTGTTTTTTTCTTTATGTTTTTTTGCTGTTTGTCTTTGTTGGGGCAGGTAACATTGCAAGAATATAAAGTTAAAGTAGATAGCCTTGTTGTTGATCAGCCTAAGACTTACGATGAGATTTCTACTATTTTAGGAGATAAAAAAAGAGATACTTTGCTTTTAAATTATTTTGTAGAAGAAGCAAAAAAACAAAACTATTTAACCGGTCTATCTTTTGCCTATAATCAACTAGGAACAAAGTACAGAAACCTATCAGAATACGATAAAGCTATATCATTACATAAAAAAGCTTTAGAGGTTGCTAATGAAGTAGGTAGTTTAGAGTTTAGGGTATATAGTTTAAATATGCTAGGAGTTGCCTACCGAAGAATAGATGCGGTACGTACAGCTTTAGATTACAATCAGCGAGCATTAGAATTAGCAGAGAGTGTAAGTGAGCCTACAATTGGTTTAAAGCGTGGTATGTATGTGTCTTTAAATAGTATAGGGAATCTTTATCATACTTTAGAACAGTATAATTTAGCCATAAATAGGTTTGAAGCTTCTTTAAAGATTGAAGAAGAACTAGGAAATACACTTGGTCTGGCTATTAATAATCAAAATATAGGTGAAGCTTTAGAGGCACAAGGAAAACTAGACGAAGCTTTAAATAGGTACAGGGTTTCTCTTAGGTATAATGAAGAGATAGGATCTGATAAAGGGCGTGTAATTTGTAGTAATAGTATTGCTCAAATTTACTTAAAGCAAGGTAAGGCAAAAGAAGCAATAAAATTATTGTTGCCAGCACTTAAAAAAGCTAAAGAATTAGGAGACGATTATACAACTGCTTTTATTGAAATAAACACTGGGTGGGCTTATATGAAGTTAAATAATCTTGAAGAAGCAGAAAAACATATAGAGCAGAGCTTAATTACAGGGAAAAAACAGAATATTTCTAGAATAATTTCTTTGGGGCAAAGGCATATGTCAGATTTGGAGTTGCTAAAAGGAAACCATAAAGAGGCTTTAGATTATTATAAGAAAGCTATAAATTTAGAAAGAAAAATTACTAGTAGGCGTAATTTACGTTATGCTAATGATGTTATTTTAAGGTACGAAAGTGAAAAGATTAATAATGAAATAGAAAGTTTAAGAAAAGATAACGAAATTGTAAAACTTAAACTGAAAAAAAATAGAGCTACGCTTTTGATAATATGTATTTCTTTAGTGTTGTTGGCGGTGGTTCTTTTTGTTTTTTATCGTCAAAGTCAGCTTACTAGTGATAAAAAATTACTTACGCTAGAACAGACGATGTTGCGTAGTCAAATGAATCCTCATTTTTTGTTTAATTCGCTTAATTCTATTAAGTTATATATTATTAATAACGAAAAAAAGAATGCGGTACACTACCTTAATAAGTTCTCTAAATTAGTACGTAAAATACTTGAGGCATCATCGGTAAAAGAAATATCGTTAGCAGATGAGTTAGAAACTGTAACATTATATATGCATATAGAAAACATACGTTTTTCTAATAAAATACACTTTGCAGTAGATATAGACCGTAGGGTAGATGTTAATCATGTAAAAATACCATCACTAATTCTTCAGCCTTTTTTAGAAAATGCTTTGTGGCACGGATTGTCTTCTAAAGAAGGAATAAAAAAAATAAATCTCTACATAACTAAAGAAGATGAGGAGTTTATTAAAATAAGTATTAAGGATAATGGTATTGGTAGAGCTGCATCAGAAAAAATAAAAGAAAGTAAAGTTTTAAAACGGAAATCTTTAGGTGTAGATATTACCAAAGAACGTTTAAAAAACTTCTCTAAAGATTACTTAAATTCTTATAATGTAGAATTTATAGATATAAAAGATGATAAAGGTGTTGCTCTAGGAACAGAGGTTGTATTAACTATTCCTATTATTTAACTTGTTATGCTCTTGCGCAACTATTTCTAATTCACTGTACCACTCTTCTCCAAACTTACGTATTAAAGCTTCTTTTACAAATTTGTAAACAGGAACCTTTAACTCTTCTCCTAAAGAACAAGCAGGATCGCAAATCTCCCATTTATGGTAGTTTACACCCGTAAATTCTGAGTATTCTCTAGTTCTAACAGGATATAAGTGGCAAGAAACTGGTTTTTTCCAGCTTGTAATGCCTTCGTTATAAGCATCTTCTAAGCCACATTTGGCAGTTCCGTTATCAGAAAAAACAACATAAGCACATTCGCTACCGTTTACTAAAGGAGTTTCCCATTCGCCATCTTCACCTTTAACAAAAGCCCCTTGTTCTTCTATAGCAGCAATGCCTTCTGCTCTTAAAAAAGGTTTTACATCTTGATAAATGTCTACCAGTATTTCGGTTTCTTTATCTTCTAACGGTGCACCAGCATCGCCATCTATACAGCACGCGCCTTTACAAGCACTTAGATTGCAGACAAAATCATTTTCAATAATTTCTTCAGATACTATGGTCTTTCCTATTTGAAACATATGCGAATTATAAGGCTGCAAAGATACTTCTTTAACGTTAATAAGCTATTAATTTTAATTTTAGTAATTTAAAACTGTTTTAGAAAGTGTAAGTTTGCACCGATTTTTAAAAAGTAGTATAGTATGTTTTCAGGTTTTTTTAATTTTAAAGAAATTGCAACAGCAAGTATGATTCTTTTTGCTGTGATAGATATTATTGGTAGTATTCCTATAATAATAAGTTTAAGAGCTAAGGTTGGACACATACAATCTGAAAAGGCATCTCTTGTAGCAACCTTAATTATGGTAGCTTTTTTGTTTGTGGGAGAAGAAATTCTAAACCTAATTGGGATAGACGTTAATTCTTTTGCTGTGGCAGGTTCTTTTATTATTTTCTTTATGGCAATAGAAATGATTTTGGGTATAACTTTGTATAAGGATGATGTTCCTGAAACGGCATCTGTTGTACCAATTGCTTTTCCGTTAATTGCAGGTGCGGGTACAATGACTTCTTTATTGTCTTTACGCGCAGAATATCAAGTGCAGAATATAATAGTAGCAATTTTAATAAATATCTTATTTGTTTACGTAGTGTTAAAGTCTTCTAAAAAGATAGAGAAAGTACTAGGAAAAAGCGGATTAAGTGTAATTAGAAAAGTTTTTGGTGTAATTTTGCTGGCAATAGCGGTAAAATTATTTGCGGCAAATATTAATGAACTCTTTTAAAAAGTAGTTAAAATGAATAAAATAATATTTATCATCTTATTTTTGATAGCAGGATTGCTAATTGGATACAATGTTACTCAGATAGATTTTGATGATCCTCTAAACGGACAAAGTACAATAGCACTAATTTGTATAGTAGCGGCTTTATGTGCAATTGTGTTGTTGGTAATTTTTATGATCTCTAAAAAGATACAAGAAAAAATAAAAGAATAACTTTTATAAAGTTTTAAAAAATAAAAGAGGCGCTATATTATATAGCGCCTCTTTTATTTTTATACGGTTTAGCTTTATGCTTCACTTTCTGTAGTAGCGGGCTTTTTTGCAAACCTTATTTTTAATCTGTATGTAATATTAAACAATGCAGGTACTATTATAAGTGTAAGGAATGTAGCCACTATTAATCCAAAAATAACTGTCCAGGCTAAAGGCCCCCAGAAAATTACGTTATCACCACCAATGTAAATATGTGGATTAAACTCTGAGAATAGAGTAAAGAAGTCAATATTTAAACCAATTGCTAATGGTATTAATCCTAATACAGTTGTTATAGCTGTTAAAAGTACAGGTCTAAGTCTGGCTTTTCCACCAGTTACTATTGCTTCTGTAGCTTGTTCTCTAGTTAAAACATCTGCTTCGTCTAAGTCTAGCTTTACTTTTTTACGATCTATTAAAATCTGAGTATAATCTAACAGTACCACGCCGTTGTTTACAACAATACCTGCGAGTGATATAATACCCATCATTGTCATCATAATAACAAAAGACCAACCTGTAATCATTAGTCCGCCAAATACACCAATAAAGCTTAAGAAAATAGCGATCATTATAATTATTGGTTTAGAAATACCCCCAAACTGGAATATTAGAATTAGCATAATTAAGCCTAGACCAGAAAAGAATGCACTAACAAGAAATATCATTTGTTTATTCTGCTCTTCAATTTGACCAGTATAATCTATTTTTACGGTAGAAGGCTTGCCTTTATAATCTTCCATTTCTTTTTGTATCTCCTCTACAATTGCAGCAGCATCTGTAAAACCTGGTTCTAAACCAGAGTATATAGTTACAACACGCTCGTTATCTCTATGCTTAATAGCACTAAAACCAGAAGTGTTTTTCATAGAGGCAACAGCAGAAACCGGAATTTCTTTTATTTGTCCGTTAGATGGGTCTCTAAAAATTATATTCTGATTAAATAATGCATTTGTATTGTAACGTAGGTCTTCATTAAAACGAACATTAATATCATAATCATCACCATCTTCCTTATAAACGCCTGCTTTTTCTCCAAACAATGCTCTACGTAATTGATTGCCAACTTGAGCAACAGATACTCCTAGTTCACCAGCCTTTTCACGGTCTACCACAACCTCCATAGATGGCTTACTCTTGTTTACGTCAATCTTTATTTCTTCTATACCAGCTATGTTTTTGGTATTTATAAAGTTTTTAATGCTTTCTGCAGTAGCAATAAGTTCATTGTAATCTTTACCTTCTAACTCAATGTTAATTGGGTAACCAGCAGGCGGACCATTAGAGTCTTTTTCTACAGATATATTTACACCTGGGTAAATACCACTTAATGCTTTTTGCACTTTTGCACGTATTTCCTCTGTGTTAATTCCTCTTCTAAATTTAAACTCGCTAAAACTTACAGTTATTTTACCTTTATGAGGCATTTCTGCGCTAGAACCACCATCTGTTTGTGGGTTACCAGCACCCTCACCAACTTGTGAAACAGCAGAATCTACAATAAAGTTTTCACCATTATATTGGTAAACGTCTTCTTCTAAAAGCTTATAAACTCTTTTTTCTATAACCTTTGTAATGGCATTTGTTTTCTCAATAGAAGTGCCTTCTGGATACTCTATATAAACATATATCTCATTAGGTATGTTGTCTGGGAAAAACTCTATTTTGGTTCTTTTACTACTAATAGACATACCAAAAAGCATAAAAACAACAAATAATAGTACAAAAGTTATGGCTACATACCAGTAAACGTTACCACCCTTTAAGGCGTGTTTTAATCTGCGCTCGTACCAGTTTTCAAACTTAACCATTGTGTTTTTTTGAAAACGAATAGCCCATTTTTTAATAAAATACTTGTAAGCCCAAAACATAATTGCTGTAATAATCATTACAGAGCCTAAGCCTTTCATTACGCCACCAAAAATTAATATCAATATACCAAAACCACCAAGAATAATGCTTAAACGTATAAGTTGTTTAACGGTAAGTTCTTTTTCGCCTAGTTCCATAAATCTAGAAACTAGCATAGAGTTCATTAAAATAGCTACTAATAATGAAGAACCTAAAACAACAGATAATGTTATTGGGAAAAACTTCATAAACTGGCCCATTACACCAGGCCATAAACCTAGAGGTACAAAGGCTGCAACTGTTGTAAGTGTAGATACAATAATAGGGAACGCAATTTCACCAACACCTTTTTTTGCAGCTTCAACTTTAGACAAACCTTCATCCATTAAACGGTATACGTTTTCTACAACTACAATACCGTTATCTACAAGCATACCAAGTCCCATAATCATTCCAAAAAGAATCATTGTGTTTAGGGTGTAGCCTAGTAAAGATAATATCATAAAAGACATGAACATAGACATAGGAATGGCAAAACCAACAAATAGTGCATTTCTAAATCCTAAAAAGAACATTAAAACGGTTACAACTAGTATAATACCAAAGATGATGTTGTTTACAAGATCGTCTACTTGGTTTAAGGTTTTTGTTGATGAGTCGTTTGCAATAGAAATTTTTAAATCTGGCGGGTAATACTCTTTTTTGGCCTTTTTTACAATTTCTTTTATTTGGTCTGATGCAGAAATTGAGTTTTGTCCGGCTCTCTTTTTAACATCTAACATTACTACGCTTTCTCCAAATTCTCTGGCATAGGTAGTTTTATCTTCTTCAGAAAAAGTAATGGTAGCAATATCTCTAAGGTAGGTAGCGCCATTTTCTGATTTAACCACAAAATTGTTTAGTAATTTTGGGTCCTTTACTTCTCCTAAAATACGTATAGTTCTTCTTTGTTCTTTTGTTTTTAAATTACCAGCAGACATAGTAACATTACCGCCTCTTATTGTATTTAAAACATCATCAAAACTAATTTTAGCAGCCATCATTTTATAAATGTCCACTGCTATTTCGACTTCTTTTTCTTGGGCACCACGTATGTCCGCCTGTTTAATTTCAGATAAATCTTCTACTTCATCTTGTAAATACTCTGCAAAATCTTTTAACTTTTCTACAGGGTAATCTCCTGTAAAGTTAATGTTCATGATTGGCATTTCTTCAGATAAGTTAAGGTCAAAAACGTTAGGTTCTACTTTGGCGCCATTAAAAGTTGGCCAGTCTTCACTAGCTTTTTCAGCATCTACTTCGTCCTTAATTTTTTGTTTAGCTTCTTGTACACTTATGCCCTCGTCAAACTCTACTACTATCATAGCATAATCTTCTTGAGAGGTAGAGGTGACTTCTACAACGTTACTTACGTTCTTTATTTTATCTTCTAAAGGGTCTGTAATTAATCGTTCTATATCCTCGGCAGTATTACCAGGGTATGGTGTGCTAATGTATATTTTGGTCTCTATTACCTCTGGAAAATCTTCTCTTGGCATAGCTAGGTATGCAGAGAGTCCTATCCATAGAAATAGTCCAATTAGTACATAAATAACCGAAGGGTTATCTATAGCCCATGAGGATATTTTAAATTCCTTGTCGGCGTTTTTTTTAATTTTACTCATGGAACTATTGGTTTAAAATTTCAACTTTTTGTCCGTCTTTAACGGTTCTTGCTCCTTCTTTAATTACGTGCTCGTTAGGTGTTAATCCAGAAGTAACCTCAGTTAACGGTCCTTGACTTTTACCTGTTGTTATAATTTTCTTTTTGGCTATTGCGTAGTTTTCTTCATCCGTTTTTTCTGCAACATAAACATATTGTTCACCATCTGCATTTTCAGAAATTACACTCTGCGGTATAAGAATAGCTTCATTACTAGTGTAATCATTAAGTCTAACTTTAGCAGTTAAGTTTGGTTTTACATTTCCGTTTTTGTTAGGAACAGGAATTTCTACAGAAAAAGAACGATTACTTGGATTAATAAAGTTGCCAGTTTGGCGTACTTTGGTTGTAATACTATCATTTAATATAGGAAAGTATACAACAGCTTCTTTACCATTTTGTATGCTTTTAATGTATGTTTCAGGAACCTCTACGTCAATATACATATTAGACAGGTTTACAATTCTAAAAACTTCTGCGCCCATACCGGGAGCAACAACGGTTCCTTGATCTTTAATTACATCGTCTATAATGCCAGAGAAAGGAGCTCTAATTGTAGATTTTCCTAACTGACTTTCTCCTTGTTTAATAGCATTTACTTGAGCTTCATAATTTGTCTTTGCTTGTAAATATTGTATTTCTGATCCTATTTTTTGTTCCCAAAGTCTTTGTTGTCTTTCAAAAGTAGTTTTAGCTAATTCTGCCTGAGTTTTAAGTTGTGCAAGTTGGCTGCTCATACCTCCATCATCTATAGTAGCAAGTATTTGCCCTTTGCTTACTTTTTGACCTTCTTTTACATATACTCGTTGCAATGTGCCGGCCATTTCTGGATATATTAAAACATTTTGTTTTGTTTGTACATTACCTTGTAATTCTAAAAAATGATTAAAAACCTCGTTTTTAGTAGTAAATGTGCTAATTAATGGTAGGTTTTTGTTTCCTTGTATATCTGCAATGGCAGAATCTAGTAGTATCATTTGCATTTCTAAAGCTTTATGTTCTTCAGAAATAGTTGTTTTTTTCTCTCTTATTTTCTCTATATCTTTTGTAGCAATAATACTCTCTACAGATGTGTTTTTGTCTCCGCAAGCAGTTACAAGCGCTGTAAGTGTTAGTATGTATAATATTTTTTTCATATTGTTTGTATTACAAATTGTTGTGTTGGGGTTAGTTATTTAGAATTAATTCTAAAGCTGTTTTCTTATTAATTACATCTACCATAGATTGTAAATACTCTTGCTGTACAGCATATAATTGTGTTTGTGCTTGTCTAAGCTCAAAACTTGTTGCTAAACCTTCAAAATACTTTACTTGGTTTTTTTTCTCTATACGTTCTGCTAAACCTAAATTATTTTGGTTTGTTTGGTACTCTTCAATAGCAAGTGTGTATTCACTTTTGGCATTCTCCCATTGCAGACGTAGAGACTCTTCTGCTTCCGTTTTTTGTGTTTTAGCTTTGTCTAATGCTATTCTAGCGCGTGACGTAGATGCACTTCTACGTAAAGAACTAAATATTGGAATATTAAGATCGAACCCTAAAATTGAAGAGTTAAACCATTCTGTTTCTCTTTGTAAAAAGTCAAACTTTTCGCTGTAACCTGTATAGCCAAAATTTACAAAAGCATTTAGAGTAGGTAGTGCTTTACTTTTTTCTAGTTTTAGCTCTAGTTCTCTTTGCTCGTTTAAATTAAGCGCCATTTTGTAGTCTACGTTTTTCTCTAAGTTTAATTCAGTTTGTAATAAATTTAAATCTATTTGCTTCTGAGTTAATACATCTAAATCTTCTGTTAATATAGTTTTGTGCTCTAGTTCTAAGCCCATTACCAAGTTTAACATTTGTAACGTTATTGTTTTTAGTCTAACTGCATTTTTTAACTGGTTGTCTATAGATGATAATGTAATTTGTAACTGCTCAACACTTTCTTCTTCGGTTAAACCGTTTTCAAAAATCTTTTGAGTTTCATATAGGTTCTTTTCTAATGCAGCCTTGTTTTTCTCTAAGATTGATGTGCTTTCTCTTGCTAAAAGAACATTTCCGTAGGCTTCTACAACAGATTTGCGAACGTCAAGAGCTGTTTTTTCCTTGCTGTTTGCGCTGTAATCTATAAATGTTTTAGTGGCTTGTACACCAACAATGTAAGAGCCGTCAAAAATTTGCTGACGTAATGTAGCTGTTGCTGTAGCCGTTTGTTTTTGCCCAAAAACTACAGGGATAAATGTGCCTGGAGCACCACCTGCAAACTCACCTGGAATTAAAGAAACAGGTTGTTTTAATTGGTTTTGGTAACTTATTGCGCCGTCTATTTGTGGTAATCCGCCAGCAATAGTTTGCCATTTTTGTTTTTGTGCATCTTCAATATCACGATCGGCATTTATAGCACTGTAGTTGTGCTCTAAGGCGTAATTAATTGCTTCCTCTAATGTAAAACTCGAAGGTTTTTCTTGCGAGAATCCCATCTGCAAGCCTAAAAGCAAAATTAGTAGTGTTAAACTTCTTTTCATTTATGATTGATTTGATTTGATAATATCAGTTAATACTTTTTCTCCTTTTATGGTTACTATTCCTCTTAAATGGTACTCTAAATAATTATCCATTAATTTTATTTTTGAAAATTTTTCAGGCGGAAAAAAATCATCATCCTTAATAGCAGTCATTCCAGAAAAATATATTCTAGAAATGAATTCTGTATCTAAGTTTTTTCTAAATAAACCTAGTTCAATGCCTTCCTTTAAATTTGCAATCACACATTTTTGCATAAAACCAAATTGCTCTTTTTTTAAGGACTGATGTATTTTAGGGTAATACTTTTGTAATTGATAAATAGGCGAAGAACTTTCGTCTTTTAAGTTAGAAACAATATATTTTCTAATCTCAAACATCTCTTCAATAGGGTTGTGGTTTAAAGCACATATGTTATTTATGCCTTTAGTTATATTGCAAAATAAGTGAGAGGTACTTTCCTCAATTAACTTTGTTTTATTGTCAAAGTAGGTGTAAATGGTTTTTTTAGACATACCCAACTCGTTGGCTAAATCGTCCATTGTAACACTTTTATACCCTAGAGTTAAAAATAAATCGGAAGCTTTTTCTAAAATTTTTTCTTTCATAATATGCGGCAAAGATAAGTTAGGAAACTTAGAAAACAAAAAAAGTTTCCAAAGTTTTAGGATTACTTAACCTAAGTTTAAAATGAATGTTACATTTGTAATTGCTTAAAAAGTATTTCATGTATTTTTGAAAAAAAATTATAAATGCATTCCATTGACCAGTATAGAGATTCTTTTTTAGAAGAACTTAATAAGATAACAGTAGATAAAGAGCCTAAAAACTTATACGAGCCTGTTACCTATATTTTAAACTTAGGCGGTAAACGTTTACGTCCTATTTTAACATTAATGTCTGCAGATATTTTTGGAGCAGATTATAAAAAGGGATTAAGTGCTGCTATGGCTGTTGAGGTTTTTCATAATTTTTCTTTAGTCCATGATGATATTATGGACGATGCACCATTGCGTAGAGGTAAAGCAACCGTGCATGAAAAATGGGATTTAAACACAGGTATACTATCTGGGGATGCCATGTTAATAGAGGCTTACAGGTTTTTGGAGTCTTACAACGGTGACCAGTTTAAAAAGTTAGTGTCTCTTTTTAGTACAACTGCATTACAGGTTTGTGAAGGGCAGCAATATGATGTAGATTTTGAAACTAGAGATGATGTTTCTATTCCGGAATACTTAAAAATGATTGAGTATAAAACTGCAGTTTTGGTTGCGGCAGCTATGAAAATGGGTGCGGTAATTGCAGAAACTACAACAGAGAATGAAGATTTAATTTATGACTTTGGTAAAAATCTAGGGATTGCTTTTCAGTTACAAGACGATTATTTAGATGCTTTTGGAAACCCTGAAACTTTTGGAAAACAGGTTGGTGGTGATATTATAGAAAACAAAAAAACATACTTGTATCTAAAGGCATTAGAACAATCTTCTGCTGCGGAACAAAACTCATTAGATCAACTATTTTCTATACAGCCTACAAATACAGATGATAAAGTAGCTACTGTAAAAGCTATTTTTGTAGAATCTAAGGCAGATCTAGCTACAAAACAAGCAATAGAAGAGTATACCAATAAGGCTTTTGCTATTTTAGATAAGTTAGTTATAACTATAGATAAAAAAGAAGCCTTAAAGCAGTTTGGTTTATGGTTAATGAATAGAAAGGTTTAGTCTTTCTATTCTACTAAATAAGGTTGTTTTTTTGTTGTAATTATAGGTCTGCTTAAAAGCTGTTCTATAGTTTGTTGTGTTTCTGTAATGCAAATTATTTCTATACCTATATGTATACCGTAAATATTGTCTGGGTTGTTTAAGCCAAGATAAAGTATATTGTTTGGTGAGTTTTTTACATTTACAATTCCAGATTTATAGTTTTCTCTAGAGCCAAATAAAAACGGACTATAATCTTCTTTGTTTTTAAAAAGCAATGCATTTTTCTCATCTAATAGGTAAATGTCACAAATGTTTGCTCCAGGAGGCGGATTCAAATTTTCTACAGCACCAGAAAAAGAGTTTTCGGTATCTATGTAATTAGATAATGTAGATGCCAGTCCAAAACTTTTTATAGTGTTTTTAATATCTTTCTCTTCTCTAGATGCAGTAAATGCATAATACCAAGAAACCGTATTTTCCGGTAACGCAATTGGTACTAGAACTCTGCTTTTTCCTCCTTTTAATAAATCGTTAGACTTACTATTTAAGTAAAAATTATCTTGTTGCAGCGTAACTGTTTTTAGCTTTTTTATTTCTGTTTCGGTTTTTTCAGGAGTAGCATATGTAGTATCTGCAACTTCTTTATAGGCAATCACCGGAGCTTCTTTGTTAAAAGAATTTACATTAAGTTTTATACTTATTTTACTCTCTTTATCACTAGTGCTTTTTATAATTAACTTGTAAATATCTTTTTCAGGAGCTACCAACCATAAAGACTCTTTCTTTTTTAGTTTTTTAAAGATTGGCTCTTTGTCGTTATAGTATTTGCCAAGAGTGTAAACTACATTTTCTTTCCCTTTTGACTTAATGTAAAGGTGAATTTCGTCATTTTTATTTGCGGTAAATACTAAAGAATAGTCTTTGTCTTTAGTGCTTACAATAGTAGTGTCTTGTTCTTGTTGTGCATTTATTGAGTTAATGCAGAACAGTAGGGTTAAAAAACAGACAATTTGTTTCATAGTTTTTTTGGTAAATGTAGTAAAAGTTACTTTTTTTAAACGAAAAAAACTGTTATTGTATTGTCTTTAAAAGTTGTTTAGCATTTAAATATTGAAAATACCTTGAAGTAGCAGTGAAATTTTCATCTAGTATAACAATTGCAGGTAAAGAAAATGGCTTGTTTTTTCTGCTCGCCATTAGTAAGGGTATTTGATGAATAGAATTTACTTTTTTCGCATTTTCATTTTTATAAGTTGTACTACCAAAAGTTATTTTTTCTGTTGTTTCAATATTCATTTTTACAACATAGTAGTCTTTGCTTAATGTGTTAATTACGTTAGAGTTTTTGTATGTTTTTCGGTCCATTTTATGACATAAACCACACCAGTCTGCGTAAAAATGTATGAGAACTTTTTTGGGTTTTATAGCTAAGGAATCTTCTAATTGATTAAAGCTTAGCCAATTTAATTCATCTTGTTGGGCAGCTAACTGGCTACCAAATAAGCAGCCAGTTAAAACACAAAATATTATTTTTTTAAAGTAAGGGATCATTTTATTACAAGCTTTTTATTCTTAATCCCACAAAAATAGTTCTTGGTAAAGATGGTCCATAAACATAATTACTATCTCTGTTTTTGCCTATGTCAAAATCATCTTGATACGCATTTGTTATATTTTTAACGCCCCCAAAAATTTCCAATCCTGTTTCTAATTTTTCACTTTTAAAAGTGTAACCTAATCTAAGGCTGGTTTCTAAAAAAGAAGGAGTTTTTATGTATTCATCAATGGTTTGACCTGTGTTTTCACCTCCAAAATGTGCAATATCCATACTGCCTGTGTAAACCAAATTAGTAGATGCACTTAGTTTTTTAGTTGGGGTATATGTTAAGGTTGCAAAACCATAGGTATTTGGTGTTCTTAAAAATTCTTTTTTGGTTGGCAAACCTTCAATGTTTTCTACTGCTTCTGTAAATTTACTAGACTGTAATGTAATACCTGCATCAACCTGAAAAACATAATCAAAATTTGCTCTTGTTTCTAATGTTATTCCCTTTACAAGGGCTCCGTCACCATTTCTTTTCTCAAATAATTCTCCAAAATTATCTTCTCCTAAAGGAAAAAGATAAAAGGCATCATTCAGTTTTGTGTAAAAACCTTCTACAGTAAAACCAGCAATTAAATGCTCTGTAGCTTTGTCATAATTAAAAGAAGCCGTGTAGCTGTTAGAGCGTTCTTCAAGTAAATTATCAGACAAAGAAATTCTAGAAATTCCTCCTCCTGCAAAGGCAATATGTAAATCGGTATCAAAAGCTTGTGGTGCTCTAAAGCCAGTTCCCCAACCTAATCTAAACTGAGATTCTTTATTCATTTTATACAATAACGATAGTCTAGGGCTAGCAATTACATTGTCTAGTAGGTTGTGTTTGTCTATTCTTATTCCTGATAAAAAATTAATTTTAGGAGTTATATCCCAATCGTTTTGTAAAAATGCACCCCAATTTCGGGTAGTTTGGTCTATTTTGTAATTGTAAGCATCTATTATATCTAACACATCATCATACACATACTCGGTGCCAAAAGTAAAAATTGCTTCTCCGCCTATAAATGAATCTACTTTATGGTTTAATTGTACACCAGCTTGGTGAGTCTCTACTTTTGAGGTCCCGTAAGGGGAGTTTATCAAAAAAGAGTTTAGTTCGTTGCCATCATCAGGTTGTATACCTGTATAGTGGTCTCTGTCTGTAATTTGTCCGCCATAGTAGGCAATAAAACTGTTTTTGTCTTCATTAAAATTAAGCTGATAATCTAAACTTCCCATTATAATATTATGGGTGCGTTCTTCAGATTGTTTTGCTAAATGCGCTGCTTTGTCTACTTGCTCGCCGCCATATCTATATTCATATATACTACTAATACTAGCTTCTATTTTTTCATTTTCAGAAGGTAAATAAAATAAATTAGTGCCAAAAGAATTGTTTTTTAAGCTAGGTAACTCAGAGTAATTGTCTCCGTTGTCATCATACGTATTTCTATCTCTTTTATTGATAAAAAATGTAGCTCCGGCAGATCTATCGTCATTTACAACCGTAGCATTACCAAGTAAAATATTATCAGATGCGTTGTTGTTTATGCTTTGGTACGTATAGGTTAAATTGTATTCGTTTTTAATAGGTATTTTAGTAATTACGTTAATTGTACCGCCAATAGCACTAGAGCCGTAGAGTGCAGATACGCCACCTCTAACAACCTCAATGCGCTCTATCATATTTACCGGAATTTGCTCCATACCGTAAAGACCTGTTAACGGACTAAATATAGGTCTTCCGTTTATTAATATTTGAGAATAGCCACCCTGCAAACCATTTATGCGTAATTGGGTATAATTACACGTTTGGCAATCTGTTTCTACTCTTAAGCCTGGCTGAAAACGTAAACCTTCAGATAAGTTTGTGGCCACAACATTGTCTAGTGTTTTACTATTTATTAGGTTCACTATTACGGGAGAATCTATTCTTCTTTTTTCTGTTTTAGTACCTGTAACTACAATTTGTTCTAGCCCTAAAACATCTTCTTTTAAGTTAAAGTTAAGTGTTTGATTGTCATTTCTTACAGTAATTTTTTTTTCAATTGTTTTGTAGCCTATGCTTTTGCATACTAGCACATACTCGCCTTTAGAGAGTTTCAATGTGTAAGAGCCATCTTTTTTAGATGCGGTTCCGGTTGATTTTCCTTTTATATGAATTGATGCATATTCTAGAGGGGTACCATCTGTGCTCACTTTTCCTTCAATCAATATGTCTTGAGAAAAGAGGAGTGCCGGCAAAAAGTAAATTAAGTAAAATATTATTTTCATTAGTGTAAATTTAAATTTAGACAAACCTAAAACTTTATTTTTAGAAATAAAAATGTATTTTTGATAAAAATTAAAATTGATGACGCATTCTGAGGAAAATTATTTAAAAGCAATTTTTCATATTGGAAAAGGAGGGGCTAACGAAATCTCTACAAATGCTATTGCAGAACAGATGGAAACTAAACCGTCTTCTGTAACAGATATGATGAAAAAGCTATCAGAAAAAAACCTGGTAAATTATAAAAAATATAAAGGTGTTTCATTAACGTCTATAGGTAAGTCTATGGCGTTGTCTATTATTAGAAAGCACAGATTGTGGGAAGTTTTCTTAGTAGAAAAATTAGATTTTTCTTGGGATGAAGTGCATGACGTTGCAGAACAATTAGAGCATATAGAGAGCGAGAAGTTAATAGATAAGCTAGATAAACTTTTAGATTATCCTAAATATGACCCGCACGGAGACCCCATACCAGATAAGAATGGTAATTTTAAAGTGATAGATAAAAAGTTGTTAAGCGAACTTTCTGTAAATGACAAAGGTATTTGTGTTGGGGTAAAAGATTCTTCAAGTCAGTTTTTAAAGTTTTTAGACAAGAATAAAATTGCTTTAGGAGATATTATAGAAGTTATTGATAAAGAAGATTTTGATGGTTCTTTTCAATTAAAAATTAATGCTAACAGTTTTAACGTGTCTAGTCAAATTGCTTCTAATTTGTATGTACAGATAACAGAATAAATACTAAAATGAAAAAAATAACATATACAATTGTAGTAGCCGTAATACTTAGTTTATCTGCGTGTAAAACGGATGCTAAAAAAGCTGATAACGGCAAACTAAATGTAGTTACAACAACTACTATGATAACGGATTTACTACATAATATTGGCGGTGATGCTATTAATGTTGTTGGTTTAATGGGGAGTGGTGTAGATCCGCATTTGTACAAAGCTAGTGAAGGAGATGTTGCTAAATTGGTAGATTCTGATGTTGTGTTCTATGGTGGTTTGCATTTAGAAGGTAAACTTGTAGAGGTTTTTGAGAAAATGGAAAAGACCAATAAAAAAACGGTTGCTGTTTCTGATGCTTTAGATAAAAAAGAACTTATTGGGTCAGAATATTTTGCATCTAATTATGATCCGCATATTTGGTTTAATGTTTTATTTTGGAAACGAATAACTACTTACGTAGCAAATGAGCTTAAAAAGTTAGATCCTAAAAATACTGCTATTTACGAAGAGAATAGTAAAATGTATTTAGAAAAGTTAGCCAAGTTAGATTCAGATTTAAGAGAAACAATTAGTCAGCTGCCAGAAGAAAAAAGAGTTTTGGTTACTGCGCACGATGCATTTAATTACTTTGGAAAATCTTATGGGTTTAATGTTGTTGGTTTGCAAGGTATTTCTACAGCAACAGAAGCAGGTGTGCAAGACGTACAAGAATTATCTAAATTTATAATTGATAACAAGGTAAAAGCTATTTTTGTAGAGACTTCGGTTCCTAAAAGAACAATAGAAGCACTACAAGCATCGGTACAATCTAAAAACCAGAATGTAACTATTGGCGGTACGTTGTATTCTGATGCTTTAGGGGATAAAGGTACTGTAGAAGGTACTTATATTGGAATGTTTAGATACAATGTTACAACAATTGTAGCTGCATTAAAATAACAATTTATGGAAACAAAATATGCTATTACAGTAGACGACCTTACGGTTGCATATAACTATAAACCAGTTTTGTGGGATATAGATTTAGCCATACCAGAAGGTGTGCTTATGGCTATTGTTGGTCCTAATGGCGCAGGAAAATCGACTTTAATAAAATCTATCTTAGGTATTATAAAACCTATTGCTGGTAGTGTAAAAATATTTGGTAAGCCATACAAGAAACAATACAAAGAGGTTGCTTATGTTCCGCAAAAGGGCAGTGTAGATTGGGATTTTCCTACCACTGCATTAGATGTGGTTATGATGGGGACTTACGGTAGTTTGGGGTGGATTAAAAGACCTGGGCAAAAAGAGAAAAAAGCTGCTTTAGAGGCTTTGGAAAAAGTAGGGATGTTGTCTTTTAAATCAAGACAAATTAGTCAGCTTAGTGGTGGCCAACAACAACGTATTTTTTTAGCAAGAGCTTTGGTGCAAAATGCTAGTATTTATTTAATGGATGAGCCTTTCCAGGGGGTAGATGCTACAACGGAAAAAGCTATAATTAATATTTTAAAGGAATTACGTAAAGCTGGTAAAACGCTAATTGTTGTACATCATGATTTACAAACTGTACCCGAGTATTTTGATTGGGTTACCTTTTTAAATGTAAAAAAGATAGCAACTGGGCCAGTTAAAGATATTTTTAACGATGGCAACCTAACTAAGACTTATGGCATAAACTATAAAGTAAGTGTACAGGAGTAAATTTTAGATAAAACAATTAAATTGTGGAAATAACAGAATATTTTAATCTCCTTTTTACAGATTACACCTTACAAACCATAACATTGGGCACAGCCGTTTTAGGTGCATTATGTGGTATGTTAGGTAGTTTTGCTGTTTTGCGCAAGCAGAGTTTGTTGGGAGATGCAATATCGCATGCGGCATTACCTGGTATTGCTTTAGCTTTTTTAATTACAGGTTCTAAGGATAGTAATACGTTGCTGATAGGTGCTTTAATTAGCGGGTTAATTGGTACTTTTTGGATTCGTGGCATAGTTAAAAAAACACATTTAAAATCTGATACGGCCTTAGGTTTAATTTTGTCCTTATTCTTTGGATTTGGAATGTTGCTGCTCACATTTATACAGAAAATGCCCAATGCTAATCAGGCTGGGTTAGACAAATATTTATTTGGCCAAGCTGCTACTTTAGTTAGTAGCGATGTTTGGACTATGTGTATTATTGCAGGCTTAAGTTTGCTTATTTTGTTAGTGTTTTGGAAAGAGTTTAAACTGCTTCTTTTTGATGCTGACTATACTAAGTCTTTAGGTTTTAACGTGAAGTTCTTAGACATTTTAATTACTTTTTTTATTGTAATATCTATAGTAGTAGGGTTGCAGACTGTTGGTGTTGTTTTAATGAGCGCTATGTTATTGGCACCTGCTGCTGCAGCAAGACAATGGACAAATAGTTTAAGTGTAATGGTGCTATTGGCGGCTATTTTTGGTGCTTTTTCAGGAGTGTTAGGAACAGCAATTAGTGCCAGTTCTAACAATTTATCTACAGGACCAGTAATAGTTTTAATTGCGGCAGTTTTTGTATTGTTTTCATTTATTTTTTCGCCTAAAAGAGGATTGTTGTTTCGTGAAATTAGATATCAGAGCAATCGTAAAGATTTGGAGTTGCATAAAACATTAGCTTTTATGTATCATATTGTAAAAACACACGATAATATAGATCATCCGCATGCAATAAAGATTTTAAATAATTTTCACGGGTTCACGCGTAAATCACTTCAGAAATTAGAAAGCAAAGAGTATATAACCGTAAATAAAACAATGTGGTCGTTAACCGAAAAAGGTTTTGATAAGGCTGCAAATTTGTATAATCAACAAGAAGAAAATGAGTAGCGCACAAATAGAAATACAACTTATTGCTTGTCTGGTAGCTATTGCTTGCGCCATTCCAGGTACTTTTTTAGTGTTGCGTAAAATGGCAATGATTAGCGATGCTATTAGTCATTCTATACTACCAGGATTGGTTATAGGTTTCTTTATAACAGAAGACTTAAACTCGCCTTGGTTAATTTTATTAGCTGCAGTTTCTGGGGTAATTACTGTAATTATGGTAGAATTTATACAGAAAACAGGCTTGGTAAAAGAAGATACAGCTATAGGCTTAGTTTTTCCTGCTTTGTTTAGTATTGGCGTTATTTTAATTGCAAAAAATGCCAATGATGTACATTTAGATGTAGATGCTGTTTTGCTAGGTGAGCTTGCTTTTGCGCCTTTTGATAGGTTGTTTGTAAATGGTGTTGACTTGGGAGCTAAATCTATTTGGATTATAGGAACCATTGTTGTTATAACGCTAACGCTATTAATTACATTTTTTAAAGAATTAAAGGTTAGTACATTTGATAAGCAATTGGCAGCAACATTAGGATTTTCACCTCTTGTAATACATTATGGTTTAATGTCTATAGCCTCTGTAACTACGGTAGGTGCTTTTGATGCCGTTGGTGCTATATTGGTGGTTGCATTAATGATAGCTCCCGCAGCTATGGCTTATTTGTTAACGAACAATTTAAAAAAGATGCTAATCATAGCAATTTTAGCGGGTATTGCATCTGCCTTAATTGGGTATTGGGTAGCACATTATTTAGATGCTTCTATTGCAGGTTCTATGACTACAGTATTAGGGTTCTTATTTTTATTGGTGTATTTATTTGCACCTAGTAAGGGTTTAATCTCTGTGTTGTATAGGCAAAAAAGGCAACAAGTAGAAGTGTATTTGCTTACTTTTATGTTGCATTTGCAAAATCATACTGAAGAGTCAGAACGACATATAAACCACTTAGGAGAACATATTAATTGGGGTAAAATGCAATCTAAAACCGTTGTAGATTTGGCCTTAAAGAACAATATGATTGTTATTGATGATAATATTATTTCATTAACTGAAAAAGGAAAAGGATTTGCAGAAAAAGCTATAGACTATATTACAACCAACAGTACTGTGGCTATAGAAGAGATGAAAGAAGATTTCTTTTTATTTAGAGGTTGATAAGTCAGTAATATTTTTCTAGAAATCTATTCTGTTGTACATTCGTGTTTAAGATGAAAAATAAAACAAGACATTGGCTTTGGAATATAGTAATAGCATTGACACTAATTTTGGTGGTAATTGCTTTTTTAGCGCATTATAAAAACTGGATTAAGGTTGAAGATAATGAGTTTAAAATATTATCCGGGATATATTACAAGGAACTTAATTTTACAGACGTAAATGCAGTAGAGATGGTAGATAAGATACCATCTTTAGAGCGTTTGAATGGCTTTTCTGTTAAAGAAACAGAAAAAGGTATTTTTAGAGATTCTATATATAATACAGAGGTTTATATTTTTGTAGATAAATTATCTAGACAAAAAATAAAAGTTACGTACAACGATTCTCTTCAGTTATTCTTTAATGTATCAGACTCTTTAGAAACAGAAAAAATGTACACTTTGTTCTCTAGTAAATTAGATAGTTTATCTAGTTTAAAATAACTCTTTTTACAAAAATCACTTATAATGATTATTACAATAAAAGTATTTGCAGCCTTGTACGGTATGTTAGCAGTTGTTTTTGGTGCTTTTGGTGCTCACGCACTAAAAAAAATATTCACAGACGACCAACTCAAGAATTTTGAGACTGGTGTAAAGTATCAAATGTATCATGCTATTGTATTGTTAGTGTTAGGTTTTAATTTCAGTTTTACTACTACTCAAGAAATAGTAATGGGTTATGCTTTTATAATCGGGATTTTCTTGTTCTCATTTAGTATTTATGGTCTGTGTATATCATCTGCTAAAGGAAAAAAAATGAAATTTCTTGGACCAATAACGCCCCTAGGAGGTTTAGGGTTAGTCCTAGGTTGGGCGCTTTTACTAATTACTTTTTTACAAGCGTAATTGTGTTAGTTACTCTTCTGCAGTAAACTCTCTTATAGCTTGGTTAGGCTCTATAATGTTATAGCCTTTCCAAAATTCAGGATCATATTTACGTAAGTATTCTGGTTTAATAACCTTATCTTCTTTAAAGTTATCGTAAATAGATTTTGAAATATTTTCTGCATCAAAAACAACAATTTCGTATTTGGTTACACTAGTAATTGCCATATCTAACTTTACATAAAGCTCGTTTTGTTTATTTCTTCCTTTTACAACTTTGTTCTTTTCAATTATTTTTAAAGGTCTTCTTATGCCTGCTTTATTTCCCGCTTCTCGTTCTAAATATTGTAGGTCATAGGTGTTATTTTCATTTTTAGCAAAAATCATTTTACCTCTAGATAAATGTTCTTGGTAAGAAATTCCGAATAGCTTAATACTTTTTAGTGTTTTTACATTGTCATAATCTATACGTATTACAGCAAAATCATCTGCGTTTACATATATGGTACCCTCATAATCTGCGCCTCTCTTAGGTTCAAAATTTAATATGTATACAGGTATGTTTCCCCAGTACGTGTAGTCTTTTATAGTAAAGTTGTAACGTCCAGATTTTGTTATCACGTTTAGTTTGGCATCATCCATATAAAACAAGTTGCTAAATTGATTACCTATGGTAGTTTTTTTATACGTTGCGTAACTAGCTCTGCGTGCTTCTTCTAATTTTTTCTTTTCCTCTAGTTCTTTTTTTAGTGCTATGCTGTCTTTTTTTACGTCATTAGGGTTGTCCAATGCGCCATCAACTTTAACGCCAAGAAGACCCGATTTTATTTTGAAGTACGAATCTGGTTTTACATTCTTTTTAATAATCTCGTTAAATTTTTCTTCAAGCTTAGTAATATCTAACTCAGAGTTTTTATCATATAATCTACACCCTTTTATAGGATCTATTTTTAATGTTTCTTTATCGTAATTTCCATAGATATCACATAAAACCTCCGAATAACTATTGTCTCTTTTTGGTAAAGCAGTTATAACGCTATCTAAAAAAGGTTTGTTTAGTTCCTTTATAGTAGATTTCATAAATGTATAGTTTGTTTTATCTAATCCTTGATAATTAGATTCTCTAAGGAATATTTTTTTCTTAGTTAGGTCTTTGCTGTAGTTTTTGTCTAAACTATCTTTAACCATATCTATAATCTCTTCTCCGGTGTAATTTTTGTTAGAAACCAAAACCTCATTAAGTTCTATGGTCTTTGGTTGCATATAAATAATACTATCCTTAAAAGTTGTTACAGGTTGTGCAATTGTTTCGTAGCCAATACAAGAAATAAATATTGAATCTATTACAGTTGTGTTTGTAGTGCTTAATGAAAATTTACCTTCACCATTTGTAATTACTCCTTTCTTATTAGAAAGTACTACAGAAACATAGGGAATTGCTTCTTTGCTGGCAGCATCTTTTATACTTGCATTAAGTTCTTGTGCTGTGGTTGTATTACTTGCAATTAAAGTAATTATTAAAATTACAAGCTGAGTCGTTTTACGCATAATTAGTTTTTGGTTTTTGTTTCTTATTAGTATAGACAACATAAATTTGGTTGTTGTTGCCTGTTGATGCTAAAAAAAATAAAAATAAAACGTAAAACTTTGATTATTAAGTTTTTGCGTATTGTTTATTTTGGATTACTTTTTAGCTGTTGGCTAATTAAAGTAATCTAAGGACTACAAAGAAGGTTTTTTGGATAACTTTAGTATAGTATTCTTATTTCTTTAACGAAATTGTGAATACTTTAAGATAGTCTGGGTATAATTATGAGGGTAAACTAGCTGCAACCACAGTCGTCTGATCCGCAAGATTTCTTGTTTTTGTTATTTGCAAAAAGAGATTTAGGAAGAAAAAATTTCTTAGCTACATAACCAAATGCTACGGCAGCAGTAATAAATACTAGGATGTGTTGTAACGTTTCCATAATCTTAATAGTTTTATAGAGGGTCGCTTTTAAAACAACCCTTATTTAGACTATGTAAAGATAAAGAATTAATTATTATTTAAAGGCATTAAGACCTGTAATGTCCATTCCTGTAATAAGTAAGTGTATATCATGCGTACCTTCATACGTAATAACACTTTCTAAATTCATCATATGTCGCATAATACTGTACTCGCCAGTGATACCCATAGCGCCTAAAACCTGTCTTGCTTCTCTGGCAATGTTTAAAGCCATATCTACATTATTACGTTTGGCCATAGATATTTGTGCAGTTGTCGCTTTGCCTTCATTCTTAAGCTGTCCTAAGCGTAGCGCTAGTAACTGTGCTTTTGTAATTTCGGTAATCATTTCTGCTAATTTCTTTTGTTGTAATTGGTATGCGCCAATTGGCTTACCAAACTGTATGCGCTCTTTTGCATAACGTAAAGCGGTATCATAACAATCCATAGCTGCGCCAATTGCTCCCCAAGCAATACCGTAACGAGCCGAATCTAAACATCCTAATGGAGCGCCTAGTCCATTTTTATTTGGTAATAAGTTTTCTTTAGGAATCTTTACATTATCAAAAATAAGTTCACCTGTTGCAGATGCTCTTAAAGACCATTTGTTGTGAGTTTCTGGAGTAGAAAAACCTTCCATACCACGTTCTACAATAAGGCCGTTAATTCTACCTTCTTCATTCTTAGCCCAAACAACAGCTACATCGCAAAAAGGAGAATTAGAGATCCATAATTTTGCACCATTTAAAAGGTAATGGTCGCCCATATCTTTATACTTGGTTTCCATACCGCCAGGGTTAGAGCCGTGGTTTGGTTCTGTTAAACCAAAACTGCCCATAAACTCGCCGCTAGCAAGTTTAGGTAGGTATTTTTTACGTTGTTCTTCTGTACCGTAAGTATATATTGGGTACATTACTAAAGAAGATTGTACAGATGCGGTAGAGCGTACACCACTATCGCCACGTTCTATCTCTTGCATAATTAAACCATAACTAATTTGATCTAAGCCTGCACCACCGTATTCTTCAGGAATGTAAGGGCCAAAAGCACCTATTTCTGCTAATCCGCTAATTATTTGCTTAGGAAACTCAGCTTTTTGAGCGTATTCTTCAATTATTGGAGACACATCTCTTTTTACCCATTGACGGGCGGCATCTCTTACCAATTTATGTTCTTCAGACAATAAGTCGTCTATATTGTAATAATCGGGTGCTTCAAATAAGTCTGGTTTCATAGCTATGTATTAGGATATGTAACCAAAGATAGGTAAAGAAATATAACAATACAAAGAGTAAATGTTACATTTTTAAATAAAAATCTTTTGTTAGGTTGATGTAATCTTCGGTATATATGTGCCTACCTTTCTCTATAACAAGTTCTTCTGTTTTTAAGTTTGATGAAGGCTTTTTTGTGAACTCCAACAGACTTCTTTTTACTTCGGCGTTAGCGTTACCTTTAACTCTTGTAATTCGTTTTGTAAATAATTGAAAAGTAGCAGCAAGTTTAACAAACTCTTCTTCTTCTTTAAACGGAATTATAGTTGAAAATATGCCGTTTTTTGATAGTAATTTTGATGCTCCACTAAGTAGCTCATTAAATGGCAAAGATGTGTTTTGGCGTGCATTATCTCTAGCTTCATTACCACTAGTAACATCTTCTGCGTAAAAAGGAGGATTAGATACAATTAAATCATACAATTCATCTTCATCAGTTTCGTCTGTAGCATATTCATCTACAAACTCATCAAAACCAGCGTGAAAACAGAACAAACGATCTGCCCAGGTAGATGCTTCAAAATTTTCTGTGCATTGCTCATAAGCAGCATCATCTAACTCAATAGCTTCTATGTTGTCTGCAATACTACGTTGGGCTAACATTAAAGAAATAATGCCAGTGCCACTACCAATATCTAAAATAGAGTAGGGGTTGTGGTCTACAGATGCCCAGGCGCCCAATAAAACACCATCTGTGCCTATTTTCATAGCACAACGATCTTGGGCAATAGTAAATTGTTTAAATGTAAAAGGTTTACTCATTGTATAGATTTAAAAAATAAGAGGCAGGCTTGTAAAAAAGCTTGCCTCTTACGTTTGCAAAATTAAGGAGTTTATCTTACTCTGTTTCTAATATTTTGTAAAGAATCATCAACAAGTAATTTACCATCTTTAAATACCTCTTTTAATTCTCCTGTTTTTTCTTGCTCCCAATTTACTTGGTCTACAAGTTTATAAGTACCGTTTTCTTTTTCAATTTTAAGTAAACCCTTGGCAGACTTTTTAGTTCCATCGTCTGTAATAGGATCTTTAAAAATTTCTCTTCCCTCACCGTTTACTTCGCCATATGTAGCTTTCATTGCAAAACCAAAAGTATCTCTAGTATTGTATTGATAGGTAAAAGAGCCAATACCTAAAACTACGTTTGTAGACGCAAACCCTTTTTGTTTTAATCGTTCACAAATATCTGTAGCGCGTTCTGTAGTAATACTATCGCCATAAATAGCACCAATGTGTGGGTCTAATTCTTTGTAGCCTTTGCTGTTAGTTTGTCCGCCAAATATTTCCCATAGCAATTCTATAACACCTTTTTTCTCATCTTCAGTTTTTCCGTTAGGATTACCACAAATAATATCTGCAGGATCTCCACTATCTGGTCTAATTACAACTTTACCATCTCTTGCCAATACATCTTCTTTTAAGTTAGGTAAGTATTCGGTAAGTACTTTCCATAAATCCCAAGTGTCAGAAACAATAGAAACAATACCGTTAGGGTAAACTTCTGTAATTAGTCTTTTAAAAGTTTCTTGCTCTCCAGTATTTGTTCCCATACACATTACAGAGTGTTCTGTAGCTGCTACAGAGCCACCAACTAATTCCTTGTCGGAGTTTGCGTTGTAATACTCCTCTAAAAAGTCTATAGCAGGAATTGTATCTGTACCAGAAAAACTAAGTAAGTGTGCAGAAGCACTCATTACTGCTGCTTCCATACCAGCAATACCACGCATAGAGAAATCGTGCCCTTGCCAATCTACAAATTCAAGAGCTGTAGATGTCTCTTCTGCATACTTATCTAATATTTTCCTGTACTGTTTAGCAATGGTAGCAGAGGTGCAAGGCATCCAAATAGTAGTACTTAATATGGTTTCAAAATAATTTGTTAGCCAAAAAAATTCTGGTAATGTATTGTACATTGTCATCATTGGTACACGTATAGGCACACTAGATCCTTCAGGTAATGCTTTTATTACCATTGGTAAATAACCAAGGTCGTGTAAATCTTCTATGTGTTTAATACCAACAGCATTTGGTCCTAAATAATTATTAATTCTTCTGCTGTACTTTTCTGCAATTTCCTTTTTAGGTTTGTTAAAAAAGTTGGTGTTAAATTCTTCAATAATGTATTTTTTTATAAAATATTGAAGTCCAAAAAATACAACTTCATCTATAGCGTTTATTCTACTTTTTCTTGGTGTCCAGTTAGAGTATACTAAGGTTGTACCTTCTGGATATTGTCTTCTGTGGTCTACTTTGTAACCGTCTGTATATAGTAGTGGATTCATAATATCTATATTTTGTAATTATTATCTTAAGCTAACAAGGTTGCAAGTGGTATTTGTGTAACCTTAGGTTGTTTTGTAATTGTGTTAAAAGAATCGGTTGTAAAAATGCCGTTGTAATAGCTGCTTAAACTCTCTAATCCTTTACTAAAAATACCGTGGCTAACAGCGAGGTATAAATTGCCTGCGTTCTTGTTTTTTAACTCTTGCGCTAAACCATTAAAAGTTCCGCCACCATCGCAAATATCATCTACAACCAAACAATCTCTTCCTTCAAGATCGTCTGCATAGACTTTAAATCCAGATAGTTTACCTGTCTTTACGTCTCTAGATTTTGAGCATTCTACAACTTCTTTACCTCCTAGAAATTCTGATACTTTATATATTTTTTTTAATGCTCCACCATCTGGTGATATTAAAAGCACATTGTTATTTAAGGTTGATATTACTTTTTCTATAAACGTATAATTTGTAATGGTAGTGCAGTTGTTTAATAGAGCAGGAGTAACCTCTGAGTGCGGATCGTATACTAAAACTTGGTCTAGTTGTAATGTGTTTACAAGGTCTGCATATACTTTTACAGATAACGATTCTCCAGCAACCATTAATCTGTCTTGTCTAGCAGCTGGAAAATAAGGAATAAATGCCTTAATTTTTTTAACTCCCATACGTTGTAATGCATCTACTGTAAGTAAAAGAAGTCCAACATCATTAAAAGATTGAAGTCTGTGTGTAACAGTAATGGTATCGTCAGTATTAAAATTGTTATCTATTTTAATATGTGGTTCTCCTCCAGAAAATAAAAACGACTTATATTCGATGCTTTTCTGATTTGGAAACGGATTAAACTGTGGATCTAAATTTAGTATCATTTGCGTTATTTTTACACAAAGTTAAACGAACAAGTGGAATTAGAAAAGTTATTTGTGTTAAAATTACGCAAACTTAATTTCAAAATGAATTCCATTCTTCTCTAGAGCTTTGTATTTGTTAGTGTCAAAAGTGAATAATTGTGCAGGTCTGCCACTTCCTGTCTTTTGTTTTTCATTGGATTTTTTAATAAAATCGAAGCTTAATATCTTTTTTCTAAAGTTTCTGCGATCAATTTCTTGTTCCAAAATAGTAGTGTATAAATGTTCTAAATCTGAAAACGGAAACTTTTTTGGAAGCAAATCAAAACCAATAGGTTGGTAGTGTAGTTTCGCCTTTAGTCTTTTAAAAGCGGTGTCTATAATTAAATTATGATCGAACGGTAAAGTGGGTGTATTACTTATGTTTTGCCACTTTACATCTTGTGCATCTGTAGCGGCACTTAATTTAAAGTTCTCTGGATTAACAAGTGCAAAATAAGATACGGATATTACTTGGTTTCTTTGGTCGCGATTAATATCGTCTCCAAAGGTATAGAGTTGCTCTAAGTAGTTTACTTTAATACCTGCTTCTTCTTGTAGTTCTCTATGTACAGCAGTGGTTAACGTTTCGCCATTTTGTACTAAGCCGCCAGGTAAAACCCATTGGTCTTTATAAGGACCATATTTTTGTTGTATCAATAAAATATAAAGTGCGTTATCTTGATAGCCAAAAACAACAGCATCTACAGCTATTTTTATGTTCTGATTGTTCTGCATAATATGTGTAGTATATACGCAAAAATACAGGTTTTATTATGTGAGAAAAAAATAAAGAATACTTTGTCTAAAAATGAGTTGATATTAATGTGCGGTGCTATTTGAAAAAAAGTTCATTATAATAACACCAGCTACAATTAAGCTTATCCCTAAAATAGCAGGAAAATCTAAAGTTTGCTTAAAAAAGACAACCGAAATTATTGCTGTAACAACAATGCCTAAGCCTCCCCAAATTGCATATGCAACTCCTAGCGGAATATATTTTAATGCCTGTGAAAAAAAGAAAAAAGAAATAACGTAAGATACTATTGTTACAATAGTAGGTATTGTTTTTGTAAACCCGTTGGAGGTTTGCATAAAGCTAGATCCAACAATTTCAAATACAATTGCTAGTGCTAAAAATAAATATTTCATTAATTAACTTAAGTATAAGTCTACTAAGCCTATTGGAGTGGTTACAAAAATAGTTTTGTTTTCACGATCTACTTTTGTAATAATTTCGTCGTTAATAGGTATAAGTAGTTGCTTGTCTCCTTTTTCAACTTCAAAGAGTGCTTGTGATGTGGTATCGTTAACACTGGTAATTTGCCCAATATCTCCGTGTACATCATCTTGTAATGTAAAGCCTATAACTTCGTGGAAGTAAAATTTGTTACCAGATAACTTAGGTAACATTGTAAGTGGTAAGTAGAGTTTAGATCCCATTATGCGGTCTGCATCAGACTCGTCTAAAACATCTTCAAACCTAATACGTAATAAACTAGACTTGTGTAATCTACATTTATCAATAAAAAATGGAACCAGGTTATTTCCTAAAGAAATAAACACTGATTCCATATTTTCGTAAACTTCAGGTTCGTCAGCATCAACTTTAATTAATACTTCGCCCTTAAAGCTATATTTAGAAACGATTTTACCTAAGTAGAAACAATCTTCCTTTTGCATATCGTTCTTTATATAAATTTATTCTTCTTCAGAAGCTGCTGCTTCTTCAGATACTGCTGGAGCTTCTTCAGCTACTGGAGCTGCTGCCGCTGCTGCATCTGCAGAACGTTTTTCGTTAATTGCTTTTTCAGCTTCAAAAATCTTAGCTGCTTCATCAGCTTTAGCTTTATCTAAACCTTCAACTTTACCTGCAACACTCTTTTCTTTATCAGCAACCCAAGCATTGAATTTTTCTTCAGCTTGCTCTTCAGTTAATGCACCTTTACGTACACCACCTTGTAAATGATGCTTTAATAAAACACCTTTGTAAGATAAAATTCTTTTAGCTGTATCAGATGGTTGTGCACCATTAGATAACCACTTTACAGAATTATCAATGTTTAAAGTAATTGTTGCTGGGTTTGTGTTTGGATTGTAAGTTCCTAATTTTTCTAAGAATTTACCATCTCTTTTAGCACGAGAATCTGCTGCTACTACCCAATAGAAAGGTTTTCCTTTTTTTCCGTGTCTTTGTAATCTAATTTTAACTGGCATATCACATTAAATTTGTAGGGTGCCCGACCCTTATTATTAATTCTTTCGTTTGCTTTTGGCTTAAAAGCGGGTGCAAATATACAATTTCTGTTTAATTGACAATACTTTTATAGAGTAAAATTAACTCTTTTGTCTTAACATTTATTAAGAGTTGACGTTAAACTTAGGCTAAACCGATGTATTTTCTTGTTATTGCCTCTTTATCTTGATAATTTAGAGGAACAAGATTGTTGATAATCAGCAACGTTACTTAATTTAAATGATAAGAGATATTATGAAGTATTCAGAAAAAATTTCAAACAGATTAAACAATTTATTAGAGAAAACGTACGATGCCGAAAAAGGATATAAACTTGGAGCAGAAAAAGTAGAGAATCCTTCGATAAAAAGGTTTTTAGAAAATAAAATAGAACAACGTTATAATTTTGGACACCAACTTAAATCCGAAATTTTAGCGTACGGAGAATTACCAGAAAAGGGTGGTAGTTTAAAAGGAGATCTGCATAGAACTTGGATGAACCTAACGGCTACTTTATCTTCTAATGAAGATGAAACTATATTAAATGAGGTAGAACGTGGAGAAAAGTCTTTTGTGGAGGAGTATGACGAAATTTTAAAAGATAAAGATATGGTGCTTGCGCCATCTACAGAAAACCTGTTAATAGCACAACGTAATAGTGTACAGTCGTCACTAAATACCGCTAAGGTGTATCAGGAAATGGTTTCATAATTATCTTGTATGTTTGGTTAATTGTTGAGGAAGCAGGGCATTTGCCCTGCTTTTTTATTTTAACCATTAAGGTAAAATATTATTACTACTTTTAAAACCTAAAATTAAGATTTAAACAACTCATTAGCATTTACATTCTCTTGCTGTTCTTTTGTTGCATATTGCCATTGGTAGCTTTTAAATCCAAATAGCTTAGCTACGGTATTTGCAGGGAATGTACTAATAGAATTGTTGTAATTTGTGATAGAAGAGCTAATATACCTTCTGCCAGCTGCAATTTGTTCTTCAGACTCGTTCCAACTATACTGTAAGTTCGTAAACTGGGTATTAGCTTTAAGTTCAGGGTAATTTTCTACCTGGATCATTAAATTTTTTAATGCCTGACTACCTTCTTTTTCCATTGCTGGGTCAGAGTTAGATTTAGAAGTTCTTAGCGCTGTTATTTTTTCAAGAGTGCTTTCTTCATACGTCATGTATTGTTTTACTGTAGCAACCAAATTAGGTATAAGATCACTACGTTTAATGTATAAGGCATCTAATGAAGAAATTGAATTTTCAATTTGATTTTTAGCCCTTGTCATTTTATTAAAAATTGTAATAAATAAAATTATAAAAACTACAACTACTCCTATTGTTACTATTGTTCCTGTTCCCATTTTAGTTATTTTTATTCCAGATGTTAATGTTTAATTTTAAATCATCTATAATTGATAATTGATTGTGTAAATCTGTATAGAACTCTAATAATAATTGATTGTCGTTTTTTGTTATAGAGTTAAAGTAACCTGGTTCAAAATTGTTAATACCACTATTGTTTAAAATAGAAATTCTATTGTTTTTAAAAGACATAAATAAATCTCCTTTTGTTCTTGTTGCTAGTGTTTTTATTCTTTCCATTAAAGCTGGAGTTAAAATATACCTAGCTTCAACTTGATCGTAACAATACACATTAAATAATTTAGAAAATTCAGGATCTTCTAGTGTTACTTTAGGGCCAAAGTCATTACTTGTATACATATCTATGTCTGTGGTTCTTGTACCAGCTAACCCAAGAGTTAGGGTTTCGGATACAGAATCCATTACCTTCTTTTTGGTAGTTTTCTTAGGAACTAAATATAACTCAGAGCTAAAACTTTTATTAAATTTAGCAACAAAGGCTTGTCCAAAAAATACTTGATCTGGGCCCTCTTTTTCACTAGAGAAATTTCTTTTATATTCTATGTCTAGATCACTCATTTGAAAAGGAACTCCTTTGTGTGACCCCATTATTTGGTCATTACCAGTTATAATATATTGTTTGTTTTCTAATAAACCAGTTTCTAATACTTCTGGTAAACTAAGGTGTCCGTGAAGTACAAAATGAAAATTAGGATTTATAAAAGCAATCATAGGTTTTAAAATTTTGGTTTTAAAACTATTTCCAGAGTTCATTGTAATTCCTGGTTGCCCCTTATGCTTGCCAAAAGCAAAGAAAAGGGTATAAAAAAGTCCAAAACCTCCAAACACAACATAAATCAGATATTCTGATTTAAACGCAATATCAGAGAATTGTAAGTATAAATAACCGCCTACAAAAAGAAGAATAACTAATACCGAAAATATAAGATATTTTACATATTGGGTTTTACCAACACTTCTCTCTTGGTCTAACTTATTAATGTCGTTAAATAGTGTAGTGTCTATAAATTTCTTGAACTCTTCTTTAGGTTTTAACGGGTACTCTTTTTCTTGGGTTTTACTATCAGAACTACTATATAGCTCATCCCAAGCTTTGTTTACCTGTTCTGTATTAGCGCCACTTAACACTCTTTTTAGATCTGGAATTACATAAGCCTCAATTGGTAAGTCATACGGTTTGTATTTGGTATCTTCATCTAAAACTATAGTAACATATTCTACAGGAGCTAACCTTATGTTAATTTTTAAAAGCGGAATAATAATTTTATATACAGTTCTTTGGTCAATAGAAGACGCTATAGACCCTTTATCAATCTTTAAAATAAGTTCGTCTATTAACTTTGGTCTTTTTGTTAATTTAATAATTTTTAGAAGCGGAACTGAGAGCATTGAAAGTAGTACTGCAGGAAAAATTAACTTATAGTAAAAAGGAGTTTCTTCACTGTTTAACATTCCGGTAATTCCACTAAAAGCATTTTTAATGTAATTAGATACAGCTTCAAAAGCATAAACGTAAATTAAAGTTGATACAATGGCTATAAAAATTATAATTAAAATAAAACCTAGTATGGAAAGCTTTTTATCTCTTTGGTGTGCACTCAGCAATTGCTGTTTTAGTTCGGCTGTTGTCATTAGTCTAATAGATAGTTTTTAATTAATAGTTGGTGTATGTTGCTCTATTTTTTTTGTAATATATATTATTAACGAACTTGTACGTAAATACGTATTCTGTGTACGTGGTTTTACTGTAGGGTATTTTAAAGTTATTTTTTTACCTAGCCAAGAACGGAATAAGTTTTACTCTCCTCACACAATACAAAAAGCCAGTCTTTCTTAATTCAGATCTATGAGTGATGATTACCTCAGTTAGATTAGAAAAATAACCACAATAATAAGTAGGTAGTTGTATTTTTGAAATTCCTGTAATATCTAAATTTAAAAATAGCCTTAGTTTCTAATAAATTAATTCTTGATTTAATTGTGCTGTAATCCTGTGCATGAAACTAGGTGCATGAAAATAATTTCGACTATACATAACTACTTTATGTGAGTTTAATTCTATTTTTATAGATACAGCGATTAAAAATCTTTATAAATTTATTCTTGGTTCTCTTCTTCTTTTTTTCTCCAAACAAAATAACATACGCCAGCCCATATTAGGTTAACGGCTACTATTGAAACAAAGAAAACATCTCTTCCCGAGTCTAAGGAGTAATCTGCAACGCCTAATATAATAAAAGCAACTAAAGCAATTGATGCTACTAAGCCAACGAAATAGGCTATTTTACCTTTTTTTGTTAAATGTTTTAATAATAATCTCTCTAACATCTTCTATTTTTTTAAGTTGATATAAAACCATTCTTTAGTTTTATTTGTGTTAAAAGTAAATAAGTTAGTCTTTAAGTAAATTACCAAACGTATAAGTGTAGCTGTAAAATATATATTCGTTAAAAATTTGAAGACTTGTGTAAATAGCGAATAATGTTTTAGATAAAGAATCTAAATAAGGAGTTAATTATAGATTGTTGTAGGCTGCTGTTTGCTTTAGCAAGGAGATTAATATCTAAACGATTTTAGTTTTCCGTTTTCGAGGAATAGAAATTTAATGCCTAATTAAATTTTATTCTATAGATTAATAAAATCCAAATTTTGTAACAAGTAGTACTACTTAATTAAAGTAGATTTTTTTTTCATTACAGTTAGCCGTTGTTTAGTATAGCGGTAATTTCTAATTTAAGGCTATTAAGTTTAACGGTATTTCTCATATTTTCTACTGGTATATTATTTAATTTGTCATTAACTTTAAAAGCCATAGATAATTGCGTGCTCGTGTATATAAAATATGAACTTTGTCTTAGAACGTAAAAACCTTTAAAAACATCTAAATTGAATTTTTTTTTAAGCAATCCCATATAGTGAGATGTAATTAAATGGTTGTTTTTTATATTAATTTCAATTTTAGTGCTTGCACCGTAAAGCCAAAATAAAGGAACTACAATAGACATTATTCTATAGATAATGGCATATTGTCCTAAAGCATTATTATTGTAATAAAAGTTAAACACAGAGCCAAATAGCATAAGGAGAATACAGAACACAGAAAGTATTTTTTGTTTCAAGGAGAAATATATAAAACCAGTTTCTGTAGCTTTAAAATAGGTGAGGTTTTTCATAAATCCTATATTGTTTTAGTATTGATGTAGCTTTTAAGTCTAATTAAAATTTTTTGATTAAACTCTTCTAATTGTTTTTGATTAAAGCTAGTTTTAGAATATTTAGGAGATATTATTTTATGTTTTCCTAATGGGTCTTTTTTTAAAACCATTTCAAAATAGGTTAGATTATTAAGGGAAACAAGTTGTACACGCTCTATTGATTTAAAATCGATGGTATATAATTTAATGAACCAGCTTCTTTTAATAATAGTTTTAGAATTAGCGTTAAAAGTTATTTTTATATCACTTAGAAACCAACACGGAATAAAACAAATTAATAAAGAAATAAAGTATACTTTAAACAGAATAAGCCCATCTAATAGAGTAATAGAAAGTGTAGGAAACAAAAAAAAAGATAAAAAGAGGAATGAAAATGAGAGTAGTACTAGTATTCTAATTTGCAAACCTGTTTCTATTGTTATTTTTTTATTTTCGATTAAAAATCTATTCTTCTTTATTTTAATCATTATAATTTTGACTATTCTTTGTTCTTAGATGTTTTTGCAATAGTAGCAAACATAAACCCTTTGTGTACATCTTCAGTCATATTCAATTGTAGATAAGGCGAGCCATTTACAATTGCCAACGTATTTTTTTAACTAAATGATACCGTCTTTTATCCACAACCAAATATTTCGATTGGCTACTGTTTTCTAACCACCCAATCATTAGTTGATTCTAAAAATAGATCTGCATTAAATCTTCTGTTGGATTTATAATCACCTAAGGTGGCTTTTGCGAACATTGAATTTTTTAGAAGAGTTTAAATTTAATCAAATATCCCTAGTACTTTTTCTACAAAAGAAGTTGATCCAGATAGATCTGAAACACCTAAATCTTTAAGAATTTTAGTTGCCTCTGACTTTACACTTAACTCGTCATTAGAAGCTAGGTCTTTTATTGGATTAATCCAGTTGTTAAACTCTAGAATGTCATCATCTTTATGTACTTCTATTAAATAATAATCTATAACAGATAAAAGTTCAATTTTGTAATTACTGTCTGTGTTAGACGAAAGATTTTTAGTTAAAAAATTCATTATTTTTATATAAATATCTAGAGATTTTAAATAGATACCCTGCATATCAATATCTGTAAGTATATTTAAATTTTCAGAATCAATTTTGTTATTTATGGCAAGGTTAGTTATTCTCTGTATTTCCTCATATAAAAACTCATTGTGGTCTAAGGAGAACTCAGATAATGCCTCATATACAATGCTTAAGCTTGAAAAATCTGTAGGGTGTATATGTAGACAATATTGTTTTATTTCATCAAAATTATTTTTAGCATAACTTGCTATATCTCTTCGGAATTTACGAGTCGTTTTATTATCGGTATCTAACCAATTGTCTAGTTGGTTATCTTCATGGTATTTTAATTTTTCAATGATATTCATAATCTCGTACTATGTTATTTAATTAAGATTTACATTTCTGAAAAGATGCACTATTGTCTTTTCAATTCTTAAAGTGCTTTGTATTCATCTAAAACCTTTCTTTTGTTTTAGCTCTTTGTGTGCGATAAAAGTATAGCAATTGAGACCGTCCTAATATGCTGAACGTATAACTGTAGCAGTAAAATATATATTCGTCAAAAAAAATAAGATTTAATATAGTAGAGGCAAAGTGTCTTTGTTTTATTTGCGGGTGTGCTTTTTAGTTCCAAGCAGAATAAACGCCCCATTTATTTCCTTTTTTCTCAAGAATATGAAGTATAATAAAATCTCCGTATTTACGAGGGGAGTCTTCTTTTGGAATGAAACAGACAAAATATCTATTCTCAGTTAATTCTATTTTTGGGTTCCATTTTTCAATAACAGCCTGTCTCATTTTTTTATGATTATTGGTTTTGTTGTACCCTTTTTCAATATCTTCTTTAGTAAAAATAAGTAGGTTAAAATCTTTGTAAAATTGTTTAAATGGAGTAGCCATTACTCGTTCAAAACTAAAATAGTCTTCCTCTTTTTTTAATTTTAGGGCTTTTTTTCTTAACCTCATAGAACGTCTAGACACCCTTCTACTTCTGTTAATTTTTTCATCTTCAAACATATTTACAAATTCATCTACATTATAAAATCTTCCATAATATTTTTGGAGCTTAAGCTGGCGTAAAGATTTAGCTTCCTTTTTTATAAACGTATGTATTTCTGCCTCGATTTTAGCATCTAGTTTTTGTGCTTTGCATAAAAAGGTACATAAGCTAAACAGTATAATTAGTGCTGTTTTTTTATTCATGAGTTTAATTTTTCAATTTGCTCATTAATTTTTAGATGTATTTGCTCTAGTTGTTGCTCGTAAATTGTTGTATCTTCTTTAATTGCTTTTTTATATAATTCAAAAGCTTTAAGTCTTAATTCTGAGTATTTAAGTAAGATCTTATTTTGCTCTAATAACTCAGAAGGTAAGTTTTCTATAGTATTAGAATTTTTTATTATTTCAATATTTTCTTCCCATTTAGGAATTGTACTGTTTTCTAATTCTTGAAGAAGCGAATTGTCTGTTTCTGTATCATAGTGTTCAAAAAAGATTAAAGATTCAGTTTCGTTTTTAGAAAACTTAGCAATTTCAGCATCATATTTTTCAAATTCATCTCCGCCTACCGAAAGATATGCATATCCAAAGATTCCAATTAATAGTACAATTAGAGATACAAAACCAACTCCTGCTGCTCTCCATCCAGAGTAAAAATTGTTCTCATTTTCTTTATGCTTATTTAATATTTTTCCGTGTATTTTTTCAACAATTAAATATATTATTGCAGTATAAATTGCAGGTATAACATAGCTTGGTACTTTTTCAATTATCGCCTCAGGAATCATAAAAATTCCTGTAAACAAAAGAACAGTAGCTACAAACCCTATTAATAGAGATTTTTTTCCTTCATCAGGTTTATTTAGGCTTAGGTAATTTTCTCTAATTAAATATCCTGCGGCTAATGGTCCGCCAATAAAGGTTGCAGTTGCTATAGATTTTTGAGAATAAAATCTTAAGTCTTTGGTGTCGTCTTCTTTTTCAATCATAATTTTTCAATCAATACAAAGATGTTCCTTGGTCTTTGTACCTGGTAAAATTATAATAATTGATTCTAGTTTAGAATACTAAACCTATAACTGTAGTGGTTAAATCTATATTCGTTAGAACTTGTAGACTTGTGTAAATTGAATAAAAAATTTAAGACAAAAAACCAAAAGAGTAGTGCTTAGGGCTTTACTTGTAAGAGTTTTAAAGGTTATTTAATTATCATATTGTACTTTGTGTATATAGCGTTTTTCCAATCTGTACAACTTGCTGTGGTGCTATTATCCAAGTCGTTTTCTATACTATTTAAAATCTCCTCAACCCATTTTAAGTTTAAAGCTTTTCCATATTCTAAAATTCGGTTTTTTTCAACATCGCACTCCCACCAAAAAAGAATGTCTGATACAAAAATTCCGTCCCAAGTAAATCGTTCTGTTTTTTCAATTTCATCAGGTGACTCAATATCAAAAGTTAAAAAGCCATTTCTTGTAGTGTCGTAAGCGTAAATTTTATAAAAACTTGGGTCAGATAAAAAAGGAATTATAGCATCAACATTATAATGATCTTGCTCATCTTTTGTCATTAAAAAATATTCAGAAGGACACCTGTAAAAATCATCTAATTCTAATTTTTTAGATTTCTCATTTTCTACAAACAAGTCATTAATTATTGTGGGTGATTTTATTTTCTTTAGTAAAGACAAGACATCTTCTTTTTTTAATCTTTCCGTATCCATTTCCCATTCTGCTTTTCTTGATGCCATTTTTTGGATAGTAGTATCTGGCAGTTTAGGGAACTTTTTCTTGTAAAATTCAGTATGCTTTTCTGTGAAATCATTTTTTATTTTTTCCTGATTCTTTTTTCTCTTAAAAATTCCGAACATTATGCTTGTTTAAGTTTATAGTATATTGATACAGATTAGATAAAGGATGATAATTATTTAAATAGAGATTAATTGTAATAGGTGTTAGTTTTAAGCTTTTTTTAGTTCTAAAGGTATTTTAGTAATTTCACCTGTAATAGAGCAAGAGGTTTTAACGGTATTGTATATTGTTCCAAACTTTTCAATATTTTTTTTAAGCAAATCAATATTTAAATTGGGATCCTGACTATAAATTTTTAAGTCGTAATTTATTTCGTCCATCCTTGGAGGCTTTTCTAGACGCGTAGCTTTTATTGTTATTTCTGCATTAGAATATTTAAAATTCATTAGAGTAGAAAAGCGTTCAACATTTTTAAGAATACAAGCAGATACCGAACCTAAAAATAATTCGGCAGGGTTTGGTAAATCATCTGCAGATTCTTTAGTGGTGCCAAAAATAATATCTGTTTTCTTAATTGTTATTGAAGCATTATTTTTTGAAAAAGATTTTGCTTTGCTAGAATACTTCATAGACTTGTGTTTTAGCTTTAGTTAAGATTTTTGTTCTAGTAAAGATAATTGTAGTTTTCTTTAGAGTAAATATTTTTTACAATACATTTAAATATGTTTCACCCATTTTTTTTCCTATATATTTAAATTTTAAAGGTATACCCATCACAGTTGTATCTCTTTTAGAGTTTATTTTAGCGCTTAGGTATAAGTTCTCTGCTCTGGCCCAACTTTGTTCAATATTTACGCCGCTTATGTAATAATTTTGTTTAAAATTTAGCTTTTCATTTTCTAGTTCACTTTTATTGTACTTGTAATAATTTTTAGAAATTGAGTCTATATTAATTGTGTAGTTTATAATTGTATCAGATTTTAATGTCATTAATATAGTGTAGTTCATATTTTCTTTAGAAGTGGTAGAATCAGGAATTACTTTTAATAAATAGTTGTTGTTATACATAGATACATAACGTTCTTTGTTTTGTAAATCAACATTATATGTTTTTTGCTTAGAAATAGAATCTACTACTAATTTAGGCAAAGACCTCTTAGGTTTGTTAATCTTCTCTTTATTATTGCAGCTACATAAAGAGATAATAATTAAAAGCATTATATATTTTTTCATTTTAGGGTGATGTTTTATAATGAGTACCTGTTAGTGGTGAATTAAAATTTTATGTTATTCTTGTTTTAACAATACTGTATATTTCTTTTTTATCTACGTCTGATAATGCATTCGTGGTAACTAGTTTAATACGTTCGTTTTCTGTTTCAACCTCTAAGGTATAACCCAACCAAATACTTTTAATAAGGTATATATTTTTAATTTTTGCGTAGGGTAAAAAAGTAAAGGGTTTAAGGTCAAAAGCTCCTCTTGTAAAACTGCTAGATTTACTCATTTCTTTAAAGTAAAGGCCTTTATTATCCGTTTTTGCCCTTGTTATTTTATCATTGTTTTTTAATAAATAATATCCTAGAAATATAAAACCGAATTTAATTAAGAACATAAGTAATGTGCCAATGAAAAAATGAATACTTTTAAAACTAACAAACATACTCTGAAAGTTTCCCCAGATGGTTAAACCACTACTATACCCTATAAGAACCATTACAACTCCTATGAAAATTAAGGTTGTACCCGCAATGTTAGTGCGCCAGTTTTTTAAATTATATTCTTTCGTGGTCATTTTATTATTGCTTTTACTTAAAGCTCTACGCCAATTAATAACTATGTAATTAAGACGTTCTATTGCGCTTTAAAGCTAATTAAGAGCTAATTGTGTCTTGTTTTTGTTTAGTGTGTTAAAAGTATTTTAATTGCTCTTAAAATAGAATGCAAAACGTATAAGTGTAGCAGTAAAACATATATTCGTTAAGCGTAGAAGATTTGTGTAAACAAGAGATAGAGTTTTTAGGAAAATAAATAGTGTATTTTGATAAATTCAAAATGTCAAACTGACATTTATTTAAGTGAAAATTTGACAATAATTCTGAAAAAATGTCAACAAAAGACATAGTTGTACAATGCTAATTGTAAGAAAATAGAATTTATGCACTTTGGTATTTTTTTTGGTCTATTAGAATTGAGGTCGATTTAGATTTCGAATTTAAAATAATGTTTAATTTAAAATTTTGTAATTATGAGCAATTTAGTTAGTGTTCCTAAAAACGGAAATTTAGTGAACAGCAATTTAAATCAAAACTTCCCAACGTTGTCAAATTGGTTTGATGATATTTTTAACCGAGACTTACCGTCTGTATTTACATCAAACTTTAATACAGGAATTACGTTGCCAAAAGTGAACATAAAAGAGACAGCAGATTCTTTTATGGTAGAAATGGCAGTTCCAGGCCTTAATAAATCAGATTTTCATATAGAGATAGATAATTTATTGTTATCTATTTTTACAGAAACAAAAGAAGAAAGTGAGCAAAAAGAAGAAAACTATACACGTAGAGAGTTTGGTTATTCTTCTTTTAAAAGAACCTTTACGTTGCCAGAAAGTGTTAATGACGAAAAAATTAATGCAAGCTATAACGAAGGTATTTTAAGTATTCTATTACCTAAAAAAGAAGAAGCAAAACAAAAACCAGCAAGAAACATTGAGATCTCTTAATTAGATCACTAATTTTTTTGATTGAAGAATGAAGTATATAGTAGGGGGCCAAGAAATTGGTCTCCTCTATGCTGCTAAAATGTTTAATCTTTAAAATTTTAATGTTATGCCAAGGAAGTTTAAATCTGGAGATTGGGTAAAAGTTAGAGGTAAACTTAGTGCCCCAAAAATGCAAGTTCTTAAATATGTTTCAAAAAAAGATTCAATACTTGGTTTGGTAGATGGTAACAGTTATTTGGAATGTGTTTGGTATAAAAATGGTGAACGAAAATCTGAAGTGTATCACCAAAATAAATTAATTAAAACAATAGAAACTGGTGGCTTGTTCAAAACATTTTTAACAAGTCCTAAATTGCGGTTGTCTTAAAATTTAGAGCAATGAAAAAATATATTTTATTAGCTATGGTTAGCTTGCTATGTGTTAGTTGCAATGGTCAAAAGAATGACATAAAAAATACAGAAAAAAAACAAAATAAAACAAGCGTAGCCAAACAACCTAAAGGTTCTTGGAAAGTTGATAAGGAGTTTGATGATAATGGAAACTTAATTAGATACGATAGTATCTATTCTTGGTCATCTAGTAGTAAAGTAGATAACCTATCTGCGTTAGAAAAAGACAGTTTGTTGCAATCTTTTAAATCAAGATTCTTTACAGGTTTTTCACGTTTTGAGAATAATGGATTTCATGATGTTTTTTCTGAAGATTCACTTTTTATCAAACACTTTTTTAATGATGATTTTTTTGGAAGTAATTTTGGAAATGACTTTATGGATATTGATAAAATAAGGCAACAAATGATTGCAAGACAGAAGAAGTTTTTAGAAAAATATAAGGCCGAGTTTAATAAACCTGAAAAAGACGAAAACTAAAAAGTTTTCGTTTTTTTTTTTATTAGACTCTTATGTAGTGTGTAATTGTTAACTAGAACAGTTATTTTTCTTTATAGTTTTCTGTAAAATGTTTAGACTGACATTTTAATAATCTACTAGCTAGATCACTCTTAAAATCTTTCATAGAAAAATTTAATTTATCATCTGAATTATAAATTTTTGAAATTCTTAATAAAGAAGGTGCGCAATTTAATTTTTTATAAGCCATTAGTTTATGGTGACCATCAATAATAAAATCTCCACTTAAATAAGTTCTAATCCAATTAGAGCCATCTTTATATGTTCCTTTGGTTTCAGAATAGCCGTTATAAATTATAGCGGTGGGTTTTTCTCCTTGTATTATTTTTTCTTGATAGAATTTAATTCTCTCTTTATTTAATACTTCTGATGGTTGCGTAAATATAAAATACTCACTATACCCGTTATAATATGATTCTGTTAGATAGTCTAAGTTCTTATTTTCATCAGAGTACAACGTTTGGGTTTCTTCTCTAATTACTGCATTAGACGAAAAAAGTTTGTTGTTTTTGGCTAAGTTCCAATTCCAATTGTCCGATATTTTATATTGGTACTCTGGTTCAAAAGATATGTTGTATGTGCCATTTTCAAAAAGAGAAAGAAGTTTAGATACTTCATCTATCTCAGAATTTAAGTCAAAACTTCCGTCATTTAATTTTACTCTTAAAGATTCTTGTATAGACTCTTTATACTCTTGTAAATACGAGAATATGGCATAGAACTGCGCAATTGATCCTTGACAATCTGACCAATTTATGGCTAGTGGTTTTTTAAATTTTAAGTAACTCCCTAGTGTGTTTAGTTTTAACTCTAAGAAAGATGTACCGTTGGTTACTTTTATTGTTTTATTCAACTCGTTTTTTTTTGATAACACGCAACGTTGTTATGTAACTAATTTAGCAAATAAACCATAGGTAGCGTATTTGTACGTAATATGTGTTTAGTGATGTTTATAGTATTAACAAATTGCTTTTTTAATTTATTTCGCACCAGTTTAAAAAATCTTTAAGCACTTCATCCCATTTATCTACATATTCTTCGTTATCAGATTGTGGTATTATAGCAAACGAATGATCTAATTTTGGATACACCTTAAAAGTTAAATTAGTTTTTTTATTTCTAATAAATTCAATAGGTATTAAGTATGCCGACTCTATAGGAACGGCTTTGTCTTTTGCTCCGTGTGCAACATATATTGGAATATTAATTTTTAATAAATTATCTATAGATGGTTCTATAGACGAACTCCATTTTCTATAAGAATGCCCTAACCATTTTTTTGTTAAACTGTTAGGGTGTTTGTATATGTCTTTTATTTCGTTAAAAATTTTTTCAGTTTCTATAATAGATTCTTCCTCAGTCATTTCTCCTCTTTGCACATATTTTCTAATATCTAGTATAAAATCGTAGTATTGTGCATTTCCGCCTCCAGAAAAATAACCAATAGCTGAAATTTTATGATTAATTGTTCCAAGCTTTGCTACTACCTCTGTACCTTCTGAGTGGCCAAGAGCAATAATTTTACTTTTCTTTTCTAAAATGTTTTCTAACAGGTAATTTACAACTTCATTAGCCTGCCATACTCTATAATTTAAGTTGTCATTTTCATAAAATGATTTTGGAGTTTTAAAATCATTACCAAATATTTCAAAAGGAATGCTTTTTTTAGAAATTGCAACTAACAAATAGTCTTGAGTAAATTCTTTTAAATTAAAAGGTAGGGTTTTATGAACCTCAAGATATTTCTTAATTTCTGGTTTCTCAGTTTTTGAAGATTTAATGGTGTCAGTGTGTCTAATTAATTTGTAAAAAGGATCATTCCCAGAGCCTTGAAGATATAATAGAGCGCCCTTTTTAGAAGTTAATTCTCCATTTAAGTATGTATGAAATTGTATTGTATCATTATTTTTTATTATTGTAAAGTGTTCAAACTTATCTTCAAAATATTTTTTTTGACTAAAACTTTGATAGCAAAACATTAAAAACAGTAACACAGACAGTATTGATTTCATCGATTTCTCATTTCTTATAAAGACTCATTAAATTTTTAAATGTTGCATCATATTCGTGTTAATCTTGTATGTAAGAGATATAGGGCAGGTGGTCACGGAATATTTCCTTTTTTATTCTAAAGCTAAATCTAACAGATTTAACTACACTTTAAATATACAAGACCTTTTAGTTTAGCCCAAAACCTTTATTGCTTATAGCTATTGTTATGCTCAGCTTTTACCCAATGTAGTAAGCTACAAATTCCCTAAACAAAGAATAAAAATCTCTAACCTCAAAATACATAGGACTTGCACTACTAACATTTTTAAAGCCTTGCTTTTTAAACAGCATTTTTATTCTTGTTAAATGAAAGTATTGTGATACAACAATTATACTTTTAAAACTTAAGGTTTCTTGTAGTGCTATGGTGTTTTTAACGGTTGCGAGGGTATTGTTTCCAAAATTGTCAATAATAACTGCAGAACTAGGAACATTATTTTTAATTAAATACTCTTTCATTTTATCTCCTTCGTAAAAACCTTCTTTGTCCAGACCTCCACTTACAATTATTTTTTTTACTTGTCCGTTTTGATACAATTTTAGACCGCATTCTAAACGTTTTTCAAGCCGTTCCGAAAGAGTGCCATCTTCATTTACCTTATTCCCAAGTATTACAGCAACATCTGCCTTGTTTTCATTCTTGGTTAACCCGTCAATAGTGGTATAAATTATATGTCCCAAAAACCATATTAATAATATAGCTAGAATCAATTTATATTTTTGTTTTATATTTTTCATTAAATTGTATACAACGTCTTGAATATGGTTTGTTGCGTGGTTTAAGTACTTAATTTTGTAAATAGGCAAGAAGCCTGCAATAAATTATATATGGATAGGGGTTCGGCTTTTTTCTAAAATCAAATATGTTTCAACAATTCATTCCATTTAACTCTTAAAATTGAATTGAATTTCTTCAGAGTTTTTTTTTGATTTTCAGTACAGTCTAAACAATTCTTATTTAAGATTTCAATGTAGTTTTCAATAAGATTTTTGTCAAATTCATTGTTGGCAATTAAACTAAATTCTAACATAATAATATTTACCCAAATCGTTAAATCATCTTCTGTAAAGCATTTTTCAGAATTAAAATATGAAACAAATTCCTTAGTATTATTTTTAACATATTTTTTTCCTTCATATCCGAGTCCTTCGGAAAAAGCTCCATCAGATTTTTGATAGGTCAGAGTTACCACTTTAAAATAGAATGGTCTTGAATATTTATTTTTAGTTGTCAAGCTATCTAGTAATCCCATAGCATTGTCTAGTTTCCAATTATTATCTAAGTATATATCTTTAGCAATTTTTGAAATTCTATTATCAGAAATAAATTTATCAAAATTACAGTCCGTGATTTTTGTAGTTGATTCTGTATTCAAAACTGGTTTATTGTTGACTTCAGAGTATAAACTATCTAGACTAATTATTTTCTCAACTTCTTTAATTGGACTCTTTTCGGTTTTGTTTTTACAAGCAGTTAACCCAATTAGCATTATAAATATTATTTTCCAATTCATATTCAGAGTTATTTTTTAGGATGTTGCTAACGGTTTTGTATAAGATTAGTTGCGTTGTTAACCACTAAAGTTAGTAAATAAGTCACAGATATAAAGTCTGTAAGGATTTTTATAAATAGGCTAGTACTAGCAATGGATTATATGCATTTTTAGTCACTGGCAATTTTTCAGTTCAAATTTTCTAAAAAGTCAATTAAGGGTAAAATTCCTTTGTTATTTTCTTTTTTTCTTTTTTCTATTGAAAAATACATCACGCAAATCATTAAAACTGTGAAAACAACGTGAATAATTATCCTTGCAGTTATTGATACATTGAATTTTTGTAAAACATCTATGTAGCCTATATTTATTCCTAAAACTAATAGAAATGTATAGAACCACATATATTTTGATGTAGTTAACATTCGTTGTTTTAGTTTATGAATAAGGTTTTTTATATACTTATGATTATTTAATTCAGCATCATTGCTTATTAAGCTATACTTACTTTTATAAGATTGTATTAGTATCATTATCATACCAAAACTAATTATGACTATAGCTATTAAATAATATATATTTGAGAGTATAGGGAGTAACGTTGCTAAAATTATTATCGTAACTGGAACAGCAACGAGTAAAATAATTCTTTCTAATTTTCCTTTCTTTTCTACTTTGTTTAAATGGGTAATCAACTTACTTAAGTCTAAAGGTGTAGACTTTTCTTCTTTCCAAAGGTTTTGCCAGTTTGTAATATCTTTCTCCATAATTATTTGAGTTTTTTACTCAATGTTTTTTTAATTCTATTTATCCTAACTCCAACATTCGAAGTTTTTAATCCAGTTATATTAGAAATGTCGTCATAACTACAATTCTCTAATAATAATCCTATAATTATTCTATCTATTTCTTTGAGTGATGAAATGGCTTTATAGAGTTTTTTTACTTCTTGTTCTTTATCCGTTGAGTTTAAATTATCACTTTCGTAATGAGGAATATTGGGTTGATAATCTATCTCTTTTTTCTTTAATTTGGTTTTTCTATTTAGAGTTAAGAGTGCTGTGTTTGTTGTGATTCGGTAAATCCAAGTATCTATATTACTCTCATTTCTAAACGTGTCTAAATTATTCCAAACTTTTATAAGAACTTCTTGAAATAAATCATCAGCATCAATTTTATTTCCCATAAATCCCAAACAAAGTCGATAGACTTTATCCTTTGATTGCTCATAGACTTTTTTAAATTTTTGTTCTTTATTCTTCATAATTTATAAATGCCTCAACTAAATTAATAAACCATTTAGGTTCGTCCCACATTATAAAGTGCTTTGCTGTTTCTGCAACTTTTATTTCGCAATTATCTGCTTTCAAAAATTGATTTTTATAGTTTGCTAGAACTGTTTCTTTTGTTATTCCGTAATCTTTTGCTCCATACCAACTTCCAAATACAAGGATAGGTATTTTTGCTTTTTCAATATCATTTCTTAAGTCCGTTGTCATAAGTTCATAAATTGCTTGTGCCATTGTACTTCTGTCTGATTGTATAGACCATTTAGTCGCTAACTGAATATTTGTGGAATCAGCTATCATAGTTGGCATCGTCATTTTTTGTTGTTGAATAAATAGACTATCAGAAGTTTTTAGCATCATTTCTTTCATCATTTTTGCTTGTGGAAGAATATTTTCTACTGTTGCATTTGGGTTGTAAGCCAAAGACATAAAAGGATATGAGTCTACAATTATTATCTTTTCTAGTAATTTAGGTTTAGAACTTGCTATAGAAAGTGATAAAAAACCACCCAAACTATGTCCAATTAATATTGGTTTTTCATTAAGTTCATCCTGTACATACTTTATAATTTCGTTTTCAATAATAGGTAAGTAACCTTTTTCTAGTGAAATTGTACTTTGATTAGCAAATCCTGCTAAAGTCAAAATATGACATTCAAAATTCTTCTCTAATGTATCTGTTGTTTCTTTCCATACTTTACCAGAAGATGCTAACCCAGGAATTAGAATTATTGGTTTTCCTTTCCCTTTAATTTCAATATTGAAAGAATATTTTTCAGATTGAGAGTAAGTTGCTGTTTGATAAAAAAAGATGACTAATAGAATTGCTAATTTTTTCATTGTAAATGTTTTTACGATTTACTCTTTAGATTAGCAAAAGGTAATTTTATTACACTTTTTCAAACATTTTTTTATGTATGTCTATTTTTAAGGTTTAGTGAGTGCTTGTGCCTAACGGTTAGTGTATGAAACGTAGCGTGAAAAAAGACACTAGATTTTCGGATTAACACAGAGCCTAATTTTTATGTTTTGCTTTTAATTTTTCTCTTTTTTAAAAGCCAAATTAAAAATTTGGCGGTGTTTGTAAATGGCACTAAACTTTTGGTTAAGTACTAATCGCCCAATTTGCTATATATAGTGTTATGCACTGCCTTTATCCACTTATTATTTCCACAACTGTTTTATTTCGTTCCGAAATCAGATGAGCATCTTTTTCATTCACAAAGAAATTCGAGTTAGTCCAATTATTAAAATCTTTACCCATATCTGCTAAATAATATTGACCTGAAATTTCAAAGTCTATCATTGCTAATTGAAATTTATGGATGTTATTCAAATTCATTATTGTTTGATTAAAAAAATCATTTAATGCGGGCGGACATTTAGGGTTTTCATCCCAAGTTTTATATTCTTCTCCGAATAGTTGTTCGATTGTCTCTGTATAAAAGCATATATCAAACCAATTAAATCCAGTTTCAATTGGTTCGTCTTCGTGTATATTAAATGTTTTAAACGGAATTGATACGTTCTCTAAATTTAAAACCCATTCGTGTTCAAAAGTCTCAATTTCTATATTTGTTAACTCAAAGTTTCTTTCAAATGGTCCATCAACATTTTTAAGCGATTTAATATATTCTGTGTATTTTTTTATTGGTTCCATATTCGAGCTCCGACAAACTTGAATAGTCAATTCGTAAAATCCACCAACTCGTAAATCTTTATTCAAATAGATGTCTTTTATTTTAGTCACGATGTTTTTTTGGTTGTGCATAACGGTCTTGTATATGAAAAGTAGCGTTTAGGTATTCAATACTTTTCTCTTTGCCTAAAGATATTAAAAAAGCGCAAACCATTATGATTTGCGCTTAATTAGCTATTTTTTATATACGTTGTTAGCAAACGTTTTATTCTATTTAGTTTGTAGCGAAATTAGCTATACTAGTTCCGCCATTTGTTACTGTATTGTCAGCATATTTTACGTATGGCCTAAAATAGTATTGAGTTCCTGACATTAGAGGTTCTGCTACAGCAGAATAACTAGTAATTACAATAGTACCTTCGTTATGTATACCATCAAAATTCTCAATTGCATTTATACTACTGCTAGTGAAATCGCTATTTACACTATATTCAACACCAAATTCTATAGGCATTTCTTTAACAACATTATTAATATTTAATGTTACTGTGATAAAGTCTGTCTGAATTAAAAACGCGTCTGATTCTATATCTAAAGTAACATTTCTACTAGTACTCGCATCAACATCAGTACTTGCTTGTATCTCGTTTCCATAGAAATGAGTGCCATCACTGTATTCAAAATAACCTCTTATAAAATAAGTTTGACCACTTGTTAAATTTTCTATATAACCTGTTGCATCAGAATTACTACCAGATATACCTGAAGTATTATTAGCACCAACTTCAGGGTTAGATGAAGTACCATAAACAAAACCTCTGTCTGTTACTGTCCCAAAACCACTATCTTCTTGAAAAGTTCCCGAAACTATTAGATTTACAGTCCCATCAAAATTTATAAAAAAATCTGTGTTGGAATTAGTTGTAAAGCTACTATTATCTGTTGGTGGATTCATAGAATCATCATCGCTAGAACAACTAAATGTTAAGCTTAAAGTTAATAAGCAAATTACTGTTTTAAATAAATTTTTAATTTTCATTTTTTTTAATTTTTAGCGCACTTTTGCGCAATTATTTATTTTGTTATTTTGGTTTTACTAAATACTTTAATTAATGTATAAATTGTAATAAACTGAAGTAGTGGAAAAATAATAAGTAGGTCTACCCTAAATGCATCTTTGTTTTTTATAAGACTCCATTCTGTTATAAGTAATTCCCAAGAAATGAAAAGAATCCAGATAAAGATTATTACCATCAAAGTCAGTTTATTAGTCTTCATAATTCTAATTCTTGATTTGCTGGTGCAAAGATACGGCCAAGGACTATTTTTTAAGTCTTAAAAAAGGCTTGTTGAGTCTAGAAAACCGTTTTCTAGACTTATTACATAATTATAGACTCGTGTAGTTTTATGATAATGTGTTGTTTTTAAACAATGTAGGTGTAAGGGAAGTGTGTTTTTTAAAAACACTATAAAATGTTGCTTTTGAGCTAAATCCTGAGTCAAAAGCTATTCCTAACATATTTAAATGATTGTTTGAAGTATCTAATAATAACTTTTTTGCTTCTTCTACTCGATAATGATTTACAAATTGATTAAAGTTTTTGTCAGACTCGTCTCGTATGAGTTCCGATAAATTCCGTTGCGTTATTTTAAGTTTTAAAGACACATCTGCTAAAGATAAATTGGGCTCTAAAAATAATTTTTCATCATCCATTAATGCAATTAACTTTTCATAATGATCTTTATTATTAGTTTTTAATCTATTATTGGTTTCATTAACATCACTTTGTTGATGGTCTATCTTTTTAATACTAGCGATTTTAGTAACAAAAAGCTTAGACTGCTTTATACCGGAAATCCCTATCCAGAAAATAAAAACGACATTAATTATTGAAATGGCTGGATAGATGTAATCATCATAAAATATTCCTTCTAAAAAAAGTGAAGACAATATAATAATCAGAAAGGTAAACAGAAACATAAGAACACCCTTTGCCCAAGTGAGTAATTTTCCTTCTGTATTTGAGTAAAATTCTTCAACTTTTGTTTTTTGCTTATTAATGAATTTAATAGTTAGAAAGATATAATATATTGAATAAGCAAATGATAATATTTCAATCAGAGACAATACATTAGAAAAACTTTCTGAATTATGCAATTTTGCTTTTGTACCCACACTTAGCATAAAAAATACTGTATAACTTATAAATTCTAGTATTCCAGGCAAAAGGATGAGTACAATTTTCTTTTTAGTTAAATTAATATTAGAAATTTCTTTAACATATATATAGAATAAAGGAAGTATTAAATAAAAAAAGTTAAATGGTAAAAACAGCAACCAAGGTTCAGATTCAAGAATGTTTAAATCGTGAAGGATTGAGTTTAAGAGTTCTGCGCAATACGCAATTAAAAATAAGCCTAAAAAAAGCTTGGGTTTTATGCGTCTGCCTTCGATTATTAATACCAAGCCTAAAAACACACCTTGAACTAACCCGAGTATATCGATTAAACTGACAATGTTATAGTTAATTTCCATTTACGTAATTATGAATAGAATTCTAGGAATGAATAATGTTGATTCTAATGTTTGCTAACGTGTTTGTGTATGATTAGTTGCGTGGTTCAGCAACTAATTTAGCTAACTTTTACGAACCCGTGAAAATTCCGCAGGAATTTTCGCAAGTAGGCAAGAACCAAGCAATTAATTATACACGGTGTTAGGCAACGTAATTTTCTTTCCAACCATTAGTTTTAGCAATCAATTCAGGATATAGACAAGATGAATTTCCGTCTTTTGAAACCAAAATTTTAATTGAATCTCTAATTGATTTGTTATTTGTCAAAGCAAAATTATTAGTCCTTGATTTCGCGACATTATTACCGTATTCATAATGTACATCCATTGACGAACCAAATTTCGAAAATGTGAACCCTTTATTATGGCTTATTGAAATTATTTTTCCGTCCATAATTCTGCCTGTTTTATACAATGAAATTTCTTTATTTATTCGTGAGTATAGTAGATAGGAAAGAATTAGTCCAATCAAAAGAATGGCTCCAGCTATGTAATACATAAAATCCATACTAAACGAATATTGTTCAAATTCGGTTGGCATTGATTCTCCGTTCAAATGTTTAATTGGAATTATATCTCCAATTTTTAAATTATCAGTTTTTTCTGGTTCAAACACACTAAACTTTGATTCCGTTTTCTGACCGTTGTTGTCAAATTCATAAGTCAAAATTTGTGGATTATTTCCATTGACAGTTATGTTATCAATTCCTTTGATTCCAGTTAGGGTAGCATTAGCTGTAATTCCATCAGATTGAATTTTTTCGGCGTTTTCAATAAAAGGAAAACTATTCCCTAATGAATTCATCATTAAGCCCATTGGAAGAAAAAGAAGTAATGCAAATGCAATTCCTTGAAATGCAAAAAGTAGTAATATTGGTCTGATTTTAGCTCTTTGCCAAATGGTTTTGAAGTTGGTTTTTCTTTCTGTCAATGTCGTTTCTCTTTATGTTGCCTAACGCCCGTGTGTATAAAACGTTTGTGAGTCCCCAAACCATTTGGCAAGTCCCAAACCCAAAGGCCGTATTAAATATAAAGCTAAGATAAAAGTTTCGATTGGCTTTAGAAAGGCCTGTTTTTATACCCCACCCTTCGAGCTTTACCCAAATAACTGAAAACAAATGTTTTTATACATAATGTTATCTATCGCGATCCGAGTAGCCCAAACCATTGAAGAGTACTGTACTATTCGCCACCAGCAAACACACCCAAACCGCGCCGTTATACACAACAAACCAGAACTTCAAAAAAAGAAAACTAAATTGGAATTAAAATCAACAATCCAAAAAACTATGAATTTGCCGTCATTCATCAAGTTTTAAAAGCTGCGATCCAGCACCGACTACCATTAGGACTAATGCGCCGTAATTTTTGAACTGAAACCTACAAAAATACTTTCGTGATAGATAACTAGTTAGTAAACGCAATTTATTGCGTTTACTCACCCATATAGGTGTAATAAACGCACATTTCTATTTTTGTCGCTTAATTTTCTTACAATTTAATACTAATTTTTATACTATAATTACGTATTTGTGTAATTGTACCTAAATTCTATACCGTTGGTATAAAAAACTGTGTGGTTGTTTTTTAAAACTAAAAAAGCCCTGAGTTTTACGTCAAGGCTTCTTTTGTTGTATGGCTACAATAGTGCTTGGCCAAACCAAGCATTCTTTTTTATTTTTTAAGGCTAAAACTAAACTTAGCTCCTTCATGAACTTCGGATGTTACTTTTATGGTGCCACCAGATTTTTCTACAATCTTTTTTACTGTTGCTAAGCCTATGCCATTACCACGAACACCGTATTTGTCTTGGTTGGCATTTACTTCAAAAATTTTAAATATTTGGTCTTGTTTCTCTAAAGGTATTCCTGGGCCATTGTCTAAGACGTAGAACTGGTAATGCGTATCTGTACTAGATACACCTAATTCTATTTTAATTTGTTCCTTGTCACTGTATTTAATGGCATTGGTTACAAGGTTTATTAATATTTGGTCTAAGGCTGTTTGGTTTACAGTTAAGTCTGTTAGTGTGCTTTTTAGAGTAAAATCTATATTTTTTTCAAAAGAGAACATACTAGAGATGGTATTTTTTACATCTGCTACCTTAATATCTACTTTGCTTTTGCTTAAAATAGTATCGCTTCTACTGTAGTCTAATAAGCCTTCAATTAGCCCCTTTAACTTGTCAGACGAGTCTACTATCATCTTTAGTATTTGTTTGCCTTCTTCATCTATTTTAGAATCGTACATTTCTAAAAAGAGAGATGTTAAACTAGATACGTTATTTAGGGGAGATTTTAAATCGTGTGCAGCTATAAAAGCAAAGCGCTCTAGGTCTAAATTTTTATCTTCTTGTTTAGCTAATTCTTCTTTAAGTCTTTTTTTGCTTTTTCTAAGGTTAAGCAAGTTCATTACTTGGTTAGACAAAGCTGTTAAAGATTTAATTTGGTGGTCTGTAAGTGTGTTTGGTTTTTGGTCTGCAACGCATAAAGTACCTAACGGAAAACCATCTTCTGTAACAAAAGGCACACCTGCATAAAATACAATGTTGCTTTCTCCTGTAACCAAAGGATTGTCATAAAAACGTTCATCTAAACGCGTATCATTAACCATAAAGGGTTTGTCTTTGTTGTTTATGGCGTGGCCACAGAAAGAGACTGCCCTTTCGGTCTCAGAAACATCTACACCTATAGAAGATTTAAACCATTGTCTGTCTTTATCTATTAAGCTAATCATAGCAATAGGCATATTGCATATTTCTGCAGCAATTGCGGTAATATCATCATAGTCCGACTCTGGTAGCGAATCTAAAACAGAAAAAGAATTTAAAGATTCTAGACGTTCTTTTTCGTTTATATGTTCCTTAGGTGCTATCATAATAAGACGCTTTTATTACTCTATTAAAAATAGAATAAAGATTAGATTTGTGTATTTCACGGAATTTTACTTACACTTTAACGACAGAATTTAAAATAAATTGCACATAAGGACCACTTATTTTTTAGGTGATAAACAGTTGTTTTGTTTTTGGTTTTCTTTGTGTTAACTGTTAGATGAGTAGTTGTTTTTGTACTCTTGGTACTCGTCTGTTCTGCCTTGTTTTAAATACAGTCGCAATAATTTTTGTAAAGATCCTTTAGAGGCAATGTGGTTCTTGTCAACGGCCGATTTCCAAACTTTTTCTGCGTTCTTTAAATCTCCTTTTTTGTAGTACGCTTCACCCAACAAATTTTTTGTAAAAATGGAAGTGGCGTCTTTTTTAAGGTACTTTATAGCCAGGTCGTACTCTCCTAGACTTAAATAGGCGTTTCCTAAATTGTAGATCACGGCTAAATTACCATTATCTGCTAGTTTTTTGCCATACTTAATTGTGCCTTGGTAATCTTTGTTACTGGCACATAAAGAGGCTAAAATCTGAGCCGCAGATTCATTGCCTTTTTCAAAACTCATTTGGTAGTACTTTTTGGCTTCGTCTAATTTATGATTGTTTACATATAGTAAAGCCAATTTGTTCATAGATTTTACGCTGCCTTCTTCTATTGCTAGTTTGTAGTGTGCAATAGCTTTTTCTGTGTCTCCGTTTTTTTTGTAAGTATCTGCTTTAGACTCGTTAGATGGGGTACAACAAGTTAACAGAAATACAAAGACGGAAGCCTTTAGTAAGTTGTTCATTTTCATAGGTTATGTTCTTAGGTTTGTATTTCAATAATTTCTTTTTAAGTACTATATAGTGTTCAGTTATATCATCTTGGGGTAAAGACGTATACTTTTAAAAAGAAACTTTATTTTTTTATTTCATTTAGTCTTTTATTTTAATGGTTGTTAAATTTAAAAGGTTAACTGTAAGTTATTTAGAGTGCAAAAATAAGGTAATTCTTTCAAATCCAAGAATTCTTTCTAATTAAATAAGATACAGGGTGTTAGGTTTTGTTGTTTTAACATATTACTCCTAATTATTTGTTTTTTTGTAATAAATAACAATAAAAACTAAAAAAAATGCATCATACTTTATCTAAAGTACAATGCATTTTTAACATAAACCAGTTAATTTCTAGTTATTTAGCGCTTCTGCTACTGTTTTACTATCTACTATTTGCTCAAAACTGACTATTTTTCTCTTTTCTAGTGTCCAAAAATGTGCTACACGAGCACTAAAAGCCTTGTTGGTTTTTTTGTAAGTTCCTGTATATGTGCCAATGGCAACAACTATATTGCCATCTGCAACATAAGTATCGGGAGTAAATGTGTAGTTTATCCACTCAGATCCTAATCTGTAAAAAACATTTTTTGCAATTTCTTCTAGACCAATGTAAGTGCCAGCGTAAGGAAAACCTTTAGCCTCTGTCCATTTTATATCTTTAGCAACATATTTGGCAAGATTAGCTCCGTTTTCTTCAGAGGTTTTACCTTCATAAGTGCTTTTAACAATTTCTAAATTTGTCATATCATAAGTATTAAAACAACTACTTAACACTAAGAGTAGTGTTAAGCAGCCGACTTTAGTAATATTTACCATTTCATTTCTCCTGTATTTACTTTTGCACCAATTTGCAAAGCAGTTTCAAACGTAGCAGTAGGGTATTGTTTTTTTAATATTTTTATTAATTCTACAGACTTAGGTTTAGCTTTTAAAGCATTCTCATAGAACTTTATATAGTCTTTGGTGTGTTGTACAGATGTTAAGTTAAGCTGCGTGCTAGCGTTGCCGTGCGCAGGTATAACTACACTTGGTTGTAAGCTTGTAATCTTGTCTAATACTTTTATCCAATTAGTACGTGCTTCTGTAGTTTGTGCATCTGCCATCCAAGGATGAAAACTATCTGAAAATACATTAATACCACCAATTACTGCTTTGCTAGACGGTATGTAAACAAATGTCTTAGTCGCAAAATCTTCTAAACCAATAATTTCTAGTTTTTCACCTTCTAATTCTAAAGAGCTTCCTTTTAATACTTGTGGTAAAACTACATTACTAGTAATTAAGTCTCCTAACTTACCACCCCAGACATCTAACTTTTTTTGTGCGGTTACTTTTATGTGTTCTACTGTTGCTGGTGCTGCATATACCGTAACGTCTGGAAAATGGTTTTTAAACACTTGTAATCCAAAGTAAAAGTCAGGATCTCCGTGCGATACAAATATGGTTTTTAAGTTTTTACCACTAGCTTTAATTTCTGATGCTACTTTTTCTGCATCTTCTAAGGTAAACTGTGCATCTATTAAAATGGCATCTTCTTTACCAGAAACTATTACAGAGGCAACGCCAAAGCTATTTTCTGATGCATTATATACCTGTAATTTAAAATTACTTGTTGTTACTGTTTGTGTGTTTTGTGCTTCCATTTTAAATAAAATTAATGTTGATACTACTATTGTGTAAATAAGATTTTTCATTTTCTGTTTTTGTTTTAATTTGATGATACAAAGTTGCGTACATCTATATTTAAAAACATTGAACAAGTTCAATAAATGAAAAAGTGTAGTATTATTTTAAAACAATCTTGTTTCTAATTTTACTTAAAAACTCATGCGATATACCTAGGTATGAAGCTAATTGTAGGTTGGTAAGTTTTTGTGCTATTTCTGGATAGGTGTCTATAAAGTTTAAGTAACGCTCATCTGCGGTTTCGCTTAAGTTGCGTATCATTCTTCGTTGTAAAGAGACCAACGTTTTTTGGGTCATTATTCTAAAGAGTTTTTCTACGGCAGGTATTTCTTTGTAAACACGTTCTTTATCTGTATGGTTTATAAGTAATACTTTACTGTCTTCTAACGCTTGTATAGATAAAAAAGAGGTGTTTTGGTTGGTAAAGCTATCTATATCTGTAATCCACCAATCTTTTACTGCAAAATATAAGACGTGTTCTTTGCCTTGCTGGTCTATGGTAAATACTCTAAAACAGCCTTTTGTAACATAGCCTTCAAACTTACATATTTCTCCTTGTTGTAATAAATACTCTTTTTTAGCAATTGATTTGGAGTAAAATGAAGCACTAAAATGGTCTAGCTCTTTTGCAGAGAGCTTGCAGTTATTGGTTATATTTTGTTTTAAAAGATCTAGAGACATTAAGGGCTTTTGTGTAACTAAGATACTAAATAAAAAAATAAAAGAGCCTTACTTTATGTAAGGCCCTTTTTTAGCTTATAGAAATAAACTAACTCAAACAATTGCAACTAAAAACAATTGTAAACTAAACTAACTTGTTTTATTAATATCCAAAGTTTTGTAACATAGTTGGCGCTTTTTCTACTTCGGAAGCAGGTATTGGTAAATAGTAATGTTGTGTCATCCAAGGTCTTTCTACAACAGATACTTCTTCACTTGTTTCTGTACCATCTAAAGCTTTTGTCCATCTAAGTCCTTTTACATCAAAACCTAAATGACTTTCGTTCATCCATCTTCTCTCATCAAAAAAGTTATGACCTTCAAAACAAAGTTCTATACGTCTTTCTCTTTTAATTGCTTCTAATAAATCTGTTCCAGAAGCAGTTATTGCTGGTTGTAAGGCTCTACTAGATACTTTATTTAAAAATGTTCTTGCAGTACCTTCGTCATTTAAATGATATTGTGCTTCTGCATAGTTTAAGTAAACCTCAGCAAGTCTATATAATATGTATGGACGTTCTGGTGAAATCCCTGTTAAACCATCTACCAAACCTTCTGCATTTAAAGTTCCAATACCTTCATCTTGGAATTTTCTAATGTTGTATCCTGTTTTAGACGAGTGTTGTTGGTTTCCTAAACCTTGTTCAGAATCTAAACCGTGAGGATTAACACTTGTATCATCAGATAAAAAATACTCAACTTTACGACCTCTAAATTCAGCTCCGTTGTAGTTAAGATCTGCATAATATCTCATTTCTCTATTCGCATTAGGATTTGCAGGATCAAAACTAGCATCATTAGTTGTTGTACCATCTGCCATATTAAACTGTAATGTAAAGTTATGTGTAGGAGCAGCTAAAGCCCAACCACTGTATCCGCTTGGAGACATTGTTTGGTCTGGTAAAGAATTTGCATCTGTACCAAAATCGTAATAAAGACTACTGTATGGTCTAGCAAAAAGAATATCATCATTAGGAGATAAAAATAGGTTTTGATATTCTTTAGCATCTGCAACAGCAATTAAATCACGAGCGCCAACTAAATCTATTATAGCTTTAGCAGCATCTGCTGCGTCTTGCCATTTTGTTGGTTTGCTATACGTATATAATGGATCGTTACTTGGTGCAAAAGCAGGATCATGTAATTGACTAGCAGCATATAATAATGTTCTAGATTTTACAGCTAAAGCAGCTAATTTTGTAGCTCTACCAAACTCGCTACCAGGTCTAGTTTCTGGTAAAACGGCAGCAACAGCATCTAATTCTTTTACAATAAAATCTACACACTCTTCATAACTATTACGAACTAAAGCAAAATCGTCATCTAAACCTAATGCATTTTCTAATATTGGTACACCACCATAAAAACGTATTAATTTTGCATATAAATTAGCACGCAAGAAACGCATTTCTGCTTTTAAAATTTTAACATTTTCAGGATCTTTTTCCATAGCAGGACTATCGTCTACCTTGTCTAAAAACTCATTAGCAAGTCTAACATAATCCCAGTAGTTATCCCATTTTCCGTTTAACATACCAACAGTACCAGGAGTCATTCCGGCTCTAAGTCTAAATTGATCTAGTAATTTAAAGTTAAAAATAGCTTCATAAGAACCAACTTCCATATTAAATCTACGCGCCCACCATTGTCTTTTGTTTGCGCCCCAACTTTCTGTACTATTATATACGGTATATACCAGTCTCTCTAATTGTTCTGTCTCATTGTAAATAAGGTCTTCTGCAAAGGCATCTGTAGCTTGTACATCTAGCACGTCATTGCAGCTTGAAAAACCAAACACGGCAATTGCTATAAGTGCATATATTAATTTTATATTTTTCATATCTGTTTTTTTTTAAATTAGAAACTAAAGTTTACACCTAGCGTATATGTTCTTAATGATGGGTATGTACTATCTCTAAAGTTATTGTAGCCAGAAGCTTCTGGATCTAGACCTAACTTGTATACATCAGAAAACATAGTAAATAAGTTTAAGCCTCTTGCAAATACTTTAATATCGCAAGCCTTAATTTTTTCTTTAGGTATGGTATAACCAATCTCTAGTTCTTTTAATCTTAAGAATGATGCGTCATGCAGCCATAAATCTGCTCCTTGAAAGTTGGCAGGGTCTCCACTTTGGTTACCGCTATATTTATCATCTTGAGCAAAAGCTCTTGGGTAACTAGCGTCTCTGTTTGTTGGTGTCCACCTTTGGTTGAATACATATTCTGGTTTAGCTCCTGACTGATCAAAAAATACTAGCATTTCTGCTTCAGCTTGTCCTTGAAACAAGAAACTCATATCAAAATTCTTGTATTTAAACCCTCCAAAAAGGCCAAATTGTATTTGTGGTATATTAGAGCCAAAGTCACGAACTCTATCATTAGAATCTATTTTTCCGTTACCATCTGTATCTACATAAATTGGTTCTCCTTCTACAGTACCAGCTAGTTTTACGGGTGTAGCATCTACTTGTGCTTGGTCTCTAAAAATACCCGAAGTTGGGTAGGTAATGTAAGAATCTATAGAATAACCCTCTCTTTTTCTCCATTCAGGAACATCATCAGCTTCTGCTAAAAATACTACCTCATTTCTAGCCTTGGTAATGTTACCACCTAAGTTATAGCTAAAATTATCATTTACTTGTTTGCTCCAACCTAATTCTAATTCCCAACCAAAGTTGTCTACTTTACCAATGTTTTCTGCTGGTAATGTTAAACCAGCAGCATCTGGTATTGCAGCAGCTCTTGTAACAAGAATATCTTCTCTGTTTTGATAGAAGTAATTAAAATCTCCTGTTAATTTACTATCGAACATAGAAAAAGCTAAACCAATATTTTTCATATAGGCCGTTTCCCAAGTAATATTAGGGTTAGGGACGTTATCTGGTGTATATCCATTGTAACTAACACCAGGAGAACCAAAAACATAGTAATTTGGGTTTGCAACATCTGTTGCTCCGCCATAATCAAAACGAGTTAGGTATTGAAAAGCTCCAATACGATCGTTACCCATTTTGGCCCAAGACCCTCTTAAACGTAAATCTGTTAACCAATCTGCATTGTCTAAGAAAGATTCTTTGTTAATTGCCCATGAAGCAGCAATACCTGGGAAGGTACCGTATCTTTTTCCAGGACCAAAGTTACTAGAGCCATCATGTCGCACAGTAACGTCTACAAAATACTTCTTTTTGTAATCGTAAGAAAAAGATCCAAAGTAGTTAACTCTTCCCCATTCTTGAGATGTGCCAAATGATTGTTGACCTTCGTCACTACCAGCAAATAACTCTGTATGTTCTTTTGTTGGAAAACCTTGACGTTGTGCCCAAAACTGTCTTTGTTCTGATTGTGCTTGCTCGTACCCAACAAAAGTGCTAATAGAATGATTTTCGCCTAGTTTTTTGCTGTAGTATAATGTAGCGTTAGCCTGTATTTCATCAAACTTCCAAAAGCCTTCTCTAAGAATTCTTTCGCCACCTCTTTGAGATTTACCTGTAGAAGGCACATACTCGCCAGTATCTTGCTGATATGTATAAACCGTCCATGGTGTGTACCAAGATTTCTGATCGTTATTTTGTCTGCGTATACCAACAAAAGATTTGAAAGATAAACCTGGTGTTATTTTATTTAAGTCCCAATCAAAAGAAAAACGACCACGTAATGTGTTGTCTATTCTTTTTAGAAAACCAGATTGGTTACTAGACATAACGTAAGGGTTAGCTCCGTTTTCTCCACCCCATCCCGGTAATCCGTTAGGGTAAATGCCGGCTTGCGTTGGCTCATTGGTGTAAATATGTTTGTATATAAAACCAGCGTCTACACCTGGTTCTTGTGTGTTTCCAAATCTTCCAGAAATATCTACACCTATTTTAATGTCTTCTGTAAGTTTAATATCTAAGTTAGAACGTACTTGGTTTTGTTTAAATTTTAAATCTCCAGATTTAAACAAACCTACTTGTTTAATAAAATCGCCACTAACAAAGTATTTTACATCTTCGTTACCACCAGAAATAGAAATTGTATTTCTAGATTCTGGAGATGTTCTAGCAAAAGTTAAATCGCTCCAATCTGTACTTGGAAAATTAAGCGGATCTGTACCTGATGCATATTTGTCTATTTGCTCTTGTGTAAAACGTGGAGCCTGTCCTAATCTGTCAGTGATCTCATTCTCATAAATAGCATACTGCTCAGATGACATAAGGCTTGGCTTAACAGAAAAAGAAGATAAGTTGTATGATGAAGAGATGTTAATTTTTGGTTTCCCAGATTTACCTCTTTTTGTTGTAACTAAAATTACACCGTTTGCTGCTCTAGCTCCATAAATTGCAGCTGCACCATCTTTTAGTATTGTTATAGATGCTACATCTTGTGGAGATAGTTGAGAAAAAGATCCAGAAACTACACCATCTATTAATATTAAAGGCGAGTTGTTGTTTAAGGTAGATTTACCTCTAATTAATAAAGATACGTCTCCTGTAGATCCAGGATAACCACCTCTATCGTTCACAATTAAACCAGAAACTTTACCAGCTAAAGACTTTGCCAAATCTTTATTAGATGTTTTTTCTATGTCTTCACTTTTAATAGAACTAACAGATCCTGTAACTTCTCCCTTTTTTCTAGTTGTATATCCTAAAACTACAACCTCTTCAAGGTTTTCTGCATCTGTTTCTAATGTTATATTAATAGTAGACTTGCTACCAACAGTTATTTCTTGTGCTTTATAGCCTATATAGGTAAATACTAAAACAGTGGCATCATTATCTACGGTAATACTGTAATTACCATCAAAATCTGTGGTTGTACCCGTAGTTGTTCCTTTTACAACAATACTAACACCTAGCATTGGCCCCATTTCATCAGAAACAGACCCTGTAATAGTTCTTTGTTGTGTATTTATAGGAGGAGTGTTCTCTTTTGCACTTGCGTGTAAAGTTATAGCCAATAGGTTACATAGTATAAGTTGTATTAAGAGCAACTTATTAAATAGGGAAAAATAATTCCCATTTTTTTTACTTTTTGGTTTTTTCATAATTCTGAGTTGTTACGTTAGGAGTTTTTTAGTGACATATTGTTTTTATGCTAAGCTTCTAATTCTTAAATATTTTTAGTTATTTTAGATACGTAGCATTTATCTAGTTTTTAAGAAAAATAGTAACGAAGAAAATGTATATATCATAAAAATTAGTTTCATATATCAAAAGAAGTGTAAAAAACAGGGTGTCTATTTATCAATTTTACCTTTCGATAACATTATTTTAACCTTTTTAGTTAAAATGACTCGTATTCTAGGTAATGAGGTGTAATTTGGGGTAGGTGGCCTTTACAAGTAGTTTTTTTTAACCTTAAAAGCTTTGTCTCTAGCACTTAAAGAAGAGCACAAAAAAACTCCTTGGTAGTATAAGGAGTTTGTATTAAAATATATGTTTGTATTTATTTAGGTAATGCAAAAGTATTATTAAAAGTGGCCATTGTGCTGTCTTTCCACATTCTCTCTAAATAGGTAGGGTCAAACCAAAGTGGTTCTGTGTGGCTATTACTCCATTGCTTTGCAGTATCTACAAGTTGTTTTAATATCTCTGGGTGCGTAGAGCTTAGGTCATTTTCTTCACTAATATCTTCTGTAATTTTAAAAAGTTTCCAAGGTTGTCTGCTAACTTTTAATGCTTTCCAGTCGTCTTTTCTAGCAGATACATCTGTGTAACCTTCTCTGTGGCGCATAGCAAATAATGTTTCTTTTGCGTGTGGATCTTCATTTGCCAAAATAGATTTCCATACGTTTTTACCATTTAAAATTTTGTTATCAGGAAGCTTTGCTTGTCCTATATGTGTTAGAGTAGGGTAAATGTCTAAACTTGTAATAGGGAAATTATTTTTTTGCCCTTGCGCAATATTTTTTGGCCAGTACATAAACATAGGAACACGGTAACCACCTTCCCAGGTATCTCCTTTTCTACCGTTTAAAGGATAGTTAGTTGCACCGTGATCTGTGTTTCCGCCATTATCACTTAAAAAGATAATTAATGTATTTTCTAATTGATTTGTTTCTTTTAATGTATGTACTATTTGTTTTACACCTCTGTCTACAGCATAAACCATAGCGGCATAAGTTCTTCTGTCTTTATCTTTTATATCTGAAAATTTTTCTAAATCTTCTTGCTTAGCTTCTAAAGGTACGTGCGGAGCATTGTATGCCAAGTATAAAAAAAATGGTTTGTCTTTGGTTGCTGCTTCTTTTACAAAACGAGATGCTTCTCTAGAAAAGGCATCGGTTAAATATTCTGTCTCTTTAACTTCTTTACCATTGTGTTCTAGCGGAAGTATGTAATCTCTAATTATCTTTTTCTTAGCTATCTTTTGGCGTTCGTATTGTGCTTGGTATTGCTCTGGAAAATAATTATGACCACCAGCTAAAAAACCGTAGAAATCTGTAAAACCTCTTTCATTAGGGTGGTATTTGTGTGTGGCTCCTAAATGCCACTTGCCAATTGCACCAGTGTAATAACCCGATTCTTGTAGTGTTTTAGCAATAAATTGCTCGTTAATAGAAATTCCTTTACCTTGAGACTCGCCATTGGCGGGTAAGTTAAATTGCGATCCTATGGTATGCGGATATCTACCGGTTAATAATGCAGCTCTACTTGGTCCGCAAAACGGATGCGCAACATAGGCAGATGTAAACATTGTACCTGCACTTGCTAGTCTGTCTAGTTCTGGTGTTTTAATATCTTTACTTCCATTAAAGCCAACATCAGAATACCCTAAATCATCACAAAGAACAAGTAAAATATTAGGTTGCTTTGTTTCTGTTGTAATTTCTGGTGTTGTCTGTGCTACTTTTTTAGGTTTGTTAGTACAGCTTAATATTAATAATGATACTGCAAAAAAAATAGCTCTGGTGTTTTTATATAAAATCATATGTTTTAATACCTAGTTAAGTTGCGCTAAATTACCTTTCCAACCCTTGTTAAATTGCGTTAGCAGTTTTGCTACAATCTCTGGATTTTCTTTTGCGATATTAACGGTTTCAGTAGGGTCGTTTTTATGGTCGTAAAGTTCAATAAATATAGGGTCAGCATTTTTATCTGTGTAATCTTTCCAAACAATAAATCTATATTCTTTAGTTCGCATAGAATACCCCATTAACTTGTTCTCGAACAAATCTCTGTTCCATTTATCTCCTTGTTGTTGTTTTATTTTTTCTTCAACCTCTTCAATTAAGGGGCCAAAGGAAGTTTCTTTCATTCCTTTAGATAAAGGGTTTGCAGCCCATTCTCTTAACGCTGGTGTTGGGAACTGACTAAAAACTGCATTTTTCCAATCTAAATCAGGATTGCTTAACAGCGGTTTAAAGCTTTGTCCTTCTGCTGTGTTGGGAACACTAACATTAACCAAGTCGCATAATGTTGGGTACATATCTACCAACTCTACAAGGGCATCTGTTTTTTTACCTCTAATTTCTTTAGCCATACCTGGAGAGGTAATTATTAAAGGTACTCTAGTTGCAATTTCGTAATTTGTTGCTTTACCCCAAATACCCATATCGCCTAAGTGCCAACCGTGGTCACTCCATAATATAACTATAGTGTTGTCTCTTTGTCCAGATTCATCTAATGCTTTTAGCATACGTCCTATTTGTGCATCTATATAACTTACGCAAGCTAAATACGCGTGTTTTAATTTTATAGCTTGCTCATTGCTTATATCTCCTTTTTTAGGAATATCTGCTCTGGCTCTTAGTTCAAAAGAAGCGTGTAGCCCCATTGCAGCCCCATTTTTTGGACCTTTTTGTTGACTAGCAAGTTTTATATCGTCCTCATTATACATATCCCAGTATTTTTTGGGTGCTTGCCAGTCTAGATGAGGTTTTTTCATTCCTAAACCTAAAAAAAATGGTTTATCAGGATTTTTACGTAGCATATCTTTTAAGGTAGCAATAGCTAAATCTGTATTATAGCCATCTTCATATTCGTTATCCGGATAATCTGCAAACTCATACGCAGGTCCTTTTCCTAAGCCATTACGTAAAGCGTTTTTGCCATATTTTTTTATCATAGCAGCGCTATTCTCTTTTTGCATTTTAATGTTTTCAGGAAGCTTAAAACCAAAAGATGGTTTTTTAGAACTGCTCATAGCACTATGTGGTACAGGTTTTCTACTCCAAGACAATTCTAAATCGTTGTATTTTCCGTGGTAAATTTTGCCAGTATGTACGGTTTCATATCCATTGGCCCATAGGTTCTGTGGCAAGGTTACAATATTTGGATTGGCTTCTCTAAAGTATGTAAAGTTTTCAATTACCTTAATGCTTTCTGGTCTTGCACCTGTCATTAAACTAGCTCTAGACGGACTACATATTGCTTCTTGGCAATAAGCATTATTAAATTGTAAACCATTACTAGCTAAGGCATCTATATTTGGTGTAATGGCAATCTCAGAACCATAAGTGCCGAGCTCTGGACGTAAATCATCAACAGCAATAAATAAAATATTTGGCTTTTGTTTAGTTTCCTTTTTTTTCTCTTTTTGTGATTGGCAACTACTTATAAAGAAAAGTAGTACTATTAATTGCGCGTATCTCATTATCTATTTCAAAAAAGTTAATATTAATTACTATCAAAATAACCTAAAATGAACAACTAAACATTCTTTTAGTTTATCCATACCATACACTATTTTACCTTATTTGTAAACTCGGTAGCTATTTTAGAGTTTAATAATTGGTTTTAGAACGAATAAAAGCTCTTTTAAAACTAGTTTGTATAATGTGTTTTAGATAAAATAAAGTGTTAATAGGTTAAATATAGCGGTTTGTTGTTCTTATTTTTGTGTAAATTTAAAACTTAGACATCTTTATAAAACTAAATATAAGATTTATGACCAAACTAAAAATTAATGGAGAAATACACACTATAGATGTAGATCCGGATATGCCTTTGTTATGGGCAATAAGAGATATTATAGGTTTTACTGGAACTAAATTTGGTTGCGGTAAAGGTTTTTGTGGTGCTTGTATGGTTTTAATGGATGGCAAGGCTGTAAACTCTTGTCAGCTTCCTGTTTCTTCTGTGGGAGAAAATGAACTAATTACAGTAGAAGGACAAACAGAAAATCTTCAGTTATTGCAAAAATCTTGGGAAGAGCACAATGTTCCACAATGTGGATTTTGTCAGTCGGGACAATTAATAACGGCAACAGCTTTGTTAAACGGTAATAGCAATCCGTCAGAAGAAGATATTAATAATGCTATGGTGCGTAATATTTGCCGTTGTGGTACATACCCTCGTATAAAAAAGGCTATTAACCATTCTGTAGAATTAAAAAACAAAGGCTAGTATGAAAGATGTAAAAAATGTAAGTCGTAGAAGCTTTTTAAAAGGTTTAGGTTTGGCTTCAGGAGGATTAATAATTGCTTCAGGAACAACACTTTTTGTTGCTTGCGAACCAAAAGATATAGTAGAGTTTAATCCTAATTTATTTGTTCAGCTTAATTCTGATGGAAATCTAATTTTGGTTGCGTCAAGATCAGAAATGGGACAAGGTGTGCGTACCTCTTTAACGTCTGTTATTGCAGATGAGATGGAAGCAGATTGGGATAGAGTAAGTATAAAACAAGCTGTGGGTGATGCTAAGTATGGTGATCAAAACACAGATGGTTCTAAAAGTGTACGTCTTCTGTTTGAAGAAATGCGTAAAATAGGAGCAGCTACAAAGGCAGTATTAATTACTGCTGCAGCTAAAAAATGGGAGGTACCTGCATCAGAATTAAGAGCAGAAAACCATTTTGTTATAGATAATAATGGTAAAAAAATAGGATTTGGAGATTTAGTAGAAATTGCCAAAACATTAGAAGTACCTAAAGATGTACAGTTAAAAGATCCTAAAGATTTTAAATATATAGGTAAGTATTTACCAAGTAAAGATGTTGCAAATTTATCTAACGGAAGTGCTGTTTTTGGTTTAGACAAGCGAGTAGATAATATGAAATTTGCAGCAATAAAACGTTGTCCTGTTGCTTTTGGAACTGTAAAATCTTATGATAAAACAGCGGCCTTAAAAGTAAAAGGTGTTATAGATGTTGTAGAAATTCCTATGTTGCGTAAGCCTTTTGGCCCTTTAGGTGGTGTTGCTGTTGTGGCAACAAATACTTGGGCTGCTTTTAAAGGTAAAGAGGCATTAAAAGTAGAGTGGGATTTAGGCGATAATAACGCCTATGATTCTGAAGAGTACATGAAGCAATTAACAGCTAACGTACACAAAAAAGGAAAGGTTGCAAAAACTGTTGGTGATGTAGAAGGAGCATTTAAAAAAGCATCTAAAACTATAGAAAGTACATACCAATTGCCACATTTAGTACATGCGCCAATGGAAGTTCCAAATGCAGTTGTATGGGTGCAAGGTAATACTTGCGAAGTTTGGGCACCAACGCAAGAACCACAACGAACAAGAACAGAAGTTAGCGCCTTTTTAGAAACCGGGGAAGAAAATGTAACAGTTAATGTTACCTTTTTAGGTGGTGGATTTGGAAGAAAATCTAAGCCAGATTATATTGTAGAAGCAGCAGCAGTTTCTAAAGCAATTAAAGCTCCTGTGCAAGTAGTTTGGACAAGAGAAGATGATATACAACATGGTTATTACCATACGGTAGCTGCGCAGTATATGAAAGGCGGTTTAGATAAAGACGGAAAAGTAACTGGTTGGTTGCATCGTTTTGCATTGCCTTCTATAGCATCTACTTTTGCGCCTGGAACTGTAGACCCTGCTCCTTTTGAATCTGCTAGTGCTACAAACGTCCCTTTTGAGATTCCTAATATGCAGGTAGAAACAGGAGAAGCGCCGGCACATGTTAGAATAGGTTGGTTGCGTTCTGTAATTAATATTCCACATGGATTTGCTATAAATGTTTTTGCTGATGAATTAGCGAATGAAGCAGGAGTAGACCCGTTAGAGTTTAGACTAAACCTTATTGGTAGCGACCGTATTGAAGAAACAAAAAACGAATACAAATATGATACTGCTCGTTTAAAACACGTACTAAAGCAAGCTGCTAAAAATGCAGATTGGGGTAAAAAATTACCAGAAGGACATGCAATGGGTCTTGCAGTACATTATAGTTTTTTATCTTATGTTGCATCTGTGGTTGAGGTATCTGTTATAAATAATAAAGTAAAAGTACACAACATACATTCTGTTATAGATTGTGGCTTGGCCGTAAATAAAAATACTATTACGGCACAAATGGAAGGCGCTGCTATTTTTGGTATGTCTCTAGCTTTTTACGGAAAAATTACAGCAAAAAATGGAGCTATAGAGCAAACTAACTTTGGTGATTATCAAATGTTACGTATGCCGCAAGCACCAAAAATATACGTAGAGATTGTAGAAAATAACGAAAAACCAACCGGTGTTGGTGAGCCAGGTGTACCAGTTATAGCACCCGCAATTGTAAATGCAATTTTTAAAGCAACGGGCAATAGATACAGAACATTACCGCTTAAAGATCATAAGTTAGTTTAAGACACTATAGTTAACAAAAATTAAAAAGGGGATAAGTTGTAAAACTTATCCCCTTTTTTCATAAAAACTAATTAACTATCTTATTCCCAAACAACAGGTAAAAATACTGTCATTTCACTTTCTTTTTTATTATTTCTGTTAGACCAAGCATAGTATGGTACAAATGTAGTGTTGTACGTTTCCCACTCTGGCTTGTCTACTTTGTGGTACATTTTATCTGTTTTTGTAGCGTCCTTACGTAATAAAACATTACCTGTAATAGCAGAAACACCGCCTAAAAAGTCAGGTCTGTATTCAGATGTAAGTTGCGATGCATCCCCCTTAATAAAGACATCTAAAATACTAGTGTCTTTTGGTAAATCTGCCGACTCCACACAGTATACAAGCGGACCTCTTTTTATTGCTACTTGGTTACGTACTTCTTCAATACGTTCGTGGCCTTCAACAAAATTTATGTTTAATGGCATTGCAATACGTATAACATCATCTTTTTTCCACTCACGATTAATTTTTGCAAATTCACCTGCTTTTACAGTAACATCAGCATCTTTTCCGTTTACAGAAACTTTTGTGCCTTCTGCCCAATCAGGAATTCTAACAAGCATATCAAAAGATGTGTTTTTACATTCTTGCATTGTTATTTTAACATCTCCATTCCAAGGGTAAGCAGTTTCTTGCTTCAATTTTATTTTAGAACCATCTGTAAGTGTTGTGTTTAAAGTGTTGCCTCCGTATAAATTAACTGCAATACCATTTTTAGATTTGCTATATGCCCAGCCAGATACTTTTGCAATAGTACGTACAAGGTTAGGAGGGCAGCAAAAACAGTCTAAATAAGCTTGTCTTGTTGGGAACTCTGTATTCATTTTGTCGTAATCTCTAGAGCCATGAATTACTCTAAGTGGGTTAGCGTAGTAATATCTATCTCCTTCTAAATTAATGCCAGATAAAGCACTGTTGTACAATACGGTTTCCATAATGTCTGCATATTTAGATTCTCCGTGTACGCCTAACATACGATAGCTAAACATAGAGTTGCATACATTAGCGCAAGTTTCATTGTACGCTGTCATATTAGGCATCATATACTCGTCTATAAAGCCTTCTTCTATCTTATCTCTATTGGTAGATGCTCCGTAGTGTGTTTGGCCAACTGCTCCAGTTACATACATTTTTTTAAGGGCAACATTCATCCATAGTTTGTCTAAGGCATCAATTAAAGCTTGTTCTCCTGTTTCTGCGTATACATCTGCTGCGCCTGCGTAGTAATACAATGCTAAAACGGCGTGGCCAACTGCTTCATCGGACTTACGTAATGGTGTGCGTTCTTGTACCATATCTCCAATAGGATATCCTTTAGTTTCTGGAGTTTCTGCAACTTTGTAAGCGCCTCTATTGTTTATAAACTTTTCAGCAAGCTCTAAATAGCGTTTGTCATTTGTTGTTCTGTATAACTCTACCAAGCCCATAATTTGCGTTTGGTTAAATCCAAAACGGCCATAGCGCTCATCATCTGTCATAAATAACGAGTGTAATAAGTCTGCGTGTTTAACAGCAATGTCTAAAAAATTAGTCTGACCAGTAATTCTGTAGTGAATGCAAGCACTGGTTAGTAAGTGACCAGAATTGTACATTTCATGAAACTTTCTGTTTTCATACCTAGAGCGATCTTTGTTTAATTGTATCTGCGTTTGTAGGTAACCATCTTTTTCTTGTGCTTTTCCAATAATATCTATATAACTATCTATCTCTTTTAATAATGCTTTGTCTTTGTTTTGTGCGTAGACATACATTGTAGCTTCCATAAATTTATAAAAGTCGCCATCATGCCAATGCATTCCTTTGTGCTCGCCTTCTTTTAAGCCAGCTGCAATTTTAAAGTTATTTAGTGCGTGACCAGTATCACCGGTTAATAAACTACGCATGTAAGGAACCATTTTTGTTTCGGCAATTTTAAACTTATCAGCCCAGAAACCTTCTGTCCACTGACAGTCGCCCATATCTATACTTTTAAAAGCAACATGCGGACTATTAGCATTATTTATAATGCCAGCGTTTGGATCTAGGTTTAAAGCTAAGTCTTTACTTTCTGTATTTGCAGTAACAAACGTATCGTTTGTTTTTTCTTTTTGGCCGCACGAGGCAAGTACAAGTGCGCTAAATGCCAGAATTGTTATGTGTTTCATATATTAAGTTGAGTTATTGTTAGTTTGCTATTTCTTTATACCCGTTGCTCTCTTTTAAAGGGGTAGTATATTGTTCCATTTCTTTTTTTACCATTTCTGGAGTTCTGTAGCGATCCATACGGTCTATGTCATAGTTTTCAAAACTTCTTTTTAACATCCATAATGGGCGTTGAAGGGTAGATTCCCATTCAAACATTTTTTTAAACATAGACTTTACTCTGTCTGGGTGGTTTGCTGCAATATTGTTTTGTTCTGCAGTGTCTGTAGATAAATCATATAATTCTGCAGGTCTGTCTGCAAATCTTATTAATTTATAGTCGCCTTCTCTATAAGCTAAGCGTACTTCTTTTTTCCAGAATAAGGTATTGTGTGGTCTGTTGTTGTTTTGTCCGTTAATATACGGCAGTAAGTCAACACCATCTATATCTTTTAAATCTGCAACATTTCCGCCACCTGCAGCGTAAAAAGTAGGGAGTAAATCTAGTGTACTCACCGGAAAATTATATTCAGATTTAGATTTTATTTGTTTTGGCCAACTTATTAAAAAAGGAACTCTTATTCCGCCTTCTAAATGGTTAGATTTTGTACCGCTTAATGGTAAGTTTAACGATGCATTTTTATCTGTTGGTCCGCCATTGTCATTAGAGAAAACAACAATTGTATTTTTGTCTAGTCCTAGTTCTTTTAATTTTTCTAAAACGCTACCACAAGCTCTATCTAAAGCTAAAGTCATTGCTGCTAGTTCTTTTCGTTTACCGGTTAAATTAGGAAATTTATCTAAGTCCTCTTTTTTAGCTTGCATTGGTGTGTGTACCGCATTAAAAGCTAAATAGATAAAAAACGGATTGTCTTTATTTTTTTCGATAAATGAAACTGCTTCTTTTGCTAATGCATCTGTAACATATTCTGTAGGTTCTTTGTAGTCGCCAAACCCTCTTTCCATTCTGTTGTCTAAGTTTGCTTTAGAAACATCTTCATAGCCAAAGTAATTACGAGCACCACCTCTAAAGCCATAAAATTCATCAAAACCTCTCTTGGTTGGGTGGTAGCGGTCTGCATCACCCAAATGCCATTTGCCGTACATAGCAGTTTTGTACCCTAGTTTTTTTAAATAATCTGCAATAGTTAATTGGTCTAACGGTAAGCCCATATCATCTGCTAAAAATTTAGAATTGGCACTCATATAACCAGGAACATTTATTTCTTCGTACCCAAAACGTTGTTGGTATTTACCAGTAATTAAGCCAGCTCTAGATGGCCCGCAAGTTGCATCTGTTACATAACCCTGTGTAAACTTTACTCCAGATTTAGCCAGTTTATCTAAGTTAGGGGTTTTCATTTCTTCACTGCCTTGAAAACCAAAATCTGCATAGCCAGCATCATCAGAAAACAAAAAAATAATATTGGGTTTTTCTTGTGCTTTAAGGTTGATTGCTACTGTTAGTAGTAAAATAAAAATTAAATTTCTTTTCATCTCTTTGTATATCACTGTTAAAAATGAGTGAATTACAACAAATTAAAAGAAAAATAAGGTGAAATGATTAATGCAAATTACCTAGATGTAGCATTATTTTAACTCTAAAATGTGGTAAAGTGTTTAAAATAGAGTTATTTTAACTAAGTATGTTGTGGTTTTATCTCCATAAACTCTACAGGAGCTCCGTTGTGTTCTATAAAAGCTACACGCACGCCTTCGCCAGGAGAAAAAGTATCAACTAAAATATCTTTGCCTTGTAAGGCATCTTCCATATTGTCTACAAAATAAGCTACGTGTGGTATGGTGCGCATTAACTCTGGCATTGGACTATCGGCATCAAACTTTAACCACTCAATATTATATTGGTCTTTGTCAAATTCGGTATAATGAATTTTTCCAGGTTCGTAAAAACCATCCCAATTCTTTTCTTCTGTAGTTGGTATACCTATGTGACTAAATTTGTAATCCATAATTTTAAGTTTAAATTTTACTGTAATGGCTGAATAAGAAATTGAAAATTATACTCGCCAGATTTTAAAGTGTATTGTGGTAATAAGTTGGACAATGTACCTCCTAAGCCAGTCTGTGCGTAGTCTATGTTTAGGGTATAAAAATCCTCAGTAACAAGATCAAAAGGATGTTTTGCTTGTTCTATATTTTCTGAAGAATATGGCCAAACTGAAAAATTAAATTCTGGTACTCCTGTTATTGTAATGCCACTTTTTTTACCACTCGTTAGTTTTAGCCAGCGTGTTTCTGTTCTATTTCCGTTTTCTTGTGGCATAACGTAATTGGTAAACATATCATTTGTTTTAAAGTGGTATTCTCCAATTTCAGAATTACGTTTACGATCACTATAATTTTCATACGGACCATTACCATAATAACTTGTGTTTTTTAGCTGCTTGCTAATACCCATTGTTAAGCCCACTCTAATTGGAGCAGGTAAAGATTCGCTAGCTGAAGACTTAAAAGAGACCAAGACAGTGGCATCATTATAGACAGTATATCTAGTGCTAAAACTTAGCTTGTTGCTTGCGTATTGCTCACTTGTGATTTTGATGAATTTCTCATTTTTTTCGCTAATAACAACTTTGGTGCTTTTTACGCTATCTAAAATGTTTTTCCAAAACTGTCTACCTTTTTTAAGCTGTTTATTGCTTGCGCCTCTAATATCATTATCTATAGGTGGTCTGTAGAAATTTGGTTTTAAAGGTGAAATAATTTGTTCTTGCCCTTTAGTTTTATAAGATAATAATTGACCGTTTTTCTTAGATATTTCTACTGAGAAATTAGACCCATTAACTGTAATTGTATTTTCATTTTCTAAAATAGAAATACTGTTTTTAGAGGTTGATGTATGTTCTGATGTTGCCTTTTTAGCTTTAAGTAATAACTGTTCTTTGGCAATTAGATATCCTTTTTTCGCCCATAAACGATCTCTTTTTTCATGTAACGTTAGGCGCAACCAATAATCTGAATTGTTTTTTAAATTACTTTTATAAGGAATTGTAACTATGGCAGATGCAGCAGCAGCTATGTCTTGACTAGCAAGTTCTTCAGATTCTAACTCTTTTCCGTTTTCATAAATACTCCATTTAATGGTGTATTTATCTAAGTTTGTAAACGTAAATCTGTTTGTAATTCGCACTTGCTTGCTTGCTTTATTTGCAGTTTCAAAAACCACAGGCTGAAAAACATATTTTGCTTCCCAAGCGTGCGGGTTAGGTGTACGGTCTGATGCAAATACACCGTTTATGCAAAAATTGTGATCGTTGGGCATATCGCCAAAGTCGCCACCGTAGGCATAATATGTACTGCCATCTTTATTGGTTTTTGTTAGTCCTTGGTCTACCATATCCCAAATAAAACCGCCAATTAAATTTGGTTTAGCTCTAATCTCATCCCAAAATTCACCTAAGCCACCCATAGAGTTTCCCATAGCGTGCATATACTCACACATTACAATTGGTCTGTTAATATGTGGGCTATTGGCTAAACTTATTAATTGCTCGTGATCTGGATACATTCTACTTATAACATCTACATAGCCAGGATCTGTTGGGTTGGCCATAGTTGGCCAGTTGTTAGATGCAAAACCAGCATTTTCTACGTAATTAGGGTTATTTGGGTCTCCTTGTGCTCCTTCATAATGTATAAATCTAGAGCTGTCATAATCTTTTATCCAGGCAGACGCTGCAGCAAAAGCGGGACCAGTACCAGACTCGTTTCCTAAAGACCAGGATATAATACTTGGGTTGTTCTTATCGCGTTCTACCATACGGTAAACCCTACTTAAAATAGGTGCTGTCCAAGACGGTGTTTGGGGTATGTAACTACCTAAGTGGTGTGTTTCTATATTGGCCTCACTCATAACATAGATGCCATACTCATTACAAAGCTCTATAAAATATGGGTCGTTAGGGTAGTGAGAGGTACGTACAGCATTAAAGTTATATTGCTTAATTAACGCAGCATCTTTACGTAAATCTTCACGCGTTAATGCTTTGCCTCTTGTTGGGTGGTGGTCGTGCCTATTAACACCCATTAGTTTTACAACTTTTCCGTTAATTAATAGTTCGTTTTTTTTACTAAACTCAACTTTTCTAAAACCTATTTTCTGGCTCCTAGATTCTGCTATTTTTCCGTTTGGATCTTTTACGTTTAATACTACAGTATACAAATACGGGTTTTCTGCAGACCATTTGTTTGGCATTCTAATATTTGCCTCTAATAAGCCAAATTTTGTAATGTCTCTGGCAGGCCATCTTTCATTAAAAATAGTACTAACGGGTACAGTAATTTCTTTGTCTAAGACCTGTTTTTTATCAGCATTAAATAACATTGCAGTTATAGTCCAGCCTTTTAAATTGTCTTTATTCTCTTTTACCCAAACCTTAGGTCTAATTTGTAGTTTTGCGTCTTCTATGTTCGCATCAAACTTGGTTTTAATATAGAAATCGTTAATTGCTATTTTTGGTTGTGCCAATAATAGTACTTCACGGTGAATTCCACTTAAACGCCACATGTCTTGATCTTCTAAATAACTGCCGTCACTCCACCTAAACACTTGTACAGCAACTCTATTTGTAGTATTGGGTTTTATATAGGCAGATATATCAAACTCAGCAGCTAAACGACTGCCCTGACTGTAACCTACTTTTTTACCATTTACCCAAACGTAAAAAGCAGAAGATACACCGCCAAAATGAAGAATTATAGATTGATTATCCCACTCTTTAGGTACTTCAAAATCTCTATAGTAACTCCCGACGGGGTTATCTCTGTAAATTTTAGGAGGAATGGGAGGTTGTGGTCCTCTCCAATCATACTTTAAATTTGGACCTTGTATGTTGGGTGTAAAAGGATATGTAATATTTGTGTATATAGGCTGCCCATACCCTTGTAATTCCCAGTTTGATGGTACGGGGATATCCGCAAAATCTTCACTTGTGTAATCAGCAGCAACAAAATCTGTTGGTCTGTTTGTAGACTTTGCGGTGTATTTAAATTTCCAAATGCCATTTAAAGACTTTACTCTTGCTTTATCTCTATTACCTTCTAAAGCGTCTGTAGTATTTTTGTATGAATAGCTGGCAGTACGAGCTTCCATTTTGTTAATCTCGTAAATATGCTCGTTCTCCCAATCATTTTGAGCAACTAAAGATTTACATAGCAAAATAGATAATAAAAATAGGGTTAATTTAATTTTCATAAAATGTTATTGTTGTGCTAAGCTTCCTTTGTTAATTTCTCCGTTTTCTCCAATTATGTAAAAACCACACTTAGCCTATTTAAATAGTAAAAATATCCACAGTAGATACCTAAATATATAAATTCTGGTAGCTAATCTATATCTTCATTCTTTGCTAAATAAAGATCATAAATATGCTTTAATTTCGTCTTTAATGCTTTTAAAATGATCTGCTAAACCATTAAAATCGTTATTTTTAATAAGCTGTTTGTCTAGTAGAGAACTACCCATACCAACCCCAGTAGCTCCAGCGGCAAAAAAAGATTCTATATTGTCTTTTGTTACCCCGCCTGTTGGTAGTAGCTTTATTTTGTTAAGTGGTGCCAATACATCTTTTATGTAAGTAGGACCTAGTTGTGTAGCAGGAAATATTTTAACAGCAGAAGCGCCTAAAGACCAAGCTTTGTAAGCTTCTGTAGGAGTAAAAGCACCAGGAAAAATAGTAATTCCGCCTGCAACCGCTTTTTTAATAACATCTTCGTTTATAATTGGTGTTACAATAAACTGTGACCCCGCAGAAATAGCTTCGTTGTAATCCTCCATTGAGCAAACAGTACCAGCACCAACATTTAAATTTGGGAATTTAGATTGTATTTCTGTTATAATTTTTGCTGCGTCAACAGTATTCATTGTTATTTCTATAGTAGATAAACCTGCCGTAACGTAGGCATTTGCAATACCAATAATTGTTTCTAAAGGTAAGTTTCTAACAATACCTACAATTGGTGCATTGTTATGTAGTTTCCAGTTAAAGGGGTTGTTCGTTTTCATATTGTAATAAAATTTTCTTTTGCCCTAATAACAATGCATTCTCTAATACTTTATCATCTAAGAGAATTAATTGTTTTGGATTAATTATTTGTTTTAAAGCGATTTTATAGAGGCTAAAAACAGGATCTGGGGCAACTAAAAATATGTTTTCTGTAGTATGTTCTAAGTAGCTAATTTCATCTCCAATTAAAAGTCCGCTTAAAAAGTAATAGTTTTGTTCTTTTGTTCTAGTTTGAAGTAAATCTTTAGCTCTAATTGAAAATAAACTAACACTTAATTGTCTTTCTAACCCAAGTTGAACGCCCTCTAAAAAAGGTTTTTCTAAAACAGTTGATGAGGTAGTGCTAACCGAATTAACTAAAATGCTTTTTTTAGAAAGTACCTCAAATAATTCACCTGTCATAAAGTTCTTTAATTCAGTATAAATCTCTTTGTTGTATGTAATGTGTTTACTGTGTGTTCCGGGTAGTAAAAGAATCCCTTTTTTGTATTCTTTTAATTCTTGTGCTAGCCCAATGGCTTGTATTTCTTCGCCGCGCATCATTCCAGAACTAGTTTTTGCGCCAGAAACTAAAAGTACCTCAAGGTTATTGTTAAAAATTAAATGTTTCCAAATTAAATTATTTCCTGATGCGTTTAAAGGGAAATCGGCATAACTAAGCTCAAACAAACCAATATTGGCAGATGCCATACCTGCAGCAACAATTATATGTTTTTGGTGCTCTTTAGGCAAACTAGACATCTGTTTTTTTAAGTAGTCTGCAAAAAATTGAGTTTGTTCTTTTTCTCTTTGCTTTAAAAATTTTTCATAAAGCAATTTTATGCCACAGTCAGTTTTGTGTTCTGCTAAAATTGTTAATGTAGTTGTTTCTACAACTCGTAATCTAAAATTAGAAGTTCCCCAATCGCAGCTAATAAAGTAGTTTGGTAGTGCCATTTAGTTTAGTGCTTTTGTGACTCTTTTTTTAATTAAGTAATCATCTAACGCATAAGTAGAGCAGTCTACGCCAATACCACTATTTTTAACACCACCATGAGGTAAGTAAATATCATATTTTACTCCGTTTAATTGTACTTCTCCAAACTCTAGTTTATCTGAAAAGTATTGCAAGGTTTCATCGTTTTTAGAAAACACATAAGAGGCTAAACCTGCATCTGTATTGTTTGCGTATTCTATTACTTCTTCTTTAGCAGAAAAAGGAACAATAGTAGCTACTGGTCCAAAAATTTCTTCTTGTAAAACTGGAGCTTCAGGATTGTTAATGCTTATTACTGTAGGTTCAAAATAAAACCCAGGTTGCTCTAAAGTATTTCCACCAAATTCTATTTTTCCGCCTTCCGAAACAGCTTGTTTTAATATGCGTTGTACTTTTGCTACAGATTGTTTATTTGTTAATGGTCCCATTTCTGGTTTGTTATCTTTTCCAAAACCAATGGTTGTGTTTTTAAATTTTTGGACCATACCTTCTGTAAATTCTTTAAGTACAGAAGTGTGAATGTAAAACCTATTTGGGGCAACACAAATTTGACCGGTATTACCAACCTTTAATGCTGCGCCTATGTTTATAGCTAACTCTAAATCTGCATCATCAAAAACAATAAAAGGAGCATTGCCGCCACATTCCATACTATATCTTTTTATAGATGTTTTACTGCTTTGCTCTATTAATTTTTGAGCTGTTTCTGTAGAACCAATCATTGTAATTAGTCTAGGTATTTTACTTTCGCATAACGGAATACCTACGTTAGACACATCGCCACAAATAACAGTAACCACGCCTTTAGGAAAGTTTATCTCATGACAAATTTCTCCTATGATATATGCTGATAAGGGTGAGAACTCTGACGGTTTTAGAATAATGCTGCAGCCTGCTGCTAGCGCTGGACCAAGCTTAAATCCTAAGTTTAGAAGCGGAAAATTATAAGCCAAAAATGCGACAGCAACGCCTAAAGGTTGTGAGACTATATGGTGTTGGTGTGTACCTTCCTTGTCTTCTATTTCTATATTGGTACGTTTTACAATTTCTTCAGAATAGTATTTTAGAGAATTTGTAATGCTTGTAAGGTCTTCTTCGCTTCCTTCCCAAGTTTTACCCATTTCGTGCATAATACTACTTCGTAGCAAATCGCTCTTTTCTATTATTTTATTTCTAAGCTTATCTATCCAATTTAGGCGTTCTTTTATGGGTAGGTTAGACCAGTATTTAAAGCCTTCTTTCGCCGTTTTTAAAGCGTGCTCAGTATCTTCTTTACTAGCCCACGCTATGTTTGCGACAGCTTTTTCATCAGCAGGACATATTACATCAAAAGATGCCCCGTTAGAAGCATCCTTTAATTCGCCATTTATATATAGTTTTTTATTACCGAATTTCAAATCTTTTTTCATTATAATGGGTTTCTTTATCAAGGTATTTTTCTAATTCGTCCATATTTACATCTACACCTAAACCAGGAGTATTAGGAACGCATAATAGTCCGTTATTAATAGTAAGATCGCATTTTGTAACAATGTCTCTTAGCGCATTTTCAGACCTGTCTAATTCCATTGTTGGTAAGTCATTATACATTCTACCTGGATTTTTATCTAGGTTGCCAACAAAATGTGCGGCTGCGCTAATAGCAATCCAAGTACCCCAAGAATGCGGAACAATATCTTTGTTAAATGCTTGGGCAAGTGTCGCAATTCTTTTGGCCTCTGTTAAACCTCCAGAGGCACAGATGTCTGGTTGTGCTATGTCTACGCACTCGTTTTCTAATAATCTTTTAAAACCGAATTTTAGATACTCGCACTCGCCACCAGCAATTGGTATTGTTGTGTTTTCTCTTAATCTTCTGTAACCTTCATAATCTTCTGGAGATACGGGTTCTTCAAACCAAGAAATACTATATTTTTCTACTTTTCTGCAAAGTTCTATTGCCTCTTGGTAGCTGTAAGCGTGGTTGGCATCAATCATTAATCTAATATCATCTCCAATGGCTTTGCGTATGGCAGCCACATACTTTACATCTTCTTCAATGCTTAAGCCTACTTTCATTTTTATGGCTTTAAAACCTTGTGATTTGTAAAGCTTTGCTTCTTCTATTAGGACTTTTTCTAAATCGTCTACGCGGGTAAAATATAATCCGGTAGCGTAAGGTTGTATAGTTGGGTTTTTTAATCCGCCTAAAAGAACAGCAACGGACATATTTAGTATTTTTCCTTTAAGATCCCATAATGCAACATCAATAGCGCTTAGGGCAGCTTGTAAGCTTCCGCTTCTGGCATAATCCATAGATCTTCTGTACATTTCTTGCCATAAGACCTCGTTCTCAATTGCTTTTTTGCCTATTAAAAAGGGTCTAAAAAACTCTATACCTGCTTTAATTACACCTGCTGGGCCATAGCCTTCTCCCCAGCCATATGTGCCGTCTTCTAGTGTAATTTTTACAAGACATATTTTTCTAGTGTTATACTGCCATTGCGAAAAATAAAAGGGAGTATCCAACTCATGGCTAATTACGTAAGGCTCTATGTTTTTTATCTTCATACCAAAGTGGATTTTTTTTGATCCTAAAAAGTTTTATAAGCGATTAGGATTGTATTTTTATAATTATGGTTATTGTGTGTTATTATTTAATAGTTGGCATAGCCTAGAATACATATTGCAGTAATAAGTACTGCTAGTCCGCCAATAAGTATTTTAAAAGGACCATTTGCGTTTTTCCATTCTCCTGCTCTATATGCCCATATGTTACTTATTATTAGTGCTAAGCCTAATAGAATTGGCCACCCAATAACAGGTCCTAAATCTCCCATTAAAGCTGCTCCTTGTCCGTATACGCCAAGTGCTGCAAACCAGAAAACACCAGTAGCTATTGCCCATAGATATGCCTTTTTGCTATTTTTTACTTTAAAAGAACTCCATGTGTTATTTTTTGCTAACCTGTAAATAGCATAACCGCCGTTCATTGCAAATGCTCCAATTAAAACAACAACCCAAGATGCTAAACTTGCATTTTGTGCACTTGTTCCATAATTGTCTACAGCTATTTTTGCTACAGGAGCAGCATTAGAGAAGCCTACATTTAAAAAGGCAGACAATACACCAGAGGCAACAGCGATTAATACACCTGTTTTTATAGATTTGTTATTAGAATCTTCGTTTTTGTTTTTGAGTTTATCTCTTTTAACACCTGCAATTGCGGTGATGCCTACGCCAATTAGAAGTAATAGAACACCTGCTAGTATTATTGGAAATGATGGCTGAGAAAAAGCACCTTCTATTTGAAATAAAGGAATAATACACCCCATTGAAGCTGCTAGTCCCATAACAATACCGTAAGTAATAGATATTCCGGTTTTTTCTACGCTAACACCAAAAAGAATACCTCCTATTCCCCATAAAAAGCCATATAAAGCGGCTGTCCAAAAAGTGCTAGAATCTGTGCTGGCTATAATATTAAATAAATCTGGAATAACAATTAATGCCCATATAACAGGAATAAGAATCATAGCAACAAAAGCCTGTACAAGCCACCAAGCTTCCCATTTAAGTGGAGCCATATATTTCATTCCTAGTCCAAAAGTTCCTTGAAAAAAACTTGCAAATACAACGAGTATAATTGCTAGTGAGTATGCATCCATTTTAATGTGGTTTTTTGTGTTAGTTGTTGGTATGGCGAGCGTGTGCGTAATTAGCTAGTCATCCTTATATCACAAAGAAACCTTAATATTAAATGTGCATATTGAAGAATTTTACCTTAGATCAGCATTATTTTACCCTATAAGCACAAAATTGACTATTGTATTAGTCGCTTAGGAGTATGTGGGCAATTAAAACCATTAATCCGCCTGATAAAGAAACTACAGCGGTAAGTAAGCTAAAAGATTTTAGCAGTTTTGGTACGGATACATTGTGTATTTCTTTAAATAGCCAAAAGAAGCTACTATTTACGTGAATAATTCCTAATGATCCGGCACAAATTGCAGCTGTTGTAAACGTTGGGTCTAGCGTGCCGTTACTAATTAGTGGTGCAACAATTGAGGCCGTGGTTATTAGTGAAACAGTAATAGAGCCTGTAACAGTTGTAAATAGCATACTAAGTAGAAATGGTACAATTATACCCATAGAAGAAATTGACTCCGAATTAGAGAATAAAGAGCTAACAATACCAGTGTCTTTTATTACTTGCCCAAAAGCACCACCTGTTCCTGTAATTAAAATAACAATGGCTGTTTTAGAACCTGCGTTATTAAAATGCGAATTTAATTTTGTGGAGAAGTTCTGTTTGCCAAGGAGTGGTAAAGCAAAAAGAATTCCTATTAACAAGGACCATATAGGGTTTTTAATAAATGCTATAAAAGCACTTTCTCCTTTAACAATTGCACCTGTAGACATTAAAATAAGCGGAACTAATAAAGCGGCAAATGGTAATATCTTTTTGTAGCCAGATAATTTTTTATGTTCTGTTTTATTTATTTTGCTGCTATCTATTTCGTTAGTAGTTTGTAGGTTTTTTTTATTGAATTTTAACCACGCTAATCCTCCAATTATAGCTGCAATTGCAACAGCAACGTTTAGAGGTATAATTTCGCCTGCATTAATATTAAATGTTGATGCTACAGCTAATGGACCAGGTGTGGGTGGTATTAAAGCGTGTGCAACAGTTAAACTCATTGCTAAAGATAATCCAAGGACTAAAATTGAGTGCCCAGATTTTTTAGATAATACATGTAAAGTAGGGAGTAGTGTTAGGTATGCAACATCCATAAATACAGGAATACCAATTAAAAAGCCTATTAGGGCCATACTTAATGGAAGGTATTTAGTGCCAAAAAGGGTAATTATGCTATCTGCAATTACGTCTGATCCTCCAGTATTAGATAGTATCTCGCCTAATAAAGCGCCAAAAAGTATAATTAAACCAATCCATTTTAATGTGTTGCCAAAGCCGTTTAGTAAGCTTTCTGTTACTGTTGTAACCGAGCCTCCAGAGGCTAGACCTAAAATTAGGCCAAATATAAGCAGCGCAGGTATTGGGTGTACTTTAAAAACAGTAACTGTTACAATTAATAAAACAATACAGATTACTAAAATAATTAAGGCATGCATAAGGTGGTATGGTTGTTATTTGTTTTAATTAATCAAATGTAATTTTTAAACTAAATTTTGGTACTAGTGTTTTTATCCCATGTTAGCATTATTATACCATCTTCTAATTAAATATTTTTTATATTAAATAGCTGCTATTTTTTGATTGTACTTTTCCATATACTCAGACGGAGTTACCTTCATTAAGGTTTTAAATTGTCTATTAAAGTTGGTTAATGTGTTAAACCCGGATTGGTAACAAACTGTAGAAATTTGCATTTCGCCTTCTATTAATAGTTTACATGCATGTCTTAATCTTATTTCGTTTAGGTACTGCGTAAAAGATTTATGTGTTCTTTTTTTAAAGTATCTGCAAAATGCGTTTGGAGTCATAAAAGCAATAGATGCAACTTCTTCTAATTCTATTTTTTTGTCAAAATTTTCAGTAAGGAATAAAATTACCCTAGCCATACGGTCTTTTTCATTCTTGTTATAAGTGTTTGTTATAACTTCAGAACATAAAGGTTTGTAGTTTTCACTTACAGATAAGATATCTAATATTTTTAATAAGCCAATTATTCTAGAAAGCCCTTGGTTCCCTACTAATCCTAGTATGTGGTTGTGAGCCAAATAGGTTGCTGCTTTAGAAAATTGAAGTCCCATGTTTGCTTTCTGAAAAAGAGTTTGCAAACGTTTTGCTTCGGCTAAATCCAGGAAGTTTTCACCTAAAAAATTGTGTTCAAACTTAATTACAACTAGGTCAACAGCTTCATCCTCTAGCTTGTCGGCATAGTATTCTTTATGATTCTTGAATAAATGCGGAACGTTACTGCCTATTAAATAAAGTTCTCCAGGAGCAAAATTACCTATGGAGTTACCAACATAACGTGTACCTGTGCTTTTTATAAAGTATATAAGTTCTAACTCTTTATGAAAATGCCAATTTTGTTCTATACAAGGCATTCTGTCTTGGCGCGCAAGAAAAGAATTTTCAGGTCTTTTTTCTGTTTGTTTGTATGTTAGTTTCATAGCTCCTTAGTTTTTTAATATAAAAAATTATAGGCTTTTTCCTTTTAGTCGGGTTATAAATATAGAAAAATTAACCTTAAATGTATACAGATTGACTTTTTTAGATAAAATAGTGCTACTGTGTAAGTCAAAATTAACACACAGCCCTTTTAAAGAGTATTTTTTAGCTTTAATTAAAAGCCTTAGTTCTTACGGTAATTTTGCGTCTATGCTGTTCACTTGGTTAAAAAATTGTAAATTTCGCCTAGAATTCAATTTTTATGCAAAGAGCAGCTTTATTTCTTATGATATTTCTTTGTGTTTCTTGTGATTTTTTCGATTCTAGGGCTGTTAGAACTCAGAAGTTAATAGAGCAAGAGATGAAAGGTATAGATTGGAATGCCGTAGATCAATTTCCGTTGTTTGAGGGGTGCGATGAGTTGGCGTCAAAAGAAGAACAAAAAAAGTGTTTTGAAGAAATGCTATTATTGCATTATTCAGAGATATTAGGAGATTTTGAATTTGTATTAGATAGAAGTATAAAAGATACAATACGTATAGATTTCTTAATAAATGATAAAGGTGTAATATCTATCCTAGATATAGAGCAAGATTCTATAATTACAAATCAGATACCAGGATTTAATGGTATTATTTCTCGTGGCATTAGAAGTTTGCCAAAAGTGAGACCTGCATTAAAAAGGGGAATACCTGTAAGGGCAAAATTTAGAATTCCGTTAATCATAAATACCAAATAACATTTAGTGTCTAAAGAAAGAATAATTTTAGGGGTAGATCCTGGAACTACAATTATGGGTTTTGGACTTATAAAAATTGTAGGTAAAAAGATGGAATTTTTGCAAATGAACGAGTTGTTGTTGCAGAAATACAAAGACCCATACACTAAGCTAAAATTAATTTTTGAGCGTACCATAGAACTTATAGATACATATCATCCTGATGAAATGGCGTTAGAAGCTCCTTTTTTTGGTAAAAACGTACAGTCTATGTTAAAGTTGGGGCGTGCGCAAGGTGTGGCTATGGCTGCAGGTTTATCAAGAGAAATACCGGTAACTGAGTATATGCCAAAGAAGATTAAAATGGCAATAACGGGTAGTGGTAATGCAAGTAAGGAACAGGTGGCTGGTATGTTGCAAAACCTTTTGGGTTTAAAAGAATTGCCTAAAAACTTAGATGCTACAGATGGGTTGGCAGCTGCAGTTTGTCATTATTATAATAGCAATAAAATAGAAACGGGTAAAAGTTATTCTGGTTGGGATTCTTTTGTAAAGCAAAACCAAAGCAGAGTAAAAAAATAAAAATATAATGGCAGGTATTTATATTCATATTCCGTTTTGTAAGCAAGCGTGTCATTATTGCGATTTTCATTTTTCTACCACAATGGGGAAAAAAGAAGAAATGCTTCAGGCTATTTCTATGGAGCTAGTTTTACGTAAAAGTGAGTTTGCAAATACCAACGTAGAAACGATCTATTTTGGAGGTGGAACACCATCTGTTTTGGATACTGAAGAAATTAATCAGCTTATAGAAACAGTTTATGCACATTATGCTGTAACTAAAGACCCAGAGATTACCCTAGAGGCAAATCCTGACGACTTATCAATCTTAAAAATAAACCAATTAGCGGCATCTAAGGTGAATAGGTTAAGTATAGGTGTGCAATCTTTTTTTGAAGACGACTTAAAATTAATGAATAGGGCGCATAATGCAGCAGAAGCAGAAAGTAGTATAGCAGAGGCTAGTACTTATTTCTCTAATATATCTATAGATTTAATTTATGGTATTCCTGGAATGTCAAATAAAAAGTGGTTGCAAAACATACAAAGGGCTTTGTCTTTTGGTTTGCCACATATTTCTAGCTATGCACTTACTGTAGAGCCAAAAACAGCATTAGAAAAGTTTATTAAAAAAGGGGAAATTGCTCCAGTAAAAGATAGTGTTGCGCAAGAGCATTATAAGATTTTGGTAAAAGAATTGGCTAAAGAAGGGTTTGTAAATTATGAGTTTTCTAATTTTGGAAAACCCGAGTTTTTCTCTAAAAATAACACTGCATATTGGTTGGGTAAAAAGTATATTGGAGTGGGGCCATCTGCACATTCTTTTGATGGAGAAAAGAGAAGCTGGAATATAAATAATAACCCTAAATATATTAAGGCTATAACAAAAGGAGAGTTTCCAAGAGAAATAGAAGAGTTGTCTGTAGTAGATAGATATAATGAATATGTAATGACAGGTCTACGTACCATTTGGGGTGTTTCTGTTAGTAAGGTTGAAAAAGACTTTGGTAAAGATTATGTTGCTTATTTAAAAAAGGAAGCAGCAAGTAAAATTGAAAAAGGTTTGTTAGAGTTTCGTGATAATGCACTTTTTGTAACTGAAAAAGGAAAGTTTTTGAGTGACGGAATTGCAGCAGATTTATTTATTGTTAATATGTAAAGTTTAATATAGAAAGAGATAGATGAAGGCAGTTATTAAAGTAAGAACAAAGAATTACACTATTAATTTAAACGAAGGTTTAGATATTTCTATGCCGTTAAAAGGTAGTGAGTCTAATGTAAATGCGTGGTATGTAGATGCGCCTGTGATAGAGCCGCATACAGAAGAGGGTTTTGTTGGTGCTGTTAAGCAAGGAGCATCAGTTAATTTTAATAATATTAGTTTTAATCCGCATGCTCACGGCACGCATACAGAATGTGCTGGCCATATTACGGAAGAGTTTATGTCTATAAACAAAAAGCTAAAACAGTTTTTCTTTTTATCAGAAGTAATAACTATTGCGCCAGAAAAAATAGGAGACGACTTTGTAATTTCTAAAAAGCAATTACAATATGCATTAGGCAATAAAAAGAGAGAGGCAGTGGTTATACGTACAATCCCTAACTTGTCCGATAAAATTAGTATGCAGTACTCTAATACAAACCCACCTTATTTATTAGAAGACGGAGCTACTTTTTTAAAGGAAAAAGGAGTAGATCATTTATTAATAGATTTACCTTCTGTAGACAAAGAAAAGGATGATGGTTTGTTGGTTTCTCATAGGGCTTTTTGGAACTTTGGAGGAAAAATAAGAGAGAATGCAACTATTACAGAATTTATATATGTGGCAAACACTATAGAGGATGGTTCTTATTTTTTAAATTTGCAAGTAGCTCCTTTTGAGAATGATGCAAGTCCTAGTAGGCCGGTTTTGTATAAAATTGAAGAATAAAACAGTAAAACAATGCTGTTTTTAATACGAGATTATAAATGGATGGTATTATAGAAGTTTTTTTGGGTTTAATATTAGGTGCAATATTAATGTATTGGGTCTATTCTTTTTTTAGAACTAAAAAGACAAAAGAGGTAACGCACAAACAATCAACTGTGTTGCTAGAAAAAATAAAAAGAGTGTGCAAACTAATATCTGTAGAAGGAGATTTTGCAGAGGTGTACCAGTACCATAATACCAAGGAGCATTTTATGAGCTTGGTTAGTAGTAAAAAGAAGGCTTTGGTTATTATAAATGCTAAAGTGCAAATAGGATACGACCTTAAAAAGATACTTTTAAATGCAGATGATGTAAATAAGAAAATTGTACTTACTAATTTTCCTGAGCCTGAAGTATTATCTATCTCTCCAGAATTACAATTCTACGATATTAAAAACGGATTGTTTAATTCTTTTTCGCCAGAAGATTTAACCAATGTAAATAAGGAGGCAAAAGAGCATATTTTAGATAAAATACCTGTAAGCGGCTTAATGGAGACAGCTCGTAAAGAAGCTATGGAAACTATACTTTTAGTAGAAACTATAGTAGAGACTATTGGTTGGAAGTTAGATTATTCTGCTTTAAGGATTGAAGATAAAAAAGAGGTAAAGCAAATAGAACAAGAAATTAATAGTTAATATATTTTTATGAAGGTTGATAATAATAATTTTGAGCCAGTATTTGTACACACTGTATTCTTTTGGCTAAAAAACCCTGATAGAGCAGAAGATAGGGAGGCGTTTGTGGTATCTCTTCGTAAATTTTTAAACGCGTCAAAATATGCACATACTAATTTTATTGGTACACCGCCAAAAGCTACAAGAGACGTTGTAGATGGTAGTTTTACTTTTAGCTTATTGGTGTCTTTTACGTCTGTAGAAAATCAAAATAAGTACCAGGCTGAAGATGTTCATTTAACATTTATAGATGAGGCTTCTCATTTGTGGGATAAAGTTGTAGTGTACGATTCTAACGAAGTGTAAACTCGGTTTAAAAATGAATATAGAGGACTTTAGAGAGTATTGTATTGCTAAAAAAGGAATAACAGAAGAGTTTCCTTTTGATGAGTATACTTTGGTTTTTAAAGTAATGGGTAAAATGTTTGCTTTGGTGGCTTTAAAGCGTCTGCCAACACAAGTAAACTTAAAATGTGATCCTGAGTACGCGGAGGAATTAAAAGAGGCGTATGATGGTGATATTATCCCTGGGTATCATATGAGTAAAAAACATTGGAATACAATTTTAATAGAACGTATTTCTCCTCAATTAACAAAAAAATTAATAGACCATTCTTATAATTTAGTGGTGTCTGGTCTTACTAAAAAACTAAAAACAGAATTAGAGAATTTGGAGTAATAGCCAATACCTTTACTTTTTTGTTTACACAATTTTACGTAACAATACATGGAAAAACTGATTGCATTTTATACAAATAACATTGTCACATATAAAGAAGAGTCTAAAAAGGTTAAGTCTAAGTTGTTAAGGTCTAGTTTGCTTAGGTTGGCTGTTTTTTTATTAGCTGCTTTTGGAATTTATTTTTTTATGGGTAATGCTAAAATTGTAATGGCAGTTGTATTAGGTGCTATTATATTGTTTGTGTATTTGGTGTCTAAGCACTCAGATTTGCAGTATGTGTATCATAAATTTTTAGCGCTAATTAAAATTAATGAAATAGAGATTGATGTTCTAAATCGTAAATTTCATAACCTTCCAGATGGCGAAGAGTTTAGTGATCCAATGCATTTTTATAGTCAAGATATAGACCTGTTTGGTAAAGGTTCTTTTTATCAATTTAGTAATAGAACTGCTTTGGAACAGGGTAGTGGGGCTCTAGCAAAACAGTTTACAGATAATAACATAGATAATATAGAACAAAAGCAAGAGGCTATTAAGGAGTTGGCTTCTAAGCCTAAATGGAGACAGCAATTTGCAGCCATAGCAACACTGGTAAAAGCTGAGGTTTCTTATAAAACTATTGTTTCCTGGATGGAGAAGCACAATCCATTTATTCCTAAGGTAATGCAATATGTGCCAACAGCATTTGCTGTTGTTTCTGTAGCTACTTTTGTACTGTATTTTTTAGGTTTAATTTCTGGGTTTATTATTGCAATTTGGTTTTTTACAGGGATACTTGTTACGGGGTTCTTCTTTAAAAAAGTGAGTAAACTTGCTGCCGATATGGGGAAAATACAGAGTACTTTTCAGCAGTATCAAAAGCTAATTGTAGAAATAGAAAATGTAGAGTTTGCTTCTAAGCTATTAAAAGAAAAAAGAAATGTTATTGTAAATAACAGCAAGAAAACATCGGTTGTACTTCATGAGTTTTCAAGAATTTTGGGAGCTTTAGATCAAAGAAATAATATGATTTTTGGATTTCTTGGCAATGGTTTTTTACTGTGGGATATTCTTCAGTCTTATAAGATAGAGCAATGGATTGCTAAACACGGCAGTTCTGTAGAAGAGTGGTTTAATGTAATTGCTTTTTTTGATGCATACAATAGCTTAGGTAATTTTGCTTTTAATAATCCAGCTTATGTATATCCTATAATACATAAAGAAGGAAAAGTTCTTAAAGTAGAAAATGCTGCGCATCCATTGTTAGATCCTGCAAAAAGCGTTAAGAATAATATAGATATAAATAATGCTGAGTTTTTTATAGTTACAGGAGCTAATATGGCTGGTAAAAGTACTTTTTTACGTACGGTGTCTTTGCAAATTGTAATGGCTAATATGGGATTGCCTGTTTGTGGTACGGCAGCAGAATATTCACCTATTAAGTTAATAACAAGTATGCGTACAACAGACTCGTTAACAGATGATGAGTCTTACTTTTTCTCAGAATTAAAACGACTAAAATTTATTGTAGATGAAATACAAAACGATCGTTATTTTATTGTTTTAGATGAGATTTTAAAAGGTACAAATAGCACTGATAAAGCTATTGGTTCTCGCAAGTTTGTTGAGAAATTGGTTGCCTCTAAATCAACCGGAATAATTGCTACACATGATCTAAGTTTATGTAAAGCAGCAGATGAATTGCCAGGTGTTAAAAATCATTATTTTGATGCTGAGATTATTAGTGATGAGCTACATTTTGACTATAAATTTAAAGATGGTATTTGTAAAAACATGAATGCTTCCTTTTTGCTTAAAAAAATGGAAATAGTAGATTAGAAATAGACTCTAACAAAAGGCATTAAGGCATCAAAATTTATACTTTTTTCGTCGTCATGTAAAACGTCATAACGTAACCCAATTGTAACATTTTGGTTGCTGTAGCCTAATCCTAAATATAGAGCAGGGTTCCAATAATCGTCATCTATGGTGCTGCCGTTAAACCCAAATTCTCTGTTTATTCTAAGCTCTTCAAATTCTGCAGATAGTTGTATTTGTGGTATTACATTAAATAATGTTAATGCACTTGCTCCATAGGCTATAAGTTTAGAATCTCCATATTTAGAGTAATTAAAACTTAGTCCCGTACCAACAGCAAACATTTGGTTTACTTGGTATATGGCACTTGGAGATACTGCAGCATTAAAAGAGTCGTTGCCAAAACCAACTCCTAGGCCGCCTCCAAAATGTACATTATCCCAGAAGTTAGAAGATGAATTTGTTCGCTGAGATGTTGCTTTATTCGTGGTAAAAGCAGTTATTAAGATACTAAAAACGAGTATTTTTGAGAAGAAGTAGTTGTTTTTTATCATTCTTGTTAATTTTTTTCATAATTACGTACTAAGATATGCTTATAAAAGCTAAAAGTTGTATTTTTGAATAAATTTTGTTTAAAAGACAGAGAAGAATTTTCAATGGATAAATATTCGTTTTTAAACGCAGCGCATACATCATTTTTTGCGACCCTATATGATAAATACTTAATTAGCCCTGATAGTGTAGAGCCAAGTTGGCGTGCTTTTTTTCAAGGTTTTGACTTTGGTCAAGAGACAGCACTAGAAGAGTTTTCTGAAAATGGACCGGCAGTAGAAGCTGCAATGCCACAATCCCTTCAGAAAGAATTCAAAGTAATTAAGCTAATAGATGGGTACAGAAGTAGAGGGCATTTGTTTACAAAAACAAATCCTGTTCGCGAAAGAAGAAAATACACACCAACATTAGAATTAGACAACTTTGGTTTATCCGAAGCTGATTTAGAAACTGTCTTTACAGCAGGAGAAATCTTGGGTATTGGTGCAGTATCTCTAAAAGAAATTATAAGGCACTTACAAAACATATACTGCGAGGCTATTGGCGTGGAGTATATGTACATTCGTAAGCCAGAGAGAGTGGAGTGGATTCAGAATTGGCTAAATGTCAATGATAATCACCCGCGTTTTAATGCTGATAGAAAAAAGCATATTCTTAAAAAATTAAATCAAGCTGTTTCTTTTGAAAGCTTTTTGCATACAAAATATGTAGGTCAAAAACGTTTTTCTATTGAAGGGAATGAGTCTTTAATACCTGCTTTAGATGCCGTTGTAGAGCGTGCTGCAGAAATGGGTGTAGAGCAGTTTGTAATGGGTATGGCTCACCGTGGTAGACTTAATGTGCTTACCAATATTTTTGGTAAAGCGGCTAAAGATATCTTTAGTGAGTTTGATGGTAAAGATTACGAGCAAGAGATTTTTGATGGTGATGTTAAATATCACTTAGGTTGGACGTCTGAGCGCAAAGCAAGTAATGGCAATAAAATAAAAATGAATATTGCACCAAATCCATCTCACTTAGAGACTGTAGGTGCAGTAGTAGAAGGTATTGCTAGGGCTAAACAAGATGCTCATTTTCCAGAAGATTTTTCAAAAGTATTACCAATTGTTGTGCACGGAGATGCTGCAATTGCAGGTCAAGGTTTAGTGTATGAGGTTGTGCAAATGGCAAACCTAGATGGGTACAAAACAAACGGAACAATACATATAGTTGTAAATAACCAAATTGGATTTACAACAAACTATTTAGATGCTAGGTCGTCTACATATTGTACAGATGTTGCTAAAGTAACTTTAAGTCCAGTGTTACACGTTAATGCAGATGATGCTGAGGCTGTAGTGCACGCTTCTTTATTTGCATTAGAATATAGAATGCGTTTTAATAGAGATGTATTTATAGATTTATTAGGCTACAGAAAATACGGGCATAATGAAGGTGATGAACCTCGTTTTACACAGCCTAAATTATACAAAGCAATATCTAAACATGATAACTCTAGAGATATTTACGCAGAGCGTTTATTATCAGAAGGAATTATTGAAAAAGGATTTGTAAAAGAATTAGAGAATGAATATAAATCTTCTTTAGAAGAAGAATTAGAAGATTCTAGAAAAGAAGATAAAACAATCATTACGCCTTTTATGGCTGATGAATGGAAAGGTTTTGATTCTGTCAGAGAATGGGAGATGATGAAATCTGTTGATACTACTTTTGATAAGGATAAACTAACAGAAATTGCTAAGGTGATAACAGAGTTGCCTGGTGATAAAAAATTCTTGCGTAAGGTTGAAAAGTTAGTAAAAGATCGTAAAAAAATGTTCTTTGATACTAATAAATTAGACTGGGCAATGGGTGAGCTTTTAGCTTATGGTACATTGTTGCAAGAAGGTTTTGGTGTTCGTATGTCTGGGCAAGATGTAGAGAGAGGTACTTTTTCTCACCGTCATGCAGTTATGAAGGTTGAAGAGAGTGAAGAAGAGATTATCTTATTAAATCACTTATCCAAAGAGCAAGCTAAGTTTCAAATATATAACTCACTTTTATCTGAATATGGTGTAGTTGGGTTTGATTATGGTTACGCTATGGCTAGTCCAAAAACACTTACAATTTGGGAGGCGCAATTTGGTGACTTTAGCAATGGGGCGCAGATTATGTTAGATCAATATATATCTGCAGCAGAAGATAAATGGAAATTACAGAACGGTTTGGTGATGTTATTGCCTCACGGTTATGAAGGTCAAGGTGCAGAACATTCATCTGCTCGTATGGAAAGATATTTACAGTTGTGTGCTAGAGATAATATGTTTATTGCAGATGTATCTACACCAGCTCAAATGTTCCATATTTTGCGTAGACAAATGAAAGTTAATTACAGAAAACCTTTGGTTATATTTACACCAAAGAGTTTGTTAAGGCATCCAAAAGCAGTTTCTACTGTAGAGGAATTTGCAAACGGATCTTTTCAAGAAGTTTTAGATGACACTACTGCTGATGCTAGTAAGGTTAAATCTCTGGTTTTTTGTACTGGTAAATTTTATTATGATTTATTGGCTGTAAAGGAAGCGGAAAATAGAGATGATGTTGCTTTGGTAAGAGTAGAGCAGTTATTCCCGTTACCTGCTGAAAAAATGAATGAGATTATTGCAAAGTATACAGATGCAGATGATGTTGTATGGGCACAGGAAGAACCTAGAAATATGGGGGCTTGGAGTCATATAATGATGCATTTTGCAGATGCTAATAAATTAAGGGTTGCATCTAGACGTTTTTATGCATCGCCAGCAGCTGGTAGTGCAGTGCGTTCTAAACGCAGACACCAACAAGTAATAGATTATGTCTTTGATAAAACCAAAGACAATATGACAAAAAGATAAACACAATAACACATCAAATAAAGTAGGATGATTTTAGAAATGAAAGTCCCTTCACCGGGAGAATCGATAACCGAAGTAGAAATAGCGGAATGGCTAGTGCAAGACGGAGATTATGTAGAGAAAGATCAAGCTATTGCAGAGGTAGATTCAGATAAGGCTACCTTAGAGCTTCCAGCAGAGGAAAGCGGAATTATTACATTAAAAGCAGAAGAAGGTGATGCTGTTGCAGTAGGTGCCGTTGTTTGTTTAATAGATACGTCTGCGGCAAAACCTGAAGGTTCTGCTGATGCTCCTAAAGAAGAGAAGAAAGAAGCAGCTGCGCCTAAAGCAGCCGCTCCTAAGCCTGCAGAAGCAGCAAAAACATATGCAACGGGGACTGCGTCTCCTGCTGCAAAGAAAATATTAAGTGAAAAAGGAGTAGAAGCATCTGCTGTATCTGGTACAGGTAAAGATGGTAGAGTTACTAAGGATGATGCTGTAAATGCAGTGCCATCTATGGGTACGCCAACTACTGGTGGTAATCGTGGAGAGTCTCGTTCTAAATTATCTATGTTACGTCGTAAAGTAGCAGAACGTTTGGTTTCAGCTAAAAACGAAACTGCAATGCTTACTACGTTTAATGAGGTAGATATGTCTCCTATTTTTGCATTACGTAACCAGTACAAAGAAGCTTTTAAGGCTAAGCATGGTGTTGGTTTAGGGTTTATGTCTTTCTTTACTAAGGCTGTTGTTCGTGCATTAGAGATGTATCCATCTGTAAATGCAATGATAGATGGTAAGGAGATGATTTCTTACGATTTTGCAGATATTAGTATTGCTGTATCTGGACCTAAAGGATTAATGGTTCCTGTAATTAGAAATGCAGAAAACTTAAGTTTTAGAGGAGTAGAAGCAGAAGTAAAGCGTTTAGCTATTAGAGCTCGTGAAGGAGAAATTACTGTAGATGAAATGACAGGTGGAACATTTACTATTACTAATGGTGGTGTTTTTGGTTCTATGTTGTCTACACCAATTATAAATCCTCCACAAAGTGCTATTTTAGGAATGCATAATATTGTAGAGCGTCCAATAGCCAAAAATGGCGAGGTTGTAATTGCTCCTATTATGTATGTTGCTTTATCTTATGATCACAGAATTATTGATGGTAAAGAATCTGTAGGTTTCTTAGTTGCTGTAAAAGAAGCATTAGAAAATCCAGAAGAGTTATTAATGAATAATGATGTTAATAAAGCATTAGAAATGTAATTTTAATAACATTTGAATATAAAAAGGGCTGAAGTAAAACTTCAGCCCTTTTATTTTTTAGTATCCTTTTGTTGTTTTTATCTTTAGTTGCAGTCCATATCCGTTTTGGATTCACTGTCTGCATTAGGAAAACAATTTCCAGAAGGTAAGCTCTCTGGGGTATATCTATTAAGGTTGTTGTCGTATAAGGCATTTTCAACAAAAGAAGTTAGGTCGTTTATTTCTTCATTTGTTAAATGTAGGGGAATAAAACTATTTGCTAATTGGCTTTCTGGTACATCGCTGTTTTCTGAAATAGCCTTGTTTTTGTATTCTATAACTTTTTTTATGCTAGTAAAGCTTCCTCCGTGACCAAAGTTTGTGGCGTCTTTTAAGTTGTATAGTGTGGGTATTTTAAATTTATAATTGTCTTCAGTTTTTCCTGTAAACCCGCCTCTTCCTTTTTTTTGTTGCTTCATCTATAAGTATATGAGAGCTATTTTGGTCTAGGTCTTTCATTCCTATTGCGTAGAAACCAGTTTTGTTTAAGCCAGGCCCAGAGTGGCATTGGTAGCATTCTGCTTTTCCAAAAAATAAATTAGCACCTTTTAGTTCGTTAGATGATAGTGCATTTTTATCTCCTCTTAACCATTCTTGAAAAGGAGCTTTGCTTGCAAGTACAATTCTTTCGTAAGCTGCAATGGCTAAGCCTGCGTTAATGGTAGAATATCTGTTGCTTTCTTCGGTGTCAGGAAAGGCTGCGTCAAACATAATTTTGTACCCGTTATTTTCTAGAAAGTCTATGTCTATTAAAAGTCGATGAACTCCTAGTCCTGCAATAGCTTGTATTTCTATGCCTTCAAACCCAAGGTTGTTTCTTTCTTTCGGTGTGTTTGGTGTCCAATTGCTTTCTGTTCCTGTGTTTTCTGCTGTTCCCCCAAACTGGCCATTCCAAAGCATTACTTTTTGATAGGCGGTGTTTAAAATACTTGGAGATTTTATAGGTTGTACGTCTAAGTCGGTTTCAAGGTAATCTATAGACATATGTCTTGTTTCTCCTTTTGTTCCGTATCCAAAACCACCCTCGCCTATGCCTTGTAGGTTCCCGCTCTGGAAACCTGCTGCAGAATGATGGCAGCTGGCACAAGAATACGTATTTGTGCCTATTTCTTTAATAGGGTTAAGGGCAAGTCCAGTTTCGTGAAATAACAATTTACCTAAAGCTACCTTTTCTGGTGTTAAAGGGTTTTTGGGGTCGCTTGGTATGTTGTTTAAGTCGTTTTCTAGGGGTAATTGTAAGGCTTCTAGTGAACCGTAAAGCGAAGTTATATTTTTCTGTAAAATGTCTTCTTCTGCCTTTTGGTAATCGTTATCGTCATTAGAGCAGCTGGTTGTAAATAATATAAATACTGAGGCTAAACAGTATAATGTTATTTTCTGAATTGTCATGGTTGTAGTATTTTGCGTGTAAAAATCTACATTTCAACAAAAATCAGCTTTAATTAATCGTCACAATGCTTATAAAATGGATGAGACTATCTTATAATTTAAAATAGACACATTTCTTATTGTAATCTATAATAGCCTTTGTCTTTTTTAATATGTCAGCTCCAATAATACCATCTACGGGTAGTGCATTGTGGTTTATTAGAGCTTGGTTAACGTGCATAAGATCAAATAAAACAATTTTTAATTTCTGATATTTCCAGGCTCCAATTTTTATGGTGTTTTTAGTAGAGATTTGGGTGTCCATTTCTGTGGCGCCTGCACCAGCAGCTTTTATTTCTGAATCTTCAGGAATTAGCTTAAAGTTTTCAATTTTATCTATGCCTATGCAAGTGTTAGATGCTCCCGTGTCTAGAATAAACCTACCTGAAATATCATTAATTTTTGCTTTTATTTCAAAATGATTAGTAGGAGTAAGGGTTAATTTAATTTTGGTGTACCCTTTTTTAAGTAGAAATTTTTTTAAGCTAGACATGTATTCAGTTTTTGTACAAATATATATCAATCTTTAAGAGATAAAGGAAAATGAAACTATATCGTTTTAAAAACAATAAAATCTATAAGATAATTCTATTTTTGCGGTATGATTTTAACAGATACACATACACATTTATATAGTGAAGCTTTTGATCAAGATAGAGATGAGGCTATACAAAAAGCAATGGAAAGTGGGGTAAAACGTTTTTTTATTCCTGCAATAGATTCGACCTACACAAGTTCTATGTTGACTTTGGAGGAGGCTTATCCAGATAATGTTTTTTTAATGATGGGGCTTCATCCAACGCATGTAAAAGAGGATTACCATGTAGAATTGGTGCATATTGAAGAAATGTTAGCGCAACGCAAATTTTATGCAGTTGGTGAAATTGGAATAGATTTGTATTGGGATAAGACATTTCTAAAAGAGCAACAACATGCTTTTAAACATCAAATACAGCTAGCTAAAAAATATAAATTACCTATTGTAATTCACTGTAGAGGTGCCTTTGACGAGGTTTTTGAAATTTTAGAAGAACAAAAAGGTGATGATCTGCGCGGTATTTTTCATTGTTTTACTGGCACATTGGAACAAGCAAAATTGGCTATTTCTTACAATATGAAGTTGGGTATAGGTGGTGTAGTGACTTTTAAGAATGGTAAAATTGATAAATTTTTAAGCGAAATTGATATTGAAAACATTGTTTTAGAAACAGATGCTCCTTATTTGGCGCCAACACCATTTAGAGGTAAAAGAAATGAAAGTGCCTACATTGTTAATGTAGCGCAAAAACTTGCCGAAATATATAATAAGGATATAGCAGAGATCGCAGAAATAACAACAAGGAACTCTGAGTCGGTGTTTGGAGTGTAAAAATGAAAATTAGTATGGCACATAAGACAAAAATATTACTTGTCTATACCGGAGGAACAATTGGTATGGTAAAAGATTATAAAACGGGAGCTTTAAAGGCTTTTAATTTTAATAATCTAATGAAAAGTATACCAGAATTAAAACAGTTAGATTGTTCTGTGGATAGTGTTTCTTTTGATGAGCCTATAGATTCATCTAATATGAATCCGTCTCATTGGGTGTCTATTGCTACTCTAATAGAGGAGAATTATGATGCTTTTGATGGTTTTGTAATTCTACACGGTAGCGATACTATGAGTTACACTGCTTCTGCTTTAAGTTATATGTTAGAGCATTTGAGCAAGCCAGTAATTTTAACGGGGTCTCAATTGCCAATAGGCGATTTGCGTACAGATGCAAAAGAAAACTTAATTACTTCTATTCAAATAGCGGCTTTAAGAGAAGGTGATAGAGCTGTAATACAAGAAGTGTGTTTGTATTTTGAATATAAATTATATAGAGGTAACCGTACTACAAAAATAAATGCGGAACATTTTGAAGCTTTTGCTTCATTAAATTATCCTGAATTAGCAGAGTCTGGTGTGCATTTAAAAGTAAATACCGAATATTTAAGAAAAAAGAAGCATCAGAAGCCATTAAAAGTGCATAAAAAACTGGATGATAACGTTGTTATTCTCAAATTATTCCCAGGATTAAATAAGAATGTACTAAAAAGTGTGTTAAATATTCCTGATTTAAAAGGTGTAATATTAGAAACATATGGTGCTGGTAATGCACCTACAGATAAATGGTTGCTAAATGATATAAAAAATGCAATAAAAAGAGGATTGCATATTGTTAATGTTACACAGTGTTCTGGAGGTAGTGTTTTACTGGGGCAGTATGAAACTAGTGAGGAGTTGCAGAGCTTGCAAATTATTAATGGTAAGGATATTACAACAGAGGCAGCTGTAACTAAGTTAATGTATTTGTTAGGTACTGGTGTCTCACCAAAACTATTTAAAACACTTTTTGAAACACCTTTGCGAGGAGAATTGCAATAAAAATAACATATATAATTTCTTAAACTAATATTTTTTTTGTTATTTGGACCCCGTTAAACTTATGAATAGAGAGGTGGCCGAGTGGTCGAAGGCGCACGCCTGGAAAGTGTGTATACATCACAAGTGTATCGAGGGTTCGAATCCCTTCCTCTCTGCAGATAAGTTTATTTTAATTTTATTATAACATTTTTTTTTTATCTTTAACCCTATTAACTAACTAAATTAAGTTTCGAAAATGAAAAGATTATCATCTATCCTAGCTGTAGCTGGGTTGTTTGTTTTTAGTACAAATACAGTAAATGCAGCTACTTTATTACAAGAAGCAGCGGAAAAAGACGCTCCAAGAGGATTTGTTCAAGTTTTAAAAGAACAATTTATTACTGGTGGACCTGCATTTATGGGTATTGTACTTTTATGTTTAATTCTTGGTCTTGCAGTGGCAATAGAAAGAATTATTTATTTAAACATGGCAAGTACAAACACTGCTAAATTAAAGCAAAAAGTTGAAGACGCTTTAGCATCTGGTGGTGTAGAAGCAGCTAAAGAAGTGTGTAGAAATACAAAAGGACCTGTAGCGTCTATTTTCTACCAAGGATTAGATAGAGCTGGTGAAAGCATAGAGTCTGCAGAAAAAGCAGTTGTAGCTTACGGTGGTGTGCAAATGGGTCAATTAGAGAAGAATGTTTCTTGGTTATCTTTATTTATTGCTATTGCGCCAATGCTTGGTTTCATGGGTACGGTAATTGGTATGATCCAGGCCTTCCAGAAGATTGCAGCAGTAGGTAACTTAAGTGCATCTTTAATTGCAGGTGATATTCAGGTTGCATTATTAACAACTGTATTTGGTCTTGTGACAGCTATTATTCTTCAGATTTTTTATAATTACATCATTGCTAAAATTGATAGTATTGTAAATGATATGGAAGATTCTTCAATCTCTTTGATTGATATGTTGGTAGATCACAAAAAATAAGTCGGACCTTAATACAAAAGCATTATGCAAAAAATAATTAAAATAGCCTTAATCGTAATAGGCCTTATATCGGCTGTGCTATGGTATTTTTTACCATCAGGGGATTTTACTATTCCTGAGGTAGCAGCAGAGGCGGCGAACAGTAGTGCAATGAACTTTATGTTTATTATTACATATATCTTATTAGGTATAGCAGTAGTGGTAGCCTTAGTTTATACACTTAAAAACTTGTTTTCAACTCCAGAGAACCTTAAAAAAGCCTTATTTGCTTTAGTTGGTTTTGCACTTGTAGTAATTATTTCGTACTTTTTATCAAACGGAGAAGATTTAGATCCTCAGTTTTTAACAGATATGAATGCTACAACTAGTACAGTTAAAAATATCGGAACGGGTATTTACACGTTCTTAATATTAGCAATAGTTGCTGTTGTTCTAATGATTGTACCAAGTGTAAAAAAACTAATCGGTAAATAAAAAATAATAATTATGGCAAGAAGAGGTGGAGCACCAGAAGTAAGTGCCGGTTCTATGGCAGATATTGCTTTCTTACTGCTTATCTTTTTCTTAGTAACTACTACTATAGAAACAGATGCAGGATTAGATCGTATGTTGCCTCCTAAAGAGCCGCCTACTGACGAACAAATAGTTCTTAAGCAAAAAAATATTTTTACTGTTCAAATTGGTAAAGATGGTCAGTTGCTTGTAGAGGAAGAACTTTTAGATATTAAGAAACTAAAAGATAAAGCAGTTGCTTTTTTAGATAACGGTGGAGCAATAAAGGGAGATCCTAATTATTGTGACTACTGTGAAGGAGAAAGAAGTCCAGAGTCTTCTGATAATCCAATTAAAGCAGTTATTTCGTTAAAGAATGATCGTGAAACTAAATATTCTGTATACATAACAGTACAGAATGAGTTAGTTGCAGCGTATAATGAATTGCGTAATAGATCGGCTAAGAAGTTAGGTTATAATATGTCTTTTACAGAAATGGAAGCGGCATATGCAGACCAAGAAACTCCAGATGAAACTAAGGAAAAATTGAAAGTTAGAATTAAGAAAATTCAAGATCTTTATCCTCAGAAATTATCTGAAGCTGAAACTAGCACAAATTAATAACATTTAATACAAAGGAATATGTCAAAATTTAAAAAGAAAAAAGACGGAGAATTACCTCCAGTTTCTACGGCTTCTCTTCCGGATATTGTATTTATGCTTTTGTTTTTCTTTATGACGGTTACTGTAATGAAAGATAGCGAGCCATTGGTAGAAAATGATTTACCTAACGCTTCTGAAATTAAGAAACTAGAAAAGAAAGATAGAGTAGTTTATATTTATGTTGGTGAACCTACAGCTAAATACCAAAGTGCATTTGGTAAGGAGCCTAAGATACAATTAAACGATAAGTTTGCTAATGTTTCTGAGGTAGGAGATTACGTTTTAGAAGAAATTGCTAAAAAACCACAAGAGGTTCAAAATGCAATAACTACATCTTTAAAAGTTGATAAGAATGCCAATATGGGTATTATTATGGATATTAAAGAGGAGTTAAGAAAAGTAAATGCTTTAAAGGTAAATTACACTACATATGATGGTGATGCCTTTAAAAACTTACAATAATTTAGATAGTTAAACTATTATAAGCGCTTCAGATAGGTAACACTATTTGGAGCGTTTTTTTGTACCAACATTTTAAATGTTTATTTATGTTACGCAATAGCTCTCTTATAATTTTTTTCTTGTTTGTTTTAGGTGCTTCGGCACAGAATAGTACTGTAGATAGTCTTTATTTAGAAGATCAGTTTTATTTGGGTTTAACCTATAATACTTTTGGTAGTAAACCGTCTGATATGACGCAGAGAAACCTTCCTTTTGGTTTGCAATTTGGATTTATAAAAGATATGCCTATTAATAAAAATCGAACTGTGTCTATAGGTTTAGGTTTAGGGTATGCTGTAAATAACTATTACTCTAATTTAATAGCAACAAAAGAAAATAATGTTATTGCATATTCTTTTGCTGATGATGATACAGATTATAAACGTAGTAAGATTGAGACACATTTAGTTGAATTGCCAATTGAATTTCGTTGGAGAAAATCTACGCCAACAGATTATAAGTTTTTAAGAATTTATGGAGGTGTTAAATTAGGATATGCATTTTCAGCTAGATCAAAATTTGTTTCAGATGAATTAAAGGAATCTTTTTCTAATGACGATATAGATAAGATTAGGTATGGTCTGCAGTTTAATATGGGTTATAATACGTGGAATGTACACGTTTATTATGGTCTAAATAGCTTGTTAGATGGCGCTGCGGTAAACGGTGAAGACTTAAGCTTAAAACCGATAAGAGTTGGTTTTAACTTTTATATTTTATAACCAATATTTTATTGTAATAAATTGAGAAACTAGGCCTATTAAAAAGCCTACTATGATTTCTGAATTACTATTTGCTTTAAGGTAAAGTCTACTTGTTGCTACAATTCCTGTGCAAATTATTGCGGTAGCAATTGCAAAAATAATATTTACTTCAAAATGGACGCTAAGGTTTATTAGTAGCATAGTTAATGTTCCTAGTCCCATTAAATGCATACTGCTCTTAAAACGCATAAAAAGCAGCAATAAGGTGCTGAATGTTGCGGCAACTAACCCTAAAAAGAAAAAGAAAAGTTCTTTTGAGTAGTTGTTGGGTATTACTTTATATACAATAAGTAATAAGAGGCCAAGGCTTATGTATAGCGGATATTTTCGTTCTTCTAATGAAGGGGCAGAAAAAGAAGATATTGCACCTACACTTCTTAATATAATATAGCATACTAAAGGAACAATAACTGTTAATATAAGTATGGGTAATATGTTGCCCATAAATAAATTTGCTGTGTAATATTGGGGTGTAATTTTAAAGTAGCACAAAGTGCCAATTACAGGTGTAAATAAAGGGTGAAAAATAGAAGATGCTAGTTTTGAAAGTCCTTTCATTAAATCTGCTTTCTTAACCTTGCTACAGGAATGTTTAGTTGTTCTCTGTATTTGGCTACTGTACGGCGGGCAATAGGATAACCTTTTTCTTTTAATATGGCAGCCAGTTTATCGTCTGTTAATGGTTTTCTTTTTTCTTCTTCACCAATAACAGTCTCAAGTATTTTCTTTATTTCTTTTGTAGATACATCTTCTCCTTGCTCATTTTTCATAGACTCAGAGAAGTATTCCTTTATTAGTTTAGTGCCGTAAGGCGTGTCTACATACTTACTGTTGGCTACCCTGGAAACGGTAGAAACATCCATACCTATGGTGTCTGCAATATCTTTTAAAATCATTGGTCTAAGCTTGCGCTCGTCACCTGTTAAAAAGTACTCTTCTTGGTAGTTCATAATAGCGCTCATTGTAATAAAAAGAGTTTGTTGTCTTTGTTTAATAGCGTCTATAAACCACTTTGCTGCATCTAGTTTTTGTTTGATAAAAAATACAGTGTCTTTTTGAGATTGAGATTTTGTTTTAGAATTTTTATATCCTTCAAGCATATTGTTATACTGTCTAGATACGTGTAACTCAGGAGCATTTCTTCCGTTTAATGTAAGTTCTAATTCGCCATCAGCAATCTTTATAGAAAAATCAGGAACAATGTGTTCTATTATTCTAGTGTTGCCTGCGTAAGATCCGCCTGGTTTTGGGTTTAATTTTTCAATCTCAGAAATGGCACCTTTAAGTTCCTCTTCTGTTATATTGTGTTTCTGTATTAACTTCTTATAATGTTTTTTTGTAAACTGATCAAAAGACTTTTCTAGAATTAAAGAAGCTAGCTCTATTTCTGGAGTTTGTTCTTTTCTAGATAATTGTATAATTAAACATTCTTCTAAAGATCTAGCAGCAACACCAGGCGGATCTAAGTCTTGAACTAGATTTAAGACCTTTAGAATATCTTTTTCTTCAGTAAATATATTTTGCGTAAAAGCAAGGTCATCCATAATATCCGCTATGGGTCTACGGATGTAACCGCTCTCATCTACACTACCAATTAAAAACTCTGCGATAGACCAATCTTGATCGTCTAAGTAAACAGTGTTTAATTGTGTCATTAAATATTGATGAAAAGATGTTCCTGCAGCATATGGTATGCTCTTTTCGTCATCATCTGCACTGTAATTATTAGCTTGGGTACGATAGTCAGGAACTTCATCATCAGAAAGATACTCGTCTATGTTTATATCTTCTGCTTCAATTTTTTCGGTATCATTATCATATATATCATCATATTCATCCTCTATAGAATCGGCTTCATCTTTGCCAGTTTCTAAAGCAGGATTTTCTTCTAACTCTTGTTTTAAACGTTGTTCAAAAGCTTGAGTAGGAAGTTGAATTAACTTCATAAGCTGTATCTGTTGTGGAGACAACTTTTGAGATAACTTAAATTGTAGGTGTTGTTTAAGCATTAATGTTAATTCTTTTTATGACTGTTTTTGTTGTTAATACTACTAAAATTCTGCGTTTTGTGGTGTTCTTGGAAAAGGAATAACGTCTCTAATGTTACCCATTCCTGTAGCAAAAAGCACTAATCGCTCAAAACCAAGACCAAAACCACTGTGTACAGCACTACCATATTTGCGTAAGTCTGTATACCACCATAGTTCTTTTTCGTCTATGTCAAGATCTTTCATTTTTTCTAAAAGAACATCTAAACGTTCTTCTCTTTGCGAGCCACCAACTATTTCTCCTATACCAGGAAAAAGAATATCCATTGCTCTTACTGTTTTGCCATCTTCATTTAAACGCATATAAAATGCTTTTATTTTAGCTGGGTAATCAAACAAAATAACAGGACATTTAAAATGCTTTTCTACAAGAAAACGTTCGTGTTCACTTTGTAAATCTGCACCCCATTCATTTATAGGGAATTTAAACTTTTTCTTCTTATTAGGTTTGCTGTTCTTTAGTATGTCTATAGCCTCTGTGTAAGTAACTCTTTTAAAGTTGTTTTCTGTAATGAACTTTAGTTTTTCAATTAAAGGCATTTCACTACGTTCGGCTACAGGTTTAGTTTTTTCTTCGTCTAACAAACGCTTTTCTAGAAACTCTAAGTCGTCTTTACAGTTTTCTAGCACATAAGATAATACGCTTTTTATAAAGTCTTCTGCTAAGTCCATGTTAGCATCTAAATCGTAAAAAGCCATTTCTGGTTCTATCATCCAGAACTCTGCAAGGTGTCTAGAGGTGTTAGAGTTTTCTGCTCTAAAAGTTGGTCCAAAAGTATATACTTTTCCAAGGCCCATTGCATAGGTTTCTGCTTCTAGTTGTCCGGATACAGTTAGGTTAGTTTCTTTTCCAAAAAAGTCTTTTGAGTAATCAATATCTCCATCTTCAGTTAAAGGAGGGTTTTTGCTATCTAATGTAGATACTTTAAATATTTCTCCTGCTCCTTCAGCGTCAGATCCAGTTACAATTGGAGTGTGAACGTGAAAAAATCCGTTTTGTTGAAAGTATTGGTGTACAGCAAAAGATAGGGCAGAGCGCATACGCATTACGGCAGAAAAAGTATTTGTTCTTACGCGTAAATGTGCTTTTTCTCTTAAAAATTCTAAAGTATGTTTTTTAGGTTGAATAGGATACGTTTCTGGATCTGCAGTTCCATGAACCTCTAAAGAAGAAACTTGTACTTCTAAAGATTGGCCTTTTCCTTGGCTTTCTACTAGTGTGCCTTTAACTTTTATAGCGGCTCCTGTAGAGATTTGCTTTAATAGGTTTTCGTCTAACTTTTCAAAATCGACAACACATTGTATATTTTGTATAGTAGAGCCGTCATTTAAAGCAATAAATCTATTGCTTCTAAATGTTTTTACCCAACCATTAATGGTTACTTCTTGTAAAAGTTGTTTCCCTGACAATAAGTCTTTTATGCTGTTTGTGTTCATTTTCTGTAAAATATACTTCTTATTTTAAGTGATAAAGATAGCTTTTTTGAGTTGTCTTTAAAATACTCAAATTAGTTTTGATTATTGATTTGATTTTTTTTCTTGATTTTTACCTCGTCTTTTGGTAAAATATCTATTTGTGGTTTTTTAAGAACTTGTTTATTTGCTATACTACGCTCTAAGGATAGTAGTAGTGATGGTAGTAAAATTAAATTTGCAAGCATTGCAAATAATAGTGTTGCAGAAACTAATGCTCCTAGAGCTACTGTGCCACCAAAGTTTGAGATTATAAATACCGAAAAGCCAAAGAACAGCACTATAGATGTGTAAAACATACTAACTCCTGTTTCTCTTAATGCGGCGTAAACAGATTTTTTAATTGCCCATTTGTTTACTACTAGTTCTTGCCTGTATTTGGCTAAAAAGTGAATGGTATCATCTACAGATATACCAAAAGCAATACTAAATACTAATATAGTAGATGGTTTTATAGGTACACCTACAAAGCCCATTACGCCAGCTGTAATAATTAAAGGTAATAGGTTAGGTATTAGAGAAATTACAATCATTCTAAAAGACCTAAATAAATACGCCATAAATAAGGCTATAAGTGCAATGGCTAGGGCTAATGATAATACTAGGTTGTTAACTAGGTATTTTGTCCCTTTTAAAAATAATAAAGCTTTGCCAGTTAAGAAGGTATTGTATCTTTCTTTTGGAAAAATTTTGTCTAAATTCTCTTGTAGCTCACTTTCTATGTCTTGCATACGCTCCGTATCTACATCTCTCATAAATGTGGTGATATGAGCTGTTTGTCCTGTAGAGTCCACAAAGCTTTTTAATAAGTTGCCCTCGCCCTTAGAGTTACGAACAACATCCATAATAAAGTTGTTCTCTTGCGTGGTTGGCAACTGATAATATTTGGGAATACCATTGTAAAATGCTTGTTTAGAGTATTTTACTAGATTTACAATAGATATGGGTTTAGATAGTTCTGGAATTTCATCTATAACCTCACCAAGCTTGTCCATTCTTTTTAATGTTGCTGGCTTTAAAACTCCATTCTTTCTTTTGCTATCTATTACAATTTCTACGGGCATTATGCCATTGTATTCTTTTTCAAAAAAGCGAATATCTTTAAAGAATTCAGCTTTTTTTGGCATATCTTCTATAGGGCTACCAGATATTTTTATCTGATAAATTCCAATAATACTTATGGTTAGTAAAAGGACAGATACAATGTATACTGAGATTCTTTTATTTCTAACAATGTTTTCCATCCAACTAACAAATGTATCAATCCATTTGGTGTTTAAATGCTTTAAATGCTTGTCTTTTGGCATTGGTAAAAAGCTGTAAACTATTGGAATAATTAATAGCGAAAGAATAAAAATACCAATGATATTTATAGAGGCTACAATACCAAATTCTTTTAATAACTGACTGTCTGTAATTATGAATGTTGCAAAACCCGACGCCGTTGTAATGTTGGTCATTAAGGTTGCGTTTCCTATTTTAGAGATAACACGTTGTAAAGACAGTGCTTTGTTTCCGTGTTTTTTTACCTCTTGCTGATATTTATTTATTAAAAATATACAGTTAGGTATGCCTATTACAATGATTAACGGTGGTATTAAAGCTGTTAAAACTGTAATTTCATATTGAAGCAATCCTAATATGCCAAAGGCCCACATTACACCAATAATAACAACGCACATAGATATAAATGTGGCTCTAAAACTCCTAAAAAAGAAAAAGAAAATTAATGAAGTAACACCAAGCGCTGCTAGTATAAATTTATTTATCTCGTCTATTATGTTCTTAGAGTTCATTGTGCGTATATATGGCATTCCAGATATATGCAAATTCATCTTAGTTTCTTCTTCAAATCTGTCTGTTAAATGCAGAAAATCTTTTAAGATAAAATCTTTTCTAACAGATGTATTTACGATGTCCTTGTCTAGGTAAACTAATGTTCTAATTGTTCCTGTTTCCTTATTGTAAAGCAGGTTTTCGTAAAATGGCATATTTTCAAAAAGATGCTGTTTTAAACTATCTATTTCTGCTTTAGTTCTAGGTTTAGATTTTATAAAGTTTTGAAGTAGAAATTTTTGTCCATCTTCAGACTTTACTAATTCTTTGAGATTGTCCGTAGATAACACAAAATCTACCTCTGGAAAAGCATCTAATTGTTTACTAAGTTTGTTCCATCTATTAAACTTTTCTGGAGTATATAAGGTGCTGTCTTTTGCTGCTATAGCAATAACATTGCCTTCTTCTCCAAATAGTTTTAAAAATGATTGGTACTTAACATTTACCGGATGATGATCTGGTAATAAGTTAGCTTCTGAGCTAGAGAACTTCATATTTTTCCATTGGAACCCAAGGAAAACAGTGAAAGCTATAATAAGTAATATAATGAGAATTCTATTTCTTAGAATTATCCGAGCGGTTTTAGCCCAAAAACCTTGCGTAATCTTTGCAACCATTATAAGTAATTAAGGTGCGCAAAGGTAAAGAATGTATGTTAGTGTTCCCAAAAAATGGGGTTTAAATACGGATTAAAGGTAAAGAAACATTAATCTTCTACTTTGATATTATGTTCTTTGCAGAATTTTATAAACTCTTTAAGTGTTTTGTTGAGTTTATGGAGGTTTAGGTCTCTGTGTTTACCGTTCTTAAGTTGTAGTCTATATTTTTTTATGTTTAGTGTTTTTGTAATTTGAAAACACTTTATTTCTCTTTTTGAATAAAATTCCTTGTAAGATTTTTTTGTTAGCATATAATACGCATAACCAATTGCGCAAATAATTAACACTAGGGACGCATAAAAAAGAATGTTGCCTTGATTGTTGAAGATGTTTAAGGCAGAACTTAGTATTATAAGTACAGAGAAAATCTTAGCATTACTTAGTTGACTTTTAATATCGTCTATAAGCTGTATTTTGCCTAAATCTTCTCTGTATAGTACCTTCATTAACAGGTCATTTTTTATTAAACTTTCATTATCTCAACCTCTTTTGTAGCAAGTAAAGTATCTATTTTTTTTGTATAAGAGTTTGTAAGTTCTTGTACTTCTGCTTCTGCGTTCTTTTTTAAATCTTCAGATGCGTCGTCTAAAGATCTTATTTCTTTGTTGGCTTCTTGTCTAGCATTTCTTATGCCAACTTTAGCATCTTCTGCTTCTCCTTTAGCTTGTTTGGCTAAATCTTTTCTTCTTTCTTCTGTTAATGGTGGAACATTGATAATAACAAAGTCTCCATTGTTCATAGGGTTAAAGCCAAGATTGGCATTCATAATAGCTTTTTCTATTTCGTGAAGCATATTTTTTTCCCATGGCTGAACAGATATTGTTCTTGCGTCTGGTGTATTTATATTGGCAACCTGAGCTAGAGGTGTAGAAGAACCATAATAATCTACCATTACGCTAGATAGCATAACTGGACTTGCTTTACCTGCTCTAATTTTAATAAAAGCTTTTTCTAAATGGCTAATTGTGCCATTCATACTTTCTTTTGTGCTGTCTATTATAAAATTAATTTCTTCGTTCATTGTGTTAGTCTTTAGTCTAGGTACTTCACAAATTGTACCACTATAAATTTACTTCTGTTCCTATGTTTTCTCCTGATACTAGTTTAAGTAAATTCCCTTTTGTGTTCATATCAAAAACTACAATAGGTAATTCGTTTTCTTGACTTAGGGTAAAAGCAGTAGTATCCATTACTTTTAAACCTTTGTTTAGTACATCTTGAAAAGATATTTTGTCAAATTTAGTAGCATTAGCATCCTTTTCTGGGTCAGATGTGTAAATACCATCTACTCTTGTTCCCTTTAGTATTACGTCAGCCTCAATTTCTATTGCACGTAAAACTGCAGCAGAATCTGTTGTAAAATACGGATTTCCTGTTCCTCCGCCAAAAATTACAACACGACCTTTTTCTAAGTGTCTCATTGCTTTTCTTCTTATAAAAGGTTCAGCTACTTCGTTAATTTTAATTGCTGTTTGTAATCTTGTTTGTATACCTGCGTCTTCAAGAGCACTTTGTAGTGCTAAGCCATTTATTACTGTGGCTAGCATACCCATATGATCTCCTTGTACGCGGTCCATGCCGTTACTTGCTCCAGAAACACCTCTAAATATGTTTCCTCCACCAATAACAATTGCTACTTGAATACCTTTGTCTACTACTTCTTTAATCTCTGAAGCGTATTCTGCAAGTCTAATAGGGTCTATCCCATATTGTCTGCTGCCCATTAAGGCTTCTCCACTAAGTTTTAAAAGTATTCTTTTATAATGCATGTTGGCGTTGTTTATGGTTAGCAAAAATAATCAAAAAAATCAACGGTATTGTATCTGTTATATTTAATTCTAACATTTTGTTGGTGTAGCTAGTTATGTAAAATAAAAAAGCCGTTTTCTTAAAAAAGAAAACGGCTTTAAATAGACTTAATGTCTTATGTTCTTATTATCCAAGAGCAACTCTTTTAAAAGATGTTACGGTTACATCACCGTAAGAAGAAACGTAAGATGCTACGTTAATTTTTTCATCTTTAATAAAGTTTTGGTCTAATAGACACTGCTCTTGATCAAGAGTTGTGTTATCAGATACAAATCTTTCCATTTTACCTGGTAAAATTTTATCCCATATTTGTTCTGGCTTGCCTTCTGCTTTAAGTTGTGCCTTAGCATCTTCTTCTGCAGTTGCCATAACTTCTGGAGTTAATTGAGCCATAGAGATGTATTGAGGTACGTTTTTAAGAGTTTTTCCTAAACGACCTAACTCAATATTATCTTTTTCTATAACAGCAATTCTAGCTTCTGTTTCAGATGCTACAAAAGCAGGGTCAAAATCTTTGTAAGATAAAGTGCTAGCACCCATAGATGCAATTTGCATAGCAACATCTTTACCTAAAGTTTCAACGTTATCTACTTTAGCAGAAAAACCTACTACAGCAGCAATTTTGTTAATGTGTATGTAAGAACCAACGTAAGGAGCCTCTACAGTCTCAAAAGCATTGATTTCTAATTTTTCACCAATAACACCAGTTTGCTCAACTAATTTCTCAGCAACAGTCATACCACCAAAATCAGCAGCTAAAAACTCTTCCTTAGAATTGTAATTTAAAGCTAAATCTCCTAATTGGTTAGCAAGTGCTAAAAAGTTATCGTTTTTTCCAACAAAATCAGTTTCACAACCTAATACAATTGCAACACCTTTGTTTTCTTCTGCGTTAACTTTAGCAACTGCAGCTCCTTCACTAGAGTCACGATCAGCTCTTTTTTCTGCTACTTTTTGACCTTTTTTACGTAATACGTCAATTGCTTTGTCAAAATCACCTTCAGCTTCAACTAATGCTTTTTTGCAGTCCATCATTCCTGCGCCAGTAGCTTTTCTAAGCTTGTTAACTTCTGCAGCTGTAATTTTTGCCATTTTATGTAAGTTTTAAGATTGCTCTAAGAAAATACTATTTTCTTAGAGCGATGTTAAATTAATATTTTGTTTTTTATATATAAAAGGTTTGGTTTAGATTACTCTATACCTCCTTTAGTATTGTCTTGCCATACTTTAAGCTCGTCCCATTTACCTTCAGCAGCCATTTTAGCTTGCTTTGGCCAAGAACCAGGATTTTTAGATGCAAAACTAGAACCAGCAGCAGTTAAAATTGCGCTTAATTCTTCAACAGATTTAGCAGCTAAATCAGCAAAAGTGTTAATTCCTTCTTTTTGGAAAATCTCTCCAATTTTAGGACCTATTCCTTCAACTTTAGTTAAATCATCTGTAGATGTAGCTTCTGCTTTAGGAGCAACTTCTGTTTTTGGAGTTGCTTTTGCTTTAGGAGCCGCAGTTTCTTTTCCTTCTTTTTCAGCTTGTTTGTCAGACTTACGATCTGCTAAACCTTCTATAATAGCATCAGAAACATGAGATAATACAGCTTCAATAGATTTAGAAGCATCATCATTAGATGGGATTATGTAATCGATAGGTCTAGGGTCAGAGTTTGTATCTACCATAGCAAAAATAGGAATGTTTAATTTTAAAGCTTCCTTAACTGCAATGTGCTCTCTCATTGTATCAACAATAAATAAAGCTCCTGGTAAACGAGTCATATCAGAGATAGAACCTAAGTTTTTCTCCAATTTAGCTCTTAAACGGTCTACTTGTAAACGTTCTTTTTTAGATAAAGTTAAAAAAGTACCATCTTTTTTCATTCTATCAATAGAAGCCATTTTCTTAACGGCTTTACGGATAGTAACAAAGTTAGTTAGCATACCACCTGGCCATCTTTCTGTGATGTAAGGCATATTTGCTTTTCCTGCTTTGTCTGCAACGATGTCTTTTGCTTGTTTTTTGGTAGCTACGAAAAGTATTTTTCTACCTGATGCTGCTATTTTTTTAAGAGCTTCATTAGCTTCTTCAATTTTTGCAGCTGTTTTGTACAAGTTAATAACGTGTATACCGTTACGCTCCATATAAATGTATGGTGCCATATTCGGGTTCCACTTTCTTGTAAGGTGTCCAAAGTGTACACCTGCTTCTAATAAGTCTTTTACTTCAATTTTGTTTGCCATTTTGTTTGTAATAGTTTACGTTCCGTTTTACTTAGCAATGCTAAAGTAGTGCGTATGCAGTCTTTAACATTTAGATGCTAAACTAGTGCTTTCTATTATGGTAATAGAAAACAACGACAACTTGTTTTAATTTTATGCTTTAGATATATTCTAAAGACTATCAATGAACTTGTTATGTTGGCAAAGCCAACGGGTATATAAATCAGAAAAAATCTGATGTAAAAAAACCGGAACAAAGTTCCGGAATATATTCTTAACGTTTAGAGAATTGAAATTTCTTACGGGCTTTTTTCTGACCGAATTTCTTACGCTCTACCATTCTTGGATCTCTTGTTAAAAGACCTTCTGGCTTAAGTATTAATCTGTTCTCTGCATCTACCTCGCACATTGCTCTAGATATTGCTAATCTAATAGCTTCTGCTTGTCCAGTGATACCTCCTCCGAAAACATTTACTTTTACGTCAAAGTTCTCTTCATTGCTAGTTAAAGCAAATGGTTGTTTTACTTTGTACTGTAAAGTAGCTGTAGGGAAATAATCATTTAAATCCTTTTTGTTGATTGTGATATTACCGCTTCCTTCAGAAACGTATATACGTGCAACAGCAGTTTTACGTCTGCCTATCTTATGAATTACCTCCATTATAAGTCCTTTAAGTTTATTGCTCTTGGTTTTTGCGCTTCTTGGTTGTGATCAGGACCTACGTAAACTTTAAGGTTACGAAAAAGTTCTGCTCCCAATCTATTTTTAGGTAACATACCTTTAATAGATTTTTCCACTACACGTGCTGGGTTCTTCTCCAACATTTCAATAGCTGTCTGAGACCTTTGACCACCAGGGTAACCTGTGTGTCTTATATAAGTCTTAGTTTGCCATTTGTTACCGCTAAGGGTAACTTTTTCCGCATTGATAACAATTACGTTATCCCCACAGTCCACATGTGGTGTAAAATTAGGTTTGTTCTTTCCTCTTAAGATTTTTGCAACCTTAGAAGCGAAACGACCTAATGTTTCTCCTTCAGCATCTACCAATAACCATTCCTTAGAAACGGTTGCTTTATTGGCTGAAATTGTCTTGTAGCTTAATGTATCCACACTAATATTTTTTTATTATTTACTTAATCCCGATAAACGGGGTGCAAATGTACAATTATTTACTTGAAATACAAATGCTTATTTCCGTTTATTTTTTTTGTTTGCTCTAAAAGCCGTAATTTTCTTGAATCTCGAAGCTTTATAATTTTCGATTTTAATAAAAAAAAGTGTTTTAAAGAGATAATTATGCAACAGTAGTGCTATTTTTACACCATCTATTAAATTATAACCATAATCACCAATGTTAAAGTTTAGTCTAACGAGTGTAATAGTATTTTTTACTTTTTCACTTTTTTCACAAGAAAGTGCAAATATACAAGTTCCAAAAAGGGTATACACTACAAATAGTGTAGAAAATAAAAAATCTCCAATTATTGACGGATATTTAGCAGACGATGCTTGGCAAAATTCAGAGTGGCAAGGTGATTTTGTTGAATGGAGACCAGATGAAAATACTACCCCTACACAGCCAACTAAATTTAAAATTATTTACGACGATAAATTCTTGTACATAGCATTTAAATGTTATGATAGTGAGTTAGATAAAATTGAAAAACGTTTGTCTAGAAGAGACGGATTTCAGGGTGATTGGGTAGAAATTAACATAGATAGTTACAACGATAAAAGAACTGCTTTTTCATTTACATTTACTGTTGCAGGTGTAAAAGGAGACGAGTTTATATCTGAAAATGGTAGCAGTTGGGATAGCAGTTGGAACCCTATTTGGTATGGTAGTTCTAAGTTAGATGAAGAGGGGTGGACTGCAGAATTAAAAATACCATTTAGTCAATTAAAATTTGGTGATGCTGCAGAACAAATTTGGGGTCTACAGGTTAAAAGAAGAATTTTTAGGGAAGAAGAGAGGTCTATTTGGCAGCGTATTCCTCTTGAATCATCTGGTTATGTAAGTGAATTTGGCGAGCTAAGAGGCTTGCGTAATATAAAACCACAGAAGCAATTAGAGATACAGCCTTTTGTTGTTAATCAATACGACAGTTACCCAAAAGAGCCAGGTAATCCTTATAGAGATGGTTCGGATTTTGATTTAAATGGAGGGTTAGATGCAAAAATTGGTATTACAAATGATTTAACTTTAGATCTTACCGTAAATCCAGATTTTGGACAGGTTGAAGCTGATCCTGGTGCAATTGCTTTAGATGGTTTTCAGATTTTCTTTAAAGAGCAACGTCCGTTTTTTGTTGAAAATAAAAATATTTTTGATTACGAATTTGCGAGCGGACAAGACAATTTGTTTTACAGTAGGCGTATAGGTCGTAATCCTCATGGTAGACCGCAATTACAAGATGGGGAATTTATGGATGTTCCTAAAAACACTACAATTCTTGGAGCGGCAAAATTTTCTGGTAAAACTAAAAGTGGTTGGTCTCTAGGTTTGTTAGAGAGTGTAACGGGTAAAATGTATGCAGAAATAGATAGTAACGGAGAAAAAAGAGACGAGCTTGTGGAGCCGCTTACTAATTATTTGGTGGCAAGAGCTCAAAAAGATTTTAATAGTAGAAACTCCTATGTGGGTGCAATTTTTACTTCTACAAACAGAAGGCTCGAAGATAATTTAGATTTTTTACGGGAATCTGCGGTTTCTGCTGGAGTCGATTTTAAGCATAATTGGAAAAATAGAGAGTATTATATAGAGGGTAATGTGGTTGCAAGCACTGTTTCTGGTTCTAAGGAATCTATAGCAAGAACGCAAAAATCTATTACACATTTATTTAATAGAGTAGATGCTGGGCATATAAAACTCGATGAGAATAGGACCTCTTTAACGGGCACTGGTGGTAAATTAGAGTTTGGTAAAGCTGGTGGTGGTAATTGGCGTTATGAGGGCGGTGTACTTTGGTATTCTCCGGAGTTAGAGCTAAATGATATTGGTTTTTTGCGCCAAGCAGATAAAATTACTCAGTTTGCAGAGGTGCAACGCTTGTATTTAAAACCAACTAGTTTTTATAGAAATATACGTTTACAATTAGGACAGTATTCTACTTTTGATTTTGATGGTAATTATAATAGGATGGCTTATGAGTTTAGTGGTAATATTAGTTATAAAAATAATTGGTGGACAGAGGTAGAGGCTACCTATAATCCTGTTTTTTATAGTAATGCTCATTTGCGTAGTGGGCCTCGTTGGCGTTTTGCTAAGGAAGGTGGCTTGGCATTGTTTGCGGGTTCTGATAACAGAAAAAAGTTTTACTCCACTGTGGGTTTTGTGGGTAATAGAGGAGCAGAAAATACATTTACTTATAATAGATATGTGTTTAGGTTTACTTATCAGCCTATAGATGCTTTTAGTTTGTCTATGGATAATGAGTTTTCTACAGAAAATAGCAAAACACAATATATAGCGCAGCGTACAATTAATGCTGCAACTAGATATGTTTTAGGAGAAATTGATCAGAAAACATTTAGTAGTTCTATACGTTTAAATTATAATTTAAATCCAAATTTAAGTTTACAGTATTATGGACAACCTTTTATTTCTAGAGGTCGATATTCTAAATTTAACTATGTTGCAGATCCTACAGCGAGTAGTATAGATAATAGGATTGCATTATATAGTGATAGCCAAATAACAAAGACTGGCGATGTGTATTCTGTTGATGAAGATTTAGATTCAACATCTGACTATGAGTTTGAAGATCCTGACTTTTCTTTTGTGCAGTTTAGGTCTAATTTGGTATTGCGATGGGAGTATATTCCTGGGTCAGAGATATTTTTAGTTTGGTCACAAGGGCTTACGGGGGATGCTAATCCGTCTGATGCTTTAGGTAGAAGTTTAAATCAGCAAATATTAGATCGTAAAAAGGATAATACTCTATTATTAAAGGCTACGTATAGGTTTATTTTATAAGTTAGATTGTTGTTTTATACTATAAAACAGTAATTTGCGTTTTTTATTTAGAATTAATAACTCAAAAAAAATGATTAAAAAAAGTATATTATTTATCGCAGCTATTTGTTTTTTGAACTTTTCTTGTTCTACAGATAGTGAAAAAGAAATGTTTTCAGAGAATAGTTTGGTAGGTACTTGGGAGATTTCCGATGTTACTAGAGAGGAGTCTTCAAACGTAAGTTTGCCGCAAGAAATTGCAAAAGATTTAATAAGTCAAGGGTGTAATTTATTTACATATACATTTAATGCTGATAATACTTTTGTTGGAAAAAGTAAATTAAATCACATTGAGGTTAATGCTACGGCAACGGGCTTAGAGGTAGATTGTCCTGAGCAGACTGATACTTTAGTAGGTCTTTGGGAGTTAAATGAAGATGAATTAACTATTACGGATCCTAATGGGGATAAAACGGTTACAAAAATAGCTTTAGATGGCAATACATTAACTATTGCAGGAGAAGATATAGATGAAGATAATTACGCAGGTTTAAATGTCGTTTTTACAAAAAAGTAACACTGTTTAAATTTGTAATAAAAAAGGCTCGATAGAAATTTCTATCGAGCCTTTTTTTATTGGTATAAATTGTTTAGTGTGCAACTAACCAGTTTTCTCCAATACCTATTTCTACGTCTAATGGCACGGCAAGTTTGTATGCGTTTTCCATTTCGGTTTTAATAAGCAGAGTTACTTCTTCTAGTTCTGTTTTGTGTGCGTCAAAAACCAATTCATCATGTACTTGTAAAAGCATTTTTGTTTTAAAATTACCTTGTGTAAGTTTCTTGTGAATATTAATCATTGCAATTTTAATAATATCTGCAGCACTACCTTGTATAGGTGCATTAACCGCGTTACGTTCTGCAGCACCACGAACAACTGCGTTTCTAGAATTAATATCTTTTAAATATCTACGTCTGCCTAGTACGGTTTGTACATATCCATTATCTCTTGCAAAGTCTACTAGCTCAGCCATATACTTTTTAAGCTTAGGGTAGGTTTCGTAGTATGCTTCTATAAGCTCTTTAGATTCGCCTCTGCTTAAGTCTGTTTGGTTGCTAAGTCCAAATGCAGATACACCATAAATAATACCAAAGTTTACAGTTTTGGCATTGCTACGTTGTTCTCTTGTAACTTCTTCTAGAGGTACATTAAATACTTTAGAAGCAGTAGAAGCGTGAATATCTTCTCCGTTTTTAAAGGCTTCTATCATTGTTGTTTCATCACTTAGGGCGGCAATAATACGTAGTTCTATTTGTGAATAATCTGCAGCTAATAAGGTGTAGTTTTCATCTCTTGGTATAAATGCTTTTCTTACTTGTCTGCCACGTTCTGTACGTATAGGTATATTTTGTAGGTTAGGGTTGTTGCTGCTTAATCTTCCTGTGGCTGCAACTGTTTGCATATAGTCTGTGTGTACACGTCCTGTAACTTCTTCTACTTGGTCTGGTAAAGCATCTATGTATGTGCTTTTTAATTTGGCTAAACCTCTGTACTCTATAATATTTTTAATTATTTCGTGGTCTTGTGCTAAGTAAGATAATACGTCTTCTGCTGTAGAGTATTGACCTGTCTTCGTTTTTTTAGGTTTGTCTACTAGTTTTAATTTTCCAAAAAGTATTTCTCCTAATTGCTTTGGTGATGCTATGTTAAATTCTTCGCCAGCGGCTTCGTAAATGCTAGTTTCCAAATTTTTGATATCAGAATTTAGTTCCTCGGATAAAGAATTTAAAAAAGCTACATCTAGGTTTATGCCTTCTAGTTCCATATCTGCTAAAACACTTAGTAGCGGAATTTCAATATCTTTAAATAGGTCTTCTGTTTTAGCCTCTGTAAGTTCCGGCCTAAATTGACTAGCTAATTGTAGGGTGATATCTGCATCTTCAACCGCATATTCTGTTTGTTGTTCTAAAGGAACTTGACGCATAGACAATTGATTTTTGCCTTTTTTGCCAATTAACTCTGTTATAGAAATAGGGCTGTAGTTTAAATATGTTTCGGCTAAGACTTCCATATTGTGCCTCATATCTGGGTTAATAAGATAATGTGCTAACATAGTGTCAAAATATGTTCCTTTAATAATAAGGTTGTATTTGCGTAATACTTTAATATCGTACTTTAAATTCTGACCTATTTTTTCAATTGTTTCGTTTTCAAAAAACGGACGTAATTGTTCTATAAGTTCTTGAGCTTGGTCTCTGTCTTCTGGAAAAGGAATGTAAAAACCTTTGCTAGCTTCCCAAGAAAAAGCAATGCCTACAAGTTCTGCAGTAAGTGGGTTTAGGCCTGTTGTTTCTGTGTCAAAACAAACAGAAGTTTGCTTCATTAAATTTTGAATAAACAATTTCATAGCCATACCAGGGGCTACACTTTGGTAAACGTGTGGTATGTCTTTACTTGTTTTTCTGCTAGACAATTCTTGTTGTATTTCTGTAGCAGATGGGGCATCTCCACCGCCAAATAGAGAAAACTGGCCAGCACCTGCTGCACTAGTTTTGTCTTGTTTTTTAGATGCTTTTTCAGATGTATTGTCTGTTGTGTTTGTTGTTGCTTCTGTTGCAAATGTTTTTATAAGATTGTCTGCAAGTCTTCTAAATTCTAGATCTTCAAAGATTGCAGTAACTTTTGCTAAATCTGGTTGGTCTAATTCGTATTCCTTTTCATTAAATTCAACTGGGACATCTAGCATAATGCGAGCAAGTTTTTTAGAAAGTAGTCCAAGCTCTTTGTTGGCTTCTATCTTTTCTTTCATTTTGCCCTTTAGTTCATGGGTATTTTCTAGTAGCCCTTCCATACTGCCGTAAGCTGCTAAAAATTTCTTTGCTGTTTTTTCGCCAACACCAGGCAAGCCAGGAATGTTATCTACAGAATCTCCCATCATACCTAGATAATCTATAACTTGTTCTGGTCTTTCTATTTCGAACTTTTTTTGAACCTCAGGAATACCCCAAGTTTCGTACCCGCCACCAAACATAGGTCTGTACATAAAAATGTTTTCAGATACTAGCTGAGCAAAATCTTTATCTGGTGTAACCATAAAAACTTTATAGTTTTCTTTTTCTGCTTTTTTGGCAAGTGTACCTATGATATCATCAGCTTCATACCCTTCTTTTACAATTACGGGTATGTGCATTGCTCTTAATATTTCTTCTATATAAGGTATGGCAAGTTTTATTGCTTCTGGGGTGGCATCGCGATTTGCTTTGTAGGCTTCAAACATTTCTACACGATCTACGCTTCCGCCACGATCAAAACAAACTGCTAAATGGTCTGGTCTTTCTCTTTTAATTACATCTAATAAGGAGTTTGTAAAGCCTAATATTGCCGATGTGTCTAGTCCTTTTGAGTTTATTCTTGGATTTTTTATAAATGCGTAATATCCTCTAAAGATTAAAGCGAATGCATCTAATAAAAAAAGTCTTTTTTGATCTGCCATTTTATATTCTATAATTAAGTGCCAAAACTACTAATTGTTGTTTTGTATTTAGTCTTTCTTGTAAAAAGAATTTACTTGTTCGTTGGTGTTATTTTCGATAGTAGCCTTACGGTATGTAAAACCTGGATGTACACAATAACCGCCTGTTTCTCCTTTTTTATTCATTGCTAAAAAGCCTATTTGAAAATCTTCTCGGTTTTTGTTTTTAGCCATAATTCTTTTAACGCCCTCTTCGCAGGCTTCTTGTGGTGATTTTCCTTGGCGCATTAATTCTACAATTAAAAAACTGCCAACCGTTCTTATTACTTCTTCGCCAACACCGGTTGCTGTTGCGCCACCAACCTCATTATCTACAAATAAACCAGCGCCAATAATAGGGGAGTCGCCAACCCGACCGCCAACTTTATATGCCATGCCGCTAGTGGTACAAGCTCCAGAAATGTCTCCATTTTTGTCCATTGCTAGCATTCCAATAGTGTCGTGGTTCTCTATGTTAATAATGGTTTCGTATCTAGAAGTCTTTTTCCATTCTAGCCAATCGTTTTTAGATTTCTCAGTAAGTAAGTTTTCTTTTTTAAACCCTTGCTCATATGCAAACTGTTCTGCGCCTTTACCTGCTAAAATTATGTGTGGTGTTTTTTCCATTACTTTACGAGCAACAGAAACAGGGTGTACAATATTCTGTAGGTAAACTACAGCTCCGCAATTCCCATCTTTGTCCATAATGCAGGCATCTAAAGTTACATTTCCATCACGATCTGGTCTTCCGCCAATACCTACTGTGTTGTTGTTTATGTCGGCCTCTTCAATCATTACGCCTTGCTCTACTGCGTCTAAAGAATTTCCGCCTTTAGCAAGAACATCCCAGGCTTTGTCATTTGCATTTTTAAAATTCCAGGTGCAAATAGCTATAGGTTTAATTGTTTTTGATTCCTCTATAGCTGCAACTGGCTTTTTGTTTTCACAGGAAGCTAAAATTGGAGCAGATATAATTCCGGCTGTGCTTAAAGATGAATTTTTTAAAAACTTTCTTCGATTCATAATAGTAGGTTGACTAATTTTAGGCTTTAAATATAATGAATATGATTGTAGAAGTGTGCGCAAATTCGTTGGAATCTGCCTTAAATGCAGAAAAAGCTGGTGCTAATAGAATAGAGTTGTGTATGGAGCTTGGCATTGGTGGTGTAACTCCTTCTTATGGTTTGTTAAAAGCTGTTCTGGATGCAATAACTATACCTGTACATGTTTTAATTAGACCAAGAAGTGGTGATTTTACTTATTCTAAAACAGAGTTTGATGTTATGCTGCAGGATATTCGAATGTGTGTAGAGTTGGGTTGTAATGGTGTAGTTTCTGGTGTTTTACATAAAAATTTTACGTTAGACACTGTAAGAACTCAAGAGTTAATTAAGGAATCTAAAGGGTTAAATTTTACATTTCATAGAGCTTTTGACTGGGTTGTAGATCCTATTAGTACATTTAAGGACTTGCAAGATATGGGTGTAGATTATGTGTTGTCTTCGGGGCAAGAAGTAAGTGCGCCTCTAGGTTTTTCTTTGTTGTATAAATTACATAAAATGTCTACTACTTGTGTAGTTATGCCTGGAGGAGGTGTAAAACTTAATGCTATAAATAAGTTTAAAAAAGAAGGTTTTAAAGCGTTACATATGTCTGGGGTAAAGTTTTATAAAACATTAAATTCTAGTGTTCCTTTGTCAATGAATTCGGTTTCTTTTTTAGAGGAAAACCAAGTGGCTATTTCTAGTGTAGATACTATAGAGCAAGTGGTTGCTTTGTTAAATAAGTCTTAAATAGGAGATTCTCTTTATCAAACAAATACCTTTGCAAAAAAAAGTAGACTATGCTTCGTTGGATTATTTTTGTAATTATTTATGCTGTTTTTGGGCTCTATGCTTTTCAAGCTTTAAAAACAGCAACTAAAATTAGTTGGCTACATTATTTATATATAGTGGTTTCTTTGTTAGCTGTAGGTAACTTTATATATCAGTTTAGCGTAGGTAATAAAGGGCGTGTAATAAGCTTATCTATGAGTTATGCTTTTGGCCTTTTGTTAAGTGTTATGGCGTTTAACTTAGTGTTGCTTGTATTTTTGTTTTTTGAAGATATAGTGCGAGTTTTTGCGGGGGTTTATTCTAAGTTTTTTGGGGTGTCTAAAGAGTTTACATTGCCAAGTCGTAGACGTTTTTTAAGTTTAATAGGTTTGGGTCTTGCTGCTTTGCCTTTTGGTGCATTGTTGTATGGTATGGTAAAAGGTAAGTATAACTTTAAGGTTTTAAAGTATGAATTGGCTTTTGATGATTTACCCGATGCTTTTGATGGATATCAGATTACACAAATATCAGATATACATAGTGGTAGTTTTGATGATGAGGAGAAAATAAAATATGCAATAGACTTAATTAATGATCAGAAGAGTGATGTTTTATTGTTTACTGGTGATATGGTAAATAATATTGCTGATGAAATGGAGCCTTGGAAGCATGTGTTTTCTAAGTTAGAAGCTAAGGATGGTAAATTTTCTGTTTTGGGTAATCATGATTATGGTGACTATGTAGATTGGGAAACTGAAGAATTAAAAGAAGGAAATCTAGATAAGTTAAAAAGTATTCAAAATGAAATTGGTTTTGATTTGCTTTTGAATGATAGTAGATTCTTGCAAAAAGGAGATGATAAAATAGCTTTAGTTGGTGTAGAGAACTGGGGTGTAGGTGGTTTTAAAAAGGCTGGAGATTTAACAAAAGCTAGCTCTAAAGTGTCTAAGGACGATTTTAAAATACTAATGAGTCATGATCCATCTCATTGGGAACATGAGGTTATTAAAGATGATTATCACTACCATTTAACCTTAAGTGGGCATACACATGGTATGCAATTTGGAATTGAGATTCCTGGATGGATAAAATGGAGTCCTATTAAATGGAGGTACCGCTATTGGGCGGGTATTTACAAAGAGATGGGGCAGTATATAAATGTAAACCGTGGTTTTGGTTATTTAGGATATCCGGGTAGGGTAGGTATATGGCCAGAAATTACTGTAATAACACTAAAAAAGAAAGAGTTGGCGTAGTTTTTGCAACTTGTAAAAGCGTAATAATAGTTGCTAAACTTTTTGTTTTAACAATTTTTCTTACTTTTGATTAACAACCCTAAGATTTATTTATGTCTAAATTTGGAGAACTTATAGATTTAAACGTGCCAGTTTTGCTAGATTTTTATGCAGAATGGAATGAACAGTCATCGTTAATGCACCCTGTTTTAAGGGATGTAGCAGCTGCTTTAGGTGATAAAGGTAAAATTATTAAAATTGATGTAGATAAGAATAAAGAATTGGCTCAGGCACTACGTGTTAAGGGGTTGCCTACATTAATGATTTACAAAAACGGAGAAATGGTATGGCGCCAAAGCGGAGAGCAAGACGCCAATACACTTATTACTTTGCTTAATGATTATTTGTAAAAAACAATCTTAAACTTATTTTATTATAAAAAGAAGCTGGCACTAATTAGTTGCCGGCTTCTTCTTGTTCTGTGTTGTTTGTATCTATTATTTTATTAGAGTCTTGCAAGTCAGGATCAGTTAAAGGTTCTTCTCTAGGTCTCTCTTCTTCTAATTGTATTCTTTTAGCTCCTCTTAAGTGTTCAAACTTTCTTAGGAGTTCTTGTGCAATTAATTCTTCTTTTTCTGCGTCAGGGTCATTGTTTGTTTTTAGTATGTTAACCAATCTAAAGTAGCTTTCTAGATCACCAAGTATTTCATTCTCTCTATTGTATTGCAGATCTAAATCTAGTGTCTTGTAATACGCTAGATTTTCTTGGTACTTAGTTTTAAGTTGGGTGTATAAATCTTTTGCTTTTTTGGTTTCGCCTACTTTATAATAACCATCTACAAAAGGTTCTACAAATGCGTAGTAACCAAAATAGTCTACAGGCATATTAGTCATAGCTATGTCTATAATCTCTTTAGCTTTCTCTATTTTGTTTTCTTCTAGAAGCTGTTCTGTTAATCTAGCTAAATTACCTCTAAAGCTAATAGATTGAGATCTTGTTTGTGGGTCGTGGTATATTTTAGAGCTACCTGAATTACCCCATTTCCATTTTTTAACAATGCTATACATTAACTCGCTATCTATGCGACCCATATCATAAGGACTTGGGTTTGTCGTTTTAATAGGTACTAATTTGTATGCTAAACCATCTAACTGTAAATAGTTTTTCATCCAAATGTATTCACCATTATCAAAACTACCTCCAGAGAAGTATATAGGACGTTTCCAGTCGTTATTGGCAAGTAAGTCTAGCATTAGTAAGCGGTTCTTACTTAAATATCCTGGTAGGTCTATATCTATATGGTCTACAATTAAATCTGCATCTTCTGGTTTAACAATACCACTAGCTAAAACATTTTCTTTATTAACTGGTATGCGTATTTTATTTGTTGGGTAATATACTAGGTCTAATAGATTGTCAGGGTACTGACTAAGATCTGCGCCTTGTTTTGCGTAAATATATCTTAGTTTATTCTGTGGTTTATCGCTCCCAATCCAGTTCATAAAATCTTTTATGTCTAACCTCTTATCTTTAAATTGAGGTAGCGGTTGCTCGTAAATAACATCACGTGAGCCATATTTGTATTTGTCGTGTGTTAGTTGGGACGGTATAGGGTCACTTGTGTATGCTTTTTTCTTCATTTGGTCTATGTACCAATCCGTGGCAAATAAACTTGTGTTTATTACACGTACATCTGTACGGTAGCCTTCAATCTCTTGTAGGTACCATAAAGGGAAGGTGTCATTATCTCCAATAGTAAATATAATAGCACCTACATTTTCATCTGTAGAGTCTAAATAAGATCTTGCTGTACTATTGGCGGTAAATCTATCAGATCTATCGTGGTCGTCCCAGTTTTGAAAAGCCATTAGTGTTGGTACCGATAATAAGCAAACAACAGTTATTATTGGAGCTATAATTTTAGCTGAAGTTAGTTTTCTTAATTCATCATACAAACCTGCAACTCCAAGTCCTATCCAAAGTGCAAATACATAAAAAGAGCCAACTAATGAGTAATCTCTTTCTCTGGGTTGAAATATAGATGGGTTAGTGTAGAATTGAATGGCTAGACCAGTAAATAAAAAGAAAACTAATAATGCCCAAAACTGTTTAGGGTCTTTTTTAATTTGAAAGAAAATACCAATTAGTCCTAGTATTAAAGGTAAAAAGAAATAGGTGTTTCTTCCTTTGTTTTCTAGTATGTCGCTAGGTAGGTTTTCTTGACTGCCAACAAGGCTACTATCTATAAAGTTAATTCCGCTTATCCAATTTCCGTGGTTGTTGTATCTGCCTTGTATATCGTCTTGCTTGCCAACAAAATTCCACATAAAGTAACGCCAGTACATATAGCCAAACTGAAAATCTAACATATATCTAACATTATCCCAAATGCTTGGGGGTAGTACTTCTATGTAATCTTCATTAACAGCTTCTTTTATAAAACCGATATATTGTTCCGTACCAATGTCTCCATTTGCATGGCCTTCTTTTAGTCTTGAAGCTATTTCTCTTAATTCTTGACTTCCTAAATGTTTAGGTTTTATTTTAAAGTCAAGAGCGCCATAATAGGTCATGTAATTTTCGGCATTTTCCCTAGACCACATTCTAGGTAAAAGGCCAACGTGTTTTTTGTCTGCTCCTTGTTCTGCGTTTTTGTAGTTGTTTACAATTTCATATTTTCCAAGGGCTTCATTTTTTTCATACTTAGGTTTGCCATCTTTTTTTTCTCCTCCAGAAGAGAAAGCATCAGAATAATAAGCTCCAAAAATAGGGCTGTCTACGCTAGGATATTGTTCTCTGTTATAGTATGCTAGTAGGGATCTTGCGTCAGATGGGTCGTTTTCGTTTATAACTACATCTGCATTAGCGCGTATAGGTAGCATAAGCCATGAAGAAAAACCTAAAAACAAAAACATTAAACACAAAACAATAGTATTTACTGTTTTAAAATTATTTTTTCTGGTATAATTTAAGCTAAAGGCAAAAACAGCAATAAAAATAACTCCCATAATTATAGAGCCAGAGTTAAAAGGTAGTCCAATACTGTTTATAAAGAATACTTCACTCCAACCAAATAACATAAGTACATATGTTAGGGAGAATTTATAGACTAGCATTAAAATAGCTATTACTGCTATGTTAGCAATTAAAAAGTTTTTTACTGTTGTGTCTTTGTATTTTTTAAAATAAAATAATAGTCCAATTGTAGGTATTGCTAAAAAGCCCATGAACTGTATTCCAAAAGTAAGGCCTATAACAAATGAGATCATAATTATCCAGCGGTTTCCTCTAGGGTCATCTAATTCATCAATCCACTTAAGCCCTAGCCAAAGTAATAAGGCCATAACAAAACTTGCCATTGCATAAACTTCTGTCTCTACTGCATTAAACCAAAAGCTATCAGAAAAAGCAAAAGCTAAAGAGCCAACTAAGCCACTGCCAAGAATTGCAATTGCCTTGCTGTTTGTTAGTGTGCTATTTGCTTCTTTAAGAATAAGTTTTTTTGCTAAATTGGTAATAGACCAAAACATAAATAATATTGTAAATGCACTAGAAGCTCCAGATACAAAGTTTACCATACTAGCAACTTTAGTCTCGTCTGTTGCAAACATTGCAAAAAAAGCGCCTATCATTTGTAGTAGTGGTGCTCCTGGTGGGTGGCCAACTTGCAGTTTTGCAGATGTTGCTATGTATTCACCAGCATCCCAAAAACTGCCTGTAGGTTCTACAGTTATTAAATAAGTAATTAAAGCGATTAAAAAAGCTGCCCAACCTAGGGTAGTATCCCATTTTTTAAAATTCTTAGAGAACATACAGTGTTTTGTTTATGAATTAAGGCGAATTTAGTGATAAATTGAGATACGAAAGATAAAATTTTATAAAGGTTTAACAAAGTTTTGAAAATTTTTTCAAAAATGTTTTGTGTAAACGAAACTTTATTATAAATTTGCATCCTCTTAACAGAGATTGGCCCATGGTGTAATTGGTAACACACCGGTTTTTGGTACCGACATTCAAGGTTCGAGTCCTTGTGGGCCAACTAAAATTAAGTAAAAACCCGATATCATTTGATATCGGGTTTTTTGTTTTTAGTGATTTATGTGATCTTCACCGTCAAGGCTTTCTTCTTTAGGCAGTTCTAGATCTGTATTGTTGCTTATTTCGTTGTAGTCTTCGTTTTTATTTTCGTCATGTAGCTTGTCTAATTCATCTATATCTTCATCGATCTCATCTAAAAGGGTGTTCATTTTTCGCTTATCCTTGATCATTGCAGCTGTCATAATTAAACTTGTTCCGATGATAACAAAAAGTAGAATACCAGAATCAAATGCTTCTATTTCTGCTTCTTTGGGTATAGCGTAGAATAATAATACTGTAATTAAGCCTCTAGGAGCAATAAATAATTGAGGTAAAATGTCGCTGCCAATAAAAACTCGCAACACTATAAATCTAATAATATAGATAGATGCAATAATTAAAACACTTGTAATGGCTACGTTAATGCTAAATAAGGATGATATTACTATAGTTATACCGAAAATAACAAAGAAGAATGTGCGTACAACAAAAGCTGTCTCTAAGGTTATAATGTGTAATTCGTGGTAAATTTGTTCTGCACGCTCCTTGTTTAGGTATTTAGAGAGGAAACCTCCAAAAAATAAATTCATATTAGCTATAATAAGACCAAATATTAAAATTATGATTAAGGATGATAGGTGTAGTTTTTTGCCTAAGGCGTATAATAATAATAGAACAGCTATTAATAAGAACTGTTTTGCTTGAGATTTTATTTGTTGAAAAACTAAGATAATTGCGTAACTCGCAATTATAGAGATAACAATTGTTAGTCCAATGTTGCCAGCGAAACCGGCAGCTCCGTTACCTGCACCTTCTGTTGGGTTTAGGTTTCCTGTTAAAAAGTAAAACATCATAATTCCCATAATGTCAGAGAATGTACTTTCGTATATGTGAAATTCTTTTTTGTTTTCAGATAAGCCACTAACGCTAGGGATAATAATGGCGCTAGATAATATAGATAGTGGTGTTGCATATAGCCAGGCAGATTGCATTGTCATGCCTTCTATAAATTCATGGAGAATTAATGCAGCTACGTATGCAGAGGCAATTAAACCAATAAGGGCTATGGCCATAGATTTTAATATGGGTACAAGTTTTTCTCGTTTTAGTTTTAGTTCTAGCGCTGCTTCTAGTACAATCATAATTAGACCAACAATACCAAGAAGTTCTAATGATGGAAAAAAGTCAATGTCACCTTCGCCAATAAATTCTAATACATATTTAAGTATAACACCTAAAATTATGAGCATTAATACAGAAGGTATGTTTGTTTTTTTTGAAATTCCATTAAATAGAAAAGAGATAATTATAATAACTGATGCGGCAATAATAAGGTTGTAAGAAGATAATATTTCCATTTTAGGATATTAGTTTGTGTTTAGAATTTAAAAATACTACATAATTAGTTAAACAACAGTTAGGATGACTTTATTTTATGAAAAAAAATACGTACATTTGCAGAACTGAAAGAATATATTGTATTCATGAGGGGACTTAATAGTCCCCTCTTTTATTAGCTATACTTTTTTTGGTTTAATAAATTTCTGTAAAAAGAGTTATGTTTAAAAAACAAGTTACAGCGCTATTAGAGGGGTTTTTAGAAGAAAATCCAACATTGTTCTTAATAGATTTTACTATAGCACCAGATTTTAAAATAAATATTGTTTTAGATGGTGATAATGGGGTTACTCTTAAAGAATGTATGGCTGTTAATAGAGCTATAGAAAACAATTTGGATAGAGAAGAGCAAGACTTTTCTTTAGAGGTTGCTTCTGCAGGTGCTACGTCGCCATTAATTTTACCTAGACAGTATACCAAAAATATTGGAAGAAATTTAGAGGTTAAAACTACAGAAGGTCGTAATTTTGAAGGGCTGTTAACTGCCGCTTCTGAAGAAACTATTACATTGGAGTGGAAGGCAAGAGAGCCAAAGCCCGTAGGTAAAGGAAAAGTTACCGTTCAGAAAAAAGAAGAGATTCCTTTTTCTGAGATTAAAGAAGCAAAAGTTATATTAAAATTTTAATAAATAAATCAATATGGAAAATATTGCGCTAATAGAATCTTTCTCAGAATTTAAGGATGATAAATTCATTGATAGGGTAACGTTAATGGCAATTTTGGAAGAAGTATTTCGTAATGCTTTGAAAAAGAAATTTGGTTCTGATGATAACTTTGATATCATTATAAATCCAGATAAAGGGGATTTAGAGATATGGAGAAACCGTATTGTTGTTGAAGATGGTGAGGTAGAGGAGCCTAATGAAGAGATTTCATTACGTGATGCGCGCAAGATTGAACCGGATTTTGAAGTTGGTGAAGATGTATCTGAAGAGGTAAAGCTTATAGATTTAGGTAGACGTGCTATTTTGGCATTACGTCAAAACCTAATCGCTAAAATTCATGAGCATGACAATACAACAATATATAAGCAATTTAAAGAGTTAGAAGGTGAAATATATACAGCAGAAGTTCACCATATTAGACATAGAGCTGTAATTCTAGTAGATGATGAAGGTAATGAAATTGTTATGCCAAAAGATAGGCAGATACCTTCAGACTTTTTTAGAAAAGGAGATAATGTTCGTGGTATTATAGAAAGTGTAGAACTTAAGGGTAATAAACCTTCTATTATAATGTCTAGAACATCGCCTAAATTCTTAGAGCAATTATTTTTTCAAGAGATACCAGAGGTTTTTGATGGTTTAATTACGATTAAAAAAGCAGTGCGTATCCCAGGTGAAAAAGCAAAAGTTGCTGTAGATTCTTATGATGATCGTATAGATCCTGTTGGTGCCTGTGTAGGTGTTAAGGGTTCTAGAATACATGGTATTGTAAGAGAGTTGGGTAATGAGAATATCGATGTTGTTAACTGGACTAGTAATCCACAATTATTAGTTACAAGAGCATTGAGTCCTGCTAAAATATCATCAGTTAAGTTAAATGATGAGAAAATGACAGCACAAGTTTATCTTAAGCCAGATGAAGTTTCTAGGGCTATAGGTAGAGGAGGTCACAATATTAGACTTGCAGGGCAATTAACTGGTTATGAGATTGATGTATTCCGTGAAGGAGTAGAAGAGGATGTTGAGTTAACAGAGTTCTCTGATGAAATTGATAGCTGGATTATAGAGGAATTTAAGAAGATTGGTTTGGATACTGCGAGAAGCGTATTAGAGCAAGATTCTGAAGATTTAGCAAAGCGTACTGATTTAGAAGTTGAAACTATTTTAGAAGTTGTACGCATACTTAAAGAAGAATTAGAAGATTAAGCTATATATTAGCAAAAATTTAAGAATACGAATACTTGTTTATGGCAGAGAATGCAACAATAAGGCTCAATAAAGTCCTCAGGGAATTAAATATTTCTTTAGATAGGGCTATAGATCATCTTTCGTCCAAAGGGCGTGAGGTGGAGGCAAGGCCTACTACTAAGATTTCCAATGAGGTGTATCAAATTCTTTTGGATGAATTCCAAACGGATATGAGCAAGAAAGTTGCTTCTAAGGAAGTTGGCGAGGAAAAACGTAAAGAAAAAGAAGCGCTTAGATTGCAATTAGAGCAAGAGCAAGAAGAAAAGCGCTTGGCTAGAGAAAAAAGAGCGGCTGCTCAAGAAGTTGTTAAGGCTAAAGCCGAATTGTCTGGTCCAAAGACAGTTGGTAAAATAGATCTTGACGCTGGCAAAAAGAAGCCTGCTCCTGTGCAAGAAAAGGTAGCTCCAAAAGAGGAAAAGCCTGTGCAGCAAGAAAAGCCTGTGGTTAAGGAAGAGTCTAAGCCGGTTGAAAAAACTGTGGCTAAAGAAGCTTCTACTGTAAAAAGTACTAAGGTAGAATTGCCTGGTCCAAAAACTGTTGGTAAAATAGATTTGGATGCAATTAAAAAGAAGACTGCTCCAGTAAAAAAGAAACCTGCTCCGGTTGCTCCTGTTAAAAAGGAAGAGCCTGTTAAGGTTGAAGCGGATAAAAAACCAGCAGAGAAACCTGCTGAAGAAGCTACTGAGACAAAAGAAAACGACGTAATTACAACGCAATATCAAAAACTTTCAGGGCCAAAACTTACGGGTGCTAAAATTGATTTGTCTCAATTTAATAAGCCTAAAAAGAAGGAGGCTCCTAAAGGTGCTGGTGCTGGCGCAGATAAGAAAAAGCGTCGTAAAAGAATAGTTAGCAATAATAAAGGTCCTGGTGGTAATCAGAGATCGGGAGGTCAAACTGGCGGTGCTAGAAAACCTGTTGCTGCTAGAGGAAGATTTAATAGTGCTCCTGTTGTAAAAGTTGAGCCTACTGAAGAGGAAGTTCAAAAGCAAGTTAGAGAGACTTTGGAGAAACTTCAAGGTAAATCTAAAAAAGGTAAAGGGGCAAAGCATAGAAGAGATAAAAGAGATCAACACCGTCAGCAGACAGAGAAGGATCTAGAAAAGCAAGAGTTAGAGAGTAAAATCTTAAAAGTAACAGAGTTTGTTACTGTTGGAGAGGTTGCTACAATGATGGAGGTTTCTAGTACTCAGATTATTTCTGCTTGTATGTCTTTAGGTATTATGGTAACTATGAATCAGCGTTTAGATGCTGAAACATTATCTATAGTGGCAGAAGAATTTGGTTATGAAGTAGAATTTATAGCTGCAGAGATTGAAGAGTCTATTGTTGAAGAGGTTGATTCACCAGAGGATTTAAAAGAAAGAGCTCCTATTGTTACTGTTATGGGTCACGTAGATCACGGTAAAACTTCATTGTTAGATTACATTCGTAAAGAAAATGTAATTGCTGGTGAAAGTGGTGGTATTACACAGCATATTGGTGCATATGGTGTTAAGTTAGATAATGGGCAAAAAATTGCATTCCTAGATACTCCGGGTCACGAAGCCTTTACGGCAATGCGTGCACGTGGTGCTCAAGTTACAGATATTGCAATTATTGTTATTGCGGCAGATGATGATATTATGCCACAGACAAAAGAAGCTATTAGTCATGCGCAAGCTGCTGGAGTTCCTATTGTTTTTGCAATTAATAAGATAGATAGACCTGCGGCTAATCCTGATAGGATTAAAGAGGGGCTTTCTCAAATGAATTTATTGGTAGAAGATTGGGGTGGTAAAATACAATCTCAAGAGATATCTGCTAAAAAAGGTACAGGAGTTAAGGAGCTTTTAGAAAAAGTATTGTTAGAAGCTGAGCTGTTAGAGCTTAAGGCTAATCCAGATAAGTTAGCTTCTGGTACAGTTGTAGAGGCGTTCTTAGATAAAGGTAGGGGTTATGTTTCTACAATCTTAGTTCAGTCAGGTACATTAAAAATAGGTGACTATGTTTTAGCGGGTACTTGTAGTGGTAAGATTAAGGCAATGCAAGATGAGCGTGGTAATAATGTTCAAGAAGTTGGTCCTTCAACTCCAATATCTATATTAGGTTTGGATGGTGCTCCGCAAGCAGGTGATAAGTTTAATGTTTTATTGGATGAGCGCGAGGCTAAGCAAATAGCATCTAAGCGATCTCAATTGCAAAGAGAGCAATCTGTACGTACACAACGTCATATTACTTTAGATGAAATTGGTAGACGAATTGCTTTAGGAGACTTTAAAGAGCTTAATATTATTCTTAAGGGTGATGTTGATGGTTCTGTTGAGGCTTTAACAGATTCTTTCCAGAAACTTTCTACTGAGGAGATACAAGTAAATATTATACATAAAGCTGTTGGTCCAATTACGGAATCTGATGTGTTGTTAGCTTCTGCTTCTGATGCAATTATTATAGGATTTAATGTAAGGCCAATGGGTAATGCAAGAATGATTGCAGAGAAAGAAGAAATAGATATTAGAATGTATTCTATTATTTATGCTGCAATTAACGATCTTAAAGATGCAATGGAAGGTATGCTTTCTCCAGAGATGAAGGAAGAGATATTAGGTACTGCTGAGATTCGTGAAACCTTTAAAATATCTAAGGTGGGTACAATTGCAGGTTGTATGGTGTTAACTGGTAAATTGGTTAGAAGTGCCGGAATACGTTTAATACGTGATGGTGTAGTTATCTATACAGGAGAGTTGTCTTCATTAAAGAGATTTAAAGATGATGCTAAGGAGGTTGCTAAAGGGTATGATTGTGGTCTTCAGGTTAAGAACTACAATGATATTAAAGAGGGTGATATAGTTGAAGCTTTCCAAGAAGTAGCAGTAAAGAAAAAGTTGAAGTAATACTTTTTTAATCTATATATAAAAAAAAGCGACTCAGAAATGAGTCGCTTTTTTGTTTTTGCTATTTATGCCTCAGTTTTTTTGATTTGAAATTAGGACTGATTCTGGATGTTTGTTTTTAATTAATGCTATTTTTTTCTGTGCTTCTTCTAAGGTTTTAAAATCTCCTAGTATAACATTGTATTTCTGGTTATTGGGTTTTATATGTGCTGTGATGCTGGGAAATTCTCTTGTTGCTTTTGCTTTTATTTCTTTAGCTTCTTTAAGGTTTTTGTTGTTGGCTATTTGTATAGAGAAAGGTGGTGTAATTAGTTTGCTGCTTTTTATTTCTTGTGTGTTTTTTTGTTCTTTTTTGGTGATTGTTTCTCCTTCTTGAGCAATGCATATTGTGCACAAAGTCATTAGAAGTATTGAGCTGTATATTTTTTTTGTCTTCATATGTATTGGGTTTTGTTTCTTTATAAAATTAGGATTTTATTGTGACACTTTAAAATTTTGTCTAAATGTGTGCTTATTCAAAATAAAAAAAGGCGACTCATTTCTGAGTCGCCTTTGTAGTTTAATGTTGTATTTATTTTTTCTCCCTTTGATCTGCAATTAAGAAGGCGTTAGGGTATTTTTTGTGGGCTTCTATTAGTTTTTGTTGAGCTTCAAATTTAGTGTTGAATTTTCCAATTCTAACTTTGTAGTTTGGCTGGTCAAAGCTGATCTCTGTAAACCAATCTGGGAAATTTCCTTGAGCTTCAGATTTTTCGCTATTTGCTCTAGAAGGGCTTTGGCTAGAGTGTATTTGTATTGTGTAATATTTAGATGTTTTGTTGCTTTCTGTATATAGATTTAGAAGTTTATCAATGTTTTTATCTTGATTAATTGTTACTTCTCCTTCTTGAGCAAAGCTAAAAGCGCTTAAAGTAAGGCATAGTATGCTGCAGTAAAGTGTTTTCATTGGTAGTATATGTTAATGTTAATATGCTAATACAAATGTAAAATATTATAAATCAAACATAAGGCATAAATATTATTTAGAATAATTATAAATTATAAATTATCAATCCCTTAACATTTCCAAATTTAAGTCTATGTCGTATTTTTGCCTTCAATTTAAGAAGCGATAAATGGCGTGTGTCCATTGTATAGTAAATATCGTGCCAAGATTTCGATAGAAATATTTTAAATATGAAAAAGGTTTTATACCGTAATCAACTTTCTAAATTTTTGGGTATCAATCTGATAGCTATAATGCTATTTTCAGTATCCCTATTTTCTCAATCAGAAAACGCTGATCCTGCGAAAGGGAAGCAGATCTTTAATCAGAATTGTGCATCGTGTCACTCTTTAGATAGAAAAGGTACTGGTCCTGCTTTAAGGAATGTGGAGTCTCGCTTAGCTGATGAAGAAGGTTTAGATCGTGAGTGGATTTACGCATGGGTGAAAAATAGTGCGGGTGTTATTAAGTCAGGAGATTCTTATGCGAATAAGGTTTTTGCAGAATATAACAATACTGCAATGACTCCGTTTCCAACGTTAAGTAATGAGGATATTGATAATATCTTGGCTTATACTGCGGCGAAAGAAGAAAAGCCTGCTGCTTCTGCGGTGGTTCCGACGACTGGTGAGGGTTCTTCTGATTCTAGTGGTGTTTCTAATGAAGTTATATTAGGGGCTTTGGCTTTGGTTTTTGCTTTGTTGGTTGCTATGTTGTTTATGGTGAATATGACTTTGCGTAATATTGCTAAGGCAAATGGCATTGATGTTGAACGTGAAAAGGCAGAGAAAAGAATTCCAATTTGGAAGGCTTTTGTTAAGAATCAATTTTTAGTGTTGGTTTCTGTTGTGTTTTTGTTATTAACAAGTGCTTACTTTGTTTATGGGTTCTTTATGCAGGTTGGTATCGATCAAGGTTATGAGCCAATTCAGCCTATTCATTTTTCTCATAAGGTGCATGCTGGAGATAATAAGGTAGATTGTAAGTATTGCCACTCTTCTGCAAGAGTTTCTAAGACTTCGGGTATACCTTCATTAAATGTTTGTATGAATTGTCATAAATCTATTTATGAGTACAAAGGAAATCCAGAAGGACCTTCTCAGTCAGATATAGAAAATGGGTATACAAACGAATTTTATACTAAAGAGATTAAAAAGCTTTATGCTGCCGTTGGTTGGGATGAGGAAAATCAAAAATATACTGGTGAGTCTAAGCCTGTAGAGTGGGTTAGAATTCATAATTTGCCAGACTTTGTTTACTTTAATCACTCTCAGCACGTAACTGTTGCTGGTGTAGAGTGTCAGACTTGTCACGGTCCAATTGAGGAAATGGAAGTTGTTAGTCAGCATGCTCCATTAACTATGGGTTGGTGTATTAACTGTCATAGAGAAACAAATGTTAAGATGGAAGGTAATGCTTATTATGATAAAATTCATAAAGAGCTTTCTAAAAAATATGGTGTAGAGAAGCTTACGGCTGCTATGCAGGGTGGTTTAGAATGTGGTAAGTGTCACTATTAATTGATTGTAAAAGAAGATAATTTCAGATATATCGTATGTCATCAAACAAAAAATATTGGAAAAGCGAAGCGGAGTTAAATCCTAACGATTCCATTGTTGAGGCGCTAAAACAAAACGAATTTGTTCAGGAGATTCCTGTTGAAGATTTCTTAGGAAATAAGGAAGGTTTAGCGGCTAGTTCTACTAACAGGAGAGATTTTTTAAAGTATGTAGGTTTTAGTACTGCTGCTGCAACAATGGCTGCTTGTGAAGGACCTGTTGTAAAATCTATACCTTATGTGGTTCAGCCAGATCAAATTATTCCTGGTGTTGCTAATTATTATGCAACAACAATAGCAGATGGTTTTGATTTTGCAAGTGTATTGGTTAAGACTCGTGAGGGTAGGCCAATAAAAATAGAAAATAATACAGATGCTAAAGTTAATGGATCGGCAAATGCTCGTGTTCAGGCTTCTGTTTTGTCTTTGTATGATAGTAAAAGATTGCAAGGTCCTTTGGCTAAAGGTGAGGCTGTAGAGTGGTCTGTTTTAGATTCGGCAGTTAAATCTAAATTGGCTTCATTAAAAGGGTCTAGTAAGCAAATTGCATTATTAACTCAGACTTACGCTAGTCCGTCTACAACTAAGTTGGTTGCGGAATTTAAAGAGGTTTACGGTGATAATGTAAAGCATGTTACTTATGATGCTATTTCTGCAGAAGCTGCTTTAAGTGCTTTTGAGGAGAAGTATGGAGAAAGAGCTTTGGCAGATTATGACTTTAGTAAAGCTGATTTAATAGTTTCTATTGGAGCGGATTTCTTAGGTGACTGGCAAGGTGGTGGATATGATAGTGCTTATTCGGCAGGTCGTATTCCTAAGAAAGGAAAAATGTCTAGGCATATACAGTTTGAGGCTAATATGTCTTTAACTGGTGCTAATGCAGATAAGAGAGTTTTGTTAACTCCATCACAACAAAAAATAGCTTTGGCTAAGTTGTATGGTAAGTTAATGGGTGTTTCTGTAGGTGGTAATTTGCCAGAGAATATTTCTAAGGTGGTAGATGCTACGGCTCAGGAATTTAAAAAAGCAGGTAAAAAAGCGGTTCTTGTAACAGGTTTAGATGATAAAGATGCTCAGGCTATTGTTTTAGCAATTAATGAGTCTTTTTCTAGTTTTGCTTTTGATGCAAAAGCTCCTAAATATGTTAGGCAAGGTGATGCAAAAGCTGTTGCTAAGTTAGTGGCAGATATGAAGTCTGGAAAAGTTGGGGCACTTCTTATGGATGGTGTTAATCCTGTTTATACTATGCCTAATTCGGCAGGGTTTACGGATGCTTTGTCTAAGGTAGATTTATCAGTAACATTTGCGCAGAACAATAATGAAACTGTGGCGGTTTCTACTTATGCTGCTGCAGCTCCAAATTACTTAGAGTCTTGGGGAGATGTTCAGATTAAGAAAGGGCACTATGCGTTAATGCAGCCTACAATTAAAGAAATTTTTGATACGCGTCAATTCCAATCTTCATTATTAATGTGGATGGGTTCTGATAAAACGTATTACGATTATATTAAAGAAACTTGGAGCTCTTCTATATTAGGAGGTGGTGAGTGGAATAAAGCACTACATGATGGTGTTTATAAGGCGTCATCTACAATTGTGGATGTTGTTGAGGAAACTGTAGCTTCAGTTATTTCTGAAGAGCCAGTAGTTTCTTCTTTAGTAGATTTATCTATGGCAGCCTCTAAGTTGTCTAAATCAACTTCTTCAGATATGGAGTTGGTTTTATATTCTAAAGTGGGTATGGGAGATGGTCAACAGGCTAATAACCCATGGTTGCAAGAATTTCCAGATCCAATTACAAGGGTTTCTTGGGATAATTATGTTACTATTTCTAAAGCGGATGCAGAGAAATTAGATCTTATTAATGATCATGTTGCTAATGGTGGTTTAGATGGTAGTAAGGTAAATGTTAAGGTTGGGGATTCAGAATTAAAAGGAGTTCCTGTTATTATTCAGCCAGGTCAAGCGCCAGGATCTATTGGTCTTTCGTTTGGTTATGGTAGAAAATCAGGATTGCAGTCAGAAATGCAAACTGGTGTAAATGCTTTTGCATTGTATCAAGGTGGTGTTTCTAATCAATCTGTTTCTGTTTCTAAAGCTGATGGTATGCACGAGTTTGCATGTGTTCAGTTGCATAAAACATTAATGGGTAGGGGAGATATTATTAAGGAGACTACATTAGAGATTTTTAATACTAAAGATCATGCAGAATGGAATCCTTCTCCTAAGGTGTCATTAAATCATGAGGAAGTAGATGCTGTTTCAGTTAGTTTGTGGGATGATTTTGATCGTTCTATTGGACATCACTTTAACTTATCTATAGATTTAAATGCATGTACTGGTTGTGGGGCTTGTGTTATAGCATGTCACGCAGAAAACAATGTGCCTGTAGTTGGTAAAGATGAAATTCGTAAGTCTAGAGATATGCACTGGTTGCGTATAGATAGATATTATTCTTCTGAGGAGACTTTTGAAGGTGATAATATTAAGAAAGATGAGTTTGATGGTTTAACTGGAGATAAAGGTTCTTTAAGTGGATTTGGTGAGTTAGAAGATCCTTCTGCTAATCCTCAAGTTGCTTTTCAACCGGTAATGTGTCAGCACTGTAATCACGCTCCGTGTGAAACAGTATGTCCTGTTGCTGCAACATCTCATAGTAGACAAGGTCAAAACCATATGGCGTATAACAGATGTGTTGGTACAAGATATTGTGCAAACAACTGTCCTTACAAGGTGCGTCGTTTTAACTGGTTCTTGTATAATAACAATGACGAGTTTGATTACCATATGAATAATGATTTAGGAAAAATGGTAATTAATCCAGATGTAAATGTTCGTTCTCGTGGGGTAATGGAAAAATGCTCTATGTGTATCCAAATGACTCAAAAGTCAATTTTAGATGCTAAGAGAGACGGGCGTACAGTTAAGGATAGTGAGTTTCAAACAGCTTGTTCTGCTGCATGTAGTAGTGGTGCAATGGTATTTGGAGATATAAATGATAAGGAAAGTGAGGTTGCAGAATTAAAAGACAGCAATCGTATGTATCATTTATTAGAGCACGTTGGTACAAAGCCAAATGTTTTCTATCATGTTAAAGTGAGAAATACACAAGAATCATAATTAATTAACGGAACGTAACTATAACATAAATTATGGCGTCGCATTACGAAGCACCTATACGAAAACCCCTAGTAATTGGAGACAAAGGATACCACGATGTAACTGTGGATATCGCTGCTCCTGTTGAAGGTACAGCAAATAAGCAGTGGTGGATAGTTTTTACCATAGCATTGATAGCATTCCTTTGGGGAGTTGGTTGTATAATTTACACAGTATCTACAGGTATAGGAACCTGGGGATTAAATAAAACAGTAGGCTGGGCCTGGGATATTACCAATTTTGTATGGTGGGTAGGTATTGGGCACGCAGGAACATTGATTTCTGCAGTACTACTGCTCTTTAGACAAAAATGGAGAATGGCAATTAACCGTTCTGCAGAGGCAATGACAATTTTCTCTGTAGTTCAGGCTGGTTTATTCCCAATTATTCACATGGGTCGACCTTGGTTGGCATATTGGGTACTACCTATACCAAACCAATTTGGTTCGTTGTGGGTTAACTTCAATTCGCCTTTACTTTGGGATGTATTCGCAATTTCTACGTACTTATCTGTATCATTGGTTTTCTGGTGGACAGGTCTTTTACCAGATTTTGCAATGATTCGTGATAGGGCGGTAAAGCCATTTCAGAAAAAAATATACAGCTTATTAAGTTTCGGTTGGACAGGTAGAGCTAAAGATTGGCAGCGTTTTGAGGAAGTTTCTCTTGTGTTAGCAGGTTTAGCAACTCCACTTGTACTTTCTGTACATACAATTGTATCTTTTGATTTTGCTACGTCGGTAATACCAGGATGGCATACTACTATATTCCCTCCTTACTTTGTTGCTGGTGCAATTTTCTCTGGATTTGCAATGGTAAACACGCTTCTTATTATAATGAGAAAAGTGTGTAGCTTAGAAGATTATATTACTGTACAACATATAGAATTAATGAACATTGTAATTATGATTACTGGTTCTATAGTGGGTTGTGCATATATTACAGAGCTGTTTATGGCTTGGTACTCTGGGGTAGAATATGAGCAATATGCTTTCTTAAACAGAGCAACAGGACCTTATGCTTGGGCATATTGGGCAATGATGTCTTGTAACGTTTTCTCTCCGCAGTTTATGTGGTCTAAGAGATTGCGTACAAGTATTATGTTCTCTTTTGCTATATCTATTGTGGTAAACATAGGTATGTGGTTCGAGCGTTTTGTAATTATTGTAACGTCATTACACAGAGATTACTTACCATCTTCATGGACAATGTTCTCTCCTACGTTTGTAGATATTGGTATCTTTATAGGTACAATAGGTTTCTTCTTTGTATTATTTTTATTATATGCAAGAACATTCCCAGTAATAGCACAAGCAGAGGTGAAATCAATCTTAAAAGCATCTGGTAGTAAATTCAAGAATTTAAGAGATTCTGGAAAGCCAATGTATGAGATGCCAAAGACAACAATCTATAATAACACAACCACTTCTGCGGTAGCACAGGAACAAGTTGTTCAGGTAGAAGTTAAGGATGATGCTAAGGTGTCAGACTTGTTAAGTTCCTTAGGTAAGTTTGATGTTAATACAGATACTCCTGATGATCTAAAACAGGTAAAGGGTATTGGGCCTCAAATGGAAAAAACATTAAATCAAATAGGTATCTATAGTTTTGCTCAAGTGAGTAAAATGACTCAAAAAGAGTATGATTTATTAGATTCAATTACTGAATCTTTCCCAGGAAGAGCACAAAGAGATGATTGGGCTGGTCAAGCCAAGAACTTAAATAACAAGAATTAATTATGGCATCTAAAGTTATTCACGCATTATATAATGATGATGATATATTGATGCTTGCTGTTAAGAAGGTTAAAGCAGCTAAGCATCATATAGAAGAGGTATATTGTCCTTTTCCAGTTCACGGACTAGATAAGGCTATGGGTCTTGCTCCAACTAGAATTGCCATTACAGCTTTTATTTATGGTTGTATAGGTTTAGCTGTAGCTACAGTTATGATGAACTTCATTATGATACAAGATTGGCCTCAAGATATAGGTGGTAAACCAAGTTTTAGTTATCTAGAAAATATGCCAGCGTTTGTTCCAATTATGTTTGAGCTTACGGTATTTTTTGCAGCCCACTTAATGGTTATTACTTTTTATATGAGAAGTAAATTATGGCCTTTTAAACAAGCTGAAAATCCAGACGTAAGAACAACAGATGATTTGTTCTTAATGGAAATAGAGATACATGATAACGAAGAAGAGTTATTAGCTTTGTTAGCAGATACGGGAGCAGTAGAAATTAATATTTCAGAAAAGTAGTCTTAATAGTTATGAAGATATTTAAAAATATAGGATTGGTACTAGGATTAGTTATTCTTACTGCATCATGTGCAGATAAGAATAGTCCCAACTACCAATATATGCCAAATATGTATGAGGCAGTAGGATACGAGACTTACCAGGAAGTAGATTTTTTACCTACTGGTATGGAAGCAGGTTTGCCTGTTGAAAACACAATTTCAAGAGGTCATATGCCATATGAGTTTGCAAATGATATTGAAGGAAAAGAATTAGCGCGTTTACAATCTAGTCCTTTAGATTCTCTAAAGTCGGAAGTAAATTTAGCTAAAGGTAAAGAGCTATACAATATTAACTGTGCTATATGTCATGGTAATAAAGGTGATGGTCAGGGTAACTTGGTTAAGAGAGAAAAAATACTAGGTGTTCCTAGTTATGCGGATGCTGGAAGAAATATTTCTGTAGGTGATGCATACTTTACTATTTATTACGGAATAAATACTATGGGCTCTTACGCAAACCAATTGAATCACGAAGAACGTTGGCAAGTTGCAGAATACTTAATGCAATTGAAACAAGACTTAACTAAATAATACATAGATTAAGAATATGTACACTTTTTCAAACAGACTAAAAATAGCTTCATTTATATTAATGGCTGTAGGCTTATTGGGTATTGCTGCTGGCTTTATCTCTATGCCAAGTACGGTAGAAGATGCTAAAGCTATAGTGGCTAGCCATGACGGTGGTCATGGTGAGCATGCAACTACAGAGGAACATGCTAAAGATAATCACGGTGAAGCTGCTCATGTAGAAGGTCATGATAGTAAACATGATGAGCATTTATTACACCAATTACAAAACAAACCTTGGGCAGCACTATATGTTGCGGCTTTCTTTTTCTTTATGATAGCTTTAGGGGTATTAGCATTTTATGCTATACAAAGAGCTGCGCAAGCAGGTTGGTCTCCTTTATTGTTTAGAGTAATGGAAGGTATAACGGCTTACTTGGCTCCAGGAGGTCTTATTGTATTTGTTATACTTGTTGCTTCTGTGGCACATATGAATCATTTATTCGTTTGGATGGATGCTGATGTTGTTGCGCATGATAAATTATTACAAGGAAAAGCAGGTTACTTAAACGGAACTTTCTTTTTAATTAGAGCTGCTATTTTCTTAGGAGGATGGATTGCTTATAGAACTATATCTCGTAAATTATCTTTAGCTCAGGATGAAGCTGATGACAATTCTAACTTTGTTAAAAACTTTAGATGGTCAGCTGGTTTCTTAGTATTCTATTTAGTAACAGAATCTATGATGTCTTGGGATTGGATTATGAGTGTAGATCCTCACTGGTTTAGTACTTTGTTTGGATGGTACGTTTTTGCTAGCATGTTTGTATCTGGTATAACTGTTATTGCAATGGTAACTATATACTTAAAGTCTAAAGGTCACTTAGAAGATGTAAACGATAGTCATATTCATGATTTAGCTAAGTTTATGTTTGGTATTAGTATTTTCTGGACATACTTATGGTTTGCACAGTTTATGCTTATATGGTATGCTAATATACCAGAAGAAGTTACTTACTTTATAACAAGAATAGAAGATTACAACTTACCTTTCTTTGGAATGGTAGCAATGAACTTTATATTTCCTTTATTGTTGTTAATGAACAGTGATTACAAAAGAGTTAATTGGTTTGTTATTATGGCAGGTGTTGTTATATTAGCGGGTCATTATTTAGATATATTTAATATGATTATGCCTGCAACAGTAGGTGATCAATGGTCAATAGGAGTATCAGAAATTAGTTCTGTGTTATTCTTTGCTGGGTTGTTTATTTTTGTAGTATTTAGAGCTTTAACAACTGCTCCATTACAACCAAAAAGAAACCCGTTTATTGGAGAGAGCAAGCATTTTCATTATTAATAAGGAAGTTTACTAAAGCATAAAATAAATCATACAATGATTACAGTTTTAACTATAACGGTTTTAGTCTTAATAGCCATAGCAATTTGGCAAATGACCAAAATTTTTGAATTGTCGCAATTAAGAGCGGCTAAAAATGAAACAGCAACAGATAAAGATAACAAGGTTAACGGTTATCTAATGTTTGCCTTTCTAATATTTATTTATGGTATTACAATCTTTAGTTTCTATAAGTATACTAAGGTTTTATTACCAGAGGCAGGTTCTGCTCACGGTGCGGAGTATGATGATTTAATGCTATTATCAATGGCTATCATCTTCTTTGTACAAACTATTACTCAGTTTTTATTACACTATTTCGCTTACAAATACCGTGGTGAAAAAGACAAAAAAGCATTGTTTTATGCTGACAATCATAAATTAGAATTTATTTGGACTATTATTCCTGTAATTGTTTTAGCTGGTTTAATCCTTTGGGGATTATATACGTGGACAAATATTATGGATATTAATGATGAAGATGATCCACTAATAGTAGAGCTTTATGCGCAACAATTTAACTGGACTGCTAGATATGGTGGTGAGGATAATGTTTTAGGTGAAGCTAACGTAAGAATGATTGACATTGATAATGCTAATGTTTTAGGTTTAGATGAGTCTGATCCTAATGCTGCAGATGATGTTATTGTTAAAGAATTACACTTACCTGTAGGTAGAAAAGTTAATTTCCATATGCGTTCACAAGACGTATTACACTCAGCTTATATGCCTCACTTTAGAGCGCAAATGAACTGTGTACCTGGTATGATTACTCAATTCTCTTTTACACCGATTAAGACTACAGCAGAAATGCGTCAAGATCCAGATGTAATTGATAAAGTAAAAAGAGCTAATAAGATAAGAGCTAAAAGAGCAGCTGCAGGTGAGCCAAACAGTGATCCTTGGGAGTACGACTATATTTTACTTTGTAACAAAATTTGTGGTAAATCTCACTACAATATGCAAATGAAAATTATCGTAGAAACTCAAGAAGAATACGATAAGTGGATGGCTTCTCAAAAGACATTTGGTGGTAATGCTGCTACTGGAGTTGCTGTACAATAATTGATTTAAGAAACTAAGTTAACTAACAAAAATTATAATATCTGATTATGTCAGGAACACACGAACACGACGACGATCACGGACATCATCACAAGGAGACATTCATTACTAAATATATATTTAGTATGGATCATAAGATGATTGCAAAACAGTATTTAATTACTGGTTTAATAATGGGTTTCATTGGTATTGCAATGTCATTATTATTTAGAATGCAATTGGCTTGGCCAGGTGAATCTTTCCCTGTATTTGAAGCATTATTAGGTAAGTGGGCACCAGGAGGTGTTATGGATGCCGATGTATACTTAGCATTAGTAACTATGCACGGTACAATAATGGTATTCTTTGTGCTTACAGCTGGTCTAAGTGGTACTTTTAGTAACTTACTTATTCCATTGCAAATTGGAGCAAGAGATATGGCTTCAGGATTGTTAAATATGATCTCTTATTGGTTGTTTTTTACATCTGCAGTTATAATGGTTATTTCATTATTTATTGAATCGGGACCAGCAGCAGCAGGTTGGACTGTTTATCCTCCATTAAGTGCATTGCCAATGGCGCAATCTGGATCTGGTCTAGGTATGACGTTATGGTTGGTTTCAATGGCTATCTTTATTGCATCGTCTTTATTAGGATCATTAAACTATATAGTAACAGTAATTAACTTAAGAACTAAGGGTATGTCTATGACTAGACTTCCGTTAACTACTTGGGCATTATTTGTTACAGCTATTATTGGTGTTGTTTCTTTCCCTGTTTTATTTTCAGCAGCATTGTTGTTAATAATGGATAGAAGCTTTGGAACATCATTCTTTTTGTCAGATATTTTTATACAAGGAGAGGTTTTACACTACCAAGGTGGATCTCCAGTGTTATATGAACACTTATTTTGGTTCCTAGGTCACCCAGAGGTATATATTGTAATATTACCAGCAATGGGTATTGTATCTGATGTTATGGCAACTAATGCTCGTAAGCCAATATTTGGTTACAGAGCAATGATTATGTCTATTATAGCAATTGCATTCTTATCTACAATTGTATGGGGTCACCATATGTTTATTTCAGGTATGAATCCTTTCTTAGGTTCTGTATTTACGTTTACAACTTTATTAATTGCAATACCTTCTGCTGTAAAAGCATTTAACTGGATTACTACAATCTGGAAAGGTAATTTACAGATGAACGTTGCAATGTTATTTTCTATAGGCTTTGTATCTACATTTATTACTGGTGGTTTAACTGGTATTATTTTAGGTGATAGCACATTAGATATTAACGTACACGATACTTACTTCGTTGTAGCTCACTTCCACTTAGTAATGGGTATATCTGCATTATATGGTTTACTAGCTGGTGTATACCACTGGTTCCCTAAAATGTTTGGTAAGATGATGAATAAGAACTTAGGTTATGTTCACTTCTGGATAACTGCAATATGTGCTTACGGGGTATTCTTTCCAATGCACTTTGTAGGTATGGCTGGTGTACCAAGACGTTATTATGAAAACACTGCTTTTCCAATGTTTGATGAACTTACAGATGTAAATATTTTAATTACAGTATTTGCTTTAATTGCAGGTGCAACACAATTGGTATTCGTTGGTAACTTTATCTATAGCATTTTCTATGGTAAAAAAGCAGAACAAAACCCTTGGAGAGCAACTACTTTAGAGTGGACAACTCCAGTAGAACATATTCATGGTAACTGGCCAGGTGCCATACCAGAAGTCCATAGATGGGCTTATGATTACAGTAAAACAAACGAAAACGGAGAGTACGTACTTCCAGGACAAGATTTTGTTCCTCAGACAGTACCGTTACAAGATGGTGAAGAAGAACTATCTCACTAAACGTTATTTATATTATATAAAGCCTTTTAAAATTTATTTTAAAAGGCTTTTTTTTTGGCATCATTCTTGGCTAACTTATATTGTTAAGTACTATTTTAGTATATTGTTTAACAACAAACACAAACCATTAAATACACTATATTTTGAAAAAAATTATTCTAGGCATATTGCTACTGTTTACGGTAGTAAGTGTGGCGCAAAAAAAACCTAAAATTAAAGGAAGTAAAACTGTTATTGAAGTTACTAATGAATTACCGCCCTTTAATGCAATTGCAGTTTCAGACGGTATTCAAGTAGAAGTTAAAAAAGCCAGAGAGGAGAGTTACAATTTTATTGGTGACGATAACCTTATGGATGTTTTAAAGTTTGAAGTAGTAGATAGTACGTTACAAATTAGTTCTTTTTATAGAATTGTTTCTAAAAAGAAATTGTTATTAACTGTAAATTATATAAACCTTAATGCTATTACCATTGTTAATGGTCGCATAGTAATGAAGGATATACTTACTACAGATAATTTAGAACTTAATTTACAAGATGGTTCTAGATTAGCTTTAAATACATTGGCAGACAATGTAAACATATCTATGACTGGTAATAGTTCGGCAGAGCTAAATGTTGATTGTGATGCTGTTACAATTAACCAAGATCAAAAAAGTGATTTAAGTATTTACGTTGTTGCACAAGATGCTAGTTTAACAATGCACGGTGGTGCAGATGCTAAAATGCAAGGAGCAATTTCTAATTTTAGTATCAATCTTTTTGGTAATGCTCAATTACGAGCAGAGGAATTAAAAGGCACAGCTGTTATTGCTAATTTAGATGAGTCACCAGATGCTAGAATTTATGCATCAGAAAGGTTTGATCTTTCATCTAAAGCGGGCTCTAGAACTTATCTATATGGAACACCTTTAATTACCATTACAGACTTTTTAGGTGCTTCTCAATTAATTAAAAAAGAATAGATTTTTTTTAGATTGATATATTTTCAATTTAAATACTTCTTAATTCTAGTATCTTTGTTAGACTATGAATGAAAACCTAGACCCTACATCAAATAATTTTTCTTCTGAAGATGTTGATATCGAAAGAGCTTTAAGACCCTTGAGTTTTGATGATTTTGCTGGTCAAGATCAGGTATTAGATAACCTTAAAGTATTTGTTGAAGCTGCAAACCAAAGAGGTGAGGCACTAGATCATACATTATTTCACGGACCTCCAGGTTTGGGTAAAACAACTTTAGCTCACATTTTGGCTAACGAGTTGGGTGTTGGTATAAAGGTAACTTCTGGTCCAGTTTTGGATAAACCAGGAGATTTAGCAGGTTTGCTAACAAATCTAGATGAAAGGGATGTTCTTTTTATTGATGAAATACATAGGCTTAGTCCAATTGTAGAAGAATACTTGTATTCTGCAATGGAGGACTATAAAATTGATATTATGATTGAGTCAGGGCCAAATGCACGTTCTGTACAGATAAATCTTAATCCTTTTACTCTAATAGGTGCAACAACGCGTTCGGGCTTGTTAACGGCTCCTATGAGAGCTCGTTTTGGTATTCAGAGTAGATTACAATACTACACAACAGAATTACTATCTACAATAGCAGAACGTAGTGCGGAAATTTTAAATGTTCCTATAGATTTAGAGGCTGCAATAGAAATTGCAGGTAGAAGTAGGGGAACACCTAGAATTTGTAACGCATTGTTAAGACGAGTAAGAGATTTTGCGCAAATTAAAGGAAACGGAAAAATAGATGTAGAAATTTCTAGATTTGGATTAAATGCGTTGAATGTAGATGCACACGGTTTAGATGAAATGGACAATAAAATATTAACCACTATAATTGATAAATTTAAAGGTGGCCCTGTTGGTATAACTACTTTGGCAACAGCAGTGTCTGAAAGTGCAGAAACCATAGAAGAAGTGTACGAGCCTTTTTTAATACAACAAGGTTTTATTATGCGTACTCCTCGTGGTAGAGAAGTAACAGAATTGGCATACCAACATTTGGGTAGAATAAAGGGAAGTGTACAAGGTGGTTTGTTTTAACTACCACGCACTTTCCCAATCTTTCCAAACTACTTCAAACCCCTTTTCTTGTAGCATTTCGGCAATAAGTTCTGTGCTGCGTTCATCAGAAATTTCAAATTGTTCTAAAGATTGTGGTTCTACAACATAACCACCAGGGTTTGTTTTAGATTCTGCACTTATAGATGTAATTCCTAAATTGATAATATTATTCCTGAATTTTTCGCTTTCTCTGGTAGACATAGATAGTTCTACATCTTCGTCTAGCAAACGATAAGCGCATATTAATTGTACTAAATCTGCATCTTCCATAACTACTTTTGGTTCTAAACCACCTGTATGTGGGCGTAACCTAGGAAAAGAGATAGAGTATTTAGTTTGCCAATATGTTTTTTGTAAATACTGTAAATGCAATGCCGTAAAAAAACTGTCTGCTCGCCAATCTTCTAATCCAAATAAAGCGCCTACTCCAATTTTATGCACACCAGCTTTGCCTAATCGGTCAGGTGTTTCTAATCGGTAATCAAAATTAGATTTTTTACCCTTAGGATGGTGTTTTTTGTACTCGTCTCTGTGGTATGTTTCTTGGTACACTAAAACAGCGTATAGGCCATTTTCTACAAGCAATTCATACTCGTCTTGGTCTAATGGTTGTACTTCAATAGTGATGTTTGCAAACTCTTTTTTTAGAATTTTAATGGCATTATTTATGTAATCTACACCAACGGTTTTATTTGCTTCACCAGTAACTAGTAGAATATGGTTATACCCTTTGCTTTTTAAAAAGGCTGCTTCCTTTAAAATTTCAGAATCTGTTAGTGTACGTCTTGGTATTTTGTTGGTTAAACTAAAACCACAATACGTACAAATATTTTGGCACTCATTACTTAAGTACATAGGTGCATACATTTGCATAGTATTGCCAAAACGTTTTTTAGTTAAAACACTACTCAGTTGTGCCATTTGCTCTAAGTATGGCTTTGCAGCAGGAGAAATTAAGGCTTTAAAGTCCTCTAGGTTGCGTTTATTGCTTTGTAAAGCAGCTTCAACGTCTGCACTAGTTTTACTGTAAATGTCTGAAACAATGACGTCCCAATTGTAACTATTAAAAAGCGAAGTGAAATTACTCATTTAAAAAAGAGGTTAAAGGTGAACTTGCTTCAGCTGTTTGTCTAACTGGGGCTAATTTTGCATTGTAAGCCATACGGCCAGCTTCTACTGCAAGTCTAAAAGCATTTGCCATTGCAATAGGGTTTTGTGATACTGCAATTGCGGTATTAACTAAAACTGCATCTGCACCTAACTCCATTGCATAAGCAGCGTGAGAAGGAGCACCTATACCCGCATCTACAATTACAGGAACATTACTTTGCGCTATAATTATTTCTAAAAAATCTACAGTCTTTAAGCCTTTATTACTGCCAATTGGTGCGCCCAAGGGCATTACACATTGTACGCCAACATCTTCTAAGCGTTTACATAAAACAGGATCTGCGTGTATGTATGGCATAACTACAAAGCCTTGTTTTACCAATTCTTCAGCGGCTTTTAAAGTTTCTATGGGGTCTGGTAATAAATATTTTGGATCTGGATGAATTTCTAATTTTACCCAATTTGTTTCTAATGCTTCTCTAGATAATTGCGCAGCAAAAACAGCTTCCTTGGCATTTCTTACGCCAGAAGTATTTGGTAATAAATGTATTCTAGAATGATTTAAGTGCGATAAAATATCATCATTCTCATTCGCAACATCTACACGTTTTAACGCAACAGTAACTAGTTCACTTTCTGAGGCTAATAAAGCGTCTTTCATAACTGTTGAAGAGCTAAATTTTCCGGTTCCAGTAAACAAACGAGATGTAAACGTCTTATCGCCTATTTTTAAATTATCATTCATCGTTTTTCTTTTTTTCAAATTTGTACACTTGTTCTTGGGTTGCAGGTGTGCTAAGTATGTTGTTTAAAGTAGCAATATTGTTAAAGTTGCTTGTAATTTCTCCAGATACAGCAATGCCGTAAATTCCTGTTTTTAATAAACTTGCAACATCTGGTATTGTTATGCCACCAATGGCAATTATTGGAGTATCTGTTTTTAACTCGTCTAAAATGGCTTGGTAACCTTCTAGAGCTAAAGTTGGACTTAAGTTTGTTTTGGTGGTTGTAAATTTAAATGGGCCAAGACCAATATAATCTACCCCCTTTTTTATTAAATTTTCGCAATCTTCTAATGTATTTGCTGTGCCACCAATACTAAGCCACTTGCCTAAATACTCTCTTGCTTCTGTTGGGCAAGCATCGGTTTTGCCTAAGTGTACACCATCTGCTTTTACCTCTTTAGCAATTTTGTAATGATCGTTTATTAGTAATCTAGTCTGAAAATGAGCTGTTATTTCTCTAGCCTTTAATGCTGTTTGCAAAAGAGTTTCTTGGTCTACATCTTTTAATCTAAGTTGTACCCAATCTGCACCAGAAGAACAAGCCTTTTGTATGTTTGCTAAATGTGTTTCTGGAGTTTCTCCTTGACTTATATAATGTAATTTGCTAATCATAACTTCTCTTTTTTAGAAATAGAATTAAATTTTATATCTATTAGTTTAAATGCCTCTACTGGTTGTTCTGCGTTCCAAACTCCACCTAAAACACCAACACCTTTGTAGCCTAAGTCTAAGGTGTCCTTTATGGTTTCTGATGTTACACCGCCCATACCAACTATAAATTTATCTGTACCAGTAACATTAAAACCTTTTCCTTGGTATCCTTTTTTAGAGATTGATGAAAACACGGGGCTTAATAAATGATAGTCGAACTCAAATTCGCAATTTTCTACATCTTTTGGATCGTGAAAAGAGCTACTCATTGTTTTGCCTGCCATTTGTAAAGTGTTAAAATACCCATTGCCGTTTTCTAAAACATCTATTCGTTTTTGCTCTTGAAAATGAATGCCTTTTAGGTTAAAACTATTCACTAGTTCGTGAAAATAATGTACAACAATACGGTTGTGGTATTGCGGTTCTATTTGGTTTAAATACGTTAGGTGTTCTTTGTAATTTTTGAACGGTTTTCTAAAATGATAATATTGTAAGCCTGTTTTAAATAACTGATGAAGTATTTCTATTTCATTAGGTATATCTTTTTCTGGAGCTATAAGTACAATCATTATTATTTGTTTTTGATAAGATGTTCTTGGTGCAATTATGTATTGCATTATCAAGAAGTTCTTAATATAGTTTTCTGTTTTACAAAAACACTAGAATTGACATTTAATTTATTGAGTTAGGGATTGTAGTGATATCCTTTTGCTGTTTATTCTAGTATAAATTATAAAGTAGAACAGGCAAAAGATAAAACGGAAAGCGCGCCTACGCCTTTACTTTAGTAAAAGGCGTAGGAACTTCCGCATTATATTACAAGTACACTTCTGATCCTTTTTCTTTAAATTCTTTAGATTTTTCTTCCATTCCTTTTGCAATTACCTCGTTGTCTACAATGTCGTTTTCGGCGGCAAAATCGCGCACTTCTTGAGAAATTTTCATAGAACAGAATTTTGGTCCGCACATAGAGCAAAAGTGTGCAATTTTAGCACCAGCAGCAGGTAACGTTTCATCATGGTATTCACGAGCGCGTTCTGGATCTAATCCTAAGTTAAATTGATCTTCCCAACGGAACTCAAAACGAGCCATACTTAAAGCGTTATCTCTATGCTGAGAACCTGGATGTCCTTTTGCTAAATCGGCTGCATGAGCTGCTAATTTATAAGTAATTACTCCTACTCGTACGTCTTCTTTATTTGGTAATCCTAAATGCTCTTTTGGTGTTACATAGCATAACATTGCGCAACCGTACCAGCCAATCATAGCTGCTCCAATACCAGATGTAATGTGGTCATAGCCTGGTGCAATATCAGTTGTTAAAGGTCCTAAGGTGTAAAAAGGAGCCTCGTCACAAAGTTCTATTTGCTTCTCCATATTTTCTTTAATCATATGCATTGGCACGTGACCAGGGCCTTCTATAAAACACTGTACTTCATGCTTACGAGCTATTTGTGTTAACTCTCCTAAAGTTTCTAGCTCTGCAAATTGTGCTTCGTCATTTGCATCTGCTACAGAACCTGGACGTAAACCATCACCTAATGAAAAGGCAACGTCGTATTGTTTTAGAATCTCACAGATATCTTCAAAATGAGTATATAAAAAACTTTCTTTATGGTGAGCTAAACACCATTTTGCCATAATAGAGCCACCACGAGATACAATGCCAGTAACACGTTTTGCAGTCATTGGTACGTAACGCAATAAAACGCCTGCGTGAATGGTAAAGTAATCTACACCTTGTTCTGCTTGTTCTATTAGCGTATCACGGAAAATTTCCCAAGTTAAATCTTCGGCAACACCATTTACTTTTTCTAAAGCTTGGTAAATTGGTACCGTACCTACTGGTACTGGTGAGTTGCGGATAATCCATTCACGAGTTTCGTGAATATTTTCTCCTGTAGATAAATCCATAATATTATCTGCTCCCCAACGACAAGCCCATACTGCCTTTTCTACTTCTTCTTCAATAGAAGAGGTAACGGCAGAGTTTCCAATATTTGCATTTATTTTTACTAAGAAGTTTCTACCTAAAATCATAGGTTCTGCTTCTGGGTGATTTATGTTTGATGGAATAATTGCACGGCCTCTTGCAACCTCTGATCTTACAAATTCTGGTGTAATTTTATCTGGAATAGAAGCACCAAAGTGTTCGCCTTTGTGTTGTTTTCTAATCTCGGTCATTTCATCTATTCGCTGGTTTTCGCGAATTGCGATATACTCCATCTCTGGGGTAATGATACCTTTTTTAGCGTAATGTAGCTGTGTTACATTTTGCCCTTTTTTAGCGCGTTTAGGTTTATGCTTTAAATCAAAACGCATATGATCTAAACTTTTATCATTTAAACGTTCGTTACAATATTTTGAAGAAAAACCTTCTAATTCCTCTACATCTCCACGGTCTTTAATCCAAGGTTCGCGAATTCTTTCAATTCCACTATGTACATCTATTTCTTTATTAGGATCTGTATAAGGGCCAGAAGTGTCATAAACCGTTACTGGTTCGTTTGGTGTTTTCTTTTTGGTCATAGAATCTACCGTGTCACTCAATGCAATTTCTCGCATAGCAACCTTAATTTCTGGATATAATTTACCAGAAACATAAACTTTTTTAGAACTAGGAAATGGTTGTCTTGTAATACCGTTTTGTTTAGGTGCGGTGTCTTTTTTTTTCATAATAAGTCTTTTAATGTTTTTAGGTTACCCTCCTTGTGCAGGTTGTATTAATAATACATTGTCGTTGGGTTGTAAAAATGTAGAGCTCCAAATTGCTTTAGGTATTACAGTGCTGTTAACAGCAATAGCAATACCCGGAGTATTTAAATCCAGAGTCTGTATTAATTGTAACACGTTGGTTTCTTTGGGAACCTGGTGCTGCGTGTTATTTACGTTTATGGGTATCATAGAGATACATTTTAAGTGCTAGTTTATAGCGTTAAAAAATCCAATTAAATCGTAAACTGTGTGTGAAAATGCATTTTCCGGAAACGGAAAAACATCAAAAGATAGAAATCATAAAAAGAATTCAACTTTTCCCTTCGGCTGTACTAACAGCATCAGGTTCAAAGGGTATTTCTCAGTTCTTAAAAAGAACACCCCTAAAGTTTACACCCCAAATGTAAGCCCTATTTTTTAACTAGCAATAGCTATGCTAAATAATTTTTTGGTTATCTGTAAACCACTAACTTTGCTTTGTGATGTTACCTATTGTAAATAAAGAAAAAGTTACAGCTTTAATAAAAGAAGAAGCTAAACGCCTAGGATTTATATCTTGTGGTGTGTCTAAGGCCGAATTTTTAGAAGAGGAAGCACCGAGATTAGAGAATTGGCTGAATAAGAATATGAATGGTGAAATGTCTTATATGGAAAACCATTTTGACAAACGTTTAGATCCTACAAAGCTTGTAGAAGGATCTAAATCTGTGATTTCATTATTGTTAAATTACTATCCTGAAGAAACACAAGGCGACGATGTATTAAAAATATCTAAATATGCATACGGGCAAGATTATCACCATATAATAAAATCTAAGTTAAGAGAGTTACAAGAATTTATGACGGATACTATTGGCGAAGTTGGCGGTAGAGCATTTGTAGATTCGGCTCCAGTTCTAGATAAAGCTTGGGCAGCAAAGAGTGGTTTAGGGTGGATTGGTAAAAACAGCAATTTAATAACCCAGAGAGTAGGCTCTTTTTATTTTATAGCAGAGCTTATTGTGGATATTGATTTGGTTTATGATACTGCTGTAACAGATCATTGTGGTACGTGTACAGCCTGTATAGATGCTTGTCCAACACAGGCAATTGTAGATCCTTATGTGGTAGATGGTAGTAAGTGTATTTCTTATTTTACAATAGAATTAAAAAATGAAATACCAGTAGAAGTAAAGGATAAGTTTGATGATTGGGTTTTTGGCTGCGATGTTTGCCAAGATGTTTGTCCTTGGAATAAATTTTCTAAACCACACCAAGAACCATTATTTAATCCGCATCCAGATTTGTTATCTATGACCAAGAAAGATTGGGAAGAAATAACGGAAGATGTTTTTAGAAAGGTTTTTCAGAAATCTGCCGTAAAACGTACGAAGTTCTCAGGCTTACAGCGCAACATAGAATTTTTAAAATAATAGTATAAGTTAATTGACGGGATACTCGTAAATTTACACCTTAAAATTAGAAACAATGAGCAACGAGAAGAATAGAAGAGAGGCTTTAATTTATCATGCGAAACCGCAACCAGGTAAAATTAAAATTGTTCCTACTAAGCCTTATGCAACACAAAGAGATTTGGCATTAGCTTACTCTCCAGGTGTAGCAGAGCCTTGTTTAGAGATATTTAAAGACAAAGAAAATGCCTACAAATATACCTCTAAAGGTAATTTAGTAGCTATAATTACCAACGGTACTGCGGTATTAGGATTGGGAGATATTGGTCCAGAAGCATCTAAGCCAGTAATGGAAGGAAAAGCATTGTTGTTTAAGATTTTTTCTGATATAGATGGTGTAGATATAGAGATTGATACTAAAGATGTAGATAAGTTTGTAGAGACTGTAAAAATGATAGCGCCTACTTTTGGTGGTATTAATTTAGAAGATATTAGTGCTCCTGCTGCTTTTGAAATAGAACGTAGATTAAAAGAGGAATTAGATATTCCTGTAATGCATGATGATCAACACGGTACTGCAATTATTTCTGCAGCTGCATTATTAAATGCATTAGAGATTGCAGGTAAAAAAATTGACGAAGTACGTATTGTAATAAGTGGTGCAGGTGCAGCTGCTGTTTCTTGTACAAGATTATATAAAGCATTTGGTGCTAAGGACGAGAATATTGTAATGCTAGATAGTAAAGGTGTTATAAGATCTGATAGAGAAAACTTGTCTAAAGAAAAATTAGAGTTTGCATCTGATAGAAAAATAGATACACTAGACGAAGCAATGGTAGACGCAGATGTGTTTGTTGGTCTTTCTATTGCAAATATTGTATCTCCAGAAATGCTAGTTTCTATGGCTAAAAAGCCAATTGTTTTTGCAATGGCAAATCCAAATCCAGAGATAGAATATGATATAGCAATAGCTGCTAGAAAAGACATTATTATGGCTACAGGAAGATCTGATCATCCTAACCAAGTAAATAATGTTCTTGGTTTTCCTTTTATTTTTAGAGGAGCTTTAGATGTTAGAGCAACTGGTATTAATGAAGCTATGAAAATGGCAGCGGTTAAGGCAATAGCAAAATTAGCTAAAGAACCAGTGCCAGAGCAAGTAAATATTGCATATGGAGAAACAAGGTTAACTTTTGGAGAAGATTACATAATACCAAAACCTTTTGATCCTAGATTAATTGCTGAAATTCCTTTAGCTGTAGCAAAAGCTGCTATGGACAGTGGTATAGCAAAACAACCTATAGAGGATTGGGATAAGTATAAAGAAGAATTAATTAGACGTTCTGGAAACGATAATAAAGTTGTTCGTTTATTGCACAACAGAGCAAAAGCAAGTCCTAAAAGAATTGTTTTTGCAGAGGCAGATCATTTAGATGTGTTAAAAGCGGCTCAAATAGCATATGAAGAAGGTATTGCAGAGCCAATTTTACTAGGTAAAAAAGAAACAATTCTAGAGCTTAAAAAAGAATTAGAATTTGATGCTGATGTTGAAATTATAGATACTAAGGCTACAGAATCTAAAGGTCAGCGTACTATTTATGCTACTAAGTTTTGGGAAAATAGAAAACGTAAAGGAGTTACGTTTTACTATGCTAAAGCAAAAATGAGAGAGCGTAATTATTTTGGATCTATGATGGTTGAAACTGGAGATGCAGACGGAATGATCTCTGGTTACTCTAGAGCATACCCAACGGTTGTAAAACCAGTTTTTGAAGTAATTGGTAGAGCAACTAATGTACAAAAGGCTGCTACAGTAAATATAATGGTTACGGATAAAGGACCTTTATTTGTTGCAGATACTTCTATAAACATTAATCCTACTGCGGAAGAATTGGCAGAAATAGCTTTAATGACTGCTAATGTTGCTAAAACTTTTGGTTTTGACCCTGTTCTAGCAATGACATCTTATGCAAACTTTGGATCTTCTAGTGCTCCAAATGCTGTAAAGGTTAGAAAGGCAGTAGAAATACTTCATAAAAATCATCCAGAGATGGTTGTAGATGGTGAAATCCAAATGGATTTTGCTTTAAACAAAGAATTATTACAAAGTCAATTTCCTTTTTCTAAGCTAGCAGGGAAAAATGTAAATACATTTATATTTCCAAACTTGGAGTCGGCCAACATTACATATAAATTGATGAAAGAATTAAATAATGCAGATTCTATTGGTCCTATAATGTTAGGGTTAAGTAAATCTGTACATATTCTTCAATTAGGAGCAGATGTAGACGAAATGGTGAATATGACGGCAGTAGCAGTTATAGATGCACAAGAAAGAGAAAAAAGAAAAAAAGCAAAATCAGCTACTAAATAAATTAGTAACAATCAACCTATACCAATATGATTACACATTTAAGAGGAAAATTAGTAGAGAAGAATCCAACATTTTTAGTAATAGAGTGTAACGGTGTAGGCTATTTTGTAAATATATCATTACATACCTTATCCAAGGTGTCAGATGCAGAAAACATACAGTTGTATACGCATTTACAAGTTAAAGAAGATGCGCATACACTGTTTGGTTTTGCAGAGAAATCTGAAAGAGAAATTTTTAGGCTTTTAATTTCAGTTTCTGGAATTGGTTCTAGTATTGCCCGCACAATGTTATCATCATTATCACCTGCCCAAGTGAGAGATGCAATTGCAAGCGGAGATGTGGCAACTATACAATCTGTAAAAGGTATAGGAGCAAAGACTGCACAGCGTGTTATTTTAGATCTAAAAGATAAAGTATTAAAAATATACGATATTGATGAAGTTTCTACTTCTTCAAACAATACAAATAAAGAAGAAGCGTTATCTGCTTTAGAGGTTCTTGGTTTTGCGCGTAAGCAAGCAGAAAAAACAGTAGATAAGGTTGTTAGTCAAGACTCGACATTAAGCGTTGAAAACATTATTAAGTTGGCGCTGAAAAATTTGTAATAAGTTTGAAAACAGGGGCAAAAAAAAATCTTTCACCACTATTTAGGTTCGTAATATTATGTGTGCTTTTCTTAGGTGCAACGCCGTTTGCGTTTGCGCAAGAGGTTGGTGAGCAAGAAACAGATTCTACAAAAACAGGAGTGGCACTAGGTAAAATAGTATTGCCAAATCCTGATAGCATTATTTCTAAATATACATACGATTCTACTTTGGATAAATATGTGTATACAGAAACAGTTGGTGGTTTTAGTGTTAGCTATCCTATTTACTTATCTCCAGACGAATATTTTGAGTTAGCCCGTAAAGAAGGAATGAAAGCCTACTTTAAAGAAAAAGCTGATGCATTTTCTGGAAAAAAAGCAGGTAGTGAAGAAGCTAGGAAAAACTTATTACCTAACTTTTATGTAAACAGCAATTTTTTTCAATCTATTTTTGGAGGTAATACCATAGAAGTTATTCCAACAGGATCTGTTGCAATGGATTTAGGTGTTATTTGGCAAAAAAATGATAATCCGTCTTTATCCCCAAGACAACGTACAAATATGTCTTTTGACTTTGATCAGCAAATACAATTAAGTATGCTGGGTAAAATTGGAGAAAGACTACAGGTTAGTGCAGATTACAACACAGAGGCAACTTTTGATTTTCAGAACTTAGTAAAATTAGATTATACGCCTACAGAAGATGATATAATACAAAAAATAGAAATTGGTAATGTAAGTATGCCGTTAAATAGCTCTTTAATAACAGGAGCTCAAAGTTTATTTGGTGTAAAAACACAATTACAATTTGGTAAAACATTAGTAACCGCAGTATTGTCTGAGCAACGTTCGCAAAATAATACAGTAGTTGCACAAGGTGGTGGTACGGTAGAAGAATTTTCTTTTTCGGCCCTAGATTATGATGAAGACAAACATTTCTTTTTAGCACAATACTTTAGAGATAATTATGATGCTGCTTTAGAAAACTATCCATACATACGTAGTCAAGTACAAATTACAAGGTTAGAGGTTTGGGTAACTAATAGAAGGCAAGAAACATTAAACGTAAGAAACGTTGTAGCGTTACAGGATTTAGGTGAATCTGAATCTGACCAAACAAGGATTGGAAAAAGTGGTGCTGCCCCTGCCGGATTTTTTAACATAAGTGCTGCAGCTGGTAATTTACCTTTAAACAACGCCAATGATTATGATCCTGCTTTAATTGGTAATGGAGGCGCGTTAACAAGTCAAATTAGAGATATTGCTACGGTACAAGCTGGTTTTAATGTTCCGGGTTATACTGTAAATCAAGGGTTTGATTATACAATTTTAGAAAACGCTAGAAAATTAGACGTTAGTAAGGGTGAGTATGTATTTCATCCTCAATTAGGTTATATTTCTTTAAGTCAGCGTTTAAGTAATGATGAAGTTTTAGCAGTCGCTTTTCAGTATACATACCAAGGACAGGTATACCAGGTAGGTGAATTTGCAAATGGAGGATTAGAAGCAACTTCTGTTTCTGCAGGTGTTACGCCAGTGGTAGAAAATAATACGTTGGTATTAAAACTTTTAAAAAGTAATATTACTGCGGTACAAGATCCTATTTGGGATTTAATGATGAAGAACATCTATAATACAGGAGCGTATCAATTAAGTCAAGAAGATTTTAAACTTAATATATTATATACAGATCCAACCCCAAGAAATTATATTACACCTGTAGCAGAAGGTCCTGGTACTGGTTGGCCAACAACTCCAAAACCATTACAAGAGCGTATACTTTTAGACGTGTTTAATTTAGATAGATTAAATGCTTATAATGATATACAGTCTGGTGGAGATGGATTTTTTGATTATGTAGAAGGATTAACAATAGATTCGCAAAACGGAAATATAATTTTTACCAAAGTAGAACCTTTTGGAGAATATATTTTTGAAGAATTAGGTGGTGGTACTTACGATGTAGATAACGATCAAGGGTATAACGACAACCAGAAAAAGTATGTATACAGAAATATGTATTCTCGTACCAAGTCAGCAGCTTTAGAAGATGCTGATAAAAATAAGTTTTTAATAAAAGGTAAGTATAAGTCACAAGGAATAAATGGTATTCCTATTGGTGCTTTTAATGTACCAAGAGGATCTGTACGTGTAACCGCTGGTGGTAGACAATTACAAGAAGGTATAGATTATACTGTAAATTATCTGGCTGGTACGGTGCAAATTCTAGATCCTAGTTTAGAAGCTAGTAATGTTCCAATTAATATCTCTGTAGAAAACAATGCGGTTTTTGGACAGCAGACAAGGCGTTTTACAGGGGTTAATGTTGAGCATCAATTTAATGAGAAGTTTGTTTTAGGAGGTACTTTTTTAAATTTAAACGAGCGTCCCTTAACTCAGAAATCATCTTACGGTGTAGAACCAGTTAATAATACAATGTTTGGTTTAAACGGTAACTTCTCTACAGAGGTTCCATATTTAACTAGATTGGTAAATAAATTACCAAATATAGACACAGATGTACCATCTAATTTATCGGTACGTGGTGAGGTTGCTTTCTTACGCCCTAATTCTCCAAAAAATGCAAATTTTGAAGGAGAAACTACAACATATGTAGATGATTTTGAAGGCGCACAGTCTTTAATAGATATTAGATCTTCTTTAGGTTGGTCTTTAGCGAGTACGCCATTAGAGTTTGCAGATCCAAGCGGACAATTATATGGTAGTTCTCCAGATGATACAGAAAACCTTAGAAACGGATTTGGTAGAGCAAAAATGGCTTGGTATTCTATAGATCGTCTTTTTTATTCTAATCAAAGACCTTCTGGAATTAATGATAATGATGTTTCATTAAATGCAACTAGAAGAGTTTTTATAGATGAGGTTTTTCCTAAAGTAGAAATAGCTCAAGGACAAACTACAACTCAAGGAACATTAGATTTAGCGTATTATCCTAATCTAAAAGGACCATACAATAACAACGATGGTTTTGATACAACACCTTCAGATGAAAAATGGGGTGGTATTATGCGTCCAATGAGTAGTACTAATTTTGAGCAAGCAAATGTTGAGTTTGTTCAGTTTTGGGTGTTAGACCCTTATGTAGACGGAGAAACTACAAGTCCAGGAGAATTGGTTTTTAATATTGGTAATATTTCTGAAGATATATTAAAGGATGGAAAAAAACAATACGAGAACGGATTGCCAGGTGTTACTAGTAATGATTTAATTTCTGAAACATCTTGGGGGCAAGTGCCAGCAACACAGTCTTTAGTATATGCTTTTGATGCAGATGAAACAAATAGAGGATTACAAGATTTAGGGTATGATGGTTTAAGTGATGCTGAAGAGACATCAATATTTACAAACAACCCAGCAAACGATCCTGCTTTAGATAATTATGAGTATTATTTAAATAAAGACGGAAGCATTTTAGAACGATACTTAAATTACAATAACCCACAAGGAAATTCTCCTGTACAGGTAAGTAATTCAAATAGAGGTTCTACAACTTTACCAGATGTAGAAGATATAGATCGTGATTTAACTATGAATACAGTAAATAGTTATTACGAGTATAGAATACCTATTAAAGCAGGTACTACTATTAACGATAAGTATGTAACAGATATAAAAGAAGGCCAAACACCTACATTGCCAAATGGTAGTGTATTAAATAGAAGATGGATACAATATAAAATTCCGTTAAGCGATTTTACAGATGCTATTGGTGGTATAACAGATTTTAGATCTATTAGTTTTATGCGTATGTATTTAACTGGTTTTTCTGATGATGTTGTAATGCGTTTTGCAACTTTAGATTTAGTGCGTGGAGATTGGCGTAGTTATACAAAATCTCTTGAGCCAGATGTAGATAATAACCCTGCAGATGATGGTACTTTTGTAGATGTTGCAACAGTTAATATTGAAGAAAATAATACGCGTTCTCCTATTATATACGATTTACCTCCTGGTTTGCGTAGAGAGCAGTTAAATAATAACAATACTATTGTACAGCAGAACGAGCAATCGCTTTCTTTTAAGATAGAAAATTTAGAATCTAAAGATTCTAGAGGTGTGTTTAAAAACGTAAATATTGATATAAGACAATACGAGCGTCTTAAAATGTTTATTCACGCAGAAGAAATTATAGAAACAGATTTTCCTGATGGCGATATGCCATTGGTTGGTTTCTTAAGAATAGGAACAGATTTTAGTCAGAACTTTTATCAAATTGAAGTGCCTTTAGAATTTACTGCGCACGGAGAAAGAGATAGAGAAAGAATATGGCCAGATAATAACAATTTAGAGGTTAACTTATTAGATTTAAATAGAATAAAGTCTTTTGGTATTGCAGGACAAACACTAAATCAGATAAATTATTATGAGATTATAGATGGTGAAGTTGTTGCTGTAAATGAATTTGATGCTCGTACACCTGGTGTTATGCGTATAGGTTTAAGAGGTAACCCTTCTTTAGGAAGTATACGTAGTATGATGGTTGGTGTTAAAAATACTAGCGATTTTCCTGCTCGTGGAGAGGTTTGGTTTAATGAGCTGCGTTTGGCTGGTTTAGATAATAACGGTGGTTGGGCGGCTATAGCAGCTGTAGATTTAAATTTTGCAGATTTTGCAGATATATCTGTAACGGGTAACAAAAGTACATCTGGTTTTGGTAGTATAGATCAGATGCCTAACGAGCGTGCAAGAGAAGATGCAATGTCTTACGATGCTGTAACAAATGTAAACCTTGGTCAGTTATTACCTAAAAAGTTAGGAATACAATTACCGTTTAATTATGGTATTTCTGAGCAATTGGTTACTCCTGAGTTTGATCCTGTTTATGACGATTTAAAATTAGAAGACAGAATTGCAGCAGCGCAAACGCCAGAAGATGCAAAAGCAATAGAAGAGCAAGCGGAAGATTATACAAAAAGAACAAGTATTAATTTTATAGGAGTTCGTAAAAATAGAAGTGAAGAAGCAGAGGCTAATTTTTACGATGTAGAAAACTTTACGTTTAACTATTCGTACAACGAAATAAATCATAGAGACTTTGAAATAGCGAAGTTAAAAGATCAAAATGTTACAGCAGGTTTATCTTATGCGCATAGTTTTGAGCCAGTAGAGGTTGCTCCTTTTGCTAAAAAAGATTCATTGTTTACAGGTAAATATTTAAAGTGGTTAAAAGATATTAACTTAAATTTATTGCCAACAAGTATTGCTATTAACTCTAATGTTAATCGTCAATTTAATCAGCAGCGTTTTAGAGATGTTTTAGAGCCTGGTGTAGAGGCGTTAAAATTGCCAGAATTACAACAACGTAATTATATGTTTAATTGGCAGTATAATGTTAATTATAGTTTAACAAAGTCATTACGTTTTAATATATCTGCATCTAACAATAATATTATTCGTAATTATTATAAAGATGAAACAGCTTCTACTTTAGAAATAGACGACCAAATGAATATTTGGGATGGCTTTTTTGATATTGGAGAGCCAAACAGACACGCACAACAATTTGAGCTGAATTACGAAATACCTTTTGATAAAATACCTGCATTAGATTTTATAAATGCACAATATGTTTATACTAGTAATTTTGATTGGCAACGTGGAGGCGATGCTTTAAAAGAAGTTGCCGGTGAAGATATAAATCGAATTCAGAATGCAAGTACGCATACAATAGCAGCTAATTTTACAATGCAGAAATTGTATGATATGGTTGGCTTAAAAAAATCTAAAGGAAAAGCAAAAGAGACAGACCGTAAAGACAAGGCAGGCAATACGCCAAAAGCTAAAAATGGTGGTGTTGGCAAATTTGCTAAAGATTTAGTAACAATGGTTAAGCGTGTAAATGTTAACTATACAGAAACTAGAGGTAAGCAATTGCCAGGTTATACAAGGTCTATTGGTTTTATAGGGACAACAAAACCAAGTTTAGGATTTGTTTTTGGTAGTCAGGAAGATGTGCGTTACGATGCTGCTAAAAGAGGTTGGTTAACAACTTTTACAGATTTTAACGAGCAATTTGTGCAAGAAACAAATAGGCAATTAGATATTACTGCTGTAGCAGAACCAATAAGAGATTTAACTATTGATATTACGGCAAACAGAAACATATCTGAGCGTTACCAAGAAAATTTTAAAGTAGAAGATTTAGGTAGTGGGCAATATGAATATCAAAACCTATTAGGAAATAACTATGGTAATTTTGGTATTTCTACTATAATGATAAAAACTGCTTTTGCTAAGAGTGATGAATTTGAGTCTTCAGCTTTTGATCAGTTTAAAGAAAACAGATTAATTGTAGCAAACCGTTTAGCAGGTAATACAGGTAATAGAGATTCAGAAGGGTACCCAGAACGTTATGGTAAAACAAGTCAGAATGTATTGTTGCCAGCATTTATTGCAGCATATACGGGGCAAGATGCATCTAAGGTAAAATTAGGGGCTTTCAGGAATATTCCAATTCCTAACTGGCGTTTAAAGTATACTGGTCTAATGCGTAACTCTTGGTTTAAGGAAAAGTTTAAGCGTTTTTCTATTAGTCACGGTTATAGGTCATCGTATAATATAAACTCATATCAAACAAATTTAGAAAGAGAGAATACAACAATAGATCCAGAGACTCAGGACTTCTTGCCAGAGAATATAATGGCAAATGTTGTGCTTACAGATCAATTTAACCCGTTAGTGCGTTTAGATTTTGAAATGAAGAACTCTATGAGTATTGTGGCAGAGTTGCAAACAATGAGGGCTTTAACAATGAGTTTTGATAACAACTTGCTAACAGAGCTTAATAGTAAAGATTATACAGTAGGTTTAGGTTATAGATTTAAAGATGTAAATTTTGTAACTAATATAGGTGGAGATAAGCATAGGTTTAAAGGAGATTTAAATTTAAAGTTAGACGCTACTTTAAAAGATAATATGACAATTATTAGAAACCTAGAGTTAAATAACAATCAAATTACATCCGGACAAAATGTTTTTTCTTTAAAGTTTGGAGCAGATTATGCTCTTAGTAAAGCATTAGAGGTTGCTTTTTTCTATGATCATTCTTTTTCAAAGTTTGCAGTTTCTACAGCATTTCCACAAACAACAATAAATACAGGTTTTACTGTTAAGTATAATTTTGGAAACTAAAAGACGGTTTTGATTAAGTGTTTCTTAAAAAAGTTGAGAATAACGTAATTTTTCAAATTAAATAATTTTCAAATCGTATTTTATCAGTTACATTTGCTGCATTAATTAAAATAATACTAAAATGAACATACCATCAGAATTAAAGTATACTAAAGATCACGAGTGGGTTAAAATAGATGGCGATATTGCTACTGTTGGGATTACTGATTTTGCTCAAGGAGAGTTAGGAGACATAGTTTATGTTGAAGTAGAGACATTAGATGAGACCTTAGATAAAGATGAGGTTTTTGGTACTGTTGAAGCTGTAAAAACTGTTTCAGATTTATTTTTACCATTATCAGGAGAAATAATAGAGTTTAACGAGTCTCTAGAAGATGAGCCAGAAAAGGTGAATACAGATCCTTACGGAGATGGTTGGATGATAAAAATTAAAATAAGTGACGCTGCTCAGGTTGAAGAATTAATGAGTGATGCTGATTATAAAGAGTTAATTGGTGGTTAAGAAACCAATTTTTACCATATTATTTGTGAGCTGGGTAGTGTTTATAACATTACTCAGCTTATTTTCTTTTAGTAATACAGATCTTCCTTCTGTTAAAATACCAAACCTAGATAAGTTAGTGCATTTTACTTTTTACAGTGTTGCAGCTGTACTTGGAACTCTATCTTTAAAAGAGTTTTTCGTAATTAATAAAGGTAAAACTCTTGCTTTATGGTATTTAGCTTTCTTTTTAATTGCTTATGGCATACTTATTGAAGTGTTACAAGATAGATTTACTGTTACAAGAAGCGGTGAGTTTTTAGATTTTGTAGCAAACACAATTGGTGTTTTTATGGGTCTATTTACTGCAAAATGGCTTTTTTTAAGAGAAAGAAAATTAAAATGAAAAAATTAATTGTTTATTTAGATAATATTTATTTAAATTAGCGAACACTAAATTAAAACCTATGGAACCAAAGAAAAATCCAAAAGCTGACTTAACAAGAAACAGCGGTCTTTATTTTGCAATAGGACTGGCAGTTGTTATGTTCTTCGTTTGGCAAGCATTAGAGTACAAGAAGTACGACAAAGACAATACATATGATATTACACAAAATGTAGATGATATGTTAGATGAGGAAGTTCCAATGACAGAACAAATTAAAACTCCACCGCCTCCACCACCGCCACCAGCAGCTCCAGAAGAAATTGCTGTTGTAGAAGATGATGTAGAGATAGAGGAGTCTGTTATAGATGATACTGAATCTGATGAAGATACTGAGGTAATTGAAGTAAATGATGTTGTAGAAGAAGAAGTAGATCTAGATGTAGATGTACCATTTTCTGTAATTGAAGATGTTCCAATTTTCCCAGGATGTGAAAAAGAAAAAAGTAAAGGAGCTAAGGCTTTAAGAGATTGTTTTAATGAAAAAATGAACAAACACATTAGAAAAAACTTCCAATACCCAGAAATTGCTCAAGAAATGGGTATTCAAGGTAGAGTAAGTGTTCGTTTTGTAATTCAGAAAGACGGTTCTATTGGTCAAGTTCAAATGCGTGGACCGGATAAAAACTTAGAAAAAGAAGCTGCTAGAATTATTGGCAAACTTCCTAAGATGACTCCAGGTAAACAAAGAGGTAGAGCTGTACGTGTTCCATTTAGCTTACCTATTACATTTAGATTACAATAAGCAATATTAGCTTTTAAGAATATAAAAATCCGAACCATTTAGGTTCGGATTTTTTTTATCATTTTTTTTAAAAAAATAAGCCCCAAGCATTTGCTTGGGGCTTTTGGTACGCTTCTTGTGTTTTAACATAACTATAACAAATAAAAAATAGTATTATGAAAACAAACACAGAAAATTCTGTTGATTTCCACGGCAATGGAAATAACAGAGCGCTAGCCAATGCTAGTCCTAAAAAGAGCAAGCACGATGCAAATCTACGAAAAAACAGCTTCTTAAACTTTCAAATAGGTTTGGTTGTTGCAATGGGTCTTGTGTACTTGGCATTGGAGTCGTCTTATGCTTTTGTAGAAGAGGAGCTATTTACTCCTGCAGAAACAGAAGTAGAGTTGGTTGAGTATCATCCAGATCTAAATAATTTTAAGGTTGAAGAAAATAAACCAAAGGAAAAAGTTTTGGCTAAAGCCATTATTAATCCGGATAAAATTAAAATTGCTCCAGATGATACAAAACTAATAATTTCAGAAATTATAAATGACACAGAGGTTAGTCCAGATGAAATAGTAGATGTAAGTAGTATTGTAGATGCAAGAATAATAGAAGAGCCTGTTATTCCTTTAGATGTTGTAGAGGAGGTTCCAATTTTTCCAGGTTGCGAGAAGGTTGCTAAGAGTAAAAGAAAAGATTGTTTTAATGAAAAAATGCAAAAACACGTTAAACGGTACTTTAGATATCCAGATGCAGCTATAGAGATGCGAGAACAGGGTAAGGTAAGTGTAATGTTTAAAATAGGTACAGATGGTATTGTAAAAGACGTGCAAATGAGAGGTCCGTCTGAAATACTAGAAAAAGAGGCGCAGCGTATTATTGCTAAGCTTCCACAAATGACTCCTGGTAAACAAGGTAATAGTAATGTTGTGGTGCCATATTCTATTCCAATCAATTTTAAGTTGCAATAGTTTAAGTGTAATAATAATTTAAAAGAGCTTGTTAGTCTGCTTACTAACAGGCTCTTTCTTGTTTTTTATAAGGGTTATTGATTAAGAAGATAAACCTTCTTAATTGGTTGTAAAGAAATCAATTAGGTTATATCTTTGCAGTCCATAAAAATTGAGGATGAAAACTGCGGTTGGTACAGTAAAAGAAGCTACAGATGTTTCGGCATTTACAGACTTTAAAGAAATAACAAAGGCGAGACTTGCTATTAGTGTAGTTTTTTCTTCTATAGCCGGTTATTTTTTAGGCGCAGATAAAATAGATTTTGTTGTTTTATTACTTTTAGCTTTTGGTGGGTATTGTATGGTAGGTGCATCAAATGCATTTAATCAAATAATAGAAAAAGATCTAGACGCTTTAATGGATCGTACTAAAAATAGACCAATACCTGCAGGAAGAATGACGGTTACTACCGCTTCAATTGTTGCAGTGGTTATGACTTTAGCCGGTTTAATCTCATTATACGTTATAAATCCAAAAACAGCAATGTTTGGGGCTATATCCATATTCTTATATACTTGTGTTTATACTCCTTTAAAAACAAAGACTCCATTAGCTGTTTTTGTTGGTGCTTTTCCTGGAGCAATACCTTTTATGTTAGGGTGGGTTGCAGCAACAAATGAATTTGGAATAGAACCCGGAACATTATTTATGATTCAGTTTTTTTGGCAATTTCCTCATTTTTGGGCTTTAGGCTGGATGTTAGATGAAGACTACAAAAAAGGTGGATTTAAAATGCTGCCAACTGGTAAAAAAGATAAAGGGACTATTGTACAAATTATTATGTATACAATTTGGATGATGGTTGTCTCTGTTGTACCAGCATTTGGTATTACAGGAGCGCTACAGTTGTCTGTAATTGCAGCTGTATTGGTTTTTTTAATGGGAGGTGTAATGTTGTTTTTTGCTTTTCGTTTGTTTGATAATAGAGATAATGCCTCTGCAAGAAAATTAATGTTAGCAAGTGTAACTTATATTACGCTAATGCAGATTGTATATGTTGTAGATAAGTTTGTGTAGTTAAATGATAGGGAATAATTAAAATTGCTTTTTTAATATTAATAAGTGTTGCTAAATGGATATAACTCATAGATCAGAAAAGGAAAAGTCAGATAATGCTAAAAAAATGATGCTTTGGTTTGGTATCGTTAGTTTAATAATGGCATTTGCAGGTTGGACAAGTGCATATATTGTAAGTAGTTCTAGAGAAGATTGGTTAAAAGATTTTGATTTGCCATCGGCGTTTTTCTGGAGTACTTTAATTATTGTTGTAAGTAGTGTTACTTACTTTTTAGCGGTACAAGCTACTAAAAAAGATAAAAAATCAACGGCAAGCACTTATTTGTGGGTAACATTGGCTTTAGGTGTTGCTTTTATAGTTTTACAATTTGTTGGTTTTTCTCAATTAATAGGTAGCGGTTTTTATTTTACTGGTCCAACAAGTAGTATAACAATGTCTTATATCTTTTTAATTGCTGTAGTGCACGTTGCACACGTATTAGCAGGACTAGTTTCTTTAATTGTGGTTATTGTAAATCAAATGAAGGGTAAATACTCATCATCAGAAGTAAACGGACTAGAAATAGGCGCTACTTTTTGGCATTTCTTAGATTTGTTATGGGTTTATTTAATCCTATTCTTCTATTTATATCGATAATAAATAGAAATAAAGTTAATTTCAGTTAAATTTTGGTTTTTGTATAGCCGAAAAAAATGTAAATTTGCGGAATCTATATAAACTTATAGGTTTATTTAGATGTTTTAAAAAATAATAGAGCGTAGTTAAGCGTTCTTAGTTTATAAATTTTAAATTGTATATGGATACTACGGTAACAACAGGTACAGCAGAAAGTGTTTGGAGCGGAGGAAGTAAAAACAAACCTTTAGGCGCTAGCTATGGTAAAATGATGATGTGGTTTTTCATCGTTTCTGATGCATTAACTTTTTCAGGCTTTATAGCAGCTTACGGATTTTCTAGATTTAAATTTGCAGATAGCTGGCCTATTGCAGATGAAGTTTTTACACACGTACCTCTGTTTCATGGTAATTATCCAATGATATATGTTGCTATAATGACATTTATCTTAATTATGTCTTCCGTAACTATGGTGTTAGCTGTAGATGCAGGTCATAAACTACAAAAAAACAGAGTTATCTGGTATATGTTCTTTACTGTTATTGGTGGTATTATTTTCTTAAGCTCACAAGCTTGGGAATGGGCTACTTTTATTAAAGGAGATTTTGGAGCTATTGAAACAAAAGGTGGTAGAATACTGCAGTTTGTTAAAGCAGATACTGGTGAAAGAGCAGCAATTAGAGATTTTGCTACCCCTTTACATGAAGAAAGAGTAGACCATACAAATAATAAAGGTGTTTGGTTCTTTGGAGAAAGCACATTACCAACATATTCTGTTAATGAAGTTGTAACAGGTTTTAAAGCAGATTCTAATATTTTAGTTAGAGTAGAAAACGTAAATGAAGACGGACATAAAATAGTTTTAACTAGAGATGAATCTTTAAAAAGATTAGCTGGTTCTAAATATGTTGTAGAAGGTGCAAACCTTATACACAATGAGTACGGAAGCAGGTTGTTTGCAGATTTCTTTTTCTTTATTACAGGTTTTCACGGTTTTCACGTATTCTCTGGTGTTTTAATAAATATTATAATTTTCTTTAATGTTATCATAGGTACTTATGAGCGTAGAGGACATTATGAAATGGTAGAGAAAGTTGGTCTTTATTGGCACTTTGTAGATTTAGTTTGGGTATTTGTATTTACCTTCTTCTACTTGGTATAATAGCAGTTTAAAAAAAGAATTACATTACGTATAATAATATAGTATAAAATGGCACACGAACATAAATTAGCGATTTTCAGAGGAAGATTAAAATTTAAGGATAACATTCAAAAAATTTGGGGTGTTTTAATATTCTTATCATTAGTAACTTTAGTAGAGGTTGTTTTAGGTATTTATAAGCCACCAATTTTAATGAAACCATTAATATCTGCTTTTGAGCCTGGTTTAGCAGGTTCTACAATGAACTTTCTATTATCACCTTTCATTTATTTAAAGCCTTTAAACCTAATATTTATAGTGCTTACAATAGTAAAAGCATACTATATTGCATGGGATTTTATGCACTTACGTGATGAGAAAAAAGGATTGCGTAGAGCTATTGTTTGGACTCCAGTATTTTTAATTAGTTATTTAGTATTTATATTATTAACTGAAGGAAGTTATATTTATGATATTTATCACAGTGGTTTCGTTAAGTGGAACTTCTAATATTATGCATCATTTAACAATATATAAAGACGGTTTTTAAGCCGTCTTTTTTATTTTTGTACTATTATGAAAAAAACATTTGTAATGGTAGTTTTATTTATACTACCAATTGTTGCTTATCTATTTTTTGCTTCAGGAATTCACAATTTTGGTAGGCTTCCTGTACTTACTCCTAAAGTGGGAGAGCTAACCAGTTTTTCTACAGATGCACAGCTTAAAAATAAAATAACTATTCTTGGTTTTTTGGGTAATAATGTTGATCAACAAAAAGGGACAGCATTTAATTTAAATCAGAAAATATACAAACACTTTTTTGAATTTAAAGATTTTCAGTTTGTAATGATTGTTGGTAAAGGGCAAGAGCAAGCTGTAGAAAATTTAAAAAAAGAACTAGCTGTTTTGGCTGATATTAAAAATTGGAAGTTTGTTTATGGTGATAAAGACCAGATTCAATCTTTCTACAGTCAATTGAAAACTGATATCACCTTAAAAGACGATTTAAGTACGCCTTATGTGTTTATAATAGATAAAGACTTAAGTCTTCGTGGTAGAACAGATGATGAGGATGAGGGTACTAAATATGGTTTTAATACTATTTCTGTAGCAGAACTTAATAATAAGATGGAAGATGATGTTAAAATTATCTTAGCAGAATACCGTATGGCTTTAAAAAAGAATAACGCGGAGCGTAAGTAGAACTAAACTCTATTTTTTATGAAAAAAAATAATTATAACTACATCTGGATTTCGTTTGTAATATTAGTTTTTGGAATAATATTTATACCAAAAATTATAGACAGAGTTGGTAATGGTGCGGTCGTTGAAAATGATCGTATGAATATCAAGGATAATAACGGAGATTTGGCTTATGTAGAAATTAACGGAAGCAAGAAAAGAGTTCCAAATTTTACATTCATAAATCAAGATAGCTTAGTGGTTTCTAATAGAGATTATTTAGGTAAAGTTTATATTGTAGAGTTCTTTTTTACTTCTTGCCCAACTATTTGTCCGGTTATGACAAAAAACTTAGTTCAAATTCAGAACGATCTTAAAGATGTAGAAAATTTTGGAATAGCCTCTTTTTCTATAGATCCTGTACATGATACGCCAACAAAATTAAAGACATATACAGAAACGTATGGTATAACCAATTTAGATTGGCACTTAATGACTGGAGATAGAGAGCAGATATACGAACTAGCAAACAAAGGGTTTAATATATTTGCACAACAAAATCCTAGTGCTCCAGGAGGTTTTGAGCATTCTGGCTTATTCGCTTTAGTAGACAAAAGAGGATTTATACGCTCTAGAGTAGACGAGTTTGGAAATCCTATTATTTACTATAGAGGAACAATCTCTGAGGAAGATGGTGCCAATGAAGAAGGCGAAAAAGAACAAATTGGTATATTAAAAGAAGATATTAAAAAATTGTTGAATGAGTAAAGTAGATAATTTAAACTCTAGAGAGAAAAAGTTTAATAAGATAATAACAGTTGTCTCTATTATTGTGCCTGTAGTTGTAGCTCTTTTATTTGGATTTAAAATACCAGACGCAGAGCCTTTGTCTTTTTTACCTCCTATTTATGCATCTATTAATGGTTTAACTGCTGTTTTTTTAATTGCAGCAGTTGTGGCTATAAAAAACGGTAAGCAAAAATTACATCAAAATTTAATGACTACTTGTATTGTGTTTTCATTGGCTTTTTTAGTAATGTATATTGCATATCATATGACATCTGAATCTACATCTTTTGGTGGTGAGGGTGTTGTTAAGTACATCTATCTATTTATTCTAATAACGCATATAATATTATCTATTATAATAATACCATTAGTTATGAAAACCTATGCTAAAGCATATCTAAAGCAATATGATGCGCATAGAAAATTAGCTAAAATAACATTCCCTATATGGCTTTATGTGGCTGTAACAGGTGTTGTGGTTTATGTAATGATATCTCCGTATTACGTATAATTTTAATTGTAATGAAAAAACTATTTTTTTTAGTCTTAGTAGCTGCTCTCTTAATACCACAAGTGTCAGAGGCACAATGTGCAATGTGTAGAGCTGTTTTAGAAAGTGAGGGTAATGTTGCTGTAGCGCAAGGAGTAAATAATGGTATAAAATACCTAATGGCAGTACCTTATGTTTTAGTTGGGGTTTTGTTCTACTTTGTTTACAAAAAAATGAAAGCTTAGTTTTAACATTGTTTTAGTATTGGTGTCCTATTAAAATTAGTTTCTTAGTATTTCATTAGTAGTATGTTACTGTATTTTATTGTCTGCTTAATTACTTGTTATTTGTAATTATTTAAGATGTTTGATAAGTTTGTTTCTTAATTTTAACATTTTTTTCACATTTTAATTGTAACTAATTATAACTTGGGTAGTCTTACAGTTGTACAAAAGTGCAAAGCCAAAAAAACTAACACCAATGATAGAAATTAAAGACCTTCATAAGTCTTATAAAATGGGTAACAATTCGTTACACGTTTTAAAAGGTATCAATTTTAATGTAAAAGAGGGAGAACTTGTTGCCATTATGGGTTCTTCAGGATCTGGAAAATCTACACTTCTAAATATTTTAGGAATGTTAGATGTTTTAGATGAAGGGTCTTACACTCTAGATGGTGTGCCAATTGTTGATCTTAACGAAACAAAAGCGGCAAAATATAGAAATAAATTTTTAGGATTTATTTTTCAATCATTCAATCTTATCAATTATAAAAGTGCAGCAGAAAATGTAGCACTTCCTTTATATTACCAAGGCGTAGGAAGAAAAGAACGTCAAGAAAAAGCACTTAAGTATTTAGAACAAGTAGGTTTAAAGCAATGGGCAGGTCACTTGCCTAGTGAACTTTCTGGTGGACAAAAACAGCGTGTTGCAATTGCAAGAGCTTTGGCTGCAGAACCAAAAGTTTTAATGGCAGATGAGCCAACGGGTGCTTTAGATAGTAAAACGTCTTACGAGGTTATGGATCTTATACAAAAGATTAATGACGCAGGTAATACTATCTTAATTGTTACTCATGAACCAGATATTGCAGATATGTGTAAACGTATTGTGCACTTAAAAGATGGTGTAATAGTAGAAGATAAAATAGTAGACCAAGTAAGAGCTTCGCAATATGTTTAGTAGAGACGCTTGGAAAGAAATTTTTGAAACCATTCAAAAAAATAAGCTTAGGACATTTTTATCTGGTTTTACTGTAGCTATAGGTATCTTCATTTTTGTAGTGCTTTATGGTTTTGGTAACGGATTAACAAATACGTTTGCTAAATTTTTTGGAGATGATGCTACCAATGTATTCTTTATTTTTCCTGGTAGAACCTCTGTGCCATATTCTGGTTACAAGGCAAACAGACAAATAGAGTTTGATAATGAAGATCTAGCAGACATTGAAAAAAACTTTGCAATGTTTGTAGACTATATAACACCTAGAATTAGCAGAAGTGGACTTGTAAAGTATAAAAACGAGTCTAACAATTATGGTAATATGGGGGTAGCCCCTTCTCATCAATACAGTGAGAAGACTATAATGATGAAGGGACGTTACATTAATAACCAAGATGTAAAAGACAAGACCAAGTATGCTGTTATTGGTAGGTTGGTAGAAAGAGATTTGTTTAAAGATGAGGATGGTCTTGGTAAATATATAGATATTGGAGGTAGTTCTTTTAAGGTTATTGGCGTTTTTCAGGATGATGGCGGAGATAATGAAGAACGAAAAATTTACATTCCCTACACTACAAGACAACTTATAGAGAAGAATACAGATAAAATAGATCAGATGGTTTTAGGCTTTAAACCGCAGATAGGTTATTCTGGAGCAATGTCTTTAGAGAGTAGTTTAGAAAAGTACCTAAAGAGTAAAAAGTTTATTAATCCTAATGATGAAAACGGAATCTTTATAAGAAACATTGCGGATCAGTTAAAGCAGAATCAGCAATTAGCAAGTGTATTACAAATAATAGTTTCTTTTGTAGCATTTGGTACTATTATAGCCGGAATTATTGGTATTAGTAATATAATGGTTTTTGTGGTTAAAGAGCGTACCAAAGAACTAGGTATACGTAAAGCATTAGGAGCAACTCCAAAATCTGTAATAAGCACTATTTTATTAGAGTCTATTTTTATAACCACAATTTCTGGTTTTATAGGAATGTTGCTCGGTACGGTATTGTTAAATTCTATGGGAGACACTTTAGAAGATTATTTTATAACCGACCCTTATATTGATACAGGTATTGCAGTTTTTGCAACTATACTATTAATTATATGTGGAGCACTTGCAGGATATGTGCCAGCTAGAAAAGCTGCCAAGATTAAACCAATTGTAGCATTAAGAGACGAATAGTATGAAATTTATATTTAGTAGTAATACTTGGCAAGAAATTTTTGGTTCTATTGGAAAAAATAAAACCAGAACAGCAATAACCGTAATAGGTGTATTGTGGGGTATATTTATTTATATAGCCCTTGCGGGTGCAGCAAAAGGCTTAGATAATGGATTTGAACGTGCTTTTGAGAGTACAGCAATGAACAGTATGTTTGTATGGGCTCAAAGTACAAGTATGCCATATGAAGGGTATAAGACAGGTCGTTCTTTACAACTTAAATTGTCAGATGTAAATACATTAAAAAATAGAATCCCTGAGATACAATATATAGCACCAAGAAATGCAAAAGGTGTTTTTGGTGGTAGTCAAGCTGCTGTAGTAAGAGGTCAAAAAACTGGTAATGCGCCAGTGTATGGAGATTTCCCTATCTACACTAAAATTGCAACCAAAAAGATATATGATGGAGGTCGTTTTATAAACGATGAAGATATAGAACAGGCTAGAAAGGTTGTTGTTATTGGAGAGCGTACACAAAAAGAAATTTTTGAAGAAGATGAAAATCCAATTGGAGAATTTATTAGGGTGGATAATATCTATTTTCAGATAGTAGGAGTGCATAAATTTGTTCCTGGTGGTGGTTTTGAAAGCGATACAGATATGTATATACCATATTCAACCTATAAAAAATTATACAATACAGGAGAAAATGTAGATTGGCTAACTATTGCTGCATATGATGATGCAGATGTTATACAAGCAGAAAAGGATGTTAAGGCAGTTTTAAAAAGCATACATAATGTTAATCCTGAAGATGAAAGAGCTATTGGAGCCTTTAACTTAGGAGAAATATTTAATAGAATTACTGGTTTTGCAAAGGGACTTACATTTTTATCACTTATAGTAGGTATTGCAACAATTTTAGCTGGTGTAATTAGTATTGGGAACATCTTGCTAATATCAGTTAAAGAGCGTACTAAAGAATTGGGAATTAGACGTGCATTGGGAGCAACGCCAAAAGAAGTACGTAACTTAATTATATTAGAGTCCGTTTTTTTAACAGTTATTTCTGGTATTATGGGTATTGTATTAGGAGCACTAGTTTTGTATGGTATAGATGCCGCCACACAAGATACAGATATGCCATACACCAATCCAACTTTGCCAATATCCTATGTATTAGGGGCATTGGGTATTATGGTGTTTTTAGGAACACTAATAGGATTAATACCTGCGCAAAGAGCAGTGAGTATTAAACCAATAGACGCATTAAGAGAAGAGTAAAAAAATCATAAACTAAATATAACTAAATCAATCAAAATGAACAAAGTGCTAAAATATATACTAATAGCAGTAGCTGTATTGGCTGTATTGTGGGCGGCTGCCTTCTTTATTAAAACAAATAGTAAGTCTTCAATTTCTTATGAAACACAAAAGCCATTTATTGCTAGTATAGAAAAAAAATCTGTTGCAACCGGTAAGGTTGTTCCAGAAGAGGAAGTAGAGATTAAGCCTCAGATTTCTGGTATTATAGAAAAAATATACCTAGAAGAAGGCGTAGAGGTTAAATCTGGAGATTTAATTGCGGTAATTAAAGTTGTGCCTAATGAGCAATCTTTAAACCAAGCTAGTGGTAGAGTAAAAACTGCTCAGTTAGGTTTAAATAATGTAAAGTTAGAGTTCGAAAGAAATAAATCTTTGTTTGAAAAAGACGTAATTTCTAAACAAGATTATGATAATATAAAATTAAGATACGACCAGGCGAGACAAGATGTATCTAACGCCCAAGCCGATTATCAAATTATAAGAAAAGGTTCTGCAGGTGGTTCTTCTAGTGCAAATACAAACATTAGAGCAACTGTAAGTGGTACAATTTTAGAAATTCCGGTAGAAGAAGGAGATCAGGTAATTGAAAGTAACAACTTTAACGATGGTACAACTATAGCATCTATTGCAGACCTTAAAAAAATGATTTTTGAAGGTAAAGTAGATGAAGGTGAGGTTGGTAAACTTAAGGTTGGTATGCCACTAAAAGTTAGTTTAGGGGCTGTGGACGATAAAGAGTTTGATGCTAAACTTAGATTTATTGCACCAAAGGGAGTTGAAGAAACTGGAGCTGTGCAATTTAAAATTGAAGGCGAAGTTGTTATAGATGATAGTGTAATGATACGTGCTGGTTACAGTGCAAATGCATCTTTTATTTTAGAAAAGAAAAATGATGTTTTGGTTTTACCAGAAGCTTTATTGCAGTTTGATAAAAGCACGGATAAACCTTATGTACAGGTCGCAATAGGAGATCAGAAATTTGAGCGTAGAGAAGTAAAAATAGGTATTTCTGATGGCGTTAATGTTGAAATTCTTTCAGGTATTACAGAAGAAGATGCTGTTAAAATTTGGAATAAGACAGAGCCTATTAAAAAAGGTGATGATGACGAAAAAACTACAGAAGAGTAGTATATAAAAACTAAAATCATCAATATAATACATATGAAATTTAAAATATCAATAGTGTTACTTCTATTTGTTGTTGGGTTAACTACAGCTCAAGAAAAAAGATGGAGTATTGAGGAATGCATAAATTATGCTTTAGAGAACAATATAGATGTAGAGCAGTTAGAAATACAATTAGAAAGTACTAAATTAGGTGAGTCTGATGCTTTAGGAGATTTTTTGCCAAATTTAAATGCTTCTACTAATGGTTCATGGAGTAAAGGTTCTGGTTTTGACCAGACTACCAATCAAAGGGTTTCTGGGACTTTTTTCTCTTTAAATGGAGGAGTTTCTTCAGGTGTTACTCTTTTTGATGGCCTACGTAATATACATCGCTTTAATAAAGCTAAACTTAATACTATTGCTAGTCAATATAGATTAGATGGTATTAAGGATAATATAGTGTTAAATGTTGCAAATGCATATTTAGATATATTAGCAAATAAGGAGTCTTTAAAAGTTGTAAAGTTACAAGCAGAGATAGCTAGCAAAGATTACGAGCGTACTAAAATGTTAGTGGAAGCTGGTACTGTGCCAAAAGGAGATTTGTTAGAGTTAGAGGCTACAATAGCAGATTACGAGCAACAAACTGTAAATGGTGAAAATAACATATTACTTAAACGTTTGTTTTTAGCTCAACTATTACAAATAACAGATTACGAAAATTTTGATATAGCTGAAGATACTTACGACGTGCCACCATCAGAAATATATAACTATTCTGCTAAAGAGGTGTATGATAAAGCGCTTACAATTAGAGGTAATATTAAGTTAGCGGAAACTAATATTGATATTGCAGAGAAAGATGTTAAAATAGCAAAGGGTGCACTATATCCAAGTTTAAGTGCTTCTATAGGGTATAATACAAGTTACTCTAGTTTTGTTAAAAAACTTACAAGCGCTAGTTTTACAGATCAGATATCAGAAAATGATGGTATTGGTTATGGTATGAGTTTAAGTGTGCCTGTATTCAATGGTTTTAGTGTACGTAACAATATTAAAAGATCCAAATTAAATCTAGAGCAAACAAAACTTCAGGCAGAGCAAGAGAAGTTGGCGTTAGAGTCAAGTATAAATCAGGCTTACCTAGACGTTAGGTCTTTTGGAAAAAGATACGAGGCAGCTCAAAAAACATATGATGCTAGAAAGCAAGCGTATGATTTTGCTAAAGAACGTTTTGATGTTGGTTTAATGAATGCTTTTGACTTTAGTCAGTCACAATCTAGAGTAGACAATGCAGCAGTAGACGTAGTAAATGCTAAATACAATTATATTTTTAGAATTAAAATATTAGAAATTTACTTTGGAATACCAGTTACCTTAAAGTAACGTATTGTAAATGATAAAAAGCCCATTAAGCAAAATGTTTAATGGGCTTTTTTTGTGCTTGTAACATTAGAATAGTGTTTGCTTTATTGTTATAACTTGTATCTTTGCAGGCTATGGCAATTATCTTAAATATAGAAACAGCTACAACCAATTGTTCGGTAAGTCTAGCTAAAGACGGAGAAATGTTGGCTTTAAAAGAGTACAATAGTGCTAGTTTTTCGCATGCAGAACAACTGCATATTTTTATAGAGGAAGCTTTAAAGATGGCTTCTTTAACATTAAAAGATATTAATGCTATTGCTGTAAGTAAAGGTCCAGGTTCTTATACTGGATTAAGAATTGGTGTTTCTGCAGCTAAAGGATTATGTTTTTCTTTAGATGTGCCATTAATAGCTGTAGCTACATTAAATAGTTTAGCGCATCAAATACTGCCAAATAAAGAAGAAGCTGTTGTAGCAGTCTTAGATGCTAGGCGAATGGAGGTTTATTCGGCTGTTTTTAATTCAGATTTTGATCAGACTATAGAAACAGAAGCAAAAATTATAGATGAAGCATCTTACCAAGAAGTATTGCAAAGTTTTAATAAAGTTTATTTTGTAGGATCAGGAGCTTCAAAAATACAAGAAACATTAGCTAGTACAAAAGCGGAATATATTTTAGATGCTGTACCTTCAGCAAAAGAAATGTGTGCTATTTCGTATAAAAAATATGAAGATTCTAGTTTTGAAGATGTAGCTTATTTTGAGCCGTATTATCTAAAAGACTTTATGATTCAGAAACCAAAAGTCAAAAAATAACCTCATCTAATTTTTCAATTAAATGAGGCTTTAAGAGTTTTGTATTTTTAATATAAATACTATTTAGTATTGTGCATAACACGTTGCGGAAATGGTATTTCAATATCATTGTCATCAAACCTAAGTTTTAATTCTTCTAAAACGTAAAAGTGAGCTGCCCAAAAATCTTCGTTTTTAGCCCAAAAACGCAATGATAAGTTTACAGAGCTATCTCCAAGTTCGCCAACGTAAACTTCTGGCATAGGATCTTTAAGTATAGTCTCTTTTTCGTTACAAATTTGAAGTAGTATATCTTTAGCTACTTTTATATTAGAGCCATATCCAATACCAACAGTAATTTTATCTCTTCTTGTTTTTTCTATATTGTAGTTTACAATGTTATTGTTAGATAATTGTCCGTTAGGGATAATAGCAACCTGGTTCCCAAAAGTCGTTAACTTGGTTGTAAATATTGATATTTCTTTTACAGTACCATCTACACCTTGTGCAGTAATAAAATCACCTACTTTAAATGGTTTAAATAATAAAATTAATACACCACCAGCGAAATTTGCTAACGAGCCTTGTAAAGCTAAACCAATAGCCAAACCTGCGGCACCAATTATTGCTACTAATGATGATGATTGTACACCAAGTTGTGTAATAACCAGAACAAATAAAACTACTTTAAGTGCTATTTTTATAAAGCTTTGTAAAAACGATTCTAAGGTTGGATCGTATTCTTTTACTTGAAAGAACTTTGTAACCATTTTATTAATAAACTTTGTAACCCAAAGACCAATAATTAATATTAGTGCTGCGGCTATTAAGTCTGGTAAAAAATCCCAAAATTTACCTATAAATTTTTCTGCGTACTCTTCGTAATCTGTTAAGATGTCCATCTTCATATATCTTTTTTGTTTTATGCAAAGCAAAGAAAAAAAATAGCGAAACAAATAGGGTTTAACATTATATTGACTATTCTTTCTTTGCTAATATTTAGGCTCTACTGTAGCTGTTTTAATGTTGATTAGGCTTATTTAGGTGTCTGCAGCGCTATACTTGTGTGTAAATCCAATTTTAAGACGAGAAAAGCTCTTTATGGGCTTTGTGTTAGATGTCTATTGTTAGTTTTTTTAAACTGTTTTTTAAATAAGCTTTTGGGATATAAAAAAAGCGCCTTAAAAAAGGCGCTAATTAATGCTGTTATTTGTGTAGATTAAATGTTATTTTATTTCAAACGTAATTTTAACATTTACTCTAAATTCTGATACTTCGCCATCCTTTACAATTGCGCTTTGTTCTTGTACATAAACAGATTTAATGTTTTTAACAGACTTAGCAGCTTGCGCAACAGCTTTTTTTGTTGCGTCTTCCCAACTCTTATCAGAGTTAGCTAATACTTCAATTACTTTTAAAATTGCCATAATTATTAGTGTTATAGGTTTCTCTAAAAATAGCAAAAATTATTTGTAATTAAAACATTTTTAGCCATTTAAGGCTACAACTTCATTTATTTTATCGCCCATTAAATTTTTAAGCGTGTTTTCTATACCGTTTTTAAGGGTAAAAGTAGATGAAGGACAACCGCTACAAGCACCTTGTAAGACAACGTTTACAGTTTTTGTGCTTTCGTCATAAGACTTAAACATAATGTTACCACCATCACTAGCAACAGCTGGTTTTATGTACTCTTCTAAAATGTCTATAATTTGTTTAGATACGTCGTCTAAGTTTTCATCCTGTAGCTGTGTCGCTGGTGCTTCTTCCTTTTGTTTGCTAATACTGTTGGCAGAAACTATTTCTTTCCCTTCAGTTAAGAATCGCTGAATATGTTCTCTTAATTCTAATGTAATCTCGTTCCAATCTGCAGCTTCTGTTTTGGTAACAGAAACATAGTTTTCATCTAAAAAAACCTCTTTTACGTATGGATGTGTAAATAACTCTGTAGCTAACTCTGACTCTTTTGCTTCTTCTTTGTTTTTAAATTCAAAAATTGTTGGTACAATTAATTTATTAGCAACAAAACGCATAGCAGCAGGGTTAGGCGTGTTTTCTGCGTAAACTGTAGCAGGTACACTTTGCGGATCTTCTTGTTCATGAACAATAACTTCTCCACTGTTTAAATATTCTACTAATTGTTGTGCAACCTCATCTCTAACATCGTCCCAAGCAACTATATCAAAACGCTCTAGCGCTATAAAATTACCAGAAATATAAACTGTTTTTATAAATGGTAAATAGAATAATTGTTGTGCTAAAGGAGAGTTTTTAGCATCATCTATATTTTTATATTCGTAGCTGTTATTTTTAGTTATAAAGTGATTAGTTTCAAACTTTAATATAGCAGGATTTGTTGTTGTATATATAGTAATATTGTGCTCTTTCATCTTAAAAAAAATAATTTTTACAAAAGTACAAACAAATTCAATGCTACCTACATAATAATAGTATGGTTGTAAACGTTTTAATATAAATTTAATACTTTTGGATTTTTAGCACCTATTTATGAAAAACACATTTTTGGCCTTGTTTTCTTTCTTGTTACTTGGTATTTCTAGTTTAACAGCACAAGAAGGAATTCCTGTCTATTTTGATTATTTATCGGATAACTACTACTTAGTACACCCATCTATGGCGGGTATTGGCGAAGGAGGAAAAATTAGAGCAACTATTAGAAAACAGTGGTTTGATGTTGAAGAAGCACCAAATTTACAAACCATAAATGGGCACTATAGACTAAATGAGAAAAGTGGTGTAGGAGCTATCATCTTTAATGATGCAAACGGCTACCACTCGCAAACAGGTCTAAAACTTACGTATGCGCACCATTTGCGTTTTTCTAGAGATTTAAGAAACTTAAATCAGCTTTCTTTTGGTATTAGTGCAGGTATGATGCAGAGTAACTTGGATGAAAGCGAATTTAATTCTGTTATACCCGATCCAATTATAACAGGCGGTAACATAAGTTCATCTTACTATAATATGGACATTGGGGCTTCTTATAATTTTATGGACTTTTATGCACACGCTACTATTTTAAATGTTTTAAACAGTAAGCGTAATGTATATTATAAAGATAGAGCAGATGCTGCTAATGTTGCAGTTGTAGATAACTTAAGAAGATATTTGGTATCTGTTGGTTATGTTTTTGGAAAAGGAGATTGGCAATTAGAGCCATCTGTAATGTTACAGATGACAGATTTTACAAAGGAGAAAACTATAGATATGAATGCTAAAGTTTACCGAAAAATGGATTTTGGAACGCTTTGGGGTGGAGTGTCTTACAGACGTAGTTTTGATGGTGCTTTGTACCAGAATACTAGCGGAGATACCAAAGAGCAAAGATTACAACTTGTAACACCAATTGTTGGAGCTAATTATAAAAACTTTTTAGTGTCTTACAATTACTCTTATCAAATGGGAGATATTAGATTTGATAACGGAGGTTTTCATCAATTAACATTAGGGTATAATTTTGGACAACAGTCTGAAAGAAGGTACGACTGTAAATGTCCTGCTGTAAATTACTAAACAATATAAAACAATAAAAAGCCTGTGATAATTAGTATCACAGGCTTTTTTGTTTAAAATTAGAATTTTATTTATCCCAACTATAATTTTTAGTTGCCGCTTGTTTTACAATTGCAGATAGCATAGCATTTTCTAATTCTCCTTTAGAACCTTCTTTTTGGTTTTTAGTAATAAAAGCTTCTCGCTTTGTATTTGCTTCTTTTATTTGTTGTTGTATTGTTACTCTTTCTTGTTTTTTACTTTTAATGTAGTCTTCGATCTCTTTTGTAGATTTAGATTGTAGCTCTTTAGGTAGTTGTTTTTTATCAATCTTAGAAACACTAAAATTTTTGTTTTTAGATGCGTCAACTAAATCCCAAGAGGCATTATTATACAATCTAGAACTCTTACTTACTGCTCTTTTTACCATTACGGCTTCTTCCATTTCTGAAGCTTTTTCATCTTGTACAGATTGTAATTCCATTTTAGAGTTGCCTAAGCTACCATAAGATACATAAGTAGTATTTAATTTTTTGTTTAGTTTAATAATAACTTCGTCATAAGGAGTATCTATGTGTATTACTCTTTTGTTATGGTCTATAGCAATATATTCGCCATTTGTTAATTGTGCTCCATTTTGCCAGTAGCTATTTACACCTTGGTTGTAATTGCCACAAAATATAGTGTTTACTACTATGCCTTTTTCTTTTGCATTTACTGTGGCATCTTTATAGTCTAATTTACCCTGGTTAAAAGGCTCGTTACCAGCAATAAAAATTAACTTAAGATTATCTGGGTTTTTACCCCAATCTAAATCTTTAATAGAGGTATTAATAACTTCACCGCAATACTCATCGCCGCCATTTGTAGTTAAAGAAAACAACTTTTCAGAAATCTCATCTAAATCGCCGCTAAAATTTATTACTTGTCTAATGTAACCGTCTTTAGCTTCTAAACTGCTGTTGCCATATTCGTATAATGCAATTTGTAATTCTGGTCTTGTCTCGTTGCCACACTTAACATAGCTAAACTTGTTTACAATGTCCCATAATTGTGCTTTTGCTTGGTTAATTAACCCATCCATACTATTACTAGTATCTAATAAAAGTGCAATTTTAACTACATTTTTTTCTGGTTTTTTGTCGTCTGTTATAGCTTGTGCTATTATAGTTGTTTCAGGATCTATTGTAGTTTTTAATTTTGGTTTTGCTTCACAACTAAAAGAGCTGCCTATAAAAAGGGCTACTAAGCCTATACTTGCTATCTGTTTTACGTTTTTCATTTTATCTATTTTTATTTGTTACAGGGTAAAAGTATTTTTAAAGTTTTTTATAAAAAATAGACAATGAGTAAACTGCCGTTTTGAATGAGTAAACAAACCAAAGCAGTTTGTGAGGCAAGTAAAACCTTTGTTTTTTAGAGCGATTACTCATTTTTGTCATTTTTTAGAATCAGATAAAACAACTAAGTTTACCATATCTAATTGTAAGAATGAAGCTAAAAAAGTACATAATGTTATTGTTGTTGTTTACTACGGCAATAACTTTTTCTCAGATTAACAATGCCAAGGAATTAACAATCAAAGGCACAGTTAAGACAAAAGTAAAAGGGAACCCAATATCTGGGGTAGAGGTTTCTGCTTCTAGTGGTGCTATTGTGTATACAGATGTTTTTGGTTCCTATAAAATTAAAGCAGTAATAGGAGATTATCTACTGTTTAAAAGTAGAGATATAGAAACTGTAGAATATAGAATTATTAATGATGAAGATGTAGATGTTTTAGTAGAAGGTTTAGATGGTGATGATGTAGGAATAAGTAAAAGTCAGTTGCACGGAGCTTATTTGGATTCTGCGAAACAGTACAAAAAAGAAGATATAGGTAAGAGTATAGATTATATTAGAATTTCTTTAGAGCAGTTAGGTAAAAGAGGAAATAATAAAGAGCGTGCAGCTTCTTTTTCTTTGTTAGGTGAAATTTATCAGTACCATAAACAGTACGATCTTGCTGTGGATAATTATAACGAATCTATAACCACTTACGAAACCTTAAAAACTAAGATTTTATTGGGTAATGCTTATATACTAAATAAGGAATATAAGAATGCCGAGAAGATATTTTTAGAGTTAAAGGACAATAAAAAACTATCTAGTTACCAGAAAATACAAGTGTTTGAGGGTTTGGGTGATGCATATAAAGCAATGCAAGATGCTAAAAACGCGGTAGCCAATTATAATAATGGTTTAAAGGTTGCTAAAAAGGAATTAGTATCTCCTAAAATAACAGATTTAAATAGCAAAATTGCCGAAACTTATGATGATGTAAACCAAACTGATGAGGCAGAGGCTTATTTTGATAGTTCTTTAGAATCTGCAAAAAGTGAAGCGCCACAACGCTCTTTAGAAATTAAAGAAAGAGCAGCAGATTTTTACAGTAAAAATAATTTATACGATAAAGAAATGGAGTTGCGTAAAAAGAGTCTAAAAGAAATAGACCTTTTAAACAATAACAAAAGAAAGTCGGCTACTTTTAAAACAGAGGCTATAGAAGTACCTATTACCAGACAGCGTATAAACTACAAAATTGCAAATACATTAATTGTACAAGATAAATTAGATGAAGCTATACCGTATTTAGAAGAAAGTATTTCTGAGGCGGCTAGCGAAAACGATTTGGTGGTGCAAAAAGATGCAACGCGTAAATTATCTGAGGTTTATGATGACAAAGGAGACTATTCTAAAGCTTTAGAAACCTATAAAAAATATGCCGCAGTAGCAGATACATTGTATGCTCGTAAGGAACAAGAGATTTCTAGAGCAGAGCGCTTAAGTAAGCAAATTGCAGCCAAGCAAAATCGTATTACTGGTTTAGAGAAAGATAAGGAGTTGTCTGAGAGTAAATACAGTTTAGCAAAAACAAAACAAGATTTATATACAACAACCACAAAAAAACAACAGCTTTTAATATACTCTCTAATTTTAGGAATGTTACTGTTTGGTATTGCAGCTTTCTTTTTTTATAGAAGTAATAAGCAGCAAAAATTAGCAAATAATCTATTGGCTTTAAAATCGTTACGATCACAGATGAATCCGCATTTTATATTTAATGCATTAAACTCTGTAAATAATTATATTTCTAAGAGCGATGAGCGTAGCGCAAATAGGTTCTTAAGCGAATTTTCTACTTTAATGCGTGCTGTTCTAGAAAATTCAGAAGAAGATTTTATTCCGCTTACAAAAGAGTTAGAGTTATTAGAACTTTATGTAAAACTAGAACATTCTCGTTTTCCAGATAAATTTAATTATACAATAGAGACAGATCCTAGTATAGATGTTGCTGCTTTTCAAATACCACCAATGCTGCTTCAGCCATATATAGAGAATGCTATTTGGCACGGACTACGATATAAAGAAGATCTAGGTTTTTTAAATATCAGTTTAAAGCAAAAAGATAAAGAAGCTATAGAAATAATGATAGAAGATAATGGTATAGGTCGGTTAAAATCGGCTGAGCTAAAAACCCAAAACCAAAAGAAACAACGTTCTAAAGGAATGGGGAATATTAAAAAAAGAGTCGCTATTTTAAATAGTATGTATAAAGATAAAGTTACTGTTTTTGTGCAAGATTTAAATGAAGATGGTTCTGGAACTAAAGTAACATTAACCTTAAAGAAGGATTAATACAACTTGCTTATTTTTAAATAGTAAAGAATGAAATTAAATGCAATTATAGTTGAAGATGAAGCTAATAGTAGGGAAATTTTAACCAACTATTTAACAAAATATTGTCCTGCAGTAAATTTGTTAGGTGAGGCGCCATCTATAAAAGAGGGTTTAGCCTTGATCGAAAAGCACCAACCAGATTTAATTTTTTTAGATGTAGAAATGCCTTTTGGTAATGCTTTTGATTTACTAGACCAAGTGCCAGACAGAACTTTTGAAACCGTATTTGTTACGGCATATAACCAATATGCTATGGATGCTTTAAATAGTCACGCTGCATATTATTTAATGAAACCTATTAATATAGATGAGTTAATTAAAGCGGTAGATTATGTAGTAGAGATTAGAAGTAAAGAAAATGCATTAGAGGATCGTATCTTACAACCAAGGACAAATAAGGTAGATGGTAAAATTACCTTGCCACAGCAAGACGGATTTCAGGTATTAAATGTAGCTGATATTTTGTTTTGTAAGGCAGATGATAACTATACAGAGATTTATTTAGAAAACAAGAAGATTTTAGTAAGTAAAACACTAAAGTATTTTGAAGAAGCAATGGCAGATTTTCCGTTTGCTCGCATACATAAATCATACTTGGTAAATGTAAATGCAGTAGCAAAATATAAAAAAGGAAAAGGCGGCAGTGTTGTTTTGCATAATGGCAAAGAGCTGTTAGTTTCTGCCTCTAAAAAGAAAGATTTTTTATCTTATTTTGAATAAAATTTATATACACAATTTTAGAATGATACTAAAAGAAGTAAACGGAAAAACACCACAGATAGGAGAAGATTGTTTTATAGCAGAAAATGCAACTATTGTTGGTGATGTTGTAATGGGGAGTCAATGTAGTGTTTGGTATAATGCAGTATTACGTGGCGATGTGCATTATATAAAAATGGGTAATAAAGTAAACGTACAAGATGGTGCTGTTATACATTGTACGTATAAAAAAAGTCCAACTACTATTGGTAATAATGTTTCTATTGGGCACAATGCAATAGTGCATGGATGCACCATAAAAGACAATGTGTTAATAGGTATGGGTAGTATTGTTATGGATGATTGTGTTGTAGAGAGTAACAGTATTATTGCAGCAGGGGCTGTTGTCACAAAAGGCACACACATACCTTCTGGGACTGTATTTGCAGGTATGCCAGCCAAAAAGATTAAAGATATAAGTGTAGAATTAAGTGAAGGTGAAGTAAACCGTATTGCAGATAATTACGTCACTTATTCTAGTTGGTTTAAAGACAAGGAGTAAACTTTAGTGTAACCAATATGTTCTCTAGATAAGTTTTACTTATTTTTGTCAATCAATTTAAAAATTAAAAGAATGAATGCATATATATTTCCTGGTCAAGGAGCGCAGTTTGTTGGTATGGGGTTAGACTTGTATGAAAAGTACCCTTTGGCACAAGAATTATTTGAAAAAGCAAACGATATATTAGGTTTTCGTATCACAGACATTATGTTCGAGGGTACCCCAGAAGACCTTAAACAAACTAAAGTAACACAGCCAGCTATTTACTTGCACTCTGTAATTATGAGCAAGGTAATGGGTGATGCTTTTAAACCAGATATGGTTGCTGGGCACTCTTTAGGAGAATTTTCTGCCTTGGTAGCAAACGGTACATTAACTTTTGAAGACGGATTAAAATTAGTGTCTCAAAGGGCAATGGCAATGCAAGAAGCTTGTGAAATGCAATCTAGTACAATGGCAGCTGTTTTAGGGTTAGAAGATGCAGTTGTAGAAAAAATATGCGAAGAGACAGAAGGAGTAGTTGTAGCGGCAAACTATAACTGTCCTGGTCAATTAGTTATTTCTGGAGATGTAGAAGCAATTACTATTGCTTGTGAAAAAATGAAAGAGGCGGGAGCAAGAAGAGCTTTGTTGTTACCTGTAGGTGGTGCGTTTCATTCACCTTTAATGGAACCAGCAAGAGAGAAATTAGCATCAGCTATAGAGAATACAACTTTTAGCGAGCCAACGTGCCCTATTTATCAAAACGTACCAACTACAGCGGTACAGAATGCAGATGAAATTAAAAAGAATTTAATATCACAATTAACGGCCCCTGTAAAATGGACGCAAAGTGTACAAAATATGGTTGCAGATGGTGCAATTTTATTTACAGAAGTTGGTCCAGGTAAAGTTTTACAAGGATTGGTGAAAAAAATACACAGAGAATCAGAAACTACATCGGCAGTGTTATCTTAATTCCTTGAAAAATAAATGACTATAGTTTATAGCTATAGTTGTAACTGAGAGGTAAAATATGTTATTTGTCGATTATGTTTATCGACGAATGGCATTTTGGTTAATATTGTAGTCTATCTGTTATAAATTATAGTTGAGTAACACTATCTGTAAAAGAAAATGAAAATAAAACAATTAGGCAATAGTTCCCGTTTTTTTAAAAAGCACAAAGCATTTTGCTTAATAATGTTGTTTTTGTGTTTAGGTTTTTCTGGTTTCGCTCAAGAAGTATCAATAAACGCTATTTCAAATGCTAAAGAAGAGGGGCAAGAGAATGGAAGTTTTGTTATTAGAGCTAGAAACTTTCCCTTATTATCGATCTCAACAATAAATTACATTGTTTCAGGAACAGCTACTGAGGGTGATGACTATGGGACTTTGAGTAGATCAGTTTCGTTTACAGGTAGTAATCAGAATATAACGATTGATATTTCTGGAATAGTAAATGACTCTTTTACAGAAGGAGATGAAACTGTAATTATTACTATTGAAAGAAGTGCGTCATATACTATAGATAGTGGAGATGGAGAAGCAAGAATAGTTATTGAAGACAACGAACCTGTTTGTGGTAATACGCCTAATGCACCACAATTAAATACAACAGAGCCCACCATTTTCTGTGAGGGTTTTATACAAGATTTAGATGAGTATGTTACAGATACTCCTCCTGCAGGTACAATTTTAAGATGGAGCAGAAGTACAGACCTGTTAGATGAGGATTCTTACTTAAGCAGTTCTGAGATTGGTTCTAGAGGTGTTTATTATGGCTTTTTCTTAAATGAATCTAGCGCCTGTACTAGCCCACCGTTGAAAATAACAATTGTTGAAAATGAAATTCCGGAAATAACAGAAACTTTTCCTGACTCTACATGCGGTTCAGGAGATTTGACTTTGTCAGCAACATCAGCCGGTTCACTAAAATGGTATGGTTCTCTAACAGCTGATACTCCTGTTTACGAAGGAGTAAATTTTTTAATAGAGGGGCTAACTACAACTACATCTTACTATGTAGAGGCAACAGCTAATGGGTGTACATCAGACAGAGTAGAGGTTATTGCTACAATAAATGAACAACCATCTTCAGGTACAGGTACAGATATTACCGCTTGCTCATTGTCTGGAAATGGAAGGGTAACTATCGTAAATTTAGACGATCAATTAACGGGTCAAGATGCAGGAGAATGGACATTAATTTCTCAGCCTGCAGGTAGTAACATAACTATTGATGCTAACACAGTAGATTTTGTTGGTCAACCACTTGGAGGATATGAGTTCACATATACAACTACAGGTTTTGTTGCACCTTGTACAGCAGAAACTACAACCATTACAATTACGGTAATAGATTGTAATCCTACAGAAACAGATTTAGCTATTGTAAAAACAGTAGATAAAAATGAGGTTTTTTCAGGAGAAGAGGTAACTTTTACAATAACGGCTACAAACCTAACAGGTGATCCCGTAACAGATATAGAAATTACAGATGTTTTAGATGCTTCTACTGGTTTTGAATATATATCTGATAATGCTCTTGTTGGTTCTTTTGACAGTACAACAGGTGTTTGGACTATTCCTCAGTTAGATGCAGGTGAAGCTGCTACAATTACAATTACTACATTGGTGTTAGACAGTGGATCACATATAAATACAGCTACTATTACAAGTAGCGATCCATTAGATACAACAACAGAAAATAACCAAAGTTCTGCTGAGGTTATTATTAAGCAAATAGATTTATCAGTAACAAAAAGAGCAGATAAAATGTTAACTGCAGTAGGAGAAGAAGTTACTTTTACTATTGTGTTAACTAATGAGACAGATGGTTTAGTAACAGATATTAGTATTACCGATTTAATAGAAGATACAATAGGTTTTCAGTATATATCACATACTACAACAACAGGTACTTACGACCCTATTTCTGGTATTTGGTTATTGTCTGAAATATTAGGAAACGAAGAACAAATACTGGAAATTACAACAAGGGTTATAGAAGAAGGTACACATATTAACTCCGTAGAAATTACAGATTCCTTTCCGTTAGATGTAACTTTTGTAGAGAATAATAGAGCAGAGGTAACTATATCTATAGCAGAAAGAACATCTGACGAATGTGGCTTTTTGTTTAATCAGTTTTCTCCAAACGGAGATGGTATTAATGATTATCTAAGAATAAATTGTATCGAAGATTATCCAAATAATACGCTTACTATCTTTAATAGATTAGGAAGCGAAGTTTATAGTGTAGTTAATTACGATAATAAATGGGACGGTACCTGGAAAAAAGGAGCCTTGCCTAACGGAACTTATTTTTATGTGTTAGATTTAGCAGATGGTTCTGAAGTTAAAAGAGGATGGATTCAAATCATAAGATGATAGAACAAAAAAATAAAAAATCCATAAAGGTTTTTAGGTACCTAAGTGTTGCTATGTTATTTTTTGCAGCTACAAGTATGTATGCTCAAAAAGAACCTCAATATACACAGTATATGTACAATATAGGGAGTTTTAACCCTGCTTATGTTGGTAGTGTAGAAGATCCTGAAATAATGAGTTTGTATAGAGCTCAATGGATAGATGTTCCTGGAGCACCAACAACTATAAGAATCGGAGCTAATATTCCGTTTTCTAATGAAAAAACAGGTTTGGGATTTAATGCGTATTCGGATAAGTTAGGACCAATGAGTCAGACTTTAGTGAATATATCATACTCTTACCAAGTTAAGCTATCAGACAATGCAAAATGGTCTTTTGGTATTAATGCAGGAGGTTCCTTTTTAGATGTAGATTTTGCTAAAGGAGATTTTGAGTTCGAAAATGAACCCGCTATAATAGACAACCAATACAACGAATTTTATCCAATTATTGGTGCTGGTACATTTGTATATGCAGAAGATTGGTATTTAGGACTTTCTGTGCCAAATTTATTAACGAGTACGTTATATAATGATGAGGTTGCTGTAATAGAAGAAGATAAAACTCAAGTTAATTTTATAGGTGGATTGGTCTTTGATTTAAGTGATGAATTAAAGTTTAAACCAGCATTTTTAGTAAATTATATTACCGATTCTCCAGTAAATGTAAACCTGTCTACCAATTTTTTAATCCATGATAAATTTACATTAGGAGCATCTTATAGGTTTGATAATGCAGTGAGTGGTTTAGCTGGTTTTCAAGTTTCTAATTCTATGTTTATTGGTTATTCTTATGATTACTCAACTAATGCATTTAAAAATTACAACGATGGTTCTCATGAGGTTGTTTTAAAGTTTTATTTGGGCAGGTCTGGTGGATCAAGTTCTAGAAAAGGAAAAAAAGATAGCAAGAAGCCTAAACAAATAGATACTCCAAGATTCTTTTAATATAAAATAATATGAAATTTAAGCTTAGCTTTTTACTATTAAATTTATCTATAATTTCATTGTATGCTCAAGATTTAAAATCTGAAGGAGACCGTTATTTCTTTCAGTATAAATATGAGCAAGCAGCAGAAGAATATGCAAAAGAAAGTCTAGAGACAGTATTAACTACAAAGCAATTTTTAAATTATGCTGAATCTTACTTTAATACAGATCAGCATCAAAAAGCTTGGGATACATATAAGATGATACAAGAGAGCGATGCCGTGTTGCCTCCTTTTCATTACAATAAAATGCTTCGTAGTTTGTATATCATTTCAGGGAAACAAAAAATGAATAAGTTTTTAGAGAATGATACTATTTTAAAAGAAGCTGCCTGGGCAGAGAATGCCAAGTTTAATTTTGATATAGCTAATACGGATGATATTATAATACCTAATTATAATATTTTTAATGTAAAAGGTAATAGTATATCAGCAGATTTTTCTCCATCGTTTTACAAAGATAAATTGTTGTTTACAAGTGATAGAAGAGTAACCATAGAGAAGAAAAGAAAAAAACCAGAGCGAGTATACTTAAATATATATGAAAGTGAAATTGAGGAAGATGGAGATATTACAAATGTAATACCCTCTACAGTTATTCCCTCTTCAAAATTTCATCAGGCAACACCTTACTATTCATCAGAATTAGATAAAATATTTTATGTGTTATCTAATGAAAAAGATAACGAAATGTTGTTTGATGAAACAGGTAAAAATGCCTTGTCAATAGCTAAAGTAGATCGTAATAGTAACTTCAATTTTATTCTAAAAAATTTAAGCACTAGTTTTTTCTATCCTTTTTATGACGAAGCTTCTCAGCGCTTATACTTTGTTGCTAATTTTGATGATGGCTATGGGGGTACAGATATTTATTATGTAAATACAAATCAAGGACAAATTATGTCTGCACCTATTAATTTAGGACCAAGAGTCAATACACCAGGTAACGAAATTTCTCCTTTTGTTTTTGAAAATGGACTGTATTTTTCTTCTGATGTTTTTTATGGTTATGGCGGTATGGATATTTACAAGTCTAACTTAAAGGCAGACGGAGCTGTAGGAGTGCCTATTAATTTAGGAGAGGGAATAAACTCAACTGAAGATGATTTTGGTTTTATTGTAAAAAACAATGCAACGGGTGGCTTAGAAGGCTATTTTTCATCTAATAGAGAAGGCGGTAAAGGTAAAGATGATATTTACGGATTTAAGGTAGCAGAAAAGCCTAAATTAAATACAATTGTACTACAAGGGGCAACTCTAAATCCAAATACTAATATTAGAATAGGTGGTGTAACTATTAAAGTGTACGGAAAAGAAAATTCACTTATTAAAGAAATAGTATCTGCAGAAGATGGTAGTTATGAAATAGAGTTGCCTTGGCAAGAAAAAGTTACGGTTATTGCTTCTAAAAAATTACATTCATTATATAGGCAATATTTTATAGCTGATGACTTAAAGAAAAAGGGACAAACCGATATTTATTTAGAGTCTGCAGCAGATTTTGTAGTGGAGAAAGAGGGAAAAGCAATGCTTAAATTAAATAAGTTTACATTTAATACTAAGAGTTCTAAGTTAACTTCTGCAATAAAAACAGAATTAGATAAAGCCATTAAGGTAATTAAAAAGTTTCCAGAATTTAATCTTCAAATAGAATCTCATACAGATAGTAAAGGTGGTAGTTCATCAAATTTTAGAGTATCTCAAGGGCGTGCAGATGCAATTAAAAAGTACTTGATAGATAATGGAGTTCAGTCTAGAAGGATATTGTATACTATTGGTTATGGTGAAGATCATATACTTAATAAATGCGCAAATGGAGTATACTGTATAGATTATTTTCATGCAGAAAATCGAAGATGCAACATTGTAATTTTAAACTATAAAGAGCTGTACTAATACAACTCTTTTTTTATGCTCAATTAAGATTCTTCAAATTTATTGAGTATTACTATATTTTTTAATACATATTTAATTAATTTCTTTTCTAGATTTCCTATATTTAATAATTCATATAATTTTATAGTAATTCAATCTGTAAATAGCAGTTTTTCTAGAGTAAACTCACATATTTAGCAATTTTGTTGTGCATGTGTTTTTGTTTTTTTTAGGATGATGCATTTTACAATCTAATTTTAAGAGCATACTTAAATTAGAAATTATTAGTATTAAATAGGCCAAAAGAAATAGCACATGAGTAATTATCACATTAAACATTTAGAAGAGTACTTTCAGGTATACCGTAAGTCTGTTAGAAATCCCGAAGCTTTTTGGGAAGAAATTGCAGAAGAACATTTTTTATGGAGAAAAAAGTGGGATAATGTTTTAAGTTGGGATTTCTCTAAGCCAGAGGTAAAGTGGTTTGAAAATGCAAAACTAAATATTACAGAAAATTGTATAGATAGGCATTTAACTACTAGAGGAGAAAAAACGGCTATTCTTTTTGAGCCTAATGATCCTAAAGAAGAAGCGCAACATATAACCTATAACGAGCTACATAAAAGAGTTTGTAAAATGGCAAATGTGTTAAAAGAAAACGGAGTTAAAAAAGGAGATAGAGTTTGTATTTATTTACCTATGATTCCAGAATTAGCAGTTTCACTACTCGCTTGTGCTAGAATAGGAGCTATACATTCTGTTGTTTTTGCAGGTTTTTCTTCTAATGCTCTATCAACAAGAATTAACGATTCTGATTGTAAAATTGTAATTACGTCAGATGGCTCTTTTCGTGGTAAAAAATCTATCGATTTAAAGGGGATTGTAGATGTTGCTTTAGACGATTGTCCTGGTGTGAAAACTGTTTTGGTTGCCAAACGTACCAATGCAGAAATAGAAATGAAAGCAGGTAGAGATAAATGGTTACAACCATTATTAGATGATGCTTATGGAGATTGTGTCCCTGAAATTATGGATGCAGAGGATCCACTTTTTATTTTGTATACATCTGGTTCTACTGGTACACCTAAAGGTATGGTGCATACTACAGGAGGGTATATGGTATACACGGCGTATACGTTTAAAAATATTTTTCAATATAAAGAAAATGATGTGTATTGGTGTACTGCAGATATTGGATGGATTACGGGGCACTCTTATATTGTATACGGACCTTTAGCAAACGGTGCAACTACTGTAATGTTCGAAGGTGTGCCGTCTTATCCTGATTATGGTCGTTTTTGGGAAGTAATAGAAAAACACAAAGTAACACAGTTTTATACTGCTCCAACAGCAATTAGAGCCTTAGCAAAAGAGAATTTAGATTTTGTAGAAAACCACGATTTATCTTCTTTAAAAGTATTGGGGTCTGTAGGTGAGCCAATAAACGAAGAAGCTTGGCACTGGTATAATAATAACATTGGTAAAAATAATAGTCCTATTGTAGATACGTGGTGGCAAACAGAAACAGGCGGAATTATGATTTCTCCTATCCCTTATGTAACGCCAACAACGCCAACATATGCAACATTACCTTTTATAGGTATACAACCCGCATTAATGGATGAAAATGGAGAAGAGTTAAAAGGAAACCAGGTAGAAGGACGTTTGTGTATTAAATATCCTTGGCCTTCTATTGCTAGAACAATTTGGGGCAATCACGAAAGGTATAGAGATACTTATTTTTCTGCATATAAAGATAAATACTTTACAGGCGATGGTGCGTTAAGAGATGGTGTTGGCTATTACCGAATTACAGGACGTGTAGATGATGTAATTATTGTATCTGGTCATAATTTAGGAACAGCTCCAATAGAAGATTCTATAAATGAGCATCCGGCAGTTGCAGAATCTGCTATTGTAGGTTTTCCGCATGATGTTAAAGGAAATGCATTATATGGTTACGTTATTCTAAAAGAGTTTGGAGAGACTAGAGATAGAGATAACTTGCGTAAAGAGATTAATCAGCAAATAACAGAGCATATTGGACCAATTGCTAAATTAGATAAAATACAGTTTGTAACTGGTTTGCCTAAAACGCGTAGTGGTAAAATTATGAGGCGTATTTTGCGTAAAATAGCTTCTGATGATACAAGCAACTTAGGTGATATAAGTACATTGTTAAATCCGGAAATTGTACAAGAAATTATGGATAATTCACTTTAGAAATTATCTAAATATTTATTATGGAAGGAATACTAATTGTAATTATTAGTGTTCCTTTTTTAGTTTTTAAAAATTTCTATGTAACAATAATAAATAGCAAATAGACTTAAGAATAATATGCCTGCATAAGTAAGCAATTGCAACCATTTTTTAGGTTGATGTTGTTTGGGAACATCTTTACTCATTACATTTTTAAGGTTCATATACCCAACTACAGGAGCAACAACAAAAGAAACAAACGTAGCTAAAGCAACAACTTTACCCATATTAGAGTTAAAAAATACAATTACACCTAAGTTTATAAGGGCTAAAATTAGTACTGCTAAAGCAAAATAAGAGTTCTTTTTTGGTTTTGTTTTTTCTGGTTTAGCCGTTAGTTTTTCAATAACATCTATGCTTACTCGCGCAATAGCATCATGTGCCGTCATACAAGAGCTAAACATTGTAGCAAATGCAGCAGTAGCAACAAAAATGGTTGTCCACTCCCCAATATGTACTGTAAATAAATTAATTAGCTGTTCTGCAAAACCAACAGCATTTGCGCTTATTTGCGTGTTGGTACCGTAAAGCGACATACAGCCAATAGTCATAAAAAAAATAGCTAGGATGGCAGTTACAATGTACCCAAGATTAAATTCGGATAATGCTTCTTTTATATCTAGTTTTTTGTTGGTCGCTTTTTGCTTTTCTATAGTCCACATACTTAGCCAACTAGATGTTTCAACAGCAGTAGGCATCCATCCTACTAAGCCAATGATAAATAAAATACCCGCATTATCAAAAAAGGGCATTGGTGTAAAGTTTGGTACTTCATCAACCTTACCTTTAAAAACCACAACTGCGGTAGTAACTAGTAATGCTATGACTAATATTGAAACAACAATTTTTAATGATTTTTCTAAAAATGTATATCTACCTATAATAAGTAAAACAGAAATAAAACTAAAGAGAAGAAAAGCAACTAGACTTATAGAGGTGTTTGTTAAGTTAAATAAATTAATTAGCAAGCCAGATGTAACCAAATATAAAGCTGCTAGTATAGTAAATGTAGATATTAGTGTTATTATAGCATAAAACCATAAGTAGCCTTTGCCTCGGTTTAAATAACCTTCTATTAATGTTTTGTTGGTAACGTTAGTGTACCTAATTCCAAACTCAAAAAAAGGATATTTTAAAATGTTAGCCAATATAATTGGTATAAGCATTAACCAACCATATTGAGCGCCAGCTTTTGTAGAAAGTACCAAGTGAGACGTTCCTATCGCCATACTGGCAAATAATAGCCCGGGACCTAAGTTTTTTAATACGGATTTAATTTTTTGCATTGGTATTGGTTTATTCTATGATTATTTTATCACCATAGAATTTTGGTTCTGTATTAAGTAATAAATCTACAAAAACTTTTACGCGTGCTAAATATTCTCTTGTTTGCACTTTTAATCCGGCTTTACCTTCTAAGTCTATGGCGTTAAAACCAATTGCTTTTAGGCCTTTTTTTTCGGCAAGATAAATGGCTCTTTCGTTATGAAACTGTTGAGAAATTACGGTAACCTTATCTAAACCAAAAACTAAATGTGCGCGTACCATAGAATCTAAGGTTCTAAAACCAGCGTAATCTAAAAATATTTTATCAGCAGGGATACCCTCTTTTACGAGTGCTCTTTTAAAGGTGTCTGGCTCATTGTAATATTTACTTCCATTATCACCACTAACTAAAATAAAATCTATTTTTTTTGCATTGTATAAAGCAACAGTAGCATTTATACGGTGCACATAATAAGGATTAGGACTACCGTTAACCAATTTGTTTGTTGTGCCTAAAACTAAGCCAACTTTATTGTGTGGTATAATAGTAACATCATTATAGTTTTTTTTGCTAGCTGCATTTTTAATAATAGCATTAGAGCAAAAAATTGCCAAGAAAGGCAATAGCACTAGTATAGAAATTATTATGATAAGTTTTTTTTTCATACTAGTTAAAGGTACAAAATTGCCCTATAGATTTGCTGAAAATAAAAGAATGTTAAACATTATTTTAGGCGTGTATAATAATTTAACTTTATTGGCATAAAATATGATGTATTTCTTACAATTACAGAAAAGACATACAAACCAAAAAAACCACCACTTTGAAAAAAATATCCTTGTACCTTTTTGCTTTTTTTATACTATCCTCTTGTGCTAGTGTAGACAAGTACAATCAAAAAATATCTACATTACATAGCCCAAAAGAATTGCAAAAAGATGTAGATCTAGCATACAGAAAGCTAAAAAGATTACATCCTAGACTATACAATTATACGCCTAAAGAGGAATTAGATGCTACGTTTTTAGAATTGAAAAACAGTATTGTAGAACCTATGACTACCTATGCTTTTTATGAAAAATTAACACCAGTAATAGGTGCAATAAAACAAGGTCATGCGGGCGTTTCTATTCCAGCTAAAAGGTATCATAAAAAAGAAAGGAAAGCTTTAAATGAAAAGAAAAATGAATTTACTTCTTTAAGGTTTGAGTATGTAGAAGGTGCTGTATTGGTTAAAAATACACTTGGAGAAGATAGTACAATGGTAGGCAGTGAAGTTGTTAAGTTGGGAGATGATTCGGTTGATGATTTATTAAAAAAATATAAAACTTATTTTTCGTCAGACGGATTTAACACTACTTTTTATAACACATTAGCTGCGCGTAAATTAAGTAGTTTTTATTATAAAGAAAAAGGAAGATTAGATAGTATAGAGGTAACATTCTCTAAAAACGATAGCTTATACAATAAGGTATTTAGAAGAATACCTAAAGACTCTACACGTTTTGCAAAAGTAGAAGCCGATACTTTGCCAGATGTAAAACCTTTAAAAAAGACTAAGGAAGAAAAGAAGTTAGCTAAACTAGCTTATAAGAAAAAACTAAACGACAATTATAAGTATGGATATAATAAGTCTGAAAAACAAAACACAAGAAATTTAGACTTTATAGGCGAAGATAGTACTATTGCTTATATAAAAATTAGAGGTTTTAGTAATGGTGATTATGAATCGTTTTACAAAGAAGCTTTTGAGAAAATTGATTCTGTTAAGGCTAAAAATTTAATTATTGACTTACGTAATAATGGAGGTGGTAGATTGGTAGAAATTCACGATTTGTATTCTTATTTAGCTCAAGAGGAATTTAAGTTTGTTGAAGAGGGAGAAATAAAAACAAGATTTCCAACAGTAAAATCTTTTATGTCTCGTAAAAGCTCTGTTGGCGGTACAATTTTTAAATCCATATATGTTCCTGCCCTATTTTTTAGAGACTTATTTAAGTCGCATAAAGATGACGGTAAGTTGGTATATAGGTTTAAGCAATCTAAAATTACGGAACCAAAAGAGAATAATTACAAGGGTAATGTATATGTATTAGTAAATGGGGGTTCTTTTTCTGCTAGCTCTGTATTCTCTAATTTTGTAAAGGCAAACAAGAGAGGGGTAATAGTTGGTGAAGAAACAGGGGGTGCATATAACAGTACAGTAGCGGGGCAAACAAAAGAGGTTATTTTGCCAAATTCTAAAATAAAATTACATTTTGGCCTAATGGTTTTAGAGACGCCGTATAAAACAGCAGTTGATGGTTATGGCGTACTTCCAGACGTGACTATTATACCTACTTTAGAGGACCGGGAAAATAATAGAGATCCAGAGTTAGAGTGGATCTTAAATAATGTAAAAAAACAAGTTTTTTAGACTACAGAATAACAAAACACTTGTTCTACAACGGTTAACAAGTGTTTTGCAACATTTATTATGGATGTTTTGTATAAGGCTTTAGTTTTACCGTAGATAACTAAACCCCAAACAAAATGAAAAAAATAGCAATACTTATTGTATGTACTATTATGGCAGCTAATTTGTCTGCCCAAGAAGGATTAAAAATAGGTATACAAGGTGGTATTCCTTTAGACGATTTTACAGATGATGTAAGTTTAATGCTTGGTCTAGACGTTGGCCATATGTGGGCTTTGGGCGAAGTTGTAGATGTAGGTGTAACAGCAGGTTACATTCACGGTTTTGCAGAAAAATACCATACAGGTACAATTGCAAACGATTTACCTAGTATTCAGTTTTTAAAAGCAGCTGCTTCTGTACGTTTTTGGACATCTAACTCCTTTTCTTTTGGTGTAGATGCCGGTCAGGGTTTTGGTCTAAACGATGATAACGATGGTGGCTTTTATTACCGACCTCAGTTAGGATATTTAATGGGCGAAAGCACAGAATTAAACCTATCTTATACAGGTATACAATTAGGTGATAGTACAGAGTGGTCTACAGTATCTATAGGTATTATGTATACTATAAAAACTATAAAAAGATTTTAAATACATATAATATAATTGCGCTATGCTTATATTGGTATAGCGTAATTGTGTTTTATTTCTCCCATTACAAACGTGCTATGTGTGCTACCAACACTTTTTACAGAACCTAAGCCGTTTAATACAAAATCCTGGTAATGCTTCATATCTTTTACTTGCACTTTAAGTAAAAAGTCAAAATCGCCAGAAATATTATAACATTCGGTTACTTCTTTTATAGACATAATTTCACGAACAAAATTGTGTCCAATATCCTTAGTATGTTGTTTTAATTTAATATTACAAAAAACAGTTAATCCTTTTTCTAGTTTCTCTGCATCTAAAACGGCAACATACTTTTTTATATAACCGTTTCTTTCTAGTCTTTTTATTCTTTCAAAAACCGGCGTAGTAGATAAGTTTACTTTGTTCGCCAATTCTTTAGATGTTAGGTTTGCGTTTAATTGTAGCAATCTTAAAAGTTGCACATCTATTTGGTCTAAGTTCTTCATAGAAAATTTGTCTAAAAATTAGTAGCAAACAAATATATAAAAGATTATTATTCTTTTTAGAGTATATTAAATAGTTCTTATTTCTAAATTTAACATATTATTTAGCTAAAATATTTATTATTGTAAACTTTGCATAGAATAATAAATTTATAGTGATATGAAGACTAATGTGTTAGGTTACCCAAGAATTGGAGCTAATAGGGAGTTAAAAAAAGTATGCGAAAAGTACTGGAAAGGTACCGCTACTAAAACCGAATTAGTAGATATGGGTAAACAGTTAAAACTTTCTAATTGGACATTAATGCAGGAGGCGGGAGTAGACCTAATTCCGTCTAACGATTTCTCTTTTTACGATCAGGTTTTAGATGCAAGCTTAACCTATGGTTGTATTCCCAAAAGATATCAAGAAATTAAAGAAAAGGAATCTAAGTTAGATCTGTATTTTGCTATGGCAAGAGGGTTACAGAATAAAGACCACGATGTTACTGCAATGGAAATGACCAAGTGGTTCGACACTAATTATCACTACTTAGTTCCGGAGTTTAAGGCAAATCAAGATTTTCAGCTATTTTCATTAAAACCAGTAGAAGAATTTAAAGAAGCACTAGCGCATAATATTACAACGAAACCAGTTCTGCTAGGTCCGGTTACGTATTTGTTATTAGGTAAAGAAAAAGAAGCCGGCTTTAATAGAATAGATTTATTACATAATTTATTACCTGTATTTTATAATTTGGTAGAGCAATTGGTAAATGCCGGAGCCAAATACATACAAATAGATGAGCCTTGTCTTGCTTTAGATATAACAGATAAAGACAGGCAAGCCATAAGAAAAGTATATACAGAATTGGCACATAAGTTTCCGGAGTTACATGTTATTTTAACTAGCTATTTTGATTGTTATGGCGATAATTTAGAAACAGTATTACAGTTACCAGTACACGCTTTACATTTAGATCTGGTTCGTTGTTCTTTACAGTTAGATGATATTTTAAATGCTGATTATTTTAATAATAATACCATTCTTTCTTTAGGTTTAGTTGATGGGCGTAATATTTGGAAGAATAATTTTGAAGAGACACTAGCAACAATACAAAAGGTTGAAGCACAAATTGGTTTAGATAAAATATGGATTTCTAGTTCTTGTTCATTACTACATTCGCCTTACGATCTAGATTTAGAAAAGAATGAAGAAACATTGCCTTTTGCAGTAAAACAATGGTTGTCTTTTGCAAAACAAAAAGTTGATGAGTTAGTTACGTTAAAAGAGTTAGCAATAGGGAGTTCTAGTAAAGATGTAGCTAAAAAGCAAGAAGAAAACAAGAGGGCGCATCAAAACAAAAAAGAATCTTCAGTTATACATAATGCTGCTGTAAAGGCAAGAGTTGGTTTGTTAACTACAGATGATAGTGAGCGAAATTCAGAATTTTCATCACGCCAAAAAATACAAAAAGATCAATTAAAATTACCTATATATCCAACAACAACTATTGGCTCTTTTCCGCAGACAAAAGAGGTAAGGAGTTGGCGATCTAAGTTTAAGAAAAACGAACTTAGTCTAGAGGCATACAACGAGCTTATTAAAAAGGAAATTGAGGAGACTATACATTTTCAAGAAAAAATAGGCTTAGATGTTCTTGTACACGGAGAATGCGAGCGTAATGATATGGTAGAATATTTTGGAGAAAAATTAGAAGGTTTTGCAATCTCTAATTTTGGTTGGGTGCAAAGTTATGGGAGTAGGGCAGTAAAGCCGCCAATATTGTTTGGAGACGTATCTAGACCAGTGCCAATGACTGTAAATTGGTCTGCTTATGCACAATCTTTAAGCTCAAAAGTGGTAAAGGGAATGTTAACTGGGCCAGTGACTATTTTACAGTGGTCTTTTGTACGTAACGATCAGTCAAGATCTGAAACCTGTAAGCAAATAGCTTTAGCAATTAGGGATGAGGTTAAAGATTTAGAAGAAGTAGGTTTACAAGCCATACAGGTAGATGAGCCTGCTATAAGAGAAGGTTTGCCTTTACGTAAGGAGCATTGGGAGGCATATTTGTCTTGGGCGGTAGAAAGTTTTAAAATAGCTACATCTGGTGTAGCAGATAAAACGCAAATACACACCCATATGTGTTATTGTGAGTTTAATGATATTATACAGCACATTGCCAATTTAGATGCAGATGTTATTACTATAGAAACCTCTAGATCTAAAATGGATTTATTAAATGTATTTGTAGATTTTAAGTATCCAAACGAAATTGGACCTGGAGTTTATGATATTCACTCGCCACGTGTACCAGAAGTGTCAGAGATTGAAGAGTTGTTGCAAAAAGCAAGCAAGTTGTTACCTGTAGATAATATTTGGGTAAATCCAGATTGCGGATTAAAAACTAGAGATTGGCCAGAGACTAAACTTGCCTTAGAAAATCTAGTACAAGCAGCAAAAACAATGCGTTCTAAATTAGAAACAGCACATTAAGTTAATAGTATAAAAAAGCCTTTAGAATATACTCTAAAGGCTTTTTCTTAATTTTTATGTAGTTAGTTTTTAGCTAGTAACTCTTCTATTACTTCTTTTAACTTTGTAGGGTCGTTCGCAAATTTTTCTAAGTTTACTATTTCTACTTTTCTAAAATCTACAGGGTGACTCTCACTTTGCAAAGAAATGCTTCCGCTAGTTAATAGTTTTCCTTCTTTTGCTCCATTTTTTGGATCTAGCTGAGGTTTTGTATAACGTAAAACTTCTTCGCCGTTTACATAATGTACTATTAAAGAATCTCTTAAAACTAATGCTTCTGCACGTACCCATTGGTCTCCGTGAAAAGTTTTAGAAGATGAGTTTGCACAGTGTTGTTGTATAATTTCATCATTAAAAACATACTGTGTTCCTGGAGTACAAATGTTTGCTGTAGTGCGTTCGTCTTTACCGTTACCTCCTAAAAGTTGCATCTCAATAGAATTAGGAAAATCTTGATCTATAGTCATACTATTAGGCGATTGTCCGTGTAACATAAGTCCACTATTTCTAATAGCCCAACCTTCTCCACCTTTTGCTTGTTCGCCCACAAATCTATATTCTACTCCAATTAGGTAAGCAGCATATGGTTTTTTGTAAAATAAATGTCCGTATTGCTGATTAAAATCTCCGTAGTTATTGTAACGTACTTGTATGTTGCCATCTTTTACGCTAAAAGTGTTTGCGTAATTATCGTTTAAAGGATGAGTTCTAATTTTTATTTGCCAGTCTTTTAAGTCTTTTCCATTAAAAAGCTGTTTCCATTTTGGTTTGTTGTTGTTGCAACTTGCTAGAAAAAGTGCACAACTTAGAATAACTAGTGCGCTATAGGTTTTGGTTTTCATATGTTGGTAAATTATTTAGGAGGTGCTAAAGTATAAATTTAGAGGAGAGTAGTAATATATATGATGTTAAATGTGTAGAAAAAAACCTACACTATTAGCTTTTGTAGTTCTGCACTTGTGTAAAATCGTGTTTTATCTCACAAGTTTTACATTGTCAAGAGTACATTACCAATCAATATTTTTAGAGATAAAGGCAATTAAGCTGTTGGCCATTTCTTGTTGTTCTTTAATAGATGGATGACCCGGAGTTTGTTTGTAAGGCATAAAATGCGTATACATATTTTTGTCGTTACAATTTGCAACAGCTGTGGTAATAAACCCCATCCATTTAGAACCTTCTTTTGTTGCATCCATTGCGCCAAGAGCACATATAATTTTTGTATTAGGGTACTCTTTTCTTAAGCTGGTTATAAAGTTTTGGTATGCATTAATTATAAAAGTATCATTTGGTTTTTGATCTCCAAACCTGTGTTTAAACTCTTCATTTTCTGGCATATTTACAATCCAAGAATCGTTCTGAAATAAATTGACCACTACAACATCTGGTTGGTATAAGGAAAAGTCCCATATGCTATTTTCATCGTTAGGATCTAGCCTCTTGTATAACTCTGGCATAAGTAACGGAAACCAACTTACGGTTATTCCAATTCCGCTTTTACAAATGGCTCTATATTCGGCATTAAAATGCCTAGCAGTAATTGCAGCATAACTTAAATAGTTGTTAGTGTATGTGCTATCTGGTCTGTCTTTTCCGGTATAATCTTCTACGGCATAACCAGCAGTTATAGAATTGCCATAAAATTCAATTTTTCTGGCTCTAGGAGTATCTTTTGGTAGTGTTTTACCTTCTTTATTTAGTTTAAAGCCAAAAAAACTTGTTTTGCCTTTGTCCCATTCAGTTCTTTTAAACAACTCTACAGTATGTTTTCCTTGTTTAAGATTGTTTGCTAAGGTGTAATATCGTTTAGTGTTATCTAATCGTAATAATTTAGCACTGTCATTATCTACAAGAATATTATAGTAGTTATTGCCTTTTTCATCTTTTAATAAAGCCTGAATACGAGTTCCTTCAAAATTTAATTTTACAGATGTTCCAGACCAATGTAAATCTGTACTATCTGTAGTGGTGGTGTTTATTCTTCCCCAGTATTCTATAGCTGCATCTGTGTTGGGTATTATAACTTCCTTATTGCTTTTGCAAGAGGTAAATAACACAATTGATAAAAAGAAAACGTAAAAAGAAAACTTCATTTTAAATAATATAATAGAGATAATACATTGTTTTTAGAGCTAAAAAGTAGCTTAATAAATAGTTTTAAGGGCTCTTTTAATTTCTGATATAATTATAGAAATATCTTTTTCATTGGTGCGCCAATTTACGAAAGAAGCTCTAATTCCTTTAGTGTTTTTATACACTGTTGGCGTCATATACACTTTGCCTTCTTTGTTTAATTCTGTAATAAAAATATGTGTTTTACCTTGTTTATCCTTATCGCTTAAAGAGAAGCAAACATTATTTAGACGTGTAGGAGTTAGTAGTGTTAACTCTTTGTTTTGTATAATAAATTGCTCTAGTGTTTGTGCCATTTTAACTGAGTTTTCTACAATATCTTTGTAGCCATCTTTACCATAGGCAACAAGGGAAAACCAGGCTGGTAGCGCTCTTAATCTTCTAGAATTTTCAGGTAAAAAATTTAAATAATTAAAGTTTTTAGAAGGGTCTCCTAAATAAGGTGCATTAGAATTTTGAAATGTTTCTAGTTGTAATAAATTGTGTTTTTCTTTTACAAAGAAAACAGCACTGTCATAAGGTACATTTAACCATTTGTGACAATCTATAGTTATGCTATCTGCATTCTCCCAATCTTTAACTAAGTGTTTGTATTTTGGTGAGCAGGCTGCAAAAGCACCAAAGGCACCGTCTATATGCCACCAGAAATTGAACTTTTTATGTAATTTGCTTATTGCTTCAAAATTATCGAAATCTGCAGAGTTTACAGTTCCTGCGCTAGAAATAAGTATAAAAGGTTGATTGTTTAGGGCTTTAATTTTCTGCTCTAAATCATTAACATCTATAGACTCTCTGTTGCCTTCTTCAATTTTTATCTGCGTAACATTAGAACTACCCATACCTAGCATAGATAAAGATTTTATAGCTGAAGAATGTGGCACTGCAGATAATACATGTATAGTACTAGAAATACCATTTTTCGAAAAATCTTTTCCTTCCTGTTTGCCTACCCATTGTCTAGCAACGGCCAAACAAGTAAAATTAGACATTGTAGCGCCAGAGACAAATCCGCCTAAAAAATTATTTGGAAGATGAAATAAGTCTAGTAGTAATTTTATGGTTTCTTGTTCTATTTGTACAGATACATCACCTTGAGCGGTAGTGGTTTGTGGGTTTTGATCGTAAATGGTTGTTAGCCAATCGCCAATAACAGCAGCAGGTGTTGTACCGCCAACAACATAGCCTAAATATCGTGGGCCAGAAGAAGCAACAATTGTATCTTTAAACTTCTTATTAAATAGTTTTAGAGTGTTTAAGCCACCAATGCCTTCATTATCTAAGCTTTTGTTCATATTGTTTACTACGGGCAGGCTTGTCTTTTCTGTGTCAATATTTTTAAAATATGCAGTTCCTTGTTCTGCTACTTTTTGTAATAACTCTTCAAAATTAGTAAGATCTTTTTCTAATAATAGATTCATAAATAGTGTACTGTTTAAAAAATAAAAAAATGTTACTGAATTAGCTTACAAGTTAAAAAAACAAAACCACCTAAATGGTGGTTTGTATAAAATTATAAAACGTAAATATTAATGTTAATCCTCAATTTCTTTACCAACAGCAAAAGGCTCTAGAGACTCATTAATTACATTTTCTGTAATATGGTTTATATAATTACTAAGTGTTTTTAACGATACGCCCACAATAATTTCTAGTACGTTTTCAGGTGAAAATCCAGCGTTGTAAAAAACTTCTAAATCTTCATTAGATATGTTGCCTCTAGTATTTGTAATTTTTTGGGTTATGCTAACCAATACATCTAACCTTGCGTCTTCTATTGTTTTTTGTTTTCTAATTGCGTTTAACGTTTTAGATGATATTCCGTTTGCTTTAGCAGCTCTTGTGTGTGCAGCTGTGCAATATGCACAGTCGTTAACAATACTGGCAGCAAGTAATATTATATGTTGCTCACCTGTTGTAAAAGAAGTTGTAGAAAATATTTTAAATAAACTGTTGTACGCTTCTAGGGATGCAGGGGCACCGGCCATAAATTTAAATAGGTTTGGTACGGCACCATATTTTTCTTCCCCATATTTTAAAAGCTCTTTAGATGCTTCAGGAGCACTTTCTATGCTATGCTTTGTAAATTTTTTCATTATACTTTATTTTAAATTAAAGAAGAACAAAGGTATTAACGAATATTACGCATAGCAATGGACAAAGGTTCACTTTACAGAACTTCTATATTCCGTAGGTGTTTGTCCTGTTTTGCGTTTAAATACTTTGCTAAAGTAAAAATGATCTTCAAAATTCATTTCACTTGCAATTTCTTTGACCGTTTTATCTGTGTTTTTTAATAATGTTTTACCGTGCCATATTTGCTTTTCTAGTAACAGTTGGCAAGGCGGCAATGTGTTATTCTTTTTAGCGAGCTTGCTTAAATATTTTGGTTTTAAACCTAACTCTTTTTCATAAAATGAGATCGTATGTTGTGTAATATAATGCTTATCTATAAGTTTAGAGAGTTTTTCTATAATGTCCATTTTTTAGTGTATTTGGTTAGTTATTATAGGTTGCATTAAAATTAGCATTTGGTTTAAGGTATATAAATGTTCTGTTTTTATCAATAAAAAAGTCAAAACGCTTTAAAACATCTGTGCCAATAACACTAACATTTTGTCTGGCAATAGAACCTTTAAAAAAGCCAACGGGGACATTTATAAAATTAACCTTGCCTATGGCAAACAAAGGTAAGTTTGCTTTTTGCGTTTTTAGTATGTTACCATAAGAATCTTTTAATTCTTTGGTGTCTGTTATTTTTAATTGTGTGTCTAGTTTGTTTTTGTTCGCAAAAGCATCATCATATAAAATAAAACCAGCATAACCGGAGTGTATTAAAAATTCATTTTTATATTTTTTAGATGCTATGGTACTTGTGCCGTTTATAAACATAAACCCATCTCTGTAGCTTAACGGAATTTTTTTATATCCTTTTCGTTTTTTAGGAAGCTCATTATAAATTGTAATTAGACCTTTTGTAACACTAATTTCTATAACCTGATTTTTAAATAAGTTTGGTCCAAATTTACCATCTGTTCCTGGTCCAGAGTTTTTGTTTTCCCAAATGGGTAGGTTTTTCCATTTAAAGTTTCCTATTTGTAGCGTATTATTTTTACTATATCTGGCAGTGCTTTTTCCTCCCCAGCTTTCTACAGTTTCTTCTTTGTTCCAGTTTATACTAGATATGCTTGCGGTGCTTTTTTCTATTAAAGTTAATGACTCTGCTGCAGTATGTAGCATTAGATTTATAGTGTCTTTTTGATTTAGAATAGCTTTTACCGCAATATTGTTTTGTGGTGTTATTGTAAAAGGAAAACTGCCAATAACGTTATCTCTGTTCTGTCCAATACTAGCGTATGTTATGCATAAGGCAATTACTAAAAATAAATAGTTTTTAATTGTCATAAACTTACTTTTTGTATACACCACTAATTAGTTCTAATTTATTGTCTTGTAAATGTTGTAATAGGTTTGTTAGCTTAGAAATGGTACTAGTGCCCATTAACATTTGCAAGCTAATTTTAGGTGCGCCAAATTCTTTTATTTTTGGTAGAAGGGTTTCAAAAAAAGAAATTCCGTTTTGTGTTTGGTTGGTTTGCTGCAATTCTGTTAGTCCAAGGTTCTTTAAAATTTGCTGCATTGTATTTTTAGTAAAAAGAAAGCTAAGATCTTCAGTACTAGCCCACGGCATTGGGTAACTAATTGGTTCTATATTTTTTTTAAAAATATCGTAATACAAAAAGTGTCCGCCTGGTTTTAGAACTCTATTTATTTCTGAGTATAATTTTTCTTTGTTCGGAATATTCATTTGTACGTGTTGCGTCCAAACTACCGAAAACGAATTATCTTTAAAAGGTAATTCGGTAGCGTCTCCTTGTATAAAAGTTGTTTTGTTATCTAGACCTACTAATTTAGATAATAGTGTAGCGGTTCTAATATATTCTTTACTAAGGTCTATGCCTGTAGTTTTGCAATTGTGAACATCTGCCAACATACGGCATGGGCCACCTAAGCCACAACCTACATCTAAAACTGTTTGGTTGTTTAGGTTTATACTTGTGGCTAATTCTTTAGATACTGCAGCGCCACGCACGTGAAACTCATCTACGCCAGCTAAGTTTGCTCTTGTTATTGTGTTTAAATCTAAATGTTGCTCAGTTAGTTTTTGAAGAATTTCCTGGTACAAGCCTTCTCTGTGGTAATTATTTTCTATGTGTTGGTTCTGGTTTTTCATTGATAGAACTAAAATACATAAAAGAAAAGCGGACTCTATAATGGGTGGTGTTAATTTTTAAAACAGATATAGAATGAGGAACTCTAGCTATAAAAATAGTCTATTAGTGTTGTAACGCTCCTTCTTTTTTAATGTTGTCTACAATAGTATTGGCTTCCTCTAAAGAAAAATTGCCTGTTATCTCTAGCTTACCTTGCTCAATAGGACTATTTACAATGGGTGCAATAATAATTTTACCATCTACGACTATGGCTAATGGTTTTTTAATATTCTTATAAGTTAACTCTTTAAAAGCAATTGTATTTGCCTTGTTAAAGACCATATGTATTACATATCTGTGGTTAATTGAAGATAAGCCAACCTTTAACTTTTTTAGGTTTGTTAAAAGTATAGCAGGCTCTTTTTTCAGCTGAAGTGTTTTTGTAAACTCTGTATAGCTTTGTTTTTTCTCTATGTAATTTACAACCTCGTAAATGCCATTAATTCTATCTCGTTTTTCTGTAGTAGTAATTTCATTGTCTTGTGCATAACAGCTGGTGTAACCTACAAGTACAAAAAGTAGTAGTAAAGCCTTAGAAATATGCATTGTTTTAAAATTTTAGGTAGATAGGTTGTGTGCTTGTTTTGTAACAGCAACAACTATTGGTTAAGGCTAAAATAGACAAATATTTTTTAGGAGGTATTTTTACTTACGTTCCAAATCTGTAATTAACAATGGGTTGCTTTCTTTTAATTTGTCTAAAAGACCTTTTGTTTTATTTGTACTAGGGTTTTCTTTAAGTTCTTGGTACTCTTTGGTGGTTAAACCTACCATTTGTAAAAACTGAACCTCGCCGTGTGGTGTGTTTATTACACCCAGTTCTTTGTCTATAACAAAAGCTAAAGCTATAATATCTGTATTGTAAGCTGCTCTAATTGGACCGTTTGCAGGTATTAAGTGGTATTCCTCGAACCATTTTTCTTTACTAAAAACGTACTTTCCTAAATTCTGAATTAAATTACACGCCCAGTTAATATTATCTTCATCACTGTATTTTTTAAGCCTAAAAGTAAGCTCAAAACCAAGGTTGCTGTATTCTTCGCTAACCGATTCTTCACTGTAATAGAGTTCCGAAAACCCATAAGAAATGTAATGAAAATGAGTTTCTTGTTCGTTACTAGTGTAAACACTAATGCCATCTATTGGTTCTGTACCTCCTAAAGCAAAAGGCAACTGAGGGGCAAAATGCTGCGGATTTTGCTCTGGATATATTTTTTCGACTACGGTGTCTATACAATCCCAGCCAACGGAATCTTCTTCTGTATATTTCTTTTTGTATTCTTCTAAGGTCATTGTTTTTATTTCTGATGTAGGTACTAAAGATACTAGATTTTATACCATTTCTTTTAAAACCTGTTCAGGAGTTTTTTCTTTGTTAATCATAGTCATTAAACCTGTATCCGAATAGAATAGTATTGGTCCAATTATTTTTTCTAGTTCAAAAAGAACCTTAGTTATTGTTTCCCAATTGCTCTTATAAAAACTTAACATTTCAGTAATTGGTTCGGTCTTAGATTTAATTTTGTCTGCGCTTATAATAGTGTAAGAGCCGTTATCTTCTTCTATAGTGCAACACCAACCATCTTCCTCATTAAAATTTATATTAAGTTCTAGAACAATGTCTAAGTCGGCAGCAATAATAGAATTTTTAAGATCTTCAACTGTTGGGTACCTACAGTCTATTTCTTTGGAGCAATCTATATCTAAATCAGAAATAATAGATTGCATAGACCCATTTCTTTTTTCATCGCATAATTTTTTTAATGGTATGCCGTAAATTTTATATCCCATAGTTTGTTTGGTTTTAACTTTTGGTTAGAATATTCTAATAGATATTAATTGCCTTTTTATGAACTGAAATATTTAACTCTGTGCTTTTGATAGAAAATTTTCAATCATAAATTGAGTAAATTTTATTTTTTCAATTAGTGAAAAGGTATTGATTAGTTGGTTAGACTTTACAATTACCCCACAATGTATAAACTATTGCAGTTACTTTATTACGGAATTCTGTAATTGGTAGGTTTTTATGTGTAGTTGGTTACTTAAAAAGTATAGTTTGCTTTTTTAGTGTAAAACAAGATGCTTAAAAAGTTATTTTCTATTCTTTTTTCAACTTATATTCTCCCCAAGGATATTTCATTTTTAGGGTGTTTTTATGCAATGCAAAACTATACCTAGCAAAATCTATAATTGCATATCTAGATAGTCTGTCTATAACTACTTGTTCTGTGTTTTGTGGTATGTTTATTTCTAGGTAGTTGTCTTTGTGGTTGGTGTTTGGTATGTACATTTCTATTCTTACAACACCCAAACGCTTAGGTATTTCTAGTATGCCGCCATAATTGTAATCTACCTCTATTTTGTTATTTTTTGCATCGTAAAAAAAGAGTTGTCTGCCTGCTGTAAATTCTTGTTCTCCAGAATCGTAAAAATATTCGTCTTCTTTAAAGAAAGTCTTTTCATTAGCTCTGTTAAAAAACACTGTTAGGATCCCTTTTTTTAGGGACTCTTTTTTAAAGCTAACTTTTGGTTTTATTTGGTTAGATGGGCGTAAGTATATACTGTCTCCTTTTTGGGTGTAGTTGCCATACGAAAGTGTAATAGTCTCGTAGCAAACTTGGTCGTCTGTAAATTTATAGCTAAAACTTTGGTCTGCATTTAATGTTAGTTGTACGTCTTGCGAAAAACCGTCACTTGTACTACCGCTATAATAATGGTAGGTGTTGTTTTGTGCTTGCAATTGTATGGCAACTATGTAAAGAATAAAGAGAATCAGTTTTGTTTTCATACTATAGTTTTTACGTGCCTTTAATTATTTCTAGGGCTAAGTCCTGTATTTCTTCTGCAACCTCTTCTGGTGTTGGCTGTGTGGCAATACGTTTAAATTCTGTTAGTAATTTTGGTGCAATTGGTGTTGTTGCATTTGTGCCAAAAACTAAAACAAGCCAGTATTTCCAGACTTCGTCTTTGCCTTTTAAAACGGTAATAATATCGTCTGTAATATGTACAGCAATAGTTTGTAAATACAATGCCATTGGGCCTGCAACTGGCCAGTTTAAATCTTGTAACCAGGTTAATAGTTCTGGTACTATTGGCTTAATTTCTTTATAGCTGTAATTTTTTAAAAGCGTTACGGCTTCTGTGTCTCCTTTATGTTTTGGTGCTTGTGGTTGCACTATTATTTTTCTTTTTTAAATCCTTGTTTGGTTAGTTTCCATTGGGTAAGCGTTTGTTCGCTTTTGTAAAAACCAGTTTCTTCATCTTCTGGGTAACTAAAATAAGACAATAATTTTTTGTCTGTATCGTACTTTATTTTAATTTCTTGTCCGCGATTTGCTCCAGTAAAAATATCATCTTGCTCAAAAAAGGCAGTATCGCTTTTTTGTAATTCTCCGTTTACAATTTCATATACTTTTGCTGTGCTGTAATGTTGACCACCGCAACAGGTTCCCCAGCCTAATATTAAGTAGTGCGGTTTGTTGTTAATTTCTATATTGTGTACGCCAACTATAAAAATACTTTGTCCGCCATCATCTACATCTTTTAAGTCTATGTATTTAATAGACTCGTCATTGGTTTTATATTGCGCATATATAACAGAAGTGTGGCAGCATCCAGTATCTCTTTCTTCCCAAGTGTATGTTTTTACAATACTGTCTAGAGAATATTGTATGCTTATGTGTTTAGATAAGCTATCGTAAGGATTTGTAAAACTTGTAGAGTCTTTAAGGTGTTCTAAAAAACGCTTTTTTACAAAAGGAATCATACTATAAGACATTTCAAAATCTACTTGATGGTAGGCTTTAAAAGTAGACGTAAGCAGCTCATCAGAATAATTATAATCTTCTTGTGCTAATGTACTATTGCATATTACAAATGCAAAAAATAATATTTTAAGTTGCTTCATTGCTTTTGTTTTATTGTTAGCTCGCTTTTCTAATAATTATGTTTTTCCACTTTAAGGCAAACATAACGGTTATGCCAATTAAGCCAAGACTAAAAACATAATAACCAATACCTATTGCCTTGTGTATACAGAACGATGTTAAAAACAGAAAAAATAGAATGCGTAGTACGTGCCACATTGATGAGCTAATCATATCTGATGTTTTAATAACTTCAATATTGAAATCATTTTTTCCTAGAATTTTTATTGGAAAAACATTGCTTTTTTTATCTCCATATTTGACATAAATGGTTTTAGAGTTCTCTGTTAATTCTACTTCCATTTTATTTGTAAGTATACCCAGTTCTTTATTGTCTAAAAAAAGAGTAATGGGCTGGTTAATTTTTGACTTTAAATTAATGTTTATTGTTTTCATTCTATATGTTGTTAGGAGTAATCGTTGTAGGGAATGTCTAGTTTTTTAAGCTGTTTAATTATATTTTTTTCTCTTTTAAGGCTTATAAAATCTATAGGTATTTTAAAGTCTTTGTGGTAGATAGTATGTATAATTATTAGTGTAGTTCTGCTTCTTCCGCCTCTTATAATTTCTTTAGAGGCATATGTTATATCTTCTATTGGTATTACAGTTTTGATAAACGGATTAATTAATTTTTTAATTACAATATAATCTTTAGAACTTTCTATATATCCCATATTAAAAGTGAAAAGAAGCGTAAAAAAAAATGTACCTATACTAAACAAAAAATAACCTGGGTCTAAATAGTTGGTGGTACATAGGTCTATTAGTAGTATAAGAGTAGTTATTACTGCCGTTGCCATTAGTATTCTAATGCCAAAAATATAAAATGGTATGGGTGTAGTTTTGTTGGTAATATTAATTCTGCTGTTCTCTATTGGTTTGCTTTCTTGTACTTGTTTTTTACCAAGTTTATTATCAAGGAACAAACGTATCTTCCAAAAGTTGGAGTAGTATGTTTCTTTTAGATGTATTTTTTTGTTGTTTTTTAAGTGTATGGTTAGTCCTTTTTCATAAATAGTAAAGAACATAAATTTAGAAGGTACAGAACTGTAAAGATCTAGATTAAGTACATCATTGTAGTTATATGTTTTAAATGGGCCTACTCTAATATTTTTAGAATTAGCTCTAAAAAAAACTAGGCTCTTTGCTATTATATAAAATCCGTACAATACAAAAGCCATAAAAGCAATTAAAAATAGTATAATCTCTTCTTTGGTAACTAAAAGGATATAAAGAAAAAACAATACAGCAACTAAAAAAAACAACAAGAATACGTACAGCAAATTGAATCTGCTTGTTACGGTTGTATTTTTTGAATTATTGCGCATCTTACTTTAATTATAAGCACAAATTATAAAATACAATAAAGATTGTAAAGCTTCAATGTTTATTTGTAGCAGGTAGGTTTATTATCGTAGTAAAATAGTAGCTAGTTAAAGATAAATTTGAAATCGTTAAATGTGTACATAAGATGTGTTATTTTTTTACTTCTTTTCTATAAGCATTTAGTATAAGAACAGCCATAAATAGCCATATTAGTCTATACAGCCAAATATTTACATCTTTTCCAAAAAAGAACACTGTTTCTGTATCTCTAAAAAAACTGTATGCAACATTTGCTAAGGCAAGTATACCTCCAATAATTAAAATTGTCTTTCTCATAATAGCTACTTTTATTTATTTTTTCTTTGATTGTATTTCCTTTTTGTCTTTATCACTTTGTATCTAAAATCATCATAAAATAGACTTACTAATAAGAGTACAGCGGCAACAATTAAGGTGTTTAGTTTTAAATCTATTTTAGAGTAGAGTAGACCTCCGACTAATCCGCCAGTAAAAAAGAATAGTATAATATAAATTCTAAGTTTAATAGTCGATTTTAGTTTGTCTCTTTGAGTGTGGACTTTTGGAAAAAATAGTTGAGAAATTTCAATTCCTAAATCGGTAAAAAGCCCTGTTAAGTGTGTTGTTCTAACGACTGCATTAGAAATTTTTGTTACATAAGAATTCTGTAGTCCCATAGACAAAAGTAGTAAGCAGGCAATTAAATCTGGATACTTTATAGAGGTAAAATTGCCAAGCATAGCAATGGCTATTAAAATTACCGATTCTAATACCGTGGGTAATACAAAAACATTTAGTTTTTTGTTTTCTCTGTACTTTTCAATTAAAAAACTAGATAAAAAAGAACCTAGCAGAAAAGAGAATATATAGAGAAAGTATATGGTTCCTTTCCAGAATTTAAAATTAGTAACATCGTACATAAATAATGCAAAATGCCCTGTAACATTGGTGGTTAATTGTTTAAAAGATAAAAAACCAGTAACATTTACAATACCGGCAACAAATGATAATACCGTAGCAATTTGTAAATTATGTTTTAATGTTCTGTTTTTTCCTTGGTGTCTAAACATATACTCTTTATTTAGTCATAGATAATCTATGGAGTGTGTCTTCCTTTAAAGATATTTTTAGATCTAGTACTGTTGTGCTTTTTTATTGTTCGGCAGCAGCACCTAAAAATATAATGCCTAACAAAACCATAGCGTAAAAAGCAATCCATATTAAAGAAATTACTACGCCAGCAATGGCAAAACCACGAGGACGTTTAAAAAGACCTATTATAGAGAAAATAAGACCTAAGATCCAGATTAAATGTCCAATTATAGGAATGCAGTATAATATGTAAGCAATTATAGATATTATAAACCCAGCTACACCCATACCGTTAGAGTTGCTATTGTTATTTTGGTTTATAATAATTGGTTGCGCTTGTATTGGTTGCTCTTGGTTGTGTTGTTGGTTTTGTTCTTGGTTCCGTGGTACTAATTCACTCATAAAAAATGTGTTATCTAGCTCTAAAGTAAACAATGTTTTCTTAAGTGTGTAGTTGTTTTAGTTTAGTAGTAATGTGTCTTTTTTTTAATAAAACAAAGGAAGTGAAATAGTACGTATAAATAGTATCTGTATGTAAAAAAAATAAAGTTATAGAAGAGTAACTAAATAGGAGAGAGGGAAAGATAAAAGTTATTAAAAAGCAAAAACCCTTGAAAATCGTTAGATTAACAAGGGTTTTGTACTCGAGATGGGACTTGAACCCATACGGACTAATGTCCATTGGATTTTAAGTCCAACGTGTCTACCAATTCCACCACTCGAGCAAATTAGCTGTTATTACTAACAGGCAATTGGTATAATTTTTTCTGAGCGAAAAAAGGGATTCGAACCCTCGACCTCCACCTTGGCAAGGTGATGCTCTACCCCTGAGCTACTTTCGCAATTTTTAATGAACGTTACATCTTTGTTAGATGCGGGTGCAAATTTAAGACAATTTTCTAAATCACAAAGCCATTTTTAAAAAAAATATTAATATTTTTTTTGTGTTTTATTTTACTCGTTTCAATTGTCATAAAATGAGCAGTTTACGGCTACTCTTTTTTTTGTGCAGATAGTAATCTTTTTATTTCATTAAGCTTCATTAGTGCCTCTACGGGTGTTAGCGTGTTTATGTCTAGGTCTATTATCTCTTCTTTTAGTTCTATTAATAACGGATCGTCCATATTAAAAAAGCTTAATTGCATTTCGTTTTGGGCATCTGTTAGTTTTGTGGTAAGCTCTTCACTAGAGTGCGATTTCTCTAATTTTTTAAGTATTTTATTTGCTTTGGAGATTACTTGCTGTGGCATACCTGCCATTTTTGCTACGTGTATACCAAAACTATGCTCGCTACCGCCAGGAGTAAGTTTACGTAAAAAGAGCACATTGTCTTTTAGTTCTTTTACAGATACGTTGTAGTTCTTTATGCGGCTAAAAGTTGCTGTCATCTCATTTAACTCGTGGTAGTGCGTAGCAAATAAAGTTTTAGCCTGTGTTGGGTGTTGGTGTAAATACTCAGATATTGCCCAAGCTATAGAAATACCATCATAGGTACTTGTACCACGGCCAATTTCATCTAGTAATACCAAACTACGGTCAGACAAGTTGTTAAGTATAGAGGCAGTCTCGTTCATCTCTACCATAAAGGTAGATTCTCCCATAGAGATGTTATCACTTGCACCAACTCTAGTAAATATTTTGTCTACGTAACCAATTTTAGCGGCTTCTGCAGGCACAAAACTACCCATTTGTGCTAAGAGTACAATTAATGCTGTTTGGCGTAATATGGCAGATTTACCACTCATATTTGGCCCTGTAATCATTATAATTTGTTGTTCTTCTCTATTTAGGGTAACATCGTTAGCAATATATGCTTCACCAACGGGTAATTGCTTTTCTATAACTGGGTGTCTTCCGTTTACAATTTCTAAATCTGTAGAATTGTCTATTACGGGAGAGGTGTAATTGTTTTCCGTTGCCAATTGCGTAAAACCACATAGGCAATCTAATTGTGCAATTAACTGTGCGTTGTGTTGTACGGGAGCAATATATTCTTGCATCCAAACTACGAGCTTTGTAAATAATTGTAGTTCTAATGTTTGTATACGCTCTTCTGCACCTAAAATTTTACTTTCGTATTCTTTTAATTCTTCAGTAATATAGCGTTCTGCGTTTACTAGGGTTTGTTTACGTATCCACTCTTCTGGCACCTTGTCTTTGTGTGTGTTACGTACTTCTATATAATATCCAAAAACATTATTGCTAGCTATTTTTAAAGAGGAAATTCCGGTACGCTCGGTTTCTCTTTCTAACATTTTGTTTAGGTAATCTTTACCAGAAAAAGCTAAACCACGTAGCTCGTCTAACTCGGTAGAGTATCCTTTTGCTATAGTTTCGCCTTTAAGCATATTTACAGGTGCATCATCGCTAATCATTTCTTTAATTTTAGCGCGTAGCATATCACAACCGTGCAATTGGTCTCCTATAAGTTTTACAGCTTCGTTTTTGCTAGTACTAGTTAATTGTTTAACCGGTACTATAGCTTCTAAAGAATTTTTTAGTTGTACTACTTCTTTGGGTGATATTTTAGCAGTGGCAACCTTAGAGATTAATCGCTCTAAATCTCCCATTTGTTTTATAGACTGTTGCAATTTATGTAGTGTAGTCTCATTTTTTTGCAAATAAGATATTACCTGGTGCCTTCTTGTAATTTTATCTACATTTTTTAGCGGTAATGCCAACCAACGTTTTAGCATACGACCACCCATTGGTGATATAGTTTTGTCTATAACATCTAAAAGTGTAACCGCATTTGGGTTGTAAGAGTGGTATAATTCTAGGTTTTTAATGGTAAACCTATCCATCCAAATATATTCCTCTTCTGCAATACGTTGTAATGTGTTTATGTGTTGTAGTTTGTGGTGTTGTGTCTCAGATAAATAATGTAAAACAGCACCAGATGCCATAATACCTTGTTCTAAATGGGCAACACCAAAACCTTTTAAAGTAGCAGTGTTAAAATGTTTGGTTAAGGTTTCTTGTGCGTAGTCTTCTTGAAAAATCCAATCTTCAGTAAAGAAGGTGTGAAACTGAGTGCCAAAAACCTTTAAGAAATCTTTTTTATGATTTTTAGAAACTAAAACTTCATTAGGTGCAAAGTTTTGTAATAGTTTATCAATTTGTTCTTCTGTTCCTTCCGAAGTTAAAAATTCTCCGGTAGAAATATCTAAAAATGATACACCAATTTTTTTACGTCCAAAATGTACTGCACATAAAAAGTTATTTGTTTTGGCAGATAAAATATCATCATTTAAAGCAACGCCAGGAGTTACTAATTCTGTAACACCTCTTTTTACAATTGTCTTTGTTTGTTTAGGATCTTCTAACTGGTCGCAAATAGCAACACGCTGTCCTGCTTTTACCAATTTTGGCAAATAGGTGTTTAAAGAATGATGCGGAAACCCTGCTAATTCTATTTTTTCGCCGCCATTGTTTCTGTGTGTACAAATAATACCAAGAATTTTTGATGCTTTTATGGCATCTTCTCCAAAGGTTTCGTAAAAATCTCCAACCCTAAAAAGTAACATAGCATCTGGGTACTTTGTCTTAATAGTGTTGTATTGCTTCATTAAAGGCGTTACCTTTTTCTCCTTAGGTTTACTTGTTTTTGACAAATTGAAAAAATCTAATTGTTAGCTTAAAAAATGTAAACGAATTTAAGTTTTTCTCTTTGGTTACAAAACCTTTGTTGATATTTGTGGATAAGTTTACTTAGATACAGATAAGAATGCGAAAATTAAAGAACGACGAGTTAGAAAGATTGAATATCGAAGAGTTTAAAGGAGCCCCAAAAACGCCTATTGTTATTGTTTTAGATAATATAAGAAGTCTAAATAATATTGGTTCTGTTTTTAGAACTTCTGATGCTTTTTTAATTGAAAAAATATACTTGTGTGGTATTACTGCGCAACCACCACATAAAGACATACAAAAAACGGCTTTAGGAGCTACAGATAGTGTTGCCTGGCAATATGTAGAAGAAACATTGCCGTTGGTACAGCAATTACAACAAGATGGTTATACTGTTTTAGCTGTAGAGCAAGCAGAAAATGCTGCTTTTTTAAACGATTTTAAAGTGCAGGCTAATAAAAAGTACGCATTAATTTTTGGAAACGAAGTTAAAGGTGTTGCCCAAGATGTGGTTACAGCTAGTGATGTGGTTTTAGAAATTCCACAATATGGTACAAAACACTCTTTAAATATATCTGTAAGTGCAGGTGTTGTAGTTTGGGATTTGTGGTCTAAACTAAATCAGAAATAAGATAGTAATCTTTAGCTTTAGATATAAAAAAAGGCCCAACAACGTTGGGCCAATTATATAGTTTGAGTTAGTTAGTTTCTCTCATAAGAGATATGCAATTAAAGAAAACGTTTTCAATATTGCAAATAAAATGTGAAATAACTGTTAATTTAATAGTTGCGTTTTTTTATAAATTTCTAGAAATATAACCTTGTATTTGATGTATAATGTACTTGTAGTCAGCTTCATTGGCTACAAAGTCAAGGTCGCTAACGTCTATAATAAAGGTGTTTTGTTGCGGATAACTTTTTATGAAATCTAAATAACCTTTGTTAATTTTCTCTAGATAATCTGTCTGAATATCCTGTTCATAGTCACGTCCGCGTTTTTTAATGTTGGCTAATAGGCGCTCTGTGTTTTGGTATAAGTAAACAAAAACGTCTGGTTTTTTAACTTCTTTATACATTAAATCGAACAGCTTACGGTACAATTTAAATTCGTCTTGTTGTAAGGTTACTTTAGCAAATATGAGCGATTTAAAAATATCATAATCACTAACCATAAAAGACTTAAATAAATCTAGCTGCGAGGTGTCATCTGAATATTGTTGGTAACGATCTGCTAAAAAAGACATTTCTAAAGAAAAGGCATATCTAGCCTGATCTTCGTAAAACTTTGGTAAAAACGGGTTATCTGCAAAACGTTCTACAACTAATTTGGCGTTGTAGTCTTCAGATATTTTATTAGCTAAAGTAGTTTTACCAGCACCAATGTTACCTTCTATAGCTAAGAATTGCGCTTTAGAGAATAAATCTTCTATGCTGGCATAGAGTTTTCTTTCTGTGCGTTCTACTTTGCCCTTGTCTTTACATTCCTGAAACAAGTTTCTAGAATCTTTATTGAGTATTGGGTGGTAAAACTGCGGAGCAACATCTGCTAAAGGCCTTAGTACAAAACTTCTAAACTGTAAGTTTGGGTGTGGCAATACTAAAGTGTTTGTGTTAATTACATCTTTACCAAAGTAAATAATGTCTATATCTATAGTTCTGGCTTGGTAGCCTTCTTCATTTGTACGTAGTCTTCCTAATTCTGTTTCAATCTTTAAAATAATATCTAAAAGTTCAAAAGCATTGTTGGTTGTATGTATAGCAACACAAGCGTTTAAAAAATCTTCGGATTCAAAACCCCAAGATTCACTTTTATATACTTTAGAGATACCCGCAATACTGCCAGCTTTTTCTGCTAATAGAAAAATGGCATCTTGCAAATTTGTTATCTTATCACCTAAATTACTGCCTATGGATAGGTATGCAGTTGTAAAGTTCTTCTTCATTTAAAAACAAAGTAAATAAAATAGTTTTTAAGGCGCTATCTTAAAATTAAATATCTTTTTTGTAAAGGCATTAAAAGGTTTACTTAATATCTTTGTAAATTGAATATTAATTGGGATACCCTAGTGCAAATATGAATAAAACAGATAAAAAATTAGCCTTTAAAATATATTTATATCTAGGTGCTTTGTTTATTACTTCCTTGGTGGTTTCTAATCTTATTTTTCAGAAATTTTTTATTTGGCAACCTTTTGGAGATGTAACCATTTTTGGAGCAACTCTGTTTGAGATCTCTGTAGGTGTGTTGCCTTATCCTGTAACTTTTTTGTTAACAGATTTAATTTCTGAAATCTATGGTAAAAAAAGTGCCAACCAAATTGTTGTGGCGGGTATATTTGCTTCGTTCTTTTCATTGCTAATAGTTTGGCTAGCTTCAGCATCTAATGCTACAGGTTGGTCTCCGGTAAGTAATACAATGTTTAATGATGTTTTTGGAAACACAATTTTAGCAGTTACTGCATCTATGTTGGCGTACTTGTTTGCACAGTTTATAGATATACAAGTGTATCATTTCTGGAAAAAATTAACAAAAGGAAAGCATTTGTGGTTGCGTAATAATTTTTCTACTTTCTTTTCTCAGTTTGTAGATACCTGTACTGTTCTATTGCTTTTATGTTCTTTTGGAGAAATTGGTTGGGATAAATTCACGGGTTTGTTAATTAGTGGGTTTATTTTTAAGATAATTATAGCATTTCTAGACACCCCTTTCTTGTATTTACTCGTATATATTATGCGTAAACGATTTAACTTAAAATTAAACCAAGAAATTACGTTAGAATCATAATAAAAACGACCTTATACTGTTTTAAATATAAGATATTTAATACAATTAAAAATTACACAATTTGTGTGGTGATAAAAAGAGGTTGAATTAATTAATAAAATCGAATAAAATAGTTCTATATGAAAAAGAAAATTTTAAAAATTATTGGTGTTGTTGTATTGCTAATAGTAGTGTTATTAATTGCGGCACCGTTCTTTTTACAAGGAAAAATAGAGGGGATTATTAAAAGTAAGGTAAATAATAATATTGAAGCTACTTTAGATTTTGCCAGTGCAGATCTTAGTTTGTTCTCTAGTTTTCCTAATGCAAAGGTTACTATAAACGATTTAGTTTTAATAAATAAAGCGCCTTTTGCTGGCGATACACTTTTTGCTTCTAAAGAAATTGCATTAGATATGGCAATTACTGAGCTTTTTAAAGATCCGTCTGAGGCTATTGGTGTTAAAAGTTTAGCTGTAGATGGTGCTAAGCTTACTATAATGGTGAATAAAGATAGTATTGCTAATTACGATATTGCAAAGAAAGACCCAAATGCACCTGTAGAAACAGCTGCGGCAGAAGAAGAGGGAAGTAGCTTTAACTTAGCTATGGAGTCTTATAAAATTACAAATTCTAGCATTGTTTATGTAGACCAGACTTCTGGTATGGCATTGGCGTTAACAGATTTGCAACATTCTGGTACTGGAGATTTATCTTTAGAAAAATCTGAGTTAGATACTAAAACAACTGCACTTGTATCTTTTGGTATGGGCGGCACTAATTACTTAAATAGAAATAGTGTTGGTTTAGATGCTTTAATTGGGATAGACTTAAAAGAAAGTAAATTTTCTTTTTTAAAGAACGAAGCTTTAATTAATAAGTTACCACTTGTCTTTGATGGTTTTGTAAAGTTAAATGATGATAACCAAGAGGTGCACATCAACTTTAAAACTTTGTCTAGTGAATTTAAAAACTTTTTGGCTCTTGTGCCAGAAGAGTATTCTAAAAGTATAGATAATGTAAAGACTACCGGAAAATTTACAGTAGAAGGTAAGTTAGACGGTATTGTAGATGAAACACATATTCCTAAGTTTTCTGTAAAACTAAACTCAGATAACGCTTCTTTTAAATATCCAGACTTGCCAAAGTCGGTTACAAACATATTTATAAATGCTGGTATAGATAATACTACTGGTTTGGTAGAGGATACTACAGTAGATATTAAAAAATTAGCTTTTGCAATAGATCAAGATCAGTTTAGTCTTACTTCTAAAATTACCGACTTAATGGGTAATACTAAAGTAAAAGCGCATTTAACTGGTAAAATGAACTTAGCAAATATTTCTAAGGCATATCCTGTGCCTGCAGATTTAAATTTAAAAGGCTTGTTAAATGCAGATGTTTCTACTTCTTTTGACATGGCTTCAATAGAAAAAGAGCAATACCAAAATACGGCCACAAGCGGTACGTTAAACTTAAAAGATTTTGAGTATAATTCAGATGAATTAAAAAATCCAGTACAGATAACAACAACCTCTTTAACTTTTAATCCTAAAACGGTTTCTTTAAATGAATTTCAAGGAAAAACTGGTAAAACAGATTTTTCAGCTAAAGGAACAATTACCAATTTGTTAGGTTTTATGTTTAAAGATGAAAAAGTAAAAGGAGATTTTGCATTAAACTCTAATACGTTTGCTTTAAACGATTTTATGGTTGATGAAGTTGAAACGGAATCAACATCAACAGAGAAAACGGAATCAAAACCTGTTGCTGCAGAAGAGAAGTTAAAAATACCGTCGTTTTTAGATGCAACAATTACTGCTAATGCAAATACAGTGTTGTATGATAATTTAACGCTTAAAGATGTAAAAGGTACTTTGCGTATTAAAGATGAGACAGCAACTTTATCTGATATGACAACTGCTTTATTTGGTGGTAAAATGTCTTTTAATGGTGAAGTGTCTACTAAGAATGAAGCAGCAACATTTGCTATGAATTTAGGGATGAACCAGTTTAATATTGGTCAGGCACTTAAAGGGCTAGAGATGTTAGAGGTTTTAGCGCCAATTGCTAAAATTGTTAGAGGTAATTTAAATTCTGATATTTCTATAGCTGGTAATTTAAAAGATGATTTTACACCAGACTTAGCTACCATTTCTGGTAAAGTTTTGGCAGAATTACTATCTACAGAATTAAATCCTAAAGAAGAAAAGTTTATGTCTGCAATTGGTGATAAGCTTAGTTTCTTAAAACCAGAAAAATTAAACTTAAACGGTTTAAAAACTGCATTGTCTTTTGATAACGGAAAAGTAAGTGTAAAGCCATTTAAGCTAAACTACGGAGATGTTGTAATGAATGTTTCTGGTAGCCATACGTTTGATAGTAAGTTGGCTTACAACGCAACTGTTGAGGTGCCAGCAAAGTACTTGGGAGGAGATATTAATAAGCTTATTGCTAAAATAGATGATAAGCAGTTAGAGAACTTAACAATACCTGTTACAGCAAATATTGGTGGTAATTTTACAAGCCCAGAAGTAAAGACCGATTTAACTAGTGGTGTTAAAAACTTAACTAGTCAATTGGTAGAGATAGAAAAGCAAAAACTAATTGCAAAAGGCAAGGATAAGGCAACAAGTGTTATTAGCGATTTGTTAAATAAAAATAAATCTAAAACAGATTCTTTAACTGCAAAGGATGATAAGGCTTCTGTTGTTAAAGATGTAGTTGGTGGCTTGTTTGGTAAAAAAGATACCACAGCAGTAAAGCAAGACTCTACTGCTAAAACTAAAAAAGAAGAACAAAAAGATGCTGCTAAAGCTATTTTAGGTGGCTTGTTTGGTAAAAAGAAAAAAGAAACAGAAAAAGATACTACTAAGTAATAGTAAGGCTTACGTAGTAGCCTTCGTTGCTTCTAATGTTAAAAACGGTATTGTCCTCAAAAATTAGGTACTGGCCTTTAATGCCTTTAAGTGTACCTTTATAATTAGGTGTTTTATCCAGATTAAGGCTTTTTACTTTTTCTGGATATTGCATTACCGGAAATTCTAAGTGAGTTTCCTGGTTGTCTTCAATAAAATAAGAAATAGCCTCTTCTGGTATGTATTGTTTTAGTTTGTTGCGCCACTCTATAAGATTTTCGTCATCTACAGTATTGGTTAGCATTTTGCGCCAGTTGGTTTTATCGCCCACATAGTCTTTTAGAGCTACTTCTGTAATACCTGCTAAATAACGGTTAGGTACTTCTACAATTTCTATAGCTTCGTGAGCACCTTGGTCTATCCATCTAGTGGGTACTTGTGTTTTTCTGGTAACTCCAACTTTTACATTGCTAGAATTGGCTAGGTAAACAATATGTGGTTGTAATTGCACTTTTTTTTCATAAGCTAAATCGCGATCTTCTTGGTCTAAATGTGCGGTGCTTAGCTCTGGCCTCATAATCCAATCTCCTGCAGTTGGAATCTCAAAAAAGCAAGATTTACAAAATCCTTGACGGTATATAGGCTTGTCTAGCTTGCAGTTAAGACACTGGTGTTTTATAAAGTTAATCTCTACGGTTTTGTTTAAAATCTGATTCACATTTAAAAAATCATTTTCAAAAACTAAATAATATTGTATAGGGTTTCCGTTTTCTGTTTGCATTTTTTGTAAAACACCTTGGTACTGCATAAAATCTATTTGAATATTAAATAAGTAAAGGCTACTTTTATCAAAATAACCTCTGAAATTTTTCAGGATAAAGATACCTAAAAATGTCAATACCTTTTGTTAATTCTATAGCTTCTTGGTTGCTTAAAAAGCGGTATCACCAAATAGAACTTTTTTTAAAATACCCTGCTGAGGTCCAAGAAGAGGTAATGTTTAAGCTGTTAACTATAGCTAAGGATACAGAAGTTGGTAGAAAATACGACTTTGCATCTATTACAAATTATAAAGAATTTGCAGAACGATTACCTATTGTTTCCTATGAAGAAGTAGAGCCTTTTATAGAGCGAACTAGAAAAGGAGAGCAGAACATCTTTTGGCCAACAAGTATAAAGTGGTTTGCTAAGAGTAGTGGTACTACCAATGCAAAAAGTAAATTTATCCCTGTTAGTACAGAGGCTTTAGAAGATTGTCATTACAAGTCTGGTAAAGATTTATTGTGTCTGTATTTAAATAATAATGAAAACTCACAATTGTTTACAGGTAAGAGTTTGCGTTTAGGAGGTAGTAAAGATTTGTATGAAGATAATGGTAGCTTTTTCGGAGATTTATCTGCTATTTTAATTGATAATATGCCTTTTTGGGCAGAAATGAGTAGTACGCCAAGTAATAAGGTGTCATTAATGAGTGAATGGGAAACCAAATTAGATGCTATTATTAATGAAAGTAAGTTAGAAAATGTAACAAGCTTGGCTGGTGTACCATCTTGGATGTTGGTGCTGCTTAATAATATGCTAGAGCAAACTGGGAAAGCACATTTGTTTGAGGTTTGGGAAAATCTAGAGGTGTATTTTCATGGCGGAGTTAGTTTTAGTCCGTATAAAGAACAATACAAAGCCTTGTTGCCTAGAAAAAAGTTTAACTATTACGAAATTTACAATGCCTCTGAAGGGTTCTTTGCTATACAAGACAGGAACAATGCAGATGATTTGTTGTTAATGTTAGATTATGGTATTTTCTATGAGTTTATTCCGATGGATGCATATGGGACTTTAAACCAGAAAGTAGTTGCGCTGTGGGATGTGGAGTTACATAAAAACTACGCGATTATTATTACAACCAATGCAGGTTTGTGGCGTTACAAAATAGGAGATACAGTTAGGTTTACTTCGGTAAGTCCGTATAGAATTAAGATTACAGGTAGAACCAAACACCATATTAATGTGTTTGGTGAGGAGTTAATTATAGAGAATGCTGAAGAAGCATTAAGAAAGGTTTGTATAAAAACTGCAGCTCAAATTAAAGACTATACTGTTGCGCCTATTTTTATGGTAGGGAGAGAAAAAGGTGCGCACGAGTGGATAATTGAGTTTAGAAAAGAGCCGGAGGATATTGCACATTTTACGGAGTTATTAGATAATGCTTTAAAATCTTTAAATTCAGATTATGAAGCAAAGCGATACAATAATATTACATTAAATATGCCTAATGTGCACATTGCCAGGCAAGACCTTTTTTATGATTGGTTAAAAGTTAGAAGTAAATTAGGGGGGCAACATAAGATCCCAAGATTATCTAATAAAAGGGACTATATCGATGAATTGCTTCTAATGAACAAATAAATTCGTTTTTTTGGTGGTTAAGCTTCATATTGTTGATATAAACCTAACCAGTATATAAAACTATAAAAATATGAATTCAGAAAGACTAGTTGTTTTGTCAGATATGTGGGGGGCCAAGAGGGGAATGTGGATTACTTCTTATTTGGGCTACCTACAGCAATATTACAATATTGAGTATTACGATATTCAGCAATTGGCAGATGTAGATCTGTTAGTGCAGTCAGAAAAAAACATTCACACAGCCTTTGTAGATGGTGGTATAGATACTGCTGTTTCTCAATTGGTAAAAAAAGAAACTAAGCCAGCGCATTACTTGGCTTTTAGTATGGGTGGTACAATTGCTTGGAAAGCAAATTTAAAGGGTTTGCCAATGAAATCTTTGTATACAGTGTCTGCTACTAGATTAAGAAAAGAAGTAGAGCGTGCAGATGGAGAGGTGAAAATGCTTTTTGGAAGTAAAGATTTGTATAAGCCTTCTACTAAATGGTCTGAGACTATTGGTGTAAATCTAGAGATTGTAGAGAACTTTGGTCATGAAATGTATTCTGACTCACAAGTGATACAGAAAGTGTGTCTGGATCTTTTAGATAAGGTGATGACTAAGCCTGTTGAAGAAAAAACAGAAGCTAAAATTAAAGTTTTAGCAAAAAAAATATCCTAAAGAAAACTTCAGGATATTTTTAATATAGTAATTGTAAAAGCCGTTTTGTTATGAAACGGCTTTTAGTTTTTTAACTGTTTCGTAAGACAGTTTTTGTTCTGCATACTCTTTTGTTACTTTAAACTCTTTGTCTTCACTACTAGGTAGCTCAAACATAGCGTCTGTAAAGATAGCTTCGCATAAAGAACGTAAACCTCTAGCTCCTAATTTGTAATCTATTGCTTTTTTAACAATGTAATCTAAAGCTTCGTCTGTTATGGTAAATTTAATATTATCCATACCAAAAAGCTTTTCATACTGTTTAATAATAGCATTTTTAGGCTCTGTAAGTATAGCGCGTAGTGTTTTTTCGTCTAACGGATTCATATGCGTTAAAACAGGTAAACGTCCAATAATTTCAGGAATTAAACCAAATTCTTTTAAATCCTTTGGAATTATATACTGTAAAATATTAGAGTTGTCTACGTTGTCATCTAACTTAGATGCGCTGTACCCAACTGCCTGCATATTTAAACGTTTTGTAATAATACGTTCAATACCATCAAAAGCACCACCGGCAATAAATAATATGTTTTCTGTGTTTACCTCTATAAATTTTTGATCTGGATGCTTACGTCCACCTTTTGGTGGTACGTTAACTACGGTACCTTCTAATAGTTTAAGTAGACCTTGTTGCACACCTTCTCCAGAAACATCCCTTGTTATAGATGGGTTATCGCTCTTGCGAGCAATTTTATCAATCTCATCTATAAAAACAATACCGCGTTCAGCTTTTTCTAAGTTGTAATCTGCGGCTTGTAATAAACGAGTTAATAAACTTTCTACATCTTCACCAACATAACCAGCTTCTGTTAAAACGGTAGCATCTACAATAGCTAATGGTACGTTAAGCATTTTGGCAATTGTTTTAGCCATTAATGTTTTTCCGGTACCGGTTTGACCAGCCATTATAATATTACTCTTCTGTATTTCTACATCGTCTTCTGTGCTAGAAGGCTGTAATAATCTTTTGTAGTGGTTATATACTGCTACAGACATTACTTTTTTTGTACGTTCTTGACCTATAATAAAAGTGTCTAAAAACGCTTTTATATCCATAGGTTTTTTAAGAACCAATTCTGCAGATAAACTATCTGTTTTAGATTGCTTAGTGTCTTCTATAACAATGCCGTAAGCTTGCTCTATACATCTGTCGCAAATATGCGCACCTTCACCAGCAATTAATATATTTGTTTCTGCTTTGGTTCTTTTACAAAAAGAACATTCTAAATTTTCCTTTGCCATAAGTCTACATCTTCTCTTTAATAGGTTTGTTATTAGTCGGTTATATTACTTTTCCCTAACTAATATTTCGTCTATCATGCCATATTTTTTGGCTTCGTCAGCTTTCATCCAGTAATCTCTGTCACTATCGTTGCTAACTTTGTCAAAAGGTTGGCCAGAATGTGTTGCAATAATATTATATAACTCGTCTTTTAATTTTAATATTTCTCTAGCGGTAATTTCTATATCGCTAGCTTGTCCTTGAGCGCCACCTAATGGTTGGTGTATCATAACACGAGAGTGAGTTAATCCACTACGTTTACCTTCTGCGCCAGCACAAAGTAATACAGCTCCCATAGATGCAGCCATACCAGTACAAATAGTTGCTACGTCTGGTTTTATAAATTGCATAGTGTCGTATATACCTAAGCCGGCATAAACGCTACCACCAGGAGAGTTAATGTATATTTGAATGTCTTTAGAGGCGTCTGCACTTTCTAAAAACAATAATTGTGCTTGTACTATGTTAGCAACTTGGTCGTTAATACCTGTTCCTAAAAATATAATTCTGTCCATCATTAATCTAGAGAAAACATCCATTGCAATTGCATTTAGTTGTCTTTCTTCGATAATGTTAGGAGTCATATTGCTTGGGTACATTGTACTTAAGATTTTATCGTAGTACATGCTGTTAATCCCTTGGTCCTTTATGGCGTAGTTTTTAAATTCTTTTCCGTAGTCCATATGTAGTATTTGGTATTTTTAAATAAAAAAGGTGCCGAAAATTTTTACTTTCGGCACCGTAAATATACTTATTTTTTTTAGTGACGACCTATAGTCTAAATTGCTTTTAAAACTTAAAGCTATGGTTTGATACTAAATTTAACGGAATTTTTTGTTTTACCTTATATACACTGGCATTTTTTTAACAGTGCTTGGTAATAAAATTTATTCTTTTCCGTAAACTTCTTTGATAAATTCGTCATAAGAAAGTTCCTTTTCTTTAAGGTTTGCTTTCTCTTTGTATAACGAAAGTAATTTTTGGCTCATTAACTGCTCAGATAATCTTTTAACTTCGTCTTGGTTAGACATAATTCTAGCAGCGATGTTATCTAATTCTTCTTCTGCAGGGTTTAATTGACCGTATTGTGCCATTTGAGATTTAATAAAACCTTTTGCAAAGTCTTTTAATTCATCAAAATTTACTTGAAGATTGTTTTCTTGTATAATTTTACCTTCAATTAATTGGTAACGTAAGCCTTTTTCAGATTTTTCAAATTCAGCGCTAGCTTCTTCTTCTGTTAATGGCTTTTCACCTGTTACTTGAATCCATTTTTTTAAGAATTCAGTAGGTAATTCAAACTTTGTGTTTTCAATAAAGTTCTCAGTAATGTCATTTAACAACTTCTGATCAGATTGTTGTTCAAATTGTTTTTCTGTATCTTCTTTAATTTTGTCTCTAAGTTCTTTTACGGTAGAAATTTTTTCTTCACCAAACAACTTGTCAAACAACTCTTGGTTCATTTCTGCAGGCTCACGCTCATTAATTTCTTCAATAGTGAAAGTAACTTCTGTGTCTAAATCTGCAGATTTATCAGCAGCTAAACCTAATGCACTAGATAATTGGTAATCTTCTTTAAAAAGACCTTTAGTTTTTAATGTAACTACATCGCCAACTTTTTTGCCAACTAAAGCATCAGTTGCTTTTTTAGCTTTAAGGTTGCTTAATTCTATAGTTGTTTTGTTGTCTATTTCTTCAGCTTCGTTAGAGAAGGTACCAGTTACTTCATCTTTTTTAGACACTTCTGTTTTAGAGATAAGTTTACCATATTGTTTACCAATACGATCTACTTGTTCGTCTATCATCTTTTTGTCTGCAACTATTTTGTACTGCGTAATTGCTTTTTTAGTCTTTATTGGAGCTTCAAATTCTGGAGCTAAACCTAATTCAAATTCAAAGTCTAGGTTTTCTGCATCCCAATTAAAGTCGTCTTGTTGTTTTGGTAAAGGGTTACCAAGAACATCTAACTTTTCTTCAGTTAGGTATTTGTTTAGGTTGTCTTGTATAAGTTTATTTACTTCATCTACTAAAACAGCCTTACCGTATTGTTTTTTAATAAGACCCATTGGTACGTGTCCTTTTCTAAAACCTGGTATGTTTGCTTGCTTTCTATAATCCTCAAGAATTGCTTGTACCTTATCTTGGTAGTCCTCTTTAGTAATAGCAACTTTTACAACTGCATTTAATGCATCAATCTGCTCTTTTGTAATATTCATTTTTGAATCTGATTTTACTTAAATAAAATGGGCTGCAAAAATAGTACATTTTAATTACCTCTACAAGTTTTTAAATTGTTGTAATACAAATGGGTATGTTATTTTTCTTTGTCGCTTTTTAAGATAGAAAATAATATGGATTGTAATAGCGATAATAATAAGCTAAATACTATGGCCCACAACCAACTATCTACTGTAAAGCCAGAAACAAAATAGCCTGCTAATTTTATAATACAAGCGTTTACTACAAGTAAAAACAACCCTAAAGTTACTATGGTTACTGGTAGTGTAAGTATAACTAATAGTGGTTTTATAAAAAAGTTTAACAAGCTTAATACAACAGCTACTATAATAGCAGTTGTGTAGCTGTCTACACCAATGCCAGGTAAAACTTTAGAAAGTACTACTACAGCAATTGCACTTAATAGTATGCGTAAAATAGTTTTCATAGCGTATTTGTTTAAGGGGTTAATTTCTTATAAAGATAAGAGATTTTTCTAAGAATTCCTTAGGATTTTCTGCGTGTAACCAATGCCCTGCATTTGTTATTGTTTTTATCTCTGCTTTAGGAAAATGAGATTTTATAATATCATTGTCTAAAGGGGATATGTACTCAGATTTATCTCCTCTTAAAAAAAGAGTTGGTTTGTTGTAAACTGCAGACGCTTCTATATTTTCTCCTATTTGTTCCATGCGTTCTGCTAAAACTTCTAGATTAAATCTAAAACCTAATTTTCTCTTTTCTACCCAATACAGATTTTTTAGTAAAAATTGGCGTATACCTGCATTAGAAATATATTTAGCAAGTTCTTCGCTGGCTTCTGTTCTGGAGGTAATTACATCTAAATCTAAAGCCTGTAGACCGTTGATTATTTCGTGGTGGTGTGGTGGGTAAAATTTAGGTGCTATATCTGCAATTATTAATTTGCTTACTAGTTCTGGATAGCTGCAAGCAAGTTGCATAGCGGTTTTGCCACCCATAGAGTGTCCTAGAACAATGCAGTTGCTTAAATTGTGTTCTGCAATATATTCTTTAATGTCTTTAGCAAGAATATCATAGTTAAACTCGGTCGAGTGAAAACTTTTACCGTGATTTCTTTGGTCTATTAAGTGTACCTGTAAGCCAGCTTCTTCATACTTGCTGCCTAAAGTTTTCCAATTATCAGACATTCCTAAAAATCCGTGTAAGATTAACAAAGGCTGCCCTTCTCCTAGTATTTTAGAATGTAATGTTGGCATTATTTTAATTTATTTAGATACATATTTACAACATTCTCTAGTCCTAAATATAGAGATTCGCTTATTAAGGCGTGACCAATAGAAACCTCTAGAAGGTTTGGAACATTTTGTTTAAAATATGCAATATTGTCTAAGCTAAGATCGTGACCTGCATTAATGCCTAAATTTAGTTTTTGTGCTAAAATAGCAGCATCTGTAAATGGTTTTACGCCAGTTTTATCTCCAGCAGCATAGGCATCAGCAAAACTTTCTGTATACAGTTCAATGCGGTCTGTACCTGTTTCTGCAGCACCTTCAATCATTTTTAAATCAGCATTTACAAAAATTGATGTTCTAATGTTGTTGGCTTTAAAGGTTGCAATAACTTCCTTTAAAAAATCTTTATGTTTAACAGTGTCCCAACCTGCATTAGAAGTAATAGCATCTACTGCATCTGGCACCAATGTTACTTGTGTTGGCTGTGTTTCTAAAACTAAATCTATAAACTTTTTAATAGGGTTGCCTTCTATGTTGTACTCCGTGGTTACAATTTGTTTTAAATCGCGCGCATCTTGGTATCTAATATGGCGTTCATCTGGTCTTGGATGTATTGTGATGCCTTCTGCTCCAAAAGACTCTATGTCTGTTGCTACTTTACATAAATTTGGCACGTTGCCGCCTCTAGAATTTCTTAAAGTGGCAATTTTATTAATGTTAACGCTTAATTTTGTCATTTTTATCATCTTTAACTACTGCAAAAATACAAATAAGGCATAGCTTTTGCAGTTAGTTTGAAAAGGTTTTTTATTTTTATTAAAAGCCTTGTTAATTATAAGCTAGGTCGAATAAATTATTATTAATTTGCGTTATTATTAAAGCTATGCAGATACAATCTCAAATATTAACTACAATTCCGGTTTTTTCTATAGATGACAATATGGAAAAGGTAATTCGTTTTTTTAAAACGTCTACTTTTTCTCACGTTGCAGTGGTAGAAGATGGTAAATTGTTAGGAATGATTTCTGAAAACGATTTTGAAACTTTTGAAAAAGGCAAGAAAGTTGAAGCGTACAAATACAATCTAGAAATGTTTTTTGTTGACTCTGATACGTCTTGGTTAGATGTTCTAGAAGTTTTTTCTAAAAATGATGCCAATATATTGCCTGTTTTAGATAAGGATGAGACTTTTTTTGGGTATTATGACTTAACTGATATTGTAAGTCTTTTTATAGGAACTCCTTTTTTTACAGAACCAGGCGGAATTTTAGTTGTAGCAAAAGGGTTGTCTGATTATTCTTTTAGCGAAATTGCACAGATTGTAGAAAGTAATAATGCTAAATTATATGGTGCATTTATTACAGAGATTGAAAATGATGTTGCCCAAATAACATTGAAAATTACTTCGGCTAATTTAAACGAAATTACACAGTCTTTTAGGCGTTATAACTATACTATATTGTACGGTAATGACGATGATCTTTTTTTGGAAGATTTAAAAGATCGTTCTAACTACTTGGATAAATACTTAAACGTATGAAAGTTGCCATATACGGACAAACTTATAATGACGATGCCACAGACTACGTGCTAGAACTTTTAGATGAGTTAGAACAGCATAATGCTGCTGTTTTTTTTGAAAAAGGTTTTTATGATTTTGTAGTGAAATCAGAAAAGATTAATAATTTTTTAACCTTTACAGAGTCTACAGGTTTAGATGCTTCTTTTGATATGTTTGTTAGTTTTGGTGGCGATGGTACTATTTTACGAGCAATTACTTTTGTTAAAGATTTAGGAATACCTATTGTTGGTGTAAATACTGGACGTTTAGGGTTTCTATCGACCTTTAAAAAAGAAGATGTTAGAAAAGTAATTCAGGAATTTGTTGCTAAAGCATATACTGTGGTAGATAGGAGTTTGGTTGCGGTAAGTTCTAATGTGGTTATACCAGAATTTGACTCTATTAATTTTGCTTTAAATGAGGTTACGGTAAGTAGAAAAGATACAACCTCTATGATTACTGTAGAAACTACTTTAAATGATGAGTATTTAAATTCCTACTGGGCAGATGGTTTAATTGTGTCTACACCAACAGGTTCTACAGGGTATTCTTTAAGTTGTGGAGGTCCAGTAATAACACCAACGGCAAAATCTTTGGTTATAACACCAATAGCGCCACACAATTTAAATGCAAGACCTTTGGTTATTTCAGATAACACTGTGGTTAAATTAAAAGTTTCTGGTAGAGAAAAAAATCATTTACTTTCTTTAGATTCTAGAATTGTAACTCTAGAAAACGGAACAGAAATAACGGTTAAAAAAGCGGACTTTACCATAAAAATGATAGAGTACACGTCAGAGAGCTTTTTAAAAACGCTGCGCAATAAATTATTGTGGGGAGAAGACAAGCGTAATTAATTGTTTTTTAAAACAATAAATAAGTTATAAAACTGTTATTCAAAGGGAGAACAGAGGTGTGGCAATTTAGTTTTGGAAAAAATCTAATATTGTTATATTTGCAAACTTTTAGAATTTATGAGAATATTTATTGCTATTCTATCACTTTTCTTTTTTGGAGTCACTAGTGCGCAAACCTATGAGGTTGGTGTACTTGCAGGTGGTTTAAATAATATAGGAGACGTTGGTAGTACAAATTATATAAATCCGACTGGTTTTGCTTATGGCGGAATTTTTAAATGGAATAAAAGCAAGCGTTATGCTTGGCGAGCAAGCATACTGCACGGTAAATTTGTTGCAGATGATTTAAAATCGGGGTTGGCTTCTAGGCAAAAAAGACAACTGAAGATGGAGAATACTGTTACCGAATTTTCAGCTGGTTTAGAAGTTAATTTTGTGGAGTATAATTTACATAAGTTAGGACCTGCTTTTACACCTTATTTATATACAGGTGTAACTTATTTTAGATACGATTACAATTATTTTGAAGTTGGTTTTTTGCAAGATTTAGACCAGCGAGAAGGAGATTTTGCTATCCCAATGACTGTTGGTGTTAAGTATAGATTAAATCAATTCTTTATCTTAGGCGCCGAAATAGGTGCTAGATATACGTTTACAGACAATTTAGACGCTAGTAATCCAGAGAAAGCAAACGTTGCAACCCTTATAGATCCTAAGTTTGGAAATATTTTTAGTGATGATTGGTATGTGTTTTCTGGTTTTACGTTAACTTACACCTTTGGTAGAAAACCGTGCTCAGATTGTTTTGAGTAAATTATACTTATGGATACTATAGAAGATTTAAATAAAGAAAATATACCTGCGCATTTAGCTATTATTATGGATGGTAATGGTAGATGGGCAAAGCAAAAAGGCAAATTGCGCATATTTGGTCATGAAAATGGAGTAAAAACTGTGCGTAGAGTAGTAGAAAGTTGCGCAAAAATTGGTGTAGGTTACTTAACATTATATACTTTTTCTACAGAAAATTGGAACAGACCTAAGTTAGAGGTAGATACGTTAATGCGTATTTTAGTGTCTTCTTTAAAGAAAGAAGTTAAAACTCTTAACAAAAACAACATAAAACTCAATGCTATTGGTAATTTAGATTTGATGCCTTCTAAGGTAGGCGACGAACTAAAGAATGTTATCTCTAAAACAGCCGAAAACACTGGTATGACACTAACATTGGCGTTAAGCTATGGTTCTAGAGATGAGATAAAAAGAGCTGTTCAAGAAATTAGCATCAAAGTTAAAAATAATATAATTTCTCCTGAAAATATTGATGAAATCATTATTAATAACCATCTTTACACGCAAAATTTACCGGACGTAGATTTACTTATTAGAACAAGCGGCGAACACCGTATAAGTAATTTTTTATTATGGCAAATAGCGTATGCAGAGCTGTACTTTACAGATGTACTTTGGCCAGACTTTAAAGAACATCATTTAGTAGACGCAATTAAAAATTATCAGAACAGAGAACGAAGATTTGGAAAAACTAGCGAACAACTCAACTAACACAACCAAGAGAACCATTACTTTTGGTTCTATTATCACAATCCTTTTTCTTTTTACAAACTTAGTCGCTTTTGCGCAAGAGACATCTTATGAAGATGGTAAAAAGTATATATTGGGTGGTATCAAAATTACCGGCGTACAAAGCTATAATGAGCAAACTGTAAAAACTTTTACAGGCTTACGTGTTGGTCAACCATTAACGCTTCCTGGAGAAGAAATTAGTGCTGTTATTAATAAGCTATGGGGTCTAGAACTTTTTAGTGATATTAATTTTTATATAACAGACATTAAAGGAGAAGAGGTTTTTTTAGAACTTAATATTGTTGAGCGTCCTACTTTAACAGATGTTACAGTTTACGGAGTTAAAAAACGTAAAGTAGCAGATATTATAGAAGACACAGATCTTAAAAAAGGAAAAAAAATTACCCAGAGTCTTATTAATAATACAGAGAACTACTTAAAAAATAAGTATAAGAAACAAGGGTACTTAAATACCAAGGTTAATATTGCTACTGCTACAGATACAACTGAAAGCAATGCCAGAAAAATGGTTATCAATATTAAGAAAGGTGAAAAAGTAAAAATTAGTGATATTACTTTTGATGGTAACGATGCTTTAGGAGCAAAAAAGTTACAGAAATCATTAAAGAAAACTAAAAAGAAGAAATTTTACCGTTTCTGGAAAAAATCTAAATATATAGAAGAAGATTATAAAACAGATTTAACTTCTTTAGTAGAAAAGTATGCAGAAAGCGGCTATAGAGATGCAAGAGTTGTCGCAGATACTATTACTAATGTTAATGATAATAACATAGCAATTAACATAAAAGTAGAAGAAGGTAAAAAGTATTACTTTGGTGATATAGATTTTGTTGGTAATACAGTGTATCCAGACAGATTTTTAGAAAGAGCTTTAGGTATAAAAAAAGGTAGTACATATAATGGTGTGTTATTAAAGAAGAGAATTGCAGATAATACAAAGCCAGATCCAGACGATTTAAGTAGTCTGTATCAAAACAACGGTTATATGTTTTCTAGTATTAACCCTGTAGAAATTTCTGCTGAGAATGATACTATTAATTTTGAAATAAGAATTATAGAAGGTAAAGAAACCTTTTTAGATCACGTAACTGTTACTGGTAATGATAAAACAAATGACCACGTAATATTTAGAGAACTAAGAACACGTCCAGGTCAAAAATATAACAAAGCAAATATTATTAGAAGTATTAGAGAATTAGGTGCTCTAGGTTATTTTGATGCAGAAAGCATTAAGCCAGATGTACTTAACCCTAATCCAGATACAGGTACTGTAGATATTAACTATGGTGTATTAGAAGCAGGTTCTAGCCAAATAGAATTACAAGGTGGCTACGGTGGTGGTGGCTTTATTGGTACATTAGGTTTGTCTTTTAGTAACTTTTCTTTAAAAAATATTTTTAATAAAGAGGCATATACTCCGGTTCCTATGGGAGACGGGCAAACATTTGCTATTAGATTACAAGCAAGTAGAACATATAGAGTGTATAGTTTAAATTTCTCTGAGCCTTGGTTAGGAGGAAAAAAACCAGTGCAGTTTAATATGTCATTATCTAGAACACAACAGTTTTCTTACGATTATCAAGAAAGAGAAGTAGATAAGGATAGACAGTTTTCTATTTCTAGTATTTCTGTAGGTTTAGCAAAAAGATTAAAGTGGCCAGATGATTTCTTTGTTGCATCTCACTCTTTAGCATATCAGTTATACGATTTTAAAGATTATAACATTGGCTTATTTAACTTTGGTAATGGTTCGGCAAATTCATTTTCTTATACATTTGGTTTGTCTAGAGAATCTTTAGCTGGTGGTAAAATATTTCCACGTGGTGGATCTAGTTTTCAATTGAAGTTAAAAGCAACTCCTCCTTACTCTTTGTTTTCTAATAAAGACTATAAAGGTTTAAAGGCTGAAAGTGATGAAATACAAGATGCTCGTACAACTAGAGCGTTAACTGCTTACGAGCAAACACGTTTAGAAGAAATTGAAGAAGATAGATTTAAATGGTTAGAATTTTATAAAGCTAGTTTTAAGGGGGATTGGTATACAACACTTACTGGAGATTTGGTTTTACGTTCTAATGCAGAATTTGGTTTCTTAGGTAGCTATAATAATGATATTGGTGATGTGCCTTTTGAGCGTTATTTTGTAGGTGGAGATGGTTTAGGAAACTTTACTTTAGATGGTAGAGAAACAATACAATTAAGAGGTTATGAAAACCAATCTTTAACGCCAGTTATTGCAAGTACAAACGAGCAAGAAGGTGGTGTTGTGTATAATAAGTTCTCTATGGAGCTTAGATATCCTATAACATTAAAACCTTCTGCATCTATATATGCACTAGGATTTTTAGAAGGAGGTAACTCTTTTAGCAATTTTAATGAATTTAATCCGTTTGAGATAAAACGATCGGCCGGAGTAGGGTTGCGCATATTTATGCCAGCTTTTGGTTTATTGGGAATTGACTTTGGTTATGGGTTTGATAAGGATAACTTACCAACCTCTACTGAACCAAGTGGATGGCAAACGCACTTCATCATTGGTCAGCAGTTTTAATTACAGAGAATATTTTCAATTCACCATATGTTAATGTGCTTATTTTTAGCTTGTTAGTATTTTTGGCACGATATTTTCTATGTATTAAAACAATAAACAAAATGAAAACAAAAGTTCTTTTAATTTTAACTACGTTGCTACTGTCAACTAGTATTTTTGCCCAAAGAGGTGTTAGGATCGCCTATGTAGATATGGAATACATTCTTGAGAATGTAGAAGAATACAGAGATGCTAACGAACAACTGGCTAGTAAAGTTGAGAAATGGAAACTAGAAATTGAAGGTGAAAAGAAAGAGATAAGTGAAATGCGACAAGCTTTACTTGCCGAAAAAGTTTTATTAACTAACGAGTTAATAGAAGAGCGCGAGGAAGATATAGCATTACTTGAAAAAGAAATGTTACAATACCAACAAGATAGGTTTGGACCACAAGGAGACTTGGTTATGCAAAAACTTAGATTGGTACAGCCTATACAAGACCAAGTTTTTAACGAGGTGCAGCAAATTGGAAAGAATAAAAATTACGATTTTATTTTTGATAAATCTGCAGATGTTGTAATGTTGTACGCAGAAAAACGAAATGATATAAGTGAATTGGTTCTTAGGGCTATTTCTAGAACTAGAAAAGTAAGTGCTCCTAAGAAGAATGCAAGAAGTAGGTTTGAAGATGAAGAAGAGGATAAGCCAATTACAGAAGCATTAAGAGTTAGGCAAGAGCAAGCTAAGGAGGCAGATGCCCAAAGAGCTAAAAGTGCAGAAGAAAAAAGAGCAGAACAATTAAAGTTAAGAGAAGAACGTAAAAAAGCTTATGAAGCTCGTAGAAAAAAATTATTAGAAGAAAAGGCAGCTAAACAGAAAAAGACCAAAGAGGAAAAGGACGATAATTAGAAAGAGTCTATACACTAAAATTAACTAAATACTTAAAATTAACATTCAATTACTATTATGAAACACTTAAAGAAAATAGCAGTAGCATTAGTATTATTTGTAGCTACAACGGCATTTGTAAACGCACAGGCAAAAGTTGCTCACATTAATGTTCAACAATTATTACAAGAGATGCCTGCAATGAAGCAAGCAGATGCAGAATTAAAGAAGTTGAACGAAACTCTAGGTGCAGATATACAAGCAAGTATGACGGAAGCTAGAAATAAGGCTACACAGTATCAAAATGAAGCTCCTTCTAAAACTGCGGAAGAAAATGCAAAAAGAGAGCAAGAGATAATGACATACCAAAAGACAATTCAGACTGCACAACAAGCTGCACAACAAGAATTGCAAAAAAAGCAACAAGAATTGTTAGCTCCAATACAAGAGTCTGCAATGAAAGCTATTGAGAAAGTAGCAGCTACTCAAGGATTTGATTATGTTATGGATGCTAGCCCTGGAGCAGGTGTTTTAGTAGCAAAAGGAAAAGACCTTTTAGCTGACGTAAAAAAGGAATTAAAGTTCTAAGAAACTAAAATTTTATTATATAAAAAGGCTATGCAATTTGCATAGCCTTTTTTGTTTCTTTGCAGTATATTTAAGTTTTAATTTAAAAATGCAAAATGCATAGTAATCCTATTGGAATTTTTGACTCTGGAGTTGGTGGTACATCTATTTGGAAAGAAATACATAAGTTACTTCCTTTAGAGAATACAATTTATTTAGCAGATAGTGCTAATGCTCCTTATGGTGATAAGTCTGCAGAGGATATTTTACAATTAAGTATTAAGAATACAGAGTTGTTATTACAATACAATTGCAAGCTTATTGTAGTGGCTTGTAATACGGCTACAACAAACGCCATTGAATATTTAAGAGCTACATATAAAAATGTTTCTTTCATTGGTATAGAACCAGCAATAAAGCCTGCTGTATTGCAATCTAATTCTAAAACAGTAGGTGTTTTAGCAACAAAAGGTACGTTGTCTAGTAGTTTGTTCCATAGTACAGTTAAAAACCACGCAGAGGGCATTAAAATAATTGAGAGAGAAGGTGTGGGGCTTGTTCCTTTGATTGAGGCAGGGAAAGCATCGTCAAAAGAAATAAAAGAGTTGTTAGTTTCTTTATTAACGCCTATGTTAAAACAAAATATAGATTATTTGGTTTTAGGTTGCACGCATTACCCATATTTAATTCCTGTACTTAAAGAGTTGCTTCCTGCACATATAAATATTATAGATTCTGGAGAAGCTGTTGCAAAGCAAACAAAAGCAGTTCTTGTAAAAGATGTTATTTTGTCAACTAAAAATTTAAAGCCAACACATCAATTTTATACAAATGCAGATGTTGTAATTCTAGAGTCTTTTTTAAAGGATGTAGATGGTAAGCTATATGTTAATTATCTGGATTTTTAAAATTTATTTAGCATTTACGTACATATGTAATGTATGTAAAATCTAATTTGTGTTTATCATCCTTTGGGTGATATTCCTCAAGTATAACCTCCCAGTTCTCTTTGTTTAGTTCGGGAAAATATGTATCAGCATCAAACTCAGCGTGTACTCTAGTAAGTTCTATTATGTGTGTGTATTCTAGAGCAAGCTTGTAAATTTCTCCACCACCAATAATATAGGCTAAATCTTCTTTTTTTGTTAGTTCTAAAGCAGATTCTAGAGAATGTACAACAACACAATTGTCAAAAGCTATTGTGTAATCTTTATCTCTGGTAATTACAATGTGTTTTCTGTTTGGTAAAGGTTTAGGGAAGCTTTCAAACGTTTTTCTTCCCATAATTATAGGATGACCAGTAGTTAGCTTTTTAAAACGTTTAAAATCATCTGGTAAATGCCAAAGTAAATCATTGTCTTTGCCTAATGCATTGTTTTCTGCTGCTGCTGCTATAGCTACTATTTTTTGCACCTTTTATTGTTTAGAGATTATATGGCTACTTTGCCTTTAATATGTGGGTGTGGATTGTAGTCTTCTAATGAAAAGTCATCAAATGTAAAGTCAAAAATATTTTTAACATCTGGGTTGATAATCATTTTAGGTAGAGGTCTAGCTTCTCTACTTAGTTGTAATTCTACTTGTTCTAAGTGGTTGTTGTAAATGTGAGCGTCTCCAAATGTATGAATAAAATCACCAGCTTCATAACCACAAACTTGCGCCATCATCATTGTAAACAAAGCATAAGAAGCTATGTTAAAAGGTACTCCTAAAAATATATCTGCACTTCTTTGGTATAGCTGACAAGATAATTTACCATCTGCTACATAGAATTGAAAAAAGGCGTGACAAGGAGGAAGTGCTGCTTTTCCGTTTGCTACGTTTTCTGAAAATGAAACAGAAGTGTCTGGTAATACGCTAGGGTTCCAAGCGGTAACCATCATTCTTCTACTATTAGGATTGTTCTTTAGTGTTTCTATAACTTCTTTAATCTGATCTATATCTTCACTATTCCAGTTACGCCATTGATGGCCGTAAACAGGACCTAAATCTCCGTTTTCATCTGCCCATTCGTTCCAAATACGTACTCCGTTTTCTTGTAAATAAGCAATGTTTGTATCGCCCTTTAAAAACCAAAGAAGTTCGTGTATAATAGATTTTAAATGTAGTTTTTTTGTGGTAACCATAGGGAAGCCTTCACTAAGGTCAAATCGCATTTGGTGTCCAAAAACGCTAATTGTTCCTGTTCCTGTACGGTCGCCTTTTTGATTTCCAGTTTCTAGTACGTGATTAAGTAAGTCGTGATATTGTTTCATTTTAAAGCAGCATCTTTCTTCTGTTTAAAGCAAACAGAAATTGTTTAGTCTTATGTAAAAATAAGTAATTAAATAATAAGTAATAGTAAAATAAGTTTTGAATAATGAGTATGTCATCTATTCAAAACTTATTAACTAGTTGTGAGTTTGTATTGTTTTTAGCTTGATTTACCCTAGTATCATCCCTGCAATAGTAGCAGAAAGTAACGAGGCTATAGAACCGCCTAAAACAGCTTTAAGTCCAAGTTCTGATAGTGTTTTTCTTTGGCTAGGAGCTAAAGAGCCAATACCACCTATTTGTATGCCAATTGAAGCAAAGTTGGCAAAGCCACAAAGCATGTAGGTAGCCATTAAAATAGACTTGTTGTATGTAAAGTGAGGGTTAGCAACAACATTTTTAAGTTCTGCTAATTGTTTGTATCCAATAAATTCACTTGCGGCTAATTTTACACCTAACAATTGTCCCATAAGCATAATGTCTTCTTTGGCAACGCCAATTAGCCACATTAATGGAGCAAAAGTGTAACCTAGAATAAATTCTAATGATAAGCCATCGTATTGTGAATGGTTAGCGTCAATTATTGCGTTAAGTGATGTAAAGTGCCAAGAGATGTCTAAAGATTTAATTGTAATGCCATCAAAACTTGCTGCGCCGCCTAAAATGCCATTGATCATTGCTATAAGCGCAACAAACACTAAAAGCATAGCGCCAACATTTACGGCTAGCTTTAAACCTTCAGTTGTTCCGTTTGCAATGGCATCTAAAATGTTAGCACCTATTTTGTCTTGAGAAACGTGTACATCTGTGTCAACTTTTTCAGTTTGTGGGTATAAGATTTTAGAAATTACAATAGCACCAGGAGCAGCCATTACTGATGCGGCTAATAGATGTTTTGCAAATTCAAGTCTTAGTACTGGGTCATTTCCTCCTAAGAATCCAATGTAAGCAGCTAAAACAGCACCAGCTACCGTAGCCATACCGCCAACCATTACTAATAGAATTTCAGACTTATTCATTTTTTCTAAGTAGGCCTTAATAAGTAGAGGTGCTTCAGTCTGACCTAAAAATATGTTACCTGCAACAGATAAACTTTCTGCTCCAGATATGCCAAGGCTTTTTGATAGTAACCAAGCAAGTGCTTTTACAACTTTTTGTATTATACCTAAGTAAAACAATACAGATGTTAAGGCAGAGAAAAAGATAATTGTTGGTAGTACTTGGAAAGCAAAAATGAATCCAAATTTATCCATGTCTGTTACTAGGCCTTCAAATAAAAATTTACTTCCCTTGGTGGTAAAATCAAGTATGCTAACAAAAACTTTACCTACACTATCAAAAACAATAGCGATAAATTCAATTTTTAATACGCCAATAGCTATAATTAGCTGTAATCCTAGTCCAATACCAACTGTTTTCCAGTTTATGGCTTTACGGTTAGCACTAAATAAAAAAGCTATTAATATTAAAACGGCCATTCCTAAAAGACCACGTAAAAGGCTGTTTATAGAAAAACCTTGGTTTTCTATAATTGGAGTTATAGTATCGTTAGTTGTAGTAGTTTCTATAGTTTGTGCAACTACTTGTACAGGAATAGAATCTTGTGCTATAGACGGAAATATAACAAAAAAAGTAATAAGGAAAATCCAGTAACTTTTTTTCATAATAAGTTGTGTGTAAATTGGTTATTTTCTTTTCGAGATTTCATCTCTAAGTTTAGCTGCTTTCTCATAGTCTTCATTAGCAACAGCTTTATTTAATTCTTCGTGCAGTTCGTTAATAGTTAACTCTCTGTATGCATCAGAAGGATTAGATTCTATTTCTACAGTTTCACCTTCTTGTAGAATTTCATCAACCATAATACTATCATCTTTATCAGGATCTTCATCTTCTTCTTTGGAAGAGAACTTTAAGAAAATACCCGCCTTGTCTAGTATAGTTTTGTATGTAAATATAGGTGCATCAAAACGAAGTGCTAATGCAATTGCATCACTAGTTCTAGCGTCTATAATTTCTTCGACCATATCTCTTTCGCAAATAATACTAGAGTAGAATACGCCATCTACTAATTTGTGTATAATTACCTGTTTGATAACAATGGCAAATCTATCTGAAAAATTCTTAAAAAGATCGTGTGTTAGAGGTCTTGGAGGTTTAATTTCTTTTTCTAGGGCAATCGCTATAGATTGTGCCTCAAAAGCACCAATTACTATAGGTAGTTTTCTATCGCCATCTACTTCATTTAATATAAGGGCATATGCGCCATTTTGCGTTTGGCTATAAGATATTCCTTTTATTTTTAGTCGTACTAAACTCATATAAACATTTAAAATTACTAAGGGCTGTTTAAATAAAAGGGGTTTCCTTGTATTTAAACAGCCCTTTAGTATGGGCACAATTTATAAAAAATTAAGCGTTTTGAGCTTTAAATTCTTTTAATTTTTCTATTAGCTTAGGAACTACTTCAAAAGCATCGCCTACAATACCGTAATCTGCAGCCTTAAAGAAAGGAGCTTCTGGGTCTGTATTTATAACAACTTTTACTTTAGAAGCGCTAATACCTGCTAAGTGTTGTATAGCTCCAGAAATACCAATTGCAATGTATAAATTACTTGCTACTGGCTTTCCTGTTTGGCCTACGTGCTCACTATGAGGTCTCCATCCTAAATCTGAAACTGGTTTAGAGCAAGCTGTTGCAGCACCAAGTACGTCTGCTAATTCTTCTATCATTCCCCAGTTTTCAGGACCTTTTAATCCTCTACCTCCAGATACAACTACGTCTGCATCTGCAATAGTAGCTTTGCCTACAACTTTGTCTACTTCTATAGATTTAGTAGAGAAATCTGCGTCTGATAATGTTGGAGAAAAATCTTCTGCTGTTGCAGTTGTATTATTTTCTATAGCGCCAAAAGAATTGTTAGATACACCAATAACTTTAACATCTGTGCTAATAGTTGTGTGTGCAAAACCTTTGTTGCTAAAAACTGTTCTTTTTACTTTAAAAGGAGATGTGCTATCTGGAGCAGTAACTACATTAGGCGCGTAGCCAGCTTTTAATTTTGCTGCTACTATTGGTGCTAAATATTTACTATCTGTGCTAGAGCCAATTACAACAACTTTAGATCCTTCTTTATCTGCTGCTTCAGTAATTGCGTGTGCAAAAGCTTTAGCGTTAAAGGTTTTAAGATTATCGTTGCTAACATTTAATACTTTAGTAACACCGTAGTTGCCTAAAGCGTTATTACTGTCTGCATTAAATGAGATAGCAGTAACTGTTGTTCCTAATTGTTGTGCTACAGCGTAAGCATAAGAAGCTACTTCAAAAGCACTCTTTTTAAATTTTCCGTTTTCCGATTCTGTATATACTAAAACTGACATAATTAGATTGCTTTTGCTTCGTTATGTAATAAGTTAATTAACTCGTCTATATTATCTGCGTCTACCAGTTTAACAGCGCCTTTTGCGGCAGGCTTGTCAAAACTAACATCTGTAGTAGCTGCAGTAGCATCTGTTGGTTCTATAACAGTTAATGCTTTTTTACGAGCCATCATAATACCTCTCATATTTGGTATTCTTAAATCGCTTTCTTCAACTAGACCTTTTTGTCCACCTATAACTAAAGGTAATGATGTGCTAATTTTTTCTTTACCGCCATCAATTTCTCTAGTAGCAGTAACAGTATCGCCATCAATCTCTAAACTTGTACAAGTGTTTACAAAATTCATATCTAATAAGGTAGCTATCATTCCAGGAACCATACCACCATTGTAATCTATAGATTCACGACCAGCAACAACTAGATCGTAAGCACCATTTTTAATAACCTCTGCTAATTGCTGAGCAACAAAGAAACCATCTGTTGGTTCTGCATTAACACGTATAGCTTCATCAGCACCAATTGCTAATGCTTTTCTTATTGTAGGCTCTGTTGTTGCTCCGCCAACATTAACAACGTGTACAGTTGCTCCTTGTTTTTCTTTAAACCACATTGCTCTTGTAAGTCCAAACTCATCATTTGGGTTAATTACAAATTGTACACCGTTTGTATCAAACTTAGTATCTCCTTCTGTAAAGTTAATTTTAGAAGTAGTGTCTGGTACGTTACTTATGCAGACTAATATTTTCATCTTTTTATCATTTTTATAATAACTTCGCTAAGATAACCATAAATTTTATAATTTACTATGCATGCATAATAAATTTTATTGATTTTTTGCAGCTTCGTTTCCTATAGTTGAAAGATTATTTCCTATTTTTGCTTGCGTTTTTATCGATTATATTAATTTATTCCACATAAATGAAAACATTACAGTTTAGAGAGGCTATTGCTGAGGCTATGTCTGAAGAGATGCGAAAAGATGAATCTATCTACTTGATGGGTGAAGAAGTAGCTGAGTACAATGGTGCATATAAAGCATCTAAAGGTATGTTAGATGAATTTGGTGCAAAAAGAGTAATAGACACTCCAATTTCTGAGTTAGGATTTGCTGGTATAGCTATTGGTTCTGCAATGAACGGAAATAGACCTATAGTAGAGTTCATGACATTTAACTTTTCTTTGGTTGGTATAGACCAAATAATTAATAACGCTGCAAAAATTAGACAAATGTCTGGCGGACAATTTAATTGTCCTATTGTATTTCGTGGGCCTACGGCTTCTGCGGGTCAATTAGCAGCAACACACTCGCAAGCTTTTGAGAGTTGGTTTGCAAACTGTCCTGGTTTAAAGGTGGTTGTGCCATCTAACCCAATGGATGCAAAAGGGCTGTTAAAGGCAGCTATACAAGATGATGATCCTGTTATTTTTATGGAGTCTGAACAAATGTATGGTGACAAAGGTGAAGTGCCAGAAGGTGAGTATACATTACCTTTAGGTGTTGCAGATATTAAAAGAGAGGGTACAGATGTTACTATTGTTTCTTTTGGTAAAATTATAAAAGAAGCTTACATAGCTGCAGATGAGTTGCAAAAAGAAGGTATTAGCTGTGAAATTATAGATTTAAGAACAGTGAGACCTTTAGACTACGATGCAATTTTAAAATCTGTTAAGAAAACAAATAGATTGGTTGTATTAGAAGAGTCTTGGCCTTTTGGTAACATTGCTACAGAAATTACATACCATATACAATCTAATGCTTTTGATTATTTAGATGCACCGGTAGAAAGAATAAATACAGCAGATACACCTGCTCCTTATTCTCCTGTGTTATTAGCAGAATGGTTGCCAAACCATAATGATGTTGTTAAGGCAGTTAAAAAAGTTTTATACAAATAAGAAACTAGTTTTTTATAAAGTATTTAAGCTTTGTCATTTATGACAAGGCTTTTTTCTTTTTTTTAAATGTAGTTCGCTTTTAAGAATTTAATGCTATGAGGAAAATTTTTTTCGTGCTATTCTGTTTTGTTACGCTTGTAAACTTTGCGCAAACAAAGGTTAGTGGTGTTGTTATAGATGAATTTGGTGAGCCGGTTGCATTTGCAAACGTATTATTTAAAAACTCTACAGAGGGTACAATTACTAATGACGATGGTCGCTTCTATATGGAGTCACCAAACAATCATAGTATTCTACAAATATCATTTGTTGGTTATGAAACTTTAAACTTAACATTAGAAACAAAAGTTACCTATAAGATCGAGGCTATTCTAAAAGAATCTGGCGAAGAATTAAACGAAGTTGTTATTTTCTCTGGAAAACTATCTAAAAAGAATAATCCAGCTATAGATATTCTTAAAAAAATATGGACTAAAAAAAGAGAAAACGGCTTACGTAAATACAAACAATACGAGTATGATAAGTATGAGAAAGTAGAGTTTGATCTTAATACAATAGATAGTGCTTTAATTAAAAGCAAAATGTTTAAAGGTTTAGAGTTTGTGTTTAAAGATTTGGACACTTCTAGAGTAACTGGAAAAACATATTTACCTATTTTTTTAAATGAGACTTTTCATAAAGTAAATGGAGATAATGTTTTAGGTGTTAAAAAAGAAAAATTACAAGGAAGTAAAAATTCTGGTTTTTCTAACAATCAAGCTATAACAGCATTTGTAGAAGATCTTTATACAGACTACGATATTTACAATAACTACTTAAAGTTTTTTGATAAGAGTTTTACAAGTCCGCTTTCTAAAACAGGAATAGACGTTTATAATTATGCATTAGCAGACAGTGCTTTTATAGATAATAAGTGGTGTTACAATATTATATATTATCCAAGACGTAAAAATGAACTTACATTTAAAGGAGATTTTTGGGTAAACGATTCTACATACGCCATTAAAAAAATTAATCTAGAGGTTACAAAAAGCGCTAATATAAACTGGGTAAAAGAAATTTATATAGAACAGGAGTTTGATGTTGTAAACGATTCTGTTTTTCTTTTAAAAAGAGATTATATGTTAAGCGATTTTAGTCTTAACAAAAAAGAAAAATCTAAAGGTATTTACGGGAAGCGTACTACTATTTACAACAATTATAAGTTTGATAATCCTAAGGAAAGAAAATTTTATAAAGATACAGGAGATGAATATAGTCCGGCTGCTTTTAGTAGGGATGACGAATTTTGGACAGAAAACAGGTTAGAAAGACTTAATAAGGATGAAAAAGGAGTGTATAAACTTTTAGACACCTTAAAGACGGTTCCTAAATTTAATACGTATTATAATATAGTTAGTATTCTAGGATCTGGTTATGTAGAGATTGATAAGTGGAATTTAGATATTGGTGATGTTTATAGTGTTTTTGGCTATAATGATGCAGAAGGAGTACGTGTACGTGCAGGAGCCAGAACTTATTTTGGGCAAAATGACCCTTGGCGAGTAGAGGGCTATTTGGCATATGGTTTTGATGATGATAAAGTAAAACACGGCATTTCTGGTAAATGGTTGCTCGATAAAAAGAGTAGATTAATAGTTTCTGGTGGTCATAGACAAGATATAGAACAATTGGGCTTAAGCTTAACTGCTACTAATGATGTATTGGGTAGAAGTATTGCATCTTCCTCTGTATTTACAGTAGGTTCTAATGATAGGTTAACAAATATAGATTTATCGGCCTTTAGTTTAGAAGTAGAACCAATACATAATGTAAGGTTGCGTATGGGTAGTTCATACAGAAAACTTAGCTCGGCTTTACCAGATGCTTTTAGCTTAGATTATGTAGATGCAGAATCGCCAACCGGGTTGTCATCAGAAATAAAACAATTAGATTTTACAACCACATTAATTTACACGCCAGGTAAACGAACTATTGGTTATGGTGTAGAACGTAAAGATATTAATGACGAGTATAGTACTTTATTATTTAATTACTCTAAAGGTTTTAAAGGACCAATGGAAAGCGATTTTGAATTTGATAAAGTTCAGTTTTCTTATGGTCAACCTTGGCAAATAGGAGGTTTTGGAAGATTGTATAGCACAGTAGAAATAGGTAAAACGTTTGGTGAAGTTCCTTTAGGGTTATTAAATGTAATTCCGGGTAACCAAACTTTGTTTTCTATTTACAATACTTTTCCTAATCTAGATTTTTACGAATTTGTTACAGATACATATGCATCTGTACATTTAGAACATAATTTTAACGGTAGAATTTTTTCTCGTATACCATTTATGAGAAAATTAAACTTACGAGAAATAGTAGGTTTAAGAGGTGTTTGGGGCGAGTTGTCATCAGAAAATGTTGCCTTAAATGCACCAACAAGTATTCCTTTAATAGCACCATCGGATGAAATGTATTGGGAGTATTCTTTTGGTATAGGAAATATATTTAAAGTTCTGCGAGTAGATTTTAATTTTAGAGGTAATTATTTTGATAATCCAAACGCAAGACCTTTTAGCGTAACTGGCTCTTTTGGATTTAATTTTTAATACTAAGGTTTGATTAATTTAAACTAAAAAAAACTTTCTGTTACTACAGATTACACTATTTTTGTATAATAATTTATAATAAGAATGACTAAACAAGGAAAAACATCTTTTGATGTATTAATAGAGATTCCAAAAGGAAGTAGAAATAAGTACGAATACGATTTTGATTTAAAAAAAATACGCTTTGATAGAATGTTATTTTCTTCAATGATGTATCCTGCAGATTACGGTTTTATTCCAGAAACTTTAGCATTAGATGGTGACCCATTAGATGTGTTAGTTTTAGGGGGTGAGCCAACTTTTCCAATGTGTGTTGTAGAGGTTAAACCAATTGGGGTTTTTCATATGGCAGATGAAAAAGGACCAGATGAAAAAGTTATCTGTGTACCTGTATCAGATCCAATCTGGAATATATTAAATGATTTGTCTGATATGAATCCACATCAGATAAAAGAAATAGAACATTTCTTTCAAGTTTATAAAGATTTAGAAAAGAAAAAAGTAGATGTAGGTGGTTGGGGAGATGCCAAAGAAGCTTATGCTATATTAGATAAATGTATAGAAAGATATAATGAAAGTGAATTTAAAGAAAAAGACGCTTTTAAGATATAACTAGTAAATCATTAATATTTTTATTAAAAACCCTTTCATATGACAAATATGAGAGGGTTTTTTTGTTAAGTTTCATTTTATTACATTTACTAGGCTAATAATTAAACAATAATAAAATATGGAGTCAATAATGATTTACGTGCCAATAATTTTGGCAGTATTAGGACTGGTTTATATGGTTATTAAACAATCCTGGGTTATGAAACAAGATGCCGGAGATGGTAAAATGAAAGAAATTTCAGATCACATCTACGAAGGTGCTTTAGCTTTTTTAAATGCTGAGTATAAACTTTTAGCAATTTTTGTGGTAATAGTAAGTATACTGCTTACCATAGTATCTGTGGTTGTACCCACAACACATTGGCTTATAGTTATTGCTTTTATATTTGGAGCTGTATTTTCTGCATTTGCGGGTAATATAGGGATGAAAATAGCAACAAAGACAAATGTAAGAACAACACAAGCGGCGCGTACAAGTTTACCAAAGGCATTAAAAGTTTCTTTTGGTGGTGGTACAGTAATGGGCTTAGGAGTTGCGGGTTTAGCTGTTTTGGGTTTAACCGCATTCTTTATAATTTTCTTTCAGTTCTTTATGGGAGGACAATGGACTACGACTGGTGATATGACTATAGTATTAGAGACATTGGCTGGTTTTTCTTTAGGAGCCGAATCTATTGCCTTGTTTGCACGTGTTGGTGGTGGCATTTATACCAAAGCAGCCGATGTTGGAGCAGATTTAGTTGGTAAGGTAGAAGCAGGTATTCCAGAAGATGATCCACGTAACCCTGCAACTATAGCAGATAACGTTGGTGATAATGTTGGTGATGTAGCAGGTATGGGAGCTGATTTATTTGGGTCTTATGTAGCAACGGTTTTAGCTGCAATGGTTCTGGGTAACTATGTAATTAAAGATATGGGCGGATCTATTTCTGATGCTTTTGGAGGTATTGGTCCAATTTTATTGCCAATGGCAATTGCAGGAGTAGGAATTATTATTTCTATTATTGGTACGCTATTGGTAAAAATAAAAAGTAATGATGCTAAAGAGTCTCAGGTAATGGGAGCTTTGAATCTAGGTAACTGGACATCTATAATTTTAGTAGCAGCTTCTTGCTATGGGCTAGTTACTTGGATGTTGCCAGAAACTATGAAAATGGAATTCTTTGGTGAAGGTGTATTAGAAATTTCTGCGATGCGAGTTTTCTATGCTACACTAGTAGGTTTAGTTGTTGGTGCTGTTATTTCATCTGTAACAGAATATTATACAGGATTAGGTAAAAAACCAATTTTAAAAATAGTACAACAATCTAGTACTGGTGCAGGAACAAATATAATTGCAGGTCTAGCAACAGGGATGATATCTACTTTCCCTTCTGTGTTATTATTTGCAGGCGCTATTTGGGCTTCGTATGCTTTTGCAGGTTTTTACGGTGTGGCTTTGGCAGCTTCTGCTATGATGGCAACAACTGCTATGCAATTGGCTATTGATGCTTTTGGTCCAATATCAGACAATGCAGGTGGTATTGCAGAAATGAGTGAGCAAGAACCTATTGTAAGAGAACGTACAGATATATTAGATTCAGTTGGTAATACAACTGCAGCAACTGGTAAAGGTTTTGCTATTGCATCGGCAGCGTTAACTTCGTTGGCATTATTTGCTGCCTATGTAACATTTACTGGGATAGACGGAATTAATATTTTTAAAGCGCCCGTTTTAGCAATGTTGTTTGTTGGTGGCATGGTGCCAGTAGTTTTTTCTGCTTTAGCAATGAATGCAGTTGGTAAAGCAGCTATGGAAATGGTACAGGAAGTACGTAGACAGTTTAGAGATATTCCAGGTATTATGGAAGGTACGGGAAAACCTGAATATGATAAATGTGTTGCAATTTCTACAAAAGCATCTTTAAGAGAAATGGTGTTGCCAGGATTGTTAACTATAGGTTTTCCGTTAGTTATTGCTTTTGTTCCTATGATTTTTGGAATGAAAAATATGGCTATTGCAGAAATGTTAGGTGGTTATATGGCTGGTGTAACTGTAAGTGGCGTATTATGGGCAATTTTTCAGAATAATGCTGGTGGTGCTTGGGATAATGCTAAAAAATCTTTTGAAGCGGGAGTAGAGATTAATGGGGAAATGACTTATAAAGGATCAGATGCACACAAAGCAGCAGTAACAGGAGATACAGTTGGTGATCCATTTAAAGATACTTCTGGACCGTCAATGAATATTCTAATAAAACTAACTTGTTTAATAGGTTTGGTTATTGCTCCTATTTTAGGCGGACATATAGAAGATGGTGTAACATCAGAATTACATCAAACTAAAAAAGAAATAAAAGTAGAGTTTATAACTAATAATATAATAACAGCTGTAGTTGCCAATACAAGAATAGATAGTAAGGGTAATGTAGATCGTGATGTTGAAGTGTTAAATGGCTCAGAAGAAGAATTAAAAACTAAAATAGCAGCTTTAGAAGTAGGGGAAAACATTAATGTAAACATTACAAATAATAGAAAATCTAATTTTTTAAATTAAAAAGACGATTTTATTAAACAAAAAAACCACACTTTATAGTGTGGTTTTTTACTTGTAAATTATAGTCTTAAGGTTTAAATAAACCGTTTATTTCTGCATCAATTTTGTTAATTACAAAACCTAAATCTTCAGGGTCATCAACAAAGTTTAAATTATCTACATCAATAATTAATAAGTTTCCTTTATCATAACCGTGTATCCAAGCTTCATAACGTTCATTTAATCTGCTTAGATAATCTATAGAAATAGTATTCTCATACTCTCTTCCTCTTTTGTGTATTTGGTTTACTAAATTAGGAATAGAACTTCTTAAATAAATTAGCAAATCTGGTGGTTGCACTAAGCTTTCCATTAACTCAAAAAGACTTGTGTAGTTTTCAAAGTCTCTGTTGGTTAATAGTCCCATTGCGTGTAGGTTAGGAGCAAAAATAAAGGCATCCTCATAAATGGTTCTGTCTTGTATTATGTCTTCGCCACTTTCTCTAATTTGTAGAATTTGTCTAAACCTACTATTTAAAAAGTAAATCTGCAAATTAAAACTCCAACGTTCCATTTGGTTGTAAAAATCATCTAAATATGGATTGTCTACTACATCTTCAAAATTTGGTTGCCAATTAAAATGTTTGGCTAGCAATCTGGTTAGTGTTGTTTTGCCTGCACCTATGTTTCCTGCTACTGCAATATGCATCTTCTGTCTGTGTTTTTAGTTTCTATTAACCATAATAGGGGTCGCACAATATACAAGATAAGACTAGTATCTAAAAATGTTTAGACTATTAAAGCAAAACTTTTTAGTGTTTATAGCTCACCTCTACTAATTTTACAAAGTTACAACGATAATATGGCCCAAAAATGTATGTTTAAATTCATTTTAATTAAATTTTAACTAAAGTCAATTAAACTATATGTAAAATTTACAGTCTAAACCTTTGAAAACTAACTATCCCCTTAGGATAAAAACCAATAAATAATGAAAAATATTTTTTTAGCAATTTTTACTTTAGTGTGTATTATGCATACAGGTACTGCTCAGGACTTTCAAGGAAAGGCTATTTATGAGACAAAAGTTACGGGAACTCAAGATTTTGGAGGTAGAGATATGCCAGAAGCTCGTAAAAAAGAAATTATGGAGCGTATGAAAAGCGCTATGGAGAAAACATACATTTTAACTTTTAACAGAACAGAGTCTTATTACGTAGAGGATGAAAAATTAGAAGCTCCAGGTGGTGGTGGTCCAGGTTGGTTGCGTTTTGTGGGTAGCGGTACTACTGGTAAATATTATAAGAATATTAAAGATCAGACCTATACCAATCAAATAGAAATGTACAGTAAGAATTTTTTAATAAAGGATGAGCTAAAAAAGCCAGACTGGAAAATGGGTTCTGAAACAAAAAAAATAGGAAATTATACTGCATATAAAGCAACACTTACTACACCTATAGATACTACAGGTATGGGGGCAATGTCAAAAATGTTTAGACGTGGTGGTAATGCAAATAGACCAGAACGTAAAATACCTACAGAGAAAACAGTAGTTGCTTGGTATACATTAGATATCCCTATTAGTCAAGGACCTGCAGAATATTGGGGTTTACCTGGTCTAATTCTAGAAGTAGAACAAGAGAATTCTACTTTAGTTTGTTCTAAAATTATTATGAATGCAGAAGATGTTGTTGAGGTAAAAGCTCCTGAAAAAGGAAAAGATATCAATCAGGCAGATTTTGATGCTTTAATGCTAAAAAAGCGTCAGGAAATGATGCAGAATTTTCAGCAAAGAGGCCGTGGTGGTAGAGGTCGTTAACTAATAACAGTACTTAATAAATTTAGCAATGAACAAATTCATAAAGATTTTTATGGTTATAGCTTTCTTAGGCTTAACCGGAGCTACTTATGCTCAAAAGGTAACTGTTACTGGTGTTGTTACAGACAGTCTTAATAACCCGTTAGAAATGGCAAATGTTGTTGCTATAAATAATGAAACAAAGGGGTTAGATGGTTTTGGAATTACCAATGAAAAAGGTATTTACAAAATGAATGTAAACGAAAATACCAAGTATAATATTAAAGTAAGTTACCTAGGTTATAAAACAAGAGAGATTGTTTTAGATACTAAAACTGCTGATATAACAAAAAACTTTATACTATTAGATGAAGCAGAAAGTTTAGACGGAGTAGAAATCACTTATGAGATGCCTGTAAGTGTTAAAGGTGATACTATAGAATACAATGCAGATTCTTTTGCAACAGGAACAGAAAAGAAATTAGAAGATATTCTTAAAAACTTACCAGGAGTAGAGGTTAATGATGATGGAGAAATTGAGGTAGAAGGTCAGTCTGTTGGTAAAGTAATGGTAGAGGGTAAAGATTTTTTTGATGGCGATAGTAAATTAGCTTCTAAAAATATACCTGCAAATGCGTTAGATAAAATTCAAGTTTTAAAAAACTATAACGAAGTAGGACAACTAAAAGGTGTTACAGACAATCAAGATAGTTATGCAATAAACATAAAACTAAAAGAAGGTAAAAAGAACTTTTGGTTTGGAGAAATTACTGCTGGTGTTGGTAATGACGAACGTTATATAGCACATCCAAAATTGTTTTACTACAATCCAAATTATAGTATAAACCTAATTACCAATTTTAATAATATTGGCGAAGTAGCCTTTAGTCGTAGAGATTACTTTAGGTTTACTGGAGGTTTTGGCGGTGGAGGTAGTTCTGGAAGCGGAACTAGTTTTAACGTAGGTTCTAGTGATATGGGCTTTTTAACAGTGCAAAACAATAGAGCAAAAGAAATAAATTCTAAGTTTGGAGCTGCTAACTTTAGCTATTCACCTAAGAAAACTTGGGATCTTAGTGGTTTTGCAATTTATTCTGGGAACAATACAGATATGCAACAAAATACATTTAGACAGTACAAGTCTAATGCAGATGGAACACAACCTTCTCCGGATGAATCTACAGAGAGTTTAACCAACCAAAGAAGTGATTTAGCATTGCTAAAACTTAGCTCTAGTTACAAGCCAAATGCAGATAATCATTTCGATTATGATATTTTTGGTAGAATATCTAGTCAAAAAGAAGTGCAAGATTTATTTTCTACATTAACAGGTAATATAGACGAGGTACAAAAACAAGACCCGTATAGCATTAACCAAAATGCAAATTATTACTATACTTTAAATGCTAAAAATATCTTTGCAGTAGAAGCGCAGTATTTAATACAAGAAGAGGATCCTTTTTACAATGCAGCTTTAGCGCAGAGTGATCAGTTTAGATTAGATGAAGTTTTAGGAATGGATCAAAATCAAGATGGTTTTGATGTTGTACAAGACAAACTTGTAAAAACAAATAAGCTAGACGCTAAAATTGACTACTGGTATATTACAGGAGATAAGAGTAATGTAAAATTTACTTTAGGTTCTTTGTTAAGTACACAAAAGTTTAATTCAGAGATTTTTCAAATATTAGATAATGGCAATAAGTTTACGTTAGATAATGCAGTTAGTTCTGTAGATAATGATGTTAAGTATAACTTTAGCGATGTTTATTTAGCTTTTGAATATAGGGTAAAAGCCGGTATTTTCACCTTCACTCCAGGAGTGTCTGTACATAATTACACTACAAAAAATGCACAATTAGGCTCTACTGTTACAGACGATTTTGTTCGTTTGTTGCCAAGTTTTACAACAAGAATGCAGTTAAAAAAGAGCGAAGATATTAACTTTAACTATAGAATGACAACTAGTTTTTCTGATGTTAACCAGTTTGCATCTTCTTTTGTAATGAACAATTATAATTCACTTTTTCAAGGAAACAGAGATTTAGAAAGTGCATTATCTCATAATTTATCTCTGCGTTACAACAACTTTAATATGTTTAATTTTAGTAATATTAGAGCATCTGTATCGTATAACAAAAGAGTAGATCAAGTACGTAATATATCAGATTTTTTAAGTTACGCTAATCCAGATTTTCCTGCGACTTCTAATGATGAGTTTATAGAAACATCTAACAGAATATCGTCTCCGTTTAACTCTAACTTTGCAGATGAGACTTTTTCTGCAAACGGATCTTTTGAACGTACATTTGGTAAAATAAAAGGTGGTTTAGGTGCAACTATGAACTATTCTAAGTTTAACCAAATAGTAAATAATGAGCAAGCAGTTAACGAGTCTTTTACAACAAGCTATAGAGGTAGTTTAGGAACTCGTTTTTTAAATGCGCCAAATATAGAGTTTGGTTACAATTTGTCAATTAATAATTACGAACAACCAAATGGTTCTAGCATTAAATATTTTACACATAGACCAAGCGTAAAATTGGATGCATCATTCTTAAAGAGCTTTATATTTAACGCAGATTACTCGTACTACAATTATAAAAACGAGGTAGAATCTTTAAATACGTATACTTTTATGGATGCTTCTTTAGGTTATCAAAAGAAAGATAGTCAGTGGGAATATATTTTGGGAGTAACAAACTTATTTAATACAAAATCTTTAAATCAAGATAGTGACAATGCCTTGTTTGTAAGCACAAGCGAGTATTTTATACAACCTAGATATGTAACTTTAAAAGTTAGATACAACTTATAATAAAACATTATTTGTTATGTAGAGGCTATGGTTTACAAATTAATTTGTATCCATAGCCTCTTATTTTTTCGTTAAAACTATTTTAGAACCAATCTAATTTTATACTTTTGCAGTCTAAATTAAGAGGAAGGATTTGACTGATTGCAACCTCGTATACTGATACTCAGTACTACAAAAAATGCTAAAACAGATTTAGTTGATTTTTTTTAACGCCTTTTCCTGTTTTTTGCAATCGTCCTTACTGTTCCTCTATTAACAATAGAAGTATATAATTATGGCATATTTATTCACATCAGAATCTGTAAGTGAAGGACATCCAGATAAAATTGCAGACCAAATTAGCGATGCATTATTAGACAACTTTTTAGCTTTTGATCCAGAAAGTAAAGTAGCTTGCGAAACTTTAGTAACCACAGGCCAAGTTGTGCTTGCTGGTGAAGTAAAGAGTAACACCTATGTAGATTTACAAAACATAGCGCGCGAGGTTATAAACAACATTGGGTATACAAAAGGAGCGTACCAATTTAGTGGTGATTCTTGTGGTGTTATTTCGTTAATTCATGAACAATCGCAAGACATTAACCAAGGTGTAGATCGTGGTTCTAAAGAAGAACAAGGTGCAGGTGACCAAGGTATGATGTTTGGTTACGCAAGTAAAGAAACAGAAAACTACATGCCACTGGCGTTAGATATTTCTCATAAAATATTACAAGAACTTGCAGCATTGCGTAGAGACGGTAAAGAGATCTCTTATTTACGTCCAGATGCTAAGGCGCAAGTAACCATAGAATACTCAGACGATAACGTGCCACAACGTATAGATACCATTGTTGTATCTACACAACATGACGATTTTAATGCAGACGATACTGTAATGTTGGCGCAAATAAAATCAGATATTCTAGCTATACTAATGCCAAAAGTAATAGCACAGTTTCCAGAAAAAGTACAAGCATTATTTACAGATAAAATAGAATACCATATAAACCCAACAGGTAAGTTTGTAATCGGTGGTCCGCACGGAGATACAGGTCTTACAGGGCGTAAAATTATAGTAGATACCTACGGAGGTAAAGGTGCTCACGGTGGTGGTGCATTTAGTGGTAAAGATCCAAGTAAAGTAGACCGTAGTGCGGCTTATGCGGCAAGACACGCAGCTAAAAATTTAGTAGCAGCAGGTATTGCAGATGAAATTTTAGTACAAGTAAGTTACGCTATAGGTGTTGTAAAACCAACATCTATTTACGTAGATACATACGGTACATCTAAAGTAAATTTAACAGACGGAGAAATAGCTAAAAAAGTAGCAGAGATTTTTGATATGCGTCCTTTTGCAATAGAAGAACGTTTAAAATTAAGAAACCCTATTTATTTAGAAACTGCAGCTTATGGCCATATGGGTAAAGAACCAAAAACAATCACAAAGGTTTTTGAGTCTCCTTACAATGGTAGAGTAGAAAGAGAAGTAGAACTTTTTACGTGGGAAAAATTAGATATGGTAGATACTGTAAAAACAGCTTTCAACCTTTAAAATAATATCTTTTTTAAGATCTAAAAGTGCTTTGCTATAATGGTAAAGCACTTTTTTTACACCCAATATTTTGCTAATTATTTGGGTGTTACCAAAAGGGGTCGGGCTTTTCGTTACAATCTTTTTTAAGAAAAATAAAAAAGGATTTTCACAACAATCCCTAACACAAATAAAATTTCAATTTAAAAAATCGTTACAAAAACAAACAAAAATTATGTTTCTGTTATTTAACGGTACTTAGAAAGCAAAATTCAATATTTTTTCAAAAAAGATTAGGATATTAAATTTTTCTGAGCATATATTTGTAGCTCAAAGTTCAAAACACATATTGAATAGTTATCAAGAAAGGCGGAGGGATTAGACCCTATGAAGCCTTAGCAACCCTTTGTGCAATGCAAAGAAGGTGCTAAATTCTACCAAGTACAGCGGTACTATAGGCAGATAACGAAACAAGCTTTTTTTTTCAAAAAAAAGTAAATTTCCAATTTCTTTTTAACTCATTTAATTTTTAATCCATCTTGCAAAGTCGGCAAGACAAGGATTGAGCTTTTTTTATTTTATCAATTTTAATAATAAAAAATTATGAGTACTCAAAAATTAGCAACAAACGCATTACACGCAGGCCACAATCCGTCAGAAACAGCAGGTACAAGAGCAGTGCCTATTTATCAAACATCTTCTTATGTTTTTAAAGATACAGACCACGCGGCAAATTTATTTTCTTTATCAGAATTAGGGTTTATATACACACGTTTAAATAATCCTACAAATCAAATTCTACAAGACAGATTAGCTGCTGTAGAAGGAGGTATAGGAGCAGTTGTATTTGCATCTGGTACGGCAGCAATTTCTACAGGTTTACTAACCCTTTTAAGGGCTGGAGATCATATTGTGGCATCTAGCAGCTTGTATGGTGGTACATTTAATTTACTAAATGTAACCTTACCAAGATTGGGGATTACAACTACTTTTGTAGATGCATCTAACCCAGAAAATTTTGGTAAAGCAGTACAAGAAAATACAAGAGCCTTTTTTGTAGAGTCTTTAGGAAATCCAAAATTAGATGTACTAGATTTAAAAGCAATTTCTAAAGAAGCAAAGGCAGCACAAGTGCCATTTATTGTAGATAATACAGTAGCATCGCCAGCATTATTAAACCCAATAGAACACGGAGCAAACTTGGTAATACACTCGCTTACAAAATACATAGGCGGACAAGGAACTTCTTTAGGAGGTGCAATTGTAGATGCAGGTACGTTTGACTGGACTAACGGAAAATTCCCAGAATTTACAGAGCCTTCTGCCGGTTATCACGGTTTAGTGTACAGCGATGCTTTAGGTAATGCAGCATTTACTTATAAGTTAATCTTAGAAGGTTTGCGAGATTTTGGAGGAGCTTTAAGTCCGTTTAATGCATTCCAGATTATCCAAGGTTTAGAGACTCTACCTGTGCGTATAAAGCAACATAGTGCAAATGCATTAGAACTAGCTACTTGGTTAGAGGGTAGAGATGAGGTTGCTTGGGTAAATTATCCAGGATTAAAAAGTAATACATATTACGACTTGGCTAAAGAATACTTACCAAAAGGACAAAGTGGCTTAGTTACATTTGGTGTAAAAGGTGGTTTTGAGGCTGCTAAGAAATTTACAGATGCAACAAAAGTCTTTTCACTTTTAGCAAATATTGGAGATACTAAATCTTTAATTATTCATCCTGCAAGTACAACGCATCAACAATTAACGGCAGAGCAACAAGAGTCTGCTGGTGTTGGTCAAGATTTAATTCGTTTATCTGTTGGTATGGAAGAGATTGAAGATTTAAAGGCTGATTTAGAAGAAGCATTTAAAGCGGTTACTTCTGCTGTTGTAGCATAGTAAAAAACCTCATTATTTATTAAAAAGAAGACTTAGAAAGCTGTCTAGGTTAAAACAACTGTATTATGTTGCATCATATCAAACTAAAAAAATATACAACGCTTAGCGGTAAAACACAAGACATAGACTTGTCTTACCAAATATTTGGAGCAGAACTGCACACGGCGCCAATTGTACTTGTAAATCACGCTTTAACAGGTAATTCTAATGTATCTGGTACAAACGGTTGGTGGTCTACGCTTATTGGCGATGATAAGTGTATAGATACTAAAAAGTATACCGTGTTGTCTTTTAATATTCCTGGAAATGGTTTTGATGGTTTTGTAATAGAAAACTACAAAGATTTTGTTGCTAGAGATATAGCACATCTGTTTTTGTTAGGATTAAAAGAACTAAAAATAAATTCGCTTTATGCAATTATTGGTGGTTCTTTAGGTGGTGGTATTGCTTGGGAAATGGCGGCGCTAAACCCTAAATTAACGCAGCATTTAATACCTGTAGCATCTGATTGGAAATCTACAGATTGGCTTATAGGTAATTGCCAGATTCAAGAACAGTTTTTGGTAAATTCTAAACAACCAGTACATGATGCTCGTATGCACGCAATGTTGTGTTACCGCACACCAGAATCTTTTAAGGCGCGTTTTAACCGAAGCACAAATACAGAAGAGCAGTTGTTTAATGTAGAAAGCTGGTTAACGCATCACGGAAAAAAATTACAAGAACGTTTTCAACTGTCTGCGTATAAATTAATGAATCAGTTGTTAAAAACTATAGATATTACAAGAGAAGGAAATGAGGCTTTTATCAACCTGCAAAATAGTAATACATCTATACATATTGTGGGTGTAGATTCAGATTTGTTTTTTACAGCTAAAGAAAATAAAGATACGTTTAAACAATTAGCGCAAGCAAATAGCAATGTTACTTATGGCGAAATACACTCGCTACACGGTCACGATGCATTTTTAATTGAGTTTAATCAATTAGAACAGTTGTTAAAAGGAATTTTTAACGATCATAAAAATACAGAAGAGCTTAAGGTAATTAAGTTTGGAGGTAAATCGTTAGCCAACGGAGAAGGTATTTCTAATGTTGTAGCTAAAATAAAATCTAAAGTTAACGATAAGGAAAATATTGCAGTAGTGGTTTCTGCTCGTGGAGGTTCTACAGATACGCTAGAGCAATTACTAGATTTAGCAGCAGAAGGTAAAGAGTATATTTCAGCTTTTGAAGCTTTTAAAGCGTATCAAAAAAATGATTTAGAGTTAGATTTTTCAACGGAGTACAAAGAGATATTACAGATTTTAGAAGGAGTTGCTTTGTTGGGAGATTATAGTTTAAAAATTAAAGATCAAGTATTGGCTTATGGTGAATTATTATCCGCAGCATATCTTGTAAAAGCATTAGAGAATAACAAAATTGAAGCTACGGTAATAGATGCTAGAAAGGTATTAAAAACTGATGCTAATTTTGGAAATGGAAATGTGCTAGAAGAAGTCTCTAAAGAAAATATACAGAGAGTTTTTTCTAATTTATCTAATACAGTTGTACCTGTAATTACTGGTTTTATAGGAACTACAGAAGATGGTATAACAACAACTTTGGGTAGAAATGGTAGTAACTATTCTGCATCTTTATTCGCAAACTTTTTAAATGCTGTAGAGTTGCAGAGTTATACCCACGTAGATGGTATTTTTACAGCAAATCCAGACTATGTTTTAGATGCTAAAAGAATAGAGCAATTAAGCTATTCTGAGGCTAATGAGTTGGCAAATTTTGGAGCGACTATTTTACATGCAAAAACTATAATTCCGTTACTAGAAAAGAATATTCCGTTACGTATTCTAAATACATTTAATGGTGATAATGACGGCACATTAATTAGCGCTAAGACAACCAAAGAAGGTATAAAGTCGCTTTCTGTTATAGATAATGTAGCGTTAATAAATATAGAAGGTCGTGGTTTATTAGGTAAAGCAGGTATAGATGCTCGTATTTTTAAAGCTTTGGGAGATGCACATATTAGCGTTAGTATTATATCTCAAGGATCGTCTGAGCGTGGCATTGGTTTAGTTGTAGATGCCGTTAGTGCAGAAAAAGCGAAGTCGGTTTTAGAACGTGAGTTTGCATCAGATTTCTATTCAAAAGACATTAACTTAATTACAGTGCAAAAAGATGTTTCTGTAATATCTATTGTTGGTCAGGATTTAAGCACGTTTCATAAACCATACAATGCGCTTATAAAAAACCGAATTATACCATTGTTGTTTAACAATACAGTATCTGGTAAAAATGTGAGTTTGGTGGTTAAAAAAGCAAGTTTGCATAAGGCTTTAAATGTAATGCATGGACAAATATTTGGAGTAGCTAAAAAAGTAAACATAGCTATTTTTGGTCACGGTACAGTTGGTGGTACTTTAATAGATCAAATATTAAAGTCGGCTAAAAATATAGAAGAGCGTAAAGGAATTAACCTTAATGTTTTTGCAGTTGCAAACTCTAAAAAAGTACTACTTAGTAAAAAAGGAATTGGAGAAGATTGGACTTCTAAGTTAGATGAAAAAGGAAAGTCGTACGAGCTTAAAGATATATTTGAATTTGCGGAAAAGCATCATTTAGAAAACTTAATAGCAATAGATAATACGGCTAACCAAGCATTTGTATCTCATTATATAGATTTTGTAGAAAACGGATTCGACTTGGTGTCTTCTAATAAAATAGCAAATACGTTAGGGTTCGATTATTATAAAAACCTTAGAGAAATATTAACTAAAAACCAAAAGCAATACTTGTACGAGACCAATGTTGGTGCTGGCTTACCATTAATAGATACTATTAAGTTACTGCATTTATCTGGTGAAAATATTACTAGAATTAAGGGTGTGTTTTCTGGGTCTTTAAGTTATATTTTTAATACATTTTCGGAGAGTGATGTGCCTTTTTCTGCTATTTTAAATGAAGCTATGGAAAATGGTTATACAGAACCAGATCCGCGAGAAGATTTATGTGGTAATGATGTTGGAAGAAAGTTGTTGATTTTAGCACGTGAGCTAGAGTTAAGCAATGAATTTGCAGATATCAATATTCAGAATTTAATACCTGAAGCATTAAGAGAAGGTAGTAAAACAGAATTTTTAAGTCAGTCTGATGCTTTAGATACTGCATTTTCTAAAATTAAAGAAAATCAAAAACCAAATCACGTTTTACGTTATGTAGGTGATTTACACGGAAATCTTCAAGAAGAAAAAGGAATTTTAGATGTAAAATTAGTGTCTGTTCCTAAAGAAAGTGCATTGGGACAAGTGAAAGGATCAGATTCTATCATAGAAATTTATACCGAGTCTTACGGAGAAAATCCATTAGTAATACAAGGAGCGGGAGCAGGAGCAGCTGTTACTGCAAGAGGTGTTTTTGGTGATATTTTAAGAATAGCAGAGAAGGGATAGACTTTGTATAGAAACAAGAAACAAGAGAATAGAGTAGAGAAAATAGAGTAAAGAATATAGCGCTAATGGCTAATAGCAGATAGTCAATAACAAAAGAAATACTATGGATAAGAAATTTGAAACTAACGCAATACGCACACAAATAGAACGCTCACAATTTTTAGAGCATTCGGCACCTTTATACTTAACATCTAGTTATGTTTTTGAAGATGCTGAGGATATGCGTGCTTCTTTTGCTGAGGAAAAGGACAGAAATATTTATTCTAGATACTCTAATCCTAATACATCAGAATTTATAGAAAAAATATGTCAGATGGAAGGAGCAGAGACTGGTTTTGCTTTTGCTTCTGGTATGGCTGCTGTGTTTTCAACCTTTGCTGCGTTAGTAGAGAGTGGTGATCATATTATATCATCTAAAAGTATATTTGGCTCTACACATAGTTTATTTGTAAACTTTTTCCCCAAATGGAACGTGACCACAAGTTATTTTGATGCTCATAATTTAGAAGGTATTGAAGCTTTAATCACTCCCAAAACTAAAATTTTATATGCTGAGTCACCTACTAATCCGGCTGTAGATATTTTAGATTTAGAAGTACTTGGTACTATTGCTAAAAAACACAATCTTATTTTAATTATTGATAACTGCTTTGCATCGCCTTATTTACAACAGCCTATAAAGTTTGGAGCAGATTTAGTAATACATTCTGGCACAAAATTAATTGATGGTCAAGGTCGTGTACTAGCAGGTATTACGGTTGGTAGTGCAGACCTAATAGATAAAGTGTATCGTTTTTCTAGAATATCAGGGCCAGCATTGTCTCCGTTTAATGCGTGGATTTTATCTAAAAGTTTAGAGACATTGGCAATTAGAGTAGACAGGCATTCTGAAAATGCGTTGAAATTAGCCGAGTTTTTAGAAGCGCACCCAAAAGTAAATTGGGTAAAATACCCCTTTTTAAAGTCGCACCCACAATACAAAATAGCTATAATACAAATGAAAGCTGGTGGTTGTATTGTTGCTTTTGAGGTAAAGGGAGGCTTGCAAGCAGGACAAGAATTTTTTAATGCTATAAAGTTATTATCACTTTCTGCTAACTTAGGAGATTCTAGGAGTATTGTAACACATCCTGCATCTACAACGCATAGTAAACTTGCAGCAGAAGATAGAGTGGCTGTGGGTATTACTGATGGTACCGTTAGGGTTTCTGTTGGTTTAGAGCATATAGATGATATTATTGCAGATATAGCGCAAGCATTGGGGTAAAGTTTAGTAATAAAGTATATATTTAGGCATTTAAACCAAAGGGTTAATTTAAAAATAGTTAGAGTTAAAATCATCACTTTTTTAAATCCCAATTTTGCCTATCTTTGTACTATGCTATCCAAAAAAACCAAATACGGGCTTAAGGCCTTAACTTACTTAGCTAAGAAAGAAGATAGGAATCCTGTTCCTATCGGAGAAATTGCACAGCAAAATAATATCTCACAAAAATTTTTGGAGAGCATACTTTTATTATTACGTAGAACAGGTGTTTTGGCTTCTAAAAAAGGCAAAGGTGGTGGTTATTATTTAATAAAGGAGCCATCGGAAATTCTAATGACAGATGTTATTAGAGTGTTAGAAGGACCTATTGCAATGGTACCTTGTGTAAGTTTAAATTTCTACGAAAAATGTGACGATTGCCCAGACGAGGGTACTTGTTCTGTACATAAACTAATGCTAAAAGTTAGAGATAGCGCATTAGAAATATACAGGAATACTACGCTAAGTAATCTAATCTAAATCTTCCTATTTTATAAAATCTGAATTTTACTTCCTTAATAAGGAAGGAAATTTTCTATTGTGTTCTAGCACAGATACTTCAATATCAACAAAAAATCTTCTTATTTTTTATTAATCTACTAAAACGATAGGATTTATATGTTTTTTAACAACTTATGTCCCTAAAAGTTTTACATTTGTAATTCCTAGTAATTAAATAGGGTAATAAAAATTAACGAAATGATTGCTGATCAATTGATTTTAAATAAAGAAACTTCTAAAGGAAGTTACAAGTCAGACAAACAGTCAGAGAGTCCTAAAAGGAGCATAATTAAATCTATTAGCTGGAGAATAGTTGGTACAATAGATACTGTTTTAATTTCTTGGTTTGTTACAGGAACATTAAAATTAGCGTTCTCTATTGGTATAATAGAATTGGGTACAAAAATGGTGTTGTATTTTTTTCACGAACGTGTTTGGAATTCAATTAAGTGGGGTAAATAAGAACGTATAAGTATAGCAAAATGGGTTTTACAGAAGATATAATAAAGAATTTAAATGCTCAGTTTAGAGGTATTCCGCCAGAAGAAATTATTTCTTGGGCAATTGAATATGCTAGAAATGCTGTAGTTACTACTAACTTTAGACCGTATGAGGTTGCTATACTAAATGCAGTTACAGCTATAAAGAAAGATGTTCCTGTAATTTGGTGTGATACTGGTTACAATACACCAAACACATACAAACACGCAGAAGAGTTAATTTCTACGTTAGATCTTAATGTAAAATTATACGTGCCTTTACAAACAAGTGCACATAGAGATGCTATAATGGGTATACCATCTATAGACGACCCAAAACACAAAGAATTTACAGAGCAAGTTAAGTTAGAGCCTTTTAAAAGAGCAATGGCAGAGCATAAGCCAGATGTTTGGTTTACAAACCTTAGAAAAGGACAAACTGCACTTAGAGACTCTTTAGGGATTTTAAGCTTAAGTAAAGACGGAATTTTAAAAGTAAGTCCGTTTTACCACTGGTCAGATGTGCAATTAGACGCATATTTAGCAGAACGTAATTTACCAAACGAACATAAATATTTTGATCCAACTAAAGTATTAGAAAATAGAGAGTGTGGTTTACACACCTAATTAGTACTAAGGACTAAAATAAACACAATATTAAAAAATCAAGATTTGGAAACATTGATAAACGAAATAAAACCACAGAAAACAACTAATGCTTCATTACAAGGATTAGGTAATGCTTTAGAAAACGAAGCTATTTACATTTTTAGAGAAGTAGTAGCACAGTTTGAAAAACCTGTATTATTGTTTTCTGGAGGAAAAGATAGTATTACACTAGTACGTTTGGCTCAAAAAGCATTTTGGCCAGCAAAAATTCCTTTTCCGTTAATGCATATAGATACAGGACATAATTTTCCTGAAACTATTGCTTTTAGAGATAAATTGGTTAAAGAATTGGGTGTAGAGCTTATTGTAAGAAATGTACAAGATTCTATAGATCAAGGAAAAGTAGTAGAAGAAACGGGGAAGTATGCAAGTAGAAATATGTTGCAGACTACTACGCTTTTAGATGCTATTGAAGAATTTAAGTTCGATGCTTGTATTGGTGGTGCTCGTAGAGATGAAGAAAAAGCGAGAGCTAAAGAACGTATTTTTTCTGTTCGTGACGATTTTGGACAATGGGATGAAAAAAACCAAAGACCAGAATTGTTTGATATGTTAAACGGTACCATAGAAATAGGACAAAATGTACGTGTTTTTCCTATTAGTAACTGGACAGAGTTAGATGTGTGGAGCTATATTCAGAAAGAGGATATCGAAATTCCATCTATCTATTTTGCACACAAAAGAAATATATTTTTAAGAGATGGATTAATCTGGTCTGCAGAAGATGATGTTGTTTTTAGAGCAGAAGATGAGGTTGTAGAAGAACGTTGGGTTCGTTTTAGAACAGTTGGCGATATGTCTTGTACAGCGGCCGTCTTATCTAAAGCAGATTCTATAGATAAGGTAGTAGAAGAAATTAGGGATTCTAAAATTTCTGAACGTGGTGCACGTATAGATGATAAGCGTTCTGAAGCTGCTATGGAGAAAAGAAAACAACAAGGATACTTTTAGTAAGTCCAAAGTATACAAGTTAAAAAATAAGTTTAAAACAAAAAGTAAGAGTAATAAAGTCTTGTACTTGCTACTTAATACTTAATACACATAAAATGAACGTACTAAAAATAGCAACAGCAGGTAGTGTAGATGATGGTAAAAGTACCTTAATTGGTAGGTTGCTTTACGATACAAAATCGCTTACCGAAGATAAATTAGAAGCCATTAAAAAGAGTAGTGAACAACGTGGGTACGATTACCTAGATTTTTCATTAGCTACAGATGGTTTAGTTGCAGAACGTGAGCAAGGTATTACTATAGATGTTGCTCATATCTATTTCTCAACACCAACTAAAAGTTACATTATTGCAGATACACCTGGTCACGTAGAATATACCAGAAATATGGTTACAGGTGCATCAACTTCTCAGGTAGCTATCATTTTAATAGATGCCAGAAAAGGTGTTATAGAGCAAACATACCGCCACTTTTTTATCAATAATTTATTACGTGTAAAAAACATAATTGTTGCTGTTAATAAAATGGATTTAGTAGATTATTCAGAAGAGGTGTTTAATAACATCAAAAAAGATTTTGAAGCACTAAATGCTAAGAGTACTTATGGAGAACAAATAGTTAGTTATATTCCTGTTAGTGCCTTAAAAGGTGACAATATTGTAGACAAAACGGATGCAATGTCTTGGTACAATGGAGATACAATTTTAGGGCATTTAGAAGAATTAGAGGCGCAAGATGTTTATGACGCTGGTAAGGTTCGTTTTCCTGTACAAACAGTAATTAGACCAAAAACAGACGAGTTTCACGATTTTAGAGGATACGCTGGTAAAATTACTGGTGGTAGTTTAAAAGTTGGAGATGCTGTAACAGTTTTACCTTCTTTAACTCAATCTAAAATAAAAGAGATTTTCTTTTTTGATACCTCTTATGAAGAGGCACCTGCAGGTAGCTCTGTAAACATAACTTTAGAGGGTGATATTAATGTTACTAGAGGAGATATGTTGGTTAAAACAGATGAACTTCCAAAAATAGAAAAGCAAGTTACAGCTACTGTTTGTTGGATGGATAGTAAAAACCTAGTGCCAGGAACAAAGTATATTGTACAGCACAACACCAACCGTGTACTATCTAAAATAGACAGCATAAACAGTGTTATTGCAACAGATTATACAGGAGAGCAAGAAAACAAGAACAAACTATCTCTAAACGAAATAGGAGAAGTAAGTATAAAACTTAGCAAGCCTATTTATTTTGATAGTTATAACGATAATAAATCTAACGGAGCTTTTATTTTAATTGATGCACAAACCAATACAACGGCTGGTGCAGGATTTATAAATTAAGTTGAAGAAATACTAAAAAGAATGCTTTTTTTAAGCATTCTTTTATCTAAAATCCTATTAGACCTATAGGATAATAGTAATTATAAAAAGCTATAATAACAGACAGATGCAAAGTTTTAGAACAGAAATAGAAAACCCAGTAGTAGCTAAAGATATTATTGATTTAGAAGCTAAAATTAGACAGTTTAACGACGGTAAATTAGACGAAGAAAAGTTTAGAAGCTTGCGTTTGGCTCGTGGGATCTATGGTCAGCGTCAGCCAGGCGTACAAATGATTCGTATAAAACTACCTTACGGAAAAGTAACGTCTACACAACTAAAACGTATTTGCGATGTGTCTGAAGAATATTCTACAGGACGTTTACATATTACTACGCGTCAAGATATACAAATACATTATGTAGATATAGAGCGTACACCAGAATTATGGGCGCAATTGGCTAAAGATGATATTACTATTAGAGAGGCTTGTGGTAATGCAGTACGTAATATAACTGCTAGTGAAACTGCTGGTATAGATGTAGACGAACCTTTTGATGTGTCTCCGTATGCACACGCAATGTTTCAGTATTTTTTAAGAAATCCTATTAGTCAAGAAATGGGAAGAAAATTTAAAGTTTCTTTCTCTTCTAGTGATGCAGATACGGGACTTTCTTATATGCATGATCTTGGTTTTATAGCTAAAATTGAAAATGGAGTTAGAGGATTTAAAGTGCTTTTAGCTGGTGGTTTAGGTTCGCAGCCACGCCATGCAGAAGAATTATATACCTTTTTAGAAGCCGATAAAATTATTCCGTTAATGGATGGTGTTATTCGTGTTTTTGATAGATATGGTGAACGTAAGAGTAGAGCAAAAGCGCGAATGAAATTTTTACTTAAAGATTTAGGTTTAGATGGTTTTAGGGCTTTGTTAGAAGAAGAACAAAATGCAATTCCGCAAGATTCTTTTCCTATAGATGTAGATGCATATCCAAAGGTAAAAGTAGCAAATGCTAAAGTACCAGAAGTAATAATTAAAAATACAGTTGCTTTTGAGCAATGGAAAAACACAAACGTTGTTCCTCAAAAACAAGAAGGTTACGTTGCTCTAGGTATAAAAGTAAAGTTAGGCGATTTTTATATTGAAGAAGCACGTCAATTAGCAGATTTAGTAGATGCATATGCAGCCGGAGAATTTCGTTTATCACTACGTCAAAATATCTTAATACCCTATGTAAAAGAAGAGCTAGTACCTTTCTTTTATACAGAATTAGAAAAATTAGGTTTTGTAGAAGCGGGTTATAATAAGGCATCAGACATTACAGCTTGTCCTGGTACAGATACGTGTAATTTAGGTATAGCAAGTAGTACAGGTATTGCTGCAGAGTTAGAGCGTGTTATTACAGCAGAATACCCACAATACATAAACAATGAAGATGTTGTTATTAAAATTAGTGGATGTATGAATGCTTGTGGTCAGCACAATATGGCAAACATAGGTTTTCAAGGAATGTCTGTACGTACTAAAGATAAGTTGGTAGCACCTGCTTTACAAGTATTGTTAGGTGGTGGTAATTTAGGAGATGGTAACGGTGTATTTGCAGATAAAGTTGTAAAAGTGCCAAGTAAAAGAGGACCAGAGGCACTACGTTTAATTTTAAACGATTTTGACGCCAATGCAAACGGACAATCATTTACAGAATACTACAAAGAAAAAGGCGAACACTATTTCTACGATTTTCTTAAGCACTTAACAGCTATAGATAATTTAACTCAGGAAGATTTTATAGACTGGGGAAATACAGAGCGTTATGAAAAAGCTATTGGTGTAGGTGAGTGTGCAGGTGTTGTTATAGATTTAATTGCGACTTTATTATTCGAGAGTGAAGAAAAAATAGAAAATGCTGCAATAGCATTAGAAGATAAAAAATGGTCTGCAAGTATTTTTCATTCGTATTCTGCAATGGTAAACTCAGCTAAAGCATTGCTTACAGCGCAGAACACAAAAACAAACACACATATAAGTATTATAAAAGATTTTGATACTCATTTTGTGACCAATGGTTTAATAGAATTAAAAACTTCTTTTGAGGAGTTGGCGTTGCAAATAAAAAGTAACAAACCAACACAAGAGTTTGCAGAAGCATACCTTAAAGATTCTAAAGTGTTTTTAGAAGTAGTACAAAAATATAGAGAAAAAGAATTAGCAGAAGCTTAAAATTATGGCAAACAAACAAAACATAAAAGGGTTGCTAACAGTTGTTGGTGCAGGTCCGGGAGATGCAGAGCTTATTACGCTAAAAGCTATAAAAGCATTGCAAAATGCAGATGTTGTTTTGTTTGATGCTTTGGTGAATCAAGATTTACTAGAGTATGCTGCCAATGCAGAGCAAATTTTTGTAGGCAAAAGAAAAGGATGTTATGCTTACCAACAAGAGCAAATTAATGAGCTTATTGTTAGTAGGGCAAAAAGTCACGGTAATGTAGTGCGCTTAAAAGGTGGCGACCCATTTATTTTTGGTCGTGGCTCAGAAGAAATGGAGTATGCCGCTAGTCACGGTGTAGCAGTAGCTATGGTTCCAGGCATATCTTCTTCAATTGCAGTACCAGCTTTTCAAAATATACCAGTTACAAAAAGAGGAGCTTCAGAGAGTTTTTGGGTAATTACAGGAACAACTAAAAACCATAAATTATCTACAGATGTACATTTGGCTGCAAAGTCTAGCGCAACAGTAGTAATTTTAATGGGTATGGGTAAATTGTCAGAAATAGTAGAATTATTTCAGCAAGAAGGTAAAGCAGAAACACCGGTAGCTATTATACAAAACGGAACAACAGCTAATGAAAAAGTTGGCGTTGGTACCATATCAACCATAGAAAAAGTAGTGCAAGAAAATGAGTTGTCTAATCCTGCAATTATTGTAATTGGAGAGGTTGTTAGGCATAGAGCACAATTGCAAAAAGTACAACAAGAAGTAAAAATAAAAGAAGCTGTAGTAAATTAAGTGTTGTAGCTAATTGGTTATTTTTGAAGAAGTAAACAAAATGATAACACTAAAAACAGAGTAATGGAACGCAATAATTTATATCCGGTTTTTTTAAAAACGTCTCAACTACACGTGCTAATTGTAGGTGGTGGTAATGTGGCAGAAGAAAAACTACGTTTTTTAACCAAGTCAAGTCCAGATGCTGTTGTAACAATGGTTTCTCCTTGGTATGCAGAAAAAACACTAGAACTGGCAAATAAATTTAATGTCACCACTATTACAGATGTGTACAATGTTGGTTATTTAGATGCCAAACATATGGTGGTTGCAACTACAGATAATGTAGAAGTTAATGTTCAGGTATATAAAGATTGTAGAGCTCAGTTTAAATTAGTGAATGTAGCAGATAACCCTCCGTATTGCGATTTTTATATGGGCGGAATTGTTACAAAGGGCAATGTAAAAATTGGAATTTCTACCAATGGTAAGTCGCCAACAACAGCAAAACGTTTACGTCAGTTTTTTGAAGACGTAATACCAGAAGATATTAATAAAATGGTTCAAAACTTAAACGACTACAGAAAAACCATAAAAGGTGATTTTGAAGAAAAAGTAGATAAGATGAATCAGATTACCAGTTCGTTAGTAGATAAAAAAGAGAAGTAAAGCATAAAGGAGCAAAGGCTCAATATTAAACATAAATTATGATTAAGACAGATATATTAATTATAGGTGCAGGACCAACAGGATTGTTTACAGTTTTTGAAGCAGGTTTATTAAAGCTTAAATGTCATTTAATAGATGCATTACCACAACCAGGCGGACAATGTTCAGAGCTTTACCCAAAGAAACCAATTTATGATATTCCTGGTTTTCCAGAAGTACTAGCGGGTGATTTGGTGACTAATTTAATGGAGCAAATAAAATCTTTTGAACCTGGTTTTACATTAGCAGAAAGAGCAGATACTTTAGATAAGTTAGAAGATGGTACGTTTGTAGTAACAACAAATAAAGGTACAAAACACAATGCGCCAGTAGTTGTAATTGCAGGTGGTTTAGGTTCTTTTGAACCTAGAAAACCGCAGATAGATAATATCCTTAATTTTGAAGATAAGGGTGTTGCTTATATGATTAAAGATCCGGAGGTTTATCGCGATAAAAAAGTACTTATTGCTGGTGGTGGAGATTCTGCTTTAGACTGGGCAATTTTTTTAGCAGACGTAGCATCAGAAGTGTCTTTAGTGCACAGAAGAAATGAGTTTAGAGGAGCGTTAGACTCAGTAGAAAAAGCAGCCGAACTAGCAAAGTCTGGTAAAATAAAACTGTTTACAGAGGCACAAGTAACCAAGTTATATGGAGACGATAACCTAGAAGCAGTTGTTGTAAAATATAACGACGAAGAAAAAGGAGAAAGCTATGTAGAGGTAGATAATTTTATTCCATTATTTGGTTTGTCACCTAAACTAGGGCCAATAGGAAATTGGGGATTAGAGATAGAAAAAAATGCCATAAAAGTAGATAACTCTTACGACTACCAAACAAATATTCCAGGCGTATACGCAATTGGAGATGTAAACACTTATAAAGGTAAATTAAAATTAATTTTATCTGGTTTTCATGAAGCTGCGGTAATGTGCCAAAGCGCTTATCAAATTATAAATCCAGGTAAAAGATACGTAATGAAATACACAACCGTAGGTGGTGTAGAAGGTTTTGATGGTTCTAAAAAAGAAGCAAAAAAAGAAGTAATCCAAAGCATATCATAATATTACAATTTTAAGCCTATATGTGTAAAAAATGCATATAGGCTTAAAAATAACCAACAATATTTGGTTATAATAAAGTTGTGCTGTTACTTTGCGGCTCAATTAGTTCATTAATAGACTGAAAACGTTATCAAGAAAGGTGGAGGGATTAGACCCAATGAAACCTTAGCAACCCTTTATTCTTATTTAAAGAAGGTGCTACATTCTACTACGTTGTTACAAAACAACACGGCAGATAACTCACAAATTAGAAAGACATTCACAGTCTCCTCTTTTTACCTTACTTGATATTTTTATTTATAGCGTTCCATTTGTTAGCAAGCACAAATGGCCAGGCTTTTTGCTGTATTTTTTGGTTAAGCAAACAGGTTTTACAAACCGTTGCACCAAAAAGATGCCGCTTCAATGCTTAACGCAAAAGTGATTCAACGGTAAAATGAAAAAGATACAAGACATATTAAAAGAAAGAATTTTAGTGCTAGACGGTGCCATGGGTACAATGCTGCAGCGCTACAAATTTACAGAAGAAGATTTTAGAGGCAAACGTTTTGCAGACTGGGAACACCCATTACAAGGTAATAACGATTTACTCTCTCTAACTCAACCAGAAGCTATAGCAGAAGTACACCGTAAATATTTTGCCGCTGGGGCAGACATTGTAGAAACCAACACATTCTCTGGTACAACCATAGCAATGGCAGACTATTTTATGGAAGATTTAGTGTACGAGCTAAATTACGAGTCGGCACGTATTGCAAAGCAAGTAGCAGATGAGTTTACCGCTAAAGAACCACACAAACCAAGGTTTGTAGCTGGTAGCATAGGGCCAACCAATAAAACGGCAAGTATGTCTCCAGATGTAAACGATCCAGGTTTTAGAGGTGTAACTTTTGACGAACTTAGAATAGCATACAAGCAGCAAACCGAAGCTTTGTTAGATGGTGGTGTAGATATTTTACTTGTAGAGACCATTTTTGATACACTTAACGCAAAAGCAGCACTTTTTGCAATAGAAGAAGTAAAAGAAGAACGTAATATAGATGTGCCTATAATGGTAAGTGGTACAATTACAGATGCCTCTGGCAGAACATTATCTGGGCAAACAGCAGAAGCTTTTTTAATATCTATTAGTCATATTTCTATTTTATCTGTTGGTTTTAATTGTGCTTTAGGAGCAAACCAATTAGTACCGCATTTAGAGGTATTGGCAGCAAAAACAGATTTTGGTGTTTCTGCGCATCCAAATGCAGGTTTGCCAAATGCTTTTGGTGAGTATGATGAGACTGCGGAACAAATGGCAGAACAAATAAAAGAATATGTAGAAAAGAGTTTGGTAAATATTGTAGGCGGTTGTTGTGGTACAACACCAGAACATATTAGTGCTATTGCCAACATGGTAAAAGATTACAAACCCAGAAATATTTCTTTAGAAACTGCGTAGTATGAAAGATCTAAAACCTAAATATTTAAAATTATCCGGACTAGAGCCTTTAGTGGTAACGCCAGAAACCAACTTTATAAATGTAGGTGAGCGTACCAATGTAGCTGGTTCTAAAAAGTTTTTAAGATTAATAAAAGAAGAGAGATTCGAGGAGGCACTAGATGTTGCACGTGACCAAGTAGAAGGTGGTGCGCAAATTATAGACATTAATATGGATGACGGACTTATAGATGGCAAAGAAGCTATGGTTAAGTTCTTAAATCTAATTATTGCCGAGCCAGATATTTCTAGGGTTCCTATAATGATAGACAGTTCTAAATGGGAAATTATAGAAGCAGGCTTGCAAGTGGTGCAAGGTAAATGCGTGGTAAACTCTATAAGTCTTAAAGAAGGCGAAGCAGAATTTATACACCATGCAAAACTTATAAAGCGTTATGGTGCTGCTGTAATTGTAATGGCTTTTGATGAGGTTGGGCAAGCAGATAATTACCAAAGACGTATAGAAATAGCAAAAAGATCTTATGACGTTTTAGTAGAGAAGGTAAACTTTGCTCCTGAAGATATAATTTTTGATTTAAATATATTTCCTGTTGCTACAGGTATGGACGAGCATAAGCTTAATGCTATAGACTTTATAGAAGCTACCGCTTGGGTTAAAGAAAACTTACCGCATTGTAGTGTAAGTGGTGGTGTTAGTAATGTGTCGTTCTCTTTTAGAGGTAATAACCCTGTTCGTGAGGCTATGCACTCGGTTTTTTTATACCACGCTATACAAGCAGGGATGAATATGGGTATTGTAAATCCAACAATGTTAGAGGTTTATGATGATATTCCTAAAGATTTATTAGAGCGCGTAGAAGATGTAATGTTAAACCGTAGAGACGATGCTACGGAACGTTTGCTAGATTTTGCAGAGACTGTAATTGGTAAAGCAAAAGAGAATAAGGTAGACTTATCTTGGAGAGAAGAACCAATACAGAATCGTATTACAAGAGCTTTGGTAAAAGGAATAGATCAATATATAGTTGAAGATATAGAGGCCGCTAGGCAAAGTGTAGACAAACCAATAGAAGTTATAGAAGGTCATTTAATGACTGGGATGAACGTTGTTGGTGATCTGTTTGGTAGCGGAAAAATGTTTTTACCGCAGGTTGTAAAGTCGGCACGAGTAATGAAAAAAGCAGTTGCTTATTTACTGCCTTATATAGAAGAAGAGAAACTTAGAAACCCGCAAGAAGGAGATTCTAAAAATGCTGGTAAAATATTAATGGCTACCGTAAAAGGAGATGTACATGATATTGGTAAAAATATTGTGGGTGTGGTCTTGGCTTGTAATAATTATGAGATTGTTGATTTAGGTGTAATGGTGCCACCAGAGAAAATTATACAAGCAGCAAAAGAGCACAACGTAGATGTTATAGGTTTAAGCGGATTGATAACACCGTCTTTAGATGAAATGGTTTTTTTAGCCAAAGAAATGGAGCGTCAGAATTTTAGTGTGCCTTTGTTAATTGGTGGCGCAACTACAAGTAAAGCACATACTGCTGTAAAAATTGACCCTCAATATAAAAATGCTGTTGTTTATGTAAACGATGCATCTAGAGCAGTAACTGTTGTTGGAGATTTGCTTAAGAAAGAGACAGGAGAAAAGTATAAAGAAACTATAAAACTAGATTACGAAGAGTTTAGAAAACAGTTTTTAAAACGTACAAAACATAAAGAGTATTTGTCTATAGAGGCAGCGCGTAAAAACAAGTATAAGATAGATTGGAAAACGTCTGAGATTGTAAAGCCCAACCAATTAGGTATTCAGATTATAGAAGATTACGATTTAAATAAGCTTAGAGAGTTTATAGATTGGACACCATTTTTTAGAAGTTGGGAATTGCACGGCAAGTATCCAGATATTTTAACAGATGAAATTGTAGGTACGCAGGCAACAGATTTATTTGCTGAAGCTAAAGAAATGCTAACAAAACTTATAGATGAAAAACTACTTACTGCAAAAGCTGTTTTTGGTTTGTTTAAAGCCAATACTATTAATGATGATGATATAGTGTTAGAAACGCCAAATGGTGAACATACATTTAGAACTTTGCGTCAGCAGTTAAAAAAGTATGCAGGTAAACCTAATTTCTCGTTGTCAGATTTTGTTGCGCCAATAGAAACTGGGATAGAAGATTATATGGGGTGTTTTTGTGTAAGTACAGGATTTGGGGCAGAAGAAATAGCAGAGCAGTACCGTAAAGATTTAGACGATTATAATTCTATTATGGTAAAAGCTTTGGCTGATAGATTAGCAGAGGCTTTTGCAGAATGCCTACATAAAGAAATTAGAACTACACATTGGGGTTATGCTAGCAATGAAGCTTTAGATAATGAGGCTTTAATTAAAGAAGAGTACAAAGGTATTAGACCAGCACCAGGATATCCTGCGTGTCCAGATCATTTAGAGAAACCTACTATTTGGGATATTCTTAAAGTTAAAGAAACTATAGGTGTAGAGCTTACAGATAGTTTGGCTATGTGGCCAGCGGCATCGGTCTCTGGTTATTATTTTGGAAATCCAGAGGCGCGTTATTTTGGAGTTGGGAAAATAAAAGAAGATCAGGTAGCAGATTTTGCTACTCGTAAAAATATAGAATTAGAAGTTGCTTTAAAATGGTTAGCGCCAAATATAGCAGATGATTAATGTTATGTTGCTGCGTTAGGGATTAAGGTATTGTTGAAGCTCTTTTATAGTTTTTACCTATAAAAAGCGACTACCGAAAGCCCGACCGTAGGAACGCCAATAAAGAAATAAAGTAAAGAGATGAAAGTAACCGACCATATTAAAAACGCAAAAGGGAAGACCTTATTTTCTTTTGAGATTATACCGCCTGTTAAGGGTAGAAATATTCAGGAATTGTACGGAAACATAGATCCGCTAATGGAATTTAAGCCACCTTTTATAGATGTTACTACGTCTAGAGAAGAATATATTTATATAGATAGAGATGGTTTATTAGATAAGAAGTTAACACGTATGCGACCAGGAACGGTTGGTATTTGTGCGTCTATAAAACATAAATATGATGTAGATACGGTTCCGCATGTTTTATGTGGTGGTTTTACAAGAGAAGAAACAGAATATTTGTTAGTAGATTGTCACTATTTAGGTATTGATAATGTAATGGCACTACGTGGTGATGCTATGCGAGAGGAACAGTATTTTGAGCCTACAAAAGGCGGACACCAATATGCTGTGAGTTTGGTAGACCAGATACAGAAACTAAATTGTGGTTCTTATTTACACGAGGTTATTGAGACAGATAATTGTGCCGATTTCTGTATTGGTGTTGCTGGTTACCCAGAGAAACATATAGAGGCTCCTTCTTTACTAACAGATTTAAAACGTTTAAAACAAAAGGTAGATGCTGGTGCAGATTATGTGGTTACACAAATGTTTTTTGATAATGAAAAGTACTTCTCTTTTGTAAAAGCGGCAAAAGATTTTGGAATTAATGTGCCAATTATTCCGGGTATAAAGCCAATTGCAGTAAAAAGACATTTGCAATTATTGCCCCAGGTTTTTAAAATAGATCTACCACAAGATTTAGTAGATGCAGTAGAAGATTGTAAGGATAATAAATCTGTTAGACAGGTTGGTATAGATTGGGCTGTGCAACAATCTAAAGAATTAAAAGCGGCTGGTGTTCCTGTTTTGCATTACTATTCTATGGGTAAGTCTGATAATGTTAAGGCTATTGCAAGTCAGCTTTTTTAATGATTTTAGACCTGTGTTTTTATTTTTGTAAGTATTAGCCTATAAATATTAGGCATAGGTCTAAAATTGCTATTTTTGCACGCGATGAATATAAGAATCCTTTTTATTTCCCTGTTTTCTGTTGGTTGTTTTGCGCAGCAGAAGAGTAAAATAGTTATAGATGCTAATCAGTTTTATGGTTCTATAGCACTACATAATAACAGTATTTCTCATTTAATAGCCGCGCATCCTGCAGGTTTAATTTTAAGCTATAATAAAAAAACGTTTGGAGATGAAGCTTGGCAACAACTTTATAACTATCCAGATTTAGGATATTCGTTTATTTACCAAGATATGAATAATAGTACCTTGGGTAAAAACTATGGTGCATATGCGCATTATAACTTCTATTTTTTTAAACGCAATGTACAGCTTAGAGTTGGTCAGGGTTTGGCATATACAACCAACCCGTATGATAAGGTAACTAACTTTAGAAATAATGCTTATGGTTCTGATATTTTAAGTTCTACGTACCTAATGGTTAATTATCAGAAAGAGAATATTTATAAGGGTTTAGGTTTTAAAGCCGGACTAACATTAATTCATTATTCTAATGCAAACTTTAAAGCACCAAATACATCTACAAATACCATTGCACTAAATGCAGGACTAACGTACGATTTAGACGGAGGTAAAAAAATAAAGTATACTACGGTTAACGATACTACCAATTACAAACAGCCTATACATTTTAATGTTGCCTTTAGAGGAGGTATTAATGAAAGTGATGTTATTGGATTAGGACAATCTCCATTTTATATTTTATCTGCTTATGCAGATAAGAGAATAGGTAGAAAAAGTGGTTTTCAGTTAGGAGCAGATGTTTTCTTTTCTAAGTTTTTAAAAGAGTTAATTGTGTACAATTCAATTGCTTTTCCAGAGAAAAATGTAGATCCTAATGACGATTATAAACGTGTAGGTGTTTTTGTAGGTCACGAGTTGTATATAAACCAAATGTCTGTGGTAGCTCAGTTAGGATATTATGTATATTATCCGTTTGATTTTGAAGGGAGAATGTATAACAGAATAGGGTTGAAGCGTTATTTTGGTGATAAAGTTTTTGGTGCTGTTACCTTAAAGGCTCATGCAGCTAAAGCAGAAGCCGTAGAATTTGGAGTTGGAATCCATTTTTAAAAATATGAAGATGATTACAAGAAAATCGATTAAAAATATAGGATTACAAATTACGGGTAAATCTATTATACTATACACTTTAACACTTGTTTTAATGTATGGTTGTAATAGTGAAAATGTATCTGATTGTTTTCAGAATGCAGGAGATATAATAAAAGAAGAAATTATAGTTGATGAATTTACTGCCATTACAGTTTTTGAAAATAGTGCACTTGTTTTAAAAGAGGGACCAATACAGAAGGTAGAAGTAGAAACAGGAGAATATTTACGTAACGATATTAACGCAGAGGTTGTAGATGGTAGACTTTTACTAACCAACACTAACGGATGTAATTTTACTAGAGACTATGGTTTAACTACCTTTTATGTAACTGCACCAAATATAACATCTATACGTAGTAGTACTGGTTTGGGTATTACTAGTGATGGAGTTTTAAGCTATTCTAATTTATCTCTTTTATCTGAAGATTTTGGAAATCCAGAGGCCGACTTTACAACAGGATCTTTTAATTTAGAACTTTCTGGAACTAAAGTTTCTATAGTTTCTAACGGTGCGGCGTATTTTCAATTAAAAGGAACGGCCGAAAGTTTAAATGTAGTTTTTGCTGCGGGTGACTCTAGATTAAATGCAGAAAATTTAATAGCTAAAAATGTAAGTGTAAACCATAGAAGCTCTAATGATATGTTAGTAAACCCTCAAGAAAGTATTTCTGGTACAATTAAAGGTGTTGGTGATGTTATTAGCTATAATAAGCCAGCTGTTGTAGATGTAGAAGTACTTTACAAAGGAAAGCTTATATTTAAAGAGTAATAACTAAAACTACTTAACATTGGGTTTTAAAAGATTCTTTTCTTATTTTTCTAACAGAATTGGTGGTTCTAAACCAAAAGAATCTTCTCAATATACAAGTTATAATAAAATTGATAATTTATTACAGTCTTTAATCAGTAATACCAAAGTTCCAGGTATTGCTATTACAGTAACACAAGACGATAAAGCTATTTTTAATAAAGGGTATGGGTTTTCTAATATAGAAAAGAAAACACAAATTAACCCTAATACTTCAGTTTTTAGAATCGCAAGTGTCTCTAAACCCATTGCAGCAACTGCTTTAGCTTTAATGGTACAAGAGGGTATTATAGATTTAGAGGAATCTTTTTATACCTATGTTCCTTATTACCCTAAAAAAGAGTGCGACTTTACAATTAGGCAATTGGCTAGTCATACCGCAGGTATACGTGGGTACAGAGGTAAAGAGTATGGTTTAAATGTACCATATGCCATTAAAGAGAGTATCACTATTTTTAAGGATGATGATTTGCTTTTTAAGCCAGGGATAAATTACCATTACAATAGTTATGATTGGGTTTTATTGTCATTAGCAATGCAAGAGGCTAGTGATATTCCGTTTGAAGAGTATGTGCAAAAAAGAGTTTTAGATCCTTTACAAATGCAAAATACATATGCTGAGGTAAAAGGAAAACCGATTCCGTACATTACTGAGTTTTATTCTAAAAGAAGATCCGATTTTAGAAAAGCAATGGAGGTTAATAATTACTACAAGCTTGCTGGTGGTGGTTTTTTATCAACAGCAACAGATATTGTTAAATTAGGAAACGCATATTTAAAAGGTGGTTTTTTACAAGAAGCTACGCAACAACAATTTTTAACTGCTGAAAAAATAATAGGCGAGTCTACATACTACGGTTTGGGTTGGCAAGTAAGTACGGATAAAAAAGGTAATGCGTATTATGGCCATATTGGTAATGGCGTAGGTGGTTACTCAAACTTTTTTGTGTATCCTAAGCAAGGTTTAGTAATAAGCATACTAACCAATTGTACTAACCCTAATATACAAGATGTGTTAGATGAGGTTGTACTGGAGTTTGTAGAAAAATCTAAAGAGCTTAGTTTGTAATTTCTGTAAATAAACTTTCTAAGTTTTTGTTTTTACGACTAAGTTGTAATGTTTTTAATTGGTTGTCGTGTGCAAAATCAAAAACAGCAGGGCGCATATCTACATCAGTATCAAATGTAATTTCGTAAACAAAACCAGCAGTATTTTTAACAGTAACTACATTTGGCAACCTGTTTAGTAATTGCTCTTCAACTCTATAATCAAATTCTACTTCTATAATTTGCTCAGTTGAGTCTCTAAGTTCGTTTAATTTTTTATCAGCAACAATAACACCTTTATTAATAATTACCACACGGTCGCAAACTGCTTCTACTTCTTTCATAATATGTGTAGATAGTAAAATGGTTTTTTCTTTACCAATTTCTTTAATAAGTTTACGTATTTCTAATAGTTGGTTAGGATCTAAACCAGTAGTTGGTTCATCTAGTATTAATACCTCAGGATTGTGTAACAAAGCTGCAGCTAAGCCAACACGCTGTCTATATCCTTTAGATAGTTGATCTATCTTCTTGTGTGCTTCAGGAGTTAAACCAGTTTGTTCTATAACTTCAGCAATTCTTGCTTTAGATACCTTATATACATTTGCGTTAAAAGCTAAGTACTCTTTTACATACATATCTAAATAAAGCGGATTGTGTTCTGGTAAGTACCCAATGCTTTTTTGTACATTAATTTTATCTGCTACACTATAGTCATTTACTTGTGCATCTCCACTGTCTGCTAAAATGTAGGTAGTAAGTATTTTCATAAGTGTAGACTTACCTGCTCCGTTAGGACCTAAAAAGCCAACAATTTCTCCTTTATTAATAGAGAAAGTAACATTATCTAATGCTTTTTGGTTCCCAAATGTTTTGCTGATGTTTTGTACAGAAATAGACATACCTATATTTTTTATCAAAAATAACGTAAATAAGTGAATTTTGTTTTTAAAAGGAATAGGAATTGTATTCCTTTTTTAAGGGTTAAGCGTAATTGTTATTAACATAATATTAACGTTTGTGAAAATCGATATCTTAATTTTATGTTAAAAAAATAACAGTAGTATTAAATAATGTTAGATGTGCTAAAAAAAAGAATAATAAAATTTGTTTTTTAAATTTAATAATTACCTTAGCCATATATTACACGAATAATGAACACAAGATATTTCTGGAACGGTTTTTATTTTTACTTCTTTTTTAAGAGAGGTGCGGGACTGTTGTAGTATATTTTAAATATAGATATAAATAAAAGTCCCGTACATAACGGGACTTTTTTTATGCAAAAAAGTGAAGTTTAAGTAGATAAAAAAGTGATGGCATTAAAAATAGCAATACAGGGTATAAAGGGTTCTAACCACCACCAAGTAGCTAATGAGTTTTTTAGTGAAGAGGTAGAATTGGTAGAGTGTCTTTCTTTTGATGAGCTAATTCATCAATTAATGACGGGCTATGCAGACAAGGCGGTTATGGCTATAGAAAATTCTATTGCAGGATCTATAATACCTAATTATGCATTGGTTTATAATAATGATCTACACATTATTGGTGAGCATTATTTAAACATTCACCATCATTTAATGGCTTTAAAAGGTCAAAAAATCGAGGATATAAAAGAAGTACACTCACACCCAATGGCATTGTTGCAGTGTAAAGAATTTTTAAAAGCTTATCCGCATATAAAGTTGGTTGAGTCTGTAGATACAGCAGAAACAGCTCAACGTATAGAAGAAAATAGTTTAACAGGTATAGCAGCAATAGCGCCTAAAGTTGCTTCTGAACTGTATAGTTTAGAGGTTATAGCATCTGAGATACAAACGATATCTAATAATGCAACACGTTTTATCATTCTTAAAAAAGAAAATAAAGAACTGCCAGAAGAAGAAATTAATAAGGCGTCTCTACGTTTTGTGTTAGATCATAAACGAGGTAGTTTAGCAGCTGTTTTAAATGTAATGAGCGATTGTAATTTAAATTTAACAAAAATACAATCCTTGCCAGTTATAGAGCAGCCTTGGAAGTACTCGTTCTTTGTAGATGTTACTTTTTTAAAGTATAAAGATTATAAAAAAGCAAAGGCTTTATTAGAAATAATGGCCGAAGAGTTTAAGATTTTAGGTGAATACAAAAACGGAAGAGAATGAAAACCGCAGATAGATTAGCACACATTCAAGAATACTATTTTTCTAAAAAACTTAGAGAGGTACGTGGTTTAGTGGCAGAAGGAAGACCTATTATTAATATGGGAATCGGAAGTCCAGATTTAGCACCTTCTAAAGTTGTTGTAGATGCCATAAAAAATGCTGTAGATGATGCTGGTGCACACCAATACCAGAGTTACCAAGGATTGCCAGAATTAAGAGAAAGTATAGCTGCCTTTTACAAGTCTAACTTTAATGTAAATGTAGATCCAGCTAACGAGATTTTACCATTAATGGGCTCTAAAGAAGGTATTTTACATATTAGTATGGCCTTTTTAAATGTAGGTGATGCAGCATTAATTCCAAATCCGGGATACCCAACATACACATCTGTAACTAATTTAGTTGGTGCAGAACCTTTGTATTATGATTTGGTTGCAGAGAATAATTGGTTTCCAGATTTAGACGCTTTAGAAAAACAAGATTTGTCTAAAGTAAAAATAATGTGGGTGTGTTACCCGCATATGCCTACAGGAGCTGTGGCAACTAAAGAACAATTACAAAAGTTAGTTGCATTTGCCTTAAAAAATAATATTCTATTGGTAAATGACAATCCTTATAGTTTTGTTTTAAACAATGCACCAACAAGTATTTTAAGTATAGAGAGCGCCAAAGATTGTGCTTTAGAGTTAAACTCTTTAAGTAAGACGTTTAATATGGCTGGCTGGCGTGTAGGTATGGTTTTAGGAAATAAAGAGCATTTAGATGCAGTCTTAAAAGTAAAAAGTAATATGGATTCTGGTATGTTTTATGGCATACAAAAAGGAGCAATAGCAGCTTTAAAAAGTAGTAAAGATTGGTTCTCAGACTTAAATAAAGTATATGCTAGTCGTAGAGATTTAATTTTTCAATTAGCAGATAAATTAAATTGTACATACGATAAAAATGCAGTAGGTATGTTTGTTTGGGCAAAGCTGCCAACGGGTAGTGTTTCATCAGAAGAATTTATAGATGAAGTATTGTATAGCAAAAATGTATTTATAACGCCAGGAACAATTTTTGGTAGCAATGGAGAAGGTTATATACGCTTTTCGTTATGTGTTACTCAAGATAAAATAAAAGAAGCAATTAGTAGATTTTAAAGAAATAGAGAAAAGTAGTTTTAGTTAAAAGGTATTTTAATTTTTACGACTAATAAATTTCTCTCTTATATATAACAAAGAATGAACGTATTTGTAGTTGGCATAGGATTAATAGGTGGCTCAATGGCCAAGGATATTAAACGAATAGATGCTAACGCTAAAATTTATGGTGTAGATATTAACGATGCACATTTAGAAGAGGCAATTTCTTTAGGTGTAATAGACCAGAAAGCAACCTATAAAGATTTAGAGTTGGCAGATATGGTAATAGTTAGTATTCCTGTAGATGTTATGGTAGTAGAATTGCCAAAAATACTAGATGCAGTTACAGATAATGCAATTGTTTTAGATGCTGGTTCTACAAAGGGTTTAATTTGTAAAGAAGTAGAAAATCACCCTAAAAGAAGAAATTTTATAGCGTGTCATCCAATTGCAGGAACAGAGTTTTCTGGTCCGTCTGCAGCTATAGAAAATTTGTTTAAGGGAAAAACAAATATTATCTGCGAAGTAGAAAAAACGGCTTTTAAATTACAAGAAAGAGCGTTAGATATTTTTCAGAAAATGGGAATGCGCATTAGGTATATGAATGCAGATGCGCACGATAAACACATAGCCTATGTGTCTCATTTATCTCACATTAGTTCTTTTATGTTAGGAAAGACGGTTATTGAGAAAGAAAAGAATGAACGTGATATATTTGATATGGCCGGGAGTGGATTTGAGAGTACTGTGCGTTTGGCAAAAAGTTCACCAGCAATGTGGACACCAATTTTTAAACAGAATAAAACAAATGTTCTAGAAACATTAGAAGAATACATCCAGAATCTAGAAGCCTTTAAAAAGATGATTTTAGAAGATAATTATCAGGGTATTTATGACGAGATGGATAGTGCAAATAAGATAAAAGAAATATTAAACGGAATACCCCAGAATAAAAATTAAGTAAGATGGAAAATTCAAAAGAAATGAGAACATGGTTGGATGACATGAAGCTAGATCATCCACTAGTAATAGCAGGGCCGTGTAGTGCTGAAACTGAAGAGCAAGTTTTAAAAATTGCTCATCAATTAAAAGATACAGATGTAAGTTATTACAGAGCAGGTATTTGGAAGCCAAGAACTCGTCCTGGGAATTTTGAAGGCGTAGGTTTATTAGGTCTTAAGTGGTTGCAAAAAGTAAAAGCAGAAACAGGTATGAAAACTTGTACTGAGGTAGCTAATAGAGCACATGTTGAACTGGCTTTAGAGCATGATATAGATTTATTGTGGATTGGAGCACGTACATCTGTAAGTCCTTTTATAATGCAAGAAATTGCAGATGCTTTAGCTGGTACAGATAAAATTGTATTGGTTAAAAACCCAATTAACCCAGATTTATCTTTGTGGTTAGGTGGTATAGAGCGTTTACATACAGCTGGTATTAAAAACTTAGGTGCAATACACAGAGGTTTTTCTACTTATGAGAAAACTAAATATAGAAACATTCCAGAATGGCAATTGGCTATTGAATTTAAAAACAGGTTTCCAGATTTACCTTTAATTAACGATCCGTCACACATTACTGGAAATAGAGAGATGATTTTTGATGTGTCTCAAACAGCTTTAGATCTTAATTTTGATGGTTTAATGATAGAAACACATTTTGATCCGGACAATGCATGGAGTGATGCTGCACAACAAGTAACACCAGAAAAATTAGTGCAAATTATGCGCGACTTAAGAATAAGAAAAGAATCTGATCCTGAAGCAGAATACAATAAAGACCTAAGTAATTTACGTGCACAGATAGATGTTATAGATGCGCAGCTAATTGAAACTTTAGGTAAAAGAATGAAAATTTCTGACGGAATTGGAGCACTTAAAAAAGAAAAGAACGTTGCTGTTTTGCAATCTACAAGATGGAACGAGATTTTAGGAGCTATGATTTTAGAAGGAGAGTCTAAAGGTTTAAGTGAAGAATTTGTTTTAAAAATGTTTAAAGCAATACATCAAGAATCTATTAACCACCAAGAAAAAATTATTAAAGGATAATTTAGAGTATAAAAAAATCCCGATGTGTACTACATCGGGATTTTAATAAAGGTTTTAAGAATTTATTTTTTCTTAAAAATATATCTGGTAATAAAAATACCTTTGCCATCTCCTTTACCACTTTCACTTTCAACACCGCTGGTAACAAAGGCAAGTTCCCATCCTTCTGCAACCATTGCGTTAATTTTAGAAGTGATTATGGCATCATTGGCAGCTATATTTTGAAATCTAATTCCGCCTACGTTATAAAAGTTTAGCAATTTTGTTTCATCAAAACCTTTTACTCTAATGTCACCTCTTTTAGATTTATTTCTTGTATTGTCTTCTTCTGTTTGTGTAGAAGTATATTCTTTATAATCTTTTTCTTCATTAGCAGAAATTATTCTAGATCTACCTAATCCGTTAGGAACAATAGACTCTACACTTGTAATAACTTTAAATTGTTGTGCAGATAAATCTACTGTTGAAAGACAAAGAATAAATGCAAAAAATAATAATTTTTTCATAATTGTAAATTTGTTTGTTGTTTGTAAGTTGTTACTATAAGCAAGAAAAATGCCAAAGTATACTAGTTATATTGTTTCTTTGTAAAAAGAAAGAATAATAAATAAGAATAAATGATTGGAACTGTCTATAAATCTACTGGAAGTTGGTATACTGTAAAAGCAGACGATGGCGTATTTTACGACTGTAGAATAAAGGGTAAGTTTCGTTTAAAAGGAATAAAAAGTACCAACCCAATTGCGGTAGGCGATAGAGTTTCTTTTGATTTAGAAAAAAGTGGAGACGAGACCAATGCTACTATTACAGAAATTAAATACCGTAAAAATTACATTGTACGTAAATCTGTAAACCTATCTAAGCAGACCCACATTATTGCGGCAAATTTAGATCAGGTATTTTTAATGGTAACTCTTAATAACCCGCAAACATTTACAAGTTTTATAGATCGTTTTTTAGTAACGGCAGAGGCGTATAGAATACCAGCAGTTTTATTATTTAATAAGATAGATTCTTATGACGAGGAAGAACTTCTGGATGTTAAATATTTAGCTGCATTATACCGTAGTATTGGGTATACTTGTGTAGGTATATCTGCTAAAACTGGTAAAAATGTAGATAAGGTAAAAGAGATGATGACAGGGAAAATAAGTATGTTTTCTGGTCATTCTGGTGTGGGTAAATCAACTTTGGTAAATACTATAGACAATAATCTAGATATAAAAACCAAAGAGATATCAGAACAACATATGCAAGGGCAACATACTACAACCTTTGCAGAAATGTACGATTTAGATTTTGATGCACAAATTATAGATACACCAGGTATACGTGGTTTTGGTATTGTAGATATGGAAAAGGTAGAAATAGGTAACTATTTTCCTGAATTTTTTGCTTTAAAAAGCGAATGTAAGTTTAACAACTGCTTACATATAGATGAGCCCAAATGTGCTGTAAAAGATGCTTTAGAGAATGATGAAGTTGCTTGGAGCAGGTATAAGAGCTATGTGCAAATGGTAAATGGTGAAGAAGAAAACTACAGACAAGATATTTACGGAGATAAAAAATGAGAGCAGTAGTACAAAGGGTAACAAGGGCTAGCGTTACCGTAGAAGACAAAATTATTTCTAAAATAAATTTAGGTCTTTTAATTTTACTAGGTATAGAGACAGAGGATACTCAAGAAGATATTGAGTGGTTGTCTCGTAAAATAGCAAATCTTAGAATTTTTAATGATGAGGCTGGTGTTATGAACAAGTCTCTATTAGATGTTAATGGCGATGCTATAGTTGTGAGTCAGTTTACACTACACGCTGCCACCAAAAAAGGCAATAGACCATCTTACATAAAAGCAGCAAGACCAGAAGTTGCAATACCTTTATACGAGCAATTTATACAACAAATAGAATCTGACGTAAATAAAAAAGTAGGCACAGGAGTTTTTGGCGCAGATATGAAAGTAGATTTACTTAATGATGGTCCTGTTACTATTTTGATAGATACAAAAAATAAAGAATAATCTCATTTAAAATTTGTAGGAATTGTAGGTTTTTTGTTATTTTATCCGCAACCAAACCAAACCAATGCGTATAATTTTGACTTTCGTTTTACTTGTGTTTTTTCAACTGGTTAAAGCACAGGATTCTAATTATCAATCTTTATTAATAACTCCAAATTTAACTAAGAACGCAAATGCTGTTGTTCGGTTAGACGAAATGAATATTCATATCATTTCGAAAACTAAAATGACAGTTGCTTTAAAAAGAGTTGTTACTGTTTTAAATAAATACGGAGCTAATAGCACACATACTTATATTGGCTATGATGATGATCGTAAAATAAATAGCCTGCAAGCAATTGTTTACAATCAATTAGGAAAACAGATAGATAAGTTTAGAGAAAAAGACTTTACAGATGTTAGTGCTGTAGATGGTAGTACTTTATACTCGGATTCACGAGTCAAATATTTAGATTATACTGCTATTTCCTACCCTTACACTGTAGAATTCACATATGAGTATACTACATCTAACACAGGAGAGCTTTCTCCTAGTTGGTATTTTTTAGATGGCTTTTATACAAGTATGGAGAAAAGTAAGTATACTGTTATTTATGATAGTGAAGATTTAAAGCCAGAAATTAAAGAAGTAAACATAGAAGGTGTTGATGTAAAGAAAACTGTAAATCCTGGTATTAGTACTTATGTAGCCAGTAATATTGTTGCCTTAAAAAAAGAAAGTTTAAGTCCGTCTTTTACTAAAATTGCGCCAAAGTTATTGATAAGACCAGTAAACTTTACTTATGGTGGTTATTATGCTAGTATACATAATTGGCAAGATCTTGGAAAATGGATGTACTCTAAATTATTAGTCGATAGAGATGAATTGCTAGAATCGACTAAGGATGTAATAAGGTCATTAACAAAAGATGCAACAACAGATATAGAAAAGGCAAGAATTGTATATAAATATGTACAAGAAAATACTAGATATATAAGTGTGCAAGTTGGTATTGGTGGTATGCAACCAATAGCAGCTATAGATGTAGATAGGGTTAAGTATGGTGATTGTAAAGGTCTTTCTAACTACACAATGGCATTACTAGATGTTGTTGGGGTAACAGCATATTATACACATGTAGAAGCGGGTAATGATAAAGTAGATTTTAAAAAAGACTTTGCTTCACTGGCAGATGGTAATCATGTTATTTTAGCGGTAGAGAGTAATGGTAAATATTATTGGATAGATTGTACTTCTCAAATACATCCTTTTGGTTTTTTAGGTGATTTTACAGACGGTAGGTTGGTACATGTAATTAAACCAGATGGAGGTGAGTTGGTGCAAACACAAGCGTATTTAAATGAAGACAATTACCAGAAGACTAATGCCAATGTAGTACTAAATAATAAGGGAGATTTATCTGCTGATTTGGAGTTGGTAACAAAAGGCATACAGTATGATAATAGGTTTAGCTTAGAAGTAAAAAACTCTGATGATGTGCATAAACATTATAAATCTTATTGGAGTTATATAAACAATCTTAATGTTGGCAAGTATAGTTTTAATAACAATGTAGATGATATTGCATTTACAGAAAAACTTGGTGTAAAAGCAACTAATTACTCATCTATAAGTGGTGAAAGAATTTTATTTGTTCCTAATGTTTTTAATAAGAACAACAATGTTCCAGATAGGGTTAGAACAAGAAAATTACCTTTTGAAGTGCAGAGAGGTTATTTAGATGAAGACGAATTTGTTATAAGTATACCTTCAGATTATAAAGTAGAAGCAATGCCTAATGCAACTAATGTAGATAATGAGTTTGGAACGTATAAAACTTCTTTGCAATTGTCAGTTGATGAAATGAGCATTACATATAAAAGGACATTGCTAATAAAAGAAGGTTTTTATTCTAAAGAAAAATATAACTCTTACAGAGATTTTAGAAAAAAAATATCGTTAACAGACAATGCAAAAATTGTTTTAGTAAAAAAATAAACCAAAAGTTAACCAGAACCCCACAACCAAATAACCCAATTTATTATGATTAAAAAATACAGTTTAGTAGTACTATTCAGTTTAGTTATTAACCTAATATCTGCTCAAGATTTCGATTTTGGCAAAGTTTCTGTAGAGGAACTTCAAGAAAAAATACATCCAATAGATTCATCTGCAAGTGCAGCTTACTTATATAAACATAAGAAGTGTTATTTTAGGTATTTAGATAATAGTGGCTTTGAATTAGTAACTGAAGTTTATGAGAGAATAAAGATTTACAACAAAGAAGGGTATGATTTTGCAACTAAAGCAATACCACTTTATAAAGCATCACAAGGAAATAGAGAAAAAATAATAGGTTTAAAGGCTGTTACTTATAACCTTGTTGGCAATAAAATCGAGGAATCAAAATTAAAAAAAGATGGTGTTTTTGATTCGGAAGTATCCGAGTTTTATGACCAGACTAAATTTACAATGCCAAACATTAAAGATGGAAGTGTGATAGAGTATAGGTATAAAATTAATTCTCCTTTTATTTTTAATGTAGATGAGTTTATTTTTCAACATAGCATACCTGTAAATAAATTAGAATCTAGTTTTTCTTCCCCTGAATACTTTAATTATAAATTAAACTCTAAAGGTTATTTGGGTATTTACCCTAAAAAAACTAGCGTAAATTCTAGTTTGAATATAAAGAGTAAAACAAGATCAGATATGCCATCTAAAACAGTGAGCACTACTTTTAATAATGATAAAATAAATTTTGTAGAGAATAGGCATATATATGATTTAACTAATATACCAGCTTTAAAAGAAGAGCCTTATATTAACAATATAAATAATTACAGAGCAGCTGTAAAATATGAGCTTTCTTATGTTCAATATCCTAATAGTATTCCTAAGTATTATTCTTCAACTTGGAAAGATGTTGTAAAAACAATTTATGATAGTCCTAGTTTTGGAGCCGAATTAAATAAAACAGGCTATTACAATCAAGATATAGACCCTTTAGTTTCTTCATTATCAGATCCTATGCAAAAAGCAGCCGTAATCTATAATTATGTAAAAAGTAAGGTAAAATGGAATGGTATTTATGGTAAGTATACATACAACGGTGTACGTAAAGCATATAAAGAAAGTGTAGGTAATGTTGCAGATATTAATCTAATGCTAACTTCTATGCTAAGGTACGCAGGTTTAAATGCTAATCCGGTTTTGGTGAGTACTAGAGGTAATGGTGTGCCTATATTCCCTACTAGAGAAGGTTATAACTATGTTATTTGTGCTATAGACACAGGTAATGGTGTAGTTTTATTAGATGCGACAAGTTTGTATAGTATGCCAAATGTATTGCCTACGAGGGTGTTAAACTGGGAAGGCAGAATTATAACTAAAGAAGGTGAGTCAACTACTGTAGGTTTGTATCCTAGTTCAGAATCTACAAAAGTTATAATGATGGCGGCTAAATTAAATGCAAGTGGTGAATTATCGGGTTCACTTAGAAAGGCATCTAAACTGCATAATGCAAGAATTTACAGAAATAGTTACAACGAGGCAGATGAAGATAGTTATATAGAAAAGATTGAAAAATCCTTAGATCTAGAAATATCGGATTTTGAAGTAAAAAATAGTAACGATTTGGGTAAACCAGTGCTTGAAAGTTATAAATTTGTAAAAGAGAGTCAGGCAGATGTTATTGGTGATAAAATTTATTTTTCTCCAATGTTGTTTTATAGAACAAAAAGCAATCCTTTTAAGTTAGAAGAAAGGAGTTATCCGATAGACTTTAGTTATCCGTCAGAGACAACCTATAGAATAATAATAGATCTTCCTGTTGGATATAAGGTTGAGTCAATACCAGAAGTAAAAAGTTTAGCTTTACCAGATCAATTAGGATCGTTTGTATTTAATGTTAGTGAAAAAAATAATCAGATTCATTTATTGGTTAAAGAGTCAATAAATAATTCGATTATAACTCCAAATTATTATTTAACAGTAAAGAACTATTTTAAGCTTATGATTGAGAAGGAAAATGAAAAAGTAGTTTTAACCAAAATATAATGAACATACAAAACGCACAACAAGAAGTAGATAATTGGATAAAAGAACACGGAGTACGTTATTTTAACGAGCTTACTAATATGGCACAACTTACAGAGGAAGTAGGTGAGGTTGCACGTATAATTGCGCGTCGTTATGGGGAACAAAGTGAAAAAGAATCTGATAAGAATAAAGATTTAGGAGAAGAATTAGCAGATGTTATGTTCGTTGTTTTGTGTCTGGCCAATCAAACAGGTATAGATTTGCAAGATGCTTTTGATAAAAAGTTAGATCTTAAAACAAAAAGAGATCACGACCGTCATCATAACAATCAAAAATTAAAATAAGTCCCCATATTATAATCATCTAAAGTATTTTACATTGAAATTACATCTTTCCCCACCGGCATCTAGTACACTTAAATCAGCTATAAAAATTACTGGTAGTAAAAGCGAGTCTAATCGTTTGTTATTGTTACAGGCATTATATCCAAATATTAAAATACAAAATCTTTCTAATTCTGATGATGCTATTGTAATGCAAAAAGGGATTAAAGTGTCTAAAGGAGAAGTAGATATTCATCATGCGGGTACCGCAATGCGTTTTTTAACTACCTATTTTTCGTCTCAAGCAGGTAAAGAGGTAGTGCTTACAGGTTCAAAACGTATGACGGAAAGACCAATTGGTGTTTTAGTAGACGCTTTAAAATCTTTAGGGGCAGATATAACATATTTAGAGAACGAAGGATATCCGCCTTTGCATATAAAAGGGAAAAAAATAGAAAAGCAAAAAGTAAGCTTACCGGCAGATATTAGTAGTCAGTATATATCTTCTTTGCTGTTAACAGCTCCAAGTTTAGATAATGGCTTAGAGTTAGAGCTAGTGGGTAAAATTACTTCTGTGCCTTATATAAAAATGACACTTGCTTTATTAACGCAAATAGGAGTAAAAAATTCTTTTGTGGGTAACACTATTAAGGTAAGTTCTAAAAAAGAAATATCTAAGTCTACCTTAGTTGTGGAGTCAGATTGGAGTTCAGCATCTTACTATTACAGTATTGTAGCGTTGTGTGCTGTTGGTACAGAGATTACCTTATCAGCATATAAAAAAGATAGTTTACAAGGAGATAGTGTTTTAGCTGATATTTATAAGGATTTTGGAGTAGAAACAATATTTTTAGATAACAAAATTGTACTTAAAAAAGTAAGTAAAGCTGTAGAGGCTATAATTACAAAAGATTTAAGTAATGCTCCAGATATAGCGCAAACCATAGCGGTAACAACTTTTGGTTTAGGTTTGGGATGTCACTTAACAGGTTTACACACGCTAAAAATTAAAGAGACAGATAGGTTAGAGGCGCTAAAAACAGAACTTACAAAGTTAGGCGCAGCTATTACAGTTACAAACAATAGTTTAACTATAAAGGCATCTAATACAATACATAAAGATATTGCCATAGATACATATAATGATCATAGAATGGGAATGGCTTTTGCTCCATTAGCATTAAAAACAAGTATTATTATAAACGATGCTGGAGTGGTGTCTAAATCGTATCCTGATTTCTGGACAGATTTAAAACAGCTTCAAATTGCCATAAAAGATGCCTAATAACTGATATTATGTTATTTAATTGCTCTTTTACTTGACAACGCCTATGCTAGGATAGTATATTTGCAATCGCATAAATGAAAATTAAAATTGTATGTGTAAGTTGTTTAGATTTTAAATCGATTTCTAAATGCTTAAAAACTATAAAGATTGGTTTTCAAAAGGTTATGTATAACCGTTAACAAAAATAAAAAATACTAAATGAAACTATCGAGCTTTAATTTTGAACTTCCAGACAATTTGTTAGCAGAATACCCATCTGAGCATAGGGACGAAGCTAAATTGATGGTAATACATAGAGAAACCGGAAAAATTGAACACAAAATGTTCAAGGACCTTATCAATTATTTTGATGAAGGTGATGTAATGGTTTTAAACAATACAAAAGTTTTTCCTGCTCGTTTATACGGTAATAAAGAAAAAACTGGAGCAAGAATAGAGGTGTTCTTGTTACGTGAGTTAAACGCAGAACAACGTTTATGGGATGTTTTAGTAGATCCTGCTCGTAAAATAAGAATTGGTAATAAGTTATATTTTGGTGATGATGAAACACTAGTCGCAGAGGTTATAGATAACACTACATCTAGAGGTAGAACATTACGTTTTTTATATGATGGATCTTACACAGACTTTAGACAAAAATTAAAAGACTTAGGAGAAACACCACTTCCTAAATACATTAAAAGAGATGTAGAAGAGTCTGATGAAGATAGATACCAAACAATATACGCTAAGCACGAAGGTGCTGTAGCTGCGCCAACAGCAGGTTTGCACTTTTCTAAACACTTATTAAAAAGATTAGAGATAAAAGGAGTAGACTTTGCAGAGTTAACATTGCATGTTGGTTTGGGTACTTTTAACCCAGTAGAGGTAGAAGATTTGTCTAAACACAAAATGGACAGCGAAGAACTAATTATAGATGAAAAAGCTACAGAGATAGTGAATTCTGCTTTAGATAGAAAACGTAGAATTTGTGCAGTAGGCACAACAGCTATGCGTGGTTTAGAAAGCGCAGTTTCTTCTAACGGACGTTTAAATACTCATGAAGGATGGACAAACAAGTTTATATTTCCTCCATACGATTTTAGTATTGCTAACTCTATGGTTACAAACTTTCACCTACCAAAATCTACTTTGTTAATGATGGTATCTGCTTTTATTGGTCACGACCTTATGAAAAAAGCATACAAAGAGGCTATATTAGAAAGCTATAAATTTTACTCTTACGGAGATGCAATGTTAATTGTATAATTAGCATTTTATTAAATACTATTTAAATCCCGTCAGTTTTCTATTATGAATAGAAATTGGCGGGATTAACTTTTATCTACTACCTTTAGTACTGTGGAAACAATTAAGAAAAAAGACATACGAGCCTTAACTAAGGAACAAATAAGAGCATTTTTTGTAGCTCAAGGAGATAAAGCCTTTAGAGGTAACCAGGTATACGAGTGGTTATGGCAAAAAGGTGCGCATTCTTTTGAGGCAATGACAAACTTGTCTAAGGAAACTAGGCATCAATTAGATACTAATTTTGTTATAAATCATATCAAAGTAGATCAGATGCAACGTAGTAGTGACGGTACTATTAAAAATGCCGTGCAATTGCATGATGGCTTAATCGTAGAGTCGGTATTAATACCTACAAAAACAAGAACAACAGCCTGTGTATCTAGTCAAGTAGGTTGTAGTTTAGATTGTAGATTTTGTGCTACATCTAGGTTAAAACGTATGCGTAACTTAAATCCAGATGAGATATATGATCAAGTCGTTGCTATAGATAACGAAAGTAGATTGTATTTTGATCGTAAGTTAAGTAACATTGTGTTTATGGGAATGGGAGAACCATTAATGAACTACAATAACGTTTTAAAAGCGATAGATAAAATTACGTCTCCAGAAGGTTTAGCAATGTCTCCAAAAAGAATTATTGTTTCTACCTCTGGTGTTCCTAAAATGATTAAGAAAATGGCAGATGATGAGGTTAAGTTTAAACTTGCCGTTTCTCTACATTCTGCTATAGACGAGATAAGAACTTCTATTATGCCTTTTAATGCAACGTTTCCATTAAAAGATTTAAGAGAGGCGCTACAATACTGGTATTCTAAAACAAAGAGTAGAATTACATACGAGTATGTAGTTTGGGATGGTATTAACGATACGCAAAATGATGCTAATGCATTGGTAGAGTTTTGCAGGTTTGCACCATCAAAAGTTAATTTAATAGAATACAACCCAATAGACGACGGGGAGTTTCAACAGGCTTCTAATAAGGCTATAGATATGTACGTGACTACTTTAGAGCGTAGTGGTATAACTGTTACTGTTAGGCGTTCTAGGGGTAAAGATATAGATGCAGCTTGTGGGCAACTTGCTAATAAAAGTAATTAAAGACTAAAAATAAAAAAGCAGGTGAATTAAATCACCTGCTTTCTCCAAAAAAACACATTAACCACTTTAATGATTTTTCTTATTTCATTTGAGCTTTTAGCTCATCAATAGTTTTGGCCATTACAACTCCTGGTATTTTAATAGGAGCAGCAACTTCTGCTAAGAACGTACCTTTAACTTCACCTCTTTTGTATGTAGTAAAACCAACTCTGTATAAACCAGCAGTTATTGCTTTTGTAGGGTTGCTTACTTCACTTTTGTAACGTAGTAAAGAATTATAGCTACTACCACTTGGCTGCTTTGGAAGCTCAGAAGTATCATCATTAGAAGCTAAAGTAACCCAGTTAGCATTTTTAGCACCTTCTGTAGTAATGTTTGCAGCAGAAATAATATCAGATCTTTCTAAAGTAATATACGTATCAAAAAAGTCTTTTGTAGAAGAATGCTCATCAAAATCTGCAGATTTTACAGCATCTTTAATTTTTTCACCATTTGCAGGAGAAACCATTCTTACACCTAATTCAGGAGCAGCTAATGGCACCCATACGTATATGTAATAGAATTTTTTGTTGTCTTTTGTTTCATCTTCATTACCAGGGCTAGCATAACCTAAGTAGCTAATGTTGTCTGTGTAAGGAACTTTAATTGTTTTTGGACCTACTTTTTTCTCAATAGAACTACCAAATTTCTTTAGTTTTTGTGCATTAACAATAGCGCTACAGCTAAAAAGTAACATTGCAGCTACAAATAGATTTTTTTTCATCTTAGTGTGATTTAATTTTTAAATTGTTCGTTAATAATAACATTACAAAGATGCGGCTATTAAACAAAACAAATAGCACTTTTTGTAGGGAAAGTTGTACCCCAGTATTCAGGGATATTCCAAGTTGTTACTAAAATGTAAATGAATGCTTAGGAATATAATATTTTAATTACTTTTACCTTTCCAAATTTAACTAACTGCCTTTTTGAAAATTGTAGCACAAATAAAGGACCCCGTAAATAAAGAAATGGAACTTTTTGAAAAAAAGTTTCATGAATCTATGTCTTCTAAGGTGGCCTTACTTAACAGAATTACCTATTACATAGTAAATAGAAAAGGGAAGCAAATGCGACCTATGTTTGTTTTTTTAACAGCAAAACTAGTTTCTGGTGGTAAAGTAAACGAACGCACATACCGTGGAGCATCTGTTATAGAGTTAATACATACAGCTACTTTAGTCCATGACGATGTTGTAGATGATAGTAATAAGCGTCGTGGTTTTTTCTCTGTTAATGCACTTTGGAAAAACAAAATAGCAGTACTAGTTGGCGATTACTTACTTTCTAAAGGATTGCTGCTTTCTATAGATAACGAAGATTTTGACCTTTTAAAAATTATTTCTGTTGCAGTAAGAGAAATGAGTGAGGGTGAGTTACTACAGATTGAAAAAGCAAGAAGGTTAGATATTACAGAAGATATTTATTACGAAATAATTAGGCAAAAAACAGCAACTCTTATTGCTGCTTGCTGTAGTTTAGGTGCTTGTTCTGTAAATCCAGGTTCTGATGATGTAGAAACATTTAGAAAATTTGGAGAACTAATAGGTATGGCTTTTCAAATAAAAGATGATTTGTTTGATTATGGAGATGAGGCAATTGGTAAGCCTACAGGAATAGATATTAAAGAGCAAAAAATGACGCTTCCGTTAATTTATACTTTAAACAATTGCTCTAAAAAAGAAAAAAGCTGGTTAATAAATTCAGTTAAAAAACATAATAAGGATAAAAAACGAGTTAAAGAAGTAATTAACTTTGTTAAAGAAAGTGGTGGTTTGGCATATGCCGAAGAAAAAATGCTCACTTTTAAAGCCGAAGCACTTGCTTTATTAGAAAAATATCCTCCATCAGACTATAAAAGTTCGCTAGAACTAATGGTAAACTACGTAGTAGATAGAAAAAAATAACACTTTTATTTGATTGATAATCAATATCTTGTAATTTATTTTAAAATAAATTTATTTTTCAGGCAACGTTATTCTAATGTTTGTTGTCTATACTAATAGAACACCATTAATGTGAAAATTATTAAACTCTATAATAACGAGAATTCGCTTATAAAAAAGGCTGCTGCATCAGACAGGGAAGCGCAAGAGCGTTTGTACAACAAATACGCTCCTAAAATGCTGGGTGTTTGCAGGCAGTATATTAAAGATCTTCAGTTTGCTGAGGATGTTATGGTGTCAGCATTTTTAAAAGTATTTAAACATTTAGATACATTTAAGTTTGAGGGGAGTTTTGAGGGGTGGATTCGTAAAATTATGGTGAGAGAGAGTATTACGTTTCTTCGTAAAAAGCAACATATAATTTTTGATGATGAGGTTTACGAGCGTTCTACTCCAAAACATATAACTAGCTCTCCAGATTTAGATGTGGAGCAAGTGCAGTTATTAATAGATGCACTTCCAGAGGGCTACAAAGTAGTTTTTGTAATGTATGCTATAGAAGGGTACAAACATTCTGAAATAGCAGAACAATTGCAAATTTCTGAAAACACTTCTAGATCGCAACTCTTTAAAGCTAGAAAAATGTTGCAGGAGAAGTTAGAAAAAATAAAAGAATCAGGTTCTGTAAAAATAGAATCTTAAAAGTAAATAAAATGGCACCTTTAAAATTTGAAGAACATTTAAAAGACAAGCTTCAGGGGCGGGAAATTAACCCATCTAAAAACGCTTGGTCTAAAATTGCTGCAGGTTTAGATAATGAACCAAAAAAAAATAAGAATAAAAAGCCTGTGTATTATGCAATTGCAGCCTGTATTATTGGTTTATTAATAGCTTCGGTTTGGTTTTTTAATGCACCTAATAGTTTAGATATGCAGCCGCAAGTTGTAGATGGGGATAAAGTAGATGTAAATAAAGAAGCATCTTCAACTTTAAAGAAAGATTCTTTTAAAAATAATGTTGAAACCAATACAGTGGTAGTTGCTACAGAAAAGGTTGAAGAATCTAAGAAAAAAGATATGTTAAAAGAGGAAGCAAAAGATATACTAGATGCTAATTTGCAGAATTCTAATGAAGATGTAGCAATTACAGATCAAGAAACTAAAATTTTGCAAGTAAAAACTACTACTCCGGAAGAAGCAATTCTAGATAAGAAGCTAAATGTTGTAATGGAGAAATTAGCCTTGTTAAAAGAGAATAATATAGCAGTAACAAATGCAGAAGTAGACTCTTTATTGCGGAAAGCACAACAAGAAATAGTTGTAGAAAAAGCGATGCAAGAGGGTATGTCTGTAGATGCTATGGCATTGTTGCTAGAGGCAGAAAGTGAATTAGATAAAAGCTTTAGAAATAAAATTTTCGATAATTTAAAAGAGCGTTACTTAAAATTAAAAACGGCTGTAGCGGCACGTACCAATTAACCAAAAATAATCATTCATCAATCAGAGTTTTATACTGTTCTTCTGGTGTATTGTAAACGCAATATGCTAGAAGAGTAATAAAACACATCTAAATTTTAATCATTATGAAAAAAACTACACACTACATTTTTCTTTTATTAGCGGCATTTTGTATGCAAAATATGGTTGCACAAGAAGAAATTAAGACTAAAATTGATGTTCTTTTAAAAGAAAAAGAACAAATTAAAGTATACGAGAAAGAAGCTTTAAAAATAGAGATAGAAGCTATTGCAAAACGTTTAGATAAAAACGAAATTACGTCTCTGGATGCTCAAAATTTAAAAAAGGAAGCAGCTAAAAAACGCGCATTAAATATAGAAAATAGAATTGCTATTATAGATAATAAAATTTCTTTACTAGAACGTAATGGTACAGATAAGTTGGCTACATTAGATTCTTTAGGAACTAAAATGGGGGTAGATATTTTTGATATAAAAATAAATGATAAGTCTTTGTTTTATGTAAGTAAGGATAAGGAAGAGGTTAAATATGATATTAGAACAAAGTCAGACTTTGTATGGGCGGTAGGTTTAAATAATGCTATTGTGGACGGGCAATCTTTAGATGATTCTCCTTATAAAATTGGAGGTAGCCGTTTTTTTGAAATGGGTGTAACCTGGAGAACTAGACTGTTTAAGAATTCTAATGCAGTGCGTTTGCATTACGGTTTTTCTTTTCAGTTTAATGGTTTAAAGCCAGAAGGTAACCAATATTTTGTTGAAAATGATGACCAAACAGAATTACAAGAATTTGAATACGATTTGGATAAGTCTAAGTTAAGAATGGATAATTTAGTATTTCCTGTTCATTTCGAGTTTGGATCATCTAATAAAGTAGAGACAGAAAATACAATGCGTTATTACCTAGATAAAAAGTTTAGGTTTGGTATTGGTGCTTATGGGGGGTTTAATATTGGTACACGTCAAAAACTTAAGTATAAAGAAAATGGTAAAAAAGTAAAAGATAAATTTAAGAGAGATTATAACACGTCCGATTTAATATATGGTTTAAGTGCTTACGCAGGTGTTGGCGAAACATTACTTTATATTAAATACGATCTTAATCCTATATTTAAAGATGCGTTAGTAGAGCAGCATAATATTTCTTTAGGCTTGCGATTTGATCTGTAATCTTATCTATGTTTAAAACAAGAAAAAACCCTAAGATAATATCTTAGGGTTTTTTCTTGTTTTAAGTTAAAATAAAGAATCTTGAACAAGTAAAACTACGGAGACAATTTTAACAAGACAAGATTCTTCTTCATCAACTAAATAAATTTTTATATGTATTTGTGGTATGTATTAAGATACTACAAATAAGAAAGAAGATACTATCATCCAAGCTCCAAGTACAAGACCAATTAAACCTAATTTACCTTGTTTTGGTGCAATTTTAGCTCTCATTACTTCAGCCTTAGCTTTAGCAGCTTCGTTTTTAGATAGTACGTACTTGTTAATTAAACCATACCCAAGCATAAAGCCTAAAGCAGCAGTTACAATGTTACCAACAAGATAAGTAATCCATAATATTGGCCATGTGCTTAACCAACCAATAGTTAAAATAGCACTAACAATACCCCAGATACCCCAGAAACAAAAAACCATTCCTATCCAACCTTGATAAGGTTCAAATTTTTCTAATAATTCTTTTGCATTTGGTTTTTTAGAAAGTAATAAAGACGGTACTGCTAAAATGCTTAATAGTATTAATGAAATTCCCCAACTCATAATTTTTGATTTTTTTTAGATTAATTTTGTTTGTTATATTTTGATACAGCAAAGGTGCGGCCATTATGGAGTTTAAATTACCCCTTGCCTAGCCAAAATACATACCCTGAAAACAGGGGTGAGAGTAAAAAATACATAGTTTGTTAGGTGTAGTATTATGGATTTAGTTCGTTATATTTACCCTCTTATTTAAAATTTATTAAAAATTGATTTCTAAATCTAGTATAGACCAAGTTTACGAAACTGCTCGTTTAGAGGAGGTTATTGGCGATTTTGTACAGTTAAAAAAATCGGGTACTAACTTTAAAGGACTAAGTCCGTTTACAGATGAGCGTTCTCCTAGTTTTATGGTGTCTCCTGTAAAACAAATTTGGAAAGACTTTAGTAGCGGAAAAGGTGGTAATGTGGTTGCTTTTTTAATGGAGCACGAGCATTTTACGTACCCAGAAGCTATAAAGTACTTGGCAAAAAAGTACAATATAGAGATAGAAGAAACAGAACGAACAGACGAGCAAAAAGAGCAGGCAGATGAAAAAGAGAGTATGTACTTGGTGTCTGAGTATGCACAAAAGTATTTCTCCGAAGTTCTTTGGGAACGTGAGTTAGGTAAGGCTATAGGTTTAAGTTATTTTAAAGAACGTGGCTTTACAGACGAAACTATTAAAAGTTTTGGATTAGGTTATTGTCTAGATCAGTGGGATTCCTTTACAAATACAGCTTTAGATAAAGGATATAAATTAGAATATTTAGAAAAAACAGGCTTGTCTATTGTTAAAAAACAAGAAGGACAAGAAGATAGAAAGTTTGATAGGTTTAAAGGGCGTGTAATGTTCCCTATACAATCTATGAGTGGTAGGGTCTTAGGTTTTGGTGGCCGTATTTTAACTAATGATAAAAAGGCAGCTAAATATTTAAACTCGCCAGAGAGTGATATTTACCATAAAAGTAAAGTTCTTTATGGTATTTACCACGCCAAACAAGCAATTGCAAAAGAAGATAATTGTTATTTAGTAGAAGGGTATACAGATGTAATACAATTTCATCAAAGAGGAATACATAATGTTGTAGCTTCTAGTGGTACAGCTTTAACAGCAGACCAAATACGATTAGTAAATAGGCTAACTAAAAATATTACTGTTTTGTTTGATGGTGATGCAGCTGGTCTAAGAGCATCTTTACGTGGTATAGATTTAATTCTAGAGCAGGGGATGAATGTTAGGGTTTGTACTTTTCCTGAAGGTGAAGATCCAGATAGCTTTTCTAAAAATAACTCATTAGAAGATGTACTTGCATATTTAGAAAATAACTCAAAAGATTTTATACAGTTTAAAGCCTCTCTGTTAATTAAGGAAAGCGCAAATGATCCTATTAAAAAAGCAGAAACTGTACGAGATATTGTAAATAGTATTTCTAAAATTCCAGACAGAATTAAGAAAGAAATTTATATACAAGAATGTGCTCAGTTAATGAATATTTCTGAAGCTGTTCTTTTTAATACGCTTGCGCAGATTGGCAAAAAAGACATTGCCGATGTAGAGAAAAAACAAAAACAAGAGCAAAAACCTTTCCAGGTAGTTAAGAACGAAGCTGTACAAGAGAAGCTAGATGTACAGTATGTTTTAGAGAAAAAAATTATAGAATTACTTTTGCTGTATGGTGACACTACACAAGAGTTTGATGATTTATTACTAAAAGAAGATGAAAAGGGAGATCTAATTCTTGAAAAAGAAGTAGTGCAAGCAAGAGTTTTTGAGAAAATTTTCTTAGACCTTCAAGAAGATGAAATTGAACTTACAAATGCAAAGTTTAAAGACATCTATTATAAGTTGATAGAAAACTTAAATGAAAAAGAACATTTTGAAGCCAGCAGGTTTATAGGTGAGCTAAACCAGGATTTAGTATCAGAGATTTCATCAATATTAATGGAAGAAGAAAAATACATATTGCATGATTGGGGGCGTAAAGAAATTTACCCCAAAGCAAAATCTGTAGGTATTGGTCAGTTGGTTAGCGAAACTATTTTAACATTACGTTGTTATTTAATTAAAAAACGAATAGGAGAGCTGCAGGAGCAAACTCAGAATCCAAATGCAGATAATAAAGAGATATTACAAGAAATTATGAATTATTTAAGCTTAAATTCTTTACTAGGTAAAAAGCTGGCAAGAGTATTGTCTTAAGTTATTTTATTGTGTAGTAAATTTAGAATTTAGTCCACCAGTCTAAATAGGTGTTACTATTGTTCTTTACTAGAATCTCTTCTCCAATTTCAGGAGTAATTACTTCTAAGTTAAGTTCATTTGCTTTTGCTTTTACTCGTGTAATTGGATCTGTCCAATCGTGTAGGGCTAATTTAAAGCCTGCCCAGTGTATTGGCATTATCTTTTTAGCTTTAACGTCTAAGCCGGCTTGTGCTGTCTCTTCTGGTGTCATATGTATGTCTGCCCACATTTGGTTATATTGTCCGCATTCCATTAATGCAATATCAAAAGGACCGTATTTTTCGCCAATTTCTTTAAAGTGTGGTGCGTAACCGCTATCGCCGCTAAAATAAATATTATCTTCTTTAGATTGTATTACCCAAGAACTCCAAAGTGTACTTTGGTTGTTGTTTAATTTTCTTCCAGAAAAATGCTGTGCAGGCGTACAGACAAAAGTTAGGCTTTCTAGTGTAATATCTTGCCACCAGTCTAACTCGGTTATTTTGTTTGTTGGTACTCCCCAAGCTTCTAAATGTGCACCTACGCCAAGCGGCACATAAAAATGCTTTGTCTTGTCCTTTATTTTTAAGATTGTTTCGTAATCTAAATGGTCATAATGATCATGAGAAAAAAGAACAGCATCTATATGGGTTAGTTTTTCTAGTGGTAAAGGAAAATCTTTATTAAACCTATTGCCGCCTAAAAGTGGGTGAGGAGCCGCTACTTTACCAAGCATAGGGTCTAGTAATATGTTTTTTTTATCTATCTGTAGTAAAAAAGAAGAGTGACCGTACCATATTAAACGCGTGTCTTTATTGTAATTAGCAACGCTGGCAGAATCTATTTTATGTGCTTTAATATCTTTGTTAGGTCTTCCGTTAGGCACTTTTGTTGTGAAGAACTTGTAAGCTAACGAAAGTGTTTCAGAAAAACTTAAATCTTTAGGAACAGGTAGTGTGTTGTTAAATTTGCCGTCTTTATATTGTTGTGATTTTTGGTAAGTAATTTTTCGTTCTTTAGAGACATCACCACCAAAGCTTGGGTAAAAGCTGGTAAACAAAAAGTATACAACTATTAATAACCCTATTATAACTAAGATTGTAATCATCATTTTTTTTAAAATTCGTTTTAGCATATTTTAAGGCTAGTACATTTTAATAGCAAATTTATATATCTATGGCATTTAAATAACATTCTATATGCTAATTTTTAATGTTTGACTTAGGAAAAGCAAAAAACCAGCAAAATGCTGGTTTTTTAATTAAGTAAGAATTTTCCGTTTGCTAGAAAATATCTAAAGCTTTTGCTTGTTGTAATAAGTCTACCATATTGTCTACATTTAATTTTTTCATTAAACGAGCTTTGTATGTGCTAATGGTTTTTTCATTTAAACCAAGACCTAAAGCAACATCTTTGTTTCTTTTACCGCTAGCAAGCATTTTTAAAACTTCTATTTCTCTTGTAGATAGTTTTCTAAATAATCTTCTAGGTTTCTGTGTTCCCTCATCAAAGGCTAATCTTTGAGCAAGTTCATTTGTAATAAACATTTTGCCATCACTAATTTTTTCTAGTGCTGCAACTATGTAGTCTAAATCTGCGTTCTTAGATAAATATCCTTGAGCACCAGCTCTAATAGAACTAATAGCGTAAACATCCTCAGACTGTCCACTGTACATAAGTACTTTAACATCTGGGTGGTTCTTCTTCATCTTTCTTAAACAAGCAATCCCATTAATCTCAGGGAAATCCATCTCTAACATTAAGACATCTGGAGTTTCATTTTCCAGTTTCTCAAAAAGTTCTGAAGAAGATTTAGCAGTGCCAATTACTTTAAATCCCGTCTCCATACTCAACATCTGCGTAATGCCCACTTGCACAACAGGGTGACTATCTGCAATAAATACTGTTTTCATTTTTTTTGGTTTTAATTAAATTTAAGCATAACCTATCAGTCTTAAACTAATTCTGACAAGTGATGTAAGGTTAAATTGTATGTTTGTTCAACAAAAATGGAACTTTTTTGTTAGATTTTACTATTATTTAACTTTTTTTCGTTTTACAATACGTTATTCGGGATGACTGACTATTTTAAGTCATTTGGAATCTCGCAAATAGGTATTGGATTCATTTTGTGTTGGTTAGCTCTGTTTAGTTTTTTGTATAATATAAAGACCTCTTTTTGTCTTCCTGTAAAATCATTTTCTGTTTTTTTCTTATCATCCTCATGCATAGCCCATTCTAATTCTGGATAAGATGCTCCAATTTGGTCTTCATCTGTTCTATCATCTCCCCAAAGCCCGTCTGTAGGAGCTGCCTCAATTATGTCAGAATTAACGCCTGCTAATTGGGCAATTGCATAAACCTCGCTTTTCATTAAATCTGCAATAGGGCTAATGTCTACACCGCCATCACCATACTTAGTATAAAAACCTACACCAAAATCTTCTACCTTATTACCTGTTCCGGCAACTAGATAGCCATGTAATCCTGCAAAATAATATAAAGTTGTCATTCTTAGCCTTGCTCTAGCGTTTGCCAAAGACAAAAAACGCTCTTCTTCATTTTTAACTTCTGGCAATGTTTCAATAAAACTATCAAATACCGGTGTTAAGTTAACTTCTAGCCTTTTAACGTTGCTAAAGTTATCTTGTAACCAGTCTATATGTTTACTAGCTCTGCTTACATGACTTAATGCTTGGTGTATTGGCATTTCTAAGCAAAGTAACTCTAATCCTGTTTTTGCGCATAAAGTAGATGTAACAGCTGAATCTATTCCTCCAGATATTCCTATTACAAATCCTTTTATGTTTGCTTTGGTTGCATAATCTTTAAGCCACTGTACAATATGGTTGGTTACTTTTTCTGTTTGCATTGAATTCCTTTATTACGTTGAAAACCGTTAACTTTGTATCCCGTAAAAATAAACTGTAACATTCTAATATTAAAATGATACCGTAATTACTTTTAAATGAGACAACCATTTTATATACTTTTTTTTGTTTTTACTCTTTTTTTGAGTTGTAAACAAGAATCTAAGGAAGCAAAAGAGATAGCTAAAGTTACTGTTGCTTTAGATATTTCTAGATTTGACAGAGAAATTGCTGATGCTAAACCAGCAGATATTCCTGCGCTAAAAGAAAAGTATCCTTACTTATTTCCGTCGCAATACCCAGATAGTATATGGGTCGATAAACTAAGAGATACATTACAAATTTCTTTGTTAAAAGAAGTTAATTCTACTTTTGGCGACTTTAAAAAGGAGTCTCAAGACCTAAAAATGTTTTACCAACACGTAAAATATTTTTTCCCAGAAGAGATAGAGCCTAAGGTTGTTACGGTAATATCTGATGTTAATTACAATAGCCCAGTTATACTTACTAATAAGCTTTTGTTGTTGGGGTTGGATAATTACTTGGGTAGCGATCATAAGTTTTACCAAGGATTACAAAATTATATAGCAGAAGGTCTAGATAAAAAATATCTTATTACAGATGTAGCTAATGCTTATGCAAAAAAAGTAGTGCCTTACCCTACAAGAGACAGGACATTTTTAGGGCAATTAGTGTATTATGGTAAGGAATTATATGTAAAAGATAAGTTAATCCCTTTTGTGACTGATGCAGAAAAGATAAAATATAGTCAAGAAGATCTAGATTGGGCCTTTGTTAATGAAGAACAGATATGGCGTAATTATATACAAAACCAGTATTTATACAGTACTGATAAAAATTTAAATAAAAGATTTTTAGATCCTGCGCCTTTTTCTAAGTTTCAATTAGAGTTAGATAGTGAGTCGCCAGGAAGACTAGGTCGTTTTTTAGGATGGCAAATAGTGCGTTCTTTTATGAATAATAATGAAGTAACTTTACAGCAGATGCTAAATTTGTCTGCAGAAGAAATTTTTAAGAAATCTAATTATAAACCGAAGAGATAATGTCAAAAATACATACGTCAGAGATTAAATTAACTGTTGGGCTAGATGAAAACAGAGTGCCAGAAACCTTAAACTGGTCTGCGCAAGATGGTGGTATAGAGAATGAGGAAGTAAAAGCTATGCTTTTATCTGTGTGGGATAATAAAAACCAAGAGTCTCTAAAGATAGATTTGTGGACAAAGGATATGCCTGTAGATGAGATGAAGGTATTTTTTCACCAGACACTTGTATCTATGTCTGATACTTTTTTGAAGGCAACACAAGATGAAAAGATGACAGCAACAATGAGAGATTTTTGTGATTATTTTGCCGAGAAACTAGAGCTAAAAAAATAAAACAGTTATTGTTTTAAAACTAAAAACTCCCAGATTTCTCTGGGAGTTTTTTTATGCTATAACTTTATAAGTTTATTCTACTGTTACAGAAAAAGTTTGTTCTACATCAGTAGCTCCACCTGCATCTGTTAAAGTACCATCGTTAGGTTTTTTAGGTTCGTGTCTTAAAGTAACGCCTAATGTAGCGGCACCAGCATCTGTAGTAGAAAGTGTAAAAGTTATGCCTACAGGGTTGCCATCTTCATCCATATCTGTGTACTCTGTATTACTAATGGCTCCAGAAACAGCGTAAAAGAATTGGTGATCATCATCTTCTTCTGCTACTTCTAGTGTAATATCTTCAGCAGGGCTTTCAGTTTCGTTTAGTAAAGTAATAGTGCCGTTGTAGATTGTATTAGCTGCTAAGTTTTCAACTGTAATTACAGGAGCGTTTGGACCATCAGCACCATCATCGTCTTTAGACATTAGAGTCACTGCTGTGCCTCCTGCTTCTGGTGTAAGTTTTACTATTACTGTTGTTATTACTTCTTCTTCATTTTGTTCTTCTGGTGCATCGTCATCATCAGAACAAGAAATTAAAGCAATACTAGAGAATGCAATTAAGCTTACTTTTTTAATGTTTTTTAAAATTGTGTTTCTTTTAATCATTTTGTCAATTGTTTTAGTATTAGTAATTTAATTTTAATCTAAGTGTAAAAGACCTTCCTAAATCGTCTGTAAAATAACGTTGTCTGTTAAGGTAGTCTCTATATTCTGTGTTTAATAAATTGTTTATGCCAAGGCCAACTGTTAGTGCTTTTGTGTTTTTTAAATCAAACTTCATTTCTGAATCTAATTTTAATAAATGGTAAGCACTTGGTGGTGTGTTTATATCTAGTTCTACTTCTTGGTCTTGTTGTGGTGAGTATACCATAATATTATCTATGTATTCATTTTGTTTAAATACATATTCACTTTGTAGGCTAATATTAAAGTTGTTCCATTCTTGTTTAGCAAACGTTATTTGGTTTTGTAAACGAGCAGAAGGAATGTTAATTAAAGCTTCGTTTTTAGTTCTGTCTTTTCCTTTAACTATAGAAAATTTATGATCTGTTCTCCAATTGTTTGTCCAGTTATTATAGATAGATGCGTCTACACCAAGTAAACGAGCATCTGTTTGTCTGTATTCCCAAACAGGAAAAGCGCCGCGTAAAGAGAATTCTACACCAGTTGGTTCTAAAAGAATAAAGTCTGATATAAGGTTATAGTAAGGTGAAACCTCGTAGCCCCAAGTGTAGGTGTCTTTTCCTAGGCTTAATGATAATCTATGTGATGTTTCGCTTTTAATGCGTAAATCACCTAATTCTATACGTGCAGCAGAGTGGTGCAGTCCATCACTAAATAATTCAGACGGATTTGGAGCACGTTGTGCTAAGGAGTAATTAAATCTAAACTGATTTTCATTGCTAAATCTATGTTTTAAGCCTGCAGAAGCAGAAAAATTATGGTAGCTAAATTTAGGGTTTGTTAAAAGTTGAGTGCTACGATCGCTAACAACTATATCGCTGTAATCTTCATCATAACCACGTTCTTCCCATCTAGAGGTTATGTAAAACTTTTGAGCATCAATTTTACTGTAATCATACCTAATACCCGCATCTAGAGTAGTGGCATCAGAAAATTTATATTCTGTAGTTGCAAAAACTCCAAAATCTACTTTTTCGTAGTCAGGAATTAAACGACGTACACCAGTTTCTGGATTAGGAAAATTTTCTTGATATCTGCCTAGAATCCCAAAAGAAAATTTTTGCTTTTCAAAAGCATCAATATTTATATCTGCAGCAAGTGTTTGTGTTGTAAGCTTAAGATCTAAAGAAGCTTTTCCTTTGTCGTCTCCCACACGTATATCATACTCAAACCTATGGTTTTGTTGTATGTCATATTGTATATTTAGTTTTCCTAAACCTTCAAAACGTTTGTAGTATTTAAGCTTTCCTAAATGGTGTTTTACATTTTGTCTAGGTTCTTTAATATCGTAAGTGAAGTCGCTTATTTTGCTTGGTTCATCACTATTAATAGCGGTAATTAAATCGTCTACATTACCTATATGAGATGCGCTTAAAATGCCAATATTTGTGTCAAAGTATGAGTAGTAGGCGCTCCATCCACTCTCAAAACCAAGTTTTCCAAAATTTATGCTAGCGCCAAATTGAGAAACTCCTGTGTTAGATAAAACGTAATCTGGAGCTTCAACATCTCCTAATTTTTTATAAGAAGCCTGTCCTTTTACATAAAAACCATTTTCATATGCTTTTGTGAGTTCGGTAGATATGTTTCCACCTTGCCCATTAGATACTCCGTTTACAAGTGTTTTACCATAAATAGTGTCTTTTTTAGGGATTCTATTTTGGTCAAGTAAAATAATTCCTCCTATAGCGTCACCTCCGTATTGCAATGCGGCAGATCCTTTTACAATAGTAACTTTGTTGGCAGCATTAATATCTATGTTTGGGGCGTGTTCTGCACCCCATTCCATATCTTGCATACGTGTGCCATTGTTAAGAATAAGAACGCGACTACCACTTAAGCCTTGTATTACTGGCTTTACAATATTAGAGCCTGTATTTAAGCTAGATACTCCGTTTATTTGTTTAAGTGCATCACCTAAGTTGCTGCTTCCAAAACGTTCTAACTGTTCTGTTTTAAGGGTTTTCTCTTGAGCAGAATTGGTTTTGTTAATAGTTGAACCTATAACCTTAACTTCATTTAACTCTTCTAAATGATGTTCTAAAGTTATTTTTTTATGGGTATTACCATTAATTTCTACCATTATAAAACGCGTACTACATTCCGGATGAGAGATCTCTAATTCTATAGATCCGTTGCATAGGTTCTTTATGGTAAACTTTCCAAACTCGTCTGAATATACTTGTTCTTTGTTTCCTTTTACTTGTATAATAGCATCTGCCAAAGGTGTTTTGTCATGAAAGTCTATAATTTCTCCTAAAAGAATATTATTGCAATCTTGAGCAAACACAAATGACTGACAAACTAAAATACAGAGTATTGTTAGCGTATGTCGCATAATTGTATGTGTTATATGTAATAAAATAAATAATCTTCCGTATAAAATTTATAGGAAGAAAATGATGTTGTAATTAAGCTGTTGGCGGTGGCCTGCTAAGGTAATAAGAGGTAAATAAATCTTTAGCATACGGCTCTTTGTAATTGCTTATAAGAGGTTTATGGTTTTCTGTGTAGATGTATGGTATACTTACAGTAGTGTATCCTAGATCTAGAAAAGAGGTGTGGTTGTTTGTGTAAATAAAATCACACTGCTCACAGTGTACAATAGCATCGCTATCATCATCTGCAGAGTGGTAAATTAGCGTATGTACGTTTTGCGATCCTAATAAAAGGAACCCAATCATTACAAGGCTAAAAACCGATAATGTAATTTCTTTTAGTTTCATACCTTCTGCGAAAATACTTTATTTGCTATGGATTAAAAATTGTATTAGCTAAAATTAACAAAATATTAATTGTTTTGTGTTGTAAGTCCTTCTCTTGATTTTTGACTAACAATATAAAATGTAATAGTATGTCGCAAAAAATTGTGTTTATTTATAATGCTAATTCTGGTTTGGGTAGTTCTATGCTAGATAGTGCTCATAAAATATTTAGTCCGTCTACTTACAATTGTAATTTATGTGATATTACTTTTGGAGTCTTTAAAGAGAATACGATTTGGAAAAATTTTAGAGAGGAAACCAGCTTAGAATTTGAGTTTTTACACAAGGATGAATTTAAAAAGCAGTATCCTAAAAGTGAATTTTTAAACACAAGTTTGCCAGTAGTTCTAAAAGATGAAAGTGGTGTGTTGAAAAATTTTATACCAACTGAAGAGTTAAATCAGCTTAAAAAAGCAGAAGATTTAATAGATTTAATTAATGCCAAGGAAACAGAGCTTACTTAGCAGCGGTAGCTTTAAAAAATTCATCATTAATACCTCCAATAAATTCTAAAACTTCTTCTCTTCCTAAGTTGTTAGAAGAAGATGTTATAAAATATTGTGGCGCATCTTCCCAGATACCATCTAGTAATGCATTTATGTATTTATCTGCTTGCTTTTGTATTACTTGTGGTTTTAATTTATCTGCTTTTGTAAAGATTAAAGCAAACGGAATTTGATTTTCGCCCATCCATTCTAAAAACTCTAAATCGACTTTTTGTGGTTCGTGGCGTATGTCTATTAAAACAAAAGCGCACACAAGTTGTACTCTTTCTTTAAAGTAGTCTGTAATGTATTTCTGAAAAGTTTTTTTGTCTCTTTTAGATACACGAGCATAGCCGTAACCAGGTAAATCTACTAGGAACCAATTGTCGTTTATTCTAAAGTGATTTATTAACTGCGTTTTTCCAGGTCTACCCGAAGTTTTAGCTAAGCTCTTTTTTTGCATTAGCATATTTATTAACGATGATTTACCAACGTTAGATCTGCCAATAAAAGCATACTCGGGTATAGGATCGCTTGGGCAAGTCCTAACATTAGAGTTACTCATTACAAAGCTAGCAGATTTTATTTTCAAGGGTAGTAGTTTTTAGTAGTTAGGCTTACAATTTATGCTCTTGCAACCATTGAGCTAGTATTGTATTAAATTTATCTGGGTGCTCCATCATTGGTGCATGTCCACATTTTTCAATCCAATATAAATTAGAATTTGGTAAAAGTTTATCAAAATCTCTTGCTACGTCTGGTGGTGTTACGGTATCGTCTTCACCCCAAATAATACAAGTTGGTGTTTTCATTTTTGGTAAATCCTTAGCCATATTGTGTCTAATAGCACTTTTTGCTATAGCAAGGGTTTTTACAAGTTTAATACGGTCGTTAACAGTGGCAAAAACTTCGTCTACAATTTCCTTAGTTGCAACTTCAGGGTCGTAAAAAACATCTTGTGCTTTTTTCTTAATAAACTCGTAATCTCCTCTCCTTGGGTAACCATCACCCATTGCACTTTCGTACAATCCAGAACTTCCTGTAATAACTAAAGCTTTTACTGTTTCTGGGTGTAATTTTGTATGTAATAATCCAATATGTCCGCCCAAAGAGTTACCTAGTAAAATAACGTCTGTAAGTCCTTTGTGTATAATAAATTCTTGTACAAATTTAGCAAAACTTTTTACAGTTGTTTTAAGTAGAGGTTTGTCGTAAATAGGTAATTCAGGTACTAAAACTTTGTATCCTTTTGCAGGAAAATGTTCCATAACACCTTGAAAATTACTTAGTCCGCCCATTAAACCATGTAAAATAATTAATGGGGTACCTTCTCCAATTTCTATATATCTGTATTTGCCTTCTGTAATAATCTTTTCTTCCATTAATAGGATAGCTCTTATGCTATTAAGTAGCAAATATAGGCATTTCCGTAAAAAGAATTGTCATTCTTTTCCATTGATAAAATTAGAAATCTACCACCACTTTACATCCTGTTTTTTAGGTTGTTAGTCTAAAAGTGTCTTCTTGGGTGGGTAAACTTATTAACAATGTGGTATTTAGTGGTAATTTGTGGTAATTATTTTTATCTTTGATATCAGTTTTAAAATTCAGCTGATTTTAAATGGTAAACTTCATAGGAACATACGAGTGCAAAGCAGACGTTAAGGGTAGGGTCATGGTACCTTCAGCTCTTAAGGGTCAGATGGCCAGTGTTCTAAATAAAGGTTTTGTGATAAAACGTTCTGTTTTTCAGCCTTGTTTAGAGTTGTACCCTATGGAAGAATGGAATCTTCTAATGGAGAAGATGAACAAGAAAAACCGCTTCAAGAAAAAAAATAATGACTTTATACGTCGTTTTTCTGCTGGGGTTAAGATTGTAGAGTTAGATGCCACAGGGCGTCTTTTAATTCCAAAAAATTTAATAGAAATAGCAAATATTACTAAAGAAGTGGTGTTGAGTTCGGCTATTAATATTATTGAAATTTGGGATAAGGATAGTTATGAAAAAGTAATTGAGGAAGACGCAGAAAATTTTGCGGATTTGGCAGAAGAAGTAATGGGAGGTGAAGAAGATGAGTTATCATAATCCAGTTTTATTAAAAGAATCAATAGACGGTCTTAATATTAAGGAAGACGGAGTGTATGTTGATGTGACCTTTGGTGGTGGCGGACATTCAAAAGAAATATTGAGTAGGCTAGGGGAAAAAGGAAGGTTAATAGGTTTTGATCAGGATGAAGATGCTTTGGCAAATGCGTTAGAAGATGACCGGTTTTTGTTGATTAACGAGAACTTTAGGTTTTTAAAACAGTTTTTGAAATTTCACGGTATTCGTAAAGTAGATGGGATTCTAGGTGATTTTGGAGTTTCTTCTCATCAGTTTGATAAAGCTGAAAGAGGATTTTCTACTCGTTTTGATGCTGATTTAGATATGAGAATGAGTCAAAAAAATACGGTTTCTGCTTTTGATGTGGTAAATCAGTATTCTTATGATGATTTAAGAAAAGTATTGTTTCAGTATGGCGATTTAAGGAACGCTAATGCTATGGCAAATACTATTATAGAGAATAGAGTAGATGGTGGTATAAAAACTACAGATCAATTAAAAACGATTCTGAAAAAATACTTACCAGCATTTAAAGAGCATAAAATACTTGCTCAAATTTACCAGGCTATACGTATAGAGGTAAATCAGGAAATACAAGTAATTAAAGAGTTTTTGGAGCAAACGCAAGATTTGTTAGAGACAGGTGGTAGATTAAGTTTAATTAGTTACCACTCTTTAGAAGATAGATTAGTGAAAAGATTTATACGAGCTGGCCAGTTTGATGGTGAGCCGGAGAAAGATTTTTATGGAAATATAGATGTTCCATTTAAAAAAGTTGGTGGTTTAATAGTGCCATCTAAAGAAGAAATAGCTAAAAACAATAGAGCTAGAAGTGCAAAATTAAGAATTGCCGAGCGTAAGTAATGAGAAAAGGATTATTAGACATATTAAAAGGTAAGTTTTTAGTGAGTGGTGACGCTCCTAAAAACTGGATGTTTATCCTTTTTGCTTCTTTCTTAGCTGCATTAATGATTGCTAGTGCGCACAGTGCAGATGCTAAAGTGCATAAAATAGCATTCTTAAGTGAAGAAGTTAAGGAGTTACGAAGTCAATTTTTAGACGGACGATCTAATTTACAAGAGTTAAAACTAGAGTCTTCAATAGTAGAAGAGGTAAAGAAGAGAGACTTATATCCGTCAGAAACACCACCAAAGAAAATAAGAGTAATACCAGTTAAATAGTGCCGACAACAGAGAAAAATATATTAACCCGTTTGTATATAGTTGCAGGCTTTCTGTTTCTATTTGCTATTGCAGTGGCTGTAAAGCTAATTAGCATACAATTTGTTGATGGCGATAAGTACCGTCAATTAGCTTTGGATCGTACAGAGCGTGTTTTTGTTATAGAGCCAAATAGAGGAAATCTAATTTCTGATGATGGTAGTTTGTTGGCAACATCTGTTTCTAAATATACTATAAGGTTTGATGCGGTTACGGTTCGTAATTCAGATTTTAATGAAAACATAAAACCTTTGTCTATTGAGTTGGGTAAAATGTTTAATAGGTCATCTTCATATTACCAGCAACTATTAAGGAAGGCGAGATCTAATAAAAATAGATACAAGCTTATTGCTCGTAATCTGGATTATTCAGATTACATCAAAATAAAAAAATTTCCGCTTTTTGAAAAAGGTCCAAATAGAGGTGGAATCATAGTTGAGCAGAAAACAGTTCGTGAGCATCCGTTAGGGAAAATTGCAGAGCGTAGTGTTGGTTATGAGCGTGTAGACGAAGAAGGGCATTATACAAGAGTAGGTTTAGAAGGTGCTTTTGGAGAGTATTTACGTGGTGAAGAGGGAAGAAGGTTAAAGCAGAAGATAGCAAAAGGACAATGGAAGCCTATTGGGCCAGATAATGATGTTGAGCCAAAAGATGGTTACGATGTTGTTTCTACAATAGATATTAATATACAAGATATAGCGCACCACGCATTGTTGGGGCAGCTAGAAAAATATAGTGCAGATCACGGTTGTGTAATTGTAATGGAGGTAGCAACAGGAGAGGTTAAAGCTATATCTAATCTAGGGCGTTCGTCTAACGGAACGTATTACGAGCGTTTAAATTATGCAATTGGAGAGTCTTCTGAGCCGGGATCTACATTTAAGTTAATGTCTATGGTTACTGCTTTAGAAGATAAAATTGCAGACACAAGTACCGTGATAGATACAGAAAATGGGCGTTGGAAAATATATGATAGAACTGTGCGCGACTCTAAATGGGGTGGTTATGGTAAAATATCTTTTGGTAAAGCTTTTGAATACTCTTCTAACACTGCTTTTGCTAAAGTAATACATAATGGGTATAAGAATAACCCAGAAAAGTTTGTGAATCGTTTAATGGAGATGAATTTAAATAGGGATTTAGATTTACCTATTAAAGGAGAAGGAAAACCAGTTATTAGGTATCCAGGAGATAAAGGTTGGTCTGGTATTTCTTTAGCTTGGATGTCTCACGGGTACGAGGTGTCTTTAACGCCGTTGCAAATACTAACTTTTTACAACGCTATTGCTAATGGCGGGGAAATGGTTAGGCCTAGGTTAATTAAAGAGGTTAAGGAATGGAATAAAACCATTTATAAGTTTGATAAAGAGGTAATAAACCCTGCGATTTGTTCAGAGGAAACTGTTAAGAAAGTGCAAGCGCTATTAAAAAATGTTGTAGAGAGTAAAAAAGGTACAGGTCATGGCTTGTATTCTCCAAATTTTTCAATGGCAGGTAAAACAGGTACCGCGCAGAAAAATTATGTAGCTAAAGACCCAAATAAGTTGCAGTATATATCTTCTTTTTCGGGTTATTTTCCGGCAGATGACCCTAAATACTCTTGCATTGTTGTAGTGCATGATCCAGATAAAAAAGCAGGTTTTTACGGAGCAGATGTTGCTGGCCCAGTATTTAAATCTGTTGCGCATAAAATTTATGCAACATCGCCTAAGACAGATATAGTTAAAGGTTTGGCTGTGTCTAATAAAACTTTAGATGGTAATTATATGGCGTACTATAAAAGTGCGCAAAAAAAATATAGCAAAGTGCCTAATGTAAAAGGTATGAGTGGTATGGATGCTGTTTCTCTTTTAGAGAATATGGGTATTAAGGTAGTAGTAAAAGGAAACGGAAAAGTAAAAGCACAGTCTGTTGCTCATGGAACGGCAATAAATGGAGTGTCTAAAATAACGTTAGAATTATCGTGAAATTATTAAAAGACATATTGTATGGTGTAGGTATCGTTGCTGTTAACGGTACTACAGATGTTATGGTTAATGCCATTTGTTTTGACTCTAGAAAAGTAGGGTTAGACGATGTGTTTATTGCTATTAAAGGAACTTTGGTAGATGGTCATAACTATATAGATACAGCATTAAAATCTGGTGCAAATACTATTGTTTGTGAGACTTTGCCTAGTAATTTAGTAAATGGAGTAACCTATGTGCAAGTAAATAATGGTAATGCGGCTTTAGCTATAATGGCTTCTAATTTTTATGGGAATCCTTCTAAAAATTTAAAGTTGGTTGGTGTAACTGGTACAAATGGTAAAACAACAATTAGTAGTTTGTTGTATCAGTTATTTAAAAAAGCAGGATATAAGGTGGGCTTATTGTCAACTATTAAAATAATGATAGATGATAAGGAAATTAAAGCAACGCATACAACGCCAGATGCTTTAACTATAAATAAGGCTTTAGCAGAGATGAACGATGTTGGAGTAGAGTTTTGTTTTATGGAAGTTAGCTCTCACGGTATTCATCAAAAAAGAATTGAAGGATTGGTTTTTGAGGGGGCAGTTTTTACGAACTTATCTCATGATCATTTAGATTATCATAAAACATTTGCAGAGTATAGGGATACTAAAAAAATGCTTTTTGACGGTTTGCCAAAATCAGCTTTTGCGCTTACTAATATAGATGATAAAAATGGGGCAGTAATGCTTCAGAATACAAAAGCTAAGAAGCAGACATATGCGTTAAAAACATATGCCGATTTTAGAGCGCAGATTTTAGAAAATCAGTTTAACGGGCAATTGCTTAAGATAGATGATAATGAATTGTGGTCTAAATTAATTGGTGATTTTAATGCCTATAATATGTTGGCTATTTATGGTACGGCACAATTATTAGGTTTAGAGAAAATGGAAGTTCTGCGTCTTTTAAGTGAGTTAGAAAACGTAGACGGAAGATTTCAATATTATATATCAGAGAAAAATATTACTGCCATAGTAGATTATGCTCATACGCCGGATGCTTTAAAGAATGTACTGAACACTATCAATGCATTGAGGACTGGGAATGAAGACGTTATCACCGTTGTGGGGTGTGGTGGCGACAGAGACAAGTCAAAACGTCCGGTTATGGGTCATATTGCTTCAGAAATGAGCAGTAAAGTAATTTTTACATCAGATAATCCTAGAACGGAATCTCCTTCAGAAATAATAACTGAAATAGAAGCTGGTGTAGAGGCGCAAAACACGCGTAAAATGTTGTCTATAGAGAATAGAGAACAAGCAATAAGAACTGCTTGTCAATTGGCGCAGCCAAAAGACATAATTCTTATTGCTGGCAAAGGACATGAAACATACCAAGAAACAAATGGTGTGCGCATAGATTTTGATGATTATAAAATTGTAAAAGAACTATTAGCCAGTTTAGAAAAGTAAAAGCTAGTTATACAAGAAACAATATATGTTATATTATTTATTTGAGTTTTTAGAAAAAGAGTATCAGTTAACGGGAGCTAGTTTGTTTCAGTTTATAACTTTTAGAGCTGCTATGGCTATAATAGTTTCGTTGTTGATTGCTACTGTTTACGGTAAAAAAATAATTGTTTTTCTTCAGAAAAAGCAAATTGGAGAAACGGTTAGGGATTTAGGTTTAGAAGGTCAAAAACAAAAAGCTGGTACACCAACAATGGGTGGGTTAATAATTATTTTATCAACCTTAATTCCTGTATTACTGTTTGCTAGATTAGATAACATATATATAATACTCCTAATAGTTACTATGCTTTGGATGGGAGTTATTGGTTTTATAGATGATTATATAAAAACATTTAAAAAGGATAAAGAGGGTTTAAAGGGTAAGTTTAAAATACTTGGTCAGGTTGTATTAGGGCTTATTGTAGGTAGTACACTTTATTTTCATCCAGAAGTTACTATTAAAGAAAATGCTATAGCTGGTATTGTGCAAAAAGGATCTGAGGTTATGCCAATAGCAGTACCAGAGATTAAGTCTATGATAACGACTGTGCCTTTGATAAAAAACAATGAGTTAGACTATACAAGTTTAATTTCTTGGATGGGAGATGGTGCAGCAGATTATGGTTGGTTAATTTTTATACCTATTGTAATTTTTATTGTAACAGCAGTATCTAACGGTGCAAATTTAACTGATGGTATAGATGGTTTAGCAGCGGGTACATCTGCAATTATAGTATTTACATTGGGCATTTTTGCTTGGGTTTCTGGTAACATAATATTTTCAGATTATTTAGATATAATGTTTATTCCTAGATCTGGAGAAGTTGTGGTTTTTATAGCTGCTTTTGTGGGCGCTCTTATTGGGTTTCTCTGGTATAATACGTATCCGGCAAGTGTATTTATGGGAGATACTGGTAGTTTAACAATCGGTGGTGTTATTGCTGTTATTGCAATAATTGTACGTAAAGAATTAATTATCCCTGTATTGTGCGGAATCTTCTTTGCGGAATCTATTTCTGTAATGCTACAGGTTGGATATTTTAAGTATACAAAGAAAGTTTCTGGTGTGGGTAAGCGTATATTTTTAATGGCGCCTTTACATCATCATTATCAGAAAAAAGGATACCACGAAACTAAAATTGTAACCCGTTTTTGGATTGTGAGCATACTACTTGCTATTATCACTTTTGTAACCTTAAAAGTAAGATAAGGTGAAGAGGTTGGTAATTCTTGGTGGTGGAGAAAGTGGTGTTGGTACGGCGCTTTTAGGATTGAAAAAGGGATACGATGTTTTTGTGTCTGATAAAGGAAAAATAAAAGATAAATATAAAGAAGTTCTTAAGCATTTTGAGATAGACTGGGAAGAAGAACAGCATACGGAATCTAAAATTTTAAATGCAGATTTAGTAATGAAAAGCCCGGGTATACCAGATAAGGTAGCGCTAGTTAAAAAGCTAGTAGAGCTAAATGTACCAGTGATTTCGGAGATTGAATTTGCGACGCAATATACAGATGCAACTATTATTGGTATAACGGGTAGTAATGGTAAAACTACTACTACAATGATGGTGAACCATATTTTTAAAGAAGCTGGTTTGCATATTGGTATGGCTGGTAATATTGGAGATAGTTATGCTAAAATGGTTGCAGAAAACAACTTTGACTATTATGTGTTAGAGATTAGTAGTTTTCAATTAGATGGTATTGTAGATTTTAAGCCGCATATCGCAATTATTACAAATATTACACCAGATCATTTAGATAGATATGATTATGAGTTTGATAACTATATCGCATCAAAATTTAGAATAGCAGAGAACCAGACAGAAGAAGATTTTTTAATCTATGACGCAGATGATGAAGTGCTTGTAAGTTGGTTAGAGAAACACCCAGTTAAATCAAAATTAATACCCTTTTCAATAGAAAAAGAACTTGAAGAAGGTGTTTGTTTAAAGAACAATAATATACATATAACGACCCAAAATAATACAATAGAGATGACGACAGATAACTTAGCTTTAGAAGGAAAACACAATTTAAAAAACACAATGGCGGCTTCGGCAGCTTCTAAATTAGTGAGTATAAGAAAAGCAACTATTAGAGCTAGTATAGAGAATTTTCAGGGTGCGGCGCACCGTTTAGAAAATGTGTTAAAGATTGCGCATGTTACATATATAAACGATTCTAAAGCAACTAATGTTAATGCTACGTATTATGCCTTAGAAAGTATGAAAACAGCTACCGTTTGGATCGTTGGTGGTGTGGATAAGGGTAACGACTATAAGTCATTAATGCCTTTGGTAAGAGAAAAAGTTAAGGCTATTATCTGTTTGGGCGTAGATAACTCTAAAATTATTGAAGAATTTGGTAACGTTGTAGATTTAGTTGTGGAAACACAAAGAATGGATGAAGCTGTTAAAATGGCGTATAAAATTGGTCAGCGTGGAGATACAGTATTGTTATCGCCAGCTTGTGCTAGTTTCGATTTATTTGAAAATTACGAAGACAGAGGAAATCAATTTAAAGCAGCAGTTAAAAGTTTATAAGAGGTGTTAGATGCTATCAAAAATATAAAAGGAGATAAGGCTATTTGGGGCATAGTTGCCCTATTGGCATTGTTTTCGTTTTTACCAGTCTACAGCGCTAGTAGTAATCTAGTATATGTGGTAGGTAACGGTACGGCAGTTAGTCATTTGGTTAAACATGCTTTTCTGTTATTACTTGGTTTTGGTATTATTTACGCAGTGCATAGAATACCAATGCACTTTTTTAAAGGCTTGTCATTAATAGCAATGCCTATTGTTTTGTTGCTTTTGGGGTATACATTGGCTCAGGGAAAAACAATTGGTGGAGCAAATGCTAGTAGGTGGATTAATATTCCGTTTGTGGGTGTTTCTTTTCAGACGTCTACATTGGCTGCAGTTGTATTAATGATCTATGTTGCACGTTATTTGGCTAAAATAAAAAACAAGACAGTAACTTTTAAAGAGAGTATTTTGCCTTTATGGGTGCCTGTTTTTTTAGTTGTTGTATTAATACTGCCAGCAAACTTTTCTACAGCAGCTATTATATTTTTTATGGTGTTAATGCTTACTTTTTTAGGTGGATATCCTATTAAATATTTGTTAGGTATTGTGGGGAGTGGTATTGCTTGTTTAGCATTGTTTGTGCTTGTAGCTAAAGCAGTTCCGGATTTGTTTGATAATAGAATTGATACCTGGGAAAATAGGATATCTAATTTTGCTAATGGTGAAGATACAAGTGAAGATTACCAAATAGAGCGCGCTAAAATTGCAATTGCTTCTGGTGGTATTCTTGGAAAAGGCTCGGGTAAAAGTGTGCAAAAAAACTTTTTACCGCAGAGTTCTTCAGATTTTATTTATGCTATTATTGTTGAAGAATATGGGTTAGTTGGTGGTTTGGTGGTAATGTTTTTTTACCTCTTGTTATTGTTTAGAATAGTGGTAGTTGCCAATTCAAATCCAACAGTGTTTGGTAAATTATTAGCGGTAGGTGTAGGCTTACCTATAGTTTTTCAAGCATTTATAAATATGGCCGTTGCAGTGGAGTTATTTCCTGTAACAGGACAAACATTGCCGCTTATTAGTAGTGGTGGTACGTCTATCTGGATGACGTGTTTGGCAATAGGTATTGTGCTTAGTGCAAGTAATAAAAATCCAGAAAAAGAAGTTGAAGTTGTAGATGAGTCTAATCCTTTAGAAGTGTTAAGTGGGCAATTATAAATTTATATTATCTGGCGGAGGCACAGGCGGACATATTTATCCGGCTATAGCTATAGCAAACGAGCTTAAGGATATGTATCCTGATGCTGAGTTTTTGTTTGTAGGGGCTAAAGACAGAATGGAAATGGAAAAAGTGCCACAAGCCGGCTATAAAATAGAAGGGTTATGGATTTCTGGATTGCAACGTAAACTTACGTTTAAGAATATGCTATTTCCAATTAAATTGGTTAGCAGTTTGTTAAAAGCAAGAGGTATAGTAAAGAAATTTAAGCCAGATGCAGTAATCGGTACTGGTGGTTTTGCAAGCGGACCATTATTACGTATGGCTGCGGGTAAAGATATTCCTTGTGTATTGCAGGAGCAGAATTCTTATGCGGGTGTTACCAATAAATTATTGGCCAATAAAGTGAAGAAAATCTGTGTTGCTTATGATGGTATGGACCGTTTTTTTCCAGTAGATAAAATTATAAAAACAGGTAATCCTGTTCGTAAAGATTTAGTGGAGATGAATGTCTCTAAGCAAGAAGCTTTAGAATTCTTTGGTTTAAATGCAGAGAAACCAGTTTTGCTTGTTTTGGGAGGTAGTCTAGGTGCAAGAAGAGTTAATGTGCTAATTAAAGAGCAATTGCCTTTGTTTAAGTCTTTAGGTATACAGGTTGTTTGGCAGTGTGGTAAGTTGTATTATGACGAGTATAAAAACTGTCAGACTGATGATGTTTTGGTATTCGATTTTTTAAATAAAATGGATTATGCTTACGCTGCTGCAGATGTAATTATTTCTAGAGCAGGAGCAGGTTCTGTGTCAGAATTAAGTATAGTGGGTAAGCCTGTAATATTTATTCCGTCGCCAAATGTTGCAGAAGATCATCAAACAAAAAATGCATTAGCGTATGCAGATAAGAATGCTGCAATATTGCTTAGAGAAAAAGAATTAGACTTAAATTTTAAAACTGTTTTTACTGATTTATTAAGTAGTAAAGAGCAGCAACTAAAATTAAGTGAAAATATAAAAAAGCAAGCGTTTCCAAATGCAACAAAAAACATTGCTTTAGAAGTAGAAAAGTTATTAAAAAAATGAATTTAAAAGATATACATAGCGTTTATTTTTTGGGTATAGGTGGTATAGGTATGTCTGCCTTGGCTCGCTATTTTAAATTTATTGGTAAAGAGGTTGCTGGTTACGATAAAACTGAAACTCCTTTAACTAAAGAGCTTGTTGCGTCTGGTATAGAAATACATTATGAAGATAACGTAGATTTAATACCTAAAAAATACAAAGATTTAGGTGCTACGTTGGTTGTGTTTACACCGGCTTTGCCTAAAAATCATTTAGAATTAAATTACTATTTAACGGCAGGTTTTGGTGTTAAAAAAAGATCTGAGGTTTTAGGTCTCATCACAAAAAATACGTTCTGTTTTGGTGTTGCAGGTACGCACGGTAAAACTACAACGTCTAGTATTTTAGCACATTTATTACATGCTACAGGTACTCCAATTACTGCTTTTTTAGGTGGTATATCAGAGGATTTTAATAGTAATTTTTTATTAGAAGGGAACGATTATTCTGTAGTTGAAGCAGATGAGTTTGATAGGTCATTTTTGCAGTTATCGCCAAATGTAGCTTGTGTTACTTCTATGGATGCAGATCACTTGGATATTTATGGCACTGGTGATGATCTAAAAGATGCTTTTGTGGCGTATGTAAATAGGTTAGAACCGGGTGGTAAATTATTTGTTCGTAACGGTTTGCCTTTAGAGGGTATTACATACGGAATTGAAGATGATTCTGATTTCTGTATAACAGATATAAAAATTAAAAACGGGTCTTATATTTTTAATATAAAAACACCAGATTCGGTTATTAATGGTGTAAAATTTAATAAACCAGGAAGACACAATTTGTTAAATGGTTTAGTTGCATTTGCTATGGCTTTAGAAGCTGGCAAATCTCCAAATGTAGTAGCTGCTGCGTTAGGCTCTTTTAAGGGGGTAGAACGTAGGTTTTCATACCGTATTAAACAAGATAATTTTGTTTTTATAGATGATTATGCACATCATCCTACAGAGGTAAATGCAGTTTACGATGCAGTATCAGAAATGCATCCAAATAAAAATACCGTTGCTGTTTTTCAGCCACACTTGTTTTCTAGAACAAAAGATTTTATAGATGATTTTGCAGCTAGTTTGTCGCAATTTCAGAGTATTATTTTGTTAGATATTTATCCGGCAAGAGAAGAGCCAATTGAAGGTGTTACATCTGAATGGTTGTTGAGTAAAATAAATAATCCGAATAAAAAAATCTGTTCTAAAATAGATTTAATAAATGAAATAAAAAGACAAGCTCCTGAAGTTTTAGTTGCTATGGGTGCGGGAGATATTGGACAAGAGATTGATAAAATTAAAAATGCTTTTGTAGAATGAAGATAAATTGGAATTACATAAAACTTGGGTTTCTTTTAGTCTTGTTATCAGGAGTATACACTTTTTGCGTGGAAAGACATCAATCTAAAAAAATAATAAATTCCACAGTAGAATTTATAGGTGAAGACAATTTGTTTATAACTCAGCAAACGGTTAATAAATTGTTAATACAAAATCTGGGAAGCCTTACAAACGTGCCAAAAGATGCGTTAGTTTTGAATAAAGTGGAAAAGGTTTTAGAGGCCAATGAAATGGTTAAGAGTGCTCAGGTTTATCTTACTGTAAATGGGGGGCTTACATCTAAAATTGTTCAACGCAAACCTTTAGGGCGTATAGAAGGGAATTCTAATTTTTATTTGGATGACGATGGTAAACGTATGCCTTTATCTAGCAACCATTCTGCAAGGGTGCCAATTATTACTGGTAAGATTACAGATGAAAGTCTTCAGAATTGCTATGCTTTTCTGAATTTTATTAATGCCGATGATTTTTTAAAGAAAAACATTATTGGTATAAACGTTGTAGACACTAATGATTTGCAATTAAAGCTTCGGTTAGAAGATTATGTTGTGAATTTGGGTAGCGTTAACAATTTAGAAGCTAAGTTTAATAATTACAAAGCTTTTTATAGTAAAGCAATAAAAGATAAAGCTTTAGGTGGTTATAAAGCTGTTAGTTTAGAGTATAATAATCAAGTGGTGTGCACCAAAATTTAAGTTATGGAACCAGGTAAATATTCAGTAGGATTAGATATAGGAACAACTAAGATTGTTGCCATTATTGGTAAAGAAAACGAGTACGGTAAAATTGAGGTTTTAGGTATTGGTAAATCTAAGAGTCTTGGTGTGCATAGAGGTGTAGTAAATAATATTACACAAACTATAAAGTCTATACAGCAAGCAGTAGAGGAGGCAGAAGCTGCTTCTGGCTTAAAAATAAGCTCTGTGGTTGTTGGTATTGCTGGTCAGCATATTCGTAGTTTACAACATAGCGATTATATTACTAGACCAGATTCTGAGCAAGTTATTAATGAAGATGATGTAGATATACTTGTAAATCAGGTTTATAAATTAATAATGCTTCCTGGTGAAGAAATTATTCATGTATTGCCACAAGAATATAAAGTAGACGGACAAGCAGAGATTAAGGAGCCTATTGGTATGTATGGTGGTAGGTTAGAGGCCAACTTCCATGTAGTAGTAGGTCAGGTTTCATCTATTAAAAATGTAGGCAGATGTATTAAAAGTGCAGGCCTAGATTTGGGTAGTATTACATTAGAACCTTTGGCTTCTGCAAATGCAGTATTAAGTCAAGAAGAAAAAGAAGCAGGTATAGCATTAATAGATATAGGAGGTGGTACAACAGATGTTGCCATTTTTAAAGATGGTATTATTAGGCATACTGCTGTAATCCCTTTTGGAGGTAATGTTATTACAGAAGATATAAGAGAGGGTTGTTCTATTATAGAAAAACAAGCTGAGTTGCTAAAAATAAAATTTGGTTCTGCTTGGCCTGGAGAAAATAAGGATAATGAAATAGTTTCTATCCCTGGGTTAAGAGGTAGGGAACCTAAAGAAATTACACTTAAAAACCTTTCTAAAATTATACACGCTCGCGTTGTAGAAATTATAGAGCAGGTGTACATGGAAATAAAAAATTATGGACATGAAGACCAAAAGAAAAAATTAATTGGAGGTATTGTTTTAACTGGTGGAGGTAGCCAATTAAAACATTTAAAGCAATTAGTAGAGTATATAACAGGTATGGATACTAGAATTGGTTATCCTAACGAGCATTTGGCAGGAGATTCAGACCAAGATATTGCTAGTCCGTTATATGCAACAGGTGTTGGTTTGTTAATGAATGCAATTGAAACCAATGCAAAAAATAAGGCTGTAGCGTTAGAAGCTAAAGAAGAAGCAGAAGAAATTGCTGCTGTAGAGAATGTAAGTGCTGGTGAGGGTGACTATAAGCAAGAAGAGGCTAACGAAGCGGCTCCTAAAAAAGAAGTAAAAATAGAACGTAAATCCATTTTTGAGAAATGGTCTGATAAGTTGAAAGACTTTTTGGATAATGCAGAGTAACGCATATATAGAAAATTGAAAAAAGAGTAACTCAGTAAAATAACAGTATGAGCAAGAACGCTGAATTAGAAAGTAATATTTCTTTTGATTTGCCTAAAAATCAAAGTAACGTAATCAAAGTCATTGGTGTAGGTGGCGGTGGTAGTAATGCCATTAATCACATGTTCCAAGCCGGGATAAATGGTGTAGATTTTATAGTTTGTAATACAGACTCACAAGCACTAGAAAATAGTACAGTGCCTAATAAAATAAGATTAGGTGTAACATTAACAGAAGGTTTGGGCGCAGGTGCAAATCCAGAAGTTGGTGAACAAGCAGCTATAGAAAGTATGGAAGACATAAAAAGTATGTTAGATTCTAATACTAAAATGGTTTTTATTACTGCCGGTATGGGTGGTGGTACAGGTACTGGTGCTGCTCCTGTAATAGCAAAACAAGCAAAAGGTATGGATATCCTAACTGTGGGTATTGTAACAATGCCTTTTCTGTTCGAAGGAAAAATGAGATGCCAGCAAGCTCAGACTGGTATAGAAAAACTTCGTGCTAATGTAGATTCATTAATTGTTATTAATAATAATAAACTTAGAGAAGTATACGGTAATTTAGGATTTAAAGCTGGTTTCTCTAAAGCAGATGAAGTATTAGCTACTGCTGCCCGTGGAATAGCAGAGGTAATAACGCATCATTACACGCAAAACATAGATTTACGTGACGCTAAAACAGTATTATCTAATAGTGGTACTGCAATAATGGGTTCTGCAAATGCATCTGGTTCTTCTAGAGCGCATGAAGCCATTACTAAAGCATTAGACTCTCCGTTATTAAACGATAATAAAATTGCGGGTGCTAAAAACGTATTATTATTAATAGTATCCGGAGCTCAGGAGATTACTATTGATGAAATAGGTGAAATTAACGATCATATTCAAACAGAAGCAGGTCACGGAGCTAACATTATTATGGGTGTTGGTGAAGATGAGGGCTTAGGAGACGCAATCGCTGTAACGGTTATTGCTACGGGTTTTAATGTAGATCAGCAAGATGATATAGTAAACACTGAGTCTAAAAAAATAATTCACACTTTAGAAGATGAGCAAAAAGCAGTGCACAATTTAACGCCTGCTGCTGCTAATGTTGTATACGAGGTTGTGGAGCCAGAGACTAGTCCTGTTAAAAAGGAAGTTACACCTGCTGAGCCAGAAGTTATTAAGCATACATTGTTCGAAGAAGAAAAGCCAGAAATGGATTTAATACCAACAACAAACTATATAAAAAACTTTAATGTTTTTTATGACGAAGTAATAGCAGAAGTGCCTAAAGAAGAAGATTTTGTTATTGTTGATGTAAATGATTTTAATGTTGTAGATGCAGAAGAAGTAAAAGTTGTGCAAGATGAAGATCAATTTGCATTTAGCTTTGATGATATTCCACGTAGAGAACAAAAAGTAGAAGAGGAAGAAAAAGAACATACAATTACATTTAGTTTAGATGAAGATGTAAATGATATGGATGTTAAAGACCATGTAGAGGTTGTTCCTGTTTTAGAATTAAATAAAGAAGGAGAAAAAAGATATAGTTTAGATGACTATATGGAGTTAGAGAAAGAGCTTACAGGAGCTAAATCTAAAGCTGAAAAATTTGAACCTAAAATTGTAGACGAAGAATTGGCTTTTGAAAGAAAAACAGTTGTTCAGAAAGTAGCAGAAGCTCCAAAAGCAGCACCTGCTCCAGAAGTAAAGGAGTTAGATTTAGATGTGGATCCAATGAATACGCCAATAGAAGATTTGCTTAAAAATAGAGCAGATGAGCGTAGAAGAAAGTTAAAAGACTTTAATCATAAGTTTAAAAACAATATTAATAATGTAAATGATATGGAAACTAAACCAGCTTATTTACGTCAAGGTGTAGATTTAAATCAGAATAACCCAGAGAATAGAATGTCTAGAACTACTTTAAGTGATGACGGAGATGATATTCAGCTACGTTCTAATAATTCTTATTTACACGATAATGTAGATTAATGTAGTTTTTTAGACTATATAATTTAGTGTATAAACCCGAAAGCAATAATTGTTTTCGGGTTTATTTTTTTATCTTCGTATTCCAAAAAATTATAGATTATGAGCTTACAACAAGATGTAATGACGGCAATGAAAACAGCTATGAAAGCTAAAGATAGCGTAGCTTTAGAATCATTACGAGCTATAAAATCTGTTTTACTAATGGCGCAAACAGAATCTGGTGCTAAAACAGAATTAAGTGAAGAGGAAGAAATTAAAATTATACAGAAGCTTGTTAAGCAACGTAAGGATAGTGCTGCTATATATGCAGAGCAGGGTAGAGAAGATTTAGCTGCTCCAGAATTAGCACAAGCGGAAGTTATATCGCAATTTTTACCAGAGCAGATGTCAGAGGATGAAATCGCAACAGTTGTAGAAAGTGTAATAGCAACAACAGGTGCAGAAGGGATGAAAGATATGGGTAAGGTTATGGGTATGGTATCTTCTCAGTTAGCCGGTAAGGCAGACGGAAAAACAATATCTACTATTGTAAAAAACAAATTAGCTTAAAACATTTTTTTAGGTCAATTAAGGCCCCGTGGCGCAACTGAATAGCGCATCAGATTTCGGCTCTGAGGGTTGGGGGTTTGAATCCCTCCGGGGTCACGAATAAACAAAGAATCCAAAGTTAAAAATCAAGTTTACTTGTATTTTTAACTTTGGATTCTTTGTTTTCAAAGCGGAGCTTTTAGGGATCAACAAGCGAAGCGCAGTTCATCC